>OZ220732.1:3002500-4207120 GCA_965116905.1 Longimicrobiales bacterium | reverse complement strand
ACGCCGGCACGACGCCCCTCGACCTCATCCGCGCCGGGGACGGCTGGCTCGTCACCCAGTTCACGGACTCCACGCTGATCGCACTCGGCGCGGACGGACGAATCATCCCCGGTGCGGTCTGGAACGTGGGCGCGGGTCCGTCGCTCTTCACGCCCGGCACCGTGCGCGGCCAGGCCTGGGTCACAAGCGAGTTCGCTGATCGTCTCTGGGTGGTGGACACGGGCACCGGGGTCCCGGTCACGTCCCACGAGACCGGCGACCGGCCCTACCCCGCCGACGTGATGTGGGACGGTTCGCACGCGTTCGTGCCCAACATGGACGCGGGAACCGTCTCCGCGATCGACCTCCTCAACGCGGAAACCGACGCCACCGTCGACGTCTGCCTGGGTCCGCCCGGCGGGGCGCTCACCCCCGACCAGGTCACCTACGTCGTGGCCTGCGGCGGCTCCGACGAGCTCGCCTTCATCAACACGGCGTCGTTCGAGGTGACGGGCCGCGTCCCCGGTCTCGGTCCCCGGCCCTTCTCGGTGGCGGTTCCCGGCGACGGCCGTTACGCCATCGTCAACAACGCGGGTGGCAGCACCGTCTCGGTCGTGGACCTGGAGGCGCGCACGGTGGCGCAGACCATCGAAGTCGGCGAGCAGCCCATCGTCGTGCGCGTCCACCCGGACGGAGAGCGCGTCTTCGTGGCGAACGAGGTGGCCGGCACGCTGGTCGAGCTGGTTCCGCACGAGTCACCGGCGACCCCGGGCCCCGAGGGGGCCACCGAGGCCGCCCCCGGTGGCACCGCGCCCAACGAGGTGGTGGTTGTCGGCGTGATCCACAGCGGCCACAACACCAGCGACCTGTTCAGCCTCGAGATCGTCCGCGACCTCGTCCGCGAGATCGACCCGGACTACTGGCTCACCGAGATCCCGCCCAACCGGTGGGAGCGCGCCTGGTCGGAGTACCGGGAAACCGGCACCGTGGACGAGCCCCGGGTACGGCGATTCCCCGAGTACATGGAGGGCCTGTTCCCGCTGTCGGGCGAGCTGGACTTCGTGGTCATCCCGACCGCGGGCTGGACCGAGCCGATGTCGGACTTCCGCGCCGTCTACCTCGACGCCTACGCGAATGACCCGGAGCGGGCGGAGCAATGGGCCGAGTACCGGGTCGCCGCCGCCGAGTCGACCGAGGCGCTTGCGGCGGGCGGTGCCGGCGACGACCCCCGCTGGATCCACACGGATGCCTACGACGAGGCATACGACATCCGCATGCAGGTGTACGCCCGCCTGTTCGACGAGGACCTGGGCCCCGGCGGCTGGGACCCGATCAACGCCTCGCACTGGACGAACATCGAACGCGCGCTCGACGAGCACGCCGGCGAGGGCGCCCGCTTTCTGCTCACCTACGGCGCGGGGCACAAAGGGCCGTTCCTGCACGAACTGCGGAAGCGGGACGACATCGTGCTGCTCGAGGTGGCGCCGTTCCTGGACCGGCTGGGGTTGCCGTGAGCCGGGAACGCGCGTTCCGGCAGCCAGGCCCCGCCACCCTTGCGGCGCTGGCGGCCCTGACCCTTTTCGCAGGCGCGCCGGCGCCCATATCCGCGCAGGACGCGCCGATTCTCATCCGGGGCGGCACGGTCCACACTGTCACCAACGGCACCCTCACGCCGGGCGAGATCCTGATTCGGGACGGGGTCATCGCCGCGGTGGGGCCGACCGTCGCGGCACCGCCCGATGCGCGCGTCTACGAAGCGGAGGTAGTGATTCCGGGGATGATCGACGCGCATGTGCATTTCGCGCTGGACCGGATGAGCTGGTCGCGGCCCGATGAGCCCGTCACCGCCGAGTGGAAGGCGGTCGACAACCTCGATCTGAACGACCCCACGATCCAGGTCGCGCTTTCCGGCGGGGTGACTTCGGTGATCACGCGCTCGGGCAGCGGCGTCATCTCCAGCGGGCAGTCGGTGGCCCTCAAGATGAAGCGCGAGCCGGGTCCGGACATGATCCTCAAGCCGTACGTCGACCTCAAGATGGCGGTGCGGCCGCTCGTCAGGTTGCGGCCGGGCGAGACGCCGCAGACGGTGATGGGGTGGTACGCCACCGCGGACGACCATTTCCGGCGGGCGAGGCAATACCTGGATCGGCAGGAGGCCCACGAGTCAGGCCTGGGTCCGGCGCCCGAGGTCGACGAGCGGCTGGAGGCCTTCGCGGCGGTGATCCGCGGAGACGTCATGGTGCACGCGCACTCGCACTACCCCAGCGAGGTCATGATGGTGTTGCGGCTGGCGCGGAAGTACGGCTTCGTCGACCGGCTGGCGCTCGCCCACGCCGAAGAGGTGTTCCCTCTCACGGAGCTTCTCGCGGGGACGAATGTGATCCCGGTCATCGGCCCGATGATGATCGTGCAGTACTTCAACGATCCCGAGCCCATCAACCTGCTCGAGGTGCTGCTCGACGCGGGCGTCCACGCCAGCATCCAGACCGACATGTCGCGGCAGCACCTCAAGGACTTCCGCGAATACGGGGCCTTCCTGGCGCGCCACGGGCTGACCGACCAGCAGGCGCTCGAGGTCATGACCATCAACGGCGCGCGTGCGATGGGGCTGCAGCACCGCGTGGGCAGCATCGAGGCGGGCAAGGACGCCGACCTGGTGCTCCTCGACGGCCACTTCCTGGACTTGACCGCCGACCGGATCGAGCGGGTGTTCGTGGATGGCCGAATCGAGTATGAGCGCGCCCGTTTGCCTCAGCCGGACGAACCCAGGGCCGTGGGGCCGTTCGGGCCGGTGACGGGGGCGATCGGGCCGGACGACGTGACCTTCGCGATCACCGGTGCACACGTCTTCACGATCAGCGACGGAGCGATCGAGAACGCGACCCTGGTGGTCGACGACGGCCGGTTCACCATGGTCGAGGCCGGGGCCGACCCGCCGTCGGACATGCCCGTCATGGATGTCGGCGGCCGTGTCGTCATGCCCGGAACGATCATCGCGCGCGCCTTCCCCAACGACTGGATCGGCGACCTGAAGTGGCAGGTGCAGAACGACGAGCTGACCGGGCCGGTCGTGCCCGAGATGAACGCGCTGTATGCGGTCGATCCATGGTTCCCGTCGTACAGGGTCAACACGAACATCGGTGTGACCGCGATCCACGTGACGCCGGGCACCGCCAACCTGATCGGCGGCAGCGGGGTCGTGATCAAGACGCCCGGGATGGACTTCGAGAAGATGGTGCGGCGGGAGCCGGCGAGCATGGCGTTCTCGATGACGTTCGAGGCGCACAACCGCTGGGATCTGACGGAACCCACGGTGGTCATGCTGACCCTGGACTCGGCGCGCGCCTACGCCAGCACCCGGGGCCCCGGCGCCAGTCCCACGGACCCCGGGTACAACCCGCGCATGGAGGCGCTCCTGCCGGTGCTGCGGCGTGAGGTGCCGGCGGTCGTCCACGCCGACCGGGAACCGGAGATCAGGTCGGCGATCTCGCTGGCGAGCCTCTACGACCTGCGGCTCGTCCTCACTGGAGGGGTCGAGGCGCACAGGTTCGCGGACGAACTCGCGTCGCTCGGCGCCGGCGTGATACTCGGCAACTCCGGAAGCTACGCCTCGGATATCCGCGGGGGCGGCGAGGGCTGGAGCGTCGAGGGACCCGCGATCCTGACCCGCGCGGGCGTGAAGGTGGCGTTCTATGGCCCGGGTGCATCGCGCCGCGCCTCGCCGATCGGGCGCCTGGGCGGCGAACCGATCCTCAATTCGGCGTGGGCGTTCCGAAACGGGGTGCCCGAGGTCGAGGCGCTGAAGATGGCGACGCTGAACGCGGCAGAGATGCTCGACATGGACGACCGCATCGGCAGCATCGAGGTGGGCAAGGATGCCGACTTCGTGATCCTCGAGGGGCACCCGTTCGACTACCGGGTGGTGCCGCGCCGGGTGTTCGTGGACGGGAGGCTGGAGCTGGCGCGGTAGCCGCCGGCGTCGCCTTGACCCGGTAAAGTGGATTATTATATTGCACCATAATATTGCACCATGCGCCACTTCATTGCACAGGATTGGTCATGTCACGCATACATTTTGTCGTGAAGGAAACCGCCAAGGCCCGGTACCGGGCCCAGGCCGAACGCGAAGGCAAGTCGCTGGGACGGTGGATGCGAGAGGCGGCGGAGGAGAAGCTGGCGTCGGCGCGTCCGCGCCTGTTCACCGTCGAGGAGCTGGAGCGGTTTACCGCCGAGTGCGATGCACGGCATCCCCCCGGGGCTCGGGAACCGGATTGGACGGAGGTCAAGCGGATGCTCGTGGAGACGCGATATCCGGACCTGGAGGTCGATTGATCTTCGTTGACACAAACGTGTTCATGTACCACGTGGGGGCGGAGCATCCTCTGCAGGGCCAGGCGCGCGGCTTCTTCCGCGATGCGCGGCTTCGAAACCTCAGGCTGGTGACCTCGGTCGAAGTTCTCCAGGAAATCCTGCACCGATACGTCAAGCTGGGCAGGCGGGGCACTGCCTCGGCCGCCTTCGCACTCGTCGACGGCAGCGTGTCGGAAGTCTGGTCCGTCGAGCGGGTCGATATCGAACTGGCCCGTGGTCTCGCGGATCGCTATCCCGGCCTGGAAGCCCGCGACCTCGTCCACCTCGCGTGTTGTATCCGCCACGAGCCCCGCGACCTCATGACCTTCGACCGTGGCCTGGCTGCGGCCTGGGAAGGGCGGCGCTAGCCGCCTCCTCTGGCGCTAGACGCCTCCTTTGGCGCTAACCGCCTCCCCCCAGCTCGGCCGGTTCGGTCACCTCGAAGAGCATCCGCATCCCGGCCTCCAGGTGCTCCGAGATGTGACAGTGCGCCATCCAGCTGCCGGGGTTGGTGACCTCCAGCAGGATGTCGGTCGTGGTTCCCGTGGGCAGCAGCACGGTGTCCTTCCACGCAAGGTTCTCGTTGGGGACCCCGTTGCGGCTGAGCACCAGAAAGCGCTGGCCGTGGATATGGAACGGGTGCTGCATGGCGTGGAAGGAGCGCCGCTCGTTGTGCAGGCGGATCTTGACCACGTCCCCTACCTCGAACCGCCACGCAATGTCCATGTTCTCGCGGCCGGTCGAGGGCTCCCGCACGATCCAGCGCACCTCCGCGGACGACGAGTTCCAGTTCATCATCGGCATCGTCCCGCTCCACTCCACCGGGTGGAAATAGGCGGAATCGAAGCGCATCAGCCGGTCCACCACGAAGGGGATGCCCGAGGCTTCCAGGGTGAAGGTGAGTTCGTGGTCGATGGGGTCGTCGAAGTGCTCGCGCAGGAGGGCGATCTCGCGAGCGGCGGGGAGGTTGGTGCGCAGCGTGTCGAAGGCGGGCGAAGCGGGTGAGGGTCCGGCGTCCGGCCCGGTGGGGGCCGATGCCGCACGCACCGTTCCCAGCCTGTCCGTCTCCTGGAAGAAGGCGCCCGCCAGGTGGTCGATCCCCTGCACGCGGTTGACCAGCGCATAGTCGCCCGCCTCCTCGAAGCGCACGTGCACGATGTAGCGCTCGGCGGGGCTCAGCACGATGCTCTCGACCCACTCCTCGCGCTCGAAGGCGCCGATGTCCGTGCCGACCACCTTGATACGCGCGGCCGGCGATTGGCCGCCGCCTCCCCCTTCCCGCTCGAACGACAGGTTGAACGTCCGCGTGTTGGACACGTTGGTCAGGTACAGGCGGATCACCTCGCCCTCGGTGACCTCCAGCTCGTAGTCGGGCTCGCCGTTGGTGAGCATCAGGTTGCCGAAGCGCCCCATGAACGAGTGGGTGGAGCGCTCGAGGCCGAAGGGCAGGGGGTCGTCGCCGGTCATGAGGAAGTCGTCCACCATGAGGAACTCTTCCCGGTCCACGGGCCCGAAGTAGTCGGGTGCGCTGGGCTCGACCAGCATGTTGCCGTAGAGGCCGAGGTCCTTCAGGACATCCTCGCGGTGATGGGGATGGTACCAGTAGAGCCCCGGGTCCGCGAAGTGGATCTCGTATCGGAAGGTCTCGCCGGGTTCGACCGGTTCCTGGGTGACTCCGGGGACGCCGTCGGACGCGTTGTCGAGACGCAGGCCGTGCCAATGGATCGTCGTGGGCCAGGCGATCGAGTTCGTGAAGTTGACGGTGATCGTGGCGGCTTCGGGCACGTGCAGCAGCGGTCCCGGGTACTGGCCGTTGAAGCCGTACATGACGTAGTCGCGGCTGCGTATGCGGCGCCGCACGAGCCCCGCCTCCAGGTCGATCTCGTCGCCGTCGCCGAGCTGGATCAGGTCGCGGGGTCTCGCGAGTGGCAGGGTGGCCGGGTCGATGTCGGTGCCGGGCAGGTACGGGGCGGCGGTGGGGGGATCCAGCGCCATGAGCGCGGGGAACATTGTGAGACCGGGCATCATGGAGGGGCGGGGCCAGGGACCGTTGGCCGCGTCGGTGCCCATTCCGGCATGGTCGTGGCCCGCCATTCCGGTGCCGCTTCCGCCCGCCCCCGCTCCGATGATGTACTCCTGCAGGTCGGGAGGCGACATCCGCGCGCTGGGAGAGGTCGCACGGAGGAGCAGCCGACCCTCCCACTCCGGGGCGTCGGGACGCGGCTCCGCCGAAACCAGGATCATGAACTTGTTGAGGCTGACCTCGCCGATGCTGCGGGTGCCGTTCGAGACGGGGCCGAGGTTGACGACCGTGTCGAAGAGGGGGGTGGCCAACCACGCGACGATGTGGTCGTAGTCGCCGAGGGTGGCGGGGTCGGGGAGGCCGTCGAGCGTGAGGATCCCGTCGTACAGGTGGTTTCCGGCGGCGTTGACCGCTACGCCGAAGGGCGAATGCGGCGTCCGCAGCTCGAGGCGGCCCGACATGCCCTCGAGGCCGGGCCGCGCGGTGAGGAAGACGCAATACAGGTCGCGGCTGGGCGTGAGCGTGGCGCCGGCGGGCGGTGGGGTGTCGTCGCAGGGCGAGGTGGTGGCGTAGGTATCGGTCGGCGCCTGAGCGTCCAGGCCCGAGCCGACAACCGTGACCGCCACGCCGACCGCGATTGCCGCCGCAGGTCTCCCGTTACGCGAGCGCATTGTCCCACGGATTGATCACGGCGATACCCGTGTTGCGAAAGTCGCGCGTGTTGCGCGTGACGAGCGCCAGCCCGCGGTTCGCCGCCGTGCCGGCAAGCATTGCGTCCGGCAAATGGCTGTCCAGGGGCTCTCCCAGCCGTCGCTTTTCCTCCATGATGCGGGCACTTTCCTCGGCATCGGCCGCGGTCCAATCGAGTACACGGTCTTCGAAGATCAGCGTCATGATGTTGCGGAAGCGTCGTCCAAGGTCGTCTCGACGCGGGTTACGGGCGAGGTTGCGGATGCCGTTGAGAATCTCCAACACCGTGATCGCGCTGACATGAAGTCCCCCGCCCCCGGCGCTGTCCAGAAACCGCGCGACCCTCGGCTCCGGGTGGGGTCGCATCATCTCCGAGACGACATTCGTGTCGAGCAGCCACGACACCGCTGCTACTCCCCGTCCCGGAACTGGACCGTCCTGTAGCCGTAGCCACGGGTCGCTGGAAGTTCGACACCATGCTCAGGACCGAAATGGCGTCGAAACGCCTCGGACGGTTTGACGCGACCTGGGGACCTCTCTCGTTCCTCGCGAATGAGCCGACGGACGAACTCCTCCATGGAAATGCCGGCGCGGTGCGCCTCGCGCCTCAGCCAGGCCTTGTCACCCGGGCGGATGCGCCGAACGGTGATCGTGGAACCCATGGGACTCGGTGCCCTTCCTCTCGAAAACAGGTTGTCGGTCCAATCCGGTGCCAGGACAATGTAATGCTAGCATTTTGTGCTAGCAATCATACCTTCCCTACAGCCCCGCCTGCTCGGCGACGTACCGCGCCGCGTCCAGGTGCGTGGCGAACCACACCCCTTCGTGCCCCTGGATGTACTCGATCAGCTCTTCCAGCACCACGATCCGCGACCGGTGCCCGATCACGTGCGGATGCATGGTGAGGAGGAACATCGTGCCCTCCTCGTAGGCGCCGTCGAAGTCGTCCTTCCACACCTCGAGCACGTCGCGCGGGTGCGAGTAGCTGGCGCCGCGCGGATTGAAGACCGGCGCGTCGTCCATGATCCACTCGACGGGCAACTCGACCATGCCGGTGGGCTCGCCGTGGGCGTTGATCTCGTAGGGACGATCGTCGGCCATCAGCGACGAGTCGTAGAAGAAGTCCATGTCGCGGAGGATGTCCAGGGTGTTGGGGCTGAAGTTCCAGGACGGGGCGCGGTAGCCCAGGGGGCGGGTGCCGGTGACCTCGGTCATGTAGTCGACCGCGCGCTCGAGGAGGGCGCGCTCGGTTTCGGCGTCGAGGCTGGAGTTGAGTTCGTGGATCCAGCCGTGGATCGCGAACTCGTGGTGTCCCGCAGCCTGGATAACGTCGATCTGGTGGGGATTGAGGATGAGGCTGACCGCGGGGACGAAGAACGAAGCCGGGATGCCCTCGCGGTCGAGCAGGTCGACGACGCGCGGCAGGGCGACGCGGGCGCCGTACTGTCCCTGCGACAGGGAGCCGACGGTGGCGTCGCCGTAGCGCAGGCCAAGGACGGTCTCGTTGTCGACGTCGAAGGAAAGCAGCACCGCGACGCGCGCGCCGTCCGGCCACGACTCGGGCTGGAGGCTGCGGCCCGCCCGCACTGCGTTGACGGTTTCCA
Organism: Longimicrobiales bacterium; assembly: GCA_965116905.1. Taxonomy (GTDB): domain Bacteria; phylum Gemmatimonadota; class Gemmatimonadetes; order Longimicrobiales; family Gaopeijiaceae; genus Bin94. The sequence goes on along the minus strand of OZ220732.1, from coordinate 4,198,474 downwards.
TGACCCGCTCATCGGACCAGCGCCAGCCGGGTTCGTTCTCCGCACTCTCCGGGGGAGCCGGCTGGCAGGCCCACGCGGCAAGGGTTGCCGCGAGCAGAACGGCGCGCTTGTTCATCCTTCCATCCTCCATAGTGCGATCCCTCCTGCCTGTTTGCCGATTTCGGCGGATGCGACGCGGGTGCCCGACGCGATTTCGATGACTTCCACGGTGCCCGGATCGCCGCCGATGCCCTCGACGGACACGATGGCGTAACGGCCGTCGGGGGTGGCGACGACACCGTGCGTGACGCGCATTTGCGAGTCGATGAGGTGAAGCAGTTCGCCCGAATCGACATCCCAGATGCCCAGCTTCGCGCTGCCCTTAAGGGTGGCGAGGAGCGTGGAGCCGTCGGGCGTCAGGTCCAGGTTGTACGGCGCGCCGGGGGCCTCCATGCGGCGGGTGACGCGCCATGTGGCGAGGTCGATCTCGAGGATCGCGTCGCCCTTGTTGCAGGGAACGAAGACGCGCGTGCCGTCGGGGTGGGGGGTCGTCCAGGTGGGCGAGCAGTCCGCGCCGCCGGGCGGCGCCATGGCCATATGTCCGTCCATCGGGGCGTGTGCGGGCTCGTTGGCGATGAGGTCGAGGCGGCGGGTCACGTCGAGTGTGGCGCCGTCGATCTCGACGAGCTGGTTGTCCATCATGCACGCCGAGTAGTGCTTCGAGCCGTCGGCGCTGAAGCGGGAGCCGTGGGGCATCGTGCACGTGACCACGTCGGCGATCGGGTACATGGTCTCGAGATCGACGATCGTGACGGTCGACGGCACGTGGTCGCCGTGGAAGTTCGCGTTGACCGCGAGGGCCAGGGCGCCGTGCGGCGGAATGGCGATCGTGGCCGGGAAGAGGCCGAGGTCGGCTACGCCCACGATGGTGTCCGACCCCGTCTCGTACTTGACGAGGCGGCCGTTCGGGAAGCCGTGTCCCAGGGTGAGGTACCAGTACTCGCCGGCCGGGTCCATGGCGAGGCCGTGCGGCGCCTCGATCTCGGCCGCGAGCCACCCGGTGGTGATCGTCTTTTCGACGACGAGGTCGCCGCCCGCGTCATAGCGCAGCAGGGAAACCTCGTCCTCGGATTCGGCGGCGACGTAGACCCAATACGACTGGGCGGTGGCCCGGGCGGGCGGCGCGATGGCCGTCAGCGCGGCCGCGGCCCATACGACCGCGACCGCAAGTCCAGCCTTGTGCATCACGGAATCAGCGTCCGCCGCGGCTGGAGCTTCACCGCCCACATGCCCGAGAAGTACTCGGAAAAGAACAGGTTGCCCTTGTGGATCTGCGGTCCCCAGGTAAAGGGCGCGTTGGCCACGACGCCGTCGGGATCGTACGACTTGTACACGGCGATTTCACGGCCCTGGTGGTACAGGTTGCCCTTCAGCTCGCCCGAGATGTCGAGCACGCGCAGGCCCCCCTGGTAGAACGCCGCGTACAGGCGGTCCTCGTCGATCCACATGTTGTGCGAGCCGGCCTCCGGGATCTCGTAGCGCGCTACTTCCTCCGGGTTCTCGGGGTCGGTGAAGTCGACCACGTGGATGTAGCCGGACATGAACTCGGGCGTGCGGCCGTCCTCCTGGCCGTCGAATGCGGGTGCGCCGATCTCGTCGCCCATGAAGATGTAGAACTTGCCCGTGGGGCTCCGGTACGGAAACGCCGCGTGGGTGGCGCCCCCGATGTCGCGGAAGCGCGCGATCTCGACCGGGTTGGAGGGGCTGCCGCCCCGGTCCCCGCCGCCGACGTCGATGACCGCGACGCCGTCGTTCCAGTTCGACGTGTAGGCGATGCCATCGACGATCCAGATGTCGTGAATGGCGTGCCCGGGCGTGTCGAGCTCGAAGCGGCCCACGCGGTGCGGGTTGGCCGGGTCCTCGATGTTGATCACGTCGAAGCGAATCCCGTTGTTCACCGCGTACACGTGGTCGTCATAAATGAAGAGGTTGTGCACGCCCCCGGTGAGCTCGTCGTCGTAGGTGGAGATGATCTCGATATTGCGGGGATCGGTGCAGTCCACGATGACGATGCCGTTTCGCCGGTTGGACGCGCCCTCGCGTGAGATCACGCAGAGTTCGCCGTCCTCCGAGACCTTGACGTCGTTGGTCGTGCGGGCATCGACGATGAGCGAATCGGTCAGCACCGGGCTCGCGGGGTCGGTGACATCCCACCAATACGTGCTGCCGTGGCCGCTGTGCGTGCCGGTGATCGCGTAGTCGCGGCCATCGACGCCCTCCCACACCCAGAGATCGGACGTGGACACGTTGCGCACCGGCGCGTGGCCGACCAGCTGCACCTCCTCGGCGACGTGCCGGGGCAGGATCTCGACCGTGGCGTGCGCGGTCTGGCCCGGGACGCTCGCCGTGACCGTGTAGACACCCGGCTTGTAGGCCACGAAGCGGCCCCTGTCGTCGACCTCGGCCGGCGGGAAGTCGGCGGTGGCGACCATGTCGGGGTCGGAGATCAGCCCGAAGGTGACCGGGATGTCGGCAACGGTCCCGCCGCCCGCGTCGCTGGCTGTGGGCGCGAAGTGAATGACATCGCCGGTCCGTCCGCGGGCCTGGCTGGCCTCCACAGCCATTGCCCTGACCGGGTTGTCCGCGACCTGGTAGGTGATGCTGCCGACCACGCCCTCGGCGGTGGCCGAGAGGGTGACTTCGCCGGGTGTGTGTGCCGAGAAGACGCCGAAACGGTCGACCATGGCGACGGACGCGTCCGAGGTGCTCCAGGTGACCGGCACGTCGCGCGCGTCATCGGCCTGGTCGATGACCGTGGCCTTGTGGCGCATCGTGACGCCCACGTAGTAGCGCCCGCCGTCCTCCGAGATCTCGATCCGGTCGAGCGGCGGGAAGGCGACGGTGACCATCATGGTGCCGCTGATCCGTGTGGGGCCCAGCGCGCGAGCCATCACCTCGAACTCACCGCCCTTGAACGCCTCGACCTCGCCGGTCGTGCGGTTGACGGCCAGACTGCCGCGGCCGCCGCGGGAGAAGTAGAGGAAGGGGACCTCGACGACGTTGCCGCCGGCGTCGTAGGCGGTGGCGGAAACGGTGGCCGTCTCGCCGACCTCGAGGGAGAGCGTGGCGGGGCTGACCTCGACCCGTGCGATTTCCTGGGCGGCGGCCTGCGTGGCGCCGAGGGCCGCCAGCGCCAGGATCAGGAGGGTCGGCGGGATCGTGCTGCGTGTCTTCATGGCGTGGTTCCTTACTACTCACGGATACCGTCGTGGAAAAACGGTTAGGAGGGTGGCGAAACGATTAAATAAAGGTGTGTCAGTGGGAAATCAATTACCGCGGCCCTGACTTGCCATACCCTTCCCGGCCTGAGCGGTCCCCCTACAGCGGCCTGTTCGGGAACGCGATGGTGCGCCACATGTGCGCGACCGGGCTGTTGTCGTAGCCCAGCCCCTCCTTCGGCTGCTTGAACTGGCGCCCGATGATGTCGGTGAACTCGTTGATGTCGACGTCCATGTCGTCCTGGAACGCGTAGGTGTCGTTCACCGTGATCAGCCGCGCCTCGCCGTACCAGCGGTGGTTGCGCGCGTACTCGTAGGCCTGCTTGATGTAGGGCTCCGGCACGTAGTCGTGCCCGAAGATGCGGTTGTACATCTCCGGATACTCGTACCCGTACTCCTCATCCGGGTAGAAGCGCAGCGCGGCGTGGTAGCGAATGCCCCAGGCGACGCGCTCGTCCACGTAGGGCTCGACGAGCTGGGCGCCCCACCAGCCATGGTCCACCTTGATCAGGTTGAGGACCACGTCGTGCATGAGGCACGCGAAGACGGTGCGCTCTGGCTGCCCCGTCCTGAGCGCGTGGGTGGCGCTCTGCAGCACGTGGTTCGCCGGTGCAAAGCGCAGCTTGAAGAAGTCGAGTACCGTCGGCTTGTCGGGGAGCGGCGGGAACTCGTCCTCGCGCGGCATGAAGAGGCGGCCGGTGCCGCGAGGAGACCGGGCTTCCTGCTCCTCCAGCTCCTCAAGGGTGATGATCGAGCCGGCCTCCCCGTCCGCTTCGCCACGCCGGGCGGCGATCTTCTTGTCCAGCTCTTCTTCCATGTAGTGCTCGAGTTCCTCGGCCTTGTCCTCGTGCGACATGGCGGCGAGAGCACCAGCGGGAAGGCTTGCGAGGAAGGTCTTGCGATCAACTTCCACCATCGTGACCTCCAGCCAGGGGTCGGCGGCTCGTTCCGCCACCGATCCTCGGCGGCGCACGAGAGCCTTGGATCCAGGAGACATTAGTACGGCTGCGGAGGCAGGCGGGGCAAGGGCACGGCGGCGATGGGCCACGGTTGCCGGCCCCGCGGACGGAGGCGTGAGTGGCGAGAACGGCTTCACAACGGATACGATGACTTCACGGCGGCGAAGGATCGCCCACGGACGACTACACAAGGGACGGCTGAAGATGTGGAACCAGACACGACGTGATTTTGTGAGGAATTCAGTGCGAGCCGGTGGAGCGCTGGGCGTTCTCGGCGCGTTCGGGCCGCTGGCCTGCGCCCCGGCGGGCGAGGGTGGCGGGGACTCGCCCGGGCCGCAGCGGATCCTCATCCTCGGAGGCACGCGCTTCATCGGCCCCTACCAGGTCAAGTACGCGCTCGACCGGGGCCACGAAGTCTCGATCTTCACACGCGGCCGCACGCAGCCGCCCTTCTTCCACGACTACTTCGAGCGCGTGGAGCACCTGATCGGAGACCGCGACAACGACCTCAGCGCGCTCGAAGGACGCGAGTGGGACGCGGTCATCGACAACTCGGCGTCGATCCCGCGCTGGGTGGCGATGACGACGGACGTGCTGCGCGGCCAGGTCGACCGCTACCTCTTCGTGTCCTCGATCTCGGCCTACGCGGACTTCGCCGCGGTGGGCATCGACGAGAGCTACCCGGTGGGGCAGCTGTCCGCCCCGGACGTCGAGGACATGCGCGAATACGGGCCGATGAAGGCCCGGTGCGAGGCGATCAACACGGAAGTGTTCGGCGAAGGCGCGATCAACGTGCGGCCGGGGCTGATCGTCGGCGCCGGCGACAACACGGATCGGTGGACCTACTGGCCGGTGCGGGTCGCCCGCGGCGGCGAGATGATGGCGCCGAACTCAACCTCGGACCCGGTGCAGAACATCGATGCGCGCGACCTCTCCGAGTGGATCGTGCGGCTGGTCGAGACGTCCGGCAACGCCGGCACCTACAACGCCACGGGCGAGGTGCAGCAGTTCGGCGCAATGCTCGAGGAGATCCGCGCCGCCCTGGGCTCGGACGCGACCTTCACCTGGGTGCCCACCGAGTTCATGGCCGAGCACGAGGTGCGCCCGTGGGGCCACATGACCAACTGGGTGCCGCCCGAGGGCGAGACGATCGGCATGAACCAGGTCTCGGTCGCGGCCGCGGTCGAAGCCGGCCTCACATTCAGGCCCATCGGCGACACGGCCCGCGAAACCGTCGAATGGTGGAACACGCTGCCGGAGGAGCGGCGCGCGGAGCCCAGGGCGGGGCTGCCTGCCGACATGGAGGCGGAGATTCTGGCGGCCTGGGCAGCCCAGGGCTAGCCGCAGGATTGACTGAGCGGTCAAGTTAGCTAGATTTCTAGCTAGATATGTACTTCCCACCCGGACATACCGCATGCCGACCGTCAACGTCCACAAAGCGAAGACCAACCTCTCGCGGCTGCTGGCTCAGGTTGAGGCTGGCGATGAGGTCATCATCGCCCGTCGAGGCAGGCCGGTTGCGCGTCTCGTGTCCTACAATCCGCGCGTCAAGCGGCAACCCGACATACTGAAGGGCAAGGTCGTCATTCCCGACAACTTCTTCGATCCGCTCCCGGAGAAGGAACTGAAAGCGTGGGAGGGAGAATAGCTTGCGGCTCCTCCTGGATTCGCATGCGTTCGTGTGGTGGATCGCCGACAGCGACAGACTTTCGACCAGGGCGTACCGGCTCATCGCCGACGAGGCGCACGAAATCTTCGTGAGTGCCGCCACTGCCTGGGAGCTCGCCACCAAATACCGGCTCGGGAAGTTGCCGCTGCCCGAAGAGGCGGCCTTCGACATGGCCGGGGCCATTGTCGGCCAGGGGTTCCGGGAGCTGCCGATCGGCGTGCAGGACGCGTCCCTGGCCGGGCGCCTGCCGGGTCCCCATCGAGACCCGTTTGACAGGATGCTGATGGCCCAGGCGGCCTCGCACGGACTGGTGCTGGTCTCGCGGGACGAAGTGTTCGACCGGTACGGCGTCAGCCGGGTGTGGTAGGCTTCAGCAATCTCAGATCGCGAGCCGCCTCCACGAGCCGGATGAACTCGCCCCGGTAGCCACGCGGATCGTCGCCCTTGCCCTTCTCGGCCAGCGTCACCACGTCGTCCAGGTCAAGGTCGCCCGCGTGCTCCGAATTGCGCAGCAGCATGCCGAAGCCCGCCACCGCCGCCGCGAACCGGAAGTCCGTCGAAGGCGACCGCGGCCGGTCGGCCACCGCCTGCTGCAGGAGCTTGCTCAGCGTGCCGTCGGGGTCCTTGTAGCGCACCTTCACGTACATCAGTTCGTCGTCGAAATCGGATAGCGGCGGGTCGTCGGGCTGCGGCTGGTATCGCAGGGCATCGACATCGCCCCGCGGCACCTCGACCCCCGCGGGCACGACCTCGTAGAGCGCCGTGACCGTGTGCCCGGCCCCCAGTTCGCCCGCGTCCTTTGTATCGTCGTTGAAATCCTCGTCGGCAAGCAGGCGATTCTCGTAGCCGATCAGCCGGTACCCGGCCGCCCGGGCCGGGTTGAACTCGATCTGGAGCTTCACGTCCTTCGCGAGGGTCAGTAGCGTCCCTCCCATCTCCTCCACAAGCACCTTGCGGGCCTCGAGCAGCCCGTCCACATAGTGGAAGTTGCCGTTCCCGTGGTCGGCGATCTGCTCCATCTTCGAGTCCTTGAGATTGCCCGTGCCGAACCCGAGAACCGTGAGGAAGGTGCCGCTCTCACGCTCCGTCTCGATCAGGCGTACCATCTCGGCGTCGCTCGACGCGCCGACGTTGAAGTCGCCGTCCGTCGCGAGTATCACCCTGTTGTTCCCACCGTCGATGTGGTGCTTGCGCGCCACGTCGTATGCCAGCCTGAGCCCGGCCCCACCCGCGGTGCTGCCGCCTGCCTGCAGATCGTCCAGCGCTGCCAGGATCTCGCCCTTCCGATCGCCGGGGGTCGACGGCAGAACGAGTCCCGCCGCGCCCGCATACACCACGATCGCGACCCGGTCCACCGGCCGCAGCTGATCCACCAGCAGCCCGAACGCCTTCTTGAGCAGCGGCAGCTTGTCCGGCGGCGTCATCGAGCCGGAGACGTCGAGCAGGAAAACGAGGTTGCCGGGCGGCAGGTCCGCGGTGTCGATCGACTCGGCGTGCAGACCGATGCGGACCAGCCGGTGGTCGCGCTTCCAGGGGGCCTCCCACACCTCGGTGGTTACCGAGAAGGGATGATCACCCGTCACGTTGCCCCAGTCGTAGGGGAAGTAGTTGATCATCTCCTCGATGCGCACCGCGTCGATCGGCGGCCGGTCGCCGGCCTGGATGAAGCGGCGGATGTTCGCGTAGGACGCACGGTCGACATCGATCGAGAAGGTGGACAGCGGAGACGCGCTGACGAGGCGGAAGTCGTTTTCCTCGATGTGCGCGTACGATTCCGTGTTGAAGTCCAGAGCCCTGGCGAACTGGACGGCCACCACCGACGGGTCGGTCCGCGCGCGCTCCAGCGCCTCGGCCCGGGGCTGTCCCGTCCTGATTCTGAGTTCGTCCAGCTCCACCGCTTGCGGCCTCAGCACGAGGTTGAGCACGGTCGTCTGGCCCGCTGAGACCGTCACCTGCATTCGCTGGGGCGCGTAGCTGAACAATTCGACCGTCACGGTTCGCTCGCCGGCGGGCACACCCTCCAGCATGTAACGTCCGGCATCGTTGGTCAGGGTCAGATGCCCGGTTCCCTCCACCGCCACCCGGGCACCCGAGAGCGGCTGTCCGGTGCTCGCTTCAGTGACCTGTCCCACGATGCCGCCCGTCTGCGCATGGGCGGCAGGCGGTACGAGCCCCAACGCGAGTGCGGTGACGACTGCGGCGTACGGTTTTCGGGCGGCGGCTATCAAGGATCGCATCGGTCGGACCTTTGGTACCTGGGGCACGGGCTCTGTTAAGTAGGACACCATGGACCGGGAAAGGTTGCCGCGTCACCGTGCCGGCGCCACGCCTCCCGTCTCGAAGAACCCGTAGTGCTCGAGCATGAAATCCCGGATGACCCCTGCGGCCCTGGCCGCGTAGACGAACCGGTTGTCGGGGGTGTCGCGCACGCCGCGGTAGTGATGCTCGATCTGAATGCCGCTGACCACTTCGGCGTCCTGGAACGAGCCGTACTCGCGCGTGTTGTATCCCCCGCGGAAATACGGGGCATCGCCGGGCCCGGGGTCGGTGGGACTGGGCACCGACGGGATGTCCTCCTCCGCGAAAAGACCCCCCAGCGACTTCGGTCCGCGCAGCAGCTGCGAAAACGGGATCGGAGAGGTGCGGCCCAGATCCCGGATGCTCGTCTCGGCGACCACCGCGAGCGAGTTGAGGGCGATGTCGGGCCGGTTCAGTTCCTCCGAGGTCAGGAGGTAGCCGAGTTCGAGGCGCTCGATGTCGTGGCCGTGACCATGAATATCGAAGTACATGCCCTTGCCGTAGTCCGCGGCGACGGCGGTCCGTGCGACCATGATCCAGTCGTGGAACTCCTCCCACGCCTGCTCGGCATACGGGTTGTCCTGGGCCGCCTCGACGATCTCGCGGTTGGCGTCGAGCTTGCTGCGGTGCAGGTGGGAGTAAATGACGTGCGGAGCCTGGCCCGTCAGGTCGATCAGCGCCTGGCGCATGGCCACGGTCAGCTCGAGCGAGTTCAGGTCATTGCGAACGACACCGTAGCTCCGGTCGGGGATCTCGGTCGGCGTCATGGCGCCGCCGTGCGACGATGACAGGATCACGGGCAGGGTGCCCGGTATGTACTCCACGTAGTCCCGGCGGCCGTAGTAGCTCTGGCCGACCGTGTAGTGACCGATCCTCGCGGGAACGTAGACCTCGAGCCGGGCCGTGGCGCTCACCCCGCCGATCGTGGCGGTGACGGTCGCGGTGCCGGCGGAGATCGCCGAGGCGAAGCCGGCCTCCGACATGGTCGCGACCGCGGGCCTGTCGATCGACCACTCGGCGGTGGCCGCGACGAAGAAGCCGTCGGCGTCGCGCGCGGTCGCGGTGAAGCTCGCGCCGTCGCCCACGCCGACCAGCAGCATCTCCGCGGGCTCGATATCGACCGTGGCGACATCCGGCGCGGAGACCGCCGTGTCGCCCCCGCAGCCCGGGACGGTCAGGGCGAGCAGTCCACAGGCCGCCAGCCGCGCTCCCGCCGCGAACCCGGCCTTCGTGCGGTGCCTGACCCCGACCATCGCGCGCTACTCCGGCAGACCGAACGCGATCAGCGTGCCGCCCTCGGGGCCACCGGTCGCGATCACCACGAGTTGACGCCCCTGCCGCGTACGGAAGGTCATCGGGTTCGCGTAGCCACGTGCCGGCAGCCGGCCCTCCCACAGCACCTCGCCGCCGGCTGCGTCGAACGCGTACAGCACGTCCGATCCTCCGGTGAGGAACACGAGCCCGCCGGCCGTCGCAAAGGGGCCGGGCGGACCGACAACGCCGAGCCGCGCCGGCAACGCCACCCCCGCCAGCGCCGGGTCGCTCCGTACCTCGGGCCGCTCGCCCACTGCCTCCTGCCAGAGGATCTCGCCGGCGTTCATGTCGATGGCGGTCAGCGTGCCCCACGGCGGGTTGGTGATGGGGACGTTGCCGATCCGCAGGGTGCGGGGCGCGCCCCGGTCGATGGCGTAGTCGGCGACCGTGGTCTCGGGATCGGCCGGCCCGATCGTCAGCAGGCTCGGGTCTTCCGACGACTTGACGAAGAGGACGCCCGTGCCGGGATCGAAGGCCGCGCCGCCCCAGTTTCCGCCCCCGAGAATGCCCGGCATCGTGATCGTGCCCTCCAGGGACGGCGGTTCGAAGAGGGGGCCGAACCGGTATCCCGCGGTCAGGGCTTCCGCCTGGCTGCGCAACTCGGGGGTGAGGTCGATCAGGTCGTCGCGCGTGAATCCCTGCCGGGCGAACGGGGGCGGACGGGTAGGGAAGGGTTGCGTGGCGGCGGCGACCTCGCCGGGCACGTCGCTCGCCGGCACGGGGCGCTCCTCGATGGGCCAGACGGGTTCACCGGTATCGCGGTCGAAGGTGTACACGAAGCCGGTCTTGCCGGCCACCGCCACCGCGTCGAGCGGCGCGCCGTCCGGCTCGATCGTCAAGAGTACCGGCGCGCCGGGAAGGTCGAAGTCCCACAGCCCGTGGTGCACCGTCTGGTAGTGCCACGCCAGCGTGCCGCTGCGGGCGTCGAGCGCGACCAGCGCCTCCGCGTAGAGGTTGTCGCCCTTCCGGTGGCCGCCGTAGTAGTCGTTGGACGGCGTCCCGATCCCGGCGAAGAGCAGCCCCCGCTCCTCGTCCACTACCATCGGCGCCCAGGCGTTGGTATGACCCGTGTAGTCCCAGCTGCCGTCCTCCCAGGTCTCGTTCCCCGCTTCGCCGGGCTGCGGAATCAGGTTGAAGGACCAGATCAGCTCGCCGGTGTGAACGTCGAACGCCTGAATGTTGCCGGGCGGGTCGCGCGGGTAGACGAAGCCGTCCCAGACGCCGTTGCCGATGATCAGCAGGTCCTCGAAGACGACCGGCGGCGACGTCTGCGTGTAATGGAGCCGGTTCGTGCGCCAGAGGAGATTCTCGGTAAGGTCGATCTCGCCCCGGTGCCCGAAGGACTCGACAGGCTCGCCGGTGGCTCCGTCCAGCGCGATCAGCCGCCAGCGCGTGTTGAGGAAAACGCGGCGTCCCGCGCGCCCGTTCCACACCGCGACCCCGCGGTGCACGAAGCCCGTCCCGTTCGGGGGCTGCCCCCACTCGACGGTGCGGGGGTCGTAGTCCCAGATCGTCTCGCCGGTGCTGCCGTCCAGCGCGATCACGCGGTTGTACGGAGTCGTGAAGTAGAGCGTGTCGTTGTAGGCGACCGGGGTCGTCTCGAAGTTGCCGGGCCGCACCTGCTGACCCCGAATCGGAGCGACCGGACCCGCGATGGGCACCTCGTCCGTCTCCCACTGCCACGCGACCTCGAGGGCGCCGACGTTTTCCGTAGTGATCCGGTCGAGCGGCGAGAACCTGGTGCCGCCCGCGTCGCGTCCGTACGCGGGCCAGTCGCCGGTTCCGTGGGATGGAGCATCGGCCGACGTACAGGCGCCGGCGGATGCTGCCAGGACGAGGGCCGGGAGCAAACGGGGAAGGAGCCTGGAGAGGAGCCTGGAGAGCTTCGTCTTCGATCTCGTTCGCGGCATTGCGGCAATGCGTTCGTGTGTGTGACTGCACCTGCACCAATAGTGTGCCCGAGCCGAGACGGGGCAACTGTGCGGGTCAACCGGGTGGGCCGGGGTGATCCCGTCGGGCGGGACCCGCGTGGCTACCGAGCGCGCTCCCCTCTGATCGAACCGCCGACCAGCAACGCCTCGTCCACCGCTTCGATCAGGCGATTCCGCTCCCGCACCAGCACCGGCAGCGCAAAGCCGCGTCGGTCGCCGCCAGCGTCTTCCTCGGCGAGAATCCGTGCCGGAGCCAGGCCGGGCAGCGGGCCCAGGCTGACGCCCGGATCGGGGTGGTAGTTGTTCAGGGGGACGTACATGACGCGGTGAAGAGGCCGCAGGAAGGCCAGCTGATCGAGAGGCCCGATCGTACCCGCGGCGGCGCGCTCGTCCAGTTCGGCGGCGACCCGGTGGAGGCGCTCCATCCGATCGCCGAGGTGCCCTGCCAGCTGCAGGGCCCCACCGGCCGCCTCGTCACGGGCCGCGGTCGCCGCCGCCAGCGCCTCGACCTGCGCGCCCAGACTCACCGGGTAGGCCGCCCCGGCCAGCATCTCGGCCAGCGCGTGCGCGTAGATGTCCGTGTCGGTCTTCAGGACCTCGGGGTCGATCTTGTCGAAGGTGTCCTCGGTTGTGTGCCACCACCAGTAGCCGCCGTCTTCCGCGAGCCGGGTGTGGTTGAACTGGAGCAGGGGAAGTCCGACGCCGTTGAACGCCTGGTCCGAATTGCGCCCCGGCCTCGTCGGTGAGATGGCTTCGCCCTGAGTCTCCGACACCACGCGCACCGCGAAGGGCCCGAACGCCTCGGACGCGGAGGCCCCGAAGCGTTTGGCGTCGATCTGACCGACCCCGTCGATGTTCATGTAGGCGAGTCCGCGGGTGCGCAGATCCGTGAAGAACTCGTCGGCGAACCAGGTCGACCCCGCGTAGCGCGCGTTGCTGTGCCCGGGCCACCACGCGACCACCAGACCGTGGCGAAGCCGGTCGCGCACCTCGTGAAACGCCAGCGCCATCGTCAGCATGGCCGCGTTCGAGGCGGCTTCGTCGGTCGCGCCGTGGTGCCACCCGTCGATATGCCCCCCCAGAACCACGTACGGCGCGTCCTCGTCGCCGGCGGGCATGATCGTGGCCACGGCCAGCCGCATCGGCTTCCACCCGGTCGCAACCTCGGTCTCGACGCGCAGCTCGACCCGGCCTGCCGCCATGCGGGCGCGCAACTCCTCACCCGCGCTGCGGGCCACCTGCGCCACGGGGATCGTCGGCAGCCGGTGGTGGTTCATCAGGGACGGACTGCCCCAGGTCGACGTCACGATCAGTTCGTTGAGGCGCTCCTCGGGGTTGACGAAGACGACCGCCGCCGCGCCCATGCGTTCCATCGCGATGGTCGGCACGTTGCGCGGCTGGCCGTCGACGATGGCCACCTTGCCGTTCAAATCGGTTAGTTCGGCGCCGAACTCCTCGCCCTCGATCACGAGGCGCTCGCCGGTGCCGACCTCGAGCCGCGGCAGATCCGCGAGCGTTCCCATGTCGACGACCTCGCCGACGGTGCCGGCGCTCGGGGCCGAGTAGGACATGGTGATCGCCGCGGGCGCGAAATCGGTGCCGGGAATGGTTACGGAGGCCGACACGGGGTCGCTGGCGTAGGCGTCGAGCTCGTGCACAACGACGGGAACGCCGTGTGCCTCCAGCGTGGCCACGATGGTGTCGATCGCGGCGTTCTCGCCGGGGCTCCCCGACGGGCGGACGTGTTCCGTGATCGCCGCGGAGAAGGTCATGAGCGCGTCGGTGGTGATCGCGTCCTTGACCGACTGTGCGAGGGCTTCGACCTCTGCGGTGGTGGGCGCGACCGACGGGGCCGCGCACGCGGACACGACCAGCGCGGCGGCGGCCGCCGAAAGGACGGGATTGGTGGCCGGGAGTTCTTTTCTCACGCCGCAGGCTCGCGTCCCGGCGGATACCAGCAGTCCTCGCCACGGTACATCGTGTCGATGAGCTGGGTGATCTGCCAGCCGGTGTCTCCCTTGTAGAGCTGGAAGCCTTCCCAGCCGCAATGCGAGAACTCCTCGTCGCGGTAGAACGCGTACCGGGTCCACATCTGGGCGAGGCGGCCGTCGATCTGGACGGTCCAGTCCCAGACGGGCTCGTCGTAGACCTCGTCGCGGGGCTGGCCGATCATCTCGATGAAGCCGTCGGCGGGCCGGAAGCTGATGCCGTCCTCGCCGGCGCGGCCCAGTCGGGCGTCGGGGTGAAACACCGCTCTCGCCATCTCGCTGTCGCCGGTGCGCATCGCCTCGAAGAGCTGTTCGACGGCGGCCACGACCGCGGCCTCCTCGGGGTCGGGCATGGTCTCGGGCTCGGCTTCGGTCTCGGCTTCGGCCCCGGGTGCTTCCGGCTGTGGCGCGCAGGCGGCGGCGAGGAGGGCAAGCGTTGCAATGGCCATGGTTGGGAATGTCATGGTGCTTCCTTTCGCTGTGACCCTACGCCACCGGTTTGTCCCGGAACTTGTCGAACCAGGCTTTCAGGTAGAGCTGGGTCATGATTCTGTGTGATACCGAGCGGGATCCGTGATACTCGTCGGGGATCTTGACGTGCAGGGTCTCCTGGCCCAGGACCTTGAGCGCCCGGTAGAACTCCTCGGCCTGGGGCATCGGGGTGCGCAGATCCTCGACGCCGGAGAGCAGCATGGTCGGCGTGGTCACGTTGCCGACGTAGTGGAGGGGAGAGCGCTCGGCGTACTCCATCGGGTCCTCCCAGGGGAAGGAGCGGAAGCGCCGGTACCAGCCCGATCCGTCGGTGGTGCCGACGAAGGAGTGCCAGTTGATCACCGGCCGCTGGGACACGGCGGCGCGGAAACGATCCGTGTGGCCGACGATCCAGGCGGTGAGAACGCCGCCCCCGCTGCTTCCGGTGACGAACATGTTGTCCTCGTCGATGAAGCCGCGGTCGATGGCGGCGTCCACGCTGGCCATGAGGTCGTGGAAGTCGTTGCCGGGGTAGAGGTAGTTGATGCCGTTGATGAAGTCCTGGCCGTATCCGGTGCTGCCGCGGGGGTTCATCCACAGGACCGCGTAGCCGTCGGCCGCGAAGTTCTGCCAATTCCAGTTCCAGCGGACGGTGTACATCGCGACCGGCCCGCCGTGGATCCACAGCAGCAGCGGGTACTTCTGGCCGGGCTCGAAGTTGGCCGGCTTCATGAGCCAGCCCTGCACCGGCCAGCCGTCGCTGGACTCGGTCCAGATCTCCTCGACCTCGCCGAGCCTGATGTTGCTCAGGACATCTTCGTTGTAGTCGACCAGGGTCTCGAGTTCGCTCGCGTCGTCCAGGTCGAAGGTGATCAGGTAGTTGGGTCGATAGAAGGTGGAGTTCGTGGCCGCGACCCGCCCGGTCTTTGCGATCGAGACGCCCGTGATGTAGTGGACGCCGTGGGTGACCTGCTCCATTTGCCCGTCGGTCGACACGAAATGGAGGTTCGACGAGCCCTCTTCGCCGAGCGTGAAGTAGAGGCCGGAGCCGTCGGGCGCCCAGGTGATGCCGCTGGGCGAGTTCTTGAGGTTGCCGGCGATCATGCGGCTGTTGCGGCCGTCGGCATCCATCAGGTACAGGTTCGACAGGTTGCTGTAGTTCTCGTTCTGGTCGTAGCCGGTGTAGGCGATCATGCTGCCGTCGGGCGACGGGGCCGGGCCGTTGTCGGGGCCGAGCCGGTGGGTCAGCGTCGTGATCTCCAGGGTTGCGAGGTCGATGGCGTGCACTTCCGAGTTGCCGCGCTCATAGCCCTCCTCGGGGATCAGGTCGGCGCTGAAGTAGAGCTTCGTGCCGTCGGGCGCCCAGCGCGGGTTGTTGTGCGAGTTTTCGCCGGAGGTGATCTGGCGGGGCGTTCCGCCCAGTTCCGCGTCGACGATGAAGATCTGGGTGTTCCCCCTGCGCGTGTACCCGCGCCCGTCGCGCTGCCAGCCCATGCGGTCCTCGACGACGGCCGGCTTGGCGAGGTTCGCACCCCTCGGGAAGGCCGGCATCTTGATCGGCAGCGGCGATCCCGTCTCGGGCAGGAACATCGTGAACGAGATCCGTGTGCCGTCGGGCGACCACCGGATTCCGCCCGGAGCGCGGTCGACGTTGGTCAACTGCACGGTCTCGCGCGTGTCGAGCCACATCATGTGGATCTGGTTTGTCCCGCCCTTGTCGGACAGGAAGGCGATCCTGGTACCGTCGGGCGACCAGATCGGCGACGACACCTCGAAGCTCCCGGTCTCCAGCTCGCGGATCCGGCGCGTGGCCAGGTCCATGAGCATGAGGTGGCTCTGGTTCCGGTCGTTCATCTTGTCCACGCTGCCGCGCGTGAACAGGATGTGGTTCCCGTCCGGCGAGATGCGCGGGTTGCCGACCGATTCCATCTCCATGTAGGTGTCCATGTCGAGGAGGCCGGTGGGCTGCTGGGCGGATGCTCCGGTCGGCAGGACAAGTGCGACGGAGAGGAGAGAGGTGGTGAGGAGCGAGCGCGGTGTTTGCATCGAGGGCCTCCTTCGGGCTTGCGATGTCCCGGGCAATGCGATGTCCCGGGTAGTGCGATGTCCCGGCTGGCTTCAAGGCAGGGTGGGGTGCCAATGTTGATGGCCTCACCGCAGAAATCAAACCGCCTACAGACGCGCCACACCGCTCGGATCGGGGTTCCGCGCCACCCGGCGCCACCTGGCGCACACCCGGCCCGGCGTCGGCGCATACCGGAGGAACATTGTGAAGACGATCACAAGTCTCGGCACGGTTGCGGCTCTGGCCGTCGTCGGCTTTGCCTGCGAGGCGGCTGAAGCGCCCGGGGCTGGCGCGGTCGCTGGTACGGTCGCTGCGTCCCCCGTGCCGCCGCCCGAGTTTGCGCTCAACGGATTCGCCAAACGGTTCTGCTCGGCCATCTGGGTCTCGGAACGCGACCGGAGTGACGCGCTTTACCAGAGCGTTCTCCTCACCGATGAAGACGTGAGCGACTACGAGGCCGGCCACTTTGCCTTCGAAGTGGACGAGGAGCGGCGCATCGTGACCACGACGCGGGATGGAGGGTCCGGCAGGTCGTCCGGCAGAGCGTCCGGCAGAGTGTCCGGCAGAGCGCGGCACGTTGGCGACCAGGGGTGCGTCATCCTGCCACCCTGGACCGATAACGTGTTCTTCACCCCGCGCGAGGTGGTGAGCGCGTTGCCCGACGCGGCGTCCACGCCGTGGCCGATGGGCGATCTTCTCCCGGAAGGGCCGCTTCCCGACGATGTGGACGGCGGACTGCTGGCGGAAGCGGTGCGGGTCATGCTCACTCCCGGGGACAACCGGGCCGGCTTTGTGGTGGTGCATCGCGGGCGTCTCGTCGCCGAGCAGTACGGTCCCGGCGTGCACCAGGACACGCAGCTCGAGAGCTGGTCGATGGGGAAGAGCATGACGGCCACGCTTATCGGCCGTCTCATCCAGATGGGCCATCTCGAGCTCTGGCAGGCGGCGCCGGTGCCGGAGTGGCAGAATTCAGCCGGCGATCCGCGCGCCGTGATCCGGATTGCGGACCTGCTTCGAATGTCGAGCGGCCTCCGCTTCACCAACTCGGGAGCAACCCCGGAACAGATGGCGTCGGCGTTCGTGCCGGGGCAGTGGGATCACTGGATGGGTTACGAAGCGCCGATCGACGTATTCAGGTTCTCGACGACGCGAGAGCCCGAGTTCCCGCCCAATACGGTCGGCCGCTACCGCAACTCGGACCCGTGGACACTCGGGTACATCGTGCGGCGCACGGTCGAAAACGAGCTTGGCGAGGAATACCTGTCCTGGCCCCAGCGGGCGCTCTTCGACAAGATCGGAATCCGCCGGTTCATCATGGAGACTGACATTCACGGCAACTTCATCCTGACCGGGTACAACTACGGCACGCCCCGGAACTGGGCGCGGCTCGGGCTGCTCTACCTGCAGCGTGGCATGTGGAACGGCGAGCGGCTGCTGCCGGAGGAGTTTGTCGAATTCGTGAGTTCGCCGGCGCCGGCCTGGGACCCGCCGGTCTATGGCGGGCAGTTCTGGGTGAATACGCCGGACGAGAGCGGTCGCGGCGATCGGGTCCCGACCCTGCCGCTCGATGCGTACTTCGCGCTCGGTGCCGGGAACCAGAGCACCTATATCGTTCCGTCGCGCGACCTGGTCATGGTGGTGCAAAGCCACCGCTCCCCCGCAGCCTATGCGTCGGACCGCCGCGACCGCGAATTGGAAGCGCTTGGGCTCGCGGTAAAGGCGGTGGACCCGGCCTGGAGCTGGTAAGCGAGCTACGGGGTCAGGCCCGGTCGCCCGCAGAGGTCGTGGGCCCGCAGCGGGCCAAGCGTCCGTGGCGGGCCGAGCGTCCGTGGCGGGCCGAGCGTCCGTGGCGGGCCGAGCGTCCGTGGCGGGCCGATCATGCGTGGCACCGCTTGCCCGGCTGCCGGCTTCCGGGGTCGTTGTGCGGCCGGTCCCTGTCCCATCCCGACATGCGGGTGTCCCTGGATTTGCCGCGGAAACGCGGGACTCAGGCGGCCTGGGCGGGTGGTGGCGGATTGTCCTGGCGTCTGCGGCGGTCCGGGTCCTCGCGTCTGCGGTCGGTTCTGCGGTCGGCCCTGCCGGCCTGCTCCACCACCTCGCCCGGCTCGCCGGCCTGCTCGCCCACCTCGCCCGCCTCCGGTGCCGCCTCCACCGCCTCCCGTGCCGCGGCCTCGATCTCCCATGGGATCGCCGAGTCCAGGAGTCGTGCCGCACCGTTGTACATCTCGCCGGGCCCAAGCGGGGGCGGGGGCGGCAGGGGCAGCTTCGGCTCCGGCAGCGGGGGCGCGCTCGCGACCGCCGCCCCGCTGCGCGCGAAGAACACCGCCCGGCCGTGCCGGTCGAGCGCCATCCGGACCCTGCCCTCGTGCACGAGCCGGTGGTGCCGCCGGCAGAGCAGCACCGTGTTCGCCAGACTCGTCTCGCCGCCGTCGGCCCAGTGCCGGACATGATGCGCCTCGGTGAACCGGCTCCCGCAGGCCGGGTACCGGCAGCCCCGGTCCCGCTCCTCGAGCGCCCGGCGGAGGTGCGGCGGGATGGTCCGCGTCTTCCGCCCCACGCTGACGACCTTGCCCTCCCGGTGCAGCATCCCCACCAGCGACGCATCGCACGCCATGCGCCGCGAGGTCTCGGCGCTCACCCGCACCCCGTCGAGCTCCGACCGGCCCCCCGCGCCGCCCTCCTCCAGCGTGGCCATCTCGGTGTGCACCGTCACCTGGTACCGCTCGGCCCGCGTCCCGCTCGGCGTCGCTTCCGCGATCGCTTCCCCCGCGTCGGCCTCCTCTCTCGCATCGGCCCCCGCTCCCAGCCCCGCCGCCAGCGCCCGCTCGGCGACGAGCCCCATCGCATCGGCCCTGCGCTGGCGGCTCCGTGGCCGCGCATCGGGGTCCTCGCCCCGGTACAGCGCGTCGCTCGCGGCCTCGATGGCCCGCATCAGCACGGCTCCGGCCTCGGGCTCGAGCCGGCCCCGCACCACGTACGTCCCGTCCGCGGCGATGACGACCGACAACGTGCGGGCCCGGTGCCGGGCCTCTTCGGCCCCGATCTCGCCGTCGCGCGACAGGTGCTTCACCCCCCGCACCATGCGCTCCACCGCCGCGGCCGAGCCCTTGCGGGCGTAGTCGAGGAGTTCGGCCTCGGTCCGGGGCGTGGCCACCCGGGTGATGGCCCGCGCCTTGGCGTAGGAGAGGCGCCCGGCCTTCATCTCGGCCGAGGTGGCGGGCAGGTCCTCGAGCGCATGCGCGACGCGTACGTTCTCGCGGCAGGTGGCGACCGTGCGTCCGGTCCGCCAGGCGAGCCACTCGGCGCAGGAGTCGAAGGCGTCGGCCCATCCCTCGCGGCGGTCGAACTCGGCGACGAGGGTGAGCATCTCGTGGGTGGCGATGTTGATCCGGGCGGCGAGTTCGGCGATCCGTTCTCCGAGTTGCGTGGTGTTCATGTGATCCTCCAGGTTCAAGTCCGGCAACGGCTTATGTGAATTGTGCTTCCGTGCACCTGAAAGATAACGGCCGATTTCCGGCCCTCTGTGATGGCCCAGGACGCACGATCTCGGGTCGGGATGACGTGGAAGGGTCGCCGATGCCCGATCGCCCGCCAGCGGGCCGCCGGTGGCTCCTGGGGGTCATCCGCCAGCGGGTCCCGGACCTCGCCGAAACCGCCGTTTCAAAACCCGTCTATAGCAGGATCGGCCTGTGTTTCGACGGTTTGGGACAGCGGGGGGTTGGAAAGCGCGGTCCCGGGATCGGTCCGGCGATGGGCTGCGGAGATGGGCCAGTGGGCTAACGGATGTTGCCTCAGTCTGGCCTGCCGCTGGCGGGGCACCGAGGTGGCGGCTGCCTCGGATCGTCACCCCACGTTTCCGCGGCAAATCCCGGGACACCGGCATGCTCCTATGGGCGCCCCCAGTCTGCCCACTCGACGCCGCCCGCCAACCAGGGGTGGCCTGCCCGCTGCCGCGAGCCTTGGCGCCCGCCCGCCAGGACCGTCAGCTACATCGCGCCGACGCTCACGCGCTTGCCACCCGCGGAGGTGACACGATCCCCCGGCTCCATCGGGAACCCCCGAAATCGACGGCCCGGACTCTCCTGCCGATCACCGGCACAACTGGAGGGGGCACACGTCTGGGCGTGGGGGTTATAATAAAGGGGCGCAACCTGCGAACCCCGTGACGTCTCATCACCAGGGGGATAAGGGCATGCGTAGACTAGAGCCGTGGACCGGCGCACTTGCCGTCACCGTGCTGATCTTCAACGCCGCGTGCGGCGGCGACGAACCTGGGCCAACACCAACGGACCCGGTCGACCCTCCGGTCGCCACGACCATCAACGTCACCCCCGCGACTGCCCAGTTGGCATCGATCGGGGCGACGGTGCAGCTGACCGCTACCGTGCTGGACCAGCGTGGGCAGCCCATGGCGGGCGTATCGGTGACATGGGGAAGCAGTGACCCTGCGGTTGCCAGTGTGGGTTCCAACGGGACCGTGACAGCGGTCGCGAACGGACCCGCGTCGATCACGGCGACCTCCGGCAGTGCCTCCGGGAGCGCCAACGTGACCGTTGCGCAGCAGCCGGTCCGGATCGATGTCTCGCCCGGCACCGCGTCGCTCAGTTCGATCGGTCAGACGGTGCAGTTCACGGCCGAGGCCTTCGACGCCAACGGACACGCGGTTGCCGACGCCAGCTTCACGTGGAGTTCGTCCAACACCTCCGTCGCGACCGTGGACGCGACCGGCCTGGCCACCTCCACGGGCATTGGAAGCGCGGAGATTGCGGCCGGGGCCGGAGGGGTTCGCGCCACGGCGGATTTGATGGTGACCGTGGAGGCCGTCGCACTGGACGTGTCGCCATCCGCCCACACGATGTTCTCGGTCGGCGACACAGTGCGTCTGTCGGCCGAAGTTCTCGATGCCAACGGAAATGCGGTTCCCGGCATCAGCGTCACCTGGGCTTCGGAAAACAGCGGGATTGCAACCGTCGACATGTCCGGGCTGGTTACGTCGGTGCGTACCGGAAGCACGAATATCTATGCAGAGACAGGAGCGCTGGCCGACTCGGCGTCGATCAGCGTGGCGCAACTGGCAGTCGGCGTCGATGTCACGCCGGAAGTGGACACCCTGGAGGTCGTCGGAGACACCATCCGGCTGACCGCGGTGGCGCGTGACGCCAACGGCAACGAAGTCGAGGACACCGACTACATCTGGACCGCCCGCCACCCGCACGTGGTGACGGTGGACAGCAATGGTCTCGTGACCGCGACCGGAACGGGGTCAGGGACCATTCAGGTCCGGGCCACCCGCGCGGGCGGCAACTACATCGGCCGAGCCTCGATCACGGTCCTCCGGGACAATAGCGGAGACACCGCGAGCGCCGCACCGGAGCGGCGGGGTGAGCGGGAGCCCTAGACACCTGAGTGCAGGGGTGGTCGCCATCGCCGCCGTGGCGGTGGCAGCCACCCCGCTCTCCGCGCAGGTTCGTTTATCCGGCGGCAGCGAGTCCCTGCTGCCGATGTCCGTCTCGGGTGCGGCTGTCGAGCCCGTCGAGCGCCGATGCAGCGTCGTCGTGCTTCGGTATCAGGACGGCTACCGCTACACGGAAGGACAGATCCGTCAGTTCGTGAGCCAGACCGATGCCGTGGTGCGCGCGGTCGCGGTCGACTCGATCGCGGCACTGCCCTACGAGTATCGTGGCTGGATCCGCTTCCGTCCGACCGAGATCCTGCGCGGTCCCTTCCCCAATCGAGAGTTCTGGCTGCAGGGAGACCTGGTGGACGGGGACGACTTCAACGAGGACCCGGTGCCGTACCGGGTGGTACGCCCGGCGGGACAGCGCGGGGACTGTTTCGCGAGCGAATACCGGTTGGGCGGCGAATACCTCTTCCTGTTGAAGAAGGACATAGTCAGCCCTGGCATTCCGCCTCCGCCTACCGCACCTCCATCCAGACATCCTCCAGCACCGTCACCACGCGCGATGTCTCGAGTCCGTCCACCGTCAGCGTGACCCGGTACAGCCCCGGCTGGGCCATCGGCCCCTGGCCGCCGCCGAACTGGCGGAACGGGCCGCCCCCACCGGGCCGCTCGCGGCGATTCCCGCGCAGATTCCACTGCACGCGGTTGATCCCCGAGTTCCCGATCGGGGTGAGATCGCGGAAGAGCTCGCCCGTCGCAACGTCGGTCACGGTGAGTTGCACGTCACCGGACGCCTCGCGCAGCCAGTACTGAATCGCCACGCCCGGCGCGGCGTTGTCGCCGCGGAGCACCTTGTCGCCCGTCACCGAGCGTGACAGCCGGCGGTCCTGCTTCCACTGGACGGCCTCCCGGGGCTCGAACAGGAACATGTCCGCCGCCATCACCTCGTCGGTGAGCTGCTGGAGCGACGTCACGTCGTCCATGATCATCACGCTGCGCCCGTGCGTTGCGAGCACGAGGTCGCTGTCGCGCGGATGCACCACCACGTCGTCGACGCGCACGACCGGCAGGCCGCTCATGAACGGCCGCCACGTGCCGCCTTCGTCGAGCGACACGAAGAACCCGAACTCGGTGCCCGCATAGAGCAGGCGCTCATTCACCGGATCCTGCCGGACCGTGTTCACGTTGCCGTATTCGGGCAGGTTCGAGGTGATGTTGGTCCAGTTCTGGCCGTAGTCGCGGGTCACGTACACGTAGGGCCTCAGGTCGTCGCTCTTGTGACCGTCGACCGAGACATATGCGGTCGCCGCGTCGAAGTGCGACGCCTCGACGCGCGAGATGTAGTAGCCCATCGTCCCGCCCCGGATGTTGCGGCCCACCTCGCTCCACGTCGCCCCGCCGTCCTGGCTGACCTGGATGTTCCCGTCGTCCGTGCCGACCCACAGCAGCCCCGGCACCAGGGGGGACTCAGCCAGCGACACGATCGTGCTGAAGCGGCTCACGCCATCATTCCGCGACAGAATGCACTGCCGGCCCCGATCCAGCCGGTTGCAACGGCCCAGTGCGTTCGCGTAGCCCATGATCTCTACCCTGTCGCGGTCAACGTTCCGCGTCAGATCCGGGCTCATCGTCCACGTCTCGCCGCGGTCCAACGACCGGAACAGACGGTTCCCGCCCGCGTACACGACATCGGGGTTGTGCGGCGACAACACGAGGGGCGTATTCCAGTTCCAGCGGATCTCGGTGTTCATCTCCGGCACCGGCACGATGTTCGTGCGCGAGTTGTTGTCGGTCGGTGCACGCGGCCTGATGCTGACCTGTTCGCCGGTCGCCAGGCTGAGCCGCCGGAGGTTGCCGTTCTGCGACTCCGAGTAGACGACCGTGTGGTCGGTCGGGTCCACGGCGGTGTAGAAGCCGTCCCCGCCGCCGACGCGGTACCAGTCCTCGCTCAGGATGTCGCCGGTTCGCACGGCGCTCGGCCCGCACCAGCTGCCGTTGTCCTGCAGTCCCGTGCACACGTAGTAGGGGCGCCGCATGTCCACCGAGGCGTGATAGGGCTGCCCCACCGCCCAGCGCCGGAACGCCTCCCACGTCTCGCCCTGGTCGTAGCTGACGTCGATCGCCCCGTCGTTGCCGAGGATGATGTGGTCGCTGTCCGCGGGATTGATCCAGAGCGCGTGCTGGTCCACGTGCCCGTAGCCGCTCAGCACCTCGAACGTTCTTGCGCCGTCCCTCGACTTGTGGACGCGCTGATCGACCACGTACACAAGGTCCGGATCGTTCGGGTCCACGCGGATCTGGCTGAAGTACATGGGCCGCCCGTTTTCGTTGCTGCGGAACTCCCAGTTGGCGCCCCCGTCCGTCGACCGCCAGATGCCGTTGTATTCGGGGTCCAGGGGGAGCGGCTCGTCCTGCTCGGCGAGGCTCTCGAGTTCGCGCCGTTCATCCGCTGTCAGAGGTTCCTCCCTGTCCGCCGCGACCTCGATCTGGGCGTACACGACGTCCGGATCGGCGGGGGTCACCGCCAGCGCCACGCGCCCCATGGTCCCCCGCGGCAACCCGTTGCCCCTGAGCCGGGTCCAGGTGTCGCCGCCGTCGTCCGAGCGCCAGATGCCGCTGCCGGGTCCTCCGCCGACGAAGCAGCACGCGGTCCGGCGCCGCTGGTAGGTGGCCGCGAAGAGTGTGTTGGGGTTGGAGGGATTGAGGACGAGGTCCGTCGCGCCGGTGTCGTCGTCCACGCCGAGCGTCAGGGTCCATGTGCGGCCGCCGTCGGTGGTCTTGTAGACGCCGCGTTCGGGGTTGGCCCCAAAGAGATGACCGTTCGCCGCGACCCAGACCACGTCGGCGTTCTCGGGGTGTACGATCACGCGCGAAATCGTCTGTGTCTCGCGCAAGCCCATGTGCGTGAAGGTGTCGCCGCCGTCGGTGGACTTGTAGATCCCGTCGCCGAACGACGAACTCTGCCGGTTGTTCGGCTCGCCCGTGCCCACCCAGACGATATCGGGGTCAGACGGCGCAATTGCGAGGTCTCCGACCGAGTGCGTGCCGTAGCTGTCGAAGATGGATTCGAAGGTGGTGCCGTTGTTCGTGGTCTTCCAGAGTCCGCCCGTCGCGAAGCCGACGTAGTACGTGTGCGGGTCGCCGGGGTGCACCGCGAGGTCGTCTACCCTCCCCCCCTGGCCGAAGGGACCCACCGAACGCCACGAGAACGCCCGCAGGATGGGGTCGTCGCTCCGGTTCACCAGACGTTCATCCTCCTGGGCGACCACGGCGCGGGGCATGAGCGCGGTCGCAACGAGGATCGTGAGGGCGATGGCGGCGCGGGTGCCGGACATGGGAGACCTCTCGGGTGGGGGACAAGCGGATCCGGAGTGGTAGTGTAGGGGCGCTCTCGGCTCGCCGCTATGTCACGCCTCGTGGAAGAGTCCGTCGTAGAGGATGGCGTGGCGGACCCGGTCGCAGTCCCGTTCGCTGACGCCGGCGTCGCGCATGACCGACCGCCAGGAGGACCGCATGGTCGTGGTGATCCGGTCGAAGACGGCCGTGGCCTGAGCGCGATCCAGGAGGAAGCGGCCCGCGGCGCCGAGCAGGTTGGCCCGGTTGGCCCAGCGGCCGTCGGGACCGCAGGTCATGGCCAGATCCCGCCGCGATGCCACGGCTCAGGTAGCTGCGCCCATAGACGAACTCGCCCACGGGGACGCCATCGGATGTTGCCGACACCCGGAAGCGGCCGGCGACCACGAAGTCGGTCGTGTCCGGCAGGACGACGAAGACAAAGCACTCGCGCTCAGACTCGGAGCCGGCGCCGCAGGCGGGCGGTGCGCAGGTTGCATGATTGTCAAATGACTGGTATTTTGCTAGTCATATGAAAGATCGGAGCGCGAATTGAACGCCCTTGCCGCCTACGCTGAACCGGGCCGCCTGCCTGCGACTTCCGCCCGCAGGCTTGCCCGGCTTCTGGATCTGGACGAATCGGAACAGCTCGACGAGCTGGCGTTTGCAGGAATGGTCGCCGAGGGGTTGCCGGTCAGTGCCGTGAATGCACTTGGAGAACTTGTCGGGCGCGCCCGCATCGAGGGGAAGGTCGCTTCCGAGGCCACGCTTCATCGGCGCAGGAAAAGCGGTCGGACCCTGTCCCGGTCCCACAGCGAGCGGCTTTACGACCTGGCGCGGGTGCTTGATGCGATCGGAACGGCATTTCACGGGGACGTGCCCAGGATCCACGACTTCCTCTTTCGCCCCCATCCACTGCTGGGTGGCGAATCACCCCTGGAACTGGCACTCGCGTCTTCGCCCGGTGCGGACGCCGTGCTGAATCTGGTCTGGCGGGCCGAGGCCGGCGTCGCCGTTTGACCGTTCGACATCGCCTCACGGAGTCGCTCACTGCCTATCGAATCGGTGACTCGCAGGGCCGGTGGCCCGTCTTCAGTCCCGAAGGTGCCAGACGGGTCTCCGGACGCTGGCACGATGTGGGCGACGAGGTCATCTACGCCTCGGAGCGCTACTCCACGGCAATGCTCGAGACGCTGGTCCGATGGAACGGTCCTCCGCCCGGAAACCAGCATTTTGTCAGGACCGAGATCCCTGCGGGTACGAGCTGCGAAATCGCGGATACCGATACGCTGCCAGGCTGGCAGCTTCCGGACAGCCCGTCGGCCCGGAGGTTTGGCCACCAATGGTACGCCGAAGGGCGGAGCCTTGTCCTGATCGTCCCTTCCGTCGTCGTTCGGCTGGAGCGGAACATCATCATCAATGCGAATCACCCGGAGTTCTCACGACTCGCACCCGGTCCCGAAGAGCCGGTGTGGTGGGACGAACGGCTGTTCACATGATCCCGTCCTACCGCATCATCTCCGCCACGCCACGCATCCGCTGTGCCAGGTCCCCGATCGCGTTCACATAGACGCGCTCCCAGCCCGGAAGGTCCGCCCGGTCGTCGGTCTCGATCTCGTAGCGCAGGCCCGGCAGCATCCACGACGCGTAGCCGCTGAACGGATCCGGTGACACGTAGATGGAGCGGCTCCACGGGCGTCCCTGCAGCCCGCGGTCGTTCAGCCACGCCTTCTCCAGCCCGATGAGTGCACGGTTCACGGCCTCGGCGGCCTCGGAGTCGATATTACCGGACCGGATCCAGCGGTCGCGGGCCGCCACCAACTTGGCGGCCGCCCCGTCCAGTTCCCGGCTCGCCTCCACCAGGGCCGAGAGATCCACGTCGAGTCGGCGCGACTCGGCGATGCGGTACAGGGTTTCCACGTGCGTGCGGGTGTCGGTGGCGTAGCGCGCGGCGTCGTAGGGCAGCACATCGGCGTTGGCGAAGCGCAGCGCAATGATCCCGTCGACGCGGGCGACCATCGGCCCGAAGACGAAGGTGCTGTCTCCGAAGCGCTCGTACCAGGCGAAATTGTCGTAGTTCGAGTGGTAGACGCCGCTGGGATTGCCTGTGGAGAGGCCCGCCGAGGGTACGCCGGCGTGGGTGTAGAAGGCGACGTGGTCCGATCCCCCGCCGAGGTTGCCCAGCGCCGGCTCGTCGGCATCGGCCGGTGCCCGCTCAAACCACCAGTCGTAGAGCGACTGCTCGGTTTCCGGGTACGTGACCGCCCTGGTCGCCTCGAGGATCTGCCCCTTGAGCGACGGAGACGACGACCCCCCGAAATTGGCCCCGGAGACCGCCGCGTCGGCGTTGATGTAGGCGATTGCGTTGGCTTCCAGCTCGTCCCGGAACTCCTCCACCCACTCGGTGGACCCGATGATCCCGTATTCCTCGGCGTCCCAGTGGGCGATCATGATCGACCGGCGGGGAGCGCACGCACCGTCCCGGGCCAGTTCGCCGAGCGCTTCGGCAAGGGTGAGGAGCATGGCCGTGCCGCCGTTGGGGTCGATCGCGCCGAATCCCCAGGGGTCGTAGTGCGCGCCCAGGATGAACCACTCGTCCGGGAACTCGGTGCCGCGCAGGGTGCCGACCACGTTGGTCGCGCGCGTGAGTTTCTTGGGCTGGTTGACGCGCACGCGCACGGTAAGGTCCGGGCCGCCGGTCAGACGGTGGTCCAGCTCCATGCCGGTGTCCCATCCGGGCGGAACTTCCCTGCCGGTCATGCGCGACAGGATCTCGCTTGCCGCCTCGTAGCCGATGGGGAGCACGGGGATGGTGTGGAGGGGGACTTCGGACGGATCGAGGCGCTCGACCTGTACGTCCCCGTCGATGGGCAGGGCGGGGATGAAGGGGGTGAGCGGATCGCCGGTCCACGGGAGCGTCAGAACGGAACCCCGCTGGATCGTCTGCCCGTTCATCATCGGGCCTTCCGGGTAGGCGTCGAGTTGCGAGAATCCGGGGTCGTTGAACATGACCACGCCCGCCGCGCCACGCTCCTCGGCGAACTTGACCTTGTAGCCGCGGAAATTCCCACCGTAGCGGGCGATCACGACCTTGCCGGCGACGGCGACGCCCATCGAGTCCAGCGCAAGGTAGTCCTCGCGGCGCCCGAAGTTGGCGTAGACGACTTCCCCGGTCACGTCGTCCGAACCGGAGAAGGCGTTCCAGCCGTTGAGCAGGCCGGGATGGCCGGAGAAGCGGTCCTCGGCGAGCGCGGGTTCGCGGTTGGAGAGCTGCATCGCGACGGGCGTGACGATATGGACCTCGACGTCGTCGGTGAGCTCGGGCAGGTACACGTCGTAGGGATGACCGGTGACCTCCAGGCCCGCCTGCTCCATGGCGCCCGCGATGTAATCCCCGACGCGGGCCTGCGCGGCGGACCCGGCCGGGTGGGGCTCCGCGGTGATCGTGCGGAGATGCTCGCGGAAGGACTCGCTGCGGGGCAGTTCGAGAAAGCGGGCCTCGCAGGCCAGTTGCTGCTCTGCGCGGTCGCCGGTGAAGCCGGTCAGGGCGGGTTGCCGGGTGGTGGCGTAAAGGGCGAGGGCCGCGACGAGGACAGCGGCTGTGGCAAAAAGGAGGCTCTGCCGGCGGCGGGACGGTCTGGACCTGGTGGACATGGCGGTGCTCTGGGCTTGAGTGCTCGTGGCGTCGCCCACTCATATGCCATGAACCGCCGGGTAGGGCAAGCGGGATCCGCGCCGCCGGCTCCGTGTATCGCAAGGGGAGCCCGTAGCCGCCGGGCTCGAAATCACGCTAGCTTTTGCCGCCGGTCCCACGGTCAGGAGTCAGGATTCGATGCAGATTTACCATTCAACGCGCCACGCAACGTTGGTGACCCTGGCGCTGTGCACACTCGCCTCGTGCGGCGAGTCCGGAAGCGAGCCGGTTCGCGATCCGCCCCGTGCGGCGGCGGTCGCGATATCGCCCCAGTCGGCGACGCTTTCCTCGCTGGGAGAGACGGCCTCGTTCACCGCGGCGGTCACCGACCAGTACGGCGACCCGTTCGCCGCCCCCATCACCTGGTCCACCAGCGACGACGGGGTCTTCACGGTGTCCTTCGTCGGCGAGGTCACCGCGGTCGCGAACGGGTCGGGAACGCTCACGGCGACCGTCGAGGCGCTCAGCGCGACGGCGCAGGTCACGGTGGCGCAGGCGCCGGCGGCGGTGGCGGTGACGTCGGGAGGTGCGCAGGAGGGCCTCGCGGGGCGCCCGCTGCCCGAACCCGTTGTCGTGCGCGTCGACGACGCGGGCGGCTCGCCGGTCGCGGATGTCACGGTGTCTTTTGCGGCCGCCGAGGGGAACGGCGCCGCGGATCCGCCGTCCGCCGTTACCGATCCGGCCGGAATGGCCAGCACCCGCTGGACGCTCGGCGAGGTATCGGGGATTCAGTCGCTTGTGGCATCCGCGGCCGCCGACGTCTCCACAGAGGTCAGGGCCGTCGCGGGTGAAGTCCCCCCGCCATCGGAAACCGCCGTCTACCGGATCGTCTTCAACGCCACCTGGAGCGCGACGACGCACCCCACCGACTTCCCGCCGGGTCCGCACTTCTCCCCGCTCATCGGGGCGGTCCACAACGACAGTGTCAGCTTCTGGGCTTCGGGCGAGATCGCCAGCCCCGGCATCGAGCAGATGGCCGAGACCGGCGGGACCAGCAACCTGACCCGGGAGATACGCGCACACATCCCCGGCAACGCGCTGTCCGTCATCAACGGCCGCGGGATCGGCAGCCCGGCGAGCACCACCATCAGCAACGTTCAAGTCAGCCTCGACCACCCCCTCGTCACGCTGGTCACGATGATCGCGCCCAGTCCGGACTGGTTCGTGGGCGTGGCCGGCCAGTCGCTGCAGGACGAGTTCGGGCAGTGGGTCGACGAGCTGGAGGTCGTGCTCTACCCCTACGATTCCGGCACCGACGACGGGGCGTCCTACCGCTCCGCGAACGCCGACTCGTCCCCCAAGCAGCCGATCAGCAGCCTCAAGGGCGTCAGTCCGTTCTCGGACGAGCCGATCGGGACGTACACGTTCACGCGAATGGACGGATGAGACTGCGCAACGTCGCGATCATCGCGCACGTGGACCACGGCAAGACGACGCTCGTGGACCAGATGTTCCGACAGGCCGGGGTCTTTCGGGCGGGGCAGGAGGTGATGGAGAGGGTGCTGGATTCGAACCCGTTGGAACGCGAGCGCGGCATCACGATTCTGGCCAAGAACACTGCGGTGGAGTGGGGACAAACCAAGATCAACATCGTCGACACGCCTGGCCACGCGGACTTCGGCGGCGAGGTGGAGCGCATCCTCCGCATGGTCGATGGCGTGCTCCTCCTGGTGGATGCCGCCGAGGGTCCGATGCCGCAGACGCGCTTTGTCACGCGCAAGGCGCTCGTGCTCGGGCTGGCGCCGGTGATCGTGATCAACAAGGTGGACCGCACGGACGCGCGCCCGGAGGAAGTGCACGACGAAGTCCTGGAGCTGCTGATGGACCTGGAGGCGAGCGACGGGCAGCTCGACGCGCCGTTTCTCTACGGAGTGGGGCGGGAGGGCTGGGTCGCCGAGGAACCCGCGGCGTGCGGGCCCGACCTGACGCCGCTCTTCGAGGCGGTGGTCGAGCACATCCCGCCGCCGCCGGTCGATGCGGACGGGCCCTTCCAGATGCTGGTCTCGACGCTGGACCACTCGTCCTATGTGGGACGGATCGCGATCGGGCGCGTGGAGCGGGGGGTGGTGAGCGTGGGACACCGGGTGGCGCGGCTGTCGCCGGCCGATGGGGACACGGGGGGTGGAGCTGCCGAGAGCGCAGCGGTGGCCGATGCCGGACGTACGGCGCGTGTCACCGGACTCTACACCTTCAACGGCCTGGACCGGATCGACATCGAGGAGGCCCTGGCGGGCGACATTGTCGGACTGGCAGGCACCGACGGCGTCGAGATCGGCGATACGCTGACCGACCCACGCTTCCCCGAGCGGCTTGGCGGCATCACGGTCGAGGAGCCGACGATCTCGGTGGACTTCGTCGTGAACGATTCCCCCTTTTCGGGACGGGCGGGGAAGTACGTGACGACCCGGCAGCTACGGGATCGGCTGCGGCGTGAGCTGGAGCGCAACGTGGCCCTGCGCGTCGAGGCTACGGACCGTCCCGACACCTTCGCGGTGAGCGGCCGCGGCGAACTGCACCTGACCATCCTGATGGAGACCATGCGGCGCGAGGGCTATGAGTTTCAGGTGTCGCGTCCGCGGGTGATCACGCGTGAGAATGGCGGCGGGGCGCGCCTGGAGCCGTTCGAGGAGGTCATGGCGGAGGTCCCGTCAGGGCTGGCCGGCACCGTGATCGACAAACTCGCGCGGCGCCGCGGCGAGCTGGTCTCGATGAAGCCGATGGGCGACTCGGGCACGACCCGCCTCGAGTTCAGCGTCCCCGCGCGGGGACTCTTCGGCTATCGCACCGAGTTCCTGACCGACACGAAGGGCGACGGCATCCTCCACCATCGCTTCGACCGGTGGGATGCATGGGCGGGCGAGATCCGCGGGCGGGGACGCGGGGCGATGGTCGCGGATCGCGCGGGCAAGGCCGTCGCGTTCGCCATCTTCGGGCTGCAGGAGCGAGGCACGATGTTCGTGGAGCCGGGGCTGGACTGCTACGGCGGCATGATCGTCGGCAAGTGCGCGCGCCCCGGCGACATGGACGTGAACATCGCCCGCACCAAGAAGCTCACCAACATGCGCACCACCGCCGCCGACGAGAACGTCCGCCTGGAGCCGCCGTTGCGCATGACGCTCGAACAGGCCCTCGACTTCATCGACGACGATGAACTGATCGAGATCACACCCGACGCGATCCGGTTGCGAAAGCGGGAACTGGATGCGAGCCGGCGGAGGAAGGCGGCGCGGTCGCGGCGGGGGTGAGGCGGTTTACAGGTACTCCACCGCCAGCCCGTCGATGCGCGCGAAGCTGCGGCGGTCGCGCGTGGCCACCCGGTAGTCCAGGTGCACCGCCGTTGCCGCGATCATCAGGTCGTGGCTTCCGACGGGCCTCCCGCGGCGCCTGTGCTGGGCCGCGAGAGCCGCGTGGACCCTCGCCACGTCGATGCTGAAGGGGATGACCGGAAGCTCTGAAAGCCATCGTGTGACAATCCGCTCGGTCCGGACTCGCCGCGCCCCAGCCAGCCGCTGAACGCCGTGTAGCAGTTCGGAAGCGGTGATTGCCGCGATCGCCACGGGCTCGTCGGGGCGTGCGGCCCCCGCAACGTCATCCGCCCGGAGCTGGCCGCGCTCCACCGCGATCAGCACGCTCGAGTCGATCAGGAGTCCCACGGATTCTCCGGAATCTCTGCCCGGTTGAGGAAGGCGATCCCCTCCTCCACTGCCCGCAGGTATTCCTCGTCGGCAGGCCGGCGAGCGTCCGAGGGGAAGAGCCCGACGAATTCGCGCACGGTGACATCGCGGTCCTCCACGGGACGAATCTCGGCGACCGGCTTACCGCTACGCTCGACGACGTAGGCCGCGCGCTCCTCCCGAACCCGGTTGACCAGGGACGCAAAGTTTCTGGCCGCGTACGTGGCGCTGACGGCGCGATCCCTGGACGAATTCGATGGCTTGGGCATGCCGAGAGAATACGTATTTTATGTATTTTACGCAATTCGGACGCGAAAGCCTGGGCTGGCGAGTCCGGGGACCACGGTGACGCCGGGCTGGCGAGCCCGAGCAACGTCGCGCCCCTCAGTTCATGAACAACGCCGTAAACGCGTCCGTCAGGGCGGGGGGCACGGTCGTGATGTGGGTCGCGTCGGGGTAGACCTTCCATGTGACCGTCAGGTTGTTCGCGGGGTTGGCCTCGAAGATCTCGATGAGTCGTCGCGTACCCACGGCAAGATCGTTGTAGATGTCGACGGCTCCCGTCTCCTCCAGTTCGCCCAGCGTGATGAACACGCGCGTGTCGCGCTCGAAGCCCTGCTCGATCGCGGCGGGGAGCCCTTCGAGAAGCTCGTTGGCCGGAAGGAGTCCGGGGCTGCCCATCCAGTAGCGGTCGAAGACGGGAGACCGTTGCTGGAAGGCGTATGCGGTGAACAGTCCGCCGAAGGAATCGCCCAGGAATCCGACCCCCTCGGTCTCGACACGGTAGTCGCCGACGATGCGCGGGTGCAGTTCGTCTTCGATGAAGCGCAGGAACGCGGCCGCGCCTCCCAGGCCGTCGAAGACCGGGGCGGAGCGGAGGAGCTGGTCGAACTCGTCCGAGAGCGAGCCCTCCGGGGTCAGGTCGCGCGCACGCAGGGTGCCGGCGCGAGCGGGGTCCGGGTAGCCGATGCCGACGAGAACCATCTCGGGCACTCCCGGGCGGATCAGATCCACCTGGAACAGGCGCGCGATCTCGGCCGTCATTCCGAACGAGATGTTGGCGTCCAGCACGTAGACGAGCCGGTAGGACTGTTCACCGGTACCGTAGCTGGCAGGCAGGCTGACCGCGATGAGGAAGTCGTCCCCGACGTTGGTCGAACTCATCACGAAGGCTTCCGAGTCGTAGATCTCGAAGGCATCGTGCCCCGGGCCTCCAGACGGATCCGCTTCGCCCGGCGGGGCGTCGGTCCGGGCACCGACGCAACCCAGGCCAAGGGCCACGATGGCCGCCGCGGCCGCTCCCGCGAGAATTCCCCTGCTCATGTCCTCCTCCTTGCCGTTCCTGCCCTCAGTACCCGACCGCCCGCCCACCCAGCTCCAGACCCCGGATCGAGGCGCCGTGGAAGTCGCCCGTCGCGGGGTCGATCATGATCGCGATCCAGTAGCCCCGCGTGGCGTCGTTCTCCACGATCGGCTGGCCCAGCGCCTCGACCTCGGCGATGAACTCGGGCGGGTAGTCGCCCACGCCCACCTCCTGCGCGGCGGGGCCCGTCGCACCCTCCACGAGCGCGCTGAACGAGAACGATCCCAGGGCGGGCTTGTCGACCGCCTCGCGCGGCGTCAGCCCGAAATCCAGGACGCTGATGAGGCCGCCGATGGTGCGCTGGTGAAGCCCCGACCCGATCGAGCTGAACCCCATGAACGGCCTGCCGTCCTTCAGGACCAGGCCCGGGTTGGTGGGGTCGGGAAGGCGGCTCCCGGGCTCGATCTGGGCCATCATGCCCTGCTGGAAGATGCCCGAGTCCGGGATCGAGATGCCGTCCACGAAGATGCCGGTGGTGCCCCAGCTCACCGTGTTGATGGAGTGCACGACCGCGGCGATGTTGCCCCACTGGTCGATGGCGACGACGGCGTCCGAATGCGGGGCGGCACCACCCCCCGGGACGACCACGCCGGGGAAGGACCCGTCCTGGATGGCCCCCCAGAGCCTGGCCGATGTCTCCTTCTGCACGCGGGTTTCGTGCGTGAGGTCGGCGCCGATCATCGCCGCTATGCCGTCCGCGGCCTCCTTGCCGCCGATCGCGAAGGTGAGGCCGGGCCGCGCGATCTGGGTCAGCCAGAAGAGCGCCTCGGGCGAGTCGCCGTAGTGGCCATGGTCGGAGACGCCGGCCAGCTCCGCCAGGTTCATGGCCTCGATCAGGCCGATGCCGCCTTCGGCCGGGCTGCCGTGGGCGTAGAGGTCGAAGCCGCGGTAGCTGCCGCGGGCGGGCTCGCTCCAGACGACCTCGTAGTTGGCGAGGTCCTCGACGGTCATCCGCCCGCCGATGTCGCCGACCAATTCGACGAGCTTCTCCGCCCAGGGACCCCTGTACATGTAGTCCGCGCCCTGTTCGGCCACCCTGCGCAGCGTTTCGGCCAGCGCGGGCTGGGTGAACATGTCGCCGGCTTCGTAGGGCGATCCGTCTGCCCTTGTGAAGATTGCCTTCGTTTCGGGCAGACGACTCAACACTTGTTCTCGATAAGCATACTGACCCGCGTTGCCGTCCTGGTATTCGAACCCATCTTCGGCGCACGCGATGGCCGACGTAAACAGGTCCTGGAAGGGGAGCTTGCCGAAGCGCTCGTTGGCGGCCTCGACGCCTTTCATGAACCCCGGAACGAGGACGGTGCGGCCGTTGGGCTCGGCCTCGAAGCCGCCCAATCCGCCGCTGAGGTCGATTCCGGGGATGGTCAGGGGGTCGGTCTCGGCGGCCACCGTGTTGTAGGCCGCGTTCAGGTTGTGCACCTCGCCGCTCTCTGCGTCGTAGTAGACCATCGTCATGAGGCCGGCGTAGCTGACCCACGAGCCGGCGGCCATGCAGATCTGGGTGAGCGCGGTCGACATGGCGGCGTCGGCGGCGCTGCCCCCGGCCCTGAGGATCTCGACGCCCCCCTCGATGGCCTGCGCTCCGGTGGTGCCGGTGACCATGCCGCGGGGCGCGGGGGTTTCGGGTGGTGCGCTGCAGGACAGCAGGGCGATGGCTGCGGCGGCGACCGCGGCTACTACGGCGGTCGGAGTCCGCCGAATGGGCGGCGTGACAAATGCCATGGAATCCTCCTCGGGTTCCGAGTTGTGGAAGTACCCATACTCGCACCCCGCGTGCGGACGCAAACCGGTCTCGCCCGTTCTCGGAGCAACGGGTTAGCTTGGGAGCCATGGAACCGACCTCGCACCCCACCCGCCGCCCCACCGTCCCCGCCGCCGAAGAGATCCTGGGGGGCTACTTCCCCGTGCTGGACCACGGCTTCGTCGCGCTGGTCGACTACATGGGGACCGACGATTCGGTGGAGCGCGCGGCCCGCGTGAGTTACGGCTACGGCACGCGCAAGGTCTCGGCCACGCGGGGGCTGATCCGCTACCTGCGCCGCCACCTCCACACGACGCCGTCCGAGATGGTCGAGTTCAAGTTCCACTGCGCGATGCCGATGTTCGTGGCGAGGCAGTGGATACGGCACCGGACGGCGTGTCTGGCGGAGGGCACCGAAGTCTACTTCGACTTGCCTGGCGCCGAGGCGAGAGGGAGGCGGCAGCTGTACAAGCTGCCCATCGAGGAGATCTGGCGGCGCTTTCAGCCGACCCGCAACAGGACCCGGCCGGACAAGCAGCGCAATCCCTTCTTCCGCCGCGACCGCGTGCAGCGGATGAAGCTGAGGCAGGTCGACGAAGACACGCTCACTTTCCAGCACACGCGCATCGTGGATGTCTACCGAAACGGCGTCAAGCCGGTGTTCCGCATGGTCCTGGAAGACGGCAAGTCGATCGAGGCCACGGCGGATCACCAGTTCCTGTTTGCCGGGGGCTGGGACACGCTCCGGGGGGCCACGGGGGTGCGGGAGACACGCGGACGCGCGGTGTGGCGGCACGGCGACTACTTCGTGTGTGTCAACGGGGCGGCGGAGAAGCTCGATTGGGACCAGGTCCGCTACAAGGCCAAACTCGTGCGCATCGCCCGCTTCGAATACGTGGGAGAACGGGAAACCTACGACCTCGAGGTGGAGGGCCCGCACCACAACTTCGTGGCCAACGGCATCGTGACGCACAACTCAGTCAACGAATACAGCGGCAGGTACAGCCTCATGCCGCTCCTCTTCTACAGCCCCGAGCAGGACCAGTTCTCGCTGCAGAGCGCGACAAGCAACCAGGGGAGGGCGCCGGGTTCCGTCGATCCCGATTTCTACCGCGAAGCGATGCGCCGCTGGGAGGAGGTTCGCGCCCGGGCGGCGGACGACTACGGCTGGCTGGTGGGCGAGAACGTGGCCCGGGAGCTGGCCCGCATCGACCTGCCGCTGTCCACGTACACGCAGTGGTACTGGAAGATCGACCTCCACAACCTGCTCCACTTCCTCACGTTGCGGGTCGACGACCACGCGCAGTGGGAGATCCAGGAGTACGGCCGGGTCATGGCCGGGATGGTGAAGCGCGTCGCGCCCCTGAGCTACGAGGCCTGGGTCGACTACCAGGTCATGGGCGACAAGCTCTCCGGTGCCGAGATCGCGGCGTTGTCCCGGCTCGTGTCGGTCGGTGACGATGGGCTGGCCGCCCGCAGCGGGACCGGGCTGACGAACGCCGAGCTCGCCGGGCTGGGCCTGTCGGGCCGCGAGATCCGCGAGCTCAAGGAGAAACTCGTGCCGCGCGAGGTGCCGGACTACGAGCTGGACCTGACGCAGATGCGTGATCCGCAGGACGTGGCGGCCGAGATGGACAGGGCGGTGCCGGAAGTGGATCGGGGCTGAGGGCGACATGGGTCGGCGTGCCGGTTTGGCCCTGCTGGTGACCGCGTGGCTTCCGCTTCTGTCCGGCTGTGGCGACGCGGCCGCGCCGCCGGAAGCCGAGTCCTTCCTGGTCCGGGGCGCCACGATCGTCGACGGGACGGGGAGCCCCGGCTTCCTCGGCGCCGTGCGCGTGGAGGGCGGGGTCATTGTCGAGGTGGCCGCCGCCGACGCGGACGACGCTCTCTCCCCCAAAAACGGCGAGCCGGTCCACAACGGCGGCGGACTTGTGCTTGCGCCCGGCTTTATCGACACCCACAGCCACCACGACGGAGGGCTGCTGGAGGAGCTGACGGCGTTGGCCGCGGTCAGCCAGGGGATCACGACGATTGTCGCGGGGCAGGACGGGGGGTCGCGCTTCCCCGTAGCGGACTTCTTCGCGGCGCTGGAGGCGACGCCGGCGGCGGTCAACGTGGCGTCGTACGCGGGGCACGGCACGCTCAGGCGGGAGATCATGGGCGACGACTTCCGCCGGGAGGCCACGTCGGAGGAGATCGCGGCGATGCAGATGCTGCTGGGGATCGAATTGGCGAGTGGCGCGCTGGGGCTGTCCACCGGCCTGGAATACGACCCGGGGATCTATTCGTCGACGGACGAGGTGGTCGCGCTTGCCGAGACGGCCGCCGCGCTCGGGGGCCGCTACATCTCGCACATGCGCAGCGAGGACCGGGCCCTGCACGAGGCGATCGAGGAGACGATCGAGATTGCGGAGCGGGCGCGGCTGCCCGTGCAGATCTCGCACTTCAAGCTGGCGGCGCGGGGGCTCTGGGGGCAGGCGGCCGACGTGCTGGCGCGGCTCGACGAGGCGCGTGCTGCGGGCCTCGACATCACGGCCGACGTCTATCCGTACGAGTACTGGCAGTCGACGATGACGGTGCTGTTTCCGGAGCGCGATTTTACCGATCGGGAAGCTGCCCGGTACGCGCTGGAGGAGCTGGTCGCGCCCGAGGGGATGCTGATCGGGCGCTTCGAGGCCGATACGGCGCTGGAGGGGAAGACGCTGGCGCAGATCGCCGAAGAGCGCGGGACGGACGCGGTCACGACGTACCTCGATCTGATCGCGGAGTCGCGGGCCGGGCGGGAGAGCGGGCGTGGGGGCGAGAGTATCGTCGGGACCAGCATGACCTTCGACGACATCGCCACGCTCATGGCCTGGCCGCATACCAACGTGTCGAGCGACGGGGGGCTGCGGGGTGCGCACCCGCGTGGATTCGGGGCCTACCCGCGGGTGCTGGGACGCTACGTGCGCGAGGAGGGGCGGCTCGGCGTGGAGGAGGCGGTCCACAAGATGACCGGGCTGGCGGCGGCCCACGTGGGGCTGTCGGGGCGGGGGGTTCTCGTGGCTGGAGCGCCCGCGGACATGGTGCTCTTCGACCCGGCGACGGTGATCGACCGGGCGACGACCTCCGAGCCGCACCTGACGGCCGAGGGCATCGAGCGCGTGTGGGTGGCGGGCGTGGTCGTGTACGAGGCCGGTGCGGTGACGGGTGCGACGCCCGGGAGCGTGCTGAAACGACGGTAGTTCGGGCCGAGGCGCCCGTTCGCCAGGTGGGGATGCGGGCCGCGGCGTGCGTCTAACGCTCGACCCTTACCGTCTTCACATTGACGAACTCGCGGATCCCGAAATCCGCCAGCTCGCGCCCGAAGCCGCTGGACTTGACCCCCCCGAAAGGCAGTCGCGGGTCGGACTTCACGAAGTCGTTCACGAAACAGGACCCGGCCTCGATTCCGGTTCGCGCGATGCGTTCTCCGCGCTCCAGATCCCGCGTGAAGACCGCGGCTCCGAGCCCGTACGCGGTGTCGTTGGCAATGCGGATGGCCTCCTCCTCGGACTCGGCGCGGATGATGCAGGCAACCGGCCCGAACATCTCCTCGTCGTAGGCGGGCATCCCCGGCTTCACGCCCGCCAGCACCGTGGCCGGGTAGTACCACCCCGGCACGTCGGGCACCTTGCCGCCCAGCGGGCACTCGGCACCGGCCTCGATGCTGCGGGCGACCTGTCCGGCAAGGTGGTCGCGCAGATCCTCGCGCGCGAGCGGCCCGACATCGGTCATCTCGGCCATGGGGTCGCCCACGCGGGTGGCTCCCATTCGCGCGATCACCATTTCGGTGAACTCGTCCGCCACCGTCTCGTGGACGATCATGCGCTTGGCCGCGATGCAGCTCTGGCCCGCGTTGATGAGGCGGCCGGTCACGCACGCCTCGACGGTGCGGGGCAGGTCGGCGTCCTCGAGCACGATGTAGGGGTCGCTGCCGCCGAGTTCCAGCACGCACGTCTTGATCTCCGATCCGGCAAGGCGCGCGACCTCGCGGCCGGCGCGGGTGCTGCCGGTCAGGGTGACCGCCTGGACGCGTGCGTCGCGGATCAGGTCGGCGGTGGCCGGCAGGTCGATGAAGACGTTGGTGAACAGCCCTTCCGGGAGCCCCGCCGCCCGGAAAAGCCCGGTGAGCTCCAGCGCGCAACAGGGGACGCTGGGCGCGTGCTTGAGGAGCACGCCGTTTCCGGCGATCAGGGCCGGGACGGCTGCCCGGATCACCTGCCAGAGGGGGAAGTTCCACGGCATGATCGCCAGAACGAGTCCGAGGGGCTGGAAGGTGACGTAGCTCCGGTGCGATTCGGTCTCGACCGCCTGGTCGCGCAGATAGCCGGGACCCATCTCGCCATAGTGCTCGCACCCGGAGGCGCACTTGTCGACCTCCATCACGGCCTCGCCCAGGGGCTTGCCCATCTCCATGGTGACGATCTGGGCGAGCTTGCTGTCGTGAGCGCGGAGGTGTGCCGCGAGACCGGCTACGGTGTGGGCGCGCTCCTCCACCGGTATCGCGGCCCAGGCCCGCTGGGCTTTTTGCGCGGTGGTGAGGGCGGTGTCCAGCGCGTCGCCGGACATGAAGGGGTACCTGCGCAGCATTTCGCCGCTGGCGGGGTTGATCGTCGTGAATCCCATGGGGAATACCCTATCCGCTCCGATTGATCAGGGCTAGTTTCGGGTCATGATTGCGCCCCTGACCCCCACCGTCCCGCTCGCTTCGCTGGACCAGCTCTGGATACAGGTGAGCGGTACGGTCTGCAACCTGCGTTGCAGTCACTGCTTCATCTCGTGCTCGCCCGACAACCACTCCTTCTGGTTCATGACCAGGGAACAGGTGCGCGTCGCGCTGAAGGAGTCCGCCGGCATGGGGGTGAAGGAGTACTACTTCACGGGCGGCGAGCCCTTCATGAACAACGAGATCGAGGGCATTCTCGAGGACACGCTGGCCTATGGGCCGGCCACGGTGCTGACCAACGCCACGCTCTTCCCGCCGCGCCGGGTGCAGGAGCTTCGCCGGATCCAGGACGCGAGTGCGCACGCGCTCGAGTTGCGCGTGAGCGTGGACGGCCCGTCGGCCGAGATCAACGACCCGATCCGGGGAGAGGGCACCTTCGACCGCGCCATGGAGGGCGTGGGGCATCTGGTG
Organism: Longimicrobiales bacterium; assembly: GCA_965116905.1. Lineage (GTDB taxonomy): Bacteria > Gemmatimonadota > Gemmatimonadetes > Longimicrobiales > Gaopeijiaceae > Bin94. The sequence goes on along the minus strand of OZ220732.1, from coordinate 4,158,155 downwards.
GCTGCCGGCTTCCGGCCCATCATCACGACCATGCAGAGCTGGCCCTGCGAGGAGATGCCCTGCATGCTGCAGGCGTTTCGGGACGCGCTCGGCACCGTCGGGTACGATGAGCCGCGGCTGAAGGTGTTGCCGCCGCTCCTGATCGGCGAGGAGGCGAAGCGGAACCGGCCGTACCGCGCGTCCGAGCGTGTCACCCACGAGATGCTGCACGGCTACGATCTCGACCAGCTGCTCTGCACGCGTGCGCGGCTTGTCACGGCGGCCGGGGTCTACGCCTGCCCGATCCTGCTCGACTATCCGAGTGCGCGCCTCGCCGACACGCTCGCGGAGGCGGTCCGAATGCGCGCGCCGCTGGCGGAATCGGCCTGCTACACCTGCTACGAGAACGGCGCGATCTGCTCGAATGCGACCACGGGCACGGGCGAATCGAGCGGCTCGAGTCCGTGCGATGAGGGTGCCGTGGCGGTGGGCGCTTGCGGCGAAGGCACCGTCGACACCTGCGGCTGACGTCGCGCCCGGGAGTCCGTGGGCGCCCTAGAGACCGGCGGGATCGTAGCCGAGCGGCTCCACTGCGATGTCCGGGCGGTCGATCGCGATCGCCGCCGTGGCGCCGCCTGAGCAGGGAATGTTGGCGACGTGCCAGTCCGCCGGGTGTTCCCCGTGGGCGCTTGCTTGGACGAGGGCGCTCCGCGGATGTCGGGACGGATCGACCGAGAAGGAACGAAGTGGTTCGGTGAGCCCGACCCCGAGTGCCTTGAGGAAGGCCTCCTTGCACGTCCACAGCCGGAAAAAGACGTGCTGGCGGTCGGGGCCGGGAGTCCTTCGGAAGAGTTCGGCCTCGGCCGATGCAAAGTTCTTGCGGGCGATCTCGGACATCAGGCGCACCGTCCTCCTCTTCTCGATGTCGATCCCCAGGCGGCCTTCGGTGGCAACGGCGATCATGACCCTCTCCGATGAATGGGACTGGTTGAACACGGGTCCACCGGCCAGAAACGGCTTGCCGTGCTCTCCGTACCGGAAGCGAATGGCGGCCGGGTCGTCTCCGGTCAGGTCCGCCAGCACACGCCGAAGGTGGGCCTGCGCGACCGTGTACCGCCGACGGTGGTGGTCGTAGACGAACCGGTCGGCGCGCGCCAGCTCCCTGGGAGACAGCAGCGCCCGGGCCGCCGCCGTCACTGCGGGTCCGGCGTCGAGCCGTCCTTCCCAGACGCAGGCGATTCCGTCGCGCAGTGGTTTCAAGTTCGGCACTCCTTGGCACTCTTTCGGGGTCGGTAGTACTGTGCAGGCAGTGTTCCTCCGGCCGCGGCTCCTTGTGGGAGTCTACTCCGCATGTCCGACAGGTCCAAGATCGCTTACGTGGATGGTCGCCGTCTAAGGCGCGCCGTGTTGGCAGCGTGCGACCATGGACAGCAGGTCAAGGCCGAGCTCAACCGGATCAACGTCTTTCCCGTGGCCGACGGCGACACCGGTACCAACCTGTCGCTCACGCTGGACGCCGTCGCCAGTGACCTGGCCGGATCCCTGGAACGGCGCGTGGACAAGGTCGCGGCGGCCGTTGCCCGTTCGGCCCTGTTGGGCGCTCGCGGCAATTGCGGGATGATGCTGTCGCAGTTCCTCCTGGGCTTTTCCGGAGGACTGGAAGGGCGGGCGCGCGCGTCCCTCACCGACGTTTCGCTGGCCCTGATGGCGGGCGCGCGTTCGCTCGACGGCGCGGTCGAGGACCCGGTCGAGGGCACGATCCTCACCGTGGTGCGCGACTCGGCCACCAGGGCGGTCGAGGAAGGGGGCGAAGACGGGGCGGGAGACTTCGCCGACTCGATGGCTCGCGTGCTCGAGACGGCCCGGGAGTCGCTTGCCCGCACCCCCGACCTGCTTCCGGTTCTTGCCGAGGCTGGCGTCGTGGACGCGGGTGCGATGGGGTTCGTGCAGATGCTGGAAGGCGTCGTGAGCCTGATCGAGAAAGGGGATCACGAGGCCGCTGTCCAGGAGCAGGTCGCCGAGGATCTCGTCGCCGACCTGTCGCGCGCCGACTGGTCCCCGATCGGAGGCGTCTCGCATCCTTTCGCGCACGGCAGCAGGCGCTACTGCACCGAGATCCTGGTCGAGGGGCCGAACCTCCCCTCCGGGAAGACGGTGCGCGCGGCGCTGTCCGAGGGCACGGAGGAGCTCCTGGTCATACGGAGCGAGGAAATCCTGAAGGTCCACCTGCACACGGACGAACCGCAGGCGGCGATCGACTACTGCGCGACCGTGGGGACCGTGACCGCCCACAAGGCCGAAGACATGCTGGCCCAGTTCGAAGCGGCGCGGCGCGCGGGGGAGGACGCCGTGCGGCGCCCCGTCGGGATCCTGGTCGATTCGGGCTCGGATCTTCCCGAGACGGTGGTTCGGGCGCACGGGATCCATGTGGTCCCGCTGCTTCTCATCGAGGACGGCAAGACCCTGAGGGACGGCATCGACGTGACCGCCGAGGAGTTTCACGCGCGGCTGGAGAGCGGTCGGACGCTGCCCTCGACGTCGCAACCCCCTCCCGGCGACTTCATGGCCGCGTTCGAACGCGCTTCGAGCGAATCGGAGGTGGTGATCGGGGTGCTGGTGGCCGCGGCGCTGAGTGGCATCTACCGGTCTGCCGAGAATGCGACGCGCATGGTTCCGCAGCTGGATATCCGGCTTGTCGACTCGGAGGCGGCCTCTCTGCTGGTCGGACTGCTGGCCCTGAAAGCCGCGGAGCTGGCCGAGGCGGGCTGGTCCGCGGACGACATCGTTGCGGAGGTGCGGCGGGTCCGGCGCCAGTCGGGTATTCTGTTCACGGTACGAAACCTGGACCGGCTGATCGCGTCCGGGCGGGTGAGCCAGTTCGCCGGCTGGTTCGGAGGCATTCTGGACCTGAAGCCGGTGTTGGGGGTGGGCCCGGACGGCAGGATCAAGGCCTACGGCAAGGCCCGGGGCCCCACGCGCGCCCGCAGGTTGATGATGGAGAAGGTCGCGGCCGAGATCCCGCCCGGCGTCCGGAAGGTCCGCTTCGGGGTTGTGCATGTTGCGGCGCCCGAGATCGCGAGCCAGGTGTGCGAGGAATTGCGGCAGCGCTATGGCGACGCCGAGACGCTGGTTTCGCCGATCACGCCCACGATCTCGACCCACCTGGGACCGGGGGCGTGGGGCATTGCCTACATGGTAGAGGACTAGCCTGGGGGCAAGTCGCCGCGTCGGACGGGCGCCGTGTAGCGTGAATGTGCGGCTAGTCTCCGAGAGCCCGGCGCCCCGAGACCAGCCATCTGTGCGTGGCCATTTGCGCGGGCGATGGCTTCGGAGGCAGCCCCACCAGGAGCGCCGGCGCGTTTCGGGCATCCGGCAGGTGCAGAACCATGTCTTCGAGGCCGGCGGAGGACTCCAGGGGTTGTGACCGGCCGCTGGGATCGATCGCCACGGCACGCCCGGGAGCGGCCAGCTGGGCGATGAGAAGACCGTAGGCTTGCCATGCCTGCATGGGATCGGCGTCCCGCTCGGCAATGGACGGGACCAGCTCGTCCTGATAATATCCGACGGCCTGATCGTACCCCTCGGGGTTGGATCGCTTCAACTCCCGAAGTTGCGTGCGATAGTATTCCCTGGGGTCGCGGGCACCGCTGGCGGCGAGAGCTGCGGCGAAGCGGGCGTCGGCCTTCTCCTGGAGATCGGTCGTCATGGCGGAAAGTCTAAAGCGCGGAGAGGAGAACACAATGCTGAGCCGTTCCTTCGACCAGCGCGACGTCATGCCGTCCGAAGACTTCATGGAGCTTTCGTGGGAGATGTTCGGCGAACTCTGCCGCGCACTGGCGCTCAAGGTAGCGGCCGACTACGACCCCGAGATCGTCATCGGAGTTGCGAGGGCGGGGGTGATTCCCGGGGCGGTCATCGCCTCCATCATGCGCCGGGACTTCTTCTCCCTGAAGATCACGCGGCGCGAGGGCGGCCGCGTCGTGCGGCACCGTCCCTCCATCCTGTCCGCGGCTCCAAGGCAGGCGCGCGGCAAGCGAATACTGATCGTCGATGAGATCACGACCTCGGGTGAAACGCTGCGGTTGGCTCTGGCCGCGGTCCGGGACGTCGGCCCGGCGGAGGTGCGCACGGCCACGAGCTTCGCGCGAACCCGGGGCTTCGCGCCGGACTACCATGCGCTCGTTACGGATGCCACGCTGGTCTATCCGTGGGACCGCAAGGTCTTCGAGGGCGACAGCCTGGTGGTCAACCCCCGCTACGAGGATCTGGACGGCTAGCAACCGGATCTGGACGGCCAGCAACCGCGGGCGGTCGCAGCCCGCGCGGCCGTCACTCCCCTGCGGCCATCACTCCCCCGCGGCCATCACTCCCCCGCGACCATCGCGTCGAGGAACCGGGCGTTGGTGCGGTGGCGCCTCATGCGGTCCATCAGAAACTGGATCGCATCGGGAGCGGGCATGTCGGCGAGGAAACTGCGCAGCAGATACACGCGGTTCAGCTCGGTCTCCGAGAGCAGCAACTCTTCCCGCCGGGTGCCCGACCGGTTCAAATCGATCGCAGGATACACGCGGTTGTCCGCGATTTCGCGATCCAGGACCAGCTCCATGTTCCCGGTTCCCTTGAACTCCTCGAAGATCACCTCGTCCATGCGGCTTCCGGTCTCCACCAGCGCCGTTGCAATGATGGTGAGCGATCCACCCTCGTGAATGTTGCGGGCCGACCCGAAGAACCGCTTTGGCTTCGAAAGCGCGTAGGCGTCGACGCCGCCCGAGAGGATCCTCCCGGAGTGTGGCGCGAGGATGTTGTAGGCCCGGGCGAGGCGCGTGATCGAGTCCAGGAGGATCACGACATCGCGCCCCTGTTCGACCAGCCGTTTCGCTCGCTCCAGGACCATTTCGGCGACCTGCCGATGGCGGCTGGCCGGCTCGTCGAACGTGGATGCGAAGACGCTGGCGCCGGCGGTCTCCTCCATCTCCGTGACCTCTTCCGGGCGTTCATCGATCAGCAGCACCACGAGCTCCACGTCTCGGTGATTCGTCCTGATGGCATTGGCCATGTTGCGCAGGATCGTGGTCTTGCCGGCCTTGGGCGGAGAAACGATGAGGCCCCGCTGACCCAGTCCCACCGGTGCGATCAGATCCATGATGCGCATGTCCATTTCGCCGCCCGGCACCTCGAGCGACAGGCGCTGCTGGGGATAGAACGGACGCAGGTCGTCGTACTTGGGGCGCTCTTTCGCGGCCGCCGGCCCAAGCCCGTTGACGGTGTCGACGCTGACCAGGGCCACGTACCGCTCCCGGCGGCCGGGTGCACGAACCGGGCCGGCCACGGTGTCGCCCCGGCGAAGGCCGAGCGACGCGATCTGGGCGGGGCTGACGTACACGTCGTCGGGACCGTTCAGGTAGTTCCAGCTCGCGGAGCGGAGGAAGCCGTACCCGTCCGGCAGGATGTCGAGCACGCCCTCGGATTGCGGGACCTGATCCTGCTCCGCGAGGCCGCGATAGATCATGAAGATCAGATCCTGCTTGCGGAGTCTGCCGGCGTTGGGGATGTTCAGCGCTTCCGCATACCCCTGGAGTTCCGCTACCGTTCTGTTCTTGAGGTCGGCGATTTCCATCGGGAAGTCGGGAATGGAGCCGGCATCGATGGCTCGAGAAGGAGCACCCGCACCGGGGTCCGAAAAGACTGAAGCGTGTCCGTGGAGGCCAAAGTTCCCCATCCCGATCCGCCGTGGGCGAGCATTCTGACGAACCACGGGGCTGGCAGAGCTGGCGGGTACCAGGTCGTGCGCGGGCAGGTGCGGGACGATGTCTCCGAGGAAGATATGCTAAAAGTGGCGGAGTGGGCCGACCAAGTCCACACCCACCGGCAAGGAGACGCCGCGCGGCTGGTGGCATTGCGCCGCGAGACACCTGCGCCTCCGACGCGCCTGGTGCTGCACGCGGCCCTCTTTCTGCTGGCCTTCGCCAGCACGATGGTGGCGGGCGGATTCCTCGCCGGCACCGATGTCCTCGATACGGTTTCCCGGCAGATCGGTGGACAGTGGTTCCCGGTGCCGACGAGTGTGAGGGTCTCGGCCCTGGGTGCGGGGCTGCCCTTTGCGGTGGCGTTCATCGGCGTCCTTCTCGGTCACGAACTCGGACACTACTTTGCGGCACGCCGGCATCGGATCCCGGTGTCACTCCCGTATTTCCTGCCCTGCCCGCCCTACATTTCGCTTATCGGCACCCTCGGGGCATTCATCCGGCTGCACGGCCCCATGGTCCGGAGATCGGTGCTTTTCGACATCGGCGTCGCCGGGCCGGTGGCGAGCTTTGTGCTGTCGCTGCCGCTGCTCTTGATCGGCCTGGGCCTGTCGGAAACCGTTGCCACCACCGACTCCGGCCTCCATCCGTTTCTGGTGCGTTTCCTGGATACGCCGATCGAGATCGGGAGCAACGTCGTTCTCCATGCCGCGACCCTGATTGCCGTGCCCGGATTCGAGAGCGGCAACACCGTGCTGCTGCATCCGCTGGCGTTCGCCGGCTGGCTCGGCATCTTCGTCACGGCGCTCAACCTGGTGCCCCTGGGGCAGCTGGACGGTGGGCACATCCTCTACGCGCTCGCGGGACCGAGGCAGCGTGCCTTCGCGATGGCCTTCGTGCTTTTGATGATACCGTTGGGGTTCGTATGGTGGGGATGGTGGCTCTGGGGCGCGGTCGCGCTGGTGGTCGGCCGGGGCAGGCTCGCCCACCCGCCGGTGCTGATGGAGGAAGTGCCGCTGGAAACGGGCCGCACGATCCTGGGCTGGGTCGCCGTTGCGATCTTCTTCCTCAGCTTTTCACCCGCACCGTTGCAGCTCTGAAATGGCCAGACACAATCGGGATGCCACGGGCGTTGATCAGCGCGGCTTCCGTTACCGCATCAGCTATCAACCGGACTGGCTGGACCGGATCCGCGTGACGCGCCGCCTCCCCACCGGGCGGCAGTCGACCAGGACGCTCTTCCGGAACCCGGCGAGGGTCCGGGAGCGACCCGAGGTAGGGTTGGTCAGGACCATGATCGAGAGCCGGGAGCAGGATCTGCATGTGGAGATCGTCTTCCGGGCGGAGGCGGGTCAGGTCGGCGAGATCGAGGTGCAGTGGCGCGGCGCGGAGGGAACCGATCCCCTGTTGGACCGCGTCTCGTTCACTCTGACGGCGTTTCGCTAGCAGGCGGGCCGGCCGGCCGAGCCCACGGCGGGGCCAGACCGCCACATCCATTATTATTCTCAATGCTTGACTTTGTGGCGAGACCCCTCGCCTCGGCCGGACGCGGCACGGTCGGGGCCCTCGGTTCGGTGGGGCGCGCGTGGATTCTCTTCGCCGGCACGGCCGGTGCACTGCGCCATCCGGGCATCTGGGGTCCGCAGTTGTTCCCCCAGCTGGCGCGTATTGGGGTGGCGTCGGTCCCGATCGCGCTTTTCATCGCGACCTTCACCGGCATTGTCATGTCCCTCCAGGCGTCCTATACGCTGACGGGTACGATACCGCTCTACTTTGTCGGCACCCTGGTGGGCAAGACGATGATGCTGGAGCTCGGCCCCGTCCTCACGGGGCTCACGCTGGCAGGACGCGTCGGGGCGAACATCTCCGCCGAGCTGGGGACGATGCGCGTCACGGAGCAGGTCGACGCGCTCGAGACGCTTGCCTACGATCCGCTCGCGTACCTGGTGGTACCCAGGATCATTGCCGGAATCGTGATGTTCCCGATCGTGGTGATCCTCGCGATGACCACGGGCATCGTCTCCGGCTGGTTCACCGCACTCCAGCTGCTGGACATGTCGTCTCCCGAATTCGTGAAGGGATTGCGCCTCCTCTTCGAGCCCTGGGACGTGTGGTTCGCCGTGATCAAGTCCGTTTCCTTCGGTGCGGTCGTGACCGGCGTGGGCTGCTTCTACGGACTTCAGACCGAGCGCGGTGCCGAGGGTGTCGGGCGCAGCGCGACCCAGACCGTGGTGATCGCGAGCATGATCATCCTCTGCCTGGACGCCTTCTGGGCGGCGACGTTGCTATGAGCATTCAGATCGCCGAACTCCACAAGGCGTTCGGCCCGAAGGAGGTCCTGCGCGGCTTCTCGCTGGAGGTCGCCGAGGGCGCGACCGCGGCGATCGTGGGGCCGTCGGGAAGCGGCAAGTCAGTCCTGCTGAAGCACCTGGTGGGACTGGTGCGACCGGACACGGGATCCGTCTTCGTGGACGGCGAATCGGTTCCCGACCTGGGCAGACGGGACCTCGCGCGGTTTCGCAGACGCGTCGGCTACGTCTTCCAGTTCGCGGCCCTGTTCGATTCGATGACGGTCGCCGACAACGTGGGAATGGGGCTGAAGCGCCTGCCGGGCTGGCGTCCCGACAGGATCCGTCAGCGCGTGGAAGAGTGTCTGGCGCTCGTCGACCTCGAGGGGATGGGCGAGCGCTACCCCTCGCAACTGAGCGGAGGCCAGAAGAAGCGCGCCGGGCTCGCGCGGGCGATCGCCGCCTCGCCCAAGTACCTGCTGTACGACGAACCGACGACCGGACTGGACCCGGTCACCACTTCGGTGATCGACCAGCTCGTGCTCCGGATGCGCGACGAGCTGGGGGTAACCGGACTCGTCGTGACGCATGACATGACCAGCGCGTTCCGCGTCGCCGACAGGATTACCCTTCTCCATGAAGGAAAGGCCCGCTTCACGGGTACACCTGCGGAGGTGCGCGCCGCGCGCGACGACGTGCTGCGCGGGTTCGTTGAGGGTGACCCGGGCTTGTACTATGGACTGAAAGGACGGGGAGATCATGGACCGTAGACGAGAGATCATGGTGGGACTGGTGGTGATGCTCGGGATCGCGGTCGGCGTGGTGGGCACCATCTGGCTGCAGGACGGATGGGGCCGGGACCGCGTATCGCTGCGGGCGGCGTCGACCGGCGTCGGGCAGCTTGTCGAGGGAGCGTCGGTGAAGTTTCGCGGGGTCGCGGTCGGTCGGGTGGAGTCGGTGGCGGTGGTGCCGAGCGGCGAGGCGGTGCTCATCGACATGTCGGTTCGCCCGGACCTGATCATTCCTCCCGACGCGGCGGTCCTGATCGCGCCCGAATCCATGTTCGGCGACTGGCAGGCCGAGATCATCCGGCGGGACGACTACGGTACGCATCCCTACCTGGAATACCCGGAAGAGGGTGTGCTCCCCGGAGTGGCGCTTCCCGATTTCTCGCGCCTCACGGCCACCGCGGACGAGATCGCGCAGAACCTGACGACCATTTCGGAGCGGTTCGAGGTCGCGTTCACGGAGGAGACGGCGCAGAATCTCGGCAGGGCGATCGACAACCTCGGCGAAGTCAGCGACCAGTTCTCCGAGATCATCGACCAGCAGGCCGAGCGCTTCGACGCGCTTGCAGAGGGCGTCGACGCATCCACGCGTGAGCTGGGTGCCGCCGCGCGCGCGGCCCGGATGTCGTTCGAGCGGGTCGACGCCATCGTCGCGGATGGCCAGGTCCAGAAGCTGTTGGCCGACGCGGGCGCCGGTGTGGAGAACCTGAGGAGATTGACCGAGACCATGGACGCCTCGCTCTCGGACCTCCAGACCGCCGCGCGTCAGGCCGACGCGACCTTTGCGAGCCTGGACGCCCTGCTGACCGCCGTGCAGGACGAGGGCGGATCGCTGGGCCGCCTGCTGGCGGATCCGACGCTGGCAGAAGGCGCGTTGGACGCGGTCGTACAGATGCGTGACCTGCTGCGGGACATCCAGCAGAACCCGCGCCGCTACCTGAGCTTCTCGATCTTCCAGTAGCCCGATGTCAGGCGAGACGGCGACGGTCGAGCGCAGTGCGGGCGGCGTCGTCGTGTGCCCTGTGGCCGGCGTATGGCACGCGCTCCTGATCAGGGACCCCTATGGTCACTGGTCGTTGCCGAAGGGTCATATTGAGGGCGGCGAGAGTCTGCGCGAGGCGGCTCTGCGCGAGGTTGCGGAGGAAACCGGGATCACGCCGGAGGTCGTTGGCCCGCAAATCGACACCATCGACTGGAAGTTCCGTCAGGGGGACAGAACCATTCACAAGTACTGTACGTTCTTTCTCATGCGCAGCCGACTGGGCCAGCCCGTCCCGCAGCGCGACGAAGGGATCAGCGCCTGTGCGTGGCTCCCGATCCCGGATGCCGCGTCCCGGGTCCGCTACAAGGAGACCCGCGATGTCGTGCTGCGTTCGGACGCGAAGATCACGGAGGCGGGATGGTGAGCAACGATGCGGGCGGCGGCACCGGAGGATCCTGGCGGATCGCGCAGGCGGCGGTACTGGTACTGGTCGCCGGCTACTTCCTGTACAGCCTGCGCACCCTCCTCAACCCGTTCCTCATCTACTGCGTGTTCATCGCGCTGCTGGCTCCGTTTCGCGGGGTGCGCGGACACGCCCTCACGGTCACGGTGGCCACGATCCTCGTGGCCCTGTGGGTGCTCGACACGGCGGGCTCACTCCTCGCGCCGTTCTTCCTGGCCTTCGTCCTCGCCTACATCCTGGACCCCCTGGCGGACCGGGTCTCCGCGCACCCGCGCATTGGACGCACCCTCGCCATCTTCCTGATCCTGGTCCCGTTCCTGGCTGTGGGCGCCCTGGCGGTCGTCTTCGGCGTGCCGGAGATCGTGCAGCAGGTGCGCGCGCTGATCGGCGAGACGCCCCGGGCTCTCAACGCGTTCACCACCTGGATGCAGGGGCTGACCGCAGCGTCGCTGGGGTTCGACATCCCGTTCGTCGACGAGGCGACCCTGCTGGCCCGCGTCCAGGCGATCGACGGACAGATGATTGCCGAATTCCTGGAATCGAGGCGCGCCGACCTCACCGAACGGGCCTGGGCCACGGTCCTCGGGCTCGGGCGTGGCTTCGGCTCCCTGCTCGTGATCCTCGGCTATATCGTCCTGACCCCCGTGCTCATGTTCTACGTGCTGCGCGACTACGACCGCATCGTGGCGCGCGTCGGCGACCTCCTTCCAGCCAGAATCCGCCCCGGCGCGACCGATTTCCTGCGCGAGTACGACGCGCTGCTGTCCCGCTACCTGCGCGGCCAGGTATCGGCGTCGCTCCTGACGGGTGCCATCACCTGGCTCGGCCTTCTGATCGTCGGCTTTCCGTATTCCTTCCTGCTGGGCGCGACCGTCGCCGTACTCGGGATCGTGCCCTATCTGGGCGTGGGGGTGTCGCTCGTGCCGGCGATCATCATCGCGCTGGTCAGCGATAACATCGGTCTCTCGCTCGTCAAGGTCGCGGCCGTGTACGGTGCCGCACAGGCGCTCGAGAGCACGGTGATCAGCCCCCGGATCGTGGGCGAGTCGGTCGGGCTGCACCCCGTCTGGATCGTTCTGTCGCTGTCTCTCGGCGGCTTCTTCTTCGGCTTTGCGGGCCTGTTGATCGGCGTGCCGGTCGCGGTGGGCGCGAAGCTGCTTCTCGTGCGGGGCCTGGACCGCTACCGAAGCTCCACGCTGTACACGGAGGAAGAAGTCCCGTCCCAATAGGCGGGCAGGTCGCCTGCACAACTTCTCACGCTCAACCCCTGAACCCCCATGTCCGACAACAGTATCGAGAACCTCGTGATCGTCGGTTCCGGACCCGCCGGCTGGACTGCCGCCATCTACGGGGCCCGCGCGAGCCTCGCCCCGCTCGTCTTCGAGGGCGCCGGAAGCCGCACCATGATCCCGGGCGGCCAGCTCATGTTCACCACGGACGTGGAGAACTATCCGGGCTTTCCCGACGGCATCGGCGGCATCGACATGATGATGCACTTCAAGAACCAGGCCCTCCGCTTCGACACCCGCGTCTTCACCGAGGACATCACCGAGGTCGATTTCTCCGCCCGGCCGTTCCTGCTGCGGTCGTCGGGTGGGCAGGAGGTTCGGGCCCGCACGGTCGTGCTCGCGACCGGAGCCAACGCGCGCTGGCTGGGCGTCCCCGGCGAGGAGCGGCTTGCGCAGAGCGGCGGCGGCGTGTCGGCGTGTGCCGTGTGCGATGGGGCCCTGCCGTTCTTCCGCGGCCAGGTGATCGCCGTCGTGGGTGGCGGCGACAGCGCCATGGAGGAAGCCCTCTACATGACCAAGTTTGCTAGTCAAGTTCTGGTCATCCATCGCCGGGACGAGTTGCGGGCTTCCCGGATCATGCAGGATCGTGCCCTTGCCAGCGAAAAGATCCGATTTTTGTGGAACAAGGTCGTCGTCGAAGTGCTCGGGGACGACGTCATCACCGGCATCCGGGTCCGGGACACGGTGACGGGGGAAGATTCGGAGCTGGCCGTGGGCGGGATGTTCGTTGCGATTGGCCACGACCCCAACACGGCCTTCCTGCGCGGTCAGATCGATCTCAAGGACAACGGCTACGTGCAACTGCCCACCCCGTGGCGCACCGAGACCAACGTCCCGGGCGTCTTTGCGGCCGGCGACGTCATGGACGACTACTACCGCCAGGCCGTGTCGGCGGCGGGCACGGGCTGCATGGCGGCGCTGGAGGCGGAGCGATTTCTGGCGCACGGGGAGTAGCGGTTCGCGGACAGAGCCGGCCCGTTTGCGGATCCAACCACTGACCCCCACGTTGACCGCATCAGCGAACCGTTCTCGCCCACCAAGGAGATCCCGTGAACCAGAAATGCATACTTGCGACCGTCGCCGGTGGCGTCACCCTGTTCGTGCTCGGGTTCGTCATCTATGGGGTGCTGCTGGCGGACTTCTTCGCCAATGACGCCATGTCGGAGTCGCCGGCGTACTGGGCCATCGGGGCTGGCCAGCTGGCCAGCGGGGCGCTCCTTGCCCTCGTGCTGAGCTGGCGCGCCGCCGGGGGGCCCGCCGCGGCTTTCAAGGCGGGGGCCGGTGTGGGCCTGCTCTTCAGCCTCTCGATGGGGCTGACCATGTTCGGGACCACCGAGGGCATGTACACGGTGACCACCGTGGTCGGCGACGCCGTGGTTTCGATCGTGATGTACGGGATCGCCGGCATGGTGGTGGCGAAGGTGCTCCACGAGGGCTAGTCGAGCCCCAGGCCGCCGTCCACGACAAGCACCTCGCCGGTGACGTAGTCGGCGGTGGCCAGGAACTTCACCGCGTTCACGACATCGTCGGGCGTGCCGACCCGGCCGAGCGGGATGCGCCGCCGCGTCCGTTCGATCTTGCCCGCGCCGTAGTCGTCCGGGGGCAGCACGAAGCCGGGCGCGACGGCGTTGACGCGCACGTCGGGCGCCAGGCGTCTGGCCGCGACCCGCGTGAGGTGGAGCAGTCCCGCCTTCGACACCGCATGGTGGGGATGGGTCGTCCAGGGCCGCAGCGCCGACAGGTCGGCGACGTTGACGACCGCGCCCCGCGCCTGCCGCAGCAGGTCGGCGGTTTCGCGGATGAGCAGGAACGGCGCACGCAGGTTTACCGCCATGACCGCGTCCCATTCGTCGGCGGTGACATCGAGCAGGTCGTTGGCGATGAAGCTGGCCGCCGAATTGACCAGCAGGTCGAGGCGGCCGAACCGCTCACGGGTGACGCGCGCGAGGCGGAGCACGTCTTCCTCGCGTGACAGGTCGGCGCTCACCGCGTGGGCCCGTCTGCCGGCCCGCCGGGCAGCCGCTTCGACCTCGGCGGCACCCGCAGGCGACGTATTGTAGCCCACCAGCAGGTCGTAACCGCTATCGGCCAGCGCCAGGGCGATCGCCCTTCCCAACCTCACACCCCCACCGGTCACAAGGGCGACTCGAGTCATCGTTGCTATCTTTCGTCGGTTCACTCGGCCCTTGCACGGGCCATTCGCAGGCAACACCCGAACTGCTACAAGAGTACGATCATGTCCAAATCGCATCGAATCGAGAAGGACTCGCTTGGCGAGGTGCGCGTTCCGGCCGACGCCCTCTACGGAGCCCAGACCCAGCGCGCGGTCGAGAACTTTCCCATCAGCGGCCGCGCGTTCGGCCGGCGATTCATCGAGGCGCTGGGACGGCTGAAGGAGGCCGCGGCCGAGACGAACGTCGAACTCGGGCTGCTGTCGGCCGGGCGGGGCGAGGCGATCGCTGCCGCCGCGCGCGAGGTGGCGGATGGCGCGTGGGACGATCACTTCCCGCTGGACATCTACCAGACGGGTTCGGGCACGTCGACCAACATGAACGCCAACGAGGTGATCGCGGCACTGGCCAACCGCTCGGCGGCGGCGCAGTCGCGCGTGCACCCGAACGACCACGTCAACTACGGGCAGTCGTCCAACGACATCATTCCGACGGCGATCCACATGGCGTGCAGGGCGGCGGTCCGCGAGGAGCTCGTCCCGGCGCTGGCCCGGCTGCATGAGGCGCTGGCGGACAGGGCGCGTGACTTCGACGGCATCGTGAAGTCGGGGCGCACGCACCTGATGGATGCGACGCCGGTGCGGCTGGGCCAGGAGTTCGCGGGCTACGCGCGGCAGGTGGAAAAGGGGATCGAGCGCGTCGAACGGGCGGCCGAGGAGCTGGCCGAGGTGGCGCTCGGGGGGACCGCGACCGGGACCGGGATCAACACGCATCCCGAGTTCGCGAGCCGCACGATGGCGAAGGTGGCTGCCAGGTACGGGATCGATTTCCAGGAGGCCGAGGACCACTTCGAGGCGCAGGGCGCCAAGGACGCGTGCGTGTCGCTCGCCGGTGCGCTGAACACCGTGGCGGCGAGTCTCATGAAGGTGGCGGACGATGTCCGCTGGCTGGCGAGCGGGCCGACTTCCGGGATCTCGGAGATCCAGCTGCCCGCCGTTCAGCCCGGGAGTTCGATCATGCCGGGCAAGGTCAACCCGGTGATCTGCGAGGCGCTCATGATGGTGTGCGCGCGGGTGGCCGGAAACGCCACGACCGTCACGATCGGGGGCCAGCGCGGGAACTTCGAGCTCAACGTGATGATGCCGGTGATCGCCGATGCCCTGCTGGAGTCGATCACCCTGCTCGCCAACGCGGCCGGGGTCTTCACCGACCGGTGCGTGGCCGGGATCACGGCCCGCCCGGAGCGCGCCCGGGAACTGCTCGAGCGGAATCCGTCGATCGCCACGGCGCTGAACGCCTACATCGGCTACGACAAGGCCGCGGTGGTGGCGAAGAAGGCCGCGGCCGAGGGGCGGTCGGTGCGGGAAGTGGTCGAGGAGATGGACCTGATCGATCCCGACGAGCTCGACGAGGCCCTGGACGTGCGTCAGATGACGGAGCCGGGGGTGCCGGGGAGCTGACGGAGCGCGGGCGGCGCGGGGTGGTGCGGGCGTTCGCGGGTAGCACGGGCGGGCGCGGGTGGCGGGGGCGGCGCGGGCGTTCGCGGGTGGCGCGGGCGTTCGCATGTCCGAATGGGACTGATTCCGTAGGGGCTATTGCGGCGGTGGCGGTCGCTCCTCATATTCCGGTCGTGCTGGAGGGCCTCGTATTTGAGCCAACACTAGAAGAGCCGGGACTACCTCCCGCGGTGGACGTCATGCCTCGTTCACGGGGACTGCGAAAGCAGCGGGGGAGTCACCAAAAGTTAAGCCCGGGCTTCAGCTTTACACCCTCCGGCACACGGGGGTCGGCGCTCCTTCGCGGGCGCCGACCCTTGCTTTAGCAGCCCGTGGACAAAATCCCCCCGGCATTCGAACGGCGATGCATCCGTGCCGGACCGCTTCGCTCTGCGTTGCTCCTCGGGCCCGTAGCGGTGCTACTGGCCCTTCGTCGCGCCTTGCCGGCCCGGCGCCTCGCCGTTCTCGGTGCTCGGGCGGCTTTGTCCACGGAGCGCAAGGGGGATACCTCCAGCCACCGGAGCCCGCATGCCTGACGTGCGAATCACCCGCCGACTCCACTTCAGCGCCGCGCACCGGCTGGCCCGGCCGGAGTGGGACGAGGAGAAGAACCGCCACGTCTTCGGCGACTGCGCGAATCCCAACTGGCACGGCCACAACTACGATCTCGAGGTCACGGTCGCCGGTCCCGTGGATGCCGAGACCGGATACGTGATGGACCTGAAGGAGCTCAAGGACCTGGTCAACACCCGGATCCTGGACGACCTGGACCATCGCAACCTCAATGTGGACGTGCCGTGGCTGGAGGGGTTGATCCCGTCCACCGAAAACCTCGTCGTGCGCATCTGGGAACGGCTCGCGCCCCTCATCCCGCCGCCCGCGACGCTCGAGAAGCTGGTGTTGCGCGAAACCCCGCGTCACTGGGTGGAGTATTCGGGTGAATGATGGCGGTGGCCGCACCGCGCTGGTCACCGGAGCGACAGGCGGGATCGGCGAGGCCATCGTCCGGCGCCTGGCCGCTGACGGTTTCCGTGTCTGCGCAGGGGGCCGCCGACGGGAGCGCCTGGAGCGGCTGGCGGCGGACGTCGGTGGCGTGGCGCTGCCCTTCGACATGACGTCGGAGGCCGAGGTGGAACGGGCGCGCGCGGTCGCGGAGCGCGGCGCCGGCCGGTTGGCGGTGCTCGTCAACGCAGCCGGCGTGTTCGACCTGGCGCCGGTGGCGGACACCAGCGACGCCGCGCTGAATCGCAACCTGGACGCGAACCTCAAGGGCGCGTTCAACGTGACGAGGGCTTTCCTGCCGGCGATGCTGGCCGCCGGGTCCGGGCTGGTGATCCACGTGGGATCCGTGGCCGGGTGGCGGGCCTTCCCGGAGAACGCGGCCTACTCGGCGTCCAAGTACGGCCTGCGCGGGTTTCACGAGGTGCTGCTGGAAGAGATTCGCGGCACCGGTGTGCGCGCGTGCCTCCTGGATCCGGGCGCCGTGGATACGCCGATCTGGGACATCCACGCTCCGGATTCCTCCCCGCACCTGCCCGGCCGAGGCGAGATGCTCCGTGCCGGCGACGTGGCCTGTGCGGTCAGCTTCGTGGCGGGCCTCCCCCCTTCCGTGACCGTCCCGCTGCTCAGAATCGAGCGGGCGTGAACGTCGTCCTCACCGATCACCTCGTCTGCCCGCGCTGCGGTCCGCCCTTCGGCCTGGTGCTGCTCGCTCGCGACGTGCGCGACCGCCGCGTGCGCCAGGGCGAATTCGGCTGTCCGAACTGCCGTGACCGCTTCCCGGTAGAGGGCGGATTTGGGGACCTGAGGCCGCCGCCGCGTGGGCCGGAGCCGTGTGGGCCGGAGCCGGATGGGCCGGAGCCGCGTGGGGCGGTTGGGGGGGATGAGGGCGTTGCGGCCGTCGCGGGCGAGCCGGACGCCATCACCGGCGAGCCTGCTGGCGGCGGGGCGCCTGCGGGAGACCGAGATCCCGGCACGGCGGACGCGGCGCTGCGCCTGGCAGCCGCGCTGGGCGTCACCCGCGGCCCCGGGCTGATCGTCGTGCCGGACTCCTGCCGCGAGGAAGCGGCGCCGCTCGCGCGGATGGTGAGCGGGATCGAGGTGGTGGTGGTGGGGTGGGGGGGACGGGGGCTGGCGGCTGCCGAGGTGAGTGCCTTCGTCACGGGGCCGCGGTTGCCGCTGCGGGACGGCGTGGCGCGTGGGGTGGTCGCAGAGGGTGGGGCGGGGGAGGGGTGGTGGGGGGAATCCCTGCGCGTCCTGATGCCGGGAGGCAGGATTGTGATCACGGGGGCAGGTGCCGCCGCACGGGCGTGGATGACGGAGAGCGGGGCGGTCACCCTGCTTGACGAAGACGGCACGCTGGTCGGCGCCGTCGCCGCGCCGGGAACGGGTCCGCGGCCCGTGAAATGGAAGGGTCCGGCGCCGGGGCCGCATGCGTGACCGACGCGGTCGGCCGGGGCGTCCGCAGCCGGGTTCGCGCAGCGCCGCCCTTGAAGCCATCGCCCCGCGCTTCTAGCTTTTCTGGCCTTTGGGGCCTGTAGCTCAGGTGGTTAGAGCGCACGCCTGATAAGCGTGAGGTCGGTAGTTCAAGTCTACCCAGGCCCATTGCCCCTAATACGGTACGGAGACCGAATCGAACGACGACGGCGGCCCACGCGCCCCCTCTTCACTCGTACCTCAGCGACTCCACCGGATCGAGACGCGCCGCCTTGCGCGCGGGCAGGATTCCGGCCACGAGCCCGATCGCCATGAGCATTCCGACGCACATCGAAGCGATCGGGAGGGAGAGTTTCGGGTTCAGGATGTACTCCATGGCCGGGTTGTCGCTGGGAATGCTGTCGATGCCGGTCACCAGGAGTGTGGCGATGGCGAGTCCGAGCAGACCCCCGCCGACCGCAATGAGGACTGCTTCGCACAGGAACTGGTTGACGATGTGCCTTCGGCGCGCGCCCACGGCGAGTCTGATGCCGATCTCCCGTGTCCGTTCACGCACGACGACGTACATGATGTTCGCGACGCCGACCCCGGCGACCAGCAGCGTAAAGGCACCGACCAGCCCGAGGAAGGCCTGGATGCCGAAACCGATCTGGCCCACGATCTTCTCATCCTCGATAAAGTCCCAGATGCCGAGCGCTCGTTCGTCCCCCGGATCAAACCTGTGCCGGCCGCCGAGGACCCGGTAAAGCTCGCTCTTGGCGACCGGCGCGTCGGCCACGTTGCGCGGTCTCACCAGAAGGTGATTGACGAATTCGTTGCCGTAGATGCTCCGGAACGTCGAGGCCGGAATCACGGCGCGGTCCTCGTCCGGACCGTTGTTGCTCGAGTCCTGGAACTTGGACTCCATGACTCCGATCACACGGAAGGTGAGCCCGTCGAGCAGGATCGTCTGTCCCACGGGTGGCGTGTCGCCGAACAGGCGCGCCGCAATCCCGTCACCGAGGAAGAGCACGCGCCGCCTCTGGTCGATGTCGCGCTGATTGATGAACCGTCCGCCGGGGGCCGGGAACATGCGCCGAAGCTCGGAGAAGATCGGGCTCACGCCCTCCATGTAGGTCGTGGTCCGGTTGTCGCCCGCCTCGAGATGCGTCCTGCTGCGTCCGTAGGACGGGCTGCCGAACTCGAACTCCGGGATCGCACGCAGGACCAGGTCGAGATCATCTTCCCGCAGCCGGATCCGGCGTCCACTCGAGAGCCCCTCGTGCTCCAGGCTCGTCTGGCCGCCGTAGACCATGAAGATTCGTTCTCCCGCATTGAGCAGGCCCTCCGAAACCTGGTTTCTCAGCCCCTGGCCGAAGGCGAGCAGCAGGACGATCGAAATCGTGCCCCACACCATGGCGAAAATCGTGAGGAAGGTGCGGGTACGGTGGGCCCTCAGGTCACCGAGAACCTCTTCGAGGAGCATCTTCCACATCGGTCATTCCACCTTGTGGGCGCGGCGCCCCGGTGCTAGTGACGGAGACATTCGACGGGATCCAGCCCCGCAGCGCGACGAGCGGGCAACAGGCCGGCGAGCATGGCGACGAACGCGAGCAGCGCCATCGTCACGGCGGCCACCTGGAGCGAGATCGTAGGCGTCCCCACGATATCGTTCGTGGGGAACAGTGACGCCAGCTTCACGATTCCCGTCGATGCAAGGACGCCGAGCGCGGCCCCGACAGCCACGATGAGGAAGCTCTCCGCGAGAAAGTGCCACAGAATGGACCGTCGGGTCGCGCCGACCGAGCGCTTGATCCCGATTTCGCGTGTGCGCTCCTGCACGACGATGTACATGATGTTCGCGACCCCGATCCCTCCCACGCTGAGCGTGAAGCTGCCGACGATCGCGAAGAACAGCTTGAACCCCAGGAACAGGAAGCCGAACATGCGCTCCCATTCGGCCGTGTCCCAGACCTGAAGTGCGTCCTCGTCCTGTGGATCGAAGCGGTATTTCCTGCCCAGCACCTCGTAGACCCGCTCCTCTACCGACGCCGTGCGCGAGGCGTCCGCCGTCCGGTAGACCAGATTCGAGACGAAACGTGAGCCGAACAGGGCCGCGTGCGTGCTCGCGGGAATGAACACCCGGTCCTCGTCGCGCGAGTTGTAGGAACTGTTCTGAATCTTGGGCTGGAGCACACCGATCACGGTGAATGGGGAATCCCCGATCCGGACCTGCTCGCCGACGGGATCTGCGTCTGCAAACAGGACGCGCGCGACCTCGTCGCCGAGGAACACAACCCGGCGCCGCTCTTCCTGATCCCGCTCGTTGATGAACCGGCCGCCCGGGAGCGGGAAGATGTTCCGCATCTCGCCGTACACGGGTTGAATGCCCGTGATATTGGGATTGACTCCGTTCCGGCCGCGGCGGACGGGGGCCTCGCGCGTCGAGTACTCGGGGCTGATCATCGTGATGTCGGGGATCTGGCGGGCGAGGATGCGGGCATCCTCTTCGCGCAACCGGATGGTTCGCCCTTCCCTGAAGCCCGCGTGGGCCAGCACGGTCCGTCCACCGAAGAGCACGACGATCCGGTCGCCCAGCCCGTGAAACCGCTTGATCGTCTGCCGTTCGAGGCCGACCGAAAAAGCGAGCAGAACGACGACCGCCACGGTGCCCCAGGTGATCCCGAGGACGGTCAGTACCGTACGCAGACGCTGCGCGGAGAGGTCAGACCACAGCTGCCGGACGGCGTCGACCAGCCTCACGGGTCAAGTGCCGGGGGGATTTTGTCCACGGACTGCCCTAGGTGATCTCGCGCCGCGGGGGCTCCATGACGCGCTCGCCCTCGGTCAGGCCCTCGAGCACCTCGATACTGATCCCGTCGCTGAGACCTGTCCTGATCTCGCGTTCCTCGGTTTCCTCGGGCCCCAGGCGAACCGTCACGAACGTGCCGCCGTCCTCGAACCTGACCACGCGCTCCGGGATGATCAGGATGTCCGAGCGGCGCTCGATGATCACCTGTGCGTTGGCCGAATAACCTGCTCTCAGCAAGGTGCCCTCTGCGGGTACAACCGCGATTTCAACCGGAAAGATGGTGGCGTTCTCCTCGTCGCGGCCCGTAAGCGAGATCTTCATCAGTCGCCCATCGACGCGCGCGTCGGGAAGCGCCCCGATCGTGACCTCGACCGGCATTCCCTCGGTCAGCCGACCCACATCGATTTCGTCGACCGTTCCCCGGAAGAGCAGTTCGTCCATTTCGGCCATCGTCATCAGGACGGTCCCTTCCTGGAACGTCGTGAGCGGGACGACCGGGTCTCCGATTTCCACCATCTTTTCGAGGATGAAGCCCTGGATGGGGCTTTGGATGACCGTCTCGAGGGCCTCGTCTCCGATGGTCACGCGCCCTTCCGAGAGCAGGGCCAGGCGCTCCCGGGCGATCTGGAGCTGGAGCGAGACTTCGTTGAACGAGTACTCTGCGTCCTCGAACTCCTCCTCCGACGCCAGCTCCTGGTCGCGCAACTCGGCCAGCCGATCACGTCGCCTCTCGAGTTGCTGCAACTCGATTTCGCGCAATTCGATGGCGCGGCGCGCCTCGACCAGTTCGATCGGTGTCGGGTTGGGCTGGACCTCGAGCAGAGGCTCGCCCCGCTGGACATATTCGCCGGGTTCCTTGAACATCCGACGCACGACGCCGGCGAGTTGGGACTTCACGCTTACTTCGACGAGCGGTTCAATGCGTCCGACCGCGAGAGCGCGGTCCACGATCTCGCCCCTCTCCACCGGGATCGTGTCCACTTCGGTCTCGCCGTCCCCGGCGGTCAGTACTGCGAACGCCGAGGCTCCCAGGCCTCCGACGACGATTGTGCCGAAAACTATCCTGGTGCCGGTTTTCATGATTGACTTTCCGCCCGAGTCGCGCCCACGAGCGAACCGGCCGATTCGCCGCCGAAGGGCTTTTTTTGCACTGGAAACTACGGTGCGCCCGGGGGGTTGGTTTCGGCTGCTAGCCTGTCGCGGTCAGCTGTCCAGAATGGCCGGCCGACGGCGGCGATGGCCGTCAACGCGTGAGCAGCAGCCTGGCCCCCATGAGCCTGTCCGGGTCCGCGTTCGGCTTTGGCGTGAACTTGTTGATCCAGCCGCCGCTGTACGATGCGATGTACACGGCGCCGTTCTCGTCCATGTCCATCTGGTGGGGCAGCGACAGCCCGCCCGGCCAGGTCCCGCGCCCGATCGCACCGGCCGCGCCGTATGCGCCCCAGTAGTCCTGGAGGACGCCGTCGCGGTCGTACTTCAGCACGCGGTTCAGGCTTGCGTCCAGGACCCATACCGCGCCGTTCTCGTCGGGCCAGATGTTCACCGGATCAAAGATGTTCGGCCACTCCTCAATGAAGTCCCCGTCGTGGGTGAACAGCTGCAGGCGCTCGTTCTGACGGTCGGCGACATAGACTCGGTCCTCGTCCACCGCTAGGCCGTGAAGGAGATCGAACTCGCCCGGGCCGGTGCCCAGACCGCCCCACTGCATGATGAACTCGCCGTCCTCGGAGTACTTGATGATCCGCGAGTTCCAGTATCCGTCGGCAAGGAGAAAGCTCCCGTCCGGGAGGAACGCCAGCTTCGACGGCCAGCCGTACGTATGGGGTCCCCAGTCGAACCGCGCGCGGGCGGCTGCGCGCGTCTTCGGGTGATCGCGCTCGCCCAGCCGCATGACGATCTCGCTGCCGTCGTTGGTGAACTTCACAACCTGCATGTGGCCCTGGCCGCCGCCGCTGTCGATCACCCACACATGCCGGTCGGGGTCGTAGGGGTTGATGTACACCTGGTGCGGGAGCGTGAAGATCGAGTCCCACTGCGCCCACTGCTCGACGATCTCGCCGTCGCCGTTGGCCACGACGACGAAGTTCGTGCGCCGCAACCGCCCCTCGCGGGGAACCGACCGGTCGGCGGGCCAATCGCCGCGGGTGACGACGATGATGCGGTCCGCGTGGTCCACCGCTACGCCGGCGACCTGACCCCAGCCCCACTCGTCGTCGTGGTTCGGTGCGGCCTTCCACCAGCCGGCCACCGGATCGTACGGGCCAGTGCGGTCGTCTCCGCCCTTCACGACGGCGCCATCCATCCCACCCATCGTCGCGGCGGCGGGTGCCCACGGGTCGTTGACGCCCGCTCCGGGGCAGGAATCCCCGGTATCCAGGAAGTGCGTGTGGAGGCATTCCAGGGTCGAACCCAGAGCGGTCAGCAGTTCGACGGTTGCCGGGTACGGAACGCGAGTAAAGAACCCGGCCCGGCCACCTCGGGCCATGTCGGCCGTGGACTGGCCCAGGCGCGTGATCGCGGTGACTTCCCCACCCTGCGACACGAGATACTCGATGAGTTCGTTGTCTCCGCGCGAGGCCGCGTAGTGCATGGGCGTGTAGAGCCAGGAGTCGCGCTGGTTGACGTCCGCGCCGAGTTCCTCGATCAGATACCTGACGGCGGGAATGAACTGGTCGGGCCGGTTCCGTACGCTGAACGCGCCCAGCCCCAGGTATCCGCCGCCAGCCGCTGCGTGGATCGGCCAGGCGTTCGCCGCGCCCTCCGGGATCCAGGGAAGTGCGGAGTCCTCCTGCTGCCGGCCGTCCTGCTGCCGCCGCTCCCGCATCCCGAC
Organism: Longimicrobiales bacterium; assembly: GCA_965116905.1. Classification (GTDB taxonomy): domain Bacteria; phylum Gemmatimonadota; class Gemmatimonadetes; order Longimicrobiales; family Gaopeijiaceae; genus Bin94. The sequence goes on along the minus strand of OZ220732.1, from coordinate 4,134,898 downwards.
TTCGGGCCACCGGGTCGGGATGTGGGGATCCGCTCCGTGTGCGACCAGGAGCTTCATCGCGTCGAGATCCTGGGCGAAGGCCGCGCGCCAGAACGGGGTCGCCCCGGTGAGGTCGATCCCCATCTTGGTGAGTCCGTATTCCCAGTACCAGAGGTGGGTGTTCAGGCGTGGGTTGGGGTCGGCTCCGGCCTCGAGCAGGGCGCCGAGCACGTCCATGTGCCCGGTTTGCTGCACGTCCTGCGCGCGCGGCTGTGGATAGTTGGACTTGGGCGCCCACTGGGTCTGGAGCACGGCGAACAGGGGTGTGGCGCCGTCCGTCGACGCGGCGAGGTCCGGGTCGGCGCCGCGCTCGATGAGCATGAGCGCCAGGTCGAATTGGCCGTTGAGAGCGGCCATGAGGAGCGGGCTGGTGGCGTCCGCGCTGACCTGGTCGATGTCCGCGCCGCCGTCGAGGAGGGCCGTTGCCGCGTCGATGTGACCCTCGCGCGCAGCGTGCAGCAGCGCGGTCATGCCCCCGGTGCGCCCGACGAGCACTTCGCGGTACGGGGGCCGTACGAAGCGGGGACCACCCGGGTAGTCCGCCCCCGTGCGGCCGAGCGAGTGCGGGGTGACTTCGCCGACGTCGTAGCCGGAGCGGAGAAAGTCGCGCTGCGCGAGGATGGCCGCCTGGACGTGGGCGGGAGCGGGTTCGCCTTGCTGTTCCGCTTCCGGGTCGATCTCGGGCCCGTAGAGCCCGAGCATCTCCGGTGGGGCGCCCAAGATGTCGCGGAACCGGCGGTTGGCCTCACGGTCCAGCGCCAGATCGGGCAGTACGTCGACCACGGCGGTCGCGATGCCGGGGTCGGCGCCGGCCTCGAGCAGCGCCTGCACCGCGGCCGTCCGGTTCGCGGCCGCCGCGAACATCAGGGGCGTCTGACCCGCCGACCCCTCCCGGGCGTTGGGGTCGGCGCCGTGCTCGAGCAGGGCGGTCACCGCCCCTGGGGCACCCGCCCCCGCGCCCCCCGCCAGGTGCAGCGGGGTCACGCCGCTGTTCGTCGTCACGGCGTTGGGGTCGGCGCCGGCCTCGAGCAGGTGTGCGACGACGGCGCCGTGTCCGTCCCGGGCGGCCAGGTGCAGCGGCGTGTAGCGGCCGATGCGTGTGCCAGCGTCAACCGGCGCCCCCGCGTCGATGAGCGCGCGGGCCACCCCGGCATGCCCGCGTTCGGCGGCGAGGTGGAGCGCGGTCATCCCGTCGCCCCGCTTCGCTTCCACGTGGGCACCGCGCCCAATCAGCTCGCGGACCGCCTCCAGCTCGCCGTGCCGGGCAGCATGCAGCAGCTCGTCGCCCGCAACGGCCTGTTGCGCTGTCAGGGCCGCGGGCAGGGTCGCCGCAACCAGGAGCGCGAGCGCCACGGTCCTCATGCCGGACCGTTCCCGTCCGTGGGGCCCTCACCCGAGGGCGCGCCGCCCGAGGGCACGCCGCCCGAAGGCACCCCGTCCGCAAGGTCGAGCGAGAACACGCCGTCGCTGTCGCCGAACGTGGCCATCTCCGGGTGTCCGATCTTGCGCATGAGGCTCACGAAGGCATTGGCCATCGGGGTCCCGTTGGGGGCGCGCAGATGGACGCCGCCCTCCAGTGCGCCGTTCGCCCCGCCCAGCACGAGCAGCGGCGCACGCCGGTGGTTGTGGAGGTTGCCGTCCGCCATCGGCGAGCCCCATACGATGGCCGTCTTGTCGAGCAGCGAAGCGTCGCCTTCCACGGTGTCGCGCATCCTTTCGAGGAAGTACGCGAGCTGCCCGAGCCGGTAGGTGTTGATCCGGTTGAAGTCCATGATGTCGTCGGGAACGTTGCCGTGGTGCGAGGCCCCGTGGATGGACTTCGTCGTCCCGCTACCGGGGAACGTCCGGTTCGACTGATCGAAACCGGTCTTGAAGGTGATGACCCGCGTCAGGTCCGTCTGCAGCGCAAGGAGTTGCAGATCGAACATCAGTTGCATGTGTTCCTCGAACGAGTCCGGCACGCCCGACGGCGCTTCGGGCATCGCCCGCTCCTCGCCGCTCGTGTTCCGCGCCTCGACCAGCTGGATCCGGCGCTCAAGCTCGCGGATGTGGTCGACGTACTCTTCCAGCGCGACCCGATCGGTCGCCCCCAGGGTCCTTCTCAGCCGCACGACCTCGGTCGCGATCCAGTCGATGATGCTGCGGTCCGTGCGCCGCCGCGCCGCCCGGTCCGCGGCCGTGTCCCCGGCGCCGAACAGCCGCTCGAAGACGACGCGCGGCTCCCTGATTGCCGGAAGCGGCTGGCTGGGTGAGGCCCACGCCAGCGAGGTCGTGTAGGCGCAATGGTAGTTGTACGCGCAGCCGCCGCCGCGATCGATGCCCTCGATGCACAGTTCCAGCGACGGGAGCACCGTTTCCTGCCCAAAGCGTTGTGCGTGCAGCTGGTCGAGCGAGGTGCCGAGGAAGATATCCGATCCCTGCGTCTGCCTTGGATGCGCCTGCGTCAGGAATACGGCGGTCGAGCGGTCGTGGTCGCCGCCGATCTCCTCTGCCCGAAACGCTTCCGCGGAGCGGCAATCCGTGTTGCTCACGATCGTCATGTACTCGCGGAACGCCTCCAGCGGCTTGAGCTGACTGTCCGCGACCAGTTCGAAGTCGCGCCCGGTCTTCGCAGGCGCGAACAGGTGGCGGGCATCGCCCCAGTCGCTCGATCCGGCCACGCCCATCGACTCCTCGATGCAGACGAGGCGCGTGAAGTCTGCCGCACTCCCCGGGTCGGCCCGCAGCCGTCCCGCCGGCACCATCGCGTCGAGCAGGGGCAGGGCCACGCTGGCGCCGGCTCCCCGCAGGAAAGTGCGGCGCGAAAGGTGTGTGCCGGTGATGAAGTTCATGAGGTCTCTCCCTGCTTGTCCGTGGCGGGCGCCGGACGCGCCATCCGGAAAGCGTCGCTGTTCACGACGCCGAGGATAAACGAGGACATGCTGTAGTCGTCGGCTTCGGCCTCGCGGGCGATGGCCCGGATCGTCGGCTGATCGAAGTACTCGGTTCTGCGGCCGATCGCATAGGCCAGAAGGTGGGCCGTGAAGTTGCGGACCAGCGGGACCGGCCGCTTCATGAGGACGTCGACGAGGCCCGCGGGCGTGCTGATCCCGGTCCCGTCGTAGAAGGTCCCCCGCGTGTCGAGCGCGACGCCGTTCTCGCGAACCCGCACCCGTCCCGTCACGTCGTAGTTGTCCAGGGCGAGCCCGATCGGGTCCATGAACCTGTGGCACGCATTGCAGGTCGGGTTCGCCCGGTGGATCTCGAGACGCTGCCGCGTGGTGAGGGGCCGGCCGTCCCGCGCGGCCTCGGTGTCGTCGAAGGCGGGGATGTTGGGCGGGGGCGGTGGCGGCGGCGTGCCCATGAGGACTTCCATCACCCATTTGCCGCGCAGGACGGGCGACGTGCGCGCGGACATCGACGTCAGGAGCAGCACGCTTCCATGCCCCATCACGCCGCGCCGGCTGTCGTCGGGGTAGCTCACGCGGCGGAACCCCGGCCCCGAGATCCCCGGAATCCCGTAGTGCGCGGCGAGGCGCTCGTTCAGGAAGGTGTAGTCCGCCGTGTAGAGTTCGAGAAGACTCCGGTCTTCCCGGATCAGGTGGTCGAAGAGAAGTTGCGTCTCCCGGACCAGGTCCTCGCGAAGCTGACCGGTGAAGTCCGGGTAGAGATAGGGCTCGGGCTGGTTGTCCTCTGCATCCTGAAGCCGCAGCCACTGCGAGGCGAAGCGCGTCGAGAGCGCCTCGGCCCGCGGGTCGGCCAGCATCCGGCGCACCTGCGACTCGAAAACCGCCGGATCCGAAAGCCGCTCCTCCGCCGCCAGCGTCAGCAGTTCGTCGTCCGGGCTTGCCGCCCACAGGAAGAACGACAGGCGGGAGGCGAGGTCGATGTCCGCGATGCGGTAGCTCTCTCCAGCCGCGGCCCCGGGTGGCGCCTGTTCGAGACGGAAGATGAAGGACGGGCCGGCGAGGATCGCCTGCAGCGCGGTCCGAACGCCGATCTCGAAGCCATCCTCGGCCGCCGCCTGGTCGTAGAAGGCCATTGGGCCGGCGAGGTCCTCGTCCGTGACCGGACGCCGGTAGGCTTCGCGCGCGAGCCGGGCCACGATGGACTCGGCGCAGGCGCGGGCCGCGGCCGCTGTCGCCGCTCCCGCATCTGTCGCCGCCGCTGCTGCTCCGCCCACCGCCACACTCCGTCCCGGATGGCAGTGGAAGATCGCGCTGCGGCTCGGCGTCTCCGAAAGCCCCGTGCTGCGCTGTGGCCCGGTGATCATCAGCTCACTCAGGTGAGGAAGCGCCGTGATCCCGTAGTTCGCCCATGCCTGGGAGTCCTCACCGCCGACAAACGACCAGCCGGGCGTCTTCAGGCGATCCTCGTACGGTCCCTCGATCGTCCGCACGAACGCGGCCGCGACCAGGCGCTGGCCTGCCCGCACGAAGATCGGCTCGGTGCGGATCGGCACCGTGGAGCGTCCCCCGTGCTCGAGGCCGAGGAGCGCCACCCCCTCACCGTCGACGGAGATGTCGACATCCTGGAAGCCGGTGCCCTGACCGAAGAGCGTTTCGATCGCGATCACGTACTCTCCGTCCACGGGGAAGTCGTGGGTCACAACCATTCCGCCGCGCGTCCCGTACGGCGTGCCCTCGATGTGGTCCCACGCATGCTGGGAGACATCGATCGGATTCGTATACTTGGCCGTCTTCGACAGCGCCTCCGGGTTGCCGACGGCGAGCCGGCTTACCTCCGTCGCGGCCCTCAGGTACGCCTCGAGGAGCGTCGTCGAGAGCCCCTGAGCGTCCGCCATGTTGTCGAAGGCGCCCAGGTATGTGTCCGCGGGCAGCCAGCGGCTCGCATCGATCTCGAGGTCGAGAAGATCGCGGATCACGCGCTCGTACTCGGCCCGGTTAAGCCGCTGGAAGCGCCGCGAGCCGGGGTTCCGGTCACGGGCCGCTTCCTGGTCGACCACGGCCTCGAGGGTCTCGACCAGGGCGCGCAGGGTGTCCGGGGGCGGGCGCCGCTGGCCCGGCGGCGGCATCATCCCGGCGCGCAGCTTCCGGATCATCTTCTCCGCCGTCGGCGCCTGCTCCTGCGCGCTCGCAACGTCGAACTCCTCCAGCGTGAGGTTCCCGCGGAGTAGGCGCTCGTTGTGACAGCGAACACAGTAGCGTTGCACGACGCCGGTCAGATCTGCCGCGTCGTCGACGGCCATGTCGCCGATGGCCGCCACGCCGACATCCGGGCCGTGCACGGAGGGTGCCGGACCGGACGCACGATCCCCCGAGGGCTGCCCCGTGAGGGCGAACCAGAGCAACAGAAACGCACTAGCACCCAGTGTTTTCACGCGCCCGTCCCCAGAAACGACGGATGTCGGTGGTCAACCTTTCAACATAGGCTATCGTCGCCCAGCCGGCACGAGCCGCACGATGCCGGTCGCCGGCCCGTCGACGTCCCGTGTCTCTCCGTCGATGGCGAGGTAGATGAAGCCGTCCGGTCCCTGCCGAACGTCCCGGACGCGACCGATGTCGGGGATGCCGCCGATCCCCTGCAGGATCGTCTCCTCGTCCGTCACCTCACGGCCTTCCAGCCGCAGGCGGACAAGGCGGCGTCCGCTGAGGCCGCCGACGAGCATGTCACCGCGCCACTCCGGGAATGCGTCGCCCGTGTAGAAGAGCATCCCGGAGACGCCGATCGAGGGCACCCAGACATGGTCTGGCGGCTCCATGGCGTCCATGAGCGTCCCCGGGTGAATGCGTGAACCCGTCCGGTAGTTCACGCCGTACCCCACGACGGGCCAGCCGTAGTTGCGGCCGGGCTCGATCAGGTTGAGTTCATCGCCACCCTGCGGGCCGTGCTCGTTCTGCCACAGGTCTCCTGTTTCGGGGTGCATCGCCATTCCCTGCGCGTTCCGGTGGCCCCACGTCCAGATCTCGGGATGGACCCCCTCCCGGCCCACGAACGGGTTGTCCGCCGGGACGCGCCCGTCGTCGTGGATCCGGATCGTGCTCCCGTTGTGGTTCGACAGATCCTGGGCCGGATGCGCCTCCAGGTCGCCCGCAGACGGCCACTGCCGGTCGCCCAGCGTCATGAACAGGTAGCCATCGTGGTCGAAGACGAGGCGTCCGCCCCACATGGAACTCCGGTCCGTCCCGTTCCCGAACGCATCCGCATGGAAAAGCTCCTCGACATCCGTCAGCCGGTCGTTCTCGAACCGGCCCCGGGCGATCGCGATCGTGCCCAGCGAGTCGGGCCCCGGCTTCACGTAGCTGAGATAGAGGAGGCGGTTCGTCTCGAACTCCGGATGAAGGATCGCGTCGCGCAATCCGGCCTGCTCGAAACCGCTCATGGAACGGGCACCGCGCCCGAGTGCCCGGATCGGCGGCAGACCCTCGACCGAATCAGGAAGGAGGACCCCGTCGCGGACGATTCGAAGTCGGCCCGGCCGCTCCGTTACGAGCAGATCGCCTTCGGGGGTGAAGGCCATGGCGAACGGACGCACCAGGCCGTCGGCCACCGCTTCCACTCGGAAATCGTGCAGTGCGGTCCTGACGATGTCGCTGTCGTCACCTGGCCGTCCGTCCGAACCGCCCGAGCCGTCCGGGGTGCACCCGGCGACAGGGGCGAAAAGAACGAGGAATCCGAAGCAGCGTAGATGGTTCATATGAAGGTCTTCCGTCCGGGTTGCGTGCGATTGAGTTAAGGTAGCAATGCGCCGGATTCCCATTGCCACCCTTCCCGGAAGGAGATCCCGAAGTGACCCGCTACGACGCGTATGATCCCTTTGCGCGCACCTATAACCAGCACTGGGGTTTCTTCGCGACGGAGGCGTACCCGATCCTCGACCATTTGGTCTTGCAGAATCTTGCCCCTGGAAGTGCCGTACTGGATCTCTGCTGTGGCACCGGACAGCTTGCCGCCGAGCTTGCGCAGCAAGGATACCGCACGACGGGCCTGGATGGCTCGGAGCAGATGATCGAGATCGCGAGGCAAAACGCTCCCGACGTGGAATTCGTCGTCCAGGACGCCCGGAACATCGCTTTGCCCCACACGTTTTCTGCGGTTTTCTCGACATTCGACAGCCTGAATCACGTGATGAGTCCGGAAGGTCTGGAACAGGTGTTTCACAGCGTATTCGCGGTCCTGGAAGGCGGCGGCTACTTCGCGTTCGACCTCAACATGGAAGAAGGCTACCGGTCCAGATGGCGAGGCTCGTTCGGATATGTAGAGGAGGACCACGTCTGCGTGGTTCGATCTTCACATGATTCGGATGAAAAAACCGGCAGGCTTGATGTGACCCTGTTCGAGCTGAAGGGTTCGGCCTGGCGAAGGTCCGATTTCCCCTTGACTCAACGCTGGTATGGCGAGAGTGAAATCAGGGGACGACTGCGAAAGGCCGGATTCGAACAGCTGCAGTCTGTCGGTGGCAACGACGCCGTCCTGGAGGGCTCGTTGCACGAGGGCAGGATGTTCTTCGTCGCGAGAAAGCCGTAGCACTTGCCCCTCAGTTGGCTGCCACCGAGCCCACCGTCCTGAACCCGGGGTCGTCGAGCGCGCTGAACACGAGCTGCGAGCGATCCAGGACGACGCCGCGCTGGATCACGGCCAGGATGTCGCGGGTCGCTCCGATGTTCTCGGCCGGGTTGCTCCGCACCACCAGCAGGTCCGCGACCATCCCGGGTGCGATCACGCCCCACTCGTCGCTCGCGTCCATGAGCCGGGCCGCGTTGTGAGTCGCGACGGTGATCGCCTGAAGCGGCGTGAGGCCGGCCTCGACGAGCAGTTCCAGCTCGCGGTGGATGCCTTCGCCCTGGAAGACGCCGGGGTAGGGTGCGTCCGTGCCGGCGACAAGCAGCACGCCGGCGTCGCTCAGCCGTTTCACGTTGGTCATCGCGGTCATGAGGCGCTCCTCGATCGTGGCCACAAACCCGGCTTCCGCGTCCGACAGGGTCCGCGTGGCGTGTTCCCGCAGCGCTTCGAGGAACCATGGGGGAGTGGTGGCAGCGATCAGCGGGTGGTCGAGGAACTCCAGGTCGTTCAGCCGCCGCCGCGCGAAGGATTCCAGCACGGCCAGCGTCGTGATCGTAGCCGTGCCGTGTTCCACCATTGCCGCGATCTCATCGTCGCTCAGCGGACCGGAAGGGGCATGGGCACGCGCCAGGACGCCCGCCTCGACCGCGGCCGCGTAGTCGCCGCGCGAGCCCAGGTCCACGATCACGGGCAGACCGAACTCGGCACCCGCCTGCACCAGCGAGTCGACCATCTCCGCGTTGAGGCCGGCGTATCCCTTGAGCGCGTCCACCCCGGCCGCGGCCAGCTGAGACGCGTGCCTCCACATGGCAGAGGCCTCAAAGGTGAAGTAGGTGATGGGCGGCCATATCGGCACGGGGCCGTCCACGAGCGGTCCCGCCATATAGACCCGGGGGCCCGGAAGCCGCCCCGCCTCGATCTCGGCCTGGATCTGCTGGATGAACGGCAGCACGTTCCCGGCGTCGAAGACCGTGGTGACGCCCGCGTGCAGCAGCGCGTTCAGGTAGCGGCGATAGCCCAGCATCTCGGTGCTGACGCCGTCCCATCCACCCACCATGTGAACGTGCATGTCGGCGAGCCCGGGCATGACCGCGCCACCTGCCGCGTCGATGATGGTGGCTCCGTCCGGAATGGCAACCTCGGCGGCGGACCCCGCGGCGACGATCCGGTCGCCTTCGACGACGACCACGCCGCCCGGGATCGGCGCCCCGCCCATGCCGTCGATGATGGTCGCGTTGGTCACGGCCACCGCGCCGGGCGCACCCTGGTCGCCATCGGGCACGGGCGCGCAGGCCGCGGCGACGAACACGAGGAAGGCCGTGCCGAAGAGGGCGGTGAGCCCGTGCGCGGGAGCGGCCCGTCGCGGGACGGGAGGGCGGGCATTGGCTCGGTCGGAAAGCAATGTCAGCCAGATCATCGTCCTGCGGCCTCCTTGGGGTTCATCCACGGCCTGCCAGCATGGCGTCCAATGTGGCCCGGTCGAGCCACTCCCCGCGCCGCACCACCCCCGCGATTCGTCGCGTGTTGCCGATGGCGGCCAGGGGATCGGCGTCCAGCAGCACCAGGTCGGCGGGACTCCCCTCCGTCACCATGCCCGATCCCCCGCCACGACCCAGGAAGCGCGCCGGGAGGACCGTGGCGCTCTGCAACGCCTCAAACGGGGACAACCCCGCGCCCACCAGCTCCTCCAGCTCGCGGTGAAGCGCGAAGCCGAGCGGCGGGGTGTCGGTTCCGGCCATCACCGGCGCGCCCACGCCCACCAGCGCGCGGATCAGGGAATCGGCCACCGCGAACCCGTCCATCGCGGCTTCGAAGTCGTCCGCGGTGAAGTTGCTCATCCACGGGATCGACATGCGCTCGGTGTAGAAGGCGCGCATGCCCTCGGACATGTGGGACGCTTCTTCCGTGGCGAGGTAGGCCTCGACCAGGCGGTCAGGCTTCATGATCATGCGGACCGAGAGCGTCGGGACGCTCCACACGCCGGCGTCGCGGGTGCGTTCGGCGAGCGCCTGGATACGGGAGAGGTCGCCGTGCGCCCACGCCAGCGTGCGGGAGCGGAGGTCGGCGCCGGGCTGGTTGGGCGCGTCTTCCGGCACGAGGTGCCAGATGTACCCCCGCAGGTGCTCGATGCTGGCCTGGCCCGCCGCGAGCGCTCCGTCGAGCCCCACCTCGAAGGGGACGTGGCCCGCCACCGGGATGCCGAGCGCGGCGGCCTCGGCGACGATCCCCCGATACGCAGCCGCGGGCACGTTGTTGTAGACCTTGATGAAGTCGTAGCCGGCGGCGTGCTGCTCCCGGACCGCGCGGGCGCCGTCGATGCTGTCGTGCACGATCACGCGTCCGGCCGTGTCGATGACGGCGGCCAGTTCCGGCGGCGGCAGCCCCTCGATGATCGTGCCGGCGGTGTAGATGTCGGGTCCGGCGAGTTCGCCGCGGGCGATCCGGTCGCGGAAGTCGAGCGTCGGTGGCCCGCCCCAGAGCACGCGCACACCCGTGACGCCAGTGGCAATAAAGCGGCCGAGAGCCGACGAGTCCTGGAAGTGGACGTGCATGTCGTTGAGGCCGGGGATCAGGAAGCGGCCGCGGCCGTCGACGCGCAGGTTTCCGTCGGGGATGGCCGCCTCGGCGTCGTCGGCGGGTGCAACCGCGAGCACGCGCCCGTCGCCCACGAGCACGGTCATGTCGCGCAGCACCTGCTCGCCGTCCATCGGGATGACCGTGACGGATTCGATCGCGAGGGTGGCCTGCTCGGCCGACGAGCTGGTCCGCGCGCCCTCCGGCCCGCACGCGGCAGCCGACAACACCGCCACAGCGATGATCGGCCATGCGACGGCGACCACTCGGGGAACGGTCATGGGGAGTCTCCTGTCGAGCGAAGCGGAGCGGGGAACATGCCCGTCTCCCAGGCTGGCGGGCAAACGGCACGAAGCCTACACTGTGCTCCATGAGAGATCCTTCGTCCCCGTCACCGCTTCGCCCAGCCGCGCTGCTCCTCCTGTTCGGCGTGCTTGCGTGGGGCTGCGAGGCTCCGCCCGCCGATTCCGGCGCCGAGGCAACCGGCGCCCAGCCCGCGGATGCGGCCGAGGCATCGGACGCCGCCCAGCAGGCCGCCCAGGAGGCCGCGCCCGAGGAGCCGGACACCGCCCAGGAAGCCGCCCCCGACCCCGAGGCCGCGATCATCCGCCTCGACCCCAACGACCCGAACCTGGAGGTCTGGCGGGACCGGGACATCTCGAACGATCCGCCCCGCGAACCCGGTCCGATCCGCGTGGGATCCGTCCTGACCTTCTTCGGCCTGCCCGTCGCGCGCACCATCGAGGACCTCGTCGCGGGCGAAGTCGAGGTGGCGTTCATGGGCGCCCCGGTCGACATGGGCGTCGGCTTTCGCGGGGCCGGCGAGGGCCCGACCGCGTTCCGCGCCATGAGACGCAGCGTTGGCAGCATGGAAACGATGGTGCGCTGGCGCAGCGAGTTGACGGCGGTGGACTACGGCAACGCTCCGATCGACAATCTGAGCACGGAGCGCAGCATGCCGCCGATCCGCCGCATGGTCCGCGAGATCGCGGAGACCGGCGCGATCCCGGTGATCATCGGGGGCGACCACTCGATCGAGTTCGCCAACGTGGCCGGCCTGGCCGACGTGTACGGCAATGAGAACGTCGGCGTCATCCACTTCGACGCCCACTACGACGCCGGGGGCACCCGCAGCGGCCATCTCATCTCGCACGCACAGCCGGTGCGCCGTCTCGTGGACGAAGGCCACATCCTCGGCAGGAACTTCATCCAGGTGGGGCTGCGCGGCAGCTGGCCCGGCCCCGAGGGCTTCGAATGGATGCGCGAAAACGAGTTCCGCTACCACACCATGGCGGAGATCGACCGTGACGGCTGGACCACGGTCATGCAGCGCGTTCTGGACGAGGCCAACGACGGGCCCGAATACCTCCACATCTCGTTCGACATCGACGTGATGGACCCGGCCTACACGTCGGGCACCGGCACGCCCGTGCCCGGAGGGCTCACGCCCCGCGAGGTCTTCCCCATCGTTCGCGGGCTCTGCTCCGAGAACAACGTCGTCGGATTCGACCTGGTGGAGCTCAACCCCCTGGTCGACCCGGGCTACACGACGGCGCTCAATGCCAAGCAGGTCGTGGACGAATGCATGACGGGCATCGCGCTGCGCAAGCTGGGCCTCGGCAGCCGCGACTATCTGAGTCCGTTGACGAGGCGCGACGCGCGGCGGTAGGGAGACATGGGGTCCCCCCGCAAGCGCCCGACCACGACCCGCAGGGACTTTCTCGCCGGCTCGGCGGCGCTCGCGGCGGGCGGGCTCGCTGCATGTGACGCGGGTGCGGGCAACGGCCCGGACGAGGCCGGGGCGGGCGGCGAGGAGTCGGCGGCGGCCGGTGCGAATGCGTCCGCGGCCGAAGCCACCGCCCAGCCGTCTTCCGACATCACCGCCACCACCATCGCCGAGGCCGAAAAGCTCCACACCGTCACCTACACGGACGAGGAGCGCGAACAACTGGTCCAGTCCATCGGCGGGCAGATCGCCGGGGTGCGCCAGCTCCGCGACGTCCCGCGCGATCTGGCGCTCCAGCCGGCGATCACCTTCGATCCACGGCTGCCGGGCGTGTCCTACCCGCCACAGGAGAACCGGGTCGTCCTCTCCTCCGAAAACCCCGGAGCCCTGCCGGCCAACGAAGCCGACATCGCGTACGCCTCGGTCCGCGAACAGGCCCACTGGATCCGCACCGGACAGATCACCAGCCGGCGACTCACCGAGATCTACCTGTCGCGGATCGAGCGGCTGGCGCCGGACCTCTACTGCTACATCACCGTCACCGCGGACCACGCGCTGGCGCAGGCGACCGAGTCCGACCGCGAGCTGGCCAGCGGCCGATACCGGGGCGAGCTCCACGGCATCCCGTACGGGATCAAGGACTGCTTCGACACGGCGGGGATCCCCACGACCTGGGGCGCGACCCCCTACCGGGACCGCGTTCCCGGCGGCGACGCCCGCATCGTCACCATGCTGCGCGACGCGGGTGCGGTGCTCCTCGGCAAGCTTGCCACCGCCAGCCTCGCCAACGGCTACTGGTGGTACGGCGGCAAGGTCCGCAACCCGTGGAACACCGAGGAACACGCGGGCGGGTCCAGCGCGGGACCCGGATCGGCGACCGCCGCCGCGCTGTGTTCGTTCTCGATCGGGACCGACAGCCTGGGCTCGATCCTCAACCCCGCCGACCAGTGCGGCGTCGTCGGCCTGCGCGCGACCTTCGGGCGGGTGCCGACCGCGGGCGCCATGCCGCTGACCCCCAGCCTGGATCGGATCGGGCCGCTGACCCGCCGCGTCGAGGATGCGGTGCCGGTGATGGCCGCGATCAATGGTCCAGATCCCACATCGGCGTCCTCGATCGACATGGGGTTCGACTACGATGCGGGGCTGGACCCGAGGACCCTGCGCGTCGGCTACTCGCCTGACTGGTTCCGCGAGGTCGGCTTCGGGCCCGGCGCCTCCGTCCCGGTCGCCGATGCCCACCTTGAGGCGCTGGAGGCGCTTCGCGAACTGGGTGTCGAGATGGTCGAGGTGGAGTTGCCTGCGTTCCCGTACACTGCGCTGATTTCCAACCTGTACGTGGAAGCCGCGGCCATCTACGAGGAACTCACCCTCGACGGCCGCGACGACCAGCTGCCTCCCGAGGGCTGGCCCAACGCCTGGCGGCAGGCCCGCCTGCTGTCCGCGGTCGACTACCTGCAGGCCGAGCGCCTCCGCCGCGGCCTCATGCACGAGTTCCACCGGATCTACAGCGACGTGGACGCGCTGTTCGCCCCGACCTACGGCTCGTTCGAGCTGCTGATGGCGATGAACTACACCGGACACCCGGGGATCAGCCTGCGCGCCGGCCTCGACCGGAGCCCGACCCGAAGCGCGGGCCCGGTTCCGGACGATCCGCAGGGAGAGCCGCACACGATCACGCGTAATGTGGCTTTTCATGGCGGCCTCTTCGGCGAGGGGACGATCCTCGCGCTGGCCCGGGCGCTCGAGGAGCGGCTGGGGATGTATCACCACCGCCCGCCGATCGGGTAGGGGCGGGACGCGAAGTTCCGGGTTGGCGCGGTGCGCTCGCGCGGCTCCCGCGACCGGACGCCTACTCCCCGGACCACCCCCGCGGCGGCTTTTTCGGAGCGTCGGCATCCGGCGGGATGACGAGTTCGAGCCCGGTGTAGCGGGCAATCACCGCGAAATCGCGGTTGCGGGCCAGGAGGGGGCGGTCCTTGTCCAGCGCGGTCGCGGCGACCAGGCAGTCGACGGTCGAGCGGATGGTGAAGCCGGCTCGGCGGCAGATGCGGTAGATCCGCGCGGCGCTGCGGTACACGGCGAGCGAGTCGGGCTCCAGGATCTCGAAGCGGCTCAGGAACTGGAAGAGTTCTGCGGCTTCCGCCTCGCTGGTGCTGCCGGAGAGCAGCTCCGTGACGACCGGCGCAGGCGTCGCAATGGGTTGCCCGCTCCCGGTTCCGGCTCGCAAGGCGAGATTGGTTGGGCTGCCCGTCTTGCGCAGGTACTCGACCCACGCCGAAGTGTCGACAATCACTCCTCGTCAAATCCCCTGACCGGGTCGATCATCTCGATCGGGGGCTCGTTGCGCATCTCGTCCAGGTCTCCGTCCCATCCCACACCCTCCATTGCGAGCGCCTCCTCCTTGGTCATCGGCGCCAACGCCTGCCGACAGACTGCCTCCTTCACTGCCGCCGACCAGTCGCGCAGGTTGTACCGCCGCCGCACGGCTTCCACCTCCTCCTCCATCAGCCTGACCTCGATCGTGACGTAGCGGAGGAACTCCGGCTTGATGACGGAATAGTTCGGGCGTGCTTCGCGCACCGCGGCCGCTCCGCCGCGCCGGTCAAGATCCGCCGCGCCCCGAAGCGTGCGGCGCACCCACGCGGACACCGTGACGCTGTTGCGCCTGGCCGCGTCCCGGACCTCCTCGAGGTCGGCGTCGGACATCACTACCTGGAGTCGCTTACTCATGTTTTGAGTATATCATACTCATGACATGGCCGGTACCTGCGGCAGCGCCCCGCCGTTTGCCCGGGAACGTCGCGACGGGCATCGTGTCCGTAGCCGGCGCATCGTGCCGGCCGAATGCCGCCCCACGCCCGGAACGCTGGAGATCCTTGCCATGAAGCGCCGCACCGTCTTCGTCCCCGTTCGCGCCCTCGCCGTGCTCGCCCTGGCCGCGCTCGCCGTCGTGCTCTCCGTCGCGCTCACCGCCCCACCCGTGCAGGCCCAGCGCTTCTCGATCGAGGATGTGCTCAGTCCCGGCTACCCGGTCCAGCTGGTCGCGGCGAAGGCGGCCGACCGCATCGCGTGGATCGAGTACGAGGAAGGGCGGCGCAACGTCTATACGGCGACGGCTCCCGGCTTCGAGCCCGTGCGGCTCACGCGCTACGAGGACGATGACGGGCGCGATCTGTCGAACCTGCGCATCTCCGACGACGGCTCGACACTGGTCTTCCTGCGGGGCCACACGCCGAACCGCGAGGGATGGATCGCGAACCCGGCCAGCGACCCACGCGGCGCCGAGCGCGCGGTGTGGGCGGTGAGCACGGCGGGCGGCGAGCCCTGGCGGGTCGTCGAGGCGTGGAACGTGGCGCTGTCGCCCGACGGTGAGTGGGTCGCGTACGCGAGGGACGGGGCGATCTACCGCGCGCCGGTGAACCCTGGCGTGGTGACGACCGAGCCCGAGAGGCCCCTCTTCAGCGTCTTCGGCAGTCAGGGCAGCCCGGTGTGGTCTCCCGACTCGCGCCGAATCGCCTTCGTGAGCGACCGCGAGGATCACAGCTTCATCGGCGTCTACGACACCGACAACCCCGGCATCACCTATCTGGGACCGGCCGTGGACCGCGACGCCAGCCCGACTTGGTCCCCCGACGGCACGCGGGTCGCCTTCATCCGCAGGCCGGGGCTGCCCTTCGGGGCACGGGCCGACCTGGGCGAGGCGAGCCCGGACGACCTGCCCGACGGCATGACCGAGGCGCGGTTCGCGGGTGGCTACGACTTTTCGATCTGGGTCGGCGACGCGGGCACCGGCGAGGCGCGCGAGGTGTGGCACAACGCGGCCGGTGACGAGATCCACCGCGAAGTGCGCTCGGTGATCTGGGCGGGCGACCACATCATCTTCCAGGCCGAGCCGGACGGGTGGCGGCGGTACTACTCGGTGGCGGCTTCGGGCGGCACGGCCAACGGCGCGGGCTGGCTCACCGGCGCACCCGCCACCCCCGCGGAGCTCACGCCGGGCGATGGCATCGCGGAATACATCTCGCTTTCGCCGGACGGACGCACCCTCTTCTACGCGACCAACGCGGGCGACATCGACCGCCGCCACCTGTGGCGCGTGCCCACGTCGGGCGGCGACGCGCGGCAGCTCACCCACGGCGACGGCATCGAGACCTACCCGGCCGCGCTGGCGTCGGGACGCGACGTGGCGGTGTTGTACGCGGACGCCCGCCAGCCGCTGACCGTCGCGGTGGTCCCTGCGGACGGCGGCGAGGCGCGGACGATCCGGGATCTGCCGGCGCGTTACCCCTTCGACGAGCACGTCATGCCCGAGGCGGTCACGCTCGAGGCCGAGGACGGCTTCGAGTTCTACAACCAGCTCTTCCTGCCCCCCGACCTGCAGCCCGGCGAGAAGCGGCCCGCGATGATCTTCATCCACGGCGGGTCCCGGCGGCAGATGCTGCTCGGCTACCACTACATGCACTTCTACCACATGGCCTACGCGATGAATCAGTACTTCGCGAACAAGGGCTACGTGGTGCTGTCGGTGAATTACCGGAGCGGTATCGGGTACGGCCGCGAGTTCCGTAACGCGCCGGGGCGCGGGCGCCTGGGCAACACCGAATACCGCGACATCAAGGCGGCCGGCGAGTATCTGCGCGACCGCGACGACGTGGATGCGGCCCGGATCGGACTCTGGGGGCTCTCGTACGGGGGGATTCTCACGGCGCAGGGCCTGGCGCGGGACTCCGACCTGTTCGCGGCGGGCGTCGACATCGCCGGCGTGCACCTGTGGGGGAACTCGATCGACCCGGAGACGGTGTCCTACCAGTCGTCGTCGGTGGCCGAGGTCGAGAATTGGACGTCACCGGTGCTGCTGATCCACGGCGACGACGACCGCAACGTGGCGTTTTCGCAGACGGTGGGGCTGGTGCAGCTGCTCCGCGCGCAGGGCGTGCCGCACGAGCTGATCGTGTTCCCGGACGACGTGCACGACTTCCTGCTGCACGAGCGCTGGCTGATCACCTTCGATGCAACGGACGACTTCTTCGACCGCTACATGGGGGGTGACGGGGCGGTGGCGACGGAGGGGCGGCGGTAGAGGGGCGGCGCGGCGGCGGTTCGGCTGTCGCGGCAGGTCTAAGCGCGAGCCTGTTCCGACTCGTCCAGGACGGTGGGGATTGGTCGGCCAGACGGCCATCGCGTCGGGATTGCTGTCGTGGAACTATCGCGATATTGTTGCGTCAATGTCGTGCAGACAATCATACCCTCTTCATCACGTGGTGGGACGGATGAGCAACGGGAGCCCAACTCGCGCCACGATCAGCACCAGCCCGCCGGGCGAAGTCTCGGACACCCTACGGCGCTTTGGCGACAACCTCCGCACCGCCCGCTTGCGGCGACGGCTGCGGATCCAGGACATCGCCGACCGCATCGGCGCCTCCCGCTCCACGGTCGCCAATGTGGAGAACGGGAAGCCGGGCGTGTCGGCAGCGGCCTACTTCGGGGTCTTGTGGGCACTGGGTCTGCTTGCCGACGCGGACCACCTGGCCGACCCGGACCGTGACGAAGAGGGCAAGATTCTGGAGTCCGCCCGCTTCCCGAGTCAGGCCCCGCGCCTCCAACCGCTCCGCGATGACTTCTGATTTCGACCGGTTTGTTTTTGTGGCTCTTCCCGGACAGAGCCGCTATGTGGTGGCCGGGCGTTTCCGCGTGTCCGGCGACGCACCACTCGGAGAATTCATCTACGGCCGCAGCTATCTCAGCCGCGCGGACGCGGTCGAACTTGACCCTGTTCACCTCCGACTCACCCGGCGCGTTCGCAAGGGAAGCGTCGGCGGTGTCTTCGGCGCGATGCGAGACACCATACCCTCTTCATGGGGCCGGTTCATCGGAGGAGGAAGCACTCCGGATGTGGTGAAGAGTCCGAGCGACTACGGTGGCGCGGTCGCGTTCGCTCTCGGACTCGACCCTCCCGTGCCAAGGCTGCACTTCCCCACCGTTGACGACCTGACCGGCCTCAAGGCGGCCTTCGACCGGGGCCACGTTGTGCAGGACGCACCTCTCGATGATGCTCTCCGTGGAGGTCACGAGGTCCCTGGGGCAAACGCACCCAAGGTGACGGTTGAAGATGATCGCACACTCTGGATAGCGAAATTCCCGCGGGACGGCATGATATGGAACCAGAACCGTGTCCGCCACGCGACACTGCAGCTTGCACGGAACTGCGGCCTTGATGCCGTTCCCAGCCGAATCGAGAGCGCCCACGGCGAAGACGTCCTGATGGTGCGACGCTACGACCGAAGCTGGGTGGGCGCTGGCTATGCCTGCAGCCGTTTGATCAGCGGCTTTACGCTGCTCGGCATGGACTCTGCACCGGCCACGAAGCATGGCTGGTCATACCTGACATTGGCCGACCGGGTTCGAAGGGTGAGTTCACACCCCAGGGAGGACCTGCGCGAGCTCTTTGGGCGCATTTGCTTCAACGTCGCCATCTCGTGTCTCACGGACAATCCGCGCCACCCCATGATGGTCGCAAAGGGCACTGGCTGGCGTCTCGCGCCTGCCTCTGCCCCGGTACCAACACCGTTGGCGGGTGACAAGCGTCGCGATTTCACCATGATCTGCGGTCCAGACGGCCGTGCTCCGAGTCGTGAGAATATCGTCGCTGGAGCGGGGCGGTTCCTGCTGGACCGAGTGGCGGCCGAAGCCATCTTCGACAGGATCTCCGGGATCGTACAGTCGTCGTGGTACGATGTGATGCGCGAGAGTGGTGTGAGTGTGAGGGACTGCGATCTGGTGGGTCAGTCGATTGGCAGGTAGCGGGCGCGGTGGCCGCCAGCCGGTCGGCGCACGAGTCAATTGACAGTGCGCGCGACCCGGAATCCGCTGAAGCCGAACCAGGGCGCCAAGTGTACGCCACCGCTCACCCCATTGTGACGCTGCCTATGGTCGTCGGTCTCTCCGGATGTCATCGCGCATTTTTCGCTCAGACGGGGGTGCTCCGTCGGTCGGCGGAGGACTGGAAAGCTTGGCGCCCAAGGGGTTTAGGATGCCTGTCGTCGCCAAGCCGGTGATCCAGGTTCGGATGATAATGTTGACGATAATATGCACAAGTAGAGCGTGCGCACATTATTTCAGTCATACGGATCGCTGGGCGATCCCAGGTCGGGGAGTGTGTTGCCAGTTGGGCGCCTCCGGAGACGTTTGCGCAGCATTGATTCTGACTGCCATGATGGCTCGAAACACATCCGCTACCATTGCGACTGGAGGGCCGAACAGCAATGGGCTTCAATCGACTTCCGCGTCGCCCGCAGCATCCCGTGATCGTCCGCGCCGCAGCTCTAGCCACCCTGGCACTTGCGGCCCTGACCGCTGCACCCGCCGCCGCGCAGAGCCCGGACAATCCCGTGTGCGACCCCAATGGGTCCAATCCGTGGAGGCGGGACACGCGGTTCCTGGAGACCTGGTGGAACGAGGCGAGACCCGTCCACATCGCCGAGTGTCTTGAAGCCGGCGCCGATCCGAATGCACAGGGAATCCTGAGACATGCGGCCGAGTGGACGCGCTCCCCCGCCGTGGTTCAGATGCTGCTGAGGGCCGGGGCGAACCCGAACCCCATCGGGGGGGTGGAGAGCCCGCTATTCTGGGCGGTTCAGCGCACGGACAACGCGACAGTCGTTCACGGTGTGGTGGCTGCACTGCTCTACGCAAACGCGGACCTGGGCCCGGATCGCTTCGGCTACACGCCGCTCTACCACGTCCTGGGCAATCAGCCCAACAGCATCGCACTGGTCGAACTGCTCCTCGACGCGGGTGCCGATCCCAGTGGATCCTGGGGACTGGTGACTCCGTTGCACCATGCAGCTGAGAACACAACGAATCCGCTGGTGCTGGAAGCTCTGCTCGCAGTCGGCGCCGATCCGAACGCGAAGACCACTCTTGGGACGCCGCTACACGTCGCCATCGACAGGTGCAGACAGCCTCTCGTGCGCGTGCTGCTGGAGTATGGAGCGGACCCGAACGCGACGAGGGGTCTCGATCAGACGCCGCTCGAGGTCGCCGAGTCGTGCTACGGATCCGAGCGAGACACCATCGTGCGCATGCTTCGGGAAGCGGGGGCCAGGGAGCCATGAGCCGATTGCGAACGCCCCGGTGGGGAGGACTGGCAGGATTGTTCGCGCTGACGGTGATTGGGTGCTTGATGCCGACACGGTCAGCTGCGGGCCAGGAAGTGGGCGAGGTATTCCGGGACTGCGACATGTGCCCTGAGGTGGTCGTGGTACCAGCGGGGAGCTTCATCATGGGTTCGCCGGAGACGGAGGAAGGGCGGCGGGATCGCGAAGGGCCTCAGCGGCGAGTCACCATTGGCTATTCGTTCGCCGTGGGCGTGTATGAAGTCACGTTCGATGAGTGGGACGCATGTGTGCAGGGGGGCGGATGCGGTGGTTACGAGCCGATTGTTTTGACCGACCGCGGCAGGCGTCCTGTGTCCGAAGTGCATTGGGAGGATGCGTGGCAGTACGCGGATTGGCTCACCCAACGAACCGGGGAGGAGTACCGGCTGCTGAGCGAGGCGGAGTGGGAGTACGTGGCGCGGGCCGGGACTCAGACGGCGCGGTACTGGGGGGATGGGACGCGCGAGCAGTGCGAGTATGCCAACGGCGACAGCAGCGTCGGCTGCCGGGACAGGCAGGAGGGTCCGGCACCAGTAGGCACTTACCGACCGAATGGGTTCGGGCTCTACGATGCCCTGGGGAACGTGTGGGAATGGGTGGATGACTGCTATGGCAGCTACGACGATGCTCCCACCAATGGACTTTCATCGTACGCCGGCGATTGTGACTACCGTGTGGTGCGGGGTGGTGGGTTCTACGACGGTCCGAACGACCTCCGTTCGGCCCGCCGGCTCAGGGGCGACGCCAGTAACCGGAGTCCCCACTTCGGATTCCGGGTCGCCCGGAGCGTCCGATGACTGCCCGCGAGATCAAGACGGCGACACGCCGCTCACGGTTACACCTGGTAACGTAGGAGGGTATCCAACATGACCCGATTTGCAAAGACGGCTGCCGTAATACTCTTGGTGGCACTGGTTGTTGCGGTGTTGGGATTGGTGGCGGCTATCTGGCCGCAGTTACCGCTCCTTGGAGTGCGCGTGGCGCGCCCCGACATGCTGGATCTCCTCCAGGCGTTGGCGCACATAGCTGTGTTGCTCGCGGTGATGGTCAGTTTCGCAGCCCTGGAGCAACACACCAGTTCAACGGATGTAGACACATACCTTCGGCTGGCTGACAGGCTTGACCAAGCGCACCGCGGCTACTTGCAAGAGCAAAAAGAGCAAAAGGCTGACATGGGTAGGAAATTCAAATTCCATACCAGTGCGAAGAGGCTGTCGGACGTCACGGCAGCGGCCTGCGACCTGTACTTCCGTGACCTGCTTCCACCCGCTACCAATAATATGGTCGCCGGTCACCTTGCTACCATGCTTCCGTTCGAAGATGAGTACCTCAAGGGCCTGATACAGGATCAGACACGCCCCAACTACCGACGCATAGCGGATTTTGAACAAAGGCTCAACGAACCGCGCGCGGCGGGCCAGCTACCCCCGGCATCCTGAGCCTGGCAAGAAACTCAGCCGCTGGCCGAATGGGGGTCCACAAGCCGATGAACCCTGACGGTCTGGGCTCCGAGCGGCGCGGTGTGAACGCCGTACACCCGCCCGTTCGCCACCTCGTGGACGGCGAATCCGTCGGGCAGGTGCACGGGCCCCAGCCAGACACCCGCTGAATCGAGGACCGTCCAGGTCTCGGGCGGGGCAGGGTCGCGAGGCGGACTCGTCGCGCTTGTCCATGTAGCGGTCGCGGTCGGCGTCCGTGACCTCTTCGGGAGTGGCGTGCCAGCGGATCAGCTGCACGAGGTGCCCGCCAAGGGAACGGATCCGGAACTCCGCCCACCGCCCGAATCCCGCAACCAGCTGGTCGCCCCTGAGTTCCACGTTGGCGTCGACCGGAGTCTAGGGTAGCGCCACAAAGACATCCTCTCCTCGCAGTGAACCCGTGAACCCCTCGCCTGTCACCTCCCGGGCGATGGTGTCGGTGGCCACGAAGTCATCGTCAGTGTACACGAGCACGCTGGGCAGCAACCACTCCTGACCTGCCGGCGGGGCCGATCCGCCGGTACTGTGCGAAGCCACGAAGCGCCTGCAGTCGGGCGCTATCGCCGCGAGCGCCCAGGTCGTGCCCGCACCCGCGCAGTTGATGCGGCGGATGAACTGGCCGTCGCCGTCGAAGAAGCTCAGCTCGGTGCGAAAGCGCACGATGACCGTGTCCCCGGCGCAGCCGTACAGATCCCAGACGCCGCCAACTTCTCCGGGCCCTTCTCCATGGCCCCCAAAGCGGTGGACGAGCTGCCCATGGGGGTCGAACACGGATATGACAGCCGAGTGTTCGTCCGCTACCGCAAAGCGTCCGCTCGGCAGCACCACCATGGCCCGAATCGATCCGAAGAGGGTGTCCGTTCCGCCGCCCATCGGGTCTTCGTCACCGATGACCAGATCCGGCTCGGGGATGACCGTCCACCCTTCACCGGCGCCCCATCGTGGCCCCTCACTGGTCACGATCCGGATCCCCGCGCTGTCTCGGACCGTTGTGGCGCCCGGACCGGATGCCTGATCCGGGCCATCGGTGCACGCCGCTGTCACGACGAGCAGGGACAGGCGAAACCGTGTGCCGAGGAAGCCCGCCCGCCGGATCAACGTGGTCATTCTGCCTCCCCCCTCAACTCACTGGCCTAAACGCCCTCCTCAACACCTCCACGCCCCCCACCACCGGCAACTCCACGCTCGTCCCCCGCAAATCGACCGTCAGCTCCGTCCCCGGCTCCGGGTGCACCGTGAAGTACTTGTCGCTCGAGAACACCATCAGCCCGATCCGCGCCCCCGCCGGGATCACCTGGTCGTCCGGTTGCAGCGGGAACTCCAGTTCGACGAACTCGCCGGGCGTGAGGTCGGTGCCCGACCGCGGAGCCGCGATGTCCGCTGCACCCGCGTTGGCCGGATCCGCCCAGCCCTTGGTGATGACGTTGTCGTTGATGTCGTCGCCGTCGGTCCAGGGGAGCGAGACGAGCCAGACGGTCAGATTCGCCGCGGCTGCATCGGAGGCCACGCGCACGCGCACCGTGGCCACGCCCGAGAGGTGAACATCCTGCTGGAGCGACGGTGTCGCATATAGAAGCCGGTGGTTCGACCATTCCGCCGCGGCGAGTTGGCCGCCCTCAAAAGCAAAATTGTCCATAATGCCGCCGGTACCGTCCGCGTCGCCGGCGTTGAGCGAGAGGGTGCCGGTCCAGTTGCCGTCGCCCGTGGGATGCAGGGGGACGCCCTCGGCCTCGGGGTGCGGATAGTCCGGGTAGGCGGTGGGCTGCTGGCGGTCGTCGGCCTCGCGGACGATCCGGGCCTCGCTCAATTGGAGGCGCTTCGTTGTATCGGGGGGGACTTGTGGGTTTTGCGCTCAACGGGTGGAGATATCCGCGATCTGGGCGCTCGTGACCCAAGTTCGGGCCCCCAATGCTGACAATAATATGCACAAGTGACTTATGCGACCAATATTCCAGTCATCCAGGCCGCCGGGCGATCACACGTCAGCAATCCGGCGCCGGTTGACGGTGTAGGAAAGCGCTTGCGCGGCATCGAATTGGGTTCCCATGATTGCCGCCTATGGTCTTGAACGCCGGGGCAGAGTCACCAACCCGTGCGGCGATAGCGGCCCTTGTCGGTGTGGCGGCGCGGAGTGGTCAGGACTATACAATACCGACGAGATGGAGATGTACATGAAGGTGGCTTGGCGATTCTGCGGATTCGGGTGTGGGGTAGCGGCCGGGTTCCTTCCGTGGGTGATCGGCGCGGTGGTTCCTGGCGTATCGGCCGTGGCCCAGCAGGTCGGCGAGGTGTTCGGGGACTGCGACGACTGCCCCGAGATGATTGTGGTGCCGACGGGCCGCTTCATCATGGGCTCGCCGGAGACGGAGGAGGGCCGGTTGTATGACATGGAAGGACCTCGTCGGGTCGTGTCGATCGAGTCGTTTGCGGTCGGAGTGTACGAGGTGACCTTCGAGGAATGGGACGCCTGCGCGTGGGCCGGGGGGTGTGGCGGCGCGATTCCCGAGGACGAAGGGTGGGGGCGGGCCAACCGTCCGGTGATCAACGTGGACTGGGAAGACGCCATGGCGTACGTCGCATGGCTCTCCGCAGCGACCGGACGCGAGTACCGCCTCTTGTCGGAAGCGGAGTGGGAGTACGTGGCGCGTGCGGGAACCGAGTCCGCCCGGTACTGGGGAGACAGTGAAGCGGATCAGTGCCGATATGCCAACGGGAACGACGAGGACCTCTCGTGCTCGGATGGCTACGAGAACGCGGCGCCGGTGGGATCGTTTCAACCGAACGGGTTCGGGCTGCATGACGTCCTGGGCAACGTCTGGGAATGGACGGCGGACTGTTGGATAGAGGACTATGCGGCCGCCCCGAACGACGGGAGCGTCAGGGAATCCGAGTCCGGCGAGTGCTCTAGTCGTGTGATTCGCGGCGGCTCCTGGGGCAATGCGCCGGGGAGACTCCGCTCGGCTGTTCGCACTTGGCCATTGCGCGAGAAGCATCCTCGGATCGGGTTTCGTGTTGCCCGGGGCGTACGATGACTGCGCGCGCCGAAGTGCTGGCTGCCTTGGCGGGGACGGCCTTGGCCGTCGCGCGTTCGGTAGCTGCCCAAGATCGCTTGATCGGCCGTGACGGCTGGGGCGACATTCTGCGGTTTCGGCGATGCATCGAAGAGCGTCGGCTGGAGGCGTGGAGCCCCTGGGTACTCCACAGTGTCGTGAGTCAGAAGACCAGCCCAACCATCTTTTGTCAACGTTCCACTACGGTGAAGAGGGTACTATGAACAACGGCCAGCGAAACACCATCGGGAAAGACTTGCACGAAGACGGCCGCAACGACACGGTTGTGCGCTCGGGTAGAGCCCCCCAACTTGACCGGCGTATGCCATGGAACTTAGAACGACGGCGACCACAGGCTCGCAATTCGAAGCCTTTCGTGAAACTGATGCTCGACCGAGCGAGCGATACTGTGCGCAACCGAGTGAGCCATACTATGGATGGAAGGGACAGGGAATCCTCCTTGTTGGGCCGAAGGGATCGGTTGGTGAAGAAAATCCGCGAACAGCGATTTGGATCGTGTTACAAGAGCCTCATCCTGCCACCACACCTGAGCTGTTGCTCACTTCAGTGGCAGTTCCTGTGGGCAATCGTCCTGACCTCGGCAAGCTCCCTCGGCTCACCGTCTGTTGCTGCGCAGTCCGAGATTCGCCCCGTCGAACCCAATAGTGGATCTTTGAGTGCTGACGACCCGCGCATGCCACGCGGCTCCTATTTCGATGAATGGGTGTTCGAGATTGCCGACTCCGGAATGGTAATCATCGAGATGACTTCCGAGGAGATCGACTCGTACCTGGTACTGTCCCGGGGTCTGCGGGGAAGCACGGTGGAAATCGCAAGTGACGACGATGGGGGGCCAGGCCTGACCTTGAATTCTTGGCTACAAGTCGCGCTGTTACCAGGCAGCTATACGGTCACTGCGACGAGTGCAGATCCTGAGGAAACAGGTGACTATGTGCTTTCTCTCAGGTTCCCGACGGAGCTCCGAGCAGACGGTGCAGGAGTGGGTGAACTGACGCCAAGTGACGCGCAACTCTCTCTTGACGGAACCCCATATGACACTTGGATCTACAACGCTTTGGAAGGCGACAGCATGGTAGTAGAGATGACATCGTCTGACTTCGATCCCTTCCTCGTAGTTCTGAGAAACGGGACACCCATCGCGTCCGACGATGACGGAGGGGGTGGACTGGATGCAAGGGTTGCCTTCAGGGCGCCTGTAGTGGGATCCTACACTATCTTGGCCAACGCGGTATCAACAGAAGCCGCTGGGTCTTATGGAATCACAGTGACGGTTCAACATGGCGACGGGTCGGTAGAGTCATCAACGCCGTCCACTCTTCGCCCCGTCGAACCCAATAGTGGATCTTTGAGTGCTGACGACCCGCGCATGCCACGCGGCTCCTATTTCGATGAATGGGTGTTCGAGATTGCCGACTCCGGAATGGTAATCATCGAGATGACTTCCGAGGAGATCGACTCGTACCTGGTACTGTCCCGGGGTCTGCGGGGAAGCACGGTGGAAATCGCAAGTGACGACGATGGGGGGCCAGGCCTGACCTTGAATTCTTGGCTACAAGTCGCGCTGTTACCAGGCAGCTATACGGTCACTGCGACGAGTGCAGATCCTGAGGAAACAGGTGACTATGTGCTTTCTCTCAGGTTCCCGACGGAGCTCCGAGCAGACGGTGCAGGAGTGGGTGAACTGACGCCAAGTGACGCGCAACTCTCTCTTGACGGAACCCCATATGACACTTGGATCTACAACGCTTTGGAAGGCGACAGCATAGTAGTAGAGATGACATCGTCTGACTTCGATCCCTTCCTCGTAGTTCTGAGAAACGGGACACCCATCGCGTCCGACGATGACGGAGGGGGTGGACTGGATGCAAGGGTTGCCTTCAGGGCGCCCGAAGCGGGGTCCTACACTGTCTTAGCCAACTCGGCATCAACAGAGGCCATCGGGTCTTACCGAATCATAGTTCGTCGGGCATCTTCCCGGCATCCGTTGCATGAAGCAGCTCAAGAAGGGAACCTTGCCTCTCTCCGCTCCCTTCTGAAGACCGACGTATCAGTCGATGCCACCAATGCCGATGGTGACACGCCTCTGCACATTGCATTCCGTGCCGGCCATTTGAATATGGTTCAAGCTCTGGTCGAAGCCGGCGCTTCGCTGAGATTTGAGAATGGAAATGGTGAAGGACCTTTGACTGGCAACGATAGTCTGAGCGCTTCCCTGCGCGCTAGGTTTCGCTGCACGACAGTGCCAATGTGGACGAGCGAAGCATTCTTCAAGCAGGCTACATCCACTTCCGTGAAGATTTGCACCGAGCTAGGGTTCGATAGTAGGGAAGAAGATTTGTCCGGAAGGATCCCCTTGCATCACGCGATGAAGGTGAGCGACGAAGACGTGATCCTGACGCTCTTGCGTCTGGATGGGGGCGCGTCGAAGGCAGAAGACAACAATGGTTGTCGGCCGTATCATGTGCGGCCGGAGCGTGAAGAAACTGTGATCTCGGCACTAGTGATTCACGGCCAGGGCGCGACAGATGAAACGAAGGTTCGGAAAGAGATCCGGCGCAATCTCTGCTCAGACATGATGAGTTGGTGGGCGCGGTTCTGGAAATGGTTTGTTGACCATCTCTTTGCGGCCTTGTTGATAGCGGCTATGGTCGGAGTGGTGTCGCATCTCGTGAACCGCCGGAGGGCAACATAGCCTCTCACCACACCAGCATGGGCCGCTACATGGGAGACTGCGCACGTCGCGTTAGGCGTGGCAGCAAGTGGCGCCACGCTCCGAATGAAGTCCGCTCAGCGGAACGCTATGACTACCCAGGCGATTTCCAAAACGGCGATCAGGGTTTTCGCGTTGCCAAGAACTCCCGATGATCGCTCGCATTTTGGCCCAAGCCTCTTTGGCACTCCTGGTTGTCCCTGCGGAAGCGCAGGAAGTCAACGAGGTTTTTCAGGACTGCGAAGTGTGCCCGCGAATGGTCGTGGTGCCCGCGGGCCGATTCATCATGGGCTCGCCGGAGATGGAGGAAGATAGGGGCGACGACGAGGGTCCTCGCCGGGTCGTGTCGATCGAGTCGTTCGCGGTGGGAGTCTACGAGATAACGTTCGAGGAGTGGGATGCATGCGCGTGGGACGGGGGCTGTGGTGGTGCGATTCCCGAGGATGAAGGGTGGGGCCGTGCGAACCGTCCGGTCGTCAATGTGAGCTGGGACGATGCTCAGGCATACGTGACTTGGCTCTCTGGAGCGACTCGCCAGGAGTATCGGCTGTTGACCGAGGCGGAGTGGGAGTATGTGGCGCGTGCGGGGACGCAGACCGCTCGCTACTGGGGGGACAGTGAAGCGGAGCAGTGCACGCATGCGAACGGGAATGACGATGACGTTTCGTGTTCGGGTGGCTACGCGAATACCGCGCCGGTAGGGTCACTCCGCCCGAACGCCTTTGGGTTGTACGACATGCTCGGCAACGTGTGGGAGTGGGTTGAGGACTGCTGGCACGACAGCTATTCGAATGCCCCGAACGACGGGAGTGCTGCGCCACCCGAATCCGACTGCTCCTATCGAGTGTTGCGGGGCGGATCCGCGGCCAACGATCCGGCGAAACTCCGTTCGGCTCACCGTGGCAACTGGTATCCGACTATAGGGCACCAGTACTACGGCTTCCGTGTTGCACGGAGCGTCCGATGATCGCCGACTTCAGGCGTTGCCAGGAGCCTGCGGTAAATACCCGCGTCGTGGCACTGGCCGCATTGGTACTCTTCGCCGCCCCTGCCGGGGCGCAGGAAGTCGGTGAGGTCTTCCGCGACTGCGACGTGTGCCCGGGAATGATTGTGGTGCCGGCGGGCACCTTCACAATGGGCTCGCCGGAAACGGAGGAAGGACGCGACTTCGACGAAGGGCCGCAACACGAAGTCACTATCGACTATGCGTTCGCCGTGGGAGTCTACGAAGTCACATTTGACGAATGGGATGCGTGTGTTCGAGGGGGTGGCTGCGGCGGACGCGAACCGCATGACCAGGGCTGGGGCAGAGGTAGACGGCCCGTGGTGTGGGTGAATTGGGAGGATGCGTGGCTGTATGCCGACTGGTTGTCGGAACAAACGGGAGAGGAGTACCGGCTACTAAGCGAGGCGGAGTGGGAATACGTGGCGCGGGCGGGGACTCGCACGGCACGATACTGGGGAGAAACGGATCGGGAGCAGTGTCAATTTGCCAACGGATACGATGCCAATGGACACGCCGAGCACGGTTTCGGCAGGGACATGGTTGGTTGTCGTGACCGGCAGCCAAACTCCGCACCTGTAGGTTCTTACCGGCCTAACGGGTTTGGAGTTTTCGATATCCTGGGCAACGTGCGGGAGTGGGTCGATGACTGCGCCAACGGGAGTTATGAGGGTGCTCCGACAGACGGCAGTTCGTGGTACAGAGGAGATTGTACTCGTCGTATCACGCGTGGCGGTTCATGGCTACACGATCCGACCGAACTGCGTTCGGCCTACCGTCGTGGATCGGCGGCAGACTTCCGAAACTTCGCGTTGGGGTTCCGCGTCGCCCGGACCGTCAACTGAGGGTTACTCCTGGGCGGCGCACTAAGGGTCGTCAGACGTGAGGGGGTCCCGGAACGGAAAACCGCTTCTGACGGCCGTGGTCCGTACCTGCGTTGGCCAGATCGGACCGGTTCTCTTGGCGGCATAAGACGCCAGAGCCGCCGCCACTTGCTCCATTGACTCCGACGACCTTCGAAGAGTGGCCAACGTAGGCATGTCCGTTGCCGACCAGGCTGGCGGCGGTTAGGGTCATCGCTTAGCCACCTTGCGACGGTCACTGAACACGCAGCTTTGTCGTCCTCTTCGAATCCATGAGCCGTTGCCGCACCATCCTCCGGGTGTCCGCGCTTCTGATGGGCGCACCCCTAGCAAACGGGTGCGGGGACGCGGAAGAGCCTGCTGCGCCGGAGCCCGCCCGTGCAACTACGGTAACGGTCAGCCCGGCAACGGCACGGCTGAATGCGTTGGGCGCAACCGTGCAACTGTCGGCGCAGGTGCTCGATCAGCACGGTCAGGCAATGGCGGGTGCCAATGTGTCCTGGGCGAGCAACGACGCCGACGTGGCGACCGTCGACTCCAACGGGCTGGTGACGGCGGTGGCCAACGGCACCGCTACGATCACTGCGACCGCGGGCGGGGCTGCGGGTACCGCAACCGTTGCGGTCGCCCAGGCAGCGGTCGGGATCGCGGTCACGCCGACTGCAGACACGGTTGTTGTGGGCGACACGATTCGGCTGGTTGCGGAGGCCTTCGACGAGAACGAGCACCGCGTCGAAGGCGCGGAGTTCACATGGTCGTCGAGCGATTCGTCGGTCGCCACGGTGGACGGATTGGGACTGGTGCGGGGCGTGACCGAGGGCGTGGCGTCGGTCACCGCCACCTCGGCGAGCGCACAGGGAACCGCAAGGGTCACGGTGACGAGACGCCCCCCCAAACTGGGTCCGGGGCTGGACATCTTCGATTTCCCGATGCGCGCCGTTGCGATCTCGGGCAACTGGGGCACCAATCGAGACGTTGTGCAGGTTTGGGAGGACCAAGGGAGCACAGGCTCGCTCATTCCGCTGGAATACGTTGCTTGGCTTCGCGGTCTGCATGTGAACTGGATCCTGATTTCGGTGGCCCTCCACTACGAGGACAGCATGGACAGCTCCGTCGCGCGCGAGACGGGTCGGAACCGGAACGTTCCGACGTGGCGCGATGGTTCGCTGCGGCAAATGATCCGCGAGTTCCGGAGCCATGGATTCGAGGTGTACATGACTCTGGCGTTCGAAGCCCACGAGGCCGAGGCTTCCTCTCGCCCGCTCAGCCGACATCTGCTGGGAGATCCAGCCCCGCCACATACCGGCGGCGCTCCTCCCGATGAGGACTGGCGAAATCGGATTGTGCCCGCCAACTGGCCGTGGCGTCCCGACCACCCGGACCACGACCGCTTTGTGGGCGAGTTCTGGCAAACGTACGCGGATAACGCTGTGCACTTTGCCCGAATCGCCGAGCAGGAGGGAGTGGCCCTGTATTCGCTCGGGACCGAGACGGACCGCCTGTTCCGATCGCGCCCCGATCCGGACGACGAAGCCCGGCCCGAGTCCGGCTACATGTACAACGACTTCGGCGATGAACTGCGGGACCTGGTGAGCCGCGTGCGTGCGGTGTATTCCGGTCGGCTGACCTACGACATGCATGCCAACGCACTGATATATGCCGATTACCACGGAAGCGGATCGGGCGCGGGTCACCTCTGGGAAGACCTTGACCTTGACATTGTGGGAGTCAGCGGGTGGTTCCCGCTCACGGCCAGAGCTCCGACAACGGTACTCGGTGTGCCGGAACTGCAGGCGAGCTACGAGGCCATCTTCCAGGACTACCTGGTTCCGCTTGCCAGCCGGAATCCAGGGCGGGCGATAGTATTCACCGAGTACGGCTCGATGGATGTCGTGGAAGCGCCGGCCGATCCTCTCTAGGTGCGCGCCACTCGGAAGAGCGGGTTCTCGTGGACGCCAACCGAAACGGAATGGATGACGGCGAGGAAACCCAGGCCAACATCTTCCAGGCGTTTTTCAACGCGAGCGCAAGCTATCCGAACCTCGTCAATGGCGCCTTCTTCTGGGACAACTGGATCGCGACAGACGCAACGTGGGCCGAGTTCTGGCTGGACAGACGGAGTTTCGCCATACGCGGGAAGCTGGCGGAGGCAGTGGTGAGGGACGCCTATGGGCGTCTGGCCGGAGGTCGTTGATGAAGCCCAGTGCATCGAACGCCACGTTGCGGTCGTCGTCGTGGATGTGAACGTAGGACTTCCATCGTCATTTCGGTCCTGAGGGCACCGATCCGCTTGGCGATGAGCGAGGAATGCATCGTGAACAGCTTGGTCGGCTTCACCATCGATGGCTTGGGGAGCCCTCCTGCCGCAAAGTCGCTACCCGAGAAAGCTGCGCTCCGATGCCCTCAACCACGGAACGGCGGCCGCTTGGGGCCTCAGGGTCTCTTCGCGGCTGGTGCCTACTACCATTACCCTTCCGACTCGTCAAGGACGGTGGGAGTCGGGTCGTCCTCAGGGCCGTCATCGCGTCGAGCCGCGAGGTCGCGGGCCGCGTCGGCCCATCCGGCCCTGGGATCGTCCTCGAACCAACGGGCCCGGTTCGACTCTTCCTCCTCGACTTCCCGTACCCTCGCCAGGAGATCATCAGCGGTGGCGCAGGTCAGGACGCAGATTCCGATCCGATCTGCGCTGCTGATGCCGAAACCGTCCTCACACTCGCAAAGGCTCCTGGTCAATTCGGCGACGCGGTCCGCCGTTTCAGGGCCGAACCGAGTGGCAGTCAGCGCGTGGACGATGCTCTCGCGGCCTGTCACGAGGCCGACCGCATGGGCGCTCTCGCGGCCCTCGTCAAACCCTTCCCTGTAACGGCTGAAGATGTCTCGGCCAACCTCCTTGGCGAATCCCTTGATCGTCACCACATCCTTCGAGCTCACGGCCGCTCTCCCTCCGTCATTTCCTCCACCTGGGCCAGGAACTCCGCCGCAGTGCCGCAGGTCACAACGCAAGCTGCGAGGTGAGCGGTCCGCTCGGGGTCGCAAGTGTACTCAACCAGCTCCGAGACGTGGAACGCTGCTGTCGGCCCGAACTTGATCCAGGCCGCCGAGCGGATGACCTCACACTGCCCCTCCACCATGCCGGCCTTGTACCCGCTCTCGGCTCCCAACGCGTAGCCCACGTAGTAGCCTTCGGTGGTGAGCCTGCCGACGCTACTGGCGACCAACCGCATCCTTTCTTCGCGGGGCACACCCATAGACCGGAGGCCGCCCTCGTATCCCTCCAACCATGCGTCGGCAAAAAGCGACCGACGCCCGACACATGGATCAAACATCCTTCCCCTCCCGTCAATCTCCCTCCAGATGGAAGATAGCAGTGTCGGCAGCGCGTCTGGCCATATGGCCGGGGCAGGGGTCTGATGGTGGTCGTCAATCCTCCCGAACAAGCCGATAAACCCGGACCATCTGAGCCCCGAGCGGCGCCGTGTGAACCCCGTACACGCGGTCATTCGCCACCTCGTGGGCGGCAAACCCGTCGGGCAGGCGCACGGGTCCCAGCCAGACGCCCGCTGAATCGAGCACGGTCCAGATCTCGGGCGGGGCCGGGTCGCGAGGCGGCCGCAGGTCCTGGATGCCGAGTCCGGTCGATGGAAAGTGGCGAGCCCAGATGTTGCCCGCGTCGTCGATCAGGAATCGGTCGAAGAACGGCTTGTGGGTCGGGACCCGCGGGAATTCCCGCAGCGAGGGGAACGAAAAGAGTGCGTCCGGACTGCCTTCATATCTGGCGAGGAACTCGTCGCGCTTGGCCATGTATCGGTCGCGGTCGGCGTCCGTGACCTCGTCGGAAACAGGCTGCCACCGGATCAGCTGGTCCAGGCCTCCGGCAAGGGAATGAATCCGGAACTCGGCCCACCGCCCGAATCCCGCAATCACGTGATCGCGCCGGAGTTCCACAGTGGCATCGAACGGTGTCCAGGGCAGTGCCACGAATACGTCCTCTCCTCGCCGGGAAGCTGTGAAGCCCGCGGCTGCCACCTCCCGGGCGAGGGTGTCGGTGACCTCGAACGCATCGTCAGTCTGAACCAGCACCATGTGCAACAGCCTCTCCTGACCTGCTGGCGGCGCAGTTCCAGAGGCGGATCGCGAGGCGATAAAGTTGCGGCAGTCGGGCGCGATCGTCTCGAGTGACCAGGTCGTGCCCGCACCCGTACTGTTGATCCGGCGGATGAACTCGCCGTCGCCGTCGAAGAAGCTGAGTTGGGTTCGAAAGCGCACGACGACGGTGTCCCCGGCGCAGCCGTACAAATCCCAGATGCCGCCAACCTCGCCGGGACCCTCTCCACGGCCGCCGAAGCGGTGGACGAACTGCCCATCGGGATCGAAAACCGACACGACGGCGGAGTGCTCGTCTGCTACTGCGAAGCGCCCGCTCGGCAGCACCACCATGGATCGAATCGACCCGAAGAGAATGTCCGTCCCGTCGCCCATCGGCTCCTCGGTGCCGATCGTCACGGATGGGTCAGGGTCCACCGTCCACCCGGCTTCCGTGCCCCACAGCGGCGCGGCACTGGTCACGATACGCACGCCGGCGCTGTCTCGGACCGTCGGTGCACCGGGCCGTGGTGCCTGATGGGAGCCATCGGTACAGGCGGTCAAGACGAGAGTCAGCGCAACCTGGAACAGGGTAGCCGGAACAGATACGCCGTCGATCCTGGTCATGATCGTTCGCTCTTTCTGCGACCCGAGCCTATTGATTTCCGTCGGGATGCGATCGTTACGTTTATTGGAGCGCCACGTTGACCTCGCGTAGCCGGAACCCTTCCGATAGCCGAAAAAGAGGCACAGATGAAGCCCAGTGAGATCATCTTTGAAGTTACCGAAGCCGCTGAGGGAGGCTACGACGCCAGAGCACTCGGGCACAGCATCTTTACTCAGGGCGACGACTGGACGGATCTGAAGGCGATGGTCAGAGATGCCGTAATCTGCCATTTCGACCCTCAGGACGCCCCGAGGGTGATTCGGCTCCATCTGGTAAGGGACGAAGCAATCGCCGTATGAGGAAGCTGCCACGCGACCTCACGGGGGACGTCTGGACGATGATGCCCCCTCCCCCCCTTCAACTCACCGGCCTGAGCGCCCTCCTCAACGCCTCCACACCCCCCACCACCGGCAACTCCACACTCGTCCCGCGCAGATCCACGGTCAGCTCCGTCCCCGGCTCCGGGTGCAACGTGAAGTACTTGTCGCTCGAGAACACCATCAGCCCGATCCGCGCCCCTGCCGGGATCACCTGATCGTCCGGCTGCAGCGGGAATTCGAGTTCGACGAACTCGCCGGGCGTGAGGTCGGTGCCGGACCGCGGGCTCGCGATGTTGTCCGCGCCCGCGTTGGCCGGATCCGCCCAGCCCTTGGTGATGACGTTGTCGTTGATGTCGCCGCCGTCGGTCCAGGGGAGCGAGACGAGCCAGACGGTCAGATTCGCCGCGGCTGCATCGGAGGCCACGCGCACGCGGACCGTGGCCACGCCCGAAAGGTGAACATCCTGCTGGAGCAACGGTGTCGCATATAGAAGCCGGTGGTTCGACCATTCCGCCGCGGCGAGTTGGCCGCCCTCAAAAGCAAAATTGTCCACAATGCCGCCGGTACCGTCCGCGTCGCCGGCGTTGAGCGAGAGGGTTCCGGTCCAGTTGCCGTCGCCCGCGGGATGCAGGCGGACGCCGTCGGACTCGGGGTGCGGATAGTCGGGGTAGGCGGTGGGCTGCTGGCGGTCGTCGGCCTCGCGGACGATCCATGCGCGCGGGTCGTTCTCGACGCCGTTCTCGACGCCCAGGACGTAGCGGGTGAACCAGCGGTTCATGAGCTCGAGGGGCGGGGGACCGCCGTGGCCGCCCTGATGGTAGTAGATCTGGACGGGGACGCCGCGGCTTTTCAGCGCCTCGGTGATGCGGTAGCTGTGCTCGGGCATCACGTTCCAGTCGTTGAAGGCGTGGGCCATGAGGGTGGCGGCGCGGACGCCGTCGATGTGGTTCAGGTAGTCGCGGCCCGCCCAGAAATCGTTGTAGTCGCCGGTGGTGCGGTCGAGTTCGGCGTACATCTCGTCGCGCACGTGGGCGATGCAATAGTCGCGCACGTCAGGGTAGCCGCTGAAGATGAAGTCGAAGAGGACGTCGATGTCCTCGCCGGGGTAGCCGCCGGGCGAGCGGACGAGGCCGTTCGAGCGGTAGTAGTGGTAGTAGGACGTGTTGGGCGCGACGGGGATGATCGCTTCGAGGCCGTCGACGCCGGTGGTCGCGGCGGCCAGGGGCAGGGTGCCGTTGTAGGAGGTGCCGGTCATGCCGACCTTGCCGGTGCTCCAGTAGGCCTCGACCTGTTCGCTGCCGTCGACGGTGGTGAACCCGCGTGCACGCCCGTTCAGCCAGTCGATGACGGCCTTGGGCGCGAGCGATTCGTTCTCGCCGCCGACGGTAGGGCAGCCCTGCGACTGGCCGGTGCCGGGGGACTGCGAGTGGATGACCGCGAAGCCGCGGGGCACCCACGTGCGGATGTGCGAGTTGGAGATGACCGGCTGGCGCTCGATGTGCCGGATGGTGGCGGGGAAGGGGTCGCGTGCCGGGGGATCGCTGCCCACCTCCTGTCGCAGGTTCCAGAAGTGGTCGAAGTCGATGCCGGCGACGCCGGAGTAGTAGGGGCTGGTCTCGTAGATGACGGAGACGGTGAGCCCCTCGGTGTCCGTCTGGCCGGGGCGGGTGACTGCGACGTGCACGCGGTCGGGCCGGCCGTCGCCGTCGGTGTCGAACTCGGTCTCGACCCAGAGGTCGTGGCGGATCCACGTGGCCGAATCAGCGAAGGCGGGGACGACCTGGGCCTGGCCATTCTCGATGACGGGGCCGGTCTGGGCGGTGGCGGGGGTGGGGAGCGCGAGGAGCGCGAGTGCGAGGGCGGAGAGCGCAGACAGCGTAACGAGGGGGAGGGCGGCGGTGGTGGCGGGCGCGGCCAGGGCCGTGGCCACGGGGCGGGAGTATTTCATGAGTCGAGTCCGAAGGTTGGTTGGCGACATCGGGACGTCACGAACACCGCTCGCTGATCGCCTCGATCGCGGCGTCGATCTCATCCCGGGTATTGAAGAAGTGTATGGAGAGGCGGAAGTCGCGGGGCTGTTTGACCGGCGAGGCCAGAATGCCCGCGTTTTCGCGGAGGTCGTTGTAGAGGTTGGTGGCGTCGCAGTCGGCGGGGAGCCGGAGTACGAAGACGCCGGAGCGGTCGGGTCGGGTGCGGGGCGACGACACGGAGAGGCTGGCGGTCGCGTCCACGGCCTCGATCGCGTGGTCCACGAGCGACTGGATGCGGTCGCCGATCCTTGTCAGGCCGATGCCCTCCATCCACTCGACGGCGCTGGCGAAGCCGGCGAAATCGGCCAGGGCGCGCGTGCCGAACTCGTAGCGCGCCGCGCCTGGAAGCAGCGTGTAGCCTCCCTGGTAGTCCATGGTCGCGTGGCTGTGGGAGCCCGCCCAGCTGAGTTGCACGTCGTCGAGGATCTCACGCCGGACGAAGAGCGCGCCCGTGCCCTTGGGACCGAGCAGCCACTTGTGCCCGCACGTCGAGTAGCAGTCGCAGCCGAGCGCGCGGAAGTCGGTGGGGACGCAGCCCGGGCCCTGAGCGCCGTCGAGGTGGTAGCGGACGCCGCGCCCGCGGAGCAGGTTGCCGAGTTCGGCGGATTCGTCGGTGCGGATCGTGCGCCCGTTGTTGCGCGACACGTGGCTGATGCTGACCATCCGCGTGCGGGGGGACAGCTGTGCCCGGATCTCGTCCATGAGCGAGGTCCCGGCGGCGAGATCGATCTCCCGGATGGCGATCCCGAACCGGTCGCGCAGCACGTACCAGGGAATGACGTTGGCCGGGTGCTCGATGTTGGAGATGATCACTTCGTCGCCCGGCTGCCAGTTCAGGCTCCAGGCCACGATGGATATGCCTTCGGAGGTGCTGTGGGTGAGCGCGACCTCATCGCCTCCGGCACCGAAGACGCGCCCGAGCTGAGCGCGCAGATCGGGCTCGATCCGGGCCATGTCGGTCGCATAGCGGGGATCGGCGGGACCCCGGTTCTGGAAGTCCAGGCGCTCGCTGACCGTGGCGATAACCGCCGTCGGAGAAGGACCGATGCCCCCGGTCTGGAAGTACACGCTTCCGGTCGCGGCCGGGATCTCGGCGCGGGCACGGGCAACCCAGGCGTCCTGTGGGCGGGCGGACGCGCCCGAGTGCAAGGCTGCGAGCCGCTCGACCGGCACGAGCGGCGCCGCGGCGGCCCACAGGGCGGATTGCCGAAGAAACCGGCGGCGGTCCGGGGTCGACATCCGGGTGCCCGGGGCTGTCAACTGACCACGAACCGGATCGCGAACAGCACCGCCACGGTCGCCACCGCGGCGTTGAGTTCGTGGCTGCGGCCGGCCAGCACCTTGATCAGGGCGTAGGCGATGAAGCCGAGCCCGATCCCCGTGGCGATCGAATAGGTGAAGGGCATCGCGATCGCGGTGACGATCGCCGGGACGCTCTCCGTCAGGTCGTCCCACTCCACGCCCCGAAGCGCCCTCGCCATCACGCACCCGACGAAGATGATGGCCGGAGCGGTGGCGTATTCGGGAATGGAGGTGGCAACCGGAGCGAACACGAGCGCGACCAGGAACAGGCCTGCGACCACCAGCGCGGTCAGGCCGGTGCGTCCCCCTGCGCGCACGCCGGCCGCGCTCTCTATGTAGGAGGTCGTCGTCGAGGTGCCGAGCAGCGAACCCACGATCGTGGCCGAGCTGTCCGCCACCAGGGCGCGGCGCAAATGGGGAATGCGACCGGTGCCGTCGGTCAGCCCCGCTTCGTTGAGTACGGCGACCAGTGTGCCGCTGGTGTCGAAGAGGTCCACCATCAGGAAGGCAAAAACGATCGCGACCAAACCCACCTCGACCGCGGCGGCGATATCCAGCTGGAGGAATGTCGGAGCCAGCGAGGGCGGGGCCGCCAACACCGACTCCGGTGGGGGGGACTGTCCCGCGATCCACCCGATGAGCGACACGGCCAGGATGCTGATGATCACTGCACCGGGCAGCTTGCGCTGCTCCAGCGCGACGATCCCCACGAATCCCAGGGCGGCCAGCACCACGGGCCACTGTATCAGGTTGCCCAGCGTGACGAGGGTCGCTTCGCTGGCGACCACGACTCCTGCGTTGCGGAGCCCGATGATCACCAGGAAGAAGCCGATCCCGGCGGCGATGGCCAGCTTCTGCGAGCGGGGAATGGCGTTGACCACCCACTCGCGCACGGGCAGCACGGAAAGAATCAGCATCAGGATCCCGGAGCAGAACACCGCCCCGAGCGCGGTCTGCCAGGACAGACCCAGGGTGCCCACAGCGACCGCCGCGAAGTAGGCGTTCAGCCCCATGCCCGGGGCCAGGGCGATGGGATAGTTGGCGTACAACCCCATCACCGCCGACCCGAAGGCTGCGGCGATGCAGGTGGCGACCAGCACGGCCCCGGCATCCATCCCCGTGTCCGCCAGGACCAGCGGGTTGATGAAGATGATGTAGGACAGGGTGAGGAACGTGGTGCATCCGGCCAGCACCTCGGTCCGCACGCTGGTGTTTCGTTCTTCCAGCCGGAAGTGGCTCATCATCGGGGCTTCGCTCCTGTCTGCTTCGGAAAGCCTCGCCGCAACCCGCCGCCTGTGGCTAGGGCCCCAGCGCTCCAATCGGAATCACGCCCACCTCACCGCATCGCACATGACCGTATCCGTTGGCCACGATCACCGCCAGAGCGGAGGGCTCGCCGCGGCCGCCTTTCTGCATGCGACGAGCGAGTTTCCGCAGGTTGGCCATGCCCTTGTCGACCCAGCGGCCTCCGAGCTTCACTTCAAAAGCAGCCCAGCGACCATCGTAGGCTTCCACGACCGCGTCCACCTCCAGGCCCCCTTTCTCGCGGTAATGGAACACTTCGGCCTCGATGGGCTGGGCGTAGACGCGGAGGTCGCGGATGACCATCGATTCGAAGAGAAAGCCGAAGTACTCAAGGTCGTCCATCAATCGCTGCGGGGATGCGTGCAGCGCCGCAGCCGCAAGAGATGGATCGACAAAGTGACGGACAGGGGTCGTCCTCAGCGTGGTCCGCGAGCGCAAGTGCGGGGACCAGGCCGGCAGGTCCTCCACGACCATGAGTCGTTCGAGGGCTTCGAGGTATTCCGAGGCCGTTTCCCATGCCAGGGTCGTGCCCCGTCCCCGCACATCGGCGACAAGCGTCCGGATCGAGGCTGGGGTCGCCGTGTTGCGGGCAAGGGATCGGAGCAGACGTCCCACCTTTACGGGATTCCTCCTTCGGCTGCTGACTCTCGAGATGTCGACGCGGCGAATCTCGTTGAGATAGTCCCGATTCAGGCGCAGGGCACGGGCCAGGGGATACTGGAAGTGGCCCGGCCATCCACCCCTGCAGACCAACTCCGCCAGGTTCGCGACCGGCAGATCAGATCGTTCAGCGCGCTGTCGAGCCCCCTCGAGCAGGTGCCGCAACGAGATTTCGCCTGTTGATTGGTCGGCCTCGAAGAGCGAGAACGGACGCATCCGCAGTCGGGTGAGCCGGCCCGCGCCCGTGTGGCGGGTCACGTCGTCGGCGGGGACGGCGGAGCCGGTCAGGATGAACTGTCCGGGTGCGCGTCGGTCGTCCACGGCACGCCGAACATGATTCCAGATGTCCGGTTCGGTCTGCCATTCGTCGATCAGCCGCGGAGTCTCCCCACGCAGCACGGCACCGGGATCGATGCCGACCATGTGCCGAGCGTTTCGGTCCACGTCGAGGAGTACTTCGCTGGCGGCGTGGTGCCGGCCGGTGGCCGTCTTGCCACAGCTCTTGGGACCTTCCAGGACAACAGCACCGATTGCCGCGAGTCTCTCAACAAGCTCGTCGTCAACGATCCTCGGCCGATAGCCCGTGCCATTGATCTGAGAATATGACATGATATTATCTGATAGTTTAGCATATAATTATCATGGATGTCGGCATGAATATAGTCGACAATATGGCAAAGACCAAATGGGGGACTCCGGCCGCATCCGACCCGGAAGCCACTTGCGCCACACCCTCCCGAAACGGAGTGTACGCTCTCCTTCGTGCCGCGCCGCAGCATCTTGCCGCGTGGCGCGGTTCGACTCACCGCAAGGACGCGTTCGCTCTCATTCCCCCACCCAAGGTCCGTCATGCACACCCATCGCTCCCGACTCTGGCTCCTCGTCGCCCCCGCAGTCCTGCTCTTCGCGGCGGTCGATCGGCATACCGCCACGGCCCAGCAGGCCCCCGACCCCGCCGCCTACACCGCGCTCGAGTGGCGGCACATCGGCCCCGAGGGCAACCGCTTTTCGGCGGCGGCCGGGATCATCGGCGATCCGCACACGTACTACGTCGGCGCCGCGTCGGGCGGGATCTACAAGACGACGGACGGAGGCGTGCACTGGGACGCCATCTTCGACGACCAGCCGGTGCAGTCGATCGGGTCGCTGGGTGTGGCGCAGGCCGATCCGAACATTGTCTGGGCCGGGACCGGCGAGGGGAAGATTCGCAGCCATGTGTCGCTTGGGCAGGGCGTCTACAAGTCGACCGATGCCGGGGCCACCTGGGGGCTGATGGGACTGGAGCAGACCGGGCGGATTCCGCGGATGGCGATTCATCCCACCAACCCCGACATCGTGTTCATGTGCGCGCTGGGGCATGCGTATGGCCCTCAGCCGGAGCGCGGCGTGTTCCGCACCACCGACGGCGGCGCGACGTGGGAGCGGGTGCTGTTCGTCGACGAGGACACCGGATGTTCCGATATCGCCATGGACCCGTCCAACCCGCGTGTGCTGTTTGCGGGCACCTGGCAGCTGGAGATTCACACGTGGGGGCGGACCTCCGGCGGGCCCGGCGGCGGCCTGCACGTCTCGCGGGACGGCGGGGACACCTGGACGAAGCTGAACGGGCCGGACAACGGGATCGGGCTGCCCGAGAAGCCGGTCGGGAAGGTGGCGGTGGCGGTCGCGCCGTCGAATCCGGACAGGGTCTACGCCATGCTGGAAACGGGCGACGGGATTCCGTGGGAGGGACGCGAGACCGAGGACGGTCAGCTCTGGCGCTCGGAGGACGGAGGGCGCACGTGGGCGCTGATCACCCGCAACCGCAACGCCATGGGCCGGCCGCACTACTACTCGCGCGTGGTCATCTCGCCCAACGACGAGGACGAGGCGTACTTCCTCACCGCCTCGTTCACGACCTCGACCGACGGCGGGCGGACGCTGGACGTGACGCCGCGGCCCCAGGCGCCCGGCGGGGACCACCACGACATGTGGATCGACCCCACCAACCCGAACCGCATGATCGTCGCGCACGACCAGGGGCTGTCGATCTCGATCAACCGGGGGAAGACGTGGTTCCGCCAGCGGCTCACCAATGCGCAGATGTACCACGTGACGGTGGACAACGCGATCCCGTACAACGTGCTCGGCAACAAACAGGACGAGCCGACCTACCGGGGGCCCAGCAACAGCCGCATCCAGGGCCAGCGCCGGATCACGGGGATTCCGCGCGGCATGTGGCACCATGTGGGCGGCGGCGAGAGCGGGTGGGCCACGCCGGATCCGACCGATCCGAACATTGTCTGGTCCTCGGCTTCGGGATCGGGGATGGTGGGGGGCATCGTGGTGCGCTACGAGGAGGACCGGCGCCAGTACCGCGCCGTCGAGGTGTGGCCGGAGCAGAGCCGGGGCGCGGCGTCGGGCGTGCGCTACCGCTTCATCTGGGACGCGCCGATCCACATCTCGCCGCACGACAACAACACCGTGTACGTGGGGAGCCAGCACGTGCACCGGACCCGCAACGGCGGGCAGAGCTGGGAGGTGATCAGCCCGGACCTGACGCTGAACGACCGCAGCCGCATGGGGCTCTCGGGCGGCCTGACGGGTGACAACATCGGGGTGGAGTACGCGGGCACGGTCTTCGGCATCGCCGAGTCGCCGGTCGAGGAGGGGCTGATCTGGGCGGGCACCAACGACGGGCTGCTCCAGGTCACCCGGGACGGCGGCGCCACGTGGACGAACGTCACGGGCAACATGCCGGGTTTGCCGGAGTGGATGGCGGTCCGGTCGATCGCGGTGTCCCGTTACGACGCCGGGACGGCCTACGTGGCCATTGACGGCCACCAGGTGAATGTGCGCGATCCCTATGTCTACAGGACCCGGGACTACGGCGCCTCGTTCGAGAAGATCACGAACGGGATTCCGCCCAGCATGCTCAGCTACACGAAGGTGATCGCCGAAGACACGAAGCGGCAGGGGCTGCTGTACGTGGGAACCGAAAACGCGCTCTACGTGTCGTTCGACGACGGCGACAACTGGCAGCCGCTGCAGAACAACCTGCCCGCGGCGCCGGTGTCGGGACTGGTCGTGCAGGAGCACTTCGGCGACCTGGTCGTGGGCACATACGGCCGGGGCTTCTGGATCCTGGACGACCTCACGCCGCTCCAGCAGCTCACGCCCGAGGTGATGGCCTCGTCCTCACACCTCTTCGTGCCCCGTGACGCCTACCGCTTCCGCGCCATCACGCCGCCGTCGGTCCCCTACAGCGACCCCACCGAGGGGAGGGACCCCGAGTACGGCGCGTCGATCAACTACTGGCTGGGGGAGACTGCGGCCGAAGCGG
The DNA here is from genome assembly GCA_965116905.1 of Longimicrobiales bacterium. Classification (GTDB taxonomy): domain Bacteria; phylum Gemmatimonadota; class Gemmatimonadetes; order Longimicrobiales; family Gaopeijiaceae; genus Bin94. The sequence goes on along the minus strand of OZ220732.1, from coordinate 4,092,086 downwards.
CGGCTAGCGGCGCGGCCGAAGCACCCACGGTCGAGATCCTCGACGCGGCCGGCGAGGTCGTGCGAACGCTGGCCGGCACCAGCAACGCCGGCGTCAACCGCATCCACTGGGACCTGCGGGACGAGCCCAACGGGCCCATCCGGCTATTGACCAGCCCGATGTACGCGGAACACATCGCCGTCGGCGAGGAGGGCCGGGGAGCACCGGGGGCGCGGCAGATCTCGATTCTGCTCCCGCCCGGGCGCTACACGGTGAGGCTCAACGCGGCCGGCGAGAGCCAGGAGCAGCCCCTCACGGTCATCAAGGACCCCCACTCGGCAGGCACCGAAGCCGACATCGCGGCCCAGGTCGCCTTCATCCGCGAGGTCCGCGACGACGTGGTCGCGGCGGGCGAGGCGGTCCACCGGGTCGAGGCGATCCGGGTGCAGCTCGCGACCATGTCACGCTTCGCCGACGACGACGCGCTCACCGAGGCGATGGCCACGCTGCGCGACCAGCTCGTCGACCTGCAGAGCAACATGGTCGACCTGCGTCTCACGGGTCAGGGCCAGGACGGCGTGCGCTTCGAGGCGAAGCTGCTGCAGAAGCTCGGCTACCTGACGGGCGCGATCTCGGTGGCCGACTTTCCGCCCACCGACCAGGAACTGGAGGTGAAGGTGCTGCTGCACGAGCAGCTGCGGGAGCACCTGGAGGCGCTGGACGCGCTGGTCGCGGACGAGGTGGCCGCGCTGAACGAAATGCTCAGGGCGCGCGGCATGGTGATCATCGCGGACGGAGGGTGACGCGCATTAGCGCCGCGCATTGGTGACGCACATTAGCGCCGTTCCAGGACACAGTACCGGTACAGCTTGAGTGTCTCCCGCCAGTCCTCGGGGTAGTTGGCCACCATCTCGCCCAGCCCGAACTCCTTGGCCAGGCTGGCGAAGGAGCCGTCGTCGACCACCCTGAACGGCGCCTGCTCCTCGAAGACGGCCAGGTCGGCGAATCCGGTGGGGAACGAGGCGCCCATCGCCTTCTCGACGCCCTCGAGCCGCTTTCTGTCCTCGTCGGTTTCGAAGTCGCGGCTCTGCAGGTCGACGGCGAAGTAGTCGAAAGCGATGCGAAACGAGGTCATCGTGTCGGCGAGTCGGTTGAGGAAAGGCATGATGCTCTCGGGGGGCAGGTACATGGTGTTGCCCTCCCAGACCATCAGCGTGGAGGCGTTGGGATCGAAGCCGAGGTCGGCCAGGCCGCCCGACACATCGGCCTCCAGGTAGTTGGCCGGGAGCGACGGCGGCTGCGCGATCCCGTTGCGCCCCAGGATCACGCGCTTGAATTCGACGACCGCCTTCTGATCGACCTCGAAGAAGTCGGCGTCCGCGTCGGCATAGATGTGCGCGCGCATGTCGAAGCCGCCCCCGAGCAGGACCACCTGCCGGGCTCCCGCCGCGATCTCCTGCTCGACGAAACGGTTGAAGTAGCGCGTGCGGAACCGGACCATGCTGGTGGAAGGCGGAAAGACCGCGTCCAGTTGCTCCGCCGCCGCGCGGGCGCGGTCGTTCGAGAACCACTGGGCGTAGGGATCGTTGAAGAGGGGATGCGGCTTTTCGGGCTCGAGGGCCCGGATGGACGCGATGACGAAGGCGGTCGCGCCGATTTCGTTGATATCGATCATGACTCGTGGAGGGTTTGGGGAGACGGATCGCCGTTTTTGTCGCAAGATACGACAATATCGGACAAAACTCGGGTTCTCGCGCATACTCCGTCAACGCCGGCGCGACCGGGACGCGGTGACCGACCCCGACCTCCGGGCGACCACGACCCCCGACAGGATCACGGCCGCGCCGATCAGTTGCTGCGGGTTCGGTGTCTCGCCCAGCCACAACCAGGCGGCCCCAAGGGCGATCACGGGAACCAGATTCTGGTACACCGAGGTGCGGCTCTGGCCAATCACGCGCACACCCCGATACCAGAGCAGGTATCCGACCGCGATCGCGAAGATTCCCGCGTACACGACCCCCAGCCAGGCTTCCAGTGAGACCGCCGCCCAATCCATGCGCACCAGCTCGGGGACGCCCATGAGCACCAGGATGGGCATCGCGGCCCACAGCGTCCACGCGGTCATCTCGAGGACGCCGCGCCGCTTGGTCATCCGGCGGCCGTAGACGGTGTAGACCGACCAGGAAACTGCGGCCCCAAGCACCATCAGGTCGCCCCACCGCGCTCCACCGACCTCGCCGCCGCCTCCGGTGATCAGGACGACCGTGCCGGCCAATGTGGCGACGACGCCGGCGAGGATGCGCGGGTTAAACCGTTCCCTTCCCACCGCCAGGCCCAGGAGCAGGACCCACACCGGACTCGTGGAGAGGAGCAGGGCCGCGTTGCCGGTCAGTGTCCAGGCCAGTCCGTAGATGAAGCCGATCTGGAAGGTGACGTGGCCGAAGACCGCCAGCCCGAGGACCGGCAGCCAGTCCTTTCGGGCCGGCATGAGCCGGCGGCCCTGTACGCGCAGCAGAACCCAGACGGCCAGTGCGGCACACGGGAATCGCAGCGCGTTGAAGGCGAGCGGGCCAATTTCGCGCAGCGCCGCCTTCACGACGGGGAAGTTGAGTCCCCATATCAGGGCGGTCGCGAAGAGCCCGAGGTCGACGGTGATGTCGTAGCCCCTCGGTCGCAGGCGTCCGGTGCGCCGCGGCTTCATCCGCTCCTCCTTCAGTGCCAGGGCAAGCGGGTCGACTCCACCTTGTAGAGGATGTAGTCCCGCAACCCCGTGGCGGTGTCCCGCGCGATATATGGAACCGTGACGACGCCCGACGACAGATGCACTTCCAGCGTCGCCAGTCCCCTGCGGCGCTGCAGCGGAGACCGCTTCACCGTCACGCCCTGCACCTTGCGGAAGAGGAACGCATCGACGCTGCTGCCGAGCAGCCCTCTGCGGCTCGCCATTCCCTCGTCGTCGTGGAGATAGCCGCGTCGACGCCAGCTCTGCAGCCCGATCAGTCCCGACAACACCAGCCACAGGAGGCACCAGGCGGCAAAGGGCGCGCTCGCGATCGCCGCCGGACCCCACTGCGCAAGGGCGAACACCGCGCCGCCCAGGACCGGGACGGCAACGGACCGAAGCACGAGCGCCCGGATGTAGTACGGTGATACGCGCCGGAAGCCCGGGCTGGCCGGGAGGAGCGTGAGTCCCGTCGCCTCCGCCGCGAACACCTGACGCCGCATCGTCTCGGCGGCCGAACCATCGAGCAGCGGTACGGTCAGGTTTTCCGCGATCTCGAGATTCCCGGGGCCCTCGTTTCCGGGCACCGGTATCGCGCCGGCGGGGAGCGCTTCGAACCGATACCGGCCCAGCCAGCGCAGGACCAGGTTCCGGGACAGCCTGAGCTGCTGGATCTTGGCCGCCTCGACGACGACTTCCTTCTGGGTGAGGAGACCGCCGCGCGAGCGGAACGCGGTCCCCTGCCGCCACAGCGTGAAGTCGTGATGACGAAGGAACGCGCCGATGACGACCGCGAGAAACAGCGCCAGCAGGATGGCGAGCACCACGAGGATGACAGCCGTCGCCTGACTGAAGGTGCCGAGGTCGGCGACCGCGGTCTGCAGCCCGTCCAGTACGGCGAGGACGGCATCCTCAAAGGGCTCGGCCGCCTGTGCCAGCGCCGCGAGCGCACCGGCCAGCACCAGCGCCTTCCGGTCGGCGAGGCCAATCCGAAGCATGTCTCTGATGGTGAGTGCGACGAGGATCTCGCCGCTGGCGGGAGTCAGCGCGCTCTCTGGCGCTCCGTACGGGCTCTCGGCGCCGGCGTCCCGCTCGCCCTCCGCGCGCCCGCGGCCGTCCTCGCCGTCGCCGACCCGCTCCCCGGGCTCCCCACGGTCCACCCGGGTCCGCAGCCAGTCGGCCAGCCCGGTGCTGACGGCGGGAAGCCGTCCCTCGGCGGTGGCTGTGCCCGCCGTGTCAAGGCGAACGGTGACGAGGCCCAGGATTCGGTCGACCAGCGAACGCTCGACATTGATCCCCTGTACGCGGTCGAAGGGCAGGTCGAGCGCTGTCCGCTTCACGAACCCCTGACGGATGAGGATGCGGTCTTCCTCGAGCCTGAACCGGAAGAACCAGTACCGGAGCAGCGCCGCGGCGCCTATGGCCAGGACGGCCAGCAGGATCGCCCACGGCAAGGAGCCACTGGGCAGGAAATCGAAGCGCGTGAAGTACGCGATGGCGCCGAAGGAGGCGACGAGCTGGATGTAGCTCCCGGCGATCGTCTTGATCGTGGCGCCGAGAAAGAACGCGATCGCGAACGGCGAGGTCCGCCGCCAGACGCCGAAGTCAGGCCGGGTCGCCAACGCCGGAGTCCGTGGCCTTGGCGGTCTCGGCCTCGATGCGTGCCGAAACGAAGGCGCGCAGCCGTTCCGCCGTCTCTCCGCCGAGCCCGCGGATCTTGTGAGCGCCGCCGCCGGCGGGGAAGACGGACAGGTTCGCCAGGCCGAATCTCCTGTCCAGGGGCGTGCTGTCGGTCCTGGTGTGCTGGACGCGATTGAAGGGGACGGCCCGCACGGAACGCCAAAGCACGCCCGACCTGTACAGCAAGTCCCGGTCGCGAACGGCGTAGCCGCGGTAGCGCACCGCGATCGCGGGCCATGCCAGCGCCCAGAGAGAAAGCACCCCGAACACCGTCCACGCGGTCGTCGGCAGCGAGGGGGCGGCCCTGATCACCGCCGACAGGCCCCCGGTCGCGACGCCGTAGTGCAGGCCCGCCCCTACTCCCGCAAACACGAGGATGCGGAGGAGCACGCCGGCTTGCAGGCGCCGCGCGAACCGGGCATGCAGCGGCTGCCAGTCGACCTGCTCCGCGTGGGGCAGGGCATCGGTTGGCACCTGAACGTTGGCGAACATGCGCACTCCGGGTGATTCCGTCAGCATCTTCCGAACTTCGGCGACGTGTCACCAATGTAGACGTGTCACCAATGTAGTAGGCGGGAGTCGTACCAGAGCAACGCGGAGCTGCCAGGGCATGACCCACGACGAATACGTGCGCTGCGATGCCACGGCGCTGGCCAGGCTCGTGCGCACCGGCGAGGTCACGACGCTGGAATTGATCGAGGTCGCGATGCGGCGGCTCGAAGAGGTCAATCCGGCGATCAACGCAGTCGTGTACCGGATGGACGCGGAGGCTCGCCAGCGCGCCGCCGGGATCGACCGCAACGCCGTATTCGCAGGCGTGCCATTTTTTGCCAAAGACCTGCTCAGCGGCTATGCCGGACACCCCACGTCCGGGGGGAGCCGGGTGGCCAGGCATGTCGTCGTCGAGGAAGACACGGAGCTGGTGCGGCGCGTGCGCGCGACCGGGGTCTCGATCCTGGGCAAGACCAACGTGCCCGAATTCGGCCTCCTGCCGTACACGGAGCCGGAGCTGTGGGGGCCCTGCCGGAACCCCTGGGCGCTGGATCGCACGCCCGGCGGGTCGAGCGGGGGTTCGGCGGCGGCGGTCGCTGCGGGGATCGTGCCGATGGCGGGTGGCGGCGACGGTGCGGGCTCGATCCGCATGCCGGCATCGTGCTGCGGCCTCTTCGGACTGAAGCCGACGAGGGGACGAATCCCGCCGGGGCCGAGCGACGCGGAGTCGTGGCGGGGATCGGTGGCCGAGCACGTGCTCACGCGCTCGGTGCGCGACAGCGCGGCGATGCTCGACGCCACCCACGGCCCGGAACCGGGCGCCCCGTACAGGATCGCGCCGCCGGCGGCACCATACGCGCACGAGGTGGACGCCGAGCCCGGGCGCCTGCGGGTCGCGTGGACGACCGGGCCGCTCGTGGGATCGACCCTGCCCGATCCGGATTGCGCCCGGGCCGTGGCCGAGGCGGCGGAGCTGCTGGAAGGACTCGGCCACCGCGTCACCGAAGCCACGCCCCGCATCGATGGCAAGGCCTTCGCCCGTGCCTTCATGGTCATGGTCGCGGGCGAGGTCGGCGCCGAGTTCGAGGACCTCGCGCGGATCCTCGGCAGGCGGCCCCGCCGGACGGAACTCGAGCCGCTGACCTGGGCGCTCGGCCTGGTGTCCGGGGCGGTCTCGGGCAGGGAACTGGCCGTCTCGCTGCGCACGCTCGAGCGCTGCGGCAAGGCCGTCGCGCAGTTCTTCACCGACTACGACGTGCTGCTGACGCCCACCGTCGCGACGCCGCCGCCGAAGATCGGGGCCCTGCCGCCGAGTCGGTTCGAGCACCTCCAGCTGCGGCTGGTGGGCGCAATCGGATCGGGGCACCTGGTCAAGGCGGGCCGGCTGCTGGACCGCATCGCCGACAGCGCGTTCGAGTACACGCCCTGGACCCCCGTCTTCAACATCAGCGGCCAGCCGGCCATGTCGGTGCCCCTGCACTGGACCGGGACGGGGCTGCCGGTGGGCGTGCATTTCGTGGCCCGCGCCGGCGACGAGGCAACGCTTCTGCGGCTTGCCGGACAGCTCGAGCGCGCGCGTCCCTGGTTCGACCGGATGCCGGAGATGACACCGCGGCCGAAGTAGGCGGGGCGCAGGCCGCGCGCCGCTGGAGGGCCGGCTCGCCCTTGCCGCCGCGTTCGCCACCCCCGCACCTTGACGGTTCACCGCAGCCCCGGAGGACCCATGCGCGCCCTGTCCTTGCCCGCCCGCTCGCCCGCCCACTCGCCCGTTCGCACGCCCGCCCACATGCCCGCCCGCTCGCCCGCCGATCGCCCGGCCCGGCCCATCGCCCGCATCGCCGCCGTGGCCGCCATCGCCTTGGCCGCCGCGGCCTGCCAGCCCGCGCCCCAGGCTGGCGGGGGCGCATCCGGCGACCCGGCTTCGGGAGACGCAGCGCCCGCCCAGCTCCGTATCGAGGTCACGCACGACGCCGCGCTCCACGACGGCCCGCTGACAGGCCGGCTGTTCACGGTCTTCGCGCCGTCCAACGACCCCGAGCCGCGCATCGCCGGATACAATTCGGCCCGCCAGCGCAACGGCGAGGTCCCCTTCTTCTCCGCCGATGTCGAGCAGGCCGCCCCGGGCGACGCCATGGTCATCGACGCGGGCGCCGACGGCTACCCGTACCGCCGACTGGGCGGCCTCCCCGCCGGCGACTACTGGGTGCAGGCGATCCTTCACGTGTACACCGAGTACAACCGTGCCGACGGGCACACGATCTGGGCGCCGCAGGACCAGTGGGAGGGCCAGCGCTGGGCCTTCTCGCCGGGCAACTACTTCAGCGAGCCTCGCCGGGTCCGGATCGATCCGGCCAGCGACGAGGTGATCACCTTCGAACTCACCGGCGAGCTCCCGCCGATCGAGGTGCCGCCCGACACGGAATGGGTGAAGCGCGTCAGGATCCAGAGCGACATCCTGTCCGAATGGTGGGGCCACCCCATGTACCTGGGCGCGGTCGTGCTGCTGCCACGGGGCTTCGACGAGAACCCTGACATGCGCTACCCGCTCGTGATCGAAGAGGGGCATTTCCAGCTGGACCCCGTCTTCGGGTTCACGACCGAGCCGCCGTCCGGCGAAGCGCTCTTCTCGCAGATGCGGCGCGAGGCGGGAGGAATGCGCGAGTCGGGGTACGAATTCGCGCAGGCATGGATGGGTGAGGACTTCCCACGCGTGGTCGCGGTCATCTTGCAGCATCCGACGCCCTACTTCGACGACTCCTACGGCCTCAACTCGGCCAACAACGGACCCTACGGCGACGCCATCCACGAAGAGCTGATCCCGTACATCGAGGAGAACTTCCGGCTGATCGGCGAACCGTATGCGCGCGTGATGACCGGCGGTTCGACCGGCGGCTGGATCTCGCTCGCCAAGATGCTCCACTACCCCACGTACTACGGCGGCACGTGGACCTACTACCCCGATCCGATCGACTTCCGGCGCTACCAGCTGGTGAACATCTACGAGGACGAGAGCGCGTTCATCGTGCCGGGTTCGGTGCCTGGCGCTCCCGAGCGCATGTTTCAGCGGACGGTCGAGGGACAGCCGGTGGGCAGCAACCGCCAGATCAGCCAGCTGGAGGTGGCGCAGGGCTCGCGGGGGCGCGGCGCCGGGCAGCTCGACGCCTGGCATGCGGCCTACGGACCCACCGATGACGACGGCTATCCGAAGCGGCTGTGGGACCTGGACACCGGCATCATCGATCGCGAGGTGGCGTACTACATGCGCGACAACGGCTACGACCTGCGCCACTACGCCGAGGAGAACTGGTCGCGGATCGGCCCGGATCTGGTCGGCAAGATCAAGATCTACAACCCCGAGATGGACCACTTCTACCTGCCGTACGCGGTCTACCTGATGGAGGAGTTCCTGGAGAGCACGACCGATCCCTACTACGCCGGCGAGTTCATCCACGGCGCCCCCATGAAGGGCCACGGCTGGTCGCCCTTCACCAACGCCGATCTCGTCCGCCAGATGGCGGCGCACGTGGCGGACAACGCGCCCGAGGGGGTGTCGACCGCGTGGATGGAGGGGCGCTAGGGAGGGGGCTTTTGGGTAGGAGGGCGGAGGGGTGGGGCACGGCTGGGTCGGCTTGCCCGCTGCGGCCGGGACCTCACCCGGGGTGCCTGCTAGAGGTGTGCTCCTGTGCCGTGTGGCTCATAGTTTAGTTTACGCGCTAAACTGTACTAATGCTGACACGAGTGGCGGAGCTAGAGGTCGGCGAATCCGGCGGCGGTGACGCCCGATGCCATTGGCAACCGGCCCTGCCCGGCGTGAATGAGGAAGCCCGGACCGCACCGTTCGCCGAGGTCGTTGCGGAAGCCCCGGATTCCCCGGGTCATCGCCGGGCGTGGCGTAGCCGTCGTCTTCACTTCGATGGGAATGAGCTCGCGACCGGCATCGACGATGAAGTCGACTTCCGCCCCGGCCGAGGTTCGCCAGAAGTACACGTGCGGGCGTTCGCCGCGGTGCGTCAGGGTCTTCACAATCTCACCAAGCACCGCAGCCTCCATTAGCGGTCCGGCCAGGGGACCGAAGGCGGCATGGTCAGGGTCCCTCAGGCCCGTGAGGTGGCAGAGCGTGCCGAGATCGGCGAAGTAGACCTTCGGGGACTTCACCAGCCGCTTGCCGATGTTGGCGAAATAGGGCCTCACGATGAACACCTGATACGTCGCTTCCAGGACGGAGAGCCAGGCCTTCGCAGTGTTCACGGCGACGCCCAGATCCCGGGCGACGTCGCTCAGGTTGAGGAGTTGCCCGGTCCGCGCTGCGATCGCCCTCAGAAAGCTCTGGAACCGGGTGAGGTCGCCGACCTGGCGCAGGGTGCGCACATCCCGCTCGAGATAGGTCTGGATGTAGCTGGAGTGCCAGAGATGAAGGTCGCGTTCGGGATTCGCCACAAGCTCGGGGTAGCTGCCTCGAAGGAATCGTTGCCAGAGATCCCGGGGCGACAGCGACTGTCTGGATCCGGTCCCGCTATCCGCCTCCCATACCAGGGGCGCGTCGACCTTGCCCACGGCCTCACGTCCGGACATCGGCAGCAGGTGGAGGATCGCAGCACGCCCAGGTAGCGACTCCGTAATCCTCTCGTTGAGAAGCAGGTTCTGGGATCCGGACAGCAGGAACTGTCCGGCCCGGCTGCGGTCTTCGTCGATGAGTTCCTTGATGTAGGGGAGCAAGCCGGGTACGAACTGGACCTCGTCGTAGATGACCGGCGGGGGAAAGCGGGCGAGAAAGGACCGCGGGTCTCCCTCGGCGGACGCCCGAATGTCGGGAAGCTCGAGGGACACGTAACCGTGGCTGCCGGCGAACAGGTGCTTGAGCAGCGTGGTCTTTCCGGATTGTCTGGGGCCGGTTAGCACAACGGCCGGGAACTCCGTGGCGGCTCTTTGGAGGACCGGCTCGAGGGATCGGCGGATATATTTCGTCATGACCGTGTCACGTGGAAGAACGCCGACTGGTGCTTCTGAATCTCGCATTTTTGCATTTGATTTGCAAATATGCACGATTGGCAAGCTGGATCATGGCTGACCGAAGGAAGTGGATCGTCGGGATCGCAGTTCTGGGGGTGCTCGCGATTGTGCTCCTGCGACCCAATGGCCCGGTCACTCACGACGGGTCTGATGCCGTTGCCGAAAACGGCGTTCCCACCCGCACGGTGGGCGAGTCCATCTTCGATTCCTCGGAGCATCCGGACCTTTCCGAACTACCTGGTATCGTGGGCGGCCTCTTTCTGCCGGACAGCGGCCTCGCGCTGGTGGAGCGAGGCGAGATCCACATGGTCGACCTCATGTCCGGTGAAACTCGTGTGGTCGGACGGAGGGGGGAGGGTCCAGAGGAGTTCGGCCACGTCTCGCGCGCAAACCACGCGCCGCAGGGCATCCTGGTCTGGGACTTCCCTCGCCGTCGCGTGGTGCTCATTGCCTACGACGGCGAGTTTCTGAGTTCGCGGAGCTACAGGCAGGTGCCGTTTCAGGATGTCTTCTCTTCCCGTCCTGTGGGCGTTGGCACTGACGGCCACATCGTCTTTCGTGACGGGCCCGGCAGATTCATGGAGTTTGGCATGGGTCGCCTCTCGGACCCGGCCTGGTATGTCGCGGTCCTGGACAACGGCGAACTCCATCGAATCGCAGAGGCGAAGGGCAAGGAGATGTACTACGGAGATCATCGAAGCGACGCCGTGACAATGGGGCACCGGACCTTCGAGGCCGCGACGGAAGACCGTCTCATCATCGCCGACACCGAGCGCGGAGCCATCGCGGTGCTGGATTGGAGCGGCAATGAGGTTGCGGAGGTTCCCATGCCGGCCGGCGTGAGATTGTCCGCGGCACAGGTGCAGGCTGGGCGGGAGTTGCGTGTTACGCAGGAGCAGGAGTTCATGGCGTTCTTCAGAAGAGCCGCCGAAAGAGGTCAGCTGCCCGAAGGCGCCGGAGGTGTGGACGACGCCGAAATAGCGGAAAAGTATTCGGATTGGCCGATCAACGACGTCGCGCCCCCGATCGACACGCTCCTGACGGACTTTGACGCGAGACTCTGGGTGAGGGACTACCGCCTCCCGGATCAGGATAGTGTAACCTGGCGGGTGTGGGACATTGATCGGGCACAACTCCTCTTCACGGTCAGGATGGAAGGAGAGGACAGGTTGCTCGACGCGACTGGAGACCTGCTTCTGCTGCGCCGCGTGAACGTCTTCGATGTTCCCCGCGCCGAGGTCAGGCGTCTGACCAGCCTGCCTGAGTAGAAACTGGACTATCGCGACCTCTATCCATCGCCCGGTCCGGTCAACGACCGCAGCCGCGTCGAATCCGGCAGCGGCCAGTCGCCAGCCGCTCCGGGCACCATCTCGCGGCTCTCGATCAGGTACCGGAGGATCGCGTCGTACTCGGCGTCCGGCAGGCTGCCGGGCGCCTCGTGCGGCATGGCCACCCTGAGATAGCGGTCGAGCTGCCCCACCGTGGAATACGCCGCCAGCACGCCGGGCGTGACGGCGGCCCCGATGCCGTTCGGCACCTCGTGGCAGTAGCTGCAGCGCACCGTGTAGGCCCATTCGCCGTCGACCGCGGGGGTCTCGGGCGCTTCGGCGTCGGGAGAGCAGCCAACGAGCCAGCAGGTCGAGGCGATCGGCAGCGCACGCCGGAGGCCCCTGGCGGCATTCACCCCACTTCCACCGGGTGTGGCAGCGCCACGTTCAGCAGGTAGCCCTTCTCGTTGTAGACGCCTTCCAGCGGCTGGGTGTCTCCCGACGCGTCGGTGGCCCGAGTGCGCAAGACGTGTGCGCCCGCCCCCGCCTCCCACTCGAACTCGAAGCGGCTCCAGGCGTAGGGATGATCGGCCGACGCCCCGATCAGACGCGCCGGCGCCCACGGTCCGTCGTCCGCGCTCCACTCCACGCTCGCCACCGGTCCTCGCGGCGAGTAGGCGAACCCCCTCAGCCTGTGCGTCCCGGGGGCCAGCCGAGCCGGCCGCGGCAACGCCAACGCGCTCTTCACGCTGCCCGTCGTGATCGGTGCGCCGTCGGCGGGCGCGTACCGGTCCGCGGGCCACTCCTCGCCCACCAGCACATACGACGACGTGTTCGCCCGCACCCACACCTTCTCGGTGGCCACCTCGACGCGCCCCACCCATTTCACGCTGGACGACCCCACCCAGCCGGGGACCACCGCGCGCACGGGAAAGCCGTGATCGGGCGGCAGAGGTTCGCCATTCATGGTGAGGGCCAGAATCGTGGCCGGGTCGAGTGCCTTCTCGAGCGGCATCGGGCGCTCCCACGCGCCGTCGTCGAGCCCGATCACGTTCACCTCGAGCGCATCGTCGCGCACACCCGCGACCGCCAGCACGTCGGCGAGGCTGGGACCGGTCCACTCGGCACACCCGATCGCCCCCGTGCCCCACTGGCTGCCCGCCGCCGTGCGCCCCGTAACCGACTGGAAGAAGCCGCGCCAGTTCCCCGCGCACTCGATGTACGCGATCAGGGTCTGGCTGGGCAGCGCGCGCAGATCGTCCAGAGTCAGCTGGACCTCGGACGCCGCCCCCGGCCCGCCCACGCTCAGCACATACGAAGCCGGATCAATCACCGGGGTCGGCGCGTGGTTGCGCACGAAGAAGAGGTCGTTCGGGGTGAGGAAGCCTTCGAGGTCCTCCAGGCGGGTCTCGAGGTTGGTGCCGTGTTGGACGAACCGGGAGGGATCCTTCACCCAGATCCCGGCCGCGCCGTCACCCCCGCTTCCAGCGCCCGCTCCGGGTGCCACGCTCGAGCCCTCGCCAGGCCCCGAACCGCCGTCTGTCGCGCCCTCGGGCGCGCAGGCGGCCGTGCCCACACCCGCCGCCATCAGCGCCAGGGCCTCTCTCCGGTTGACTAACGCCGCTCTCTTGTTCACAAACACCTCTCCATTGTTCGGCCGACACGTGCCTCGGCGCGCACACTAGCTTCCCGCGCCCCGCCGCCACAAGTTGACACGGTGCGCTGTCGCGCCACGGCCCAAGCCCTGCGCAGTTGGAGGTGCCCCGATGATCGCCCGCCAGTCCCGCCCGATTCCAAGCCCCGCCCGCCGCATCCGACCCGCGACCCGCCGCGGCCTGCTCGCCCTGGCCACGCTGCCGCTCCTCGCCGCCGTCACGGCCCCCGATGCCGCCGCCCAGCGCGAGCGCGTCTACGCGACCATCGACTCGCTCCGGCACATCCAGTCGGTCGAGCCCAGGATCGGCCCTTCAGGCACGGTTGTCGAGATCTACACCGAAAACCTGCCGCCCCAGGCCAGGATCCACGTCGGGGTCGGCGCGATGCGCGCGGGCTTCGAGGCGCTCGCCGAAGGCACGCAGGACATCTGGGGCGAAGTGTCGGCGACGGTCAGGGTGCCCGGCTACGCCAACTGGGAGCGTCCGCTGGTCTTCATCGTCTTCAACGGCGTCTTCAGTCCCATCGGCATTTCGGACCCGTTCCACGTGACCGACGAGAACGGGATGGTGCAGCGGACGGGCCGGATCACGGACGAGGGGCTGGGGTGCGTCACGCTGCGCGACAACGACCAGTACATGTACGCGCTGAGCGGCGACCTGGAGGGACTGAGTCCCGGCGACGAGGTGGTGGTCGAGGGCGCAATCACCCTGGCGAGCCAGTGCGGAGGGGCGGATGCGATCGAGGTGGTTCGTTGGAGAGAGAGCGGCTGACTCCGCGCTGTCGCGTTCGCCGCGACGGCCGGCCGGCCCATTCACAACAGTCGGGAAGGAATGATGAAGATGCGAAGCACTGCCACCCCTGCGACCCTGATCCTGCTCACCGCGCTCACCGCGCTTGGCGCGCTCGCCGCGGCCTGCGCTGCCCCGGACATGCCCCCGATGCAGTCGGACGGTCAGGTCCACACCTTCGACCTGGACGCGGAGACGTTCTTTCTGGCCGAGGTGGACCAGGTCTCCAACGACTTCACGGTCACCGTCACGGGCCCCGACGGCGAAACGGTGAGCGAGGTGGACGGCCGCACGCGCGGAGTCGAGACCATCCGGTTCGAGACCGAAGCGGCGGGCGCCTACGAAGTCGCGATTACCGCCAACGACACGACCGATGAGGCCGGCGAGTTCAGATTCAGCGTGCTGCGGTCCGAGCCCATTGCCACCGATCCGTCGGCGCGGCTCGACCAGATGATGGCGGTCTACGACGGCGACGGCCGGCCCGGCGCGGTCGCCGCGGTGGTCGACAACGGCGAGTTGGCGCACGTGCACACCGTGGGGATGGCCAACCTGTCGCACGGGATCCCCTGGCAGCGCGGGACCATCTCCAACATCGGGTCGGTCACCAAGCAGTTCACCGCGATGGGCGTGCTGACGCTCCAGGCGCAGGGCAAGATGTCGCTCGACGACGACATCCGGACGCACATCCCCGAGCTTCGCGACTTCGGAACCCCGGTCACGATCCGCAACCTGCTCAACCACACCGGCGGCTACCGGGAGATCTACAACCTGCTGCCGATCGGCGGCCACCAGGGCGAGGACGCGTTCTCCCGCGAGCGCGCGATCGCCATCGTGCAGCGCCAGCCGGAACTGCAGGCGCTCCCGAACACCGAGTGGAACTACAACAACACCGGCTACATCCTCGTCTCCCTGGCGATCGAGCGGGCGAGCGGGCAGTCGTTCGCGGACTACATGCGCGACAACGTCTTCCAGCCGCTGGGCATGGTGGACACCCGCGTCAAGATGGTGCAGGGCGAACTCATTCCCGGCAGCGCCCAGGGTTACAGCCCGGAGGCAGGCGGCGGGTACCGGACGACGCGGGATCTCGCATCGTCGGCGGGCGCCGGGGGCGTCTACACCACGGTGGACGACCTGACCCGCTGGATGCTCAACTACCGCGACGCGACGGTGGGCGGGCCGGAGGCCATCGAGGCCATCGCCACCACGGCGGTCCTCGAGTCGGGCGACTCAACCGGCTACGGGCTGGGGCTCGGCCTGGGCGAACAGGGCGGCCGCACCCTGTACACGCACACGGGCGGCGATGTCTCGCACCGCGCCTATCTGAGCTATTACCCCGAGCTTGAGAGCGGCGTGATCCTCATGAGCAACAACGCGGCCTTCGACCTGTCGGTCGGCGGCGAGATCGGCGAGATGTTCTTCGCGGAGCATTTCGACGAAGCCGAAGGCGACGACGAAGCGGAGGACGCCGCCGAGGCCGACGCCGACGACGCGGCGGACGAGTCGGCCGGGGACGAGGGCATGTCGGACGCGCGCAAGCTGGCAATCAGGGGGGACTGGGTGCTCGAGACGCAGGGCATCACCCTGGCCATGACGGTTGCCGTGGAGGACGGTGACGTCTTCGTCGACGTGCAGGGGCAGGGCCGGACCGCGGCGCGGCCGACATCGGACTCGACCCTCGAGATCGCATCGGTCAGCGCCGAGTTCACCTTCGATTTCGACGCCGACGGCACAACGAGCACGGGCACGCTGGTCCAGTCCGGACTCGAGATATCCATGCGGCGCGTGGATCGGACCGGACTCGCCGAAGAGGACCTCGCCGCGTACGTCGGCCGCTACTACTCGGAGGAGCTGGAGACCTTCTACGAAGTCGCGGTCGAGGACGGCGGCCTGGTCCTGAGCCATATCGAGATGGCTGAGCCGCTGGCGATGCAGCACACGGACGGCGACGAGTTCTCGACGGAACTCATCTTCCTGAACACCATCGCGTTCGAGCGCTCCGGCGGCGGCGCGGTGACCGGGTTTACCGTGTCGAACGGCCGGACGAAGGGGGTGCGTTTCGGGAAGATGTGAGGGCAACGTGCTCTCTCCGGATCTCGTCCCGAAACCGGCGTGATGGCTCCTAGCCGACCGGCTCCAGCCTCACGATCGGGGTCTCGCCGTCGCCACGCGCCTCGAGGGCGACGTAGATGAACCCGTCCGGGCCCTGGCGCACGTCGCGCACGCGGCCCATCCCCTGGAGAATCGTCTCGCTCGCGACGACCCGCCCGTCCTCGATGGTGAGCCGGTCGATGCGCTGACCCGCGAGGCCGCCGGCGAACAGGTTGCCCTGCCACTCCGGGAACTTGTCGCCCGTGTAGAAGGCCAGCCCGGACGCGCCGATCGAGGGCACCCAGATGTGCATCGGCTGCTCCATCCCCTCCATGTGCGTCGCTTCATGGATGGCGCTGCCGGAGCGGTAGTTCACGCCGTAGCCGATCACCGGCCAGCCGTAGTTTGCGCCGGGGGTCGAGACGTTCACCTCGTCGCCGCCCTGGGGGCCGTGCTCGGTGGACCAGACGGCGCCGGTGCCGGGCTGGATCGCGAGCCCCTGCGGGTTGCGGTGGCCGTAGCTCCAGATCTCGGGCCGCGCGTCCACCTGGCCCACGAACGGGTTGTCGTCGGGAATGCTGCCGTCGTCGTGCAGCCGCACGATGACGCCGTGGTGGTTGCGGATGTCCTGGGCCGGGTGGGCGGCGAGGTCGCCTGCCGGGCGAGCCTGACGGTCGCCGACCGTGAGGAACAGGTAGCCGTCGTCGTCGAAGGCGAGCTTGCACCCGTAGTGCCCGTTGCCCTCGGAAACGGCCTCGAAGATCTGGTCGGTCATCGTGAAGCGGTCGTTCTCGAAGGTGCCGCGGATCACCGACGTCGTGCCGCCGGGCGAGTTGCCGGTGGCCTTGGAATAGCTGATGTAAATCAGGCGGTTGGTCGCGAAGTCCGGGTGCGGGAGCACCTCCAGGAGGCCGCCCTGTCCGCGTGCGACCACCTCGGGGATGCCCTCGACCGGGTCGGGCAGAAGCATGCCGTCGCGGACGATGCGCAGTGTGCCTCCCCGCTCGGTGACCAGCATGTCGCCGTTGGGCAGGAACGCCATCGACCAGGGCACCACGAAGCCGTCGGCGACGGTGACCACGCGGTAATCGTGGAGCGCCGTCCGGTGGATGTCCGACTGCCGGATGTCCGATTGCTGGATGTCGGACTGGGCGCAGGCGGGGGCGGAGGCCGCGAGCAGTGCGGCCGAAACGACGAGTATGGAACCGGTGCGTACCATCTTCATGCTGCCTCTTCATAAGGGGTGACCGAGCGTTGCGGAAGGTAAGGCTGGCAACCGGTGGAGGAAAACCCCGGTGCCCTAGCACGTGCGCCCGCATGATCCGATCCCAGCGGACCGAAGTGGGCGGAAGCGTTTCAGCTGAAACTCTCTTCGCGTCCGCGCATCCCCACCCACAAGGCCGGTCTGCCCGCGGCTAACCTCGCAGCAGCTGAGCCAGCTCGCCCAGCTCCGCGTCCCATCCCTCGTCGTTCTGTCCGCGGTGCAGATCGGTCCTGAAGCCGGTTTCGAGCAGGTGCAGCGTGGTGCCGCCGTCGTCGCGCGGCGTCAGCGTCCACTGGACCCGGGTCGCGGAGGCCTCCTCGAAGGCCGCACCCGGCTCGTGTAGCCAGCTCCAGACCAGCCGTCGCGGCGGATCGACCGTTTCGATGCGCATCGCATAGCGGCCGTGGTTTTCCCAGATCATGGCCGCGTCGCCCCCTGGCCGCAGGTCGACCTCGGCTTCGTCCCCGAACCAGCGCGCCAACTCGCCTGGATCCGTGATCGCACGCCACACGCGCTCCACCGGAACGTCGAGTTCCAGCACTTTCTCGACCATGCGCTCGCTCATCTGTCAGTCCTCTCCGTGCAGGTGGAATCGCAGCAACTAAACGGTTGCATGTCAATGGCAGTCACCCGGAGTCCCCGGCCACGCGCGAGAGGCGCACGACCCACTCCCGCGACCGGTTCCGCACCTGCAGGCCCGAGCCCGAGTATGCCTCGCTCAGCCCTCTCACCCAGCGCGCTTCCGCCTCGATCACCCAGGCGCGCATCACGCGCACGCCGAGGCCGGCTCCCGCCGCGACGCCCAGAACCGTTCCGCGCTCCTCCGTGAACACCTGCGCCAGCACGGGATCCTCCCGGTTGCGCAACAGGTAGTCGATGACGGGTCCCGCCGCCGCGAACACATGCGCGGGCCCGAGCGACACACCCGCCTTGGCCTCGATGTGGACGCTCAGGTAGTCGCCTCGCACCTCCCCGTCGACCGGGTTGCCGCGGGTGTCGGTCGACACGAAGCCTCCGCGCTGGGCCAGTCCGCCGTCCGCCCTCATCCGCAACCAGGAGACAGGGGTGGGGACATCGGCGAACGCGCCCGCCAGGAAGCCGGAGCGCAGTGAAGTCTCCACCGGCGGGCTCCAGAGCATTTCCGATTGCGTCCGGCCCGCGAAGCCGCCGGTGAGCCGGCCGAGGTTCTGGGCGTGGGCCGGGGGACCGCAGACCGCAAGGGCGACGGTGGCCAGGAAGGTCCATCCTCCCCACAGGTGCTTGCTCATTCGCCTGTCCCCCTTTCCCGGTGACGCTGCCCGCGACGCCGGACCGTCCGTCTGCGGTGCCCCGCGAATCGCCCTTCCCGCTTGACGATCCGCCTTCAACAGGAGAATACATGCATGGAGACACCGAAATGTCCATCGAGGGCCTGTCGGTTCCGTCCAAAGCCCCATCGAGTCCACAGGAGCACCGAAATGCGGCCCAGAGTCCGGTCTTTCCGCCTTCCGCTCGTCCTCATGGCCGCCTTAGGCCCGGGTTCGACGGCGAGCCTGGCGTCCGCCCAGCAGATGGATGTCACCCGCTACCACCGAGCAGAGCGCCTGCTGGCCTGGAACGTCGATCCGCTCATCAGCGGGGGCCCGGTGTCGCCGACATGGATGGCGGGCGGAAGCCGCTTCTGGTACCGCAACCAGACGGCATCCGGGGCGGAATTCGTCGTGGCCGATCCGGAACAGCGCTCACGGACGCTGCTCTTCGACCACAACCGGCTGGCGGCTGCCATGTCGCTCGCCGCGGACACCGCCTTCGACGGGAGCAAGCTGCCGTTTCGCACCTTCGAGTTCGGCGAGGCCGACGGGGGAGCGGCCGACGGGGGAGCGGCCAACGGGGCGGCGGCCGACGAGGGCACCATCCGCTTCAACGCCAACGAGCGCGGGTTCACCTGCGACATCCGCGCCTACGACTGCGTGGTCGGCGACACCCTGGTCAGCCGCGTTCCGTTCGTGCGCTCCCCGGATGGCCGCACCGAGGCCTTCGTGCACGAGCACAATCTGTGGATCCGTTCCGTCGAAGGCGGCGACTCGACGCAGCTGACCACCGACGGGGAAGAGTTCTGGTCCTACGGCACCACGGCTCCGCGCCCCTCGCAGATCATCGCGTCGATTCCGGCACGGCCGGTCCTCCAGTGGTCCCCCGACTCCCGGCGGATCGCGGTCCAGCGCATGGACGAGCGCAACGTGGAGCGGATGCCGATCATCTCCTCCACCCCCCAGCGGCCCAAGCTCTACACCTACCCGTACGGGCTCCCGGGGGACTCGATCATCGGGACCTTCGACATCCACGTGATCGACGTGGAAGATGGCGGCAACCTCAAGCTACAGACCGATCCGCAACCGTACATGACCTTCACCGCCACGGGCATGCGGGATTCCACCTGGGTGACGGTGAAGTGGAAGGAGGGCGGAGAGCGCCTGTACTACGTGCGGGGATCCCGGGGCGGCAAGAGCGTCACGCTGTACGAGGCCGACCTGGAGACGGGCGCGGCTCGCACGATCATCGAGGAGACCCGCGCCACGCACGTCGAACTCAACCTCGACCTGATCGGCGGCTACCCCAACTGGGACGTCATCAACGGCGGCGACGACGTGATCTGGTTCTCGGAGCGGGACGGCTGGGGGCACCTGTACCGGTTCGACGGCAACGGCGAACTGCGGAACCGCATCACGGAAGGCGCATGGACCTTCGGCGACATACTCGACATCGACGAAGCCACCGGGCGCATCGTCTTCACGGCGCGGGGCAGAGAACCGGGACGCATCCCCACCATGGCCGACCTGTACACGGTCAACCTGGACGGCTCGGGACTGACCCATCTCGGCGGCGAGGACGCGGACCACACGGTGAGCGCCAGCCCCGACGGCCGCTACTTCGTCGACTCCTGGTCGCGGCCCGACCTCCCGCCGGTCAGCGTGGTGCGGGACCGCAACGGCCGCGTGGTCCTCGAACTGGAGACCGCGGACGTCTCACGCCTCGAGGAGGTGGGGTGGTCAGCGCCCGAAGTCTTCGAATACAAGGCCCGCGACGGCGTGACGAGCATGTACGGGCTGATCTACAAGCCCTCCGACTTCGACCCCGAGAAGGTCTATCCGGTCGTGGAATACATCTACCCGGGTCCGTTCATCGGTAGCGTGGGACGGTGGAATTTCACCGGAGGGCTGCTGGGCTCCGCGCTGCGCGGCGACCAGGACGCGCTGGCCGAACTCGGGTTCATCGTGGTGCAGATGGACCACCTGGGGACCCCCTACCGCTCGAAGGCCATCCAGGACAACTACTGGGGCAACATGGGCGACAACGGGATCCCCGATCACATCGCGGGCGTCAAGCAGCTGGGCGCCCGCCACCCCTGGATCGACCTGGAGCGGGTGGGCATCTACGGGCATTCCGGCGGCGGGTTCGCCTCGACCGACGCGATCCTCCGCTACCCGGACTTCTACAAGGTCGCCGTGTCCACCGCCGGCAATCACGACAACCGCAGCTACCACGCCGCGTACGCCGAGAAGTACCAGGGCCTGCTGGTACGCGACACGATCAAGGGGACCGACAACTACGCGAACCAGGTGAACGCGTCGCTGGCGGGCAACCTCAAGGGCAAGCTCTTCCTCATGACGGGGGACATGGACGACAACGTGCATCCCGCGATGACGCTGCAGGTCGCCAACGCGCTGATCGCGGCCAACAAGACCTTCGACTTCCTGATCCTGCCGGACCGGGCGCACGGCCTCTCGGAGCCCTACGTGATCCGGCGCCGCTGGGACTACTTCGTGGAACACCTCATGGGGATGGATCCGCCGCCGGACTACCAGATTCAGCCGCCACCGGGCTGAGGGCTGGAGGGCTGAGATGAGTATCAGATGAGTACGATATGAGTATGATCCGACGGTTTTCCGCGATCCGCGGGCGTTGCGCCGGCGCGTGCGGGCTGGTTCTGTCGGCGGCCGGGCTCGCGGGCTCGGCATCGGCGGCCGGCGGGGTGCAGCAGGCGGCGGCCGGGGTGCACCAGGCCTCCACCGGGGTGCAGCAGGCTGCGGCCCAGGCACGCATTTCGGAGGAAGTCCGCGTGCTCGACACCTATCCGTTCTCCGACCCCGACCCCATCCCGATCCTGGCCGGCGATCCGCGGCTGTATCCCTATCACGCCTTCCGCGGCTACTCGCCGACCTCCGAGCCCCGGGAATGGAAGGTCGTGAGGATGGAGAACGACCTGATCGAGGTGTTCGTCCTTCCCGAGGCGGGCGGGAAGGTGTGGGGCGCGGTGGTGAAGGAGACGGGGCACGAGTTCATCTACCGCAACGAGGTCATGAAATTCCGCGACATCGCGCTGCGCGGACCGTGGACCTCGGGCGGCGTCGAGTTCAATTTCGGCGTCATCGGCCACACCCCGGCTACCGCCACGCCGGTCGACTACACGGTGCGCGAAAACGCGGACGGGAGCGTGAGCACCTTCGTGGGTGCCATGGACCTGCCCTCGCGGACGCACTGGCGGGTCGAGATCCGGCTGCCCGCGGACAAGGCCTACTTCGAGACCCACGCGCTGTGGTACAATCCGACGCCCCTCGAGCAGCCGTACTACAACTGGATGACCGCGGCGGCGTTCGCGCAGGACGACCTCGAGCTCTTCGTGCCCGGGGGCTCCTACCTGGAGCATTCGGGGCGCGAGCGTCCGTGGCCCGTCGACGAGGCGGGCCGCTTCCTGCCGCTGTACCGGAACAACGCGTTCGGCGGCAACAAGTCGTATCACGTGGTCGGCGAGCTGAACGACTTCTTCGGCGGCTACTACCACGACGACGACTACGGCTGGGGGCACTGGGCCCGCTACGAGGACATGCCGGGGCAGAAGATGTGGCTCTGGTCGCTGGCGCGTGACGGCGGGATCTGGGAAGACCTCCTGACCGACACCGACGGCCAGTACGTGGAGTTCCAGGCGGGACGACTCCTGGTCCAGTACCAGCCGGGCGACCATGTGAACCCGGTCACCCAGGCCGCTTTCGATCCCATTTCGGCGAGCGTGTGGACCGAAACCTGGTTCCCGCTGGAGGGGACGGGCGGCCTCACCGACGCATCGCGCGAGGGGGCGATGCACGTGGTGCTCGAGGATGGCGGGGCGAGCGTTGCCGTGACGGTGCAGGCGTTCGGCGACGTGACGGACACGGTGCGGGTATGGTCGGGCGACGAACTGGTCGCGGCCGAGCCCGTCGATCTGACCGCGCTGGAGCCGTTCCGGACGAGCTTCGGGATCGACGCCGGGCGCGCGTACCGGGTGGTGCTGCCCGTGCTGGACCTGGACTACTCGTCGGACCCTGCGGTCCTGGCGCTGGATCGTCCCTTCGAGATGGATTCCGAGGCCTGGGAGCGCTTGCCCGAAGCGGACCGGCTCGTCTTCCAGGGACGGGAGCTGGCGAAGGGGCGGCGATATGGGCAGGCGCGCGGGCTGTTCGAGGCGGCGGCCGCGCTGGAGCCTTGGAATCGGGGTGCGCTGCTGGGAATGGCCGATCTGGACCTGAGGTCGGCGCGCTACGAGGAGGGACTGGAGCACGCCCGCCGTGCGCTGCAGCTCGACACGTACGACGCGGCGGCGAACTTCATGGCCGGGAACCTCTACCGGGCCCTGGGGCGTGACGTGGACGCCCGTGAGGCCTTCGGGTGGGCGGCCCGCGCGGTGGCGTTCCGGACCGCGGCGAACGTGCGCCTGGCCGAGATCATGACCGGGGCGGGGGAGTGGGGGGAGGCCGGGAGGTACGCACGGATGGCGCTCGACTTCGACCGCAACAGCGTGCCTGCCTGGCAGCTGCTCGCGGTGCTCGGCCGGCTCTCGGGCGACCCGGCGGCGGCCAGGGAGGCGCATGATGCCCTGCTGGAGATCGATCCGCTGCACCACTTCGTGCTGGCGGAGCGCTACCTCGCGGACGCGACCGCCGACAACGCGGCCGCGCTGACCGCCGCGATGCAGAGCGAATACCCGGACCAGTCCCTCCTGGAGCTTGCGGTGGGCTATGCCGGCTGGGGGCTCGACGAGGATGCGATGTCCGTCCTGGATGTGGCCGCGAATGCCAGGTGGGGGCGGTCCTGGCCGCAGTTGGCCGGCGGAGGCGAGGGTCCAGGGGCTGGCGAAGAGCTACGGGTGGGCGCCGCGATGCCGCTGATTCACGCTTGGCGGGCGTTTCTGGCGGACGACCCGGCATTGCTCGGTGAACCGGGTGACCTGGCGTACGCCTTTCCCTTCCGCGTCGAGACCCTTCCCGTCTTGCGCTGGGCCGCGCGCCACGACAGCCACTGGGGCTGGCGATACCTGCTCGGCCTCAACCTGTGGGCCCTGGACCGCAAGTCGGAAGCGGCCCTGGCGCTCGAGCTGCTCGGGGCCGAACCCACGCATGGCCCGGCGTACGCCGCGCGTGGCCACCTGCTTCGCGAGGTGGACGACCGCGACCCTGGGCTCGACTTCACACGCGCGGTCGAGCTGGCCCCGGAAGATCGGATCCTGCGGGTCGCGTTGATTCGCTACCTGCAGGGCGAAGGGCGCTGGGCGGCCGCGCTGGAGTCGTCGGCCCGGGCCCGCGAGATCTTCCCGGACGACTTCAACCTGGCCCTCCTGCAGGTCCGCGCGCTGCTCAATCTGGGCGGCTACCGCGAGGCCATCGACATCCTTGCCGGCACGCACGTCCTTCCCTCCGAAAACGCACGCGAGAGCCACCATCTGTACGAACTCGCGCATGTCGGCACGGCGCTCGATGAGATCGACGCGAGCAATCACGCGGCGGCGCGCAGCCACCTCGAGGCCGCGCTGCTGTGGCCCGAGTCGCTCGGGCAGGGACGGCCCTTCGAGCCGGACGAGCGCCTGGTGAGGTATCTGCTCGGTGTGGTGGCCACGCTGGCGGACGACCGTCGCACGGCGCTGCAGGCTTTCGAGGCCGTTGCGGGAACGATGGGCAACGGGTCGGAGACCGCTGCGGCCATCGGCGATCTTCTCGCAATCGCCGCTCTCGAGATCGTCGGCGGCAATCCGGGTGTGGCGCTGGACGACGCAGTTTCCGCATTCATGTCCGACCGTCAGGAAGCGGTTCGCCCACGTGCCGACGCCCCTCCCGTCCTGGAATGGCGGTTGGCGATGCGGGCGCTTGCACTGGCCGGCACGGCCGCGGCACGCCTTGAGCGGTGACGCGTTGACGCCTGGCTCCGTCCGGATGGTTCGGTGCCGCTCAGCCGCTCCCGCCGTCGGGCGCCTCCAGCAGCCGCGCGCAGGACAGCTTTAGCCCGTCCGCCACTCCTCGTCCCAGTCTTCGGTCGATTCCGCGCAGGGCCTCGAAGAAGTCGTGCAGAGCTGTTTCCTCGTCCGGCGTCAGGACACCGTCTCTGTTGGTTCGCGCGGGGGTGCCCCAGGATGCGCCTCATCACCGCCCCCAGGGCGCTCGGCTGCCGGTCAGGGCGACAATGGACAGGTCAGGTCGGGGTTTCTACCTTGGCAGGGTCAAGGGCCCCCGAACACGCCGCTGGGACGAACGCGAATGAAGAAGGCCTTCCTTCTCGCCGCTCTGGGCGGCGCCACCCTGGTAGCGGGGACGTACGCGACACCCGTTGCGGTGCATTCGCTCGCCGGATCTCCGCAGACGCTCGAGGGACCCGCTCCAGTACCCGCCGCGCCCGTGCGGCCGCTCTCCGCTTCCGACCCCGCGGCGCTTGCCGAGGTCGTCGAACGCTACTGTACTCGGTGCCACAACGAACGCCGGCTCCTGGGCAACCTGACGCTCGAGGGCTTCGACGTCACCCGCGCGGACGAGAACGCCGAGACCGCGGAGCGCATGATCCGCAAGCTGCGCGCCGGCATGATGCCGCCACCGGGTGTTCGCAGGCCGGCCGGCGACACGCTGTCCGCGCTGGCGGGCCTCATGGAGGAGGTGATCGACGATGCGGCCGCCGACAGTCCCCGGCCCGGCACCCGGCCCTTCCAGCGCCTGAATCGCGCCGAGTACGCGCGGGTCGTGTACGACCTGTTCGGGCTCACCATCGACCCCGCGGAGTGGCTGCCGCAGGACCGGATCACGGCGGGCTTCGACAACAACGCCGATGCCCAGACGCTGTCGGCCACCCTGATGGACGCGTACCTGAACGCGGCGAGCGAGATCGCGCGGCGCGCCGTCGGCGACCGCGACGCGGCGGCGTCCTCGGTCACGTACACCAACCCGCCGACCGTCTCCCAGCACGAGTGGGAACGCGTGGAAGGGGCGCCGTTCGGCACCCGGGGCGGGATCAGCGTCCTCCACTCCTTCCCGGCGGACGGCGAGTACACCTTCGAGATGTCCTTCATGTCCGGATGGGGCGAGCGCTTCCACGACATCGACATCTCGATCGACGGCGAGCGGGTGGCGCTGCTCCGCTACGGGGGGGACATCGACTTCCAGGGGCGCAAGGACTTCCCCTTCCGCACCGACCCCGTGCTGGTGCGCGCCGGGGAGCATCGCGTGACGGCGGCCTTCGTGCGCCAGATGGACGGACCGTATGAAGACCTGATCCGGCCCCACGACTGGTCGCTCACGGGAACGGAGACCAGCTACGGCACGACCTCGGTCCCCCACCTCATGAGCCTGACCCTGGAGGGTCCGCACAACCCCACGGGCGTGTCGGACTTCGAGGCGCGGCGGCGTGTTTTCACCTGCCGGCCCACCGATCGCGCCGAAGAGCGGCCGTGCGCCGAGCAGATCCTGTCGCGGCTGGCCGCCCGCGCCTACGGCCGCGACCTTGATCGTGACGAACTCGGCGATCTCGTCGACTTCTACGAGCTCGGCGCGGAGGATGGCGGCTTCGAAACCGGGATCCGGACCGCGCTGGAGGCGATTCTCTCGAGTCCCCACTTCCTGTTCCGCATGGAGCGCGAGCCGGGCGGTGTCGAGCCGGGGGAGTCGTATGCGCTCGCGGGCGAGGACCTGGCGGCGCGCCTGTCCTTCTTCCTGTGGGGCAGCACGCCGGACCGGGAGCTTGCGGAGGCGGCACGCGATGGCGCGCTCGAGGACGCGTCCGTTCTCGAAGCGCAGGCACGGCGCATGCTCGCGGACCCGCGCGCCGAAGCGCTGGCGACGCGGTTTGCCGCGATGTGGCTGCGCCTGCAGGACGTCGAAAACGTCGAGCCCGACGCCTTCCGGTTCCCCAACTACAGCCGTCAGCTTGCCGAGGCCATGCGGCGGGAGACCGAGCTCTTCTTCCTCGACCTCGTCCGCGAGGACCGCAGTCTCATCGAGTTGTACGGCGCGGACTACACCTTCGCGAACGAGCGGCTCGCCCGGCACTACGGTATCGATGGCGTGCGCGGCGAAGCGTTCCGGCGAGTCCGCTACCCCGACGACCGGCGGCGCGGCGTTCTCGGGCACGGGAGCATGCTGGTGCAGACATCGCTGGGGAACCGCACGTCTCCGGTGCTGCGCGGCAAGTGGGTCATGGAAGTGCTGATGGGGGCCCCTCCACCGCCCCCGCCCCCGGACATCCCGGAGCTGGAGGAGACGGAGAGCGCCCGGGACGGCCGGATCCGCACGACGCGGGAACGGCTCGAGGAGCATCGCGCCAACCCGGCGTGCTCGTCGTGCCACAACTTCATCGACCCGATCGGGCTGGCGCTCGACAACTTCGACGTCACCGGGCGCTGGCGCGTTCGGGAGCAGGGAGCGGAGCTGGACACCCGCGGCACGTACTACGACGGGACATCCATCGCCAGCGCGCGCGACCTGTCGGAGGTGCTGCTGAAGCGCCCGATTCCGCTGGTGCGCAACTTCACCCAGAACCTCATGGCATACGCGCTCGGGCGCTCGATCGACTACCGGGACCAGCCGGCCGTGCGCGCTATCGCCAACGCCGCGGCGGAAGACGGCTACCGGATGTCTTCGTTCATCCTGGGCGTCGTGGGCAGCGACGCCTTCCGGATGAGGGAAGCACGGGCATCGGCGCGTGAGTGACGATGCGCCGCATGCCCCGGACGCAGACATGCCGTAGATTCCCTGTGGACGCCTGAGCGGGGTGCGCAGCTGATACACGGAGCCGACATGCATTTCATCACCTCCAGGTCGATGCCGCGCCGCACCTTCCTCCGGGGCGCCGGCGCGACGGTCGCCCTTCCCCTGCTGGACGCGATGTTCCCCGCGGGACGGTTGCGCGCCGCGCCTCTGGCCGATCGGCCCACGCGGCTGGTGTGCATCGAGGAGGTCCACGGCGTGCCCGGCTGCAACGAGTGGGGCGCCGAGCAGAATCTCTTCGCTCCCGCCACGGTGGGGCGCGACTTCGAGCTGGTCGACGCCAACGTGCTGAAGGCGCTCGAGCCGTGGCGGGACTACCTGACCATCGTGAGCAACACCGACGTGCGCATGGCGGAGGCCTTCGAGGCGCAGGAGGTGGGCGGCGACCACTTCCGGTCCAGCGCGGTCTTCCTCACGCAGGCACATCCCAGGCAGACCCAGGGCTCGGACATCTACTGCGGCACGTCACTGGACCAGCTGCACGCCCAGCGGTTCGGCCAGGAGACCGCGCTTCCCTCGCTTCAGCTCTGTATCGAGCGGACGGACAAGGGGGGCGGCTGCGACTACAACTACTCCTGCTCGTACACGGATTCGATCAGCTGGGCGACGCCTTCCACGCCGCTCCCGATGATCCGCAGTCCCCGGACCGCTTTCGACATGCTCTTCGGGGCGGGGGGCACCGCCGAGGAGCGCGCGCGGCGGCGACACACGCACCGGAGCATTCTGGACTGGGTGGTGGGCGAAGTGGCCGACATCAGGCGCGAACTCGGCGCCGTCGACCGCCGCCGCGTCGACCGCTACCTGGAGAGCGTGCGCGAGATCGAACGGCGAATCCAGCAGGTTGAGGCGCGCAATACCAGCGGTGAGCCCCGGGAACTGCCCGGCGCGCCTCCGGGGGTGCCGGATTCCTTCCGCGAGCACATGCGGCTCATGTTCGATCTCCAGGTGCTCGCGTTCCAGACCGACACGACGCGCGTCGTGGCCTTCAAGACCGGGCGTGACGCGTCCAATCGCGTCTTTCCCGAGAGCGGCTCGGACCGGGCCTTCCATCCTGCCTCGCACCACGGGGGCAGGGAAAAGAACATCATGGAGTTCAACCGGATCTGTCAGTACCGGACGGGGCAGCTGACGTATTTCCTCGAGCGGATGCAGGAGACCATGGACGGGGACTCGAGCCTGCTGGACCAGTCCATGATCATCTGGGGTTCTCCGATGGGCGATGCCAACCTGCACAACCACCGCCGCTGTCCGCTCGTGTTGATGGGCGGTGCCAACGGCCTGCTGGAAGGCGGCGTGCACCTGAAGGCCGATGCGGGGACGCCGATGGCCAATGTCTTCACCACGCTGCTGCACCGGCTGGGTCATGACGGGCTGGAGCGGTTCGGTGACGCGACGGGCGAGTTCTCGCTGGCGATGCCCGCGGAGGCCGCGACAGGGCGATGAGGCGGGCCGGTGGTGTGATCGGCGGGTTGAGACGGGCCGGTCGCCTGTGTCGATTTGCGGCTTGCCTGGCAGTTCCGATCCTGGCGCCCGGAAGTTCCGCGGCGTCCGAGCGGGTGGCCGAGTGGGCGACGGCCGAGTCGGTCGCCGCCGTGTGGGTGGCCGCGGAATCGACGATGCGCGCTACGCACGCCACGCTCGACTCGCCGGTGGCCGATGCCGCCCAGCGCGGCGACCTGACGGCCGTGCGGCGTCTGCTGCGCGAGGGGGCGGACGTGAACGCCGCCCAGGGAGACGGAATGACCGCGTTGCACTGGGCGGCCGAACACGGACACGGCGAACTGGCCGAGATCCTCCTGTACGCGGGGGCGAGGGTCGACGCCGGGACGCGGATCGGCCACTACACGCCGCTTCACCTGGCGGCCCGCGCCGCGCACGGGCAGGTCGTGGCGCTCCTGCTCGACGCGGGCAGCGACCCGGACGCGCGCACCACCAATTCGGGTGCCGCGGCGCTGCACCTGGCCGCCGGCGCGGGGGACCCGGCGGTGATCGATGCCCTTGTGAAGGCGGGAGCCGACGTGAACGCGCGCGAGGCCGCGTGGGGTCAGACGCCGCTGGTCTTTGCCGCGGCCAACAACCGGGCCGATGCCATCCGCGTGTTGCTGGATCACGGGGCGGACCCGTCTCTGGCGGCGCATTCGGTCGACGTCGAGGAGCGCGCGGACGCGGATCAGGCCGCGGAGCGGCGACTCGACGAGTTCCTGGCGGCGTTCAAGGAGAAGGAGGGGGGTGGCACGGACTGGCAGCCGACCCCGCGCCAGGTGCAGGCCGCGATCGAGGCGTCACGGGAGATCCAGCGCAAGTGGCCGGATGTCCCCGATCCGGCGGACGACGGCGAAGAGGATGAGGAGGGCGAAGGCGATGAGGAGGGCGAGGGCGAGGGCGCAGGCGACGACGGCCAGGCGGCCGACAGTGCCGCCTCGACCGCCGCCACCGCCGCGATGGCCACGGACACGACCGCCGCCGCCGGCGAAGAGTCCCCCGCCGACGGGGAGGGCGAAGGCGACGAGGAGCCGCGCCCGATGTCCTACGCCCAGATGGTGGGCTCGTGGGGTGGGCTCACGCCGCTGCTCCACGCGGTCCGGCAGGGACACCGGGCGGCTGCCGAGGCGCTGCTCGCGGGCGGAGCCGACATCGACCAGCCGTCGGAAGGCGACGCGACCACCCCCCTGCTGATGGCGGCGGTGAACGGTCAGTTCGACCTGGCGCTGTGGCTGATCGATCGGGGTGCCGACCCCAATGCGGCCAGTACGGCCGGCGCCACGCCGCTGTTCGCGGTCCTCGAGCGGCAGTGGGCGCCGCGGGCGTCGTACGCCCACCCCACCGAGCATGAGCAGCAGGCAACGACCCACCTCGAAGTGCTGGAGGCTCTGCTCCAGGCCGGAGCGGACCCGAACCCGCGCCTCAAGAGTCACCTGTGGTACATGGAATACACGTTCGGCGTTCTCCGCGGGAGCGGGATCAACCTGCAGGGAGCGACACCATTCTGGCGCGCCGCCTATGCGCTCGACGTGGACGCCATGCGGCTGCTCAAGGAGCATGGAGCGGATCCGGCCATCGCCACCATGAAGCCTCCGCAGCGCCGCCGCCGCCCGCCCCCTTCCGAGGAGGAAGAGGAAAAGGCGGAAGGGGAGGCGAAGGAGGGGGCGAAGGAGGGGGCGGATGCACCCGCGGACAAGGAGGCCGGCGAGGCCTCGGAGGCGACCGAGGGCGCGGAGGTGACCGAAGGCGCGGAGGTGGCTGAAAGCGAGCCCGCGCCTACCGCAGGCAACGCTGAAGGTGAGTCAGCCGCTGAAGAAGGTGAGGCACCCCGGCCGGGCGCCAATGGCGCGGAGGAGGATTCATCGGGCGTGCCGCCCGTTCCCGTCGGGGGGCCGCACATGTTCCCGATTCACGCGGCGTCGGGCGTCGGGTACGGTCAGTCCTTCGCGGGCAATGCGCACCGCCACGTACCGGACAACTGGCTCGCGGCGGTGAGATTCCTTGTCGAGGAGTGTGGCGCCGACGTCAACGCGCGCGACGCGAACGCCTACACCGCGCTGCATCACGCCGCCTCACGGGGCGACAACGAACTGGTTCTCTACCTGGTCGAGCACGGCGCGGACGTCACCGTGATAAGCCGCAGGGGTCAGACCACGGCTGACATGGCCAACGGCCCGATCCAGCGCCTTCAGCCCTTCCCGGCGACCGTCGCGCTCCTGGAGGAACTGGGGTCGAAGAACAACCACAAGTGCCTGTCCTGCTGAGGCGCCGCCACGGTCCTGCCGAGCGATCCTTCAGGGCGTAACGCCCAACGCTTCCGCAACCTCCTGCGCGACCCGCAATTCGAGCACCCCGCGCGACTGGCAGTGGATCATGTTGCCGCTCACGGCGCGAGGCTCCCCGAAGGCATCGACCACGGTCAACACCTCGGTGCTCTGAGGCCCCTTGGCGGTGAGCCTGGTGGATACGGACAGGGTGACTTCGTACAGGTTGGCCAGCGGTCCTGAAAGGCCGCTGCCGCAGTCGACAAACGTGTTCATGCGGTCGCCGCCGACCCGGCGGGCCGAGTAGCCGGGATTCCCCAGCTCCATGGTGTTCGGGTTGGAGGACGTCACGGGGATGCCCAACTCGCCGTAGACGCCTCCGAGTGCGCGCCACGCCAATTCGGCCGCCACGCCGATCGTCCGTACGCCCACCCCCGGCTCGTTGAAGATCTCCAGGCGCTCGTAGTTGCCGACGCGGAGGATGGTGCGGCGTTCGCCGGGCACCACGGGCCGGTCATTCTCGGCGTTCGCCGAACCGGATGAGCCCGAGGCGCAGCCGGTGGTCACGACCGCGACCGCCATGGCCGCGACGGTCGCCAGGGCACGAAGCCGAAGGTGCGAGTGGAAGCCTTCGCGTCGCCGTGAACGTGTCCGCGTCATCATCGGTCCTTTCGGGTGTTGGGGTGCATGGGCCTGCGTCGTCTACACCACAGGCGGCACCGAGGTTCTCTTCACTCCCTCGCCTGCGCCGCGGACTCGAAGACTTCGATGTCTTCCCGCCTCAGTGCGGCCCGGGTCCGGTTCAGCCAGGAGGACCTTCGCACCAGTACCAGTTCAAGGTAGGGAGGGGCCGGAATCCCGTCCACGATTCGAACGAAGTGAACGTCGCCGAGTTCGCCGGGATGGCCGATGCCGTAGCTGCACCCCGCCCACGAGAAGCGAATCTCCGGCGCGCGCTCGAAATCGCCGCGTTTCCAGAACTGCTCGATATACACCTCGTCCTCGACGGCGTAGATGCCGGGGGCGAGGCGGTCGCCGTGCCGATAGTAGCCAGGGTCGAAGTCCAGTCCCTGATGGCGCTGGAACGTTTGTTCCATCGCGTAGTCCACTCCGAGCAGGTCTTCGCTGTCGGCGAGCGATTCGAGATGGTGGCGCAACTCGTGCGTCAGCGTCTCCCAGATCTGTTCCTGCCAGTCGAATGTCGGATCCACGGCCGCGAGCGCCCGGAAGGAACCCCAGTGGAGGAGGACCTGGGACCGCAGCGTGTCGGGCCCGTCCCAGCTCGACGGATAGGACTCCGTCAGACACTCGCCAAGCGTGTACACGCCCGGAAACCGCGGATGGGGGAGTGCGTCCCGATGCACCGTCATCCCGTCGACACCCTCCCGGTAGGCCGCCGGAATGCTCTCGTAGATACGGCGCGACTGCTTCTCGAAGGTCTCGAAGTCCATATGGGAGGGCGTCCAGGGGGATCGATTCGGCCAACTCGGTGGAGACGGAGGGCGCGCGGGCAGCCGGGGTCCGCTATGCTCCTTCCTGAACTATCGCGTGGAGGTGCTCTTGCCGGTACCGGGACGCGGCCGTCAGGCCGCCATGATCTTCATCCTCATCACGGTCTTCATCGACGTGTTGGGGATTGGGGTCATCATCCCCATTCTCCCGGAACTGATCAAGGACTTCGCCGGGGGCAGCACCACCCTTGCCGGGCGCTGGTTCGGCGTCCTGGCCTCCACCTACGCGCTCACCCAGTTCATCTTCGCACCGGTGCTCGGAGCGTTGTCCGACCGCGTGGGGCGCAGGCCCGTGATCCTGATTTCGCTGTTCGGGCTCGGTGTGGACTACATCATCATGGGATTCGCGCCGTCCCTGGTCTGGCTCTTCGTGGGCCGGCTGATCGCCGGCGTGATGGGGGCGAGCATCACCACCGCCAACGCCTATATCGCGGACGTGTCGAAGCCGGAGGACCGGGCGCGCAACTTCGGTCTGATCGGCGTGGCGTTCGGGCTTGGCTTCATCTTCGGCCCGGGCCTGGGGGGAATCCTCGGAGGGATCGACCTGCGGCTCCCCTTCTTTGTCTCGGCGGGTCTCGCGCTGGTGAACTGGCTCTACGGCTTCTTCGTTCTGCCCGAGTCGCTGCCGCCGGAAAAGCGGGACGCGTTCAGTTGGAGGAAGGCGAATCCGGTTGGCAGCCTCTACGTGCTCGGGTCGTATCCGCTGGTGGCGGGCCTCACCGGCGCATTCGTCTTCGTCGTGCTTGCGCAGCGCGGTCTCGAGACGGTCTGGGTCCTCTACACCGGCCACAAGTTCGGTTGGGACGAGCAGATGAACGGCTTCTCGCTCATGCTGGTCGGGGTGATGGCGGCGATCGTCCAGGGGGGACTGGTGCGGCCGATTGTAGGCAGGCTCGGTGAACGCCGAGCGATCCTGTACGGCCTCGTCGTCGCGGTCATCACCTACCTCGGATACGGGCTGGCGACCGCCGGGTGGATGCTGTTCGCGTTCATCGTCTTCGGCTCCATCGGGGGTGTGGCGGGCCCCGCGATCCAGAGCCTGGTCGCCGGTTCGGTGCCGCCCGAGGACCAGGGGAAGGTGCAGGGGGGCATCACGTCGCTGATGAGCCTGACGAGCATCCTGGCGCCGCTGATCTTCACCGCGGGCCTGTTCAGCTACTTCACTTCGCCGGATGCGCCGATGGAGCTGGCGGGGGCGCCGTTCCTGCTCGGGGCGGTGATGTATGCGCTGGCGTTCGCTTCGCTGCTGCGGCTGTTCCGGAGGATGCCGGGGTAGGAGGCGCGGGGCGCAGGACGACAGTTGACCGACGGGGCGCGGCAGGCAAGAATACGTTGGGATCGGACGTGCGGGGGAGCGATTGCAATAAGCCGAGGGTTTCGACGATGGAAGCACACAGTACGAGTCCCCCCGTGGCCATGGAACGGAGAATCGTCGAGGCTTCCGTTGCGAATGCGCTCCCACACTTCGCGCCCCTTGCGATCTTTCCGCTCGTCGCGTGCGCCGCGGTGTTCGGTGGCTGGTGGATCGCGGTGCCGCTGGTCTTCTACGCGCTCGCGGACCGCTTCGACAGGATATTCGGCCTGGAGGAGCGGAACATGGATCCGGCCACCACCAGCGAGAGCCAGCTGTTTCTGTACAAGCTCTCGCTCTGGCTCTGGGCGGTGCTCTGGCCGGCCACGTTCATCTTCGCGCTCTGGCAGGCACTGGTTTCCGATCATCTGGCGCTGTGGGAAGTCTGGTGCGTGGCCGTGATTCTCACGATGGTGGGACAGACCGTCTTCATCGTCGGCCACGAGCTGGTCCACCGCCGCGCTCTCTGGGAGCGTCGCCTCGGCGAGTTCCTGCTGGCTTCCGTCTCCTACCCGCACTATGCAACCGAGCACGTCTACATTCATCATCCGTGGGTGTGCACGCCCCGGGACCCGGGGTCCTCTCCGAAGGGTCTGAGCTTCTGGCGATACCTGCCCGCGGAGGTGGCGAACAACCTGTTGGGGGCCTGGCGGTTCGAACGCCGCCGCCTGACGCGTCGCCAGTTGCCGGCATGGCACCATACGAACGCGTTCTGGCGCTACGCCGTGCAGCTCATCTTCTGGTACGGGATCATACTCTGGATGGGCGGTCCGTGGGCAGCCCTGGTCTACGTGGTTCTGTGCGGCAACGTCGTATTCTCGATGAAGATCAGCAACTATGTGCAGCACTACGGGTTGCGACGGGTCCTCACGCCGGCCGGCCGGTTCGAGCCCGTCAAGCCGCGGCACGCCTGGAGCGCGGCCTACAAGTTCACCAACTGGCTGTACTACAACATGCAGCGCCACGCCGACCACCACACGTCGAACCGGCGCTATCCGCTGCTTCAGCATCACAACGAGGCCGCCTCGCCGCAGCTGCCGGGCAGCTACATTCAGATGAACGGCCTGGCCCTCTTCCCCAAGCGGTGGTTCCAGACCATCGACCCCCTGCTCGATCTTCAGCGGGCGCAGTTCTATCCCGACATCAAGGACTGGAGCGCCTATGACAGCCGGGCGTTCGCGGCACGCCCCGACGCATTCGACGCGATCGCCGAGATTCACGCCGCCGCTCCTCGCATTGCCGGATGGATCAACCGTGCCCCGGTGTTGCTCGACATGCTCAGGGAGCGGGAGTTCACGGATCTGGAGCTCCCGGAGGGCTTCCTGTCGGACCCGGAATCCGAGGCGATTGCCCGGTGCGGACTGGCACGCCTGTACTGGACCCACGAACTCGGCGTGGCCGAGATGAAGGCCCAGCTTGCCGACACTCACGTGCAGGACGCCAGCGAGGCGGTGGATGCGGCGCGCGAGTGGTCGAACGGCAAGGTCTTCCAGATCGCGGTGCACACGATGCGCGGGAGCTTGTCGATCGCCGAGGCGGTGACGGCGTTGTCACGCGTCGGGGAGGCCTCCATCGCCACCGTGCTGTCCGCGGTAGAGGAGGACTTTGCCGATCGCGGTGTGCCGCAGGGCAGCGGCGGCGTGGCGGTCGTCGTGGAGGGACCCCTGGCGAGCGGAGAAGCGATGCCGGGCGAGACGCTCGACATCCGGTTCGTGTACGAGGGAACCCCGGCCAGGCACTATCGGAAACTGTGCGGCCGCTTCCGGAAGGCGCTGCGCGCGCTGACCCGCAACAACCTGCTGCTGTCGCCCCAATCGTTCACGCGTGGCGGGGCGGGCGAGATCCAGCCGCTTGACGCATTCGCCGAACAACTCCGCAACCCCGGTTCGGGATGGGATCCGGTGGGTCTGGCGCGGGCCCGGTGCGTGTGGGGATCGGGCGACGAGGACGTTGCGGAACGGGTGTCCGTAGGGCTGCGCGAGGCGCTGGGCGGACCTTCGGTTCGCGAGATGCTGCTGGCTGAATTGCGCAAGCCCGGAGAGCATGCCGCCGAAACCGGCGTACCGGACCTGGAGTCGATCGCCACGATGCGGGGAGGTCTTCGAGACATCGAACGCGCCGCGCTGTTCCTGCGCATGGCGCCCGGCGGCGATGCGGCGGCACGTCCGGCGGGCGACGCGGAGCACACTTTCCGGGCGGCGGGCGATCGTGGGTTGATCACTGAGGATGCCGCCGAGCGGCTCGCGGCGGCGGCGGCGCTGTGGCGGAATCTCCGCGGCGCGCTGCGGCTTGTCGCGGACGAGGGGTTCGAGGTCGAATCGGCGGCCACCGGAGCCAGGGCCACGATCGCCGGCCTCTGCGGGGTGGACGATTTCGATGCGCTCGCCGCGGTGATCGAGGAAACCGCATCGGGCGCCGCCGCGGGGATCGAGACGCTCGCGCCGAACTTCGGGACGGGACGCTAATCCCGCCCACGGGCTGCCGGCGGGCTACACCGCCCCGGAAAGCACCATGAACACGTAGGCCTTGGCTTGTCGAAGCCGGTCTCCGGATACGACCAGCTTGATATGGTGAATGCCACGCAGCAGCACGAACCGCCCGGACTTCCCAAAGAGCGTTGTCGGCTTCGAGACCCAGCCGGCAAGCGCCCCGAGCTTCTCCGGAACGACAAGGTCCTCATGGCCCAGGGCCTCCAGGAACGGCTGCCAATCGGTCAGGCCGTCGAGCCAATAGCGCGAGTCCTTCGTATAACGTTGCTTGACGATGAGCGTGAGGCCGAGCGTCGGTCCGACGCCCTCCTCCCGCACATCGATGTTCACCCCGGTCCTGCGAATGCTCGCGCGCTCGTCGAAGCGCGCGATCAGGGAGTCGACAGCCGGGATATGACCCGGCCAGCCGGCGTCTTCGAGATAGCACCACGTCGCGTGCCGCGATCTGAAGCCCATGATCGCCAGGCGGATGAACCGCGAGCGCGACGGGAACACACCGAACGAATCCATGCGCGTGTCTCCCGGCTGTGCCAGGTAGACCCGTTCGATGTTCTCGCGCTCGGGGCCGCTCATCTCCCAGCCTGCGCAGGAGAACAGCGCGTCCGCGACCGCACGGACATCATCCACCTGGCCGCGGGCGCCGAGAATCGGGCGTTCACCGGGCCGGAGGAACATTCCCGGAAGTGAACGCTCACCGTCTCCTGCCGAGCCGATATCGTATTCCAGCATCAGTTTGCGGCCGACAATCCCACGCAGGGGCGAGTCTTCCGTCTCCATCCGGCCGAAGAGCCGCGTGATCACCCTCGCGGTCTCATCCGTCGCGTCGGTGCGTGCGCGCGCTTGGAAAAAGGCCGCCGTTCTCGTTCCGCTCGCGAGGGAGACGCCGAAGTCCGCCCTGGGCTCGCTTGCATGCAGCGGCAGTTCGAAACCGAATGGCAGCGCGCCCATTGTGATGGGGAGCTTTCCGGCGCGCTCGAGTATGCGCTCCCACTGCGGATCTCCGATCAGGACCGGCGAGATTCGATTTCGGAAGTGCCCGAGCAGCTCACCCATCGTGTCGCCCTCCTCGGCGAGACGGTCCTGGGTCAGTGCGACGGCCGCGTCGGTATCCATGTTCTCCTCACGCAATCACAGGTGCGGGATTCAGGCCGGTTTCGGAGAGCGGGTGCTCGCGGTACCCCAGATGGACGGGCACGTCGTACAGGCGCCCGGGCGCGAACCTTGCCCAGAAATGGCGCATGCCCGGCACGATGACCCGGGCCACGGGCATGCCGATATCCGGCCGCGTCTGATCGAGCACCAGGAACTCCATGCCCCTGGCTTCGACAAGCGAGCGGCAGTATTCCACATCTTCGCGCGTGTCCGCCGCTTCGGTCACCGGATACTGCGAAGCCCTGCGGAGCGGCTCGTCCGGCGCCGGCGCCAGCCAGGAACATTCGGCGAGGCGGGCGGTCTTCCACCACCGGAGCGCCAGCGGATCGTCGATCCTGGGCCGGCCGTCCGCCGCCCCGGGACGCGGCAGCCAGGTGAGGCACTGGTTCAGTTCACAGAGCGCGCGCAGGGCGGCGATCCGCGGGTCGGCGTGGGTGCCGGCGCCGTAGATGATGTCCTCGGTTTCGGCGTTCGGCCGACGCGAGAGCGCGACGAAGGTGGGAATGCCGATATCGGAGGTGACGTCGAGCATCCACAGGTCCCGCTCATGGCGGCCGTAGTAGTCCGCGGCCGATTCGAGGTACTCGTCGTCGAAGCTGGAAAGATCGACCGCCGGCACTTGCAGCCGGTTGTACCACCAGACGGCGAACGCATCGCGCTCGGCCAGTTCGTAGAAACCCTGCAGGATCGCCTCTTCAAGGGTGTTGCCCGCGGCGCATCCGTTCGAATCGGCAATCAGGTCCGCAGGGCCGCGCTCCTCGGCCAGCATGCTGTACAGGATGGACGTGGGCAGGTACCGGTGCCGCCGCTGCGTCAATGACCAGACCGGGGTCCAATCGATCTCGGCGTCGGGATCGAGACGTGGCGGGACGATGTTGTAGGGGTGGCCCTTCGCGTTGATGCTCTCCGCGTCGTCGAGCTGACTCTCGCTGAACAGCTGCACATCGTTGGGGTGGATCGCCTCTTCTCGCCCGGCGAACTCGATGAATCGCCTGGCAACACGGATCTCGTCCCCATGGCGGGCGCCCGAATGCCGCTCGATCGCCTCGCAAAGCGCGCTGACCCTGGACTGCTGCCGGGTGCTGCCCTTGCCGGCGCTCTTGCTGCGCAGGCTGCGCCTCAGCGAACTCAGGCTTCGGCTTCTCATCCCGGAATTGCTCCCGGCCCAGTAGACGTGCAGCCAGGAGTCGGTCTCATCGGTGGTGCGCGACAGCCAGGTGACGACGCCGCTGACCGGGCTCACCAGATGCCGGTACTTCGCCAGGGTGGCTCCCGGCGGCACGGCGCGCGCGCCGCCGCTGTTGCGATGGGCCTTGGGGCTCGCCTTCAGAGACACCGGAAGGGGCGGTCGATCCGGCCGGCGCAGGGCCTCGTCGCCGCACTCCGGACACTGCGGCCTGCGCACGACCCGGTGCTGCGAACTCGTGAATGTGGCGATGTCCATCGCGATCGCCTGTTCGTGAATCGGGGCCGCCTGATCCAGCACCAGCCATTTGACGATCTCCGCCGCGATCAGCCCGTACACTGCTCCCAGCGCGGCCGGCTGGGCCGCGAACGGCCTGAAGGCGGCTTCCTCGCCGGCGACGTTGCGCAGGAAAGCGTGGACTTCCCCGTGGCTGCGCAGGCGGCATGCGAGGCAGTCCCAGCAAGGCCCCCGCCCGTCAGCGCGGAAGATGGGGCCGAACAGCGGCTCCATCCCGCTCGGCCGCGCCAGGGTCCACGGCGCTCTCGCCTTGAGCTGGCGCCGATTCACCTCGGCGAGATGCGCATCGAGATAGTCGGCGCAGACGACGACGGTCAGCGCCGGACCGGTGCCTCCCACGCTGGCGCCGGCCTCCTCCAGATGCCGGGCGAGCCGGCCGTCGTCACCCTCGACCGTGACGCGCGCCTGCGCCAGCCGCTCCTCGGCCCAGCGTGGCGACGCCCCGAGCGACGACCAGTAGGCTGCCTGGCACAGGTCCATCCCGTGATCGGCGGAGACCAGGTACCCCTTGGCGGCGAACGCGGCCAGGGCCGCCAGGACGTTGGTGGGCGCGTGGGCGCCCTCGAGGGCCGCGACGATCTCGTCCCCGGCGTGCCGGCCGTCGAGCAGCGGCAGCAAGTCGCCGTACAGCTTGCCGTGCAGCAGCGTATTGAACGACTCGGAGACGAGGAGCACCCGCCCCTCGCCGATATCGTGGAATCGAAGGTGCGGGGTGAGCGCGGGAAGCTTGACGATGCCCCGGTCCGCGAGAGTCGTCCGGGCCAGGATCCCGGGCCGTGGGCCCGCGCGCGCCGTATCGGTGGGCACGCTCAGGCCCCAAGCCCTTCGACGAGACACTCCAGGGCCTCGATACAGAACGCGGAGGTCACGGCCTCGGAGCCATGCCCGATCTGCCCCACCAAACCCCACTTCAACGATTGGTCGCCGAACGCGAGCAGCTCCGGCCAGCTGCCGTCCCCGCGCTGCGAGTTCATCAGCCCCTCCACCTCCCGCTTCACGTCGATGCGCCCGAGGCTTCCGACACTGTAGAGCGCCGACACCGCCTGAGCGGTCTGAAGAACGTTGCCGAATCCTCCCTTCCGGTCACGGAGGCCGAGGATACGATCTGCGAGCATCGGGCGCAACGCCTCGAGGGCGGGCTTTGCGCGAACCGTCGCGCGGGCGATCGCATAGTGGATCGAGATCGTGTCGGGATACCATTTCGACGAGCCCTCCAGGCTCCCATCGGTCACCAGGTGTTCCAACCATCGCTGGGCATCCCTGGTTTCCGGACGGTCGCCCAGCCAGGCGATGACGTTCGCATTGACGACGGGGTCGGCCTCGATGCGAAACGGCGACACGACATCGGGTTCGTCTTCCGCCAGCACCCAGGTCATGAAGCGGCCCTCCTCGTCGCGATTCGCCAGTATCCCGGGAACATTCCGTCCGAGCCAGATCCAGGGGTGCGTCCCGATAACCATCGCACAGAGCGAGGTACTGTCGAGATCCGGGGGCAGGTGACGGTAGTATCGCCACAGTCCGGGATACTCGATGGTGTCGATGAGATACGCCTTCGTCGCCGTGCATATCGCCCTGGCCCGCGGCTCATCGGATCTCTCAAGGGCGAGCGCGCAGAGAGCCGACACGAAAGGAGGCCTCTCGAAGTGCCTGGGAATGTCCGGGTCGGCAACGTTGAACCGGATGCAGTGCCAAGCCCCATTCTCGTCGATTGTGGATTCCAGGAAGGCAAGCCCTCGGCGGATCCCTTCCCTCGCCGCCTCTGCAAGCGCCTCGGAGCCGGCCCCGCCGCTTCGGACTTCGCCTCGTTTCGGTGCCGGAGAACGAAGGGGCGGTGCGGGATCGTGGAGAGTACTCCGAAGATAC
The DNA here is from genome assembly GCA_965116905.1 of Longimicrobiales bacterium. Classification (GTDB taxonomy): domain Bacteria; phylum Gemmatimonadota; class Gemmatimonadetes; order Longimicrobiales; family Gaopeijiaceae; genus Bin94. The sequence goes on along the minus strand of OZ220732.1, from coordinate 4,051,510 downwards.
TCGAGCGATGCCCTGCCGGTCCTGGCCGCCTCCCGCTCGGCCTCGCTGAACCTGTTCCGCGGCGGAAGCACCACATGTGTCGCGCCATAGGTCTCCTCGTGTACGTGAATCTCATGGTCTTCCGGCAGCGTCACGCCGAATTCCTTCTCGACGGTTTCCCTGGGGTGCCGGAGAAGACGTTCGCGAAAGTCGCTGTCCTTGTCGGCTCTCGATACGAGGGTGTGCGCGTCAATCGATCCGTTCATCGATGTCTCCGGAGAGGGATTCGGATCAGGCAGCCCGTGAACAAACCCCCGCGGCATTCGAGCGGCGAATGCATCCGGCCCGGCGCCTCGCCGCTCTCGGTGCTCGCGTGGGTTTATCCACGGACTGCTAGGCGATCTGCCTTTTCACCAACTCCCTGAACACCCCGTCGCCCTCCAAGAGTTCGTCGAAGGAGCCGCTCTGTACGACTTTTCCGGCCTGCAGCACGTAGATGCGATCGGCCTGTTCCAGGGTGGACAAGCGGTGCGCGATAACAACCCGGGTCGAGGTCAGGGCGTTGAGATTCCGCATGACATTGGCCTGGCTCTCGTTGTCCAGCCAGTTGGTGGCCTCGTCGAAGAGCATGATCTGCGGGCTGCCGATCACCGACCGGGCAATAGTGACACGTTGACTCTCGCCGCCCGACAGGACGCTTCCGCTCGTGCCGACCATGGTCATCATGCCCATCGGCATGCTCTTGATCTCTTCTTCGACGTTGGCGACTCGCGCCGCCGCCCATACCTCGTCACTCGCCACCTTATCGTGGTGACCGACGAGATTGTCCCAGATATCGAGGGGATGCAGGCCGACGGATTGCGGCACCGCGCCGATTCTGCGGCGCACCTGCTTCAGGTTCAGGTGCCTCAGGTCGCGTCCATCGTAATAGACCGCGCCGGCGGTGGGCCGGTCGAATCCGAGCGCCAGCCGGAAGAGGGTGCTCTTGCCGGCGCCGGACTCACCCGCGATCGCGATGAATTCTCCGGGGCGGGCGCGGATCGTGACATCGTCCAGGATCAGCGGCCCGTCGGGATCGTACCGGAAGGAAATGCGGTCGAAGAGAATGTCGCCGCCCAGATACTCGACCGGCGCTCCTTCGGCCTCGGTCTCGGGAGCCGCGGCGAGGAGCGGGCGCATCTGGTCGAACCCCGGGAGCATGGCGGCGACCGTGCCAAGGGATTCGCCGAGTCGGGCGATGGCGTACTGGAAGGCGATGAGGACGAGGTAGACGACGAGAAAATCGCCCACCGGAAGGTCCCTGTCGCCCACGGCCACGACCGCCAGCAGGACCCCGGCGGCAAGAAAGGGGAGCGCGGCGCCGAATGCGCGCGAATGTCCCTCGAGCCCGGCCATTTCGAGCTCGGCGCGTTTCTGCTCCCGGTAGTCCCGCGCCCACATGGCGAAAGCGGACGCTTCCGCGTTTTCCACACGCAGTCTGCTTATGCCGCCCACGATCTGGAACAACCGGCCGGAGACGCGCCGCGCCGCGCGGATCATCCGCCCGCAGGGGGGAACCTGGCGCAGTCCGAGGACAACCGTGATCAGGAGCGAAACCAGGCTGAAGGCGAGGGCGATGGCCCCGAGGGTGGCATCGTAGAGGAAGATGACACCAAGAACCGGAAGCAGAAAGAGGATCGATAGCAGGCCGTCGGCAACGACGCCTTGCAACCCGTCGCGGAGATTCTGGAACGTCATCCCCGACATGGCCAGATCGCCCGACGGATGGCGGTGCAGAATGCTTGGCGGAAGGCGCATGAGGCGGTCCCAGAACGCCGCTTCGACGCGCGAAGCCGAGCGCCCCTCGAGCCGCGTCATCGCCGTGGATTGAAGCAGGTGCAGCAGGGCGCCGAGCACGCCGAAGCCCGCCACCGCCACGGCCGCGGCATAGACCGCTCCGGCGGTTCCGCCGCCCGCCGTCTGGTTTGCGACGAACCCGAGCGCGAGTGCGGGCACCAGCTTGATCAGGCCGCCCGGAAGGCCGGCCATCACCAGCCGCGCCAGATCCGCGGCCGATCCACGCAGCGCGAATCTCAGCAGGTCCGCCGGCCTCACGTTCCCCTCGGGCAGCGGCCGGTAGAACACCCAGGCCTCGTCCGCCAGCGCGGCGGCACGATCCGCCGTCATCCGGACACTACGCTTGCTGACCGGGTCGAATTCCCGGTAGCGCCCGAACCATCCCGGCAGGAGCGCCACAGGCTGGCCGCCTTCGGCGCGGAACGCCAGCATCGCGTTGCTGTCGCCCCGCCACCAGGCGCCCTCGTTCGTGAACCGCACGCGCCGGGCGCGCACGCCTGAAGCGACGAGGACGTCGACGAGGCTGACCGGGGCACCGGAGGATCCCGGGCGCACGGGGATCTTGAAATCAATCCCTTCACGGCGTCCGATCGGCTGCAGCGCGTCCGCCAGCGACGTGTCCTCGACACTCGCGTCCCGGTCGATCGGCAGGTCATAGATGTTGAAAAGCCGCTGCCGCGCAGTTCTCTCGGCCGCGTAGCGGCTCGTGGTCCGCGCGCGTTCGAGATTCGCGTGGTCGACTACGGCCAGTACGCGGTTCAGGCGCTCCACGGCGAAGGCGACCGCGTGAAAGGATGCGAGCGCCGAGAGCAGGGTGCCCTGCCGTGCCAGTGTCTCGGTCGAACTGGCCGAGAGCGTTACCTCGTCCGAGAGCGTGAGCCAGCTTGCCCGCGTCAGCGGTATCAGCGCTTCGTGCGGGCCGCTCCCTCCGGTAAGTGCCGCCTGGTCGACCAGGTCCATGAAGAGGCTGGCGCCGCGTGGGGGTTCGGATACCCATACGACGCCTCGTCGTACGGAGAGCGTACAGGGGGCGAGGCTCCGTGTCAGACCGGGCTCGGCCAGCGCCGTCGGCCGTGGACGGTGACTCGCAAAGCGCGAGAGGGTGTCCGTGATCGCGGCCAGCCAGGTTTCCGTCTGTTCCGCCAGCTCCGCCGGATCGACCTCGGAGAGCAGGGATGCCGGCAGGCGCTTCAGAATGGTGCCCGGCGATCCCTTGGCGACCAGGCTGAGCGTGGTATCTTCCGCCCCGTGCGGTTCGTTGGGTGCGACGCCCGGCAGCAGCCAGCCCGCTTCGCGGCGGAGCAGGTGCTGGGGTGCCGCATGATCCAACCCGTCCCTGAATTCGACCAGGAACAGATTGACGGCGCCCTCGTCGATGAACCAGACGGAGTCCGGGTCGTCGAGCTTCACGGGCAGGTTGCCGGCGCAGGGCACGGACTCGCCCGCGCTGGTGGCGAGTTCCGCAATGGACGTGTGCTCCGGCCTCGTGTCCCGCATCAGCCGGATCTGACCAGCTTGTAGTAGGTGCCGTCCCGATCCCCCATCAGCTCGTCGTGCGTCCCGCGCTGCACTTCGACGCCCTTGTCGAGCACGATGATCTCGTCGCTGTCCCGCACGGTGCTCAGCCGGTGCGCCACGATCAGGCAGGTGACACCCCGACGGCGCAGGGCATCATCGACGTATTCCTCCGTCGCGGCATCGAGGGCGCTGGTCGCCTCATCCAGAATGAGGAGCGTGGGATCGCCCACCAGCCCGCGGGCGATCTCCAGCCGCTGCCGCTGGCCGCCGCTGAAATTCACGCCGCCCTCATCGACCCGCGTGGCGTACCCATCCGGCCGAAGCAGGATTTCGTCATGGATCCGGGCGTCGCGCGCCGCCGCGAAGATGGCCTCGTCCGGAACGGCGGGGTTCCACAGGGTGATGTTGTCGCGCACGGACGCGGAAAAGAGCACCACCTCCTGATCCACCATGGAGATGGACTGCCGCAGCACCCCATCGGGAATCTCATCCCGCGGATAGCCATCGAACAGGATGTCGCCCGACCAGGGCTGGTAGACACCGGCAATCAGACGCGCGAGGGTCGACTTGCCGGAACCGCTCGGACCGACCACGGCAACCCGCTGCCCCGGCCTGATCAGGAGGTTGAAGTCCTTGATGAGAGCCGGCCGGCTCTTGTTGAACCCGAAGGTGACGTCTCGCAGCTCAAGCCGGCCGGCGAGCTGAAGCTGGCCCTTGAAAGTCGGAATCGACTCGGAGTGCTGACTTTGGCGGATGAGGGCGGGGTCCTCGGCGGTCCTGGAGATGTCTTCGAGTCGCTGCAGATCGGTTTCGAGGGCCTGGCGCTTCTCGGCGAACTCCAGGAATCGCCCGACCGGCGCCAGGAACATTTCGCTCAGGATGTAGAACGCGACCAGCGCCCCCAGGGTCATTTCCCCGGCCAGGACCAGACTTCCGCCGATGCCCAGGATCGCCGCGCCTCGAAGGGCGACGATCAGACCCGGAAGCGCGGCATTGACGGAGCCCAGCTCCGAGTAGCGCTGGCGCGCATGCAGTTCGCGCGCCTGATGACCGGTCCACCGCGAAAAGAAATGGTCGTCCGATCCCGTCATGCGCAGGTTGTCGGCATGGCTCAGCATCTGCATGCCGATGCCGATCAGCAGTCCCTGTTCGCGTCTCATCGCCTGGCTTCGAACGGCTCTGACGCCGTTCAGAAAGTGCGCCAGCACGCCATGCATAACGGCCAGAACGAGCACGACCAGTGTGAGCCGGACGTCGTAGACCAACATGGCAGCAAGCAGCACGGCGCTCATTCCCATGTCGATAACGAGCACAAGAAACTGCTCCGTCAGATTCCTCGCGATCCTGTCGATGGACGAGACTCGATCCGTCAGATCGCCCACGAGCCGGTGTTCGAAGAACTCCACCGGCAACCGCAGCAGCCGCGACAAGCCACGACTGTAGCCGGTCACCGAAATCCGGACTGCGAGTCGCTTCAGGAACCGGTGCTTGAGCAGGGACAGGATATAGACGAGGACGCCGCCGCCGAGCAGTGCCGTCACGATGCCGCCCCAGGGCCCCCGGTCTTCCAGCACATCGTCCACGAATGCGCCCAGAGATGCGGGGACAATGAGGGCCAGCAGCGTCAACATGAGGCCGCACGCGATCACCCAGGTGAGCACGCCCCATGATCCGGCGAGCAGGGCGTGCAGTTGTCTGACCAGTCCGGGCCGTTCACCGCCGGGTTTGAAGTCGGGGCCCGGCTTGAATCGGAGCGCAATGCCACTGTAGCCCCGGGTGAACTCCTCGGCGGAAAGCTTGCGCCGTCCCGTGGACGGATCATTGAGATAGAAGTTGCGGCCGTCGAACCCCTCGACGATGAGGAAATGACTGAATTGCCAGAACACGATCAGCGGCAACGGCAGCTTTTTCAGTTGATCGGCGCGCAAACTGAGTCCGCTGGATTCGAGACCATAATGTCTGGCGGCGCGCACGATGCTCGCCGCACTGCTTCCGTCTCGACTCACTTCGCATCTTTCCCGCAGCTCGGTCAGCGGAACCCAGCGTCCGAAGTAGCCGAGGATGCTGCCGAGGCAGGCGGCACCGCACTCCGACGCATGCACCTGCAGCACAATGGGCGTGGTGATCCTGTGCTTTGCCTTGAACCCGGCGGCTTTCTTGTCGCCAACTCCTCTGAAGGCGATCGACGGCATGCTATGGTTGCCCCAGTCGCAGGAGTGCGATCGGAGCCTGGGTGCCGATTTCGATGACGATCCGGCATTCCCGGCCCGCAACGAAGGAAGAGTCGGGGCTTTCGTCGAGCGCGATCTGGACGCGATGGACGGAGGCCGGCACTGCGGACTCGAAGGCCGCTGGAAGCTCGGGCAGGCGGACAGCGGAAATCATCGTAATCTCTCCGCCAATCGTGCCCGCGTCTCCATCCGCCCCGCCCAGTTCGATCGACGCCGGCATCCCGGCCCTGACCTCGGGCAGAACGTCGTTCTCGATCCAGACCAGCGCCTGCACTGACTGGGCGGCTTCGGACAGGTTTTGGCCGGACTCCTCGAGTACGCCGTCGATCGCAAGGCTACGGGCTACGCTGCCGAAAAAGAGCCAGGTGATGAAGATGACCAACACAAGAGCGATGACTGTGACAAGCAGGCGCTCTCGCGGTGTGGAAACCGTCAGCAGACGGTCGAGTTGCTCGCGTTCTTCCTTTGCTTCGGCAACGGTATTGTGAAACGAACCAAGCGGGTTATTGAACACGGCTCCACACAGACTCCTCATCACGATCAAGCAGGGACGGACCGGTCTCGCCGGGTAGTATAACACCTCGGGTGAACGGTGCAGACCTCGTCCCCCAAGGAAACGACGAGAGCCGCGCCGACGGCGATGATGCGAAGATCGTGTTAGCTTGCTGTCCGCGGCACATCGAAGAGTCCCGCAGTCGACGGTCGTGGAGGGCATTTGGGGTGATACACCCAGGCACCGAGTCCTTACGGAAGAGCGAATCCCTACGGAAGATCGCGGTTGTGGGGCGAGGGACCGCAGGGTGCCTGGCGGCCGCCAGCGTGACGCGTCTTCATCCCGACAGCGATCACGAGCTGCACCACATATACGACTCGCGGATCCCGGTGATCGGAGTCGGTGAAGGCAGCTGGCCGAGCCTGGTTCGGGAGCTGCAACAGCTGACGAGTCTGCCGCACGACACCGTACAGCAGCGCCTGAGTGGGACTCGCAAGTACGGTGTCGCGTTCGAGGGATGGGGCCGACGCGATCGGGACTTCACCCACTACTTCACGCCGCAGCAGGTGTCCTACGCCTACCACCTGTCCGCCGACCTGATGGCGGACCTGCTCCACGAAGGCACGCGCGCGCGGCACATCGATGCGAGGGTACTCGATATCACCAGGGTGAGTGGCGGCGCTCGCGTGGAATTCGAGGGCCGGCCGCCGGAACGGTACGACCTCGTGTTCGATGCGCGCGGGTTCCCCAGGGAGCTCCGTCCCGACCAGCACATCGACCTTCCCTTCATCCCCACCGATACGGCCGTCATACGCCGCTGTCCGCCGGTCTTCAGCGAAGAGCGGGATGGACCGGTGCTCCAGCACACGTACACGCGCGCGGTTGCGCGTCGACACGGCTGGGTATTCGTGATTCCGCTCACTGCCCACACATCCTACGGGTACGTCTTCAACGGCAACCTGTCGAGCCTGGTCGACGTCGAATCGGATTTTGACAGGCTCCTCGAGGCCGACGGCGTGTCCGAGTTTGAGCAGCGCGCCGTCATCGGGTTTCCCAACTTCGTCCACCGTCGGATCTACGACGGTGCCGTGGCCCGCATCGGCAACGCAGCGGCCTTCATGGAGCCGCTCGAGGCAACGGCGATCGTATCCGCCCAATTGCAGATCGGGATGGTGCTCCGGACGCGCCTCAGCCGTCCGCCGGAGCATCTCGAGCGCGACGCGCCCGTGGTCAATCGGTTCCTCATCAACAACATGATCCGCTACGGCCTGTTCGTCGGCTGGCACTACTCGTGCGGCTCCAGGTACAACAGCGGCTTCTGGCGCCATGCTCGTGACCGCGCCTGGCCACGACACCGGCAGGCAGCGGACCCGGCGGTGGTGGGGTGCTCCGCGCTCCATGACTTCGACGAGATGATTGAACTGTTGAACCAACCCGTCATCGACCAGGAGGACTGGCATCGGATGTGCGCGGTCCCGCTTACCAGCTATGCCCAGGTGTCCCAGGGTCTAGGCTGCTAGTCTCGCCACCCAGGCTGGCTGCTAGGATCCGGGCTCGTCGTCACGCACAGCGCCGTCGACCATGCGGACCAGACGCCGGCACCGCTCCATGACGCGGCTGTCGTGGGTGGCGAAGACGAAGGTCACTCCGAGGTCGCGATTCAGCTCGCCCATGACATCGAGGAGCGCTTCGCTGGTGACCGAGTCGAGGTTCGCCGTCGGCTCGTCCGCAAGCACGAGGGCCGGACGGCCAGCCACCGCACGGACGACGGCGACGCGCTGCTGCTGGCCGCCTGACAGCTTGCCCGGGCGCCGGTCTTCGAGCCCTTCCATGCCCGTTCGCGCAAAGAGTTCGCGGACCCGCGCCTGACGCTCCTTCACGGGCACGCCCTGGAGGAGCATCGGGAATTCCGCGTTCTCCAATGCCGTGAGCACGGGGAGCAGGTTATAGGCCTGAAAGACGAAGCCAACCTCCTCGAGCCGTAGCCGCGCCAAATCCCGGGTCGACATGCGGCTCACCTCGTGCCCGGCCACCCAGACCCGTCCCTTTGTGGGGCTGGTCAGGCCACCGATCAGATTCAGCAGCGTCGTCTTGCCGGAGCCCGACGGTCCCGCAAGCGCGGTGAACTCGCCACGCTCTATGGTCAGGCTGACGTCGCGGACCGCCTCGACGGATTCAGCTTCCTGCTGGAAGACCTTCCAGACGCCGTCGGTCCGGGCGGCTGCCGTTTTACTCATTGCCATGACCTCCTACCGATCGAACTTCATCGCCTCGGTAACGTCGACCCGGGCGGCGCGCAGCGCGGGATAGACCGAGGCGAGAATGCCAATGCCGAGAATGAACGCGACAACCTGGACAATGCGTCGTACCCCGAAGATTGGCACGATGATGGGATCAACGGCGGCACCCGAGAATGTCAACTCGTCGATACCCCGCATGAAGACCGACGAGTCGAAACCGTCGCCGAAGAAATACCAGGTGCCCAGGAGTCCCAGGCCGACGCCGACGAGCCCGCTGACCGCGGATAGCGTGAGGCCTTCGATGAGCACGACGGTGCCCGTCTGACCCGGCGTCAGCCCCTGCGCCTGAAGCACGCCGAACTCGCGCTGGCGATGCATCACCGACATCAGCACCGTGTTGACGATCGCGAACGCGATGATGACGAACAGGAACCCCTGAATCACGTAGTTGCCGAATTCGTCGATCGCGACCCCTGCCGCCAGGACAGGGTTCGCCTCGCGCCACTCTACGACGCGTGCCTCGCCGCGTTCCACCGGCTCCGCCAGCGCCCGCGCCAGGCGGTCGGAGACCCACCGGGTCCTGCCGCTGCCTTGCAGCACGACCGCGACGTTGGTCACGTCGCTACCGGAACCGAGCCACTCGCCGGCTGTCGCGAGCGTGACGTGAATCGTCGCCTGGTCGATGGCGGGCACGCGACTGCGGAAGATCCCTATGACGTAGAGCAGCTGCCCCGCAATCTCGCCATCGGTGCCCTGCGCCTGCACGACGAAGCGCGATCCGATCTCGAGTCCAAGGCTGCGGGCCAGATCGGCGCCGACATAGGCCGCCAGCCGATCATCGGGCTCGAGGTAGCGCCCTTCGATCACCGCATCGTCGATTGTGCCGAAGGCCGCTTCGGCGACGGGATCGACCCCCACGATCTCCGCCGGGCGGGCACCGGCCGCCGAACTCGCCAGGCCGTTGATACCGAGTTTGGCGGACACGGTCACGACGTGCCGCGCGACCTCGGGAGAGGCCAGTGCCTGCTCCGCGGCGCGGCTGACGTCCGTCGGCAGCCGGTCGTCGATCTGGCGGCGCAGCCGGTACTCGGGCCGCTCGATGGTCACGTGTCCGCTCCCCATGCGCACACCGGAATCGACCCACTGTTCGTGGCTGCCGTCATCGATCGTCATCGACCAGACCAGGAATGCGCCGCCGACCATCATCGCCGAGGCAGTCAGCACCGTGCGACGCAGATGACGGCGCAGGTTCCTGAGGGCGAGCCGGACCAGGACGCGCAGGAGCACGGCTACAGGCCCGAGAGAGTGTCGGCAGGCGGCACCCGCGCGGCACGGATTGCCGGGTAGAGGGCGGAGACGAGTGCCGTGACGATGAGGCCGATTGTCGCCCAGGTCCATGCCGGTACGTTGGCCCCCACCCGGAGACTCGGCGTCAGCAGGACGCCCTCTACGGTGAGGTTTGCGAAGAGCCATCCGATGTCGGGCGGCGCCGTGGAGAACCAGATCAACAGCGGCGCCGTGACGGCGGTCCCGAGGCCCAGCCCGATGACGCCGGTCGCGACCGCCTCGGACAGCACCGTGCCCACCACGGACCGCGGCGATGCACCCATCGCCAGCATGACGGCGAACTCGCGGCGGCGTTCGAAGGTGGCCATCAGCGTCGTGTTGGCGATGCCGAAGCTGGCGACTGAAAAGATGAGGACGATGAAGATCCAGTACATCGCATCCGCGAGCGCGACATACTGGGCAAGCACCGGATTGAGCTCGGTCCACGGCGCGACCGACATCGCCCGCTCGGGGGCTCCAAGGGTGGATGCGAGGCGGGTCGCGGTCAGGTCGGCTTGCGACGGATCGTCGGTGCTGACTGCGATTTCGTGGACCCGATCCGGATCGAGGACCACGAGCGTCTGCAGGTCTGCGACCGGAATGACCATGGTGCCGGCATCGAACTCGAGCAGGCCGGTCCGGAAGATGCCGGTGACCGTGTACAGGTCGTTGCCCATCGAGCCGTCCGCCGCCGAGGCGACGACGACGAGTTCGTCCCCGATGCTCAGCTCGAGCTGCCGCGCCATCTCGTCTCCCACAACGGCTTCGTGTTGGCCGGTGGCAGGCAGGCGGCCCGCTGCCAGGGGATCCAGAAAACGTGTCAGCGCCAGCTCGCGCTCGGGGTCGACGCCGAGCAGAGTGCCGGCCGATGTCGCCTCGCCGGAACTCACGAGCCCGCTCGCGTACACGCGCGGGGCGGCGGCCACGACCGAGGGATCGGCCTCGATGGTGCGCAGGAGGTCCGCCACGTCGGCACCCTCGCGTCCGCCGATGGTCTCGTAAAGGCTGCGCTCGGGCCGGTAGTCGGCGTCGTGGATCTCGATCTGCCCACTGACCAGCGACGTGGCGTTCTCGACGAGTCCCGTCGAGACCCCCTCGGCCCAGCCGACCATGAACACCACGGAAAAGTAGCCGACCGCGAGGCCGAGCGCGGTGAGAACTGTTCGCTTCCGGTTACGGCCGAGGTTGCGCCACCCGATTCGCCATAACCGGCCCGTCACGCGTCGCTACCTCCCGCGCCGCAGGGTCCAGAGTGAGAAGACGGATTGATTGTACGATCCACCAGCACGGCGGCAACATGTCCGCCGGATGGGAGCGATCTCGAATGCGTTGTTAGTCGACTACTCGCCGACTACGGGGCTCTACCAGCAGCAGCAGAGGCCGGCCGAGATGGCTTCGAGCTGCTCCTCGGTGATGTTCGGATCCGGCGGCAGCGCAAGATGCACCGTCTGCATGTCGCTCTCATGGACCCTGATGTTCATCGAATCGGGGATCGTAATGCCCAGCTCGCCACTGATCGCGGTCTTTGGATCTGTAAGAAGCCGTTGCCGAAACTCCGTGTCCAGCGCGGACTTCTCCACGATTTGCTGCAACATTTCGTCGCCGCTTCTCATAGCTTCCTCCCTTAGTTCTGAACTTCGACACAGGACAACACTCTCAGACAATCATACACGTCCGCTTGCTGGTAGGCAACACATATGTTCCGGGCGTGTCGCGTCGGCATTCACTCCACTCCCAGCTGCCCCAGCAGAAACGCCAGTTCCATTGCCGAGTTCCGCACGCCGCGGCTGAACGTCCGCCCGCCCGCGTGCCCGGCCCGCGGATCGTAGTCCAGGATCACCGGCAGCCCCGAACTGGTCGCCGCCTGCAGCCGCGCCGCCATCTTCCGCGCCTGGAGCGGGGGCACGCGCGTGTCCAGGTCGCCCTGGGTCAGCAGGACCGCCGGATACGCCACCCCATCGCTCACGTTCTGGTACGGCGAAAACGTCCGCAGCACCTCGAACTCCTCCTTGACGGCCGCGTTCCCGTACTCCAGCAGCGCGGGCATGTTGTTGCTGTCGGTGAACTGGTAGAACCGCACCATGTCCAGGTCGGGCAGGCCGCAAAAGACCGCCCGATAGAGGTCGGGCCGCTTCGTCAGCGCCGAGCCTACGAGCAGCCCGCCGTTGCTGACACCGCGGATCGCCAGCCGGTCCGGATTCGTGTAGCCGTTCGCGATGAGCCACTCGGCTGCCGCGATGAAGTCGTCGAACACGTTCGGCTTGTTCTCGAGCATCCCCGCCCGGTGCCACTCCTCGCCGAACTCGCCGCCGCCCCGGAGCGTCGCCAGCGCATAGACGCCGCCCCGTTCCATCCACGCCGCCGCGCCGTTGTTGAAGCGCGGCATGTTGTTGCTGTTGAAGCCGCCGTACCCGTACAGCAGCGTCGGAGTGTCGCCGTCGGGCTCGTACCCCCGCCGATGCGCCACGTACATCGGTGCCTCGGTCCCGTCCGCCGACATGTACCAGACCTGGCTGACCTCGTAGTTCTCGCCGTCGAAGGGCACCGCCGACGGCAGCCACGGCGCGGTCTCGTGCGTCTCCAGATCGAGCCGGACGATATGGGTGGGTGTGACGAGGGATTGAAGAGTGAGCAGCCCCGCGCCTTCACCCCACGGGCGCAGCGTCGCCACGTGGTGTTCGGGAAGAGGGATTTCCCCCGTCCGCGTCCCGTCCATGCCGTAGCGCACGATCCTGCTGCTCACGTTGTGTAGATAGTCCGCGTAGATCGCGCCGTCGATGATCTGATAGCCGGTCAGCAGGTCGTCGGCCTCGGCGATCACGTCGCGCCAGTTGGCGGGATCGGGGTCCGGATCGCGCAGATTCACCGCCACGACCCGGTTCCTCGGCGCGTCCAGGTTCGTAAGCAGGAAGATCTCGTCGTCCATGAAGCGGGCGCGGAAGCGCGCGGGCGCGCCCGCGCTGATCGGCCGCGGTTCCGTCCCGGCCTCCAGGTCGTGCAGGTAGACGTCGCTCCGGGCCCACCCGTGCTGCACCGTGTAGATCATGTAGCGGCCGTCGCCGCCCTGCACGGCGTTGATGAACGTTTCGGGTCCGTGTCCCTCGCCGAACAGTTCGGCGTCGTCGGCGATATCGGTGCCGAGGGTGTGATGGCGGACCCGGGGGCCGACTTCGCGCGACCGCCACGTGTAGTAGAAGCCTGTGCCGTCGGGGTCGAAGAAGGTGGACCCGTACAGGAAGTTGGGCAGCCGGTCGGGCAGATCCTCGCCGGTCGCGACGTCGCGGATACGGATCATGACCTCGTCCTGTCCGCCGTCCCGGATCGCGTACATCATGAGGTTGCCGTCCGGCGAGAAGTCGCGGATGCTGACGCTCGTGGTGCCGTCGGGATGAATGTCGAGCGGATCCAGGACGAGCTCGAAGTCGTCGCCCGGCTCTACGGGATCGCGCTGGGGCTCTTCAGGCGCCGGACGGCGATAGATCGCGCCCACCTCGCGGTCCGGCGCGCGGAAGGCGAAGTACTCGTAGTTGCCGGCCCGGCGGGGGAAGAGCGCCCCGGGGGCGTTCATCAGCTCCCGCAAACGGGTCTCCAGTCCGCGCCGCAGCGGCGTATCGCCCACGATCTGCTCGGCGTAGGCGTTCTGCTCGGCGATCCAGGCTCGTGTTTCCGGGCTGTCCTGGTCCTCCAGCCAGCGATAGTCGTCGGTGATGGCGACGCCATGGAGCGTGTCCACGACCGGGTCGCGGGCGGTGTCCGGTGGGGACGGGTAGGGGGAGCAGGCTGCCCCGGCCAGGACGGTGAGGACGGCAACGAGAACGGCTTGGGCGGCGCCCCCGCCGTCGCGAACCGCGCGGTCGCGGGCCGCGCGGAGACGGGGGGCGATGCGAAAGAATCGGTACGGCATGGCTGGCTCCAGCTCGGCGTGGTGGCCGCGTCGCTTCTGGGCGTGTGCCGCAACGTGGGACTGCGTGGTCGCGGGCCGCAAGAACAACGGTCAGGCTCCACCGGGCACTCGATGTGCCCCTGCAGCCCCCGTCGTGCTGTTGGTGCAGTTTGTGGCGTAAACTATACTAACCGTCGCACTGCAGATGGTGGGACACAGCTCATGTCCGGACGCGGCCAGATGCCGGGACGCGCGCCGTCAACGATCGGCAGCCAGCACTCGGCCCAGCGCGCCGAGCTCCGGCGCGATCTCAACGAAGCGGCGCGGTCTGTCCAGTACGTGGGCGATCCCTGGCGGAACCGGGATGGGCTGCCCGATCAACGGCTCGACGGTTTCCGCGAACTTGGCCGGATGCGCGGTCGAGAGGACCACACCGCGTGCACGCGGCCACCGGCCCAGTTCATGCCGCAGGCCGAGCAGCCCCACCGCCGTGTGCGGATCGATCGCGATGCCGCGCCGCCGCCACAGGTTGCGGATACAGTCGCGGGTCTCACGGTCCGTCCAGGAGGAGCCGGTGAGCGGAGGGGCTTCGCCGAACATGTGCAGGATCCGCCGGAAGTTGCTGGGATCGCCCACGTCCATGGCGCTGGAGATTGTGGCGAGGGAGGGACGGGGGTGGAAGCCGCCTCCGGCAAGGTAGTCGGGCACAACGGAGTTCTCGTTCGTCGCGGCGACGAAGCGCGCGAGGGACATTCCGAGCGCGCGACGCGCAATCAGCCCCGCCGTGAGATTGCCGAAGTTCCCCGAAGGCACCGAAAAAACCAGTTCCGAGTCCGGGGCCGACCGCGCCGGGGCCGACCCCGCCGGTTCCGACCGCGCGAGCTCCGCCCACGCGTGCACGTAGTAGAAGGTCTGGGGCAGGAGGCGGCCGATGTTGATCGAGTTGGCGGAGGTGAGGCGGGCGCGGGCGCGGAGTTCGGGGTGCGCGAAGGCCTGGCGGGCGAGGCGTTGGCAGTCGTCGAAGGCGCCCCGGACCGCGACAGCAGTGATGTTGCCGCCAAGCGTGGTGAACTGGGCTTCCTGCCGGGGGCTGACCTTGCCGAGCGGGTAGAGGATCACGACGCGGATGCCGGGGAGGTCGTGGAACGCGTGCGCCACGGCGCCGCCGGTGTCGCCGGAGGTCGCAGCGAGGATGGTGAGTGGGGGCGCGTCCGTGTGGCGAAGCGCCGACATCATGTGGGCCATGAAGCGCGCACCGATGTCCTTGAAGGCGTGCGTGGGGCCGTGGAAGAGCTCGAGCATGTGGATGCCGGGCTCGATTTCGCGCAGGCGGACGGGGAAGTCGAGCGCGGCGTGCACGGCCTCGCGGAGGGTGTCGTCCGGGATCTCGCGGCCCAGCAGGTGGCGGGCGACCACGAAGGCCCGCTCGGGGAACGAGAGGTCGGCCAGGGCCGCGCGGTCGTCGTCCGGCAGACGCGGGACGGAGGCCGGGACGAAGAGTCCGCCGTCCGGGGCCTGGCCGAGGAAGAGGGCTTCCTGGAAGGTCCAGGTGTGGCCGGCGGGGCCGCCGCGGGTGCTGATCAGGTGCATGGCATGGCAGGGCTTGCGGGCGCGTCGGGGAACATGGGGCACGGTAGGGTGAAACATACGGAGGGCCGTCAACCAAAGGAGACCCCCCAATGACCCCGAGGATTCCGTGGATTCCTGCTGTCCTTGCTGCGGCCGCAACGGTCTCGGCAACTGCTGCGCCCGCCCGCGCGCAGGTGCTCGAAGGCGTCGTGGTGGATTCCGCCACACAGGCGCCGGTCACAGCGGTGCTGGTTTCGCTCTCGGATGCCGACAACCGGAGGCTCCAGCGGTTCCTGGTGGATTCGGACGGGTATTTCCGATTCGTTGTTCCCCGACCCGGGCGCTACTCGTTGCGCGCGGAGCGGCTCGGGCTGGCGACGCGGACGCTGGCCGGCCTCGACGTCGGACCCGAGGAGACCGTGGCGGTCAGGATTCCCGTGGCGCACCGGGCGATTGCAATCGAGGGCATTCGTGCGACAGGGGATCGGCGCTGCGAGTTGAGCTCCGACCTCGGCGCGGCGACGCACCGCGCGTGGGAGGAGGCCCGCAAGGTGCTGAACGCGGCGAGCTTCACGGACTCGGAGGGCCTGTACGTCTACGATCTGGAAAAACACATGCGGGAGCTGGACCCCGGTTCGCTCCGGGTCCGCAACGAGACCCGCGCGCACAAGCGGACCACGACCCGGCAGCCCTTCGAGAGCCGGCCGGTGGAGCTGCTCGTGGACGGTGGATGGGTCCTGGAGGAACCTGCGGGCAACCGCTACTTCGCGCCCGACGCCGACGTACTGCTGTCCGACGACTTCCTCGCCACGCACTGCCTGCAGCTGCGCGCCGCCGACGCATCGCGTCCCGATTTGCTGGGCCTGGAGTTCCGCCCCGTTCGCGACGGATCGGGCGGACCGGACATCGAGGGGGTCCTGTGGCTGTCCCGTGAAACGGGCGGGATCGAATGGCTCGACTTCAGGTATCTCGATCTCCCTGGGCTGCTGGACGAGCACGGGAGCGACGAGATCGGCGGCCGCGTCGACTTCCGCGGACTGCCGGACGGAAGCTGGATCGTGTCGAACTGGCACATTCGCATGCCGCTGATGGTCCTGGAACGCGACGGCGTCTTCGGAATGCAGAGGACGAGACTGATCGGGATAGCCGAAGAGGGGGGACGGGTCGTGGAGGCGTTCGGCGCTCGGACGCGCCGTGTGGCCTACACACCGGCGGAGGGCGTGGTCTCCGGGGAGATCGACCGGCCGGAGGGGCGGGTCGCAGTGGTGGGCACGGGTGTGGAGGCAGGCGTGGACACACGTGGACGTTTCACGATTCGCGGACTGCCGGAGGGCTCATACCAGTTGGCCTATCTGCGCCCCGCATTGATGGGTCTGGATCGGGACTACGCGCTGACGCACGTGCGAGTCACGGGCGGTGACACGACGGCGGTCCGCCTACGGGCCCCGGATCCTCGCGAGGTCATGGCGACGGCGTGTGGAGCGGACCTGGAGACGTGGGATCCCGACAGCGGGGTGATTCTCGGGCGCGTGGCCGATGCGGATTCGCGGGTCGCTCCCGGGATACCCGTCGTGGCGCAGTGGACGGCGGGGCTCGATGTCCCTCCGCGTCTGCGGGTCCGGTACCGCTCGGAGCAGACGGAAACCGGCCCGGCCGGCGAATTCCAGCTGTGTGGCGTGCCGGCCGACTACCGGGCGGTCACGGTCACCGCCGGGTCCGGGATGTCGCGTGTGTCGGAGGATCTGATCCTCTCGGAGGAGAAGCCGGTGGTCGCGGTGTCGCTGGAGTTGAAGCGTTAGCGGGAGTCCGCCCGCTGATCAACGGGGCGTGCGCACCTGACCACAAGGGGGGGTCACGCTGACTCCAGGATCCGCGCCCCCTCGGCGTTCGCGCTCGAAACCACGAGGTCCGACGAGACACTCGCCGCCTCGCGGAAGGCGTCCGCCATTGCCGCCGCGGCCCTCTCTGCCGCTGTCCGTCCCCGGCAAAGCGCCAGGACCGACGGGCCGGAGCCCGAGAGCCCGGCCGCGACTGCGCCTGCCTCGATGGCGCTCGCCTTCACGGCTTCAAACCCGGGGACGAGTTGCGCGCGCACCGGCTCGGCCACCGCATCGCGCATGCACCGTGCTACCAGTTCCCAGTCGCCGCTGAACAGCCCGGCCACCATTCCCGCCGCGTTCCCCCATTGCTGCACGCCCGCGGACAGCGGAATCGTGTCGCCCAGGATCATCCTCGCGCGGCGCGTCTCCACCTCCATGGCCGGGTGCGCCACGGCCACCGTGAGATCGTCCGGGGTCGGCAGCTGTACCATCTTCGGGGGACGGCCAGGCAGCACGAGCACGAACCCCCCGATCAGCGAGGGCGCCGCGTTGTCCGCGTGGTCGGCGCCCGAGCCCTTGCGCTCGCCGATCATGGCGCACTCGAGCAACGCGGTCCGGTCGAGTTCGCCGCCCAGAAGCGCGTCGGCCGCCACCGCGCCCGCCACCGCGCTGGCCGCGCTCCCACCCAGTCCCGACGCCATGGGGATCCCCTTGCGGACCTCGATCGCGACGCCCGCCGTGGACCCCAGCCGGTCGAGCACGCCGTCGACGGCAAGCGCGGCGGCGTTGCGCACGGGATCCGTCGGGACGCGTCCGCCGTCACCGGTCACCGACACCGAGACGATGCCGCTGCCCTTCGCGGCGCGCACCACGACCTCGTCACCGGGACGCTCCAGCGCCATGCCGAAGATGTCGAAGCCGCACCCGAGGTTGGACACCGACGCGGGGGCGAAGACGCGGACTGCACGCGGGAGATGAGCGCGTTCGGACATGTCAGCGCCCGGGCCGGTGTGCGCGGTCCGGTCGGACCTCCGGATGGTCAACGGCGCTGCGATCGGCGTCCCGCCCGGCCCGCCGCCGTCCCCGCCGCTGTCCCCGCCGCCGTCCCCGCCGCCTCCTGAACGGCATCGCCGCCATGCCCGGCAGCGTGGCCCAGTCCCGCCGCTCGACGTCCTCCAGCCCCAGCGTCAGCGCGCGCGGGTCCGCGACCAGGCGGAAGCTGCCGAAGATCCGGTCCCAGAAGGAGAAGACGCTGGAGTAGTTGGAGTCGGTCTCGGGCTGGTAGTCGGAGTGGTGCACCCAGTGCATCCAGGGGGTGACGATCAGCCAGCGCAGCCACCGGTCCGCACCCGCGGGCACGCCTACGTTGCCGTGGTGGAAGAGGATGATCGGGAGGAGCACGACCTCGTACAGCAGCACCTGGCCCACCGTCATGCCGAGCAGAGGCAGGACTGCGAGCCGCGCTACCGAGGAGAGCACGATCTCGCCCGTGTGGAATCGCAGCCCCGAGCTGGCGCTGAGCTCGCGGTCGGCGTGATGCACCGCGTGGAAGCGCCACAGGAACGGAATCCGGTGGTTCAGGCGGTGCCAGAAGTACTGCCACATGTCGAAGAGGACGAAGCCGAGCGCGAAAGCCCACGCGCCATCGAGCCCGAGCCAGTGCAGGAGGCCGAAGGAGTTGGCGCGTGCCCACTCGGTCGCGACCAGGGTGGCGCCGGCGAAGATCAACGAAGCGACGACCGCATTGAAGATGCCCAGAGCGACATTCGAGGCGTCGTGCCGAACCCGCTCCCTGCGGCCCTCGAACATGGGGATGAGTCCCTCGATGAGCCACATCGCGCCCAGGGCGGCGGCGGCCAGGATGGGCTTGTAGGCGAAGAGGGACTCGGTCATGGGGAGTGGGCTGGGTAACGCGGACGCAGACCACCGCATGGCGCGGCGTCGCTCATCGGGCCTCGACGATCAAGTCCACATCGGATCGTTCGCGCTGGTCTCCGCGCCCGCGAGATCCGAAAAGAATGACCTGTTCGGGATCGGCCGCGCTCACGAGCGCCTGCACCATGCCGGCGATCAGGCCATCCGTGACCGGAGTCTCCACGCTAACCTCCTCTCGACTCGCTACGCTCCGGGTAACATTAGCTACTCGGGTCAGCGCCCGGAAGGATTGCAGCACGGTCCGCCCCGCCCCCGGTTGTGGCCCGCGCCCCCGCGCCGTCTATTGGGCGGGTCGATTGGCCGAGCGGCCAACACCCGGTTCCACGCCAGCCGGAGCACCCCCTTGCCACTGACCCACAACTACTCGGGCTACAAGTCCTACGAGTACGTCCGGAGCCACCGCGATTTCACCGAATACGACCTGATCGAGGGCGAGTCGATCTTCGAGCCGTACCTCGTGCCGCTCACGCCCGCCCAGGAGGCCCGCGTCCTGGACCTCGTCGAGCGCACGCTGATGATCTCGCTCCACGAGCACCCGCACCTCTTTCCCGCGCGCGCCGACCAGATCCGCGCCTACGACTCCGAGGGGCGCGTGCACACCGCCTACGAAGCGTTGGCCGACTCCTGGTGGGACTGCGTCTTCGACAACTTCCTCGACGGCGCGGCGTGCATCACGTCGAAGAACGGGTGGAAGTGGGACGACATCATCTACGACATGGGGATGCGCTTCTGCGATCTCGCGCACCAGGACTTCATCATCAAGTGCGAGCGCGTGGACGACATTTACCGGGCGCACAACGAGGGCCGGATTGCGCTGGTGGCGGCCCAGGAGGGCGCGGCGATGATCGAGAACGAGCTCGACCGGATCGAGATCCTCTACGGGATCGGCCTGCGGGTGCTGGGGATCACCTACAGCGAGTCCAACGCCCTCGGCACTGGCCTCAAGGAGACGCGTGACGGGGGACTGACGTCGTTCGGGCGCAAGGCGGTCCGCCGGATGAACGAGGTCGGCCTCGCCATCGACTGTGCGCACGCGAGCGACCAGACCACCCTCGACACCGTCGAAGTCAGCCGGCACCCGATCTTCCTCACCCACACCGGAGCCCGCGGGCTCTGGAACATCAAGCGCCTCGCGCCCGACAACGTGATCCGCGCGGTGGCCGACAAGGGCGGCGTGATCGGGATCGAGGCGGCGCCACACACCACGGTCTCGCCGCGGCACCTGCGCCACGGGATCGAGTCCTTCATGGACCACTTCGAGTACGTGAAAGACCTCGTCGGCATCGACCACGTGGCGTTCGGGCCGGACACCCTGTACGGAGACCACGTCGGGCTGCACAAGGTGTACGCCGCGGCGCTGTCGATCGAGGAGACGCAGACCGGGGGGGCGGGCGACGCCGGGGCGGCTGCCGCTGCTGCCGCCGCAAGCTCCACCCCCCAGCACATCCCGGTGGACTACGTGCGGGGCATCGAGAACCCGACCGAGGGCTCGAAGAACATCCTGCGCTGGCTGGTGAAGGAGGACTACAGCGACGAGGACATCGCGAAGGTGATGGGCGAGAACATCATTCGCGTGCTGAAGGAGGCGTGGCAGTGAGCGCGCGGGCGCAGGGGGCGAGCGCGGCGCACGGAGGCGGCGCCGAGGCGAGCGGCAAGGGCGTGGCGGGCGGCACCCCCGAGGCGCCGACCCGCGTCCCGGTCGTCTCGATGATCCTGATGGCGATCTTCCTGGTCGGCGGGAGCATCGGGCTGCTGGTGGACTGGCCAGCGGGCCCATACAATCTCGACTGGGGAGTATGGGTCGTACTATATGGGGGATATGGGTTCGTGATCGCGGCGGCCATCCTTCACGCCCGCACCGGGCGCTGAGCATGGAGCCCATGGCAGAAGGCCCCTCCTGAGCGCGGCGATGTCCACGGCGACCCTGTACACCGTCATTCTCATCCTCTACTTCTCTGCCCTCATGGGCCTCGGTTTCTGGTTCAACCGACGCAACCGCTCACGGCAGGAGTTCTTTCTGGCGCGGGGCGACCTGGGGCCGGCGACGCTCGGGTTCTCGTACTCGGCCACGCAGATGAGCGGCAGCTCGTACATGGGCGCGGTGGGCACGGAGCGCGAACTGGGGTACAATTTTGCGCCCGCGGGCGTGTCCTCGGCGGCGGCGGCGTGGTTCACGTACATCCTGCTGGGCGAGCGGCTGCGGCGGCTGGCGTCGCGGATCCGGTGCACGACGATCGTCGACGTCTTCCAGGCGCGCTATCCGGGGCGCGCGGTGGCGATGACCGCGACCGGACTCATGCTGGTGGCGTTCATCCCGCTGATCGCGGCGCAGCTGAAGGCGGCGGGCAACCTCTTCGAGGTGCTGCTGGGGATGCCGTATCTGCCGGCGCTGTTCGTCTTCGGGGGCATCGTCATCCTGTACACGGTGATCGGCGGCATGCACGCGGTGGCGTGGACCGACCTGATCCAGGGCTCGATCATGATCGTCGGCTTCGCGGTCCTGGCGCCCGTGGCCGTCCACGCGGCGGGCGGGTTCGGCGACATGCACCTGCGCTACGCGGAGTTCAACCCGGACGGGATCTCGTTCCTCGGCGGAATGCCGGCGATGTGGGTGGTGTCGTCGTTCCTCGTCTGGGGGTTCTTCCAGATCGGCGGGGCCCCGGCGGCCGTCACCCGCTTCCTGATCCCCGAGGACCGCGGGACGCTGCGGCGCGCCCTCGTCTACTCGATCGGCTTTTCGTCGTTCATCTTCATCGGCTCGACGCTTATCGCCATTGCGTCCGGCGTGCTGCTACCCGACCTGGAACAGACCGACCTCGCTCTGCCCACGCTGGTGCAGCTGCTCCTGCACCCGCTCTTCGGCGGGGTCCTGGTCGCGGCGGTGCTCGGCGCGACGATGTCCACGATCGATTCGGTGCTGCTGCTCGCGAGTTCGCTGGTGGTGGAAAACCTGTATGTGCCGTTGGCAAAGAGCGAAGTTTCCCAGGAGCGGGGCGTGCGTCTCGCGCGCTGGACGACGCTGGGGATCGGGGCGCTGGCGATGGGGGTCGCGATCGACCCGCCCGCAACGATTCTATTCATCGTCACGATGTCCTTCAGCCTGCTGGCATCGGCGTTCACATTCCCGCTGCTGCTCGGGATGTGGTGGCCGCGGGCGACCCGCACCGGCGGCCTCGTCGCGATGATCGGCGGGGCAGCGACGTGCGTGCTGTGGTACGTGCTCGGCTACCTGGAGCACGGCACCTTCGACAACTGGATCGCCGGACTGTGGCCGGCGCTGATCGGCCCGGCGGTGTCCCTGGTGCTGCTGGTGACGGTGAGCTTGGTGACCGCGCCGGCGCCGCGGGAGGTGCGGGAGGTGTTCTTCGAGTAGGGGACTTCCCGAAAGGCGGGCGCAACGAACCGGTTGGACCTACGTTGCGTAGCTGAACTGGCATCGCACGTCTACCAAGGAGACCCCGATGGATTCCACCGCGTGCTTCTCGGTATCTCACCGTTCGGATTCTGCGCCGGCGGCGGCTGTCGGGGCACTGTTGGTCGCCTTCGTCCACGCTGCAGCGCCCGCCCCGGCCAAAGCTGCAGCGCCCGCCCCCGCTCACGCCCAGCAGCCCTCCTGGACCGTCGAGGCCCACACCGGTCCCGTCCGCGAACTGGCATTCGAGGCCACCGAAGGCACGTGGATGAGCGTGGACGTCTCTCCCGACGACGAACACATCGTCTTCGACCTGCTCGGCACGATATACGAAGTCCCGATCCTCGGCGGGGATGCCGTCGCGCTGACATCCGGACGCTCATGGAACCTGTCCCCCCGCTACAGCCCGGACGGGCGGCAGATCGCGTTCTCCTCCGACCGGACCGGGAGCCACCAGGTCTGGGTGCTCGACCGGGAGTCGGGAGCGGTGCGGCAGGTCTCGGACTGGCCGGACGCCAACATCTACCGGCCCGCCTGGTCCGGCGACGGCGGGCGGATCTACGCGGGTGTCTCGGGTGACGGGATCGCGAGCCAGCTGGTGGCCTTCGACGTTGACGGCGGGGGGCCGGAGTCGCTGATCACCGGGCGGGGACCGGTCAATGGGGCCCAGCCGCTGCCCGGAGGCCGGGGCTTCCTGTTCGAGCACCACGCGGAGGCCACATACCCCTTCGGCTTCAATCCGTACGTGATTCCGCCGGGGGGTGCCCGGATCGAGTGGTTCGACGAGGCGGCCGGGACGAGCGAGATCGTCGTGGAGCGGCCGGGCGGCGCGTTTCAGCCGACGCTTTCGCCGAGCGGCAATGCGGTGGCCTACGTGCACAGGGGCCTGGACGGCACGGTGCTGATGCTCCTCAACCTCGAGACGCGAGAGGAGCGCGTCCTGCTGACGGGCCTCGACCGGGATCGCCAGGACACGCGTCAGGCCTATGGTCCCTACCCGAACCTGGCGTGGTACGAAGACGGGAGCGGCGTGGTTCTGGGCTACGAGGGCGGTCTTGCTTCGGTGGACGTGGTCACCGGGACGGTGTGGCGGATTCCGTTCAGCGCCCCGGTGCGGCGGGAGATGTCCGAGACGATCCGCTTCGCGACCCGGTTGCCCGAGGAGCGGGCGCGGACGCGGACGCATCGCTGGGGCCGGCGCGTGGCAGGCGGGGTCATCTCCGAGGCGCTCGGCGACCTCTGGCTGCACGACGAGTCGGGGGCCAGCAACCTGACGCGCTCCGACGCGCACGAGACGAGCCCCGTGGTGGATCCGTCCAGCGGCGCCCTCTATTTCGCGTCGTGGACGGACGACGAGCTGGGTTCGGTGCGGCGGATGGACCCGGCGGCGGGGGAATCGGGCGACGTGGGGTCGGCTGACGCGGGATCGGCTGACGCGGGATCGGGCGACGCGGGATCGGCTGACGACGCGGCGCAACTGACGGCGGTCGCGTCCCAGTACGGGAGCCTCGCGCTTTCCCCTGACGGCACGGAGCTCGCGTTCGTTCGCGGGACCGGAGGGCTGCACCAGGGGCGCTGGCTGTCCAACCAGTCGCAGTTCGAGCTGGTCGTGCGTGGCCCGGACGGTGAACGGCGTCTCACCGGGGTGGAGGGGCAGCCGCTCGAGTACGCCAACATCGCGGGCAAGATCCCGCCGGCGGTGGTGTTCGGACCGGGTGGAGACGTGGTGTACTTCACCGAGTTCGAGGACGGGGTGCTGGTCCTCAAGCGGATCGGCACCGACGGGGCCGGCCAGCGGACGCTTTACGTGTTCCCGCACGCGGTGGACGCGGTGCCCTCGCCCGACCTGGAGTGGATGGCGGTCCGGGAATACCACCGCAGCTTCATCGTGCCCTTCGAGCCGGGGCGGAACCGGTGACCGTGTCGCCGTACGACGGGATGGGACGCGCGTACCGCGTGGACCCGGAGGACGGTGGCTACATGGTCTGGTCAGGGGATGGCGAGACGCTGGGATGGACGCGCGGCACCGGCTTCTACGAGAAGACCGTGGAAGAGATTGTGGCGGGGGAGGGGAGCGACTGGGGCGTCGCGGGCGGCGTGGCCGGCGGCGGCGTGGCCGGCGCGGGTGCGGCCGAGTGGGCGGGCGAGCGGATACCGGGGTCCACCGCCCGCCGCACGGAGCTGGCCATCGAGTACGAGGTCGACCGGCTGTCGGGCGTGGTGGCACTGACGAACGCGCGCGTGATCACCATGGATGTGGCCCGCACGGTCATGGACAGCGCCACGGTCGTGGTCGACGGCGGGCGGATCGCGGAGGTCGGCCCGGACGTCGAGGTCCCCCAGGGCGCCCGCGTCTTCGACGTGCGCGGCAGCACGATCATCCCCGGTCTGATCGACGCGCACGCGCATCCGCACATCGACCATTCCTCGCTGCACGTGATTGAACAGGCGCCCGCGTATCTGCGCGGTCCGGTCGCGTACGGCGTGACCACCATGATCGAGGTCTACGGGAACGAGTACCGGGACGGCTGGCTGACGGACATGATCCGCGCCGGAAAGATGACGGGGCCCCGCTTCCTGACGACCGGTTCCGTCATCTACGGCAGGAGACAGAGCGGCCGGCTCCGCATGTTCCGCCCGATCGAGACGCTCGTCGATGCACGCGAACAGCTGCGCTGGAACCGCGACCACGGCGCCATCGCGGTCAAGGACTATTCGCAGCCGACCCGCAAGCGTCGGCACCTGGTCGCGACCGCGGCGCGCGAGCTCGGCCTGAACGTGCTTTCGGAGTCCGCCGCCGAGCCGCAGATGAACCTGACCCAGATCCTGGACGGGGTGACGGGCCTGGAGCACTCGATGGGCCTGGCTCCCTTCCACGACGACGTGGTCCGGTTCTGGGCGGGCACCGACGCGGGTATGACCCCGACGCTGTCCGTCGTGTACAACGGTCCCATGGGCGAAGGCTGGTTCCACCAGGCCGGCAAGCTGTGGGAGGATCCGAAGCTGACCAACTTCATCGATCCCATGTCCCTCATGCGCGTGCGCCGTAGCACGCACCTCTGGCCCGACGACATGTACGCGTGGGAGATGGCCCGCGAGCTGCGCAAGCTGTACAACGCGGGCACCTCGCTGCAGCTGGGCGCGCACGGCCAGATGATGGGGCTGGGCACGCACTGGGAGCTGGAGCTTTTCGCCGGCGGCGACTTCCCGCCCTCGCAGATCCTCGAGATCGCCACCATCCGCGGGGCGGAACACCACGGCCTGGATGCTCAGATCGGGTCGGTGGAGGTCGGCAAGCTGGCGGACCTGGTCGTCCTCGACGGCAACCCGTTGCAGGACATTCGCAACGTCGCCGAGATTCGGTATGTGATGAAGGGCGGCGTGCTGTTCGGCGGGACGGATGCCGCGCGCGTGTGGCCCAACCCGAGCCCGGCGCCGAGGCCGTACTCGATGCGGGAATAGCCGGCTGGCGGGCGGTGTTCTGCGCAAGCCCGCTTTTCCGCGGAAGCGCGCAGGCGGTATCATATCCCAATGACCGGGTCCCCCCACCCCCACTCCCACCGCCACCTCGGCCTTCTCGGCGCGACGGGCATCGGCGTCGGCGCGATCGTAGGCGGCGGCATCCTGGCCCTGGCGGGCGTCGCGTTCCAGACCACCGGTCCCAGTGCGATCGTGGCCTTTGCGCTGAACGGGGTGATCGCCTTCATCACGGTGTTCTCCTTTGCGGAGCTGGCCGCGCGGTTCCCCCAGTCGGGCGGCACGTACACGTATGCGCGCAAGGTACTGACCGTCGAAGCGGCGTTCGCGGTGGGGTGGATCGTCTGGTTCGCCTCGGTGGTCGCGGCGGTGCTGTACGCGATGGGGTTCGCGGTCTTTTTCGTTCCGCTTCTGGAGCAGTTCCTGATCCTGGTCAACGGCGAGGCGCCACCGTGGCTCGGGGGCCGGGGAGCGCTGGTTTTCTACGCGCTGGCCGCCGTCGGCTTCTACGTCTGGCGCCTGACGCGGTCGGCCGCGGGTGGCGGCCAATGGGAGACGGTCGGGAAGGTCATCGTCTTCGCCGTGATCGTCCTGGCGGGTTTCCTCGCGCTCGCCACCGAGGCGCCTGCGCCCGGCGAGCTGGCCGCGCGCTTTCGCCCGTTCTTCCTGGAAGGCTTCGGTGGGCTGGCCCAGGCCATGGGCTACACCTTCATCGCTCTGCAGGGCTTCGACCTGATCGCGGCGGTGGGCGGGGAGGTGAAGCGGCCCAGGCGCAACGTGCCCCGCGCGATGTTCCTGTCGCTGGGGACGGCGCTCGTCATCTACCTCCCGCTTCTCTTCCTCATCGTGGCGGTCGGTTCGCCGGGCCGGCCCGTGGCCGCGGTGGCCGCGGAGAATCCGGAGATCATCGTGGCCGTGGCGGCCCGCAACTTCATGGGCTCGGCGGGCTACTGGCTGGTCGTGGCGGCGGGTATCCTGTCCATGCTCTCGGCGCTGCAGGCGAACCTGCTGGCGGCTTCGCGGTTTGCCCGCACGATGGGATCGGACCGGACGCTGCCGCAGCGCTACGCGCGGCTCGCACCCGGCACCGGGACTCCCACGGCTGCGATCTGGCTGTCCGCCGCGGTGGTCGCCTTTCTCCTGATCGCCGTGCCCAACGTGGCGGTGGCCGGTGCCGTCGCGAGCCTGATCTTCCTGACCTGTTTTTCGCTGACGCACCTGATCGGATACCTGGCCCGCAAGCGCGCCGGGCGGCCGTTTGCGTTCCGGACGCCGTGGTTTCCTTCCATTCCGGCCGTTGGCGGGGCTGCGTGCATGGCGATCGCCCTGTACCAGGCCGTTGCGGTACCGCAGGCGGGCGTGCTCGCGGCGCTCTGGCTCAGCGCCGGCGCCATCTTCTATGCCCTGCACCTGGCACCGCGGGCACGCGTCGTGGACGCTTCATCGGAGGGACGCGATCCCCAGATGATGAGGCTGCGCGGGCGCCGTCCGGTGGTGCTCGCACCGATCGCCAACCCCGCCAGTGCCGAAATGCTCGTGACGATGGCGAAGGCGCTCGCTCCGCCGGACGTGTCGCGCGTCCAGCTGCTCTCCGTCGTCGGCTCGCTCGAGGACGCGTCGGGCGACGGGCTGCGCAGGGGAATCCGCGATGCGCAGGCGGTGCTGGGAGGGGCCCTCCGGACGGCGATCGATGTAAAGTTGCGGCCCGAGGCGCTCATCACGCTGCACAAGGATCCCTGGAGCGAGATCGCCCGCGTCGCCGAAGCGACCCGTTGCGAGAGTCTCCTGCTCGGAGTCGGGCACCTCGACGATTCCCTCATGACGGGTCCGCTGGCGCGCCTCATCGGTGCCGTCGATGCGGACGTGGTGATCATGCGGGCTCCGCAGGACTGGAAGCCGGAACAGGCGCATCGGATCCTCGCGCCATCCCGGGGCGGCCGTGATCAGAGTCCGGTGCGCGCACGCCTGCTGGGCAGTCTGTTGCGGACTGGGCGCCGGGACGTCGCGTACATGGGGGTCGTGTCGGCCAACGTCGGCGCCGGCGTGCGCAAGCGGGCTATGCGCGATCTCGAGCGGCTCGCGTGGGACGAGGTGGGAGAGTCGGCGCACGCCGAAGTGGTGGTCGGCGACGATGTGGTCGCCCAGGTGGCGAGCCGCGCGGCGGAGACCGACCTCCTCATCCTGGGATTCCACCGGCGGGGCCGCAGACGCGCCGTGTTCAGCAGCCTGATGCTCAGGATTGCGCGTGCGACCAGCTGTCCGCTCGTGATGATCAGTCACCGGCGGAGCGCGTCGGTGCTGCCGGACAAGTCGTTGTTGTCGAAGGTGCCGCTGGCCGACAGGTAGGGGCCCCGGGCGCCGAGGCATACTCATATACTCATATACTCATATACTCACCTGTGCGGACTCACCCTGCCCGGACTCAGCGTGCCTCCAGGTCCCGCAACAGCCCCTCGTACACCGCCGCGGCCTCGTCGACCCGCGCCAGGAATCGTTCGCGATCCGCCGCGGTCACCCAGCGGTCGCGCGTCACCACCCGGTCGCGGAACGCCTGCACGGCCTCCAGCAGGAAACGGATGTCGTCGGCGGACCGGTATTCGCTGTCCCCCGCGACCACCCACACGGGGCTCGTCTGCGCGAAGGCGTAGCTGTCGGCGACGAGCGGTGACGGCGGCCCCAGCGCCCGCGCCGCGATCCAGCCGCTGCCGTCCAGGGAAATGCGGCTCTCGACCCGGAAGCGCTCGCCCATCCCGGCCGCTTCGTGGGTCGCCTCGACAGCGCCGTTGACCACGATCTCGACCCGGTCCAGGGGGCTGTTGCTGGCCACGTCGATCTCGACCACGTGGGTGCGTTCCCCCCCACCCCCTCCCGGTACGCGGATCTCGCCACCGGGCTCCACGCCGTCGACCGTCAGGAATAGCAGCGGGCCGTTCGTCGCGAAGGTGTGCCGCTCCCGGACCGCCTCCAGCCAGGAGTCCACCGAGAGCTCGCCCTCGACGCGGGCGTAGGTGCGGCTCGCTCCAGGCCCCGGATCGCGCCACACGTCCGAGAAGTTGTCCGTGCCCCCGGTCGCGGCGAGACGGAAGCCCGCGTTCAGCAGCCGGTAGTACACCTCGGCGTTGTTCAGCTCGTCGTACCAGAAGCAGATCACGTCGTAGAAGTCGCCCGCGCCCAGCGCGACATCCACGGGGATCTCCGAGACGCCGACATAGTCGGGCATGGCCACCAGCCCGCTGAAGGGGTGCATGAAGCCGCCCGTGGCGCCCTGTTCCCGAGCGGCCAGGAGGTAATCGGCGTTGAGCACGTCCGCGGCGAACGGCGTGTTTCCCGCACCGCCCACCAGGGGCATGATGAACTCCCTGACCCCAGCCAGGCCGACGTGGCCGAACGAACCGCGGAACTCCTGCGCGTACTGCAGGATATGCTCGCCGGTGGAGAGGGGGTGAGGCTGCCCCGTAAGGTCGTCCCACCGGCCCATGAGCCGCGTGCCGTCCATGTGGATCAGGGCGAACGAGACGTTGAGGTCCTCACTGACCAGGTCGTTGAAGAAGTCGGCGTGGGTGAGGCCCTGGCGTCCCTGGTGCAGGTCGTGGACGTGCGTGTCTCCGGAGTACCAGTCCGCCTCCCGGGCGTCGACGAGCGGTTCCAGCTGCAACACGGCCTCGACGCGGCCACCCGCCGGCACCTCGACCGTCTGCGCGACCGGGCGGAACTCCAGTCCCTTGCGGGCCTCGATGGTCACGGGTCCCGCCGGCACCTCCACCTCGAAGGTGCCGGCCGTGCGGAAGTAGTGGGTCTCGGTGGGGGTGAGGACCCTGTGAAAGCCGTCCCGGGGAGCGTAGCCGCGACCGTCGGAGGCCGTGACCGAGACGCGTGCAGGGGTGTGCGGCCCGCTCGTGCCCACGACCCGTCCGTACACCCGGCCGGTCGGCGCCAGGTGACTGCGATCGCTCAGGTCGAGCGTGCGCCAGGCTTCGCGCGCCCCGCCCGCGACACTCATGACGTGCAGCTCGGTGGGCCCCCGCTCGTTCGACACGAAGGCGATCTCCTCGCCGCTCGGACTGACCCGCGGTGTGAGTTCGTGACTGGTCCCGCCCGTCAGACGCAGCGGGTTCCCCCCGTCCGCAGAGATCAGCACAAGGTCGTTCGAGCCGGCGTCGTCCGAGACGTAGACCATCGCGCTCCCGTCGGGAAGCCAGTCGGGCCGTGCCCGGTACGCGGTCTCTTCGGCCCGCACAAGGGTGGGCTGGCCCACCGCCGCAGCCGGCGCCGCGCCATCCGCCGGCGCCCTCGTCCAGATCCCCCCGCTCCCGGTCACCTCGGGCGCCGGAGCCATGTAGGCCAGCACGCCCTGCGGCGACACCCTCGGCTGATACTGGCTGCCCGGTCCGTCCGCCACCGCCTCGCGCTCGCCCGTCGCCACCTCGATCCGGTGCACGTCCATGCCCCGTCCCGCCGTGGCGAAGTACACGTACCGACCGTCCGGGCTCCACGCCGGCTGCACGTCCACGCCGCCGCCCTCCACCAGCAGGGTGACGTCGCCCCCGTCCACATCCAGGAGCGCGATGTCGAGACCCCTTCCTGTCTCCACCGTCATCGCAATGCGCGACCCGTCCGGGCTCCAGCTCGGCTCGAAGTGGTACC
Source organism: Longimicrobiales bacterium (assembly GCA_965116905.1). Lineage (GTDB taxonomy): Bacteria > Gemmatimonadota > Gemmatimonadetes > Longimicrobiales > Gaopeijiaceae > Bin94. Next base: position 4,021,147 of record OZ220732.1, on the reverse strand, counting down.
AGGGTCCCCGCGTCAGCTGCTCCGCCGTGCCGCCCTGGGCGGGGATGCGCCAGATGTCACCCGCCATCGCGAAGGCGATCCAGGTGCCGTCGGGCGACCACGAAGGGCTCATCGGCCCCGTGCTCACGGGCGGCAGCATGTGGAGTTCGCCGCGTATGTTGCCCAGCAGGCTCGCGTAGCGAAGGACCGAGGCGCGGTCCTGCGCGTGGAGTCCGGCGCAGGAAGCGGCTGCGGCCACGCAGAGGATGAACGGCGTTCGGCGCATGGTGGTCTCCGGCTGAAGTTCTGGCAGCCCGCGATCGGGAGCCCCCGGGCCAACAGGGGAACATCCGATTTGCCTGTGTCGCGGCCCGCCCGCAAGATGAAACCGTGTCGTCCCCAACGAAACTCGGAGTGAGAAGCATGCGCCCGATCCCATCCGCTTTCCCGTTCGCCCTCTGCACCGTCATCGCCGCTGCCTTGCCGGCCCCCGCCGCCGGCCAGGACGTCGACTACCACCGCGCCGAACTGCTGCTCAACTGGCATACGTCGCCCCTGATCGCCGGCGGTCCCGTCACGCCCAACTGGATCCACGACACGGACCGCTTCTGGTACCGCAACAACACCGGCGCCGGACACGAATTCACCTTCGTCGATCCGGCGGCGAACGTGAAGCGGCCGCTCTTCGACCACTACCGCCTCGCGGCGGCGCTCTCCCTGGCCGCCGACACCAGCTACGTGCCCGAAAAGTTGCCCTTCGAGGACTTCGAGTTCGTGGACGGCGACGAGACCCGTATCGAATTCGCGGCCAGGGCGAAGCGCTTCGAGTGCGACCTCGGCGAGTACATGTGCCAGGTCGGGGATACGCTGCCCGACGACACGCCCTTCGTCGAGTCCCCCGACGAGCGCTGGGAAGCCTTCGTCACCGATCACAACCTCTTCGTGCGCCCCGTCGGCGGAGGCGACACCATCCAGCTGACCACCGACGGCGTGGAGTTCAACGGCTACGGCCTCGCCTACCCGCGCCCGAACGACATCCGCAACGAGCGGGTGCGTCGGCCGGACGTCTACTGGTCTCCCGACTCCCGCAAGCTGCTCGTGCAGCGGATGGACCAGCGGGGCGTCGAGCATCACCACTACGTCTCCTACACGCCCCAGCGCACGGTGCACTATTCGCAGCCGTACGCACTGCCGGGCGACTCGATCGTGCCGCTTCCGGCCTTCCACATCCTCGATGTCGGCGAGACGCTGGGCGCGGTCGCGGCGGGCGGATCCGACGGTGACGCGGGCGGATCCGACGGTGACACGGGCGCGGGATCCGGTGGCCCCGGGAGCGCGCTCCCCGAAGTCGGCAACATCCGCGTCGAACTCGAACCGCGTCCCAACCGCCTCTACCTGGGCGGCTCGCAGGTCGATTCGCTGTGGTCCGCGGACTCGCGCTTCGCCTACATGCACTGGGAGACGCGTGCGTCGAAGAGCAATCACCTCGCGGAGGTCGACGCTTCCACGGGCGATTTCAGGCTCGTTGCCGGGGACAGCGCGCGCACATGGGTGGAGACCGCACAACGCAACCCGACATCCTGGTTCGTGTCCGAGAGCACGGACGACGCCTTCTGGTGGTCGGAGCGCGACGGCTGGGCGCACATCTGGCGTTTCTCGAAGGACGGGACGGTCAAGAACCAGGTGACCTCGGGCCCGTGGGCCGTGGGCGCAATCTGGCACGTCGACGAGGCGAACCGGCGCATCTACTTCACGGCCTACGGACGCGAGCAGGGAGTCCCCTACTACGGGCGCCTCTACCGCGTCGGCTACGACGGCAGCGGCCTCACCACCATCGCGGGCGAGGTGGGCAACCACGCCATCTCCGTGTCGCCGTCCGGCCGCTTCTTCGTCGACACGTATTCCACCATCGGCGATCCGCCGGTCTCAGTGCTAAGGCGGCTGGCGACCGGCGACGTGATCCGCACCCTGGAGACCGCCGACATCTCCAGGCTGGAGGAAGTGGGCTGGCGCGCCCCGGAGGTCTTCTCGGTGAAGGCGCGGGACGGCGTCACCGACATCTACGGCCTCATCTACTTCCCGGACGACCTCGACGAGTCGGCGCTGTACCCCGTCATCGACCACATCTACCCCGGTCCGCAGGTGGGCAGCGTGGGCTCGTGGACCTTCAAGTCCGGCGGTGAGGACTTCTCGCTGGCCAAGCTCGGCTTCGTGGTCATCCAGCTCGATCACATGGGCACGCCCCACCGCTCGAAGGCGTTCCACGACATCTACTACGGGGACTTCAACGACAACGGCCTGCCCGACCACGTCACCGCGATCAAGCAGCTGGCCGCGCGGTACCCCTTCATGGACCTCGACCGCGTGGGGATCTACGGCCACTCCGGGGGCGGATTCGCGTCGACGGACGCCATGGTGCGGTTCCCCGACTTCTTCAAGGTCGCGGTGTCCGGGGCGGGGAACCACGACAACGCCAGCTACAACATCTACTGGGCCGAGAAGTACCAGGGGCTCCTCGTGGCCGACTCCGCCAGCGGCACCACCAACTTCACCGACGAGGCCAACAAGACCCACGCCGCGAACCTGAAGGGCAAGCTGCTGCTCATGCACGGCGACATGGACGACAACGTGCACCCCTCGATGACGGTCCAGCTGATCGACGAACTGACCAAGGCCAACAAGGACTACGATCTGATCTGGGCGCCCGACCGGGCCCACGGATTGAACGAGCCGTACTTCATCCGCCGGCGTTGGGACTACTTCGTGGAGCACCTGCTGGGTGCGGAGCCGCCGAAGGAGTACGAGATCACGCGGCCCGCGAACTGAAGCGCGAGCGCCCCTGAATTGACATGGGGAACAAATCGTCCCAACATCTACTAATAACATAGGAGTTGGTGTTTCGACGCCCCCCGGCCCGAAAGTCCGGAGCACGCGCCGTTCACCGCCAGGCGCGGGTGGATGCCCGCAGAAGGAGATGGCATGAGCCGAACGCTCACCACTCGAGAGATGGACATCATGGCTGTCTTGTGGGACCAGGGATCGGCGACCGTCGCCGAGGTCCGCGAGCGCCTTGACGACGATCTGGCCTACAACACCGTCCTCACCATGCTGCGCATTCTGGAGGCCAAGGGCATGGTGAACCACGTGAAGGAAGGGCGGGCCCACCGGTACCAGCCGCTGCTGGGCAGGGTGGAGGCCGGACGTTCCGTGCTCGGCCGACTGAAGGACAAGGTCTTTTCAGGTTCGGCGGAGCTCCTCATGACCCAGCTGGTATCGGACGAACAGCTGTCGCCGGAAGCCGTGAAGCGGCTCCGCGAGTTGCTTGACCAGCGCCTGGCGGCGGCGGGCCGCCCCGAAGAAGGAGAAGACGAATGATTGCCGCGTGGATGCTATGGTCGATTGGAGCAGGGCTCCTTTTCCTCGTCGCGGGACTTGCCCTGGAACGGCTGCTGGACGGTCGGCGGCGCTGGGTGTGGATGGCTGCCGGGGCCGGAACGGTGATTCTCCCGGCGGTGCGTCTGTTCACGAGTGGCGTCGGCGAGGCATCCGGCCCACCCCCGTCGGCCCCGATCATGCTGGAGCCCCTGACCGTCACGGGCGACTCGGCGCTCCACTCCCTGGACGGAGTGCTGCAGCTGGGCTGGGCCGGCCTTTCGGCGGTGCTGCTGATCACGGCGCTGATCGGCGCCTCGCGGTTCGTCCGTCGCCGCGCGTCCTGGCGAGAGGGCACGCTGCTCGGGCGCCGGGTGCTGTGGTCGCGCGACTCCGGCCCGGCCGTCGTGGGGCTTTTCGCCTCGCGAATCGTGCTTCCCGAGTGGGTGCGGGGTGCGGGCCGGGAGCGGCAGGAACTGGTTCTGGCGCACGAGGAGGAGCACCAGAGGGCGCGCGACGCACAGCTTCGCTTTCTGGCTGCGGCGCTGCTTGTCGCGTTCCCCTGGAATCCCGCGCTGTGGATCCAGTACCATCGTCTCGGCCTTGCGCTCGAACTCGATTGCGACAGCCGCGTGATGCGCCGGTGGCCCGACAGACGGGCGCTGTACGGAGACCTGCTGCTTCGCGTCGGGACAGCGCGCGGGCTCCTGCCGGGCGTGGCGGTGGCGGCGCTTGCGGAACAGCCCTCACTGCTGGAACGACGCATACGCGCGCTGCTGGGCAAGGCGCCCCAGATCAGGCTGGCCCAGGGCGCGATGCTGCTCTTCGGCGCGATCCTGGTCGTCGGGCTTGCGGTGGTGATTCCGGGCATCACGGGCGAGGGCGCCAGGATGGAGCCCGGAGCCGGGATGGACGTCTCCGCCGAGCCGGTCTTCACGCCCTATACGGTGAAGCCCGACTACGTCAACCGGGCAGAGATCATGGCGGCGCTCCAGAGCGAGTACCCGCCGTTGCTGCGGGATGCCGGCATCGGAGGCACCGCGATCGTGTGGTTCTTCATCGACGAGACCGGGACGGTGCAGAACCAGATCATTAACGAGACCAGTGGGCACACCGCCCTCGATGAGGCCGCCCTGCGGGTCGCGCGTGTGTTCAGGTTCACCCCGGCGATGAATCGTGATCGGGCCGTGCCGGTCTGGGTCAGCTTGCCGGTCACGTTCACGATGGATTCGGGGGCTCAGGAGGCCGAGGCGGAGGCTGAGCAGCGAGCGGCGGCCGAGCGCGCGGCCATGGTGGCCGAGCTAAGGGCGGAGGCCGAGCGTGCGCGCGCCGAAGCCGACGGCGCCGCGGCGGACATTTCGGCCGGGCCGGTCTTGACGCCGTTCACCGTCAAGCCCGACTACGTCAACGGTGCCGAAGTCATGAGGGCACTGGAGCGCGAGTATCCGCCGCTGCTCCGCGATGCCGGAATCGGTGGCACGACAGTCGTGTGGTTCTTCATCGACGAGACGGGAGTGGTGCAGGGCCAGGAGGTCGCGACGAGCTCCGGCAACGAGGCGCTGGACGAGGCCGCGTTGCGGGTCGCGCCCGTTTTCCGGTTCACCCCGGCGCTCAATCGGGACCAGGCTGTGCCGGTCTGGGTCCAGCTGCCGATCACGTTCACGACGAGGTGACCGTGAGCCGGGCACCGGGCGAAGTGTCCGGTGCCTGGCGGTCCGTGGAGGCGCGCGGCCATATCTTACCTGCATGGCCACACCGCACGCCCTTTCGGCCCCCCTGACCTTCGCGCCGCGACTCAAACACTACATGTGGGGCGGGCGGCGCCTGGCGGACCTCCTCGGCCGCGACCTCCCGGACGGCGTCGTCGCCGAGAGCTGGGAGGTGTCGGGGCACGCGAGCGAGCCGTCCGTGGTGGACCGGGGACCGCTTTCGGGGCGTGACCTGCCCGGCCTCGTAGCCGAGTACGGGGTTGCGCTCGTGGGCACGCGCGGGCGGGAGGCCGCCGAGCGGGGCGTGTTCCCGCTCCTCGTCAAGCTGCTCGACGCAACCCATGCGCTGTCGGTTCAGGTGCACCCGGACAACGAGTACGCCGCCGCCCACGAACTGGGCGAATCCGGCAAGACCGAGATGTGGTACGTCCTCCACGCCGAGGAGGGGGCCTGCGTCATACACGGGCTCCGGGCGGGCACCGACCGGGCCGCGCTCCGCCGCGCGGTCTCGCGCGGCACCGTGCCGGACTGCCTCAACCGGGTGCCGGTCGAGCCCGGGGACGCGATCCTCGTCCCGGCGGGTACGGTGCACGGCATCCTGTCGGGGATCGTCCTGGTCGAGATCCAGCAGTGTTCGGACACGACCTACCGGGTCCACGACTGGGACCGCCCGGGTCCCGACGGAAAGCCGCGGCAACTGCACGTCGAGCGCGCGCTGGACGTGATCGACTTCTCGGGCACCGCTGCCGCGCCCGCTGGCCCGCGGCTGGTCCACGACGGCGATGGGGTGAAGCGCGAGGTGCTGGCCGAATGCGCCGAATTCGTGGTCGAACGGGTGGGCCTGGACGCCGGGTGCGACTTCGAGGCCCTCCGCGACGGCGAGACGTGTGAGGTATGGGGCGTCCTGTCGGGTTCGGCGACTCTGGAAGCCGGGCGGAACGACGCGCTCCGGTTGGGATCGGTCGGATTCGCGCTGCTGCCCGCCGCCATCGGCCGGTTCCGGGTCCGTGCCGACCAGGCCGTGGTCGCCCTGCGCGCATACCTGCCATGAACGATGGGGTGGCCCCGGCCATCGCCGAAGCCACCCCATGCCAGTGCCCCGCCAGGGACTCGAACCCCGAACCTGCCGATTAAGAGTCGGATGCTCTACCAGTTGAGCTAGCAGGGCGCGGGAAGCGTGCCCAATATATCATAACTCCGGGTTCGTGTCCCGTTCCGGGGTCAGCGTCCCGGGCGATCGCGCCTCGGGGCCCGAGGTCCCCTCCGGTTGCGGTCGAGGCCCCGCCCGCGCCACGGACCGCGCTGCCGGTCGACACGCGGAATCGTTCCGCGCCGGTTCTGCCACACCGCGCGCCTGAGCGCCCTACGGAGCTCCTCCTGCTGGTCGCTGGTGAGGATGTCGCCGAGCTGGTCGCGGAGGTTCCCGCGGTTGGTCGCGCCCGCCTCCCGCAGCGCTGCCAGTTCCTCCCGAATGGCGCCGCGCTCCGTGATCCCGGCGCGGACTTCCGAGGACAGTTCCATGAGCCTGGCGGCGTTAGCGCTTCTCTCCGCCACCACACCGACCCGAAGCGCTTCCAGGCGGGTCACCTGGTCCTCGGTCAGCTCGAGCGCTTCGGCGCGCCTCAGCGCGTACTCGACCGTCGACGCGCCCGCACCCCGGGCACGCATCCCCATATTCCCCCGCCGCTGACCCTCGGCGTGCTCCGCGGCCACTGCCGCTGCCGCAACAAGCAAGAGAGCCGCGGCGGTCGTCGTCCGGATGTTCCCGTTTGCCGTATTCATCGTGATTTCTTCCTATGTTGAAAGGCTCGATACTGCATTCTCCGGGAACGCGCCTTAGCTTGCACGTTCCGCGTCTACGACAGGCAGGGCCGCGGGTCCGTTAGGAAACACATGTTCTTCAGACAGATCGTCGACGACAAGCTGGCTCAGCACGCGTACCTCGTGGGGTGCCAGCGTTCGCGCGAGGCCGTCGTGATCGACCCGCAGCGCGACATCGACCGCTACGTGGCGCTCGCGCGGCGGGAGGGACTGCGGATCACGGCCGTGACGGAGACCCACATTCACGCCGATTTCCTCTCGGGGTGCCTGGAGTTCACGGATCGCCTCGGGTGCCGCGCCTACCTTTCGGCAGAGGGCGGACCGGACTGGGAGTACGAATGGGCCGAGGGCCGCGACCGGGTCACCCTGCTGCGCGACGGAGACGGTTTCAGCGTAGGGGGAATCGATATCCGGGCCGTGCACACCCCCGGCCACACGCCCGAGCACCTGAGCTTCATGATCACCGACCGGGGAAGCGGCGCCTCCGAGCCCATGGGCATGGTTTCGGGCGACTTCATCTTCGTCGGCGATCTCGGCCGCCCCGACCTCCTCGAGTCGGCCGCGGGTCTCGCGGGCGAGATGGAACCCTCGGCGCGCCGTCTCTACGGCTCCGCGGTCGGGATCTTCGAACTGCCGGACTACCTGCGTATCTGGCCCGGCCACGGCGCCGGCAGCGCCTGCGGCAAGGCTCTCGGCGCGGTCCCCGACACCACCGCCGGCTACGAGAAGCGGTTCAGTCCCGCGCTGGCGGCCGTTCGGAGCGGCGAGGAGGCCTTCGTCTCGTACATCCTCGACGGCCAGCCCGAGCCCCCCCTCTACTTCGGTCGCATGAAGGTCGAGAACCGGCGCGGCCCCGCGCTGCTCGGCCCCTTGCCCCGGCCCAGGCGGCTGACGGGCGCCGAACTCCTGTCCCTGGCCGCCGACCCCGGGTCGATCGTCCTCGATACCCGCGCCGATCGGCTGGGCTACTATGAAGCCCACGTCCCGGGTTCCATCTACGCGCCGCTCAACAAGTCCTTCCCCACGATCGCGGGTTGCTACATCGACCCGGCGGCGCGGATCGCGCTGGTCTGCGAAGAGGCACAGGTCGACGAAGCGGTGCGCGACCTGGTCAGGATCGGCCTCGACCGGGTCACGGCCTGGACGACGCCCGCGGAACTGGAAGCGTGCCGCACCAACGGCACCCGCCTCGCAAGCATCGAGGCCATCGACTTCGCCGAACTGGAGCGCCGCCGCGCCGCCGCCGGCGTGCACGTGCTGGACGTGCGGCGCGCCACCGAGTTCGAACGGTCGTGCATCGACGGTGCGACGAACATCGCCCACACGCGGCTCGCCGCGCGACTCGAGGAGCTCCCGCGCGACGGGGAACTGCTCGTCCACTGCCTCAGCGGTGCGCGCGCATCCGCCGCCGCGTCGTTGCTCGAGCGAGAGGGCTTCCGGGTCGCGGCCGTGAACGACATCTTCACCCCGGCATACCGGCATGCGTGACGCCCCCGCCCCGAAACTCATGCGGACCCTGAAACTCATGCGGACCCCGAAACTCATGCGGAGGTGCGTCGTGCTGCTCGCTCTGGCGGCATGCGTGGCGCCCCCCGCCCCGGCCCACGCCCAGGCCCGCGGAACCGAGGAGGCCCGGCACGCGGCTGTGCTCCGGCTGGTGGAGGCACTGAAGGCCGACTATCCCGATGTCCCGACGATCTCTCCGGAGTCGCTCAGGCGCGCGCTGCCATCGGCCGACATCGTGCTGGTGGACGTGCGGACCGACGCGGAGCGGGCCGTGTCGACGCTGCCCAGGGCGATCACGGCCGAAGACTTCGAGGACCGCCTGGACGAACTCGGGCGAAGCGGCCGCACCCTGGTCGCGTACTGCACGATCGGCGCCCGCAGTTCGGCCTACGCCCGCAGCATGCGCGAGCGCGGTGTCGACATGATGAACCTGGAAGGCAGTGTCCTCGGATGGACGCACGCCGGGGGAATGCTCACGGACGGCGGCGTGCCGACCAGGCGACTCCACGTCTACGGTCGGCGCTGGGACCTCGCAGCTGACGGATACGTGACCGTCTGGTAGCGGACTTGCCGAAAACGCTGCGGGCGGCTTCCGCGGTGCGGTGCTACCCTCGCTCACTCTCGCCGGTAGTCGGGTGCTGAAGTCGGTAAACCGGTACCGCGAGGAGCGCTCCAGCAAGTGGTCCCGCCCAGTAGATCCACAGCGCACCGAGGGAACCACCATCCGCCAGCGCCACCAGGATCGGACCGGTTCCCACCGCCGGGTTGAAGACTCCGCCGGAGATCCCGCCGACCGCAAAGGCGCCGGCCATCACCGTGAATCCGATGGCCAGTCCGTAGTAGGAGTTGCCTTCGGTGCGCGGCGAGGTTGCTACGTTCAGGATCACCAGCGCCAGCGCGAAGGTATACAGCAGTTCGGCGAGCAGCGCGACGATGGCGGAAGTGCCGGAGGCCGGGGCCACAACAAGGAACCTGCCAGTCAGACCGGCGACGACCAGCGCGGCGAGGGCGGCGCCCGCAACCTGGGCCATCGCATAGGGGACCAGTTCACGGCGGTCGAGCTTGCCCCGCACCATGATCGCGATGCTGATCGCCGGGTTGTAGTGCGCGCCCGAGATGTGTCCGCCCATGTAGACCAGCACCATCAGGGCCGCACCGATGGCGACGGGCGCGGGCACGACGCCCTGAACGGTGACCAGACCGATCGTGAGCACAAGGAAGAACGCGCCGGTGAACTCCGTAGCGTAACGTGCCATCGTTGGGAACAACTCCAAGGGAAGGGAAGGGACGGAACGTGAAGACAGCAACGATATTGTGGCCGGCGGCCCCGAGTCACGCCCTGGCTTCGGCAGCGGCCTTGTGTCTCCTGCTTGTGCCGTCCTCGGCGGCCGGCGCGCTCCAGGACCAGGGCCGCTGGATGAATTCGAGCGAACTCAGCTTCGTGCGCACCGGCGGCAACGCGGTGTCGTCGACGCTCGGAATCGCAACCACGCTGACCCGTTCATGGGAACGCAGCGACGTCAAGATCGAAGCCGGAGGAATCCGAACCCGCACCACGCGGCTGACGCGCGCGGCCGTGGGCACGCCGACCGACTACCGCATCGACGAGCAGTCCACCACGCTGACGTCGGTGGAGAACTACTACACCAGGATGCGGTTCGACCGCAGGGTCTCCGAGAGGACCGCGTTCTTTGTACAGTCGGGCTGGACCCGCAACACCTTCGCCGGCGTTCAGAACCGGCTCGTCAATGTCCTGGGCGTCTCCACCCGCTGGACCGAGTCGGAGGGACGGAGCTTGCGCACCGCCTACGGCCTCACCCACACGCTCCAGCAGGACGTGGTCCCGGATCCGGAGTGGAGCGACCGCTTCCTGGGAGCGAGGGTGTCGTGCGAGTTCCGGCTTCAGCTGACGGACAACTCGGACTGGCGAAGCGACCTCGTGCTCGACGGGAACGGCGACGATACCCGTGACGTGCGCGCCGACTGGACGAACTCGCTGAGCGTCGCGATGAACGAGCACTTGGGCCTGAAGACGTCCTTCCGTGCGACCTTCGACAACCGTCCCGCGCTCGCCAGCGTCCCGTTGTCGACGGCACTGGGCGAATCCGCAGGCGAGGTGCTCGTGCCCCGCAAGAAGCTGGACCAGGTCGTTACCGTGGCCCTGGTTGTGAGCTTCTGAGGGCGGTCGATCCCGCGCGCAGGCCGAAGTCCAGACCCTCGACGTACGGCTCTCCGAAGCGCAGGAGGGTCGTCATGGCCGGCTTGCCCGGCTGAATGACCACAATGTAGAGCCGGTCGTATTCGAATTCGTCGATCGGATCCGACGGGTCGCCACCCAGGGCCGCCACCAGCTGCGGCGTGGTGTTGCTGTGACCGGCGACCAGATGGCGCCCCGGCGTCCCCGCGATCTCCGTGGCCAGGGCTTCCAGGTCGCGTGGATCGTAGATCGCGGACTCGACGCCGGCTTTTTCGGCAAAGGGGCGGGCGGTGTCCCGCGTGCGCTTGAAGTCGGTCGTGTGCACGTGGGTCAGGTCCACGTCCGCGAGCATTCCCAGGAGCTGCTGCACGCGGATCTGGCCGGCAAGCGCCAGCGGCGGATCGTCGGTCCCGTTCTCGGCGCGTTCCGCGTGACGCACCAGGTACACGACCACCGCTTCGTCGTTGTCGCCGGGGGTGGTCTGGGTCGCCTGCGACGAGGCGGGAGATGCCGCGAACGCGGCGTATGGGGACGATCCGAGGGCAGCTGTCGCGAGGAGCCCGAACCAGGCTCTCGAAGTTTTCGCGAAGCGGTTCCGGGTCATTCCTGGCTGGGGTTTCCAGGTTGGAAGGGCAGGGACTCGGGAAACGTCACGGACGCATTATCGCATGTTTTCCACAATCCCGCAAGACATTTGTTCCGTTGCAGTGACTTGAGTTACGAGACAGCTCACGCCGACGCTCCGATGTCTTGCCGGCCGCCCGGTATGGCCAGCGCCGCGCGTTCGCTATCATCATTCAGGTCCAGGAGGACGGGCCGAGGGATCGCCGCCGGAAGTCCGCAGGGCTTGCCGGACGGAGGAAAGTCCGAGCTCCACAAGGCAGGGTGCCGGGTAACGCCCGGGCGCCGCGAGGCGACGGAAAGTGCCGCAGAGAGCAGACCGCCGATGGTCCCCCGGGGACACAGGCAAGGGTGAAAGGGTGCGGTAAGAGCGCACCGGGCCGCTGGCAACAGGGGTCGCACGGCAAACCCCACCCGGAGCAAGGCCAAATAGGGGACGAGGGGTCGCCTGCCCCGTCGGAGTCCCGGGTAGGCCGCTAGAGGTTCGGAGCGATCCGGATCCCAGACAAATGATTCCGCCCGCCGCGCAGGCGGGACACAGAACTCGGCTTATGACGCCCGTCCTCCTGGATCATTCCCCTTGACCCCGGATCGGCCGTCTTGGATCATTACTGCTCCTTGCGCCCGTAGCTCAGCTGGATAGAGCGCTGCCCTCCGGAGGCAGAGGCCAGAGGTTCGAATCCTCTCGGGCGTACTCAGCCGGCCCCGGTCGCGGGCGGATCGGTCTGCGGCGCCGGCTTCCGCGGGGGCCGCCGCAGTTCGACCGGCCGCAGTTCGACCGGCCGGCCCGCCCTGGCCCTGAGGTTCAGGCCCTCCACGAAGATCGAGAAGCCCATCGCGAAGTAGATGTACCCCTTCGGGATGTGCTGTCCGAAGCCCTCGGCCACCAGCGTCATGCCGAGCAGGAGAAGGAAGCTCAGGGCCAGCATCTTCACCGTCGGGTGATTATTGACGAATCGCGACACCGCGTTGGCGGCGAGCAGCATCACGGTGACGGCGAGGACGATGGCGATGGCCATCACCGCGAAGTCCTCCGCGAGTCCCACGGCGGTGATCACCGAGTCGAGCGAGAAGACCATGTCCATGATGGCGATCTGGACAAGGATGGCCCCGTAGCTCGCGGCGCGTGCCTTTCCGCCGTGCTCTTCGTCCCCCTCGAGTCGATGGTGGATCTCGCGGGTGGCCTTGGTCAGCAGAAAGAGCCCTCCGACGATCAGGATCAGATCGCGTCCCGAAAAGGCGTGTCCCACGAAGCTGAAGAGGGGCGCCGTGAGCCGCATGATCATGTTGATGGTCCCCAACAGGGCCAGGCGGCTGATCATCGCCAGCAGCAGGCCGAGACGCCGCGCGCTCGCCTGACGCTCCTTCGGCAGCTTGTCGGCCAGAATCGATATGAAGATGATGTTGTCGATCCCCAGAACGATCTCCAACACTGCGAGGGTGGCCAGGGCAACCCAGGCTTCCGGATTCGCAATCCATTCCATTGGCGGGGCCTCTCGGTGGTGGGTGGTGTTCTAACTTACTCCATCGTTTCCACCAAACTTCATGGAGGACTGCATGGCGGGCTACTCGGGAACCCCGCTCGCGCGAAAGCTGGGAATCGGCGAAGGGCACCGCGTCGGATGGGCGGGCGGCCCGGATGACTTTGCAGCGGCGCTCGACCTCCCGGCCTCGGTGATTGTCGACCACGGTTTTTCCGGGCCGCGTCGCTACGACGTGATCGTGGTCTTTCTGCCCGCGCTGGCGGCGCTCCCGGGAACCGTCGACCGCTTCAGTCCCCAGTTGAACTGGAATGGCGGGCTCTGGCTTGCCTGGCCGAAGCTGGCCGGCAGATTGGCGAGCGACATCCGCGAGTCGGATGTCCGGCGTGCGGGTCTCGCGGGCGGCATGGTGGACAACAAGATATGCGCGATCGACCGGGACTGGTCGGGATTGCGCTTCGTGTACCGAAAGGAGGCTCGACCCAGGTGAGGAATTCCAACACGGAGGGGCGGCGTGGTCCGGCGGGCGCCGACAACGGCGCCGGCGGCACGCAGATCGGGCTGGAAACGCTGATCGAGGGATGGGATGGCCTGGGCGTCGTCTCGTCCTTTCACGAGGAGACGCGGAGCTGGATCTTCGTGGCGCTCCACGACAACACCCTTGGCCGCCCGACGGGCGGCTGCCGCCTCAAGAGCTATCCGTCGCCCGCCGAGGCGCTGCACGACGCGATGAGGCTGGCCGAGGGCATGACCAGCAAGTGGGCGGCGATCGACCTGCCGTACGGGGGCGGGAAGTCCGTGCTATCCGTTCCCGGGCCTGTCGCGGGGGAGCGGCGCCGCAGCCTGTTCCGGCGCTTCGCCCGCGTGCTGAACGCCCTGGACGGGGGCTACAGCGTCGGCGAGGACCTCGGGACGACCCGCGAGGACATGACCTTTCTCGCAGCGCTCACGAACGCGGTGGCGGGCAGCCACGACGGCAACCCGCCGCCGAATCCGAGTCCCTACACGGCCGTGGGAGTTCACGCGGGCATCGTGGCGGCGGTGAACCACCTCGACGGCAGCCCGGATCTCACCGGGAAGTCGGTGCTGGTCCAGGGCGCGGGAGACGTGGGTGGCGCGCTGGCGGGCCTTCTGCGCGACTCGGGTGCGCGCGTGCTCGTGTCCGAAATCGACGCGGAGCGTGCGAGTGCCGTCGCCGCGCGGTGCGGCGGGACTGCGGTCGACCCCGGCGCGGTGTACGACACCGAGTGCGACGTGTACGCCCCCAGCGCGGTCGGTGCGACCCTCAACCAGCGCTCGATTCCGCGCCTGCGCTGCCGCATCGTCGCCGGCGCCGCCAACAACCAGCTCGAGGTGCCGGAGGACGCGGACCGGCTGAGGGCACGCGGGATCCTGTACGCGCCCGACTACGTGATCAACGGCGGCGGCGCGATGTCGTTCGGGCTCATGGAGCGGGGGATACTCGATCCCGGCGACCTGGAGTCGCGCGTCCGCTCCATCGGTGGTTCGCTGGCGGCGATCTTCCGCGAGGCCGACGACGCGGGGTGCTCGCCCGTGGTTGCGGCCCGCGAACGGGCGCTGCGGGCGCTCGCAGTCCGCGGATAACGCCGCAAAATGCACCCGGAGCGGTGAGGCGCCGGGCCGGCGGGGCGCGGGGCGGGGCTGGCGGGCAGGCGCCGGCGCGGTGACATTTCGGAAGCGACAGGAGACGGCAAGAATGTGGAACCCGGGAAGATCGAAGGCCGCGGCGGCGCTGCTTTTCGTACTTGCACCTGGAGTACTTGAGGCACAGCAGGGAAACCCCGAAGACGCGGCGTTTCTCCGCGCCGTGGGCGAGTATTTCGGCACGCCCGCGGGCGAGGTCATGGTTCTGGCCCGTTGGGACCTTTCCACCGCCGAGATACCGGTCGTCCTGCGACTGGCGACACGCGCGGGTGTTCCCCCCGACGTCGTCGTGGCCCAGCGGCGGCGCGGTGCCAGCTGGTTGGAGATCGCCGGGGGCTACTCGGTGCACGCGGGTGACTTTCACGTGCCCATCGACGGTTCCCCGGGATTCCTGGCCGGCGCGTACGAGCGCTTCGAGGCCCGTGTCGCCTCCGAATGGCGCAATGTCTCGCTCTCGGACGAGGAACTGGTGGGACTGGTGAACGTACGCTTCCTGTCGCGCTCCCTGGGCGTGCCGGCCTCCAGTGTGGTGCGCGAGTGGAGCGGGGGCGATGTCGTTGCCGCCTACACGCGCCTGCGCGGCCGCGAATGAGCGCACCCTCACGGCCGCGAATGAGCGCGCCCGCACGGCCGGAAAGCCCTTTCCGTTGACCGACCCCCGCTTCGTTCCGCTCGAATCCTGGATCGAGCGCCCGCCCGCCGAGATGACGGCGCGCGCGTCGGAGTTCCGGGCCGAGGCACAGCGCCGCCGCACGGTCAGGGAATACAGCGACCGGCCGGTGCCCCGCGGCGTGATCGAGGAGTGCATTCGAGCGGCGGGGACCGCGCCGAGCGGGGCGAACCATCAGCCGTGGCACTTCGTGGCCGTTTCCGACCCGGAGATCAAGGCCCGCATCAGGGTCGCGGCCGAGGCCGAGGAGCGGGCGTTCTATCGCGGCGGCGCCCCGAAGGAGTGGCTCGATGCCCTGGCCGCGCTCGGCACGGACGAGCACAAGCCATTCCTGGAGACCGCCCCGTACCTGATCGCGATCTTCGCCGAGCGGTACATGGTCGGCCGGGATGGGCGGAAGCTCAAGAACTACTACGTGCAGGAGAGCGTGGGGATCGCGACGGGTATCCTGATCACGGCGCTCCACCATGCGGGGCTGGCGACGCTGACCCACACCCCGTCGCCGATGAACTTCCTCAACGAGATCCTGGACAGGCCGCCGAACGAGCGTCCCTTCCTGCTGCTCGTAGCGGGGTATCCCGCGGACCGGGTCCGGGTGCCGGCGATCACGAAGAAGGCCCTCGCGGCCATCGCGACCTTTCGCTAGGGCGGCCCTTTCAGATAGAATCCGTCGCGAGGCGTACACACAAGGACATCGGACCGGAAGAATCCAGGAACGCTAATGGGCGTCGATCTCAAGCCCCAGACATCCCCGGAGGCCATCCGGGTCTTTACTCGCGCGCTCCTCAGGGACCTCCAGGCGCTGGAGCGCCTCCTCGAGGACGGCCGAATCGAATCCGGGATCCGCCGGTTCGGCGCCGAGCAGGAATTCTTTCTCGTAGACGAGGCCTGGCGGCCGGCGCCGGTGGCGGTCCAGGTCCTGGACGAACTCGACGACGAGCCGTTCACGACCGAGCTGGCGCGCTTCAACCTGGAGGCCAACCTGTCGCCGCGGCTTCTCGAGGGGTCGTGTTTTTCCGACATGCACGCGGAACTCGACAGCTATGTGACGCGCGTGCGCGATGCCGCCCGGCTGCACAACTCCGAGGCCGTGCTCACCGGCATCCTGCCCACCCTGACCAAGTCGGACCTCTCGCTCGACAACATCACACCGCGGGAACGCTACTACGCCCTCAACGAAGCCATGAACCAGGCGGGGAGCGGCTTCCGGTTGCGGATCAGGGGCACGGACGAGCTGATGATCCAGCACGATTCCGTGATGCTCGAGGCCTGCAACACGAGTGCGCAGGTCCACCTGCAGGTGTCCGCGGACGAGTTCGCGCACTTCTACAACGTGGCCCAGGCCGTCACGGGGCCCATACTCGCCGCGTCGGTCAACTCGCCGCTGCTCTTCGGTCGCCGGCTGTGGGCCGAGACGCGGATCGCGCTCTTCCGGCAGTCGCTCGATACCCGCGGGGCCGACCTTCACATGCGGGAGATGAGTCCGCGCGTGCGGTTCGGGGGCAGCTGGCTGGAGAAGTCGGTGACCGAGCTCTTCCAGGAGGACATCGCCACCTTCCGGGTGCTCCTCGCGATGGACGTGGAGGAGGATGCGCTCGAGGTGCTGGAGGACGGAGGCGTTCCCAGGCTGCAGGCCCTTCAGCTCTTCAACGGCACCGTCTACCGGTGGAACCGGCCGTGCTACGGCATCTCGAAGGGCCAGCCGCACCTGCGCATTGAGTGCCGCGCCCTTCCGGCGGGCCCGTCCACGCTGGACGAGATGGCCAACACGGTCTTCTGGATCGGGACCGTGCTGGGCGTTGCCGAGGCGGTCCCCGACCTCACGGAGCGCATGGAATTCGACGACGCCAAGGCCAACTTCCTGGCCGCCTCGCGGCTCGGGCTGCGGGGCGGGATGGCGTGGCTCGACGGGAAGAGCGGCCCGGCCGACCGGCTGGTCCTGGACACGCTGCTGCCGTTCGCCCGGGAGGGACTGAGGCGCTACCCGGTGTACGAGACGGAGCTGGACCGCTATCTCGACGTGATCGAGGAGCGCGTGTCGAAGGGTGTGACGGGGGCCAGCTGGGCGCTCCGGTCCCTGAGCAACCTCAAGGGGGCGGGTACGAAGGGCGAGCAGCTGGCGGCGCTTACGTCCGCGACGGTGCGCCAGCAGAAGAAGGGGCTTCCGGTGGCGCGCTGGGAGCCGGCCGAACTCAGCGAGGCCGGAGGCTGGAAGCACAACTACATGCGCGTCGAGCAATACATGACGACGTCTCTGACGACGGTGAACCAGGACGAGCTGGTGGAGCTGGTCGCCTACCTCATGCACGTACGCCAGATTCGTCATGTGCTGATCGAGGACAACGACCACCGGCTGGTCGGCATCGTGTCCTATCGTTCGATCCTGCGCCTGATGGCCGAGGGCCGGACGCAGGCGGAGGCCGAGAGCATCCCCGTGAGCGAGATCATGGAGCGGAGTCCGGTGACGGCGTCGCCGGACACGACGACCCTCGAGGCGATAAGCAGCATGCGAAGCAACCGGGTCTCGGCGCTGCCGGTGGTCCAGGACGGTCAGCTGGTCGGCCTGGTGAGCGAAACGGACTTCATGCCGATGGCCTATCATCTCCTCGAAGAACGGCTCCAGGAGGACTAGCCACGAGTGGCTGACCGGGTGGCGGGCGCGTCGGTGGGGCGGGCAGAGTGGCTCTCGCGGCGCGGGGTCATCGAGCGCGTCACGGGCGTCGGCTCGGGCCCGCTGCTTCTCTGCATCGGAGGGCTGCACGGCAACGAGCCGGCCGGGGTGCGGGCGCTGGAGGCGATCATCGAGGCGGTCGCCGCGCGCAGGCGGCTTCTCAGGGGCGAGTTCATCGCGGTGGC
Source organism: Longimicrobiales bacterium (assembly GCA_965116905.1). Classification (GTDB taxonomy): domain Bacteria; phylum Gemmatimonadota; class Gemmatimonadetes; order Longimicrobiales; family Gaopeijiaceae; genus Bin94. The sequence continues at coordinate 4,003,270 of OZ220732.1, read as the reverse complement.
GGGCAACCTGCAGGCACTCGAGGCCGGGCGCCGCTTCCTCGCGTACGACCTGAACCGCGCGTGGACGCCGGCCAGGGTCTCGGCGGTGAGGTCCCTGGATGCGGCGAACGGCAGCGCACTGCAGCACGAGGACCTGGAGATGCTCCGGATTCTCGACGTGCTGGACGAGGTGGCGGAGCGGCGCCGGGGTCCCGTGTACGTTCTCGACATCCACACGACCTCGGGCGGCGGCGGGGCCTTTACGACCGCGAGCGACCTGCCCCACAACAAGCGTTTCGCGATGGCCATACCGGCGCCGCTGGTCATGAAGCTGGACCAGCACCTCGAGGGCACCTTCAACAGCTACATGGACCACCTGGGGTATACGTCGGCCGTCTTCGAATGCGGACAGCACGAGGAAGCGGACGCGAGGGTGAGGGCGGCCAGCGCGGTCTGGCTGGCGATCCACGCGGCGGGCCTGCTCGACTGGGGGGACGTGCCCGAGGCCGCAGCCGCGTACCGGGCGCTCAGGCACGCATACCGGGGGTTGCCCCGGGTGCTCGAGAGCACGTATCGCCACCCGGTCGAGCCGGCTGACCGCTACCGGACCCGTCCGGGCTTCCGCAACTTCCAGCGCGTGCGAGTGGGAGACGTGGTCGGCGACGACCGCCACGGCGAAGTGGTGGTGCCGAAGAGCGGCCGGCTCCTGATGCCGCTCTATCAGGAGCAGGGAGAGGACGGCTTCTTCGTCGTGAGGGACACCGCCGGCATCGCGAGCGCAACGGCGGTGGACGCGCTGGCGGAGGCTGCTTCGTCCGGCGGCTGAGTCCGTGTGCGGCCGCTTCAGTCTAGCCGTCGAGGTCGACGCCGTCGTCGGCGCGTTCAGGGCGGAGACTTCGCCGGGCCTGGCGCACCACCGCCCCCGCTACAACGTCGCTCCCACCGAGGAGGCGCCGATCGTGATCGCCGCGCCCACGGGCAGGCGGGCCGGTCTCATGCGGTGGGGCCTCGTCCCGCACTGGGCGGACAGCCCGCGCGTGGGACCCCGCATGATCAATGCGCGGTCCGAAACGGTCGGTGAACGGAGGGCCTTCCGGGAGTCCTTCCTCGCGCAACGCTGCCTGGTGCCGGCCGACGGCTTCTACGAGTGGGAGAGGCGCCCGACGGGAAAGCAGCCGTACTGGCTGCACCAGGCCGGGCGGGAGGTCTTCGCCATGGCCGGGATCTGGTCCACCTGGCGGTCGCGAACCGGCTCCAGGCTGCTGACGTTCTCGATCCTCACGCGGGATGCCCCCGACGCGATCCGCTGGCTCCACGACAGGGTCCCGGTCATTCTTCCCGCGCACAGCTGGGACGACTGGCTGGCGCGGGGCACGACGCCCACGGCGCTGAACGCCATCCTGGGCGGAGCCGAGACACCCGAGCTCAACCTGTACCCCGTCTCAAGGGCGGTGAACCGGGCCGGCTACGACGAACCCGACTGCGTGACGCCGGTGGAAACGGATGACCTCGGGCTGTGACCCGAGATCGTTCATGTAAACTTCGATATACATAAAGCGTCTTTCCGCATACTCTACTATGCGGTGCCTGCCGTGGCGAAGACGGACCCCAGGCGCTCCAGCCCCTGCACGAGTTCGTCCTCCGGCAGTCCGAACCCGATCCGCATCGTCCCCTCGACGCCGAAATGGGCGCCGGGAACGATGAGCAGGCTGTGCTCGACCCGTAGCCGCTCGGCGAGCTCCAGCGACCCGGTCGGCGCGTGGTACCGCACCATGCAGATCGCGCCCGCGTCGGGGGGCGTGTAGCTGAACAGGCCTCCGTGGCCGTCCATCCAGTCGCTCATCACGCGCAGGTTGTGGCGGATGATGCCGCGGGTCCGCTCAAGGATCCGGGGACGCACGTCCGGCGACAGCGCGACGGTGGCGAGCGCGTCCGAGAGCGACGCGGGCGCGATCGTGGTGTAGTCGGTGCGGGCCCACAGCCGCTCCACGACGTCGTCGGGACCCACCACCCACCCCAGGCGCAGTCCGGGTAGCGCGTACGCCTTGGACATCGTGTTCGTCACCAGCACCTTGTCGTAGCGGCCCCAGAACGACGGGACCGGGTCTTCACCCACCTCGGCGCCCTGGTACACCTCGTCCGAGAGGATCCAGGCGCCGTACCGATCCGCCAGACGGACGATCTCGTCGGTCTCGGCCTCGGTCAGGGCGATGCCGGTGGGGTTGTTGGGGTTCGTGATCAGGATGAATCCCGCTCCGCCCCGCAGTGCCGCTTCGAGCTGATCGAGATCGGGGCGCCAACCGGCCTCTTCGCGAAGGTGGAAGGGTGCGTACCCCCCTTCGAAGTTTTCGATCAGTCCGGGAACCTGCATGTAGTTGGGCAGCATGACCGCCACCGGCCCGCTGGCCGCCGCGAGCTCCCAGAATCCCACGAAGTTCGCCTCGGCTCCGCCGGTGGTGACGACCACCGAGCGGTCCGACGCACCCGGGTACAGTGAAGCGACGAGGGCCCTCAACTCGTCCGAACCGTTCGACTGCCCGTATCCGAGCCGGACGCGCGCGAGATCCGTCGAGCCGCCGGCCATCGAAAGCAGTTCCCCGACCGTCAGGGGATGAACGCCGCTCTCCGACAGGTTGAATTCCACCCGATGCTCCCAGGTGGATTGCCACCGCTCCATCGCGAAGGGAGTGAATCCCACGGAATGCCTCCTTCAGGGCTTGCCGGCCTGCAACCCGGGCGCCTTGTGCAGCGTCGTCAACTGCTAGAGTGTTGTCGCACGCAGGGAAAGATGGTGCAACCGGTGTTGGAGGGGAACGGCGCAGCGCGCGATGCGGACATGATCGAAATCGAGCAGCACACGCTCGCAAACGGCCTCAGGCTTGTCCTGGCGCCGGACCGGACCACGCCGGTCGTGGGGGTCAACCTCTGGTACGGCGTGGGGTCCAGGAACGAGACGCCGGGGCATACCGGGTTCGCGCATCTCTTCGAGCACATGATGTTCCAGGGGTCGGCGCACGTCCCGAAGAACGGGCACTTCCATCACATCGAGAAGGTGGGGGGCGTGGCCAACGCGACGACATGGTTCGACCGCACGAACTACTACGACACCGTGCCGTCCCACCACCTCGACCTTGCGCTGTGGCTGGAATCGGACCGCATGGGGTGGATGCTGCCTGCGATGACCGAGGAGAAGCTGGAGAACCAGCGCGACGTGGTCATGAACGAGCGTAGGCAGCGATACGACAATCAGCCCTATGGGGACTGGGACGAGAGGATGCAGTCGCTCCTCCTCCCGGCCACCCATCCGTACCACCACACCGTGATCGGCTCCATGGAGGACATCGCCGCCGCCACGCTGGATGACGTGCACGAGTTCTTCGCCACCTACTACCTCCCCAACAACGCCGTGATCTCGGTCTGCGGCGACTTCGACGCCGAACAGGCGCACGGCCGGGTCAGGCGCTACTTCGAGGAGATACCCGCGGGCCCGCCCCCGCCCCCCGTCCCCGGCACGGCCAGGATTCCGTTTTCCACCGGCGAGACCCTGCGCGCCGACGTGCACGCGGCGGTGCCCCTGCCGCGGATCTACATGGCTTCGCGCGTGCCGCCCTTCACGACCGACGCCTTCTACCCCGGGGAGGTGGTGGCCAACTGTCTCGGCTCGGGGCGGTCTTCACGGCTCTACGACCGCGTGGTGCGCTCCCGCCGCGCGAAGTCGGCCAGCTGCCACCTCCTTCCGCTGACCACCGGCGTCACGATCTTCCTGGTCATCGCGACCGGCTTCCCCGACACCGGCATCGACGACCTCGAAGACGCGGTCGCGGCGGTGATCGACGATGCCGGCACGCTCACGCAGGAGGAAGTCGCACGGGCCGTGGTCGGCACGGAGACGCGCACGCTCAGGGAGCTGCAGCGCGTGGAGTCGCGCGCCGACCTGCTCTCGATGTACGCGACCTGCTTCGGGGATGCCGCGCGTCTGAACGACGACCTGTCCCGGCTCCGCAGCGTCACCGTCGAAGAGGCACGCGAGTGGGCACGCGGTCTTCTGCACCCCGCGAATCGGGTCAGCGTCCGGTACATTCCGGGCGGATCTCCGGGTGGATCGCCGCCGCCGGCCGGGCCGGGAGCATGAGCATCGGCCGTTCTCCGCCCGCGGCCGGTCCGATCCGCCCCTACGACTTCCCCGGGATCGACCGGCAGCGCCTGAGCAACGGGATGGACGTGCGCCTGGTCTCGCAGGACACCTTTCCGATCGTGACCGCGATGGTGCTGCTGCGCGCCGGCGAGACCGCCGTGCCGGCGAGTGACTCCGGCCTGGCGGTTCTGACCGCCGACGCACTCGAGGGAGGGACCTCGCGTCTTTCCAGCGCGGAGCTGGCGCTGGCGCTCGAGGGCGTCGGCGCGAGCTTTGGCGCGGCGACCGGCTGGGATTCGACGACGGTGGCCGTCTCCTGCCAGGCCGAGCACGTGGCGCGGGCCATGCCGCTTCTGGCGGAGATGGTCCGCCGGCCGGCCTTCGAGGAGGCGGAGTTCGAGCGCTACCGGCAGCAGCGGCTGGCGACTGCCGCACACAGGCGGATGAACCCCTCGGCGCTGGCGGTCGATGCGCACGCCCGTTTCGTTTTCGCGAACGGCGCGACCTACGGCCGGCCGCTGGGAGGGGTCGAGGCCTCGCTCACACGCCTCGGCGCGGACGATGCGCGCACGTTTGCAGCGTGTCGCTACGGTCCGGCCGAGGCAGCGGTCGTGATCGTGGGGAACCTCGCACCGGCCGAGGCGATGTCCGTTGCGGAGGAAGCCCTGGGTGGCTGGCAGCGGCACGTTGAAGCGCCCCCGGAGCCCAGCGTGCGCCCGCGCAGCCGGAAGCGGACCGTTCACGTGGTGCACCGGCCGGGCTCGGTCCAGTCCCAGATCCGCATCGGGCACGTCGGAGTCGACCGCGCGGTGGACGACTACTTTGCGACGATCGTGCTCAACCTCATCCTGGGCGGCTCGTTCTCGTCGCGGCTCAACCTGAATCTGCGCGAGAGGCACGGCTTCACCTACGGGGTGACCTCGTCGTTTTCCCCCCGGCGGGGACCGGGGCCATTTGCCGTGTCCACCGCGGTCGAGAACGCCGTGACCGGAGCCGCGGTGGCCGAGATCGTCAGGGAGATCGAGGGAATCGTGGCGACCGGCCCGCAACCGGAGGAGGTGGAGACCGCGCGCAGCTACCTCGCCGGCGTGTTTCCGCTGCGGGCGGAGACGACGGGTCAGATCGCCTCCAGAGTCGCCGGAATGATCGTCTACGACCTCGGCGACGACTACTACCGCAGGTACCGCGAGAGGATCGGAAGGGTGACGAAGGCGGACGTCGCGGCCGCCGCCCGCGCGCATCTCCGCCCGGGCGAGCTGTGCACCGTCGTGGTGGGTGACGCCGACGAGGTGGCCGGGCAGCTCGAGGGGCTGGACATCGGCCCCGTCCATGTCCACGACGAGAGCGGGCCGGAAGCAGGCGCATGAGCGAGGACCGGCGAGCCCTGATGAACACGTCGCTCATTCACGACGGCCGGGTCGTGCACCTGAGCGTCGACACGGTTCGCTTCCCCGACGGTTCGGTCGGTGAACTGGAGCTCGTGCGCCACCGCGGCGCGGCCGCCGTGCTGCCCGTGCTCGGGAGCGAACGCGACGAGGACCCGGATGTTCTCCTCGTGCGCCAGTACCGGTACGCCGCCGGCGGGTATATCTACGAGGTCCCGGCGGGGATCATCGAGCCGGGGGAGAGCTGGGAGCAGTGCGCGATGCGCGAGCTGGAAGAGGAGGCGGGCGTGCGCGCGGGCCGGCTGGTCGCGCTGACCACGATCCACACCACGCCCGGCTTCACCAACGAGGAGATCCACCTCTACGCCGCGTTCGACCTGGTGCGCGGCCGCGCGCAGGCCGACGAGGACGAGTTCCTCGAGGTCGTGCGTCTCCCGCTTTCCGGGGCTCTGGCGATGGTGCGCTCGGGAGAAATCACCGACGGCAAGACCCTGGTGACGATCCTGTACGGAGCGCGCTTCCTGCTGCGCGGCGGGGCGCACGATTCGGCGCGGGATCCGGCTCAGGACCCATAGCAGCGCTGGGGGCCCGAGGAGCAACGCAGCGTTGCGGCCCCGAGGAGCAACCCAGGGCGCGGCCCCGACTGGCCAGGACGTTGTCGACGGCCCGCCGGCCCGCCGTCCCCCCTGTCTTTCCAGCGGGAATCGGGTGTCCCCAGCCGAGGACACATTCAGCGCGGAGACCCAGTGGGCATGCGGCAGTCCGTTTGGCACGGTTCCTGCGCATTCAGCGTGGCAGAGCACCCTGCGCGGGGGTTGCAGGGTGGTTTCGTTTCCGCAGTCTGTTGAGAGGAGCGTGGCAACATGGCACGAGCCAAGCTGCTTCAGGCCGATCAGAACGGCGGCAGCCGACGCCGTTCAGCCAGGGAGATGAAACGGCGCCTCGCCGCCCTGAACGACAGCCAGGTTGTTCAGTGTTTCCTTGATGGCGACGACAGCGCCTTTGCCGAGTTGGTGCGCCGCTACGACAGGCGCCTTCAGAGCTTTGTCCACCGCACCGTGGGAGACCGCGAGCGGGCCGAGGACCTCGTCCAGGAGACCTTCGTGCGTGTTTACAGGCACCTGCATCGCTTCGACCAGGCCAGGAAGTTCTCGACGTGGATCTACACGATCGCCGGGAACCTGGCCAAGAATGAACTGCGGAATCGTGCCAGAAACCCCCTGGTGCTCTTTCAGACGGTCACCCGGAACTGGGACGCGGACTATCGGCCGCTCGAGTGGGAAGACCCCAAGACGCGTCCGGACGATCTGTATCGCCGTCGTTTCCTGAAGGAGAAGGTCAGCGAGGCGGTGGATGGGCTGCCGGACCACCACCGGACCGTCTTCGTGCTGAGGGAGCTGCAGGGCAAGACCTACGAGGAAATCGCCGAGATCACGGGCTGCAACCTGGGTACGGTCAAGAGTCGGCTGAACCGCGCCCGCAACAACTTCGCGCGGATCATCGCGCCGATGGTCGACTGAACCGGACGGCCACGGGGCCGACGGTGGCCGGTTGCATCTCCGGACGTCCGCCTGAACGTCCGCCCGGATCTCTGCCTGCCTGAACGTCCGCCTGCCGGGAACCTTCATCACCGCCCGGCTGTATACAATTGCGTCGGGGTCGGCGTCGGTGTCGGTGGCTTCGGCGCCTCTGGCGGGACGGGCCCCCGGCGAGGATATTGGTTGCCGGATCGATATTGGCACCAGGCGACATTGGCACGAAGCGACGGATACCAGGTGTGGTGAAAGGCAAGATCTCGGGTTTGTGGCGAGCGCGCCGTGAAGCGCGCCCCGTGCCGCTGGAGTGCCGGCGCTTTCTGGACGGCTATTCGGATTACCGCGACGGTCGCCTCGAGCCCGAGGCCAGATCACGATGGACCCGGCATATCGAGGCGTGCGCTTCCTGCGCCCGGTACGACCGGGTCATTCGCAGGGGTGTCCAGGTCCTGCGCGCGGGGCGGCCGGAGATGGCTGCCCAGCCGACCAGGGTTGTCGCCGTTCGCCGCCTGGCCCGCATGGAAGAACTCAGGCCCAGGGCGCTGGGCGCCGCGGGGTCGGGAATGACGCTGGCCGCGTCCCTGATTGTGACGGTGCTGTTGACGGCCGCGGCCTGGCTCCCGTTCCTGGCGCTGCAGACGCCCGAGGTGGACATGCCACCCGTCGTGGCCAGCGCGCCCACCGTGCCGTTGACGCCGCTCATGTTTTCGGTGCCCCGCCCGTTCCCCGCGCCGCCGGCGCGGGCGGCCCCGGTCGAGATCGCGCGTTCCATGCTCTTCGAGTACGGGCAGACGCCCGCCCGCGCGATCGCTCGCGAGGTCGAGGCCGGGCTGGACCAGCATTAGGCGCGAACCCTCTTTCCAGTCCCGACGGTGTCGTTGCCCCGGTCCCTGAGCGCCCCCGGCAAGGGGGGCGTGTTCTTCCTCCACGGCGGTGACGAGTACCGCAAGGACACCGCCGCCAGGGCCCTCGTCGAGCAGTATGCCGATGCGGCGACGCGCGACTTCAACGTCGATGTGCTCCGGGGATCCGAGATTTCCGTGGAGCGGCTCGCATCGGTGATCTCGACCCCGCCGATGATGGCCGATTGGCGTGTCGTGCTGGTCAGGGAGGTCGAAGCGCTGGCGTCCAGTCCGGCGGCGCGCAAGGTGGTGCTTGACGCCGCGGGAAGCCCGCCCCCGGGCCTCGTGCTGATCCTGCAGGCCTCCGTGCCGAAGCAGTCCCGGGCAAAGTTCTACAAGGATCTGGCCCGCACCGCGCAGGCCGTCGAGTTCAGGCCGGTGTCCGCCGACGCGACTCCGGCGTGGCTCGTGTCCTGGGCGGACGGAGAGCTCGGCGCGACGATCGAGATCGAGGCCGCACAGGCACTGGCGGGAGCGGCGGGGACGGACCTGGGGGTGCTGACGCAGGAGGTGCGCAAGCTCGTCGCAATGGTGGGGCCGGACCGGCCCGTGGATGTGGATGCGGTGCGAAAGGGCGGGCTCCAGCTGCCGCAGCAGGACCGCTGGGCGTGGTTCGATCTGGTCGGCAACCGGCGGGTCAACGAGGCCGTCGGGGGACTTCCGGTCCTGCTCGCGCAGGGTGAGACCGCCGTGGGCCTGGTGATCGGCCTGTCGACCACACTGTTGCGCATCGGTGTGGCCATGGAGGGAGGCGCGGCTGCTCTGCAGGCGGCGCTGCCACCGTACCAGCGCTTCCTCGCGCGAAGGATCACCGCGCAGGCCCGGCGCTGGACGCGGGCCGACCTGGCTCGCGCGCTTCACGGACTCCGGCGTCTCGACCAGCTGCTCAAGGCCAGCGCGATCCCCGACGAAGTCCTGCTCGAAGAGTGGCTGCTCGGCCTGCAGGCGCGCCGGCGGGGCTCCGCGGGGGCGGCGTAGCGGTGACCGACGTCCAGTTGAGCGTGCGCGGGATGCACTGCGCCGCCTGTGTGACCACGGTCGAGCGGGCCCTCGGCACCGTCGACGGTGTGGTGGAGGCCAGCGTGAGCCTCGTGGACGAACTGGCCACCGTGAGTCACGGAGACGCCGTACCCGACCCCGAGGCGCTGGTGGAGTCGGTCGAGCGCGCGGGATACGGCGCCGAGGTGCTTGCCGGCTCCGGTGCGGCCTTGGAGGCGGCGGTCGAACGCGACCGGGACAGGGATGCCGAGCAGGCCGACCTCATGAGGCGCTTTCGTGTCGGCGTCGTCTGCGGTCTCCCGGTGGTGGTGATCGGGCACTGGGAGATGGTCCCGGGACTCCCCGCGCTCACCGCCGACATGCTCCGCGCCGGGTGGTGGCTCTCGGCCGCCCTGACCCTGCCGATTCTCGTGTACGTCGGCCGGCGCTTCTTCACGGGCGCCTGGTCCGCCGCGCGCGCAGGCACCTCGACCATGGATACGCTGGTCGCGCTCGGAACCGGGGCGGCATGGCTGTACTCGACGGTGGCGGTGGCCGCTCCCCACCTCTTCCCGGCCGGGAGCGGCCGCCCCTTCTTCGAGGCGGTGGCGGTGGTCATCACGCTGGTGGTGCTCGGTCAGGCCATCGAAGCGAAGGCGAAGGGCCGCACGGCGAAGGCGCTGAGGGCCCTGTTCGACCTCACACCCGAGACGGCCGACCGCGTCGCCGGCGAGGACGTCGAGACGGTTCCGGTGGCGGAGGTCGTCCCCGGCGACGTGCTCCTGGTGCGCCCCGGTGCCGGAGTCCCCCTGGACGGCCGGGTCCTCGACGGCCGGAGCGAGGTCGACGAGTCCATGCTGACCGGCGAGAACGCGCCGGTGGACAAGGCCCCGGGCGATGAGGTCGTGGGCGGGACGGTCAACGGGACGGGGGCGCTGACGGTGCTCGCCACGCGGGTCGGCTCCGACACGGTCCTTTCCCGCATCGTCGCCATGGTCAGGAAGGCGCAGGGGACCAAGCCGCCGATACAGCGAACCGTGGACCGCGTGGCGGGCTACTTCGTCCCGGCGGTGGTGGCCGTCGCCGTGATCACGTTCGGGGTGTGGTTCCTCTTCGGGCCCGAACCGCGGGTGAACCTGGCCATGGTGACCGCCGTCGCCGTGCTGGTGATCGCGTGCCCGTGCGCGCTGGGCCTCGCGACGCCGATCTCGATCATGATCGCGATCGGCCGGGCGGCGAGGCACGGCGTCCTGATCCGCGACGGCGAATCGCTGCAGCGCGCGCGCGACGTCGACACGGTGGTCCTCGACAAGACCGGCACCCTCACCCTGGGCAAGCCCGCGGTGACGCATGCGAACCCGGCGCCCGGCGTGGACATGGAGGACTTCCTGGCCACGGCCGTTGCGGTGGAGGCGATGTCGGAACACCCTGCCGCGCGCGCCATCGTGGCGCACGCGCGGGAGCGGGGGATCCGGGCCGGGGAGGCGGCGCACTTCGCGGCGCACCCCGGGCTGGGAGCCTCCGCGGTGGTCGCCGGCAGGCGGGTGCTCGTGGGCTCGCCGAAGTTTCTCGAGAGCGCGGGGGTCGCGGCCGCGCCGGTGCGTGCGCACCTCGACCGGGGTGCCGCCGAAGGGGGGACCCCGGTCGTGGTGGCGGTCGACGGAGCCGCGATGGGGGCCTTCGCGGTGGCCGACACGGTGCGTTCCGGGGCCCGGGCCGCGGTGGAACGCCTGCGCGCGCGGGGGGTGGAGGTCATGATGCTGACCGGCGACGAGGAGTCCGCGGCCACGAGAGTCGCGTCGGAGGTCGGGATCGAACGAGTGCGTGCGCGGGTCTCCCCGGAGGAGAAGGCCGCCGAGATCGTCGCGCTGCGCGAGGCGGGACGCGTGGTCGCAATGGTCGGCGACGGAATCAACGACGCTCCCGCACTGGCCACGGCCGATGTCGGCGTCGCGATGGGGAGCGGGACCGATGTCGCCCTGCAAACCGGTGACGTCGCCCTTCTCGGCGACTCCCTGCGCGGTGTCGACACACTGCTCCGCATATCCGCCGCGACCCGGCGCAATGTCGCACAGAACCTGGTCGGCGCATTCGCGTACAACGTGATCGGCATCCCGGTTGCGGCGGGGGCTCTCTACCCTTCGCTGGGCCTGCTCCTTTCTCCCATGATCGCGGGGGCGGCCATGGCGTTCAGCTCGGTCACGGTCGTCGCCAACGCGAACCGGCTGCGGCGCGTCGACCTGGGGTAGCGCCGCATCCTCGGCGATGCACCGCGGCGCCTGGCGGGGCCGTTGATCGATGGTCATCGCCGCGGTATCGTACCTCCATCGGAAATCCCGTTATCCACGGACTGCCAGGCAAAGCTTCTGAATCGCGGCCTCGAAACCCCGCTCATGCGCCAGTGGCGGGAGGCGAAGTCCCGTCACCGGGACGCCCTCGTCTTCTTCCGGGTCGGTGACTTCTACGAGTTGTTCTGCGAGGACGCCGAGGAGGGGTCGCGGCTGCTCGGTCTGACGCTCACGTCGCGCAACAACGGCGCGGCGAGCCGCGTCCCGCTGGCCGGGGTGCCCGCGAAGGCGCTCGACGAGTACCTGGGGCGACTGGTCAAGCTCGGCAAACGCGTCGCGATCTGCGAGCAGGTGGAGGATCCGGCCGAGGCCAGGGGCATCGTCCGCAGGGAAGTTGTCGAGACGGTGACGCCCGGGACGGTGGTGTCGGACAGCCTGCTGGAGGCGTCGAGGAACAACTTCATCGTGGCGCTGGTTCCCGGGGAGCGAGTGGCAGGTGTGGGGGCGCTGGATGTCTCGACCGGCGAGATCGTGCTGCTGCACGCCGGGCCAGACGAACTGGGGGACGAACTCGACCGGCTGGACCCGCGCGAAGTCCTCGTTCCCGAGTCGGGCGATCCGTGGTGTGACCTCGGGGATGGGGTGGTCCGCACGATCCGGCCCGACTGGGTGTTCGACTTGGAAGCCGCCGGGGAGGAGCTCCAGAGGCGGTACGGAGTGCTGTCCCTGGACGGGTTCGGCTTCGAGCAGGGCGACGAACTGCTGATCCGGGCGGGCGGCGCGCTGGTCGCCTACGCCGAGGAGGTCCGCCCCGGGTCCGTCGATCACCTGCGGTCCCCCCGAATCCAGCGTCCCGACGCGGTCATGACGCTCGACGCGATGACGCGGCGCAACCTGGAGCTGGTCGAGCCCCTGCGTCCCCAGGACGGGGATGCGACGCTGCTGTCGGTGCTGGACGCCACCACTACCCCGATGGGCGCGCGCCTGCTGCGGACCTGGCTGCTCAGGCCACTGCTCGACGCCGGGGAGATCCGGGACCGGCTGGCGGCGGTGGCGGAGCTGTTCGCCGACCCCGGCACGCGCGCCGAGCTGCGGGCGGCCCTGGGATCGATTCGGGATCTGGACCGCCTTGCCGCGAAGGTGGGGACCGGCCGCGCGTCCCCGCGCGAGGTGCTGGGGCTTGGGCTCTCGGTGCGTCAGCTTCCCGCGGTTGCCGGGTGCGGCGACGCCCTGCAGACCCGTTTGCTCGGTGATCTGTGCAGGGACTTCGATACCCTGGACGACCTGGACGCGCTGATCACGGATGCCATCTCGGAGGACGCTCCCCCGACTCTGGCCGACGGCGGCGTGATTCGGGAGGGATTCAGCGCGGAGCTGGACGAGTTGCGGGCACTCCGGGACGGCGCGCGCGACTTTATCGCCGGCCTGCAGGCGAGGGAGCGCGAACGGACCGGGATCGCGTCGCTCAAGGTCGGCTACAACAAGGTCTTCGGCTACTACCTGGAAGTCACCAAAGCCAACCTGGATCGGGTGCCGGAGCACTTCATCCGCAAGCAGACGCTGACCGGGGCCGAGCGGTACTTCACGCCCGAGCTCAAGGAGTGGGAGGAGAAGGTCTTCGGGGCCGAGGAGAAGATCGGCCGTCTGGAGCAGAACCTCTTCCTCCGGGTCCGTGGCGAGCTGGCCATCGCGGTGACGCGGATCCAGGAGGCCGGGCGCCGGATCGCGGTGCTGGACGCCGTGGCCGGCTTCGCCCAGGTGGCGGAAGCGCGCGGCTATGTGTGCCCGGACGTGACCACGGAGTTCGACATCGACATCGAGGCCGGAAGACATCCGGTCGTCGAGACCATGATGCCGCGCGAGGACTTCATTCCCAACGACCTGGTCCTGGACGAGGACGGGCGCATCGTGATCCTGACCGGCCCCAACATGGCCGGCAAGAGCACGGTGCTGCGCCAGACCGGCCTGATCCAGCTGATGGCGCAGGTGGGATCGTTCGTGCCTGCCGACCGGGCTCGCGTGGGGGTTTGCGACCGGATCTTCACGCGCGTGGGGGCTTCCGACAACCTGGCGCGGGGCCAGTCGACGTTCATGGTCGAGATGAACGAGACCGCGGCGATCATCCACGGCGCCACCAAACGGAGCCTCGTCCTGCTCGACGAGATCGGCCGGGGAACCTCGACCTACGACGGGGTCTCGATCGCGTGGGCGGTCACCGAGCACCTCCATGAGCAGGTGGGCGCGAAGGCCATTTGCGCGACCCACTACCACGAACTGACCCAGCTTGGCGATCTTCTTCCAGGCGTCAGGAACCTGAACGTGGCGGTCAGGGAGTCGGGTGAGAGGATCGTCTTCCTGAGAAGGCTCGAAGAGGGTGGGGCGGACCGGTCCTACGGGATCCAGGTGGCACGGCTCGCGGGCTTCCCTTCCCACCTGATCGCGCGTGCGATGGAACTTCTCGCCGAGCTCGAGGGAACACACACGGGTGGAGGCGCCGGACTCGGCCAGCGGAGCGGGGGAGCCGCTTCGTCGGAGGTCGCCCGGGACCAGTTGTCACTGTTCGCGGCGCGGCATCCCGTGGTCGAGCGGCTGCGCGCGCTTGAGCCGGACCGCATGACTCCGCTCGAAGCGCTCAACCTGCTGCACGCGCTCCGGGCCGAAGCGCGGAAGGGATAACCGGACATGCGAGGACTCCTGGCGACGTGGCTTGGCCTGGCCACGTGGCTTGTCCTGGCGTGCGGTGGCGACCAGGGGATCGAGCGGCCGACGCCGCTTTCGGACAGCCGGGTCGAGTATCCCCTGGAGCTGTGGGACCAGGACGTCGAGGGGAGCACGATCGTGCGCGTGCTGGTCAACCGGGAGGGAGGCGTGGACAGCGTGGCGGTGCTGGAGAGCAGCGGGTACGCGGCCCTCGATTCGGCGGCGGTCCACGGAGCCAGGAGCATGGAGTTCGAGCCCGCGCGCCGGGCGGGGGAGCCTCTCAGTGTCTGGGCGCGCGTGCCCGTACACTTCTCGAAGAGCGGAGAAGTGCCCCCCGAGCCGCTCCCCGAGTCGCCCCCCGGGAGGCGACGGTGAATCCGGGGACCGACCGCGGGCCGCGCCACGCGAGACCGTACGACGATGTCCTCGACCTCGTGGGGTGGACGCCGCTGATACGGCTGAACCGCGTCACGGCGGGGATGCGCACGCCCGTCTACGGCAAGGCCGAGTTCATGAATCCGGGCGGATCGGTCAAGGACCGGATCGGGATCGCCATCATCCGGTCGGCCGAGGACCGGGGGCTGCTCCGGCCGGGCGGCACCGTGGTCGAGGGCACCAGCGGCAATACGGGACTGGCGCTCGCGATGGCGGCCGCATCTCGCGGGTATCGGTGCATCTTCACCATGCCCGACAAGATGAGCCGCGAAAAGGTCAAGCTGCTGCGTGCGTTCGGCGCCGAAGTGGTGATCACCCCGACCGCCGTTTCGCCGGATCACCCGGACCACTACGTGAACCGGGCCCGGGCCATCGCCGAGGCCACGCCCGGCGCCTTTCTGGCCGACCAGTTCGAGAACCGGGACAACCCGGAGGCGCACTACCTGACCACGGGTCCCGAACTGTGGCGACAGACGGATGGCGGGATCACGCACTTCGTCGCGGGCGCGGGGACCGGCGGGACGATCTCCGGGACGGCAAGGCACCTCAAGGAGAGAAACCCGGAGATCCGGGTGATCGGCGTCGACCCGGTGGGGTCGGTCATCTCCGGCTACCACAGGACGGGAGAGGTCGGTGGCGGCGAGCCGTACAAGGTCGAGGGCCTCGGGAACGACAGGATCCCCGGGACGCTGGACGTCGAGTACATCGACGAATACCGGACGGTGACCGACGCGGAGGCGTTTGCCATGGCGCGCCGGCTGGTGCGCGAGGAGGGGCTCTTCGTGGGCGGGTCGACCGGCCTGATCGTGCACGCGGCGCTGGAGGAGTCGCGCCGTATCGACGACCCCGATGCCCTGGTCGTGGCCATCCTCTGCGACTGGGGAGAGCGCTACCTCACCAAGCAGTACGACGACGAGTGGATGCGCAACAACGGCTTCCTGGAGCGCAGGCAGGCCACGGTGGGGGAGATGGCGGCGGCCAAGCTCGAACGGCTGCCGGGGCTGCTCACGGTGACGCCCGAGACGCCCGTGCGCATGGCCGTCTCGACGCTGTCCACGCACAACGTGTCGCAGCTCCCGGTCGTGGTGGCAGGAGAATGCGTCGGTAGCGTCGCGGAGCGCGAACTCATGGGGGCGGTGCTGGCCGATCGCACCGTTCTCGAGCAGGAGGTGGAATCGGTGATGGGACCGCCGTATCCGGTGGTGGACGAAGGCGCCGGCGCGGACGCGGCCACGCGGTTGCTGACGCGGGGCGCGCACGCGGTCCTGATCCGGTCGCACGGGTCGCTGGATGGCATCCTGACCCGGTACGACCTGGTCCGGTCGCTGGCGGCATCGCCGTGAGCCCGATGTGCGTGGCGGTGCTCCTGGGGGGCAGCTCCGAGGAGCGGGGCGTGTCGCTTGCGAGCGGTTGCGAGGTGGCCGCGGCTCTGCGCAGCGCGGGACACGCGGTGACCAGCATCGATTCGGCCGCGGGGCTGCTGTCCCCGGCGCTCGAACGCAGGATTCTGGACGCGGGAATCGGCCGCGCCGATGTGCCCGAGCCTCCCGCAGGCGCACCGAACACCCTCCCCGATGCCGCGGTGATCGCATCCGAGCCCGCGCTGGCCGAGGCCGACGTTGTTTTCCTCGCACTCCACGGCGGAGCGGGAGAGGACGGCACGATTCAGACGCTGCTCGAGGTGTCGGGGATTCCGTACGCCGGGAGCGGCCCCGTGGCGTGTGCGCTGGCCATGAACAAGGACCTCACCAAGCGGCTCCTCCGGGATGGGGGGGTGGCGACCCCGGACTGGATCGCGGGCGAGGCCGCGGGGGACGTCGTGGCCGGACGGCTGGGGCTGCCGGTGATCGTCAAGCCGGTGTCGGGCGGCTCGTCGGTGCGGCTGACGCTGGCCAGGACGGCGGCGGAGGTGGACGAGGCGACGGCGGTCGCGGCCGGTGGCGGGGACACCGTGATGTACGAGGCCTACGTGGCGGGCGGCGAGTTCACGGTCGGGATCCTGGACGGGGCGCCGCTGCCGGTCGTGGAGATCCAGCCGGTGCACGAGCTGTTCGACTTCGATTGCAAGTACGAAGCGGGCATGGCGCTGGAGATCGCGCCGGCGCGGATCGGCCCGGAGCTGACCGGCACGCTGCAGCGGACGGCGCTGGAGGTGCACCGGCTGCTTGGAATGGAGCACTTCTCGCGCGTAGACTTCATGGTGGACGGCGACGGGAAGGCGTGGTGCCTGGAGGCGAATGCGCTGCCCGGCCTGACGGGGAACAGCCTGTTGCCGAAGGCCGCCAGGGCGGCGGGCATCGAGTTTCCGCAGCTGTGCGAGCGCATATGCCGGCTGGGCTCGCGGAAGGGGCGGCGGCGCCGGCGGTGAGGTTGCGTTGCGCACCTCCCGGCGGCGCGCGAATGTTGGCGTGGGTCGCCGAGCGGAGCCGGGCAGGAGAGATGCCGTGAGATACGTGAACCAGTCATCGTCGTTCGGCGGTCCCTCGGCGCGCTTCCATGTCACGCAGTGGGTCCGGATCCTGCTCATCGCGAATGCGCTGGTCTTCCTGATCGGGCTGGCGGTGGGCCGCGACCTGATCATCGATCTGTTCGGGTTCTCGCCCGATCGTCTGGCGGACCGGCCGTGGGGCATGGTGACGTACATGTTCGTGCACGGCGGGCTCTGGCACCTGCTGATGAACCTGCTCTTCGTCTTCTTTTTCGGGCCGCCCCTGGAGGAGCGCTGGGGGTCGGACATGTTCATCAAGTTCTACCTGGTGTGCGGGCTCGGCGGCGTGTTGCTCAGCTTCGCGTTCTCCGGCGCCACGATCGTGGGAGCGTCGGCGGCGTGCTACGGCCTGATGCTCGCCTTCGCGCTGGCGTGGCCGGAACAGCCGGTCTACATCTGGGGGATGTTCCCGGTGCGGGTGAAGTGGCTGGTCGGCTTTCTCGTGGCCCTCAGCTTCGCGAGCGCGATCGGGCCGAGCCGTGACGGCGTTGCGCACCTGGCGCACCTGGGGGGTGCGGCGGCGGGCTTCCTGCTGGTGAAGAGCGGATGGATGCCGACGTATGGGGGCGGATTTGGCGGGATGGGACAGGGCGGCACGGCGGGCTGGGGGGCGGGTCGGCGTGGCGGGCAGCGTGGGCGCGGGCAGCGCGGCAGCGGGCAGCGCGGGAGCGGGCAGCGCGGCCCTTCGCGGTGGGGCGCCGGTGCAGGTGGGGTGTCGCGGGGTGGAAAGGCCGGGATTCGCCGGCGAGGGCGTACTCCCCGGAAACGAACGGGGAAACGCGACGACGCCGCCGGGTCGGGACGCATCGCGGCTGCATTCGAAGAACGGAGGGCGCGTCGGCGGGCGGCCAGTGAGCGGGCCGAACTCGACCAGGTCGACGCGGTTCTCGACAAGATATCGGCCAGGGGGATCGAGTCGCTCACCGCGGAGGAGCGCGAGCTCCTGGACAGGGTGTCGAGGCAGACGAAGGCCAACTAGCGGTCGCCAAGCGCGGCGGGCTGCCCGGTCTTTGCGTGATCGCCGTGGGCCCGGCTCCTTGACCCGTCGGTAGCGCGGTTTCTACAATCCGCAACCCTTCGCCCATTCGCGAAGGTGCCCCATCCCCGGATGACGGCGTCCCCCGAGGGCGTCGTGCGGCTCCGGGCGAACGGGGTCGGGCAATCAGCGACAGGAGGTGGCATGGCCGCGGCCAAGTCTTTCAAAACGGAACAGATCCGCAACGTGGTGGTGCTCGGACACGGCGGGTCCGGCAAATCGACCCTCATCGACGCGGTGTGTTTCGCGTCCGGAACGTCCCGTCGGAAGGGGAGCGTGGGCGACGGCACCGCGCTGACGATGACAACGCCCGAGGAGACGGGCCACGGCATGTCGATGCAGCTCACCGTCGCGCACGCCGTCTGGAACGGAACCAAGATCAACCTGCTGGACACGCCGGGATACATGGACTTCGTCGGCGAGGCGACCGCCGCCGCGCGGGTGGCCGATGCCGCGCTGGTAACGGTGAGCGCGACATCGGGGGTGGAGGTGGGGACCGAGATGGTGTGGCAGCTCTGCGAGGACCGGGGGCTTCCACGCATGGTGTTCGTGTCCATGATGGACAAGTTGCACGCCGACTTCGCCAAGGTTGTGGACGAGGTGAAGGAAATGCTCGCCCCGGGCGCGATCCCGGTGGAGGTGCCGATCGGGGCGGGTGACGGATTCCGGGGCATCGTGAACCTCTTCACGGGGAAGGCCCACATCTACAAGCCGGGCACGATGACGGGCGAGTACGAGGAGGGGCCGGTCCCGGATGAGATCGCGGACGAGGTCGAGGAGTGGACGACCGAGCTCATGGAGACGCTGGCCACGACCGACGAGGACCTCCTCGACCGCTACCTGGAGGGAGATGAGATTTCGCCCGAGGAACAGATCGAGGCGCTGGCGGTGGCGGTAGCCGAGGGTGAGGCCGTCCCCGTGTTCTGCGGTGCGGCCGAGCAGTCCTGGGGCGTGCGTGCCCTGGCGCAGAAGATGGTCGAGCTGCTTCCGCATCCGGGCCAGGGCGGGGACATCGAGGCCGCGGGTGCCAACGGCGACTCGGTGCGTTTGCGCGCGGCCGACGACGAGGGCGTGAGCGCCCTGGTCTTCAAGACGAGCGCCGAGCCCCATGTCGGAGAGCTGTCGCTCTTCCGCGTGTATTCCGGGATGATCGTCAACGGAACCGAACTGCGGAACACCACGCGCAACGCGAACGAGCGGATCAATCACCTCGCGATTCCGCAGGCAAGAGAGCGCGTGGAGGTGGAGGCGCTGCACGCGGGCGACATCGGCGTCGTCGCAAAGCTCAAGTCCACCCACACCAACGACACCCTGTGCGGGACCGGACACGCGATCACGCTCGATGGGGTGGCCTTCCCGAGCCCGGACATCTCGATCGCGGTGCGGGGGGCGGCGCGCGCCGACGAGGACAAGCTGGGCGAGGCCCTGGGCAAGTTGCAGGAGGAGGACCCCACCTTCGTCGCCGCGTTCAACCCGGAGCTGCGCCAGACGATTGCGCGCGGGATGGGTGAACTCCACCTCGACGTGCAGTTCGCGCGGATGAAGCGGAAGTACTCGGTGTCGGTGGAGACCGAGCGCCCGCGCATCGCCTACCGCGAGACGATCAGGGCAGCGGCCGAGGGACAGGGGCGTTTCAAGAAGCAGACCGGCGGCCGCGGCCAGTTCGGCGACTGCTGGGTTCGCCTGCGACCGCTGGGCCGCGGCGAGGGCTATGAGTTCGTCAACTCGATCAAGGGCGGTGTGATCCCGACCAAGTACGTGCCGTCGGTCGACCGCGGGATCCAGGAGGCCGCCGGCAGGGGAGTCATCGCCGGGTATCCTCTGGTCGACTTCGCCGCCGAGTGCTACGACGGTTCGTACCACTCGGTCGATTCATCCGACATCGCCTTCAAGGTGGCCGGTTCCTACGCGTTCAGGAACGTCGCCGAGAAGGCGAGTCCGGCGCTGCTCGAGCCGATCGTCGAGGTCACGGTCACCACCCCGGACGAGTACGTGGGCGACATCATGGGAGATCTGAACGGTCGCTCGGCCCGCGTCCTCGGCATGGAGCCCGTTGGGGGAAAGACCGCGATCAAGGCACAGGCGGCCGAGGCCGAGCTGTACAAGTACGCCTCGGTGCTGCGTTCGATCACGCAGGGCAGGGGGCACCACAGGCGCAAGATGCTCGGCTACGACTACGTCCCGGCGGCGCGGGTCGCGCAGATCGTAGCGGAGGCGGAAGAGCGGGACGACTGAGCGGTCACGGCGGGCCACGCGATCGTGCCCAGACCCGGCGCGTGACCTACCGCGTATAGATCAGCAGCACGCCGTTCCTGCCCCGGTCTCCGTATAGCAGGCCCGCCTCCAGGGGCGTGATGAACTGGATGCTCTTGACGTCCTGCGGATTCAGCTCGTGGAGGAAGAAGGCGGGGTCGGGGACGGGACCGTCGTTGATCCGCACCTCGACCATGTTGCATGCGTTGGGGTTGGTGCCGGCCCGGCCCCGCTGCATCTCGATGCACACGCCGATTTGCGGAGTCCCGAACGCATCGGCGATGTATGTCTCGGTAACGGACAGGCCGGGCATCCGCGCAGCGCGGGCCAGCGAAGCGAAGTCGAACATCCGCGGTATCAGGGAATCCACCTGCGCCTCGCTCAAGCCCGAAAAGCGCGTGCCCGGCGTCGTGGTGATCCTGCGATCCCTCCGGCGTCCGGTCACGACGAGGGGTTCGAGGACGATGGCCTCGGTGGCCAGCAGGATCTCGAAGCCGAGCGCTTCGTTGCTGAAGACGGTCAGGGAGTCGATACGGGTGGCGTAGCCCAGGTTGTCCGTCTGGATGATTTGCCTGCCGGGGGGGATGCCGGCGAATGCGAATCTGCCCTCGGCGTTCGTGATCGCGTCGTGGTTCGTGCCGACGAGCCGGACCTGGGCTCCCGGAAGGGGCGCGCGCGTCGCGTAGTCCATCACGGTGCCGTTGATCGTGACGGGGTCGGAAATGTGAATGGTCATGTCCATGACGTGCGGACCCGCCCGGACGATCTCCACGGGGAGCGTCGCGTTGGTGCCGAAGGTCGCCGTGATCGACAGCTCGGTGTCCGCGTCGAGTCCACACAACCTGAATTCGCCGGAATTCCCGGTCCGCGCCTCCGCGACCACGCGTCTCCGCTGCATGACGCCCACCCGGTCCCCCAGAGCGACGACCCGCGCACCCGGCAGCGGGACGGAGGTCAGCGCGTCGGTGACGACCCCGCCGATCGAGGTGTTGCCCAGGTTGGTCTCGGCCGAGCACCACGCGGTCAGGATGGTCTCCCTGGAGGGGATCGCGAGGTAGGCTTCGGCCACGCTCTCGCCCCGGACGACGACCTGCTGGGTCGACCCCGCCACGCCGAGCGTGCCGAGCCTCTGGTGAAAGAACATCAACGTGTGTTCGCCCTCGGGCACGCTGTCCAGGCGGAACTCTCCGTTCTCGCCCGTGTTCCCGATCGCGGACGTCCCCATGACGGCCACCCGGGCCTCGGCCAGGGGAGCACTCGTGGTGCTGTCGTACACGATGCCCAGGATGGTCCCGGTCGGGCCGTTCGCGTCCTGCGCGGCAAGGGACGCCGTGTGCGTGAATGCGATCAGGACGACGGCGAGGGCGTAGAGTCTGGCGTGGAGTCTGGCGTGGAGTCTGACGTGAAGTCTGTGCTTGGTCATCGTGCCTTCAGTCTGGGTCGCTTCGGGCCTGTCTGGTGGCCGGCTTCTGGGCGGCAGGGCGGCGGATCGCGGGCCGTACCTGTTGAACCCTCCCAGATACTATATCGTTCCCGCCCGCAAAAGGTGACACCGCCCCGGGAATGATGGGCCGTCCGGGCGAAATCGGGACCGGTCGCGGTTCGCTATATTAGTCCATCGGACGCCTGGCGCGCATCCGGGGTTGGCCGGGTCGTTTTCCTACGGAGGGGAAGCTGTGGCGGGACACAGCAAGTGGTCGCAGATCAAGCGCAAGAAAGCGGTCAACGACCAGAAGCGCGGCCAGATGTTCACCAAGCTGATCCGCGAGCTCACCGTGGCGGCGCGCGAGGGTGGCGGGGATCCCAACTTCAACCCGCGGCTGCGGCTTGGCGTGGACGCCGCGAAGTCCGCCAACATGCCCCAGGAGAACATCGACCGGGCCATAAAGCGCGGTACCGGCGAGCTCGAGGGCGTGACCTACGAGGAGATCGCGTACGAGGGGTATGGTCCAGGTGGCGTGGCGCTGTATATCGAAACGCTGACCGACAACCAGAAGCGGACGGTGGCCGAAGTTCGCCATCTGCTGGACAAGAATGGCGGCAACCTCGGGACGGCGGGCTCGGTGGCCTGGCAGTTCGACCGCATGGGGATGATCTACGTCGATGCGGCGCAGGTCGACGAGGACGCGGTCTTCGAGGCCGCCGTCGAGGCCGGTGCAGAAGACGTGACGAGCGCGGGGGGCGAATACGTTGTCACGACCGATGCCGGTTCGCTGCACGATGTGCGCCGTGCCCTGGTGGGGGCCGGCATCGCGGTCGCGTCGGCGCAACTGGCGATGGTCGCGAAGAACGAAGTGGGGGTCGCGGGGAAGACGGGCGAGCGGTTGCTGAGGCTCCTGGAAGCGCTGGACGACCACGACGACGTGCAGCAGGTGCATTCGAACGCCGATCTCGACGAGTCGGTGCTGTCCCGGGCCCTGTGAACACGGGCGCCGGTCCGGACGGCTGCGTGCTGCTCGGCATCGATCCCGGCACGGCCGTCACCGGGTTCGGCGCGGTGGCGGTGGATGACCGGCGCCGCGCGGAGTTGCTCGAATGCGGGGTGATCCGGACCTCGTCCCGCGCGTCCCTCGTGGTGCGGCTCCTGGAGATCCACGAGGGCGTGGAGGAGCTGGTTGCGCGGTTGAGTCCCGCGGTCCTGTCGATCGAGGGCGCGTTCTACGGCAAGAACGTGCGGAGCGCGATGACGCTGGGACAGGCACGCGGCGCGATCATCGTGGCGGCGGCCCGGTGCGGCGTCGAGGTGGCCGAGTACAGCCCCCGCGCGATCAAGCGGGCGGTCACCGGTAGCGGGTCCGCCACCAAGGAGCAGGTCGCGTACATGGTGCGCCGGCACCTGCGCCTCCGGTCGGATCCGAAGCCGAGCGATGCGGCCGACGGAATCGCCGCCGCGCTGTGCCACGCGTACACGGGACCGCTTCCGCAGGGTGCAGATGCCTCCCGGGTGGCCTCTTGATCAGCCGGGTTCGCGGCCGCCTGGTCGGTCTGGACGTCGACCGGATCGAGGTGGACACGGGTTCCGGCGTGGTGTACGAGGTGCACGTGCCGCTTACGGTATTCAATCGCCTTCCGCCCCAGGGCGATGAACTGGAGCTCCTTACCGCGTACATCGTGCGCGACGATACGCCCAGTCTGTACGGGTTCCTGGACACGCGCGAGCGCGTGCTCTTCCTGCGGCTTCTGACCGTGCAGAAGGTGGGTCCCCGGCTGGCTCTCGCCATGATGAGCGCCTACCACGCCGGCAGGCTTGCGCGGGCCATCGCCGAGCAGGACGCCAAGGCCCTCATCCAGGTCAGTGGACTGGGCAAGAAGACCGCCGAACGCGTGATCCTGGAGCTGTCCGACAAGGTCCGCGACATTGCCGTGACCGAGGCAGGGGACGACCCGGACTCGGGAACGGCGGGAGAGGCGGTGGCAGCCCTGATCAGTCTCGGATACTCCTTCACCGAAGCCGATGCGGCTGTGCGGGGCGCCTCCGATGGCGGCGGCGACGAGACGACGGAGGAACTCGTGCGGCGTGTGCTGGCGGACCGCGCCGGCCCGGCAACGTAGGAGGGACGACTACAACGGCATGGCCAGACGAACGGAAGTGACGACACCCGAGGTGCTCCCGCAGGAGACGCGCGCCGATGCGTCGCTGCGGCCGGAGCGGCTGGGGCACTTCGTCGGCCAGGACAGCGTGAAGGAAGGGCTGCGGATTTCCATCGAAGCCGCAACGGAACGCGGCGAGCCGCTTGACCACATCCTCTTCCACGGGCCCCCGGGACTGGGCAAGACGACGCTGGCGATGCTGCTGGCGCGGGAAATGGCCGTGAACATCACAAGCACGTCCGGACCGGTGATCGAGAAGCCCGCCGATCTGGTGGGCGCGCTGACCAACCTCCGCGCCGGGGACATCCTCTTCATCGACGAGATACACCGTCTGCGTCCCGTGATCGAGGAGTTCCTGTATCCGGCCATGGAGGACTTCAGGGTCGAGGTCAGGCTGTCCGAGGGTCCGAGGGCGCAGACCATGACGATGGCGGTCGAGCCGTTTACCCTGGTCGGGGCCACCACCCGCTTCGGCCTGCTTACCGCGCCGATGAGGGCCCGCTTCGGCATCACCGAGCGGCTCGACTTCTACCCGAGCAGCGACCTGGCCCGGATCATCGAGAGGAGCGCGGAGATCCTCGGTGTGGAGGCGACGGACGCGGGCGCGGCGGAACTGGCGAAGCGCGCGCGAGGGACGCCCCGCGTGGCCAACCGGCTATTGCGGCGGGTGCGCGACTTTGCACAGGTGCGGGCGGACGGGGTGCTCGACGCGTCGGTCGTGCGCGATGCCCTGAGGTTGCTCAACGTGGACGAATACGGGCTCGACGCGATGGACGTCAGGATTCTCCTCACCATCATCGACAACTTCGAGGGCGGACCGGTGGGTCTGAATTCGCTGGCGGTGGCCCTGGGCGAAGATGCGGGGACGATCGAGGAGGTCTACGAGCCCTTCCTGATCCAGGAGGGCTTCATGATGCGGGGTCCGCGTGGACGGGTCGCCACGGGCAAGGCGTTCACGCGCTTCGGGCGTCCGGTCCCCGGCGAGGGTGGCGCGGGGCCCGGAGAGGAACCCTCGGCGGGCCAGCCGACGCTATTCACCTGAATGGCCCAGTCATTGCCGCCCGGGGCCCGTACCGCCGCGAACATCTCGACCTCCGACTTCGACTACGTATTGCCGCCGGAGCGGATCGCCCGGTATCCGGCCGCGCGCAGGTCCGACTCGCGCCTGCTGGCTCTCGGCCGTAGCTCCGGCCAGGTCCGGCACATGCGCTTCCGGGACCTGCCGGAGCTGATGGATTCACGGGACCTGCTGATCGTCAATGACACCCGCGTGTTTCCGGCCCGGCTCCGGGGGAGGAAGCCTACCGGTGCAGCGGGCGAGGTCCTGTTGCTGAGGCCGGCCGATCCGGGGGACGACCGCGTGTGGGAGGCCCTGGTCCGCCCGGGTCGCAAGTTGAAGAAGGGCCGCACGCTGGTGGTGGGGCCCGAGCTTGCCGTTCGGATCCTCGACGCGTGCCCGGACGGACGGCGGATCGTTCGGCTGGAAACGCCGCTGGCGATCGGTGAGGCGCTGGGGGAATTCGGGCGCGTACCGCTGCCGCCCTACCTCGAACGGGACGACGAGCCCCTCGACCGCGAACGGTACCAAACCGTGTATGCCCGGAGCGAAGGATCGGTGGCGGCGCCCACGGCGGGACTCCATTTCACCCCGGAACTGCTCGCGGAACTGGAAGAGCGGGGTGTTCGCAGAGCGTCGCTGACGCTGCACGTGGGGACCGCGACCTTTCGTCCCGTGGACGCCGAAGACCCGTCCCGTCACACCATGGACGCCGAGTGGTTCGACGTGCCGGAATCGGCGGCGCGGGCCTACCGCGATTGCCGGTTGCGGGGCGGGCGGGTGTGGGCGGTCGGGACGACCGTTGTGCGCACGCTGGAGAGCGTGGCCGAGGGTCGCTCGGAACTGCGCGCGGGGCCCGGCACGACGGACCTGTTTATCCATCCGCCATACGAATTCCGGGCGGTCGACTGCCTGATCACGAACTTCCACCTTCCCCGTTCCACCCTCCTGATGCTTGTGGCGGCCATCGCGGGCCTCGACCGGGTCCGGGAGGCGTACAGCCAGGCGATCGCAGCCGGCTACCGCTTCTATTCCTACGGCGATGCGATGGCGGTTGTCCCGTGACGGACGTGGACGGTGCGCGCAGCGGGCTGGGCGCGGTGCACGGGGCACGCTTCCGTCTGGACGCCGTGGACGGACGAGCCCGGACAGGTCGTCTCATCCTGCCGCGGGGCGGGGTGGAGACACCCGTCTTCATGCCCGTGGGCACGGCCGGCACCGTCAAGGGAGTATCGCCGGAGGAACTGGAGGGAGCGGGCGCCACGATGCTGCTCGCCAACACCTACCACCTCTACCTGCGTCCGGGGGACGAGGTTGTCGAGACCCTGGGCGGACTGCACGACTTCATGCGCTGGAAGGGGCCCATCCTCACCGATTCCGGCGGCTACCAGGTCTTTTCGCTCGCGTCCACTCGGGAGATCGGCGATGACGGGGTCCTCTTCCGCAGCCACATCGACGGGAGCAGCCACCAATTCTCGCCGGAGCGGGTGATCGACATCCAGCGGAGGCTGGGCGCCGACGTGATGATGGCCTTCGACGAGTGCGCTCCGGGTGGCGTCGAGTGGCGGGATGCCGCGCGTGCCAACCGCCGGACCCTGGCGTGGCTGGAACGGTGCCGCGCACGCTTCGAGTCCACTGTCGCGGGCGCGCGGACGCCGCAGGCCCTGTTTCCCGTGCTGCAGGGGAACGTGTACGATGACCTGCGCACCGAGCAGGCCGAGGCGGTCATGGCCCTGGGCGAGTGGCCGGGGTACGGGATCGGGGGCCTGTCGGTGGGCGAGGCCAAGGGAGACATGTGGCGCACGCTGGAACTGCTTGATTCGCTGTTACCGCGCGACCGCCCGCGCTACCTGATGGGGGTGGGCTACCCCGACGACCTCCTGGAGGCCATCGGGCGGGGGTGCGACATGTTCGACTGCGTCGCGCCCACCCGCAACGCGCGCCACGGCACGGCGTGGAGTCTCGACGAGGGCCAGATCAACCTGAAGGGCGCGCGCTTTCGCCTGGACCGGTCGCCGATCGACCCCGAATGCGATTGCCAGGCGTGCCGGGGATACGACCGGGCCTACATTCGCCACCTGCTGGTCTGCGGGGAGCGCCTCGGCCACCGGCTGGTCTCCATCCACAACCTTCGCTTCCTGCTTCGGCTGGCCATCGCTTCACGGTTGCGCATCCGTGAGGGTACCTTTAGTGAGTGGTCCCGGTCATGGCTCGAGCGCTACCGTGCCGCCAGGGCCGTCCCGGACGCTTCCTGACCCAGTTCGACCCCAGTTCGAAGGACGAAGACACTTGTCACTCTACACGGCCGCAGCCTCAGCGCCCGCGCTCATGCCGTCGCCCCCGCTGGTCCCCCGCGAGGGCGGCAACAACATGACCGTCTTTCTTTTCCAGATCGTTCTGATGATCGCCATCTTCTACTTCATTCTGATCAGGCCCCAGCAGAAGGAGAGGAAGCGGCACCAGCAGATGCTGCAGACGCTGTCGAAGGGTGACCGCGTGATGACCAACGGCGGCATCATCGGGGTGATCGTCCACGCCACCGACACCGAGCTCACGATCAGGAGCGGCGAGAACACGCGCCTCGTGGTCGACCGCGGGCACATTGCGCGCAAGACCGAGGACGAAGGCGCCACGAAGTAGGGCGATCCCGTGGCAGTACTCGATATCGAGATCATGGGCGCGAAGGTCCTCCGTGAGAAGGCGTCTCCGGTCGGCGCGGTGACCGACGAGACCCGCCTCCTGATCCGGGACATGTTCGACACCATGTACGATGCGGAGGGGATCGGCCTGGCCGCGCCGCAGGTGGGCGTCTCGCAGAGGATTCTGGTTGTGGACGTGGCCGACGAGGATGAAGAGAGACACGTGCACGCCCTGATCAACCCCGTAGTCGTCGAAGCGAGCCGTGAGACCGGCAAGGAAACCGAGGGGTGCCTGAGCATGCCGGGGCTGGAGGAAACGGTCACCCGTTCCCTGGAGGTCGCGGTCGAAGCCCTGTCACCCGAGGGTGAACCGGTGCGGATCGAGGCCGACGGCTTGCTGGCCCGGGCGCTGCAGCACGAGGTGGACCACCTGGACGGCGTGTTGTTCATCGACCGGCTTTCGTCGCTGAAGCGAGGAATCCTCCTCAGGAAGTGGCGAAAGGGCAAGGGCCGGAGCTGAGCTGGCAGCCCGTGGACGCAACCCCTCCGCCATTCGCCCGGCGCTAGCGTGCGCGTCCTCTTCTGGGGCACGCCCGACTTCACGATCCCGTCGCTGCGGGCGGTTGAGCGTGCCGGCCACACGATCGTCGGCGTGGTCACGCAGCCGGAGCGCCCGCGGGGACGGGGCCGAAAGCCCTCGCTGTCGCCGGTTGCGAGCTTCGCCCGATCCCGTGGCCACCGCGTGCTGACTCCCGAGGATCCGCGCGGCGGCACGTTCGTGGAGGAACTTCGCGCGGCTGCGCCGGACATTTCCGTCGTCGTCGCCTACGGGCGGATCCTCTCGCGCGACGTTCTGGATGCACCTCCGCTGGGGTCGATCAACGTCCATGCGTCGCTTCTTCCGGTGCTGCGCGGTGCGGCGCCCATCACCTGGGCCATCGCGCGGGGCCACCCGGTGACCGGCGTCACGGTGATGCGCATGGTGGAGAAGATGGACGCGGGCCCGATCCTCGCCGCGGCCGAGTGTCCCATCGGGCCGGCGGACACCGCCGCGCTCCTCTCCGCTCGACTCTCGGAGCTGGGCGCGTCGTTGCTCGCCGAGACGCTGGCGCGGCTGGAGGCGGGGCCGGTGGACGAGGTGGAGCAGGACCACGCCCGGGCCACGTTCGCGCCCAAGGTCGACCGGTCGTCGGCGCGCATCGACTGGTGCCGGGGCGGTACGCAGGTGGCGCGGCTGATCCGGGCCATGGACGACGTGCCGGGCGCGTGGACGATCTGGCGCAGGCAGCCGGTCAAGCTCTTCGGGGCGCGCGGCGCCGGGGGTACGGGCGATCCGGGGCGCGTCGTGGAGGCCGATCCCAGGCGTGGGCTTGCCGTTGCGGCGGGAGACGGGATTGTCCGCGTCGGCGAGGTCCAGCCGCCCGGGAAGCGGCGCATGGACGCCGCCGCATGGATCCGGGGCAGGGGGCCGGGTGTCGGGGACCGCTTCGAGTAGGCGCGCGGACCGGGGATCGGCGTCGGGTCTGCCGCGGCTCCACGTCATCGCGGGAGACCCGATCATCTCGGCACCCGACTATCGTGAGCGGATCGACCCGATCCTTCAGGCTGGAGGCGGGTCGCTCGCGGTCCACCTGCGGGCGCGGACCGTGCACACGGCCCGGCTCTTCGAGGTGGCGCGGTGGTTGGCGGAGACCGCGCGCGCGACGGGGTCGATGGCGGTGGTCAACGACCGCCTGGACGTGGCGCTCGCGGCGGGGGCCGGCGGCGTCCACCTGCGCGAAGACTCGCTCGCTCCCGCCGACGTGCTGCGGGTTGCGGGCAGCGCGGCGGCGGATGCAGCAGGTCTGCGGGTCGGCAGATCCATCCACGACCTCCGGCAGGCCGCGATGTTCAATGCGGACCTGCTGGACTACCTGGTGCTGGGGACCGTCTACCCGACTCCGTCACACCCGGGGCGCGAGACACTCGGACCGGGAACCGTGGCGGAGGCCGTGCGGCTGGCCGGCGTCCCCGTGCTCGCCATCGGGGGAATCGTGCCGGCCACGCTGCCGGGCGTCCTGGCCGAGGGCGCGTACGGTGCGGTGGTCCTGAGCGGGGTGTGGGCGGCGGACCATCCGCCCGACGCGGTGAGTGGCTACCTTGAAGTGCTGGACAAGGGGGCCGAGCCGTGACGACAGCCGGAATCGACAAGGGACGCCGGGAGGTGTCCATCGTGCTGAACGGCAAGCCCCGGGTGGTCGAGGCGGGGTTGAGCGTCCGGGCGCTGTTGCGGCAACTGGAGCTGGAGCCGGGCATGGTCGTGGTGGAGCACAACCGCCGGATCCTCGCCCGCGACGCGCTCGCGGACGCACAGGTCGAGGAGGGCGACCGGATTGAACTCGTGCACTTCGTCGGAGGAGGGTAGCGGGCCGTGAAGGACAGCTCGTTCGTCATTGGAGGGCGGAGCTTTGACTCGCGCCTGATCGTCGGGACCGGCAAATACCGCAGCAACCGGGAGATGGTGGACGCGATCCGGGCCAGCGGGGCGGAAATGGTTACGGTGGCCGTGCGGAGGGTCGACCTGGACCGCAGCCGCGAAGAGGGAATCCTTCACCATCTCGACCCCTCGCGGTTCTTCCTCCTGCCGAACACCGCGGGGTGCTACACGGTGGCCGATGCCCTGCGATACGCCCGGCTTGGACGCGCGGCCGGGCTCAACGACTGGGTCAAGCTCGAGGTCATCGGCGACGAGCGCACCCTGCTTCCCGACACCGCCGCGACGCTGGAGGCCGCGGCCGAGCTGGTCGCGGACGGGTTCAAGGTGATGGCCTATACCAGTGACGACCTCATCACGGCCCTGCGGCTCGAGGACGCGGGGTGCGTGGCGGTGATGCCGCTGGCGAGCCCGATCGGCAGTGGCCTTGGGGTGGTCAACCCGTACTACATTCGCGAAATCAAGCGGCGGCTCTCGGTGCCGGTCATCGTGGACGCGGGCGTGGGCACGGCATCGGACGCGTGCGTGACCATGGAACAGGGCGTCGACGCGGTGCTGATGAACACCGCCATTGCGGCCGCGGATGATCCCGTGCAAATGGCCCGCGCGATGGAACTCGCGGTGCGCGCGGGGAGGGAGGCCTACCTCGCGGGAAGAATGCAGGCGCGCGAGATCGCGGTGCCGTCGTCGCCCGCAGAGGGAATGCTCGATCGGGAGAACACATGACCGAGCGCCGCGCACGGCGGCGAAGGGGGCGCGGCGCATCGCCCGAACGGCTCCTGGCAGCATCCATACTGGGACAGGTCGAGTCCGGCCGGCGGCTCGACGTGGCGTGGGAGAGGTCGAGCGCGCCCTCCTCGCCGAGGCGGGCCTGGATCCGGACGCTGGTCTACGGGACCGTGCGGCTCAGGGGCAGGATCGACACCGTTCTCAACCGGCACAGCGCCTGTCCCGTGACGGAGCTGGATCCGGAGGTGCGCACCGTGTTGCGCCTGGGCGCCTATCAGATCCTGGAAATGGACGGCGTGCCGGACTACGCCGCCGTCTCGCAGTCGGTGGCGCAGATCAAGGGAACG
Source organism: Longimicrobiales bacterium (assembly GCA_965116905.1). Taxonomy (GTDB): domain Bacteria; phylum Gemmatimonadota; class Gemmatimonadetes; order Longimicrobiales; family Gaopeijiaceae; genus Bin94. The sequence continues at coordinate 3,972,320 of OZ220732.1, read as the reverse complement.
CCGAAACGAGCGGCCGCGGGTCTGGTCAACGCGGTCTTGCGGAAGGTGGTCGCCTCTGGCCACGGGAAGCACGCGTTTCCCGATCCGGAAAGCGATCCTGCGGGCTACCTCGAGTCCTGGGGATCGCATCCCGGCTGGCTGGTGCGCAGGTGGATCCGGCACTTCGGGGCGGGGGCTGCGCGGCGGCTGGTCGACGCGAACAACTGCGAGCCGGCCATCTATCTGCGTCCGGTGGGCATGGACGCGGCGCAGGCGAGGCACGCGCTGCGCGACGCGGGCCTGGACGCGTCGGTCGTGAATGGGGCTACGGCGTGTCGGCTGCCGCGAGGCGTGGATCCGGCCGAGGCGCTCCAGGCCGTGCCCGGTGTCATTCAGGACCCCGCGGCATCGTTGGTGGTGGACTACGTCTCGCCGGACCCGGGGTCGCTGGTCGCGGACCTCTGCGCCGCCCCCGGGGGCAAGGCCATGGCGCTGACGGACGCTGCGGAGGGCGTGGTCGCCGCCGACCTGTCCCCCAAACGCCTTGCGAGGGTGGCGGAAGCCCGGCGACGGCTGGCCGCGAACGCGTGGCTGGTTGTGGCGGACGCCCGTTTTCCTCCGCTACGTGAAGCCGGAACGGTGGTTGTCGACGTACCGTGCAGCGGGACCGGGACCCTGCGACGGCACCCGGATGGCCGATGGCGGGTCGGCGAACGCGATCTTCGCGTCCTGGCCGGCTTGCAGCGCGAGATCCTTCGGGGTGCGGCCGCCGCGGTTCCCCGGGGCGGGCTCCTGGTTTACGCTACATGTGCCCTTGAGCCAGAGGAGAACTGGGGTCAGGTGAAGAGATTCCTAGCACGGCATCCGGACTTCCGCGTGCAACCCGGGACCGCCCCCGAACGTTTCCTGGACGCACGCGGCTGCCTGGTGGTGCTGCCGCACGAGAGCGGCTTCGACGGTGCGTTCGCGGCACGCCTGCGACGGGTGGGCGGCTGATGGATCTGGGCAGCTCGATCCGCCGGAGACGAAAGTCCCCTCGCTCGCCCGCCCGAAAGTCCCGGCGCCGGTCCGCCCGAGAGTCCCCTCGCCGGCCCGCCCGAAAGTCCCCGCGCCTGCCGGCCCTGGCGGTGGGAAAGTCCACCCGGCTGGCCATCGCGATTGCGGCCGCCGGCGTGATATCGGGATACCTGGTGGCGACGAGGCTCGTCTTTCCCCCGGCTGCGGCACCTCCTTCCTTCCAGGGCGTGCCGGACCTGGCGGGCAGCGTTTTCGGGCCGGCCGTGGCGCAGCTTGCGGATTCGGGTCTGACTGTTGCGCGGGTGGACTCGGTGCATCATCCCGTGATTGCGGCAGGTACGGTCATCGGACAGAGTCCCCTCCCCGGCCGGACGGCGCTCCCGGGTGCCGGGGTGCGCCTCACGCTCTCTCTCGGACCCGAAATCGGTGCCGTACCGGACGTGACGCGACTGCTCGGCGGCCGCGCCGCGCGGGTACTCGAAGCAAGCGGCTTCGTGGTCCAGGTGGACACGGTCGAATCCGAGGCTGCGGCGGGACGGGTGCTTCAGATCGATCCGGCGCCGGGCACCGAACTGGCGCTCCCCGGAGCCGTGCGCATGGAGGTAAGCCTGGGGCCGCCAACCCTGCCCATCCCCGACCTGGCCGGGCTGTGGATCGAGGATGCAATCGCCGTGCTGGACATGCTGGGCCTGGTCGTGTCGGAATTCGACATGCGTTACAGCATATTGAATGTGGACCGGGTGTTCGCCCAACACCCCGTAGCGTACACTCAAGTCGAAGCCGGAACTGCTGTCCGACTGACGGTCGGGCAGGCAATGATCAGGGAGCCCTAGGGTGAAAGCGAGCCGCGCTCCGTACCTCCTGGCCGCCGTCGTCGTGATGGGGGTCGTGCTCGTTGCATGGCTGACGCGCGGGCGCATCCAGCCCGTCGTGTCCGGGTATCCGGCGCCGGGGTTCGAGGTGGCCGATGCCGAGGGGAACCCGGTCACCCTGGAGGACTACGGCGGCAAGGTCGTCCTTCTGAACATCTGGGCCACGTGGTGTGCGCCGTGCCGGGAGGAGATGCCTTCCATGCAGCGTCTCTACGATCAGTTCTCGCGTGATGAATTCGAGATCGCGGCCATTAGCGTCGATGCTCCCGGCGGAAGCGTGGATCCGTCGGGCAACGTCGGCGGAGACCCGGTCGCCTTCGCGCGCGATCTTGCGCTCACGTTCCCCGTTCTTCTCGATCCGTCCGGGCGCATCCAGCGCATCTACCAGGCGTCGGCGGTGCCGGAATCGTTCCTGATCGGCCCGGATGGCGTGATCTACAAGAAGGTGGCCGGCGCCACCGCGTGGGACTCGGAGTCCAACGTCGCGCTGGTTCGCCGCCTGGCCGGAGCTCTTTGACCCGTGTCCCTGTCCGGGGTGATCGTGCGCAACTGGCGGCTCAAGATCTCGGCCCTGGCGCTTGCGGTGCTGCTATGGGTGACCATGCGGCTGACCGACGACCGCACCGCGCGCCTGACCATCCCCGATGTGGAGGTCAGGGTGGAGCAGGTCCACCGCGACTGGTTTCTGAAGGCGCCGCCGCTGCCGCCCACCGTGCAGATGAGCGTGAGTGGTCCGCAGGGCGAGCTGGTACGCGTCGCGATGTCTCAGCCCGCGATGGTGATCCGCGTGGACTCCGTTCTCGGCGAGGACTCGGTGGTCACGCTGATTCCGGACTGGGTAAGCAACGTGGACAGAAGCAGCGTCACGATCGAGAACTTCGCCCCCAGCTCGGTACGACTGCTCTTCGAGAGGAACAAGGAGGAGGAGATACCCGTTTCGGTCCGCCTGAGCGGCGCATTGTCCGATTCGCTGGCCATGGTGGCCGAGCCGCGCGCCAACCTCCTGTTCACCCGGGTCCGGGGCGCCGCCTCCCTCGTGGACGAGCTGGAGACGGTGTTCCTCGAGCCGTTCGATCTGGGCGGGGTCACCGAATCCGGGCGATTCGACGTCGCCCTCGATACGGCCGGTCTCGGAGGGTTGGCGGTGAACCCGGTCTCCGCCACGCTGACCGTGGAGGTGGCCTCGAAGCAGAGCCGCGTCGTGGCGTTGACGGTGGCGATCCCGGGAGGCGGTGACGATCTGGTGGTTGATCCCGCGACCGTCCCGGTCACCTTGTATGGAGCGGGCGAGGTGCTGGCGCGGGTGGACTCGTCCGCGCTCAGACTGCGCGTCGTCCCGACCGCCGAGGAATTGCGGCGAACACTCGAAGAGGTGGAAGATGCCCGGGTTCCCGTCGCCCTGAGCGGATTGCCACAGTGGGTCGAAGGGATTGTCGAACCGGACTCGGTCTCGGTCCGCAGGGATGAGGCGCCGTGACCGGGCCGATTCTGGGGATCGAAACGACCTGCGATGAGACGTCTGCGTCCGTGCTGGGCCGCGACGGGGCGATCCGCAGCCTCGTGGTGCACTCCCAGGATGTGCACCGGATCTACGGCGGCGTGGTCCCGGAGCTCGCCGCCCGGGACCACCTCATGCGGATCGAGCCCGTCGTGTCGGCCGCCCTGAGCGAAGCCGGCATCGAGCGGCGGGACCTGGGCGCCATCGCGGTGGCGGCCGGCCCGGGGCTGATCGGGGCGCTTCTGGTCGGAGTGACCTGGTCGCGCGCGTCGGCGCTGGCGCTCGGCGTTCCCATGGTCCCGGTGCACCACATGGAGGGGCACATCTTCGGCCCCGTGCTGGAGGACCCCGAAGCGGAGCCGCCCTTCGTCGCACTCCTCGTCTCGGGCGGACACACGCTCCTGATCTGGGTTCCCGCGTGGGGCAGCTACCATCTGATGGGCGAGACGCGCGACGATGCCGCCGGCGAGGCATTCGACAAGGTGGGCAAGCTCCTCGGTCTCCCCTACCCGGGCGGTCCGGCCGTTTCCGCGGCCGCTGCCTCCGGCGACCCGGACCGGTACAGGTTCCCCCGTCCCATGCTGAGCACGGTCGCGCGCCTTCGTGGCGGCTCCGCGGTGGCCGCGGCCGGAGACTTCGACTTCTCCTTCTCCGGACTGAAAACGGCCGTCGCGCGGACGGCGATGCGACTGAAGGAGGCCGGCACCATCGATGCCGAACGGCCGCACCTGGCTGCCTCGTTCCAGACCGCCGTCATCGACGTGCTCGCGGGCAAGGTGCTCGCGGCGGTCGCGGCCACAGGCTGCGGCCGGGTGCTGCTGGGAGGCGGCGTCGCGGCAAACAGTGCCTTGAGGACCCGGATCCGCAACGGGCTGGGGCAGCGAGGGCGCCTGTTTGCGGGATCGCCCCGGCTGTCGATGGACAACGGAGCGATGATCGCGCGGGCGGGTCTTTTCCGGTTGCAGGCGGGTGCGGGCAAGGGGCTCGAAGAAGCAGCGGCCAGGGTCGGCATCCCGGGCATGGTCCGCTGGCGGCCCCGGAGGCCCAAACGAGTTGCGGGCCGAAAACCCGTGCCGGGCAACCCACCCGGCCGAGATCCCCAGTAACAAGGCAGGGCGCCGTGTACCCCAATCTCTTCCATTTCCCCGAGTGGCTCCCGATCCTGGGCGGCGCGCCGGTGACCACGTTCGGCGTGATGATGATGATGTCGTTCCTGACGGCCGGGTACGTGCTCAAAGCTGGGCTGGCGCGGGATGGGCACGACCCCGAGGTGGCGTGGAGCCTCCTGTTCTGGGCGGTGATCGGCGGTGTCGTGGGAGCGAGAATCTACTACGTGCTTCTGAACTACCCGCGTCTCCTGGCCGATCCGGCGGGGATGCTGTTTTCCCGTGGCGGGATGGTCTGGTACGGTGGATTCCTGCTCGCGACGGCCCTCGTCGTTTGGCGAATCCGCCAACTTGAGCTGCCCCTCGGGAAGACGGCCGATGCCGCCGCGCCCGCTCTCGCGCTGGCCTACGGCGTTGGCCGGCTGGGCTGCTTTCTCGTAGGGGACGACTATGGCCGACCGACCGACTCCTGGGTTGGCGTGGCGTTTCCCACCGGCCCGACTCCCAGCACGGCAAGCGTGATCAGCAGCCAGTTCGGAATCACGGTCGATCCGGCGATGATCGAGCGGTACGGCGAAGTGTTGCCCGTACATCCGACCCAGTTGTACGAAACCGGCATCTCGACGCTGATGTTCCTGCTGCTGTGGCGCTGGCGCGGTCACACGCACAGTGCCGGCTGGCTGTTCATGGTGTGGCTTGCCCTGGCCGGCGCCGAGCGCTTCTTCGTGGAGATCTTCAGGGCCAAGGACGACCGGTTCTTCGGCGTGTTCACCCTGGCTCAGATGATCTCGCTGCTCCTGATCGGATTCGGCACGGTGTGGGCGTTGAAGCTGAGGAGCCGGAAGGGCGCTGCTTCCGGGGCTTCCGGGTGACCATCCTCCATGTCTCGGACGTCCATTTCGGAAAGCCGCACCGGCCGGTGGTCACCGCCGCGCTGCTGCGTTTCGTGGACGACCTGGATCCCGACGCCGTCGTCGTTTCGGGGGACCTGACCCAACGCGCCAAGGTGGGCGAATACAGAGCGGCCAGGGCCTTTCTCGACGACCTGGGGCCGCGGCCGCTGGTGACCACGGCCGGGAACCACGATGTTCCCCTGTACCGCGTCTGGGAGAGGCTGTTCGCGCCGTACCGGAACTACCGCGCCCACATCGCGCCCGAGCTGGACACGGTGCTCGACCTGAAGCCGCAAGGCGGCACGCGGCACGCGCGCTTCGTCGCCCTCAACTCGTCGGCGCCGCTGTCGGCGATCGTCAACGGGCGGCTTGGCCGCAGTCAGCTGGACTTTGCAGCGGGCGCGTTTCGCGCGGCTCCGGCGGGGGCGCTGCGCGTCCTGGTTGTCCATCACAATCTCGTCCGGCTCGCCGACCGGGATTCGGCGGCCCCGATGCGAGGCGCTCGCCGGGTGCTGAACAAACTCGGACCATGGGGTGTAGATCTTGTTCTCTCGGGGCATGTCCACCAGACGCATCTCGGCCGAAGCCGGCCCGGCCCGGATGCCGCGGGCGACGGAGTGCCCGTGGTGCTGGCCGGGACCACCACGTCCAGCCGCGGGCGCGGGAGCGAGGAGGGCAGGAACTCGCTCAACGTAATCCGTGCAGGGACATCGGGGTTGACGGCCACTGCGTATCTTTATTCAACCGAAGCCGGGGAGTTTCAGCGGGCCGAGCGCCGGCGCTACTCCATCAAGGGTCGATAGGCGATACCTTCCGCGTAGCCGTGGACATCATGCAGTGTTTGCATTACAGCGTGAACGGGTGAAGCGAAGCGTCCAGCCCGGATGCGTCGCCGTTCGAATGCCGGGAGGATTCCGTCCGGGGGCTGCGAGAAGCGCGGCGGCCGTTCCCGTGGCGGTGGCTGCCGCATTCCTTGGCGCGCTGGGGCACGCCGGGTGGGTGGATGCAGCGGCGGCACAGAGCCGGGATGAGGAGGTCGCCACGGTCGACTTCGTCGGGAATGACGCCTTTACCGACGTCGAGTTGCGTCGCGCGGTCTTCACGCAGTCCTCCAGCTGCCCCTTCGTACTGTCCATCACGACCTGCGCACTCGGAATCGAGTGGGGAAGGGACCGGTCCTTTTTCAGTCCCCGAGTTCTCGACGACGATGTCGAGCGGCTCCGCTGGCTCTACCTGGCGCACGGCTTCCGCGAGGTGGCCATTGAGCCCGCCGTGTCACGGCCCGACGAAGGGAGCGTTGTCGTCCAGTTCCGAATCGACGAGGGGGAACCGTACAGGATCGGGTCGATCGACCTCGTCGGCGACACGCTGCCGGCGACGCTGGCGGACGCGGCGGAGTTTCCCGTCGGCGTGGGCGATCCGCTCAGCTTTCTTCTCCTGCAGGAGGCCCGTGACACGCTGACCCGGCGGCTCCGAAACGCGGGCTTCGCCCATGCGGAGGTCTTTCGCGGCACCTTCCTGCCCGCAGGCAGCGACCGGGCATCCGTCAGCTATCGCGTGGATCTCGGACCCGTCACGACCTTCGGCCCCATCCAGGTCGCGGGGAACGAACTCCTGGACGAAGCCGTGATCCTCGACCGGCTCCCGTTTGGTGAAGGCGAACTGTACCGGGAGAGCCGGATGAGGGAGGCGCAACGCAGCCTCCACGAGCTGGAGATCGTGGCGCGCGCGCGTGTCGCACCCGACAGTGCCCGCATCGAATCCGACTCGGTGATGCCCATCCTCGTCGAGGTGGTCGAGGGTGACGCACGCCGGGTGCGGGCCGGCGGCGGGCTCAACAGCGCGGAGTGCCTCAACATCGAGGGCCGCTGGGCCAGCCGGAACTTCGCCGGTGGCGGGCGCATCCTGCAGGCCAGGGCGCTGGTCTCCAACCTTCTCGCCTCGTCCCTGCAGTCGACGCACCTGTGCTCACAGGCCGGCACCGACGATTTCGGACGCGTGAACTGGCTCGTGGGACTCGATTTCAACCAGCCCAGCTTCATTTCGCGAAGGGCGAGCCTTCTGGCGGGGCTCTTTGCGGAGCGCCAGTCGCGCAAGAACATCTTCGTGCGCGACGCGTTCGGCCTGGACTTCACCGTCCGGCGCTCACTGGGAATCAACTCCTTCGCGAACGTGAGGCTCCGCCCTCAGCTGAGCCGCCTGCATGCGGCCGAGGTTACGCTCTGCGCGACCTTCCTCGCGTGCTCGCCCGACGACATCGAGGTGCTGTCCGGCACCAACTGGCTCTCGCCGCTGGCGGTATCGCTCAACCGCGACGAGACCGACGAACTCTTCAGTCCCACGAGCGGCTTCCGGGCGCTTGTGGACCTGGAGGTCGCCGACAGGCTCACCGGATCGGACTACTCCTATGTACGGGCGTTCGTCGAGGGCAGCGCCTATCGGGCGGTCGACCGGCGCACGGTCGTTGCTCTGAGGGTGCGGGCCGGCAAGATCAGTCCGGGAGGTCTGGAGGACCGGATCACGGGGCAGAATCGTTTCGCGGAGGTGGTGCCCTCCCAGAAGCGATTCTATGGCGGCGGGGCGAACAGTCTGCGGGGGTTCGCCCAGAGCACACTGGGTCCGCGAAGCCTGTCGATTCCGGTCGAGGAATTGTTGCGCCGCCGCGCGACGGACGGTACGCCGACGTGTCCCCCGACCGCGGTGCAGGAGCTTATCTGCGACGGCACGGCGCTGTCGGAACTGGGCCTCTACCAGGTGAGGCCCATCGGCGGACTGGCGACCCTCGAGGCCAGCCTGGAACTGCGTCTCCAACTCGCGGACGGGTTGCTTGGCGGGGCGGCGTTCGTCGATATCGGCCAGGTCTGGCCGGAGGACTTCAACCTTCGCGATGTGGAGGTTTCTCCGGGCGTGGGACTGAGGTACAACACGCGCCTCGGGCCCGTTCGCGTCGATCTCGCCTACTCCTTCCGTGGTCTGGAGCCGCTGCAGGTCGTCACGTCGCACATTCGGCCTTTCGTTCCCGGCTCCGATGTGGAATCGGACCGGATCGACATCGCCCGCTCCGGCGAGACACCCGAATTCATCGACTGGGTCGTATCGGAAGACCTTGCGCTGCTGGGACCGCGTGTACTGTTCGGGGACGACCCCGGGTTCTCCTTTCGCCGGTTCCAGCTTCATTTCTCCATCGGTCAGGCGTTCTGACCCATGAAGCGTTCGGCATGGCTATTGGTCGCGCTCAAGCGGTTCATCCTGGCGACCGGCATTCTGCTCGTGGTCGGTGTGACCGCGGCCCTTTCGATCAGCCGCACCGCGTCCGGCCGCGGGTTGGCCCTGGAGTGGGGGCTGGGGAAGTTGCGGCCGGCGATCAACGGCACGATTCACGTCGGTTCCGTGGGGCCCGGAGGCATACTCGGCGGAGCCACCCTGGTGGATGTGGCACTCTCGGACAGCCTCGGGCGCCCCGTCCTGGTCGCCGATTCGCTGCGCGCCCGCTACTCGCTGGCGGAGCTGGTCGTGGGTGCGCCGGCGATTGCCGAGCTTCAGATCTGGGGACCCGTGGTCAATCTCGAGCCGGCCCCCGGCGAACGCGTCGACCTGGCGGGACTGCTGACCGGGCGAGACTCCGTCGAGCCACGCACCGCCGCGCCCGCACCCGGCCCGCCTGCGGACCCGCCCGCGGACGCGGCTGCGGACCCGGCTGCGGACCCGGCCCTGGTCGTCAGAAGTGCGGCGATTCACGGCGGCACCGTGACCCTGAGGGACGGGGCCGGGCGCGAGACGAGCGTCGAGCGGATCGACGTGGAGCTGGCGCGGGTCGATGTGCGGCCGGGCGGAGAGCGCTTCCTCACGGCAGAGGTGGAGCGTGCGGACCTGTCGTTCCCGGTCACCGCCGGGCGGTTGGAGCTGGCCGCGATCCGGGGCGTGCTCGAGGCGGGCGACGAGGGAATCACGCTGGACGCGGATCGGTTCCGGCTGCCGGGCTCGGTCGGCAGCGGCAGTCTGTCGTACGGCGGTGGCGCGGGCAGTGGCGCGGGCAGTGGCGCGGGCGGTGGCACCGGCGGTGGCGCGGGCGGCGCTGTCCCTCGGGGATACGTCCTCGATCTCGAGTTCGAGGAACTCGCCCTTGCAGACCTTCCCTGGGTGGCGCAGCGGTTCGACCGGGAGACCGCCCGGGGTGGGGCGCGAATCGGGATCGACGCCGACGGAGTGCGCATCGATGTGGATGCGGGCGTGGTCGAAGCCGAATCCGGACGCGTGGCGATCGACGGAGGGGTGTCCCTGGGCGATTCCGTTCGCTTCCGTGATCTGCGGTTGGCGGCCGAGGCGTTGACGACGGCCGAGCTGGAGCAATGGCTGGGCGTGGAAGCGCCGGTGGCCGGGCGACTCGCGGGCGATATCGGCCTGGACGGTGTTGCCGGGCGACTCGCAATCGGCGGCGCCCTGTCCGTGCTCGTAGAGGCGGGCGGCGACACCCTCGCGGTCGTCTCGGGCCGCGGCACGCTCCTGGAGGAGGGGGGAATGGAGGATGTCGCGCTGCAGGTCGATGCCCTGGACTACGAGGTGCTGACCGCCTTCTTCCCGGCGATTCCCTGGACCGGTCACGGATCGATGACCATCGAAGCCGCGGGTGAGCTGCGCAGCGGCATTCAGGTCCGTGTGGCCGCCGAACACGCCCTCGACGCCGATACCCGCAGCGAAGCGCGCGTCGCGGGCACGCTCTATGGTGATACCGCGGTCTCCATCGTGGACCTGGAAGCATCGTTTTCGCCCCTGGCCTTCTCGCTGTTCCGCGAGTTGGACCCCGACTTTCCGCTGACCGGCGACGTGCACGGCACCGCTTCCGTCGCGGGCAGCCTGGACCAGCTGGACGTGCTTGCCAGCCTGCAGACCGCGGCGGGTGCGCTCGACGTGCGGGGCGTCTTCAACGCCCGCGATCCGGCCGCCGGGTATCGGCTGACGGCCTCGGCCGAAGCCCTTCGGCTCTCCGAGGTGATCGCCGGGCTGCCGGATTCGACCGTGGTGTCCGGGACCGCCAGTCTGGACGGCCGGGGACTGGATTTTGCGTCTCTTCGCGGCGCGCTCGTGCTCGACGCCGGCCCGTCCACGATCGGGGCCCTGCACCTTGACTCGGCCGGCGTGAGCATGTGGGCGGACGACACGGGCCTGCTGCACGTGGAGTCGTTCTTCGCCGATGCGGGAGGGGTGTCCGTGCGGAGCCGCGGGGGCAGCCTGGGACTGGTTCCCGAGGTGGAAGGCGAAGGCGTGGTCCTGTCCCTGTCGTCTCCCTCGATCCGGTCGCTTCGACCTCTCTTCATGGGCGAAGGCCTGGTCGCGTGGGACGAGTTCACGACCGTGGAACAGGACGTGATGATCCAGTTCGACGGCGTGGATCCGGACACGTTCCCGTTGGCGCGCGAGATCCGCTTCGACGGCAGGGTGGCGGGCGAGATTCGGCTTGCGGGCGCCTTCGGCGACCTGTCGGCGCACACCACCGCCACCATCGAGGAGCTGCAGTATGGCGTCCATTCCGCCCGCACGCTGCATGCCGACTTCACCGCCGAGGGACTCAACGTCTCTCCCGCCTGGATCGCGCCCCGTCCTTCCCCGGACGCGCCCCCCCGAACCCCCCCGCAACTCCTGCTGGACGGCAGAATCACGGGCGACTCGATCCTGCTGGACAACCGCGCACTCGACTCGGCCCGCGTCACGGGTACCTACGCGCTGGGCGCGGGCGGGCGGCTCCACGCATTCCTCGCCCGCTCGGACTCGGAATCGTACGAGGCGCAGGCCGTGCTTCGACTGGACGACGACGGCGGCCGCCTCGATCTCGACCGCCTTACGCTGGTGTTCCCGGACCGGCGCTGGGGCCTCATGGGCCCGGCCAGCTTCGAGTGGGACGACGCCGCGCTCACCGTCAACGATTTCGGTCTCATCCGTCCCGGTGCCGACGGATTGCGGGTGTACGCGGATGGCCGACTGGCGCTCGAGGGCGGCGACTCGGACTTCGAGCTGGAGGTTGCCGACCTCGATCTCGCGATTGTGGGGAGACTCCTGCAAATGACGGAACCGCCATCGGGCATCGTGTCGGCCGACGCGCGTGCGAGCGGGCCGGGTCCGGATCCCGCCTGGGCGGGTTCGCTCAGGATCGGCGATGTCGCGTACGGGTCCGTGGCGTTCGATACGGTAGCCGCGAGCGGGCGCTACGCGGACGGGAGTCTGGCGCTCGAACTGGACTCCTGGGTTCGCGCGGGCCGCCGGCTTCACGTGAACGGCTCGGTGCCGCTGGATCTCCGCCTAATGGCCGTCGAGGACCGAATCCCGGACCGCGACGTGGATCTCGACATCGTCGCCGACTCGTTTCCGGCGGTCATGGTCCTCGGCGTGATCAAGGGCGTGGAGGACATCGGCGGGCACCTGACCGGGAACGTCAGGCTGCGTGGAACGCCGTCGGATTTCGAGCCCGCCGGCACACTCCGCCTTGCGGACGGGACCGGTCTCCTGGCACCCCTTGGCGTGCGCCTCACCGAAGTCGACATCGGCATGCAGCTCAGCACCGACGGCACGGTTGCGGTGGACGGGTCCGCGGTGTCCGGTGGCACGCTGGAGGTGCGCGGCGAGGTCAACGCGGGCCGTTTCAGCGATGTGCGCCTCGACCTTGCCTTCTGGGCCCGCGGGTTCCAGGCGATCGATCGCCGCGACATGGAGGCGGCGATGAGCGGGGACTCGATCACGCTGACCGGAGCCTACAACGCTCCCTTCGTCGAGGGCCTCGTCACCGTCAACGACGGCACGGTCTTCATCGAGGAATTCCGGCGCGCGGCCCAGGTGATCGATCTGTACGACCCGATCCTGTTCAGCGCCGCCACGGCCCAGATCGGTTCCGCCGACCCTACCGCCGATCCGAGCGCCGCGACCGTCCGTGCGCGGAACCAGTTTCTGGAGAACCTCCGGGTCCTGATCGACGTGCAGATCGGACGGGGGAACTGGCTGCGCTCGAGCGAGCTGAACGTCGAAACCGCCGGCGATCTGTCCCTGACCTTCGACCGGCAGGGCAACCAGCTCGCGCTCCAGGGTGAGATGGAGGTGGTGCGGGGCACCTACAACCTGGGGCCGCGCACCCTCAGGATCACCGAAGGCGGCTTTCAGTTCGTGGGGACGCCGGGCTTCAATCCGGGCGTGTCGATCACCGCCGAAGACCGGCTGCGCACGAGAGAGGGCGAGCCGCTGGTGATCACCGCGGACATCTCCGGTACGCTGCTGTCCCCCGTCCCCACGCTTTCGAGCGACTCCCAGATTGCGATGTCCGAGGCGGACCTGATCAACTACCTCTTCCTCGGACGCCCGACCTCGGCGTTTATCGATGAAGGCATGACGGCGTCGGTGGGTGCCGGGAGCAACCTTCTGTGGGGACAGGTGGCCAACCAGATCGGCTACCTCCTTGCGCGCGAACTGGAGGTGGACCATCTCTCGGTGTCGCAAGCGGAGCAGAGTCAGGCCAGCGCCGCGTTCGGGGCGTCCTCGCTGCAAGTGGAGGTGGGGTGGTACCTGCTGGATGATGTGTTCTTCACCGGCGTCTATCAGAGGGGATTCTGTGCCGACCCGACATTGCCGGTCAGCAGCGGTGGCGTGCGAGTCGAGGTGGGCATGCCGAAGGACGTGACCCTGGAAGGCTTCTACGAGGGCCGGTGCACCCGTGAACGGTATCGCGGACTGGGCGACCTTTCCCTTGAGCTGGCCCGCATCTGGGGCTTCTCGTTCTTCAGGGAGTGGGGGTACTGAGTGGATCTGATCGTTCGGGGCGCGCGGGAGCACAACCTCAGGAACATTTCGCTCGAGATTCCCCGGGAGCGTCTCGTCGTGGTGACGGGGCTGTCGGGGTCGGGCAAGTCGTCTCTGGCCTTCGATACCATCTATGCCGAGGGGCAGCGCCGTTACATCGAGTCCCTTTCGGCCTACGCGCGACAGTTCCTGGGACTGATGGAAAAGCCCGACGTGGACGCGATCGAGGGGTTGTCGCCGGCGATTTCGATCGAGCAGAAGACGGTGTCGAAGAACCCCCGTTCCACCGTCGGAACCGTGACCGAGGTATACGACTACCTGAGGCTTCTCTACGCGCGCGCCGGGACCCCCTATTGTCCGAGCTGCGACCTCCCCATCGTGCGTCAGCCGGCGACGCAAATCGTCAAGCAACTCCTGAGAACGCAGGAGGGAGCGCGCATCCAGGTGCTGGCCCCTCTCGTGCGGGGACGCAAGGGCCAGTTCAGGGATGTCTTTGACCGCGCCCGCCGCGACGGGTTCGTGCGCGCGCTGGTCGACGGCCGCGTGTACGATCTGCGCGAGATCCCGCGGATGAACCGGTACGAGAACCACGACATCGCGATCATCGTGGACCGGCTCGTGGTCAAGGAGGAGGACCGCGCCCGGCTGTCGGATTCGGTGGAGACCGCGCTACGCGCGGCGGACGGCGTCGTGCAGATCCTGGAGCGCCGCAAGGGGCGGGACGTCTCACACATGTTCAGCGAGCACTATGCGTGCGCGGAGTGCGGGACCAGCTTCCCCGAGCTCGAGCCGCGCGTCTTTTCCTTCAACTCGCCCCACGGGGCTTGCCCGGACTGCGGCGGACTGGGAACCACCAGGGAGGTGAATGGGGCGCTCCTCGTGGGGAGCCCGTCCCTGTCGATCCTCGAGGGCGCGATCATCCCCTGGGGAGAGCCGGGCGGGCACCTGCGGGGCTCGGTGATTCCCGGCCTGGCGGCGGCCTACGAGTTCGATCCCAAGGTCCCCTGGGGGGATCTGCCCCCGGAGGCGCGGGACGCGATGCTATTGGGCTCGGGGAAGATGAAGATTCGTTTTCCGTACAACGCCGGCAAGATGAAGGGCCACTACGAGGACTACTGGGAGGGGGTCGTGGCCAACGTCGAGCGCCGCTACCGCGAGACGAGTTCCGAGCACGTCCGGTCGCAGCTGGAGCGGTACATGTCCAGCCAGACGTGCGCCGCCTGCGAGGGGTCGCGGCTCGGTTCCTTCGGAAGCTCGGTGAAGATCGGCGGAGCCACGATCAGCAGCGTAACGGATCAGCCGATAGGCGATGCCCTGAGGTTCATCCGCTCTCTGGCCGTGACGGGGGAGGCCCTTCCCGCCGACGTCGAGCCGGCCCCGGGAGACCCCCTTTCGGCCGAGGTCGCGGGTCCGATCCTGAAGGAGGTCAGGGAGCGTCTGGGCTTCCTGCGCAACGTCGGACTGGACTACCTGTCCCTCAGCCGTTCGGCGGCGACGCTGTCGGGGGGCGAATCGCAGAGGATCCGCCTGGCCACCCAGATCGGAAGCCGGCTGGTCGGGGTCCTGTACATTCTCGACGAACCCTCGATCGGACTGCACCAGCGCGACAACCACCGCCTGCTGGGCACCCTCAGGGAGTTGCGGGACCTGGGGAATTCCGTCCTCGTCGTGGAGCACGACGAGGACACGATCCGGGCCGCCGACTTCATCGTCGACCTCGGTCCGGGGGCCGGGCGGGCCGGCGGCAAGGTCGTGGCGGCCGGTTCACTGGAAGACGTGGAGTCCCACCCGGAGTCCGTGACCGGCGCCTACCTGCGGGGAGACCTGGAGATTCCCCTGCCCGAGCGCCGCCGGCGACCCGACCCGGCGCGTTGTCTCACCGTTCGGGGCGCATCGCAGCACAACCTGAAGCGCATCGATGCGGCCTTCCCCCTCGGCTGCTTCATTGCCGTGACCGGCGTGAGCGGGTCGGGCAAGTCCACCCTGGTCAACGGCACGCTCTATCGCGCCCTGTCCCGGCACTTCTACCGCTCCCGGTCCATCGCCGGGGCCCACGACCGGATCGAGGGCCTCGCCGACGTGGACAAGGTCATCGAGGTCGACCAGTCGCCCATCGGCCGCACGCCCCGGTCCAATCCCGCGACCTACACCGGCCTGTTCACACCGATCCGCCAGCTGTTCGCCGGGGTGCCCGAGGCGCAGATCCGCGGCTACCTGGCGGGCCGCTTCTCGTTCAACGTGAAGGGCGGCCGCTGCGAGGCCTGCAAGGGCGACGGCCTCGTGAAGATCGAAATGCACTTCCTGCCCGACGTGTACGTCTCGTGCGACGTCTGCAAGGGACGCCGCTACAACCGCGAGACCCTCGACATCTACTACAAGGGCCGCAATATCGCCGACGTCCTCCGCATGACGGTTCACGAGGCCGTCGAGTTCTTCTCGGCCGTGCCCCAGATCAAACGGCGCCTGCAGACGCTCGCCGATGTCGGTCTCGGGTACATACGCCTGGGCCAGAGCGCGATCACGCTGTCGGGGGGCGAGGCCCAGCGGATCAAGCTGTCGGCGGAACTCTCGAAGAAGGCCACGGGGCGGACCGTCTACATCCTCGACGAGCCGACCACCGGTCTTCACTTCGAAGATGTCCGGATCCTCCTGAGAGTGCTGCACCGCCTGGTGGAACGCGGCAACACCGTCGTCGTGATCGAACACAACCTGCACGTCGTCAAGACGGCGGACTGGGTGATCGACCTCGGTCCCGAAGGTGGTGAGGCCGGCGGACGTATCATCGTGGAAGGGACGCCCGAACGCGTGGCCGACGACCCGGCTTCCTACACGGGCCAGTATCTGGCCCCGCTTCTCGCAGCGCGCGAGCAAACATCGGGACGCACCGGACGCGCCGGACGCACCGAACCGGCCGGCTAGGGGGCGCACGGAACAACGCGGAGGACGAGTCCCGCACGAACCGGAAACCGCTCTCCCAGGCGGCCTCGTAAGGCGTTGGTACGACAAGGCCGGCTGTGTTACGTTCCGGCTTGCCACCTTCGCCCGACCCTGGAGGGAAACGGTCATGGTTACCCGAGACGACCTTGAAAGCTATCTGATCCGCATGGACGCGGATTTCGACGAAGTGGACGATGGCATGTTCCTTGTCCGCACCGACAACGGCGGCGCTCCGATCGTCGTTCACCACTCCGAGCCGCTGTTGCTCGTGCGCATGAAGGTCATGGATCTGCCCGCGGATTCGGGGGACCTCGGCGGCCTCTACGAGACGCTGCTCAGGCTCAACGCCACGGATGTCATTCACGGGGCCTACGGGATCGAGGCGGGGGAACTGATCCTCAGCGACACCCTGCAGCTCGGCAACCTCGACTTCGACGAGCTGAGAGCGTCGCTCGAGAGCGTTCAGCTCGCGGCTTCGTCCCATGTATCCCGCATTCAGGCCCTCGCGGGCAAGAGAGGGGGCGAGTAGGAGATGAGTATCTTCAGCAAGTTCTCGACGATGATCAAGTCGAACATCAACGACCTCATTTCCCGGGCCGAAAACCCGGAAAAGATGCTGAATCAGATCATCCTCGACATGAGGGACCAGCTCGCCAAGGCGAAGCGCGAAGTGGCCGCGGCCATCGCCGACGAACGCAAGCTCAAGGGCCAGCTGCAGGGCGAAGTCAAGCAGACGCGCGACTGGGAGCACAGGGCGATGCTGGCCGTCAAGGAAGGACGTGACGATCTCGCCAAACAGGCGCTGATCCGCCAGCAGGAGCATGCGGACCGCGCGGCCGTTCTGGAGGGCACCTGGCAGGCGCAGGCCCAGGAGACCGAGAAGCTTAAGGGCTCGCTCCGGCAGCTGAACGACAAGATCGAAGAGGCCAAGCGCAAGCGGAACCTCCTGATCGCGAAGCAGAAGCGGGCGCAGGCGCAGAAGCGCATCCACGAGACCATGTCGGGACTGTCGGACACCTCGGCCTTCGAGGCCTTCAATCGCATGGCCGAGAAGATCGAAGAGGAGGAGCGTCGCAGTGTGGCCCACGCCGAGGTCAACGAGGCCCTGGCGGGCGACACGCTGGAATCCGAGTTCCTGCGGCTGGAGTCCGGGTCGGGTGACGCCGACGTCGACAACAAGCTGGCCGCGCTCAAGGCCGAGATGGGCCTGCTGTCGTCCGGCGCCGGGGAAGCGCCGAAGCGGATCGGAGCGGGCCGGGATGCCGACGAGGCGGCCGAAAGTGGCGAGGGTGACGGATCGGAAGTGCACGCGGCCGAGGCGGAAGCCGCGGAAGAGCCGCCCATCCGGGAGGCGGAGCTCCTGGAGGAGTTCGACAGGCTCCAGCGGGGAGGCGCCCGCGCATGAGCGTCGTCTTCCTGAACGGTGAGTACCTCCCCAAGGACGAGGCCAGGGTCTCGGTCAACGACCGCGGCTTTCTCTTTGCGGACGGGATCTACGAGGTGACGCCGGCCTATCGCGGGCGCCTCTTTCGCTGGGACCACCACCTGGCGCGCATGCGCAGGGGACTCGCGGCCATCGCCATCGACTACGATGCCGCCGCGCTCGAGGAGGTGAAGCTGGAGCTGCTCGCGCGAAACGGCCTGACCGACGTCCCCGTCGGCTACGTGTACGTGCAGGTCACCCGCGGCGTCGCGCCCCGCACCCACGCCTTCCCCGATCCCCCCGCGCAACCGACGGTGTACGCCTTCGCGAACGAGTATCACCGCCCCTCGATGGACAACTGGGCGCTGGGTTCGAGGGCGATCACGGCGCCGGACCAGCGCTGGGCCCGGGCCGACATCAAGGCGATCGCGCTGCTCCCCAACGTGCTCGCGCAGCAGGCCGCGGTCGACGCGGGGGTGAGCAACACGATCCTGGTGCGCGACGGGATCGCGATCGAGGGCACCCACAACAACCTCTTCGCCGTGTTCGACGGGGTGCTCACGACGGCGCCCAAGTCCAACTACATCCTGCACGGGGTGACCCGCGACTTCGTGATCGAACTGGCCGGGGAGCTCGGCATTCCGGTCGACGAGCGCGCCATCCCGCTCAGTGAGCTGTACGGCGCCGACGAGGTCTTCTTTACCGGCACCACCACCGAAGTGCGGCCGGCGATCAGGGTCGACGACAGGATGATCGGGGACGGACACGTCGGTCCCGTCTCACGCGCCCTCTTCGAGAGGTTCCTGGAGGTGACGGGAGGCTAGGCCGGAATCTGCATCTGCGGCCTTGCCCCTGCGGCTCCGGCGGCTACCTCCGTGTGTCCACCGCGTCTCTGAGCGTCGTGGTGGTCGTCACGTCGAACGCGCCCGGCGCGCCGAGCGCCGCCGGCAGGGGCGCCTCCCAATCCCGCAGGATCGCACGGATCCGCCCGGTGTCACGCTCCGTCACCACGGTCAGCGCGCGCTCGTCGTCGGCGTCGATCACCACCACCCCCTCGGGCCCGATCAGGGTGATCCGTTCCAGCGCGTCGGCCCACTCGGGCTCGACGGGGATCGCGAAGAAGAAGTGGCCGTTCCCGTACCCGTCCTCGCCCGGGGTGAAGTCGAGCGAGAACAGGGAACGGCCATCGGTCCCGGTCCCCAGGATCCGGTAGGGGCCCGTATCTTCGGGCAGCCGCGCGTCCGTGCGCATCGAAAACGGCGGATCCAGCCGCAGTTCACCCCGGAGCACGCCGCCCCACAGCACGAGCATCTCGCCCGGCGGGTGGGCGCCAGCGTGATGCGCCGTCGCGGACACGGCCGGCGCCCGGGCACCGTCGCCGGCGATTCCGGCCCGATAATCGATCACCTTCTCGAAGTAGTAGTCGCTCAGCCACGGCCTGCTGGTGCAGTAGGTCATGATGTCCTTGTTGCGTTCCGGGGACACCGTGGACGCATCGCGGAAGTCGTAGCCCCACACGCCGATGCTCCCGTCCCGGTACGGGAAGGCCGGGTCGACGTTGTCGGGGCCGCCGCAGGGAGCGTGCCGTAGCGACAGGTTGTGGCCCACCTCGTGCGTCAGCGTGGTCGGGCTCGCCTGGCCCATGCCTACCCAACCGGACACCCGGCCCCATCCCCGAACGAACCCGTTCACGCTGGCGGCGACTCCGTAGTAGTGGCCGGTGCCGCCCTCGGAGGTCCGCAGCGCGTCGAGCTCGTTGAGCAGCCCGTGTTGTCCGGACTCGGTCGTGAGATCCAGCGAGGTCACGTACACCGCGTGGGAGGCTACGTTGAGCTCCGCGAACGGGAAGGAATGCCTCAGCAGTCCGATTTGCGGGCTGTCTCTGTTGATCCCGCGAGTCCAATCGAGCACGGAGCTGTCCGGCTGCTCCGCCTCCATCACGGGCACCAGCGTAAGCCGCATGGGGGACACGCGCACGACCCGGAGCGAGTCGCTGCCTTCCTCCGGGAATCGCGTCCGGCTTTCGGGGTCGAGCGGCAGGGTCTCCTCGGGGTCGACCTCGACGACGAGACGCACGCCGGGAGCGACGACCTCCGCGGGGATCACCGCGTTGTACGACAGCTTCAGGTCGCCCTCGTCGGCCTCCGCGGGAACCTGGTTGGCGTCACGGGTCATCACCACGCGGTGGACCTCGTTTCCGATCGGCCCCGTGAACACGGCGACCACCTCGGGCTCGAAGAACCCTCTCGGCTCCTCGGCGGTGACGAACGCTCTCAACAGCGCGTCCCGGCCGGCGACCAGGCGCACCCTCCGGCGCGGCGTCTGCACCGACTGCGTGAGGTAGACCGTCGCCAGGGACACCGTCACCTGTTCCGGGTTGTCGCAGATCGCGCCCGCGGTTTCCTCGATCGCGCCGTACCATGCCTGAAAGCTGGGAGAAGGGGATGCGCACAGACCGGTACCATCGTGATCCAGCGCCCGCAGGTCCTCCAGCCACCGCAGCGCGAAGGGCAGCGCCCCCTCCAGCCCCGCATTCCGGCCGACCCGCAGCTCCGTCAGGTCCTCCAACCCGGCGACGGCCGCCGGGAACGCGCCGGACAGGTCGTTCCCCGAGAGGTCGAGGATCTGCAGCCGGGCGAGGTTGCCGAGCTCGGACGCGAACGGACCGGCCAGCCCGTTGTCGGCCAGCGACAGTTCGACCACGCTCCCGTCCTCGGTCCCGACGCCGTACCAGTCCCCGACGCCCGCGCTGCTCCCCCAGGCACTCCGGTTCTTCCACGACTCGCCGCCGGTCAGGTCGTGGAATTCGGCCAGGGCCAGGCTCTCGAGCCGAGCGTCGTCGCACGCTTCGCCACTGCGGTTCGGCACCGCCCGCAGCCACGCCTGGAACTCCTCGTCCACCTGGGGGCACAGGCTCGTGTCCGCAAACGTCAGCCTCTCCAGAAACTCGATGTCGAGCAGACTCCGCGGAAGCAGGCCGCTCAGTTCCGCATTGTCCTCCAGTGCGAGGTATTCCAGCGTGCCGATCCGCCCGATCTCTGCCGGCAACCCCCCGCTGAAGGCGTTGTCCCGCAGCCACAGGCCCGTCAGCGGCAGTCCGCCCAGGAAGGCCGGGATCGGTCCGCTCAACCCGTTCTCGTACGCCGCAAACCTCTGCAATTCCGTCAGGCCGGCGAACGCGTCCGGTATGGGGCCCGTGAGGTTGTTTTCGTGGATCCAGAGGAGGTCGAGGCGCGAAAGCTGTCCCAGCTCCTCGGGGATCTGCCCGCTCAGCTGGTTGCGATACAGGTACAGGCGCTCCAGGGTCGCCAGGTCGCCGAGTTCGGGGGGGATCGTCCCGGTCAGGTTGTTTCGGGAGACCGACAGCAGCTCGATCGACTGCAGGTCCCCGAGCTCCGGCGGGATGGTGCCGGTCAGCTGATTCAGGCTGAAGCTCATGTAGGTCGCGTTGTGCAGCTGCCCCATCTCCGCCGGTATCGAACCCGAGAGCTCGTTCCACCCCACGGTGAACCTGCGCACCGAACCCAGATTGCCGAGCTCCGGCGGTATCGATCCGGACAGTTCGTTGTCGAAGAGCTCCAGGGTGTCGAGGCTCGCCAGCGCGCCGAGCCGCGAAGGAATCGATCCCTCCAGCGCGTTGCCCCGCAGGTTGAGCATGGTGAGGTTGGCGAGGTTCCCCAGCTCCGCCGGAATGCGTCCCGACAGGCCGTTGCCGTTCAGGACGAGCCGCCGCAGCTCCGCCAGGTTGCCCAGCTGTGCGGGCAGCGTCCCGGTCAGGTTGTTGTTGTCCAGGGACAGCTCGGTGACGAAGCCCGCGGCGTTGGTCGTCACCCCGTACCAGTTGCCGATCCGCGACGGGGTGTCCCAGTTGCCCTTGTCCTCCCAGCCCGCTCCCCCGGTCGCGTTGTAGAAGTCGATCAGCACCTGCCGGTCGGGGTTGTCGGCATCCGGCGGGACGACGGGCGGAGGAGGCGCGACGGGTTCCGCGTCGTCCGAGCAGCCCGCCGCGAACGCCGCAAAGAGGATCGAAGCCAGGAGCCGTGACGGAGCCCGCCCGGCCGAGTTACGCATTTTACGTATTTTACACATTTTACGCATTTTCCACTGCATTGGTCTCTCCGCTACCTGTAAAGGAGGTACGCCGCGCGGCGGGCGACGTACTCCTCCAATCCTTCCCCCCAACCCTCTGCCAGCTCCCTGTAGGACACGCCGGCGTCCAGGGCGTTCCGCAATTCGTCGGTGCCGGCCAGGCGATCGAAGTGGCCGACGCGCCAGCTCCAGCGGTCGCCGGACATGGCCCTGGTCTCGACCAGGAGCGCCAGCGCCGCCAGGGTCGGATCGTACGCGGGCCCGACGGCCTCGAGGCGCACGCCCTGAACCTCCTCGCCTCCGAACTTCCCGTCGCCGGGGTTCTCCGGAGCAAAGCTCACCGCAACAAAACGTACGCCGGGCACCCCGAGCGCTTGCAGCCGCGCCGCCAGCTCGTCGCCGTCCAGCCACGGCGCGCCCACCTGCTGAAAGGCCCGATCCGTGCCGCGCCCCACCGATATGGGCGTGCCCTCGAAGAGACAGGTGCCGGGATAGTGCAGCGCGCTCTCCACCGACGGCATGTTGGGCGAGGGCGCGATCCACGGGATGCCGGTGTCCTCGTAGGGCATGGTGCGCCGCCATCCGTCCGCGACGGCCACGCTGAGCTCCACGCGGACGCCGAATTCTCCGACGGCCATCCGCGCGAACTCGCCCGCCGTGAGCCCGTGCCGCATGGGGACGGGGTAAAGGCCCACAAAGGTTGAGTATTCAGGGTCGAGAACGTTTCCCTGCACGGGGTCGCCGCCGATCGGGTTGGGGCGGTCGAGAACCACGAAGGGGATGCCGCGCTCCCCCGCGGCCTCCATGGCCAGCGCCATGGTCGACAGGTAGGTGTAGTAGCGGGCGCCCACGTCCTGGATGTCGAACAGGAGCACCTCGATCCCTTCCAGCATCTCGTCGTTCGGCGCCCGGGTCTCCCCGTAAAGCGAGTGAACGGGCAATCCGGTACGGGCGTCCACACCATCGGCCACGCTCACGCCCGCCTCGGCGCTCCCTCGGATCCCGTGCTCCGGCGAATAGAGCGCCACCAGCTCCACCTCGGGATGATCCGCGAGCAGATCGATGCTCGACGCGCCGTTCCGGTCGCGGCCGGTATGGTTGGTGATCAGTGCGACGCGCCTGCCCCTCACGAGGTCCAGCGAATCGCTCAGCAGCACCTCGATCCCCGGGCGGACCGCGGCCGCGCCGCCACCGGACCCGGTCGGCGCCTGGCACGAGGCGGTGGCGGCCAGGGCCTGAAAGGCAACGCAGAGGGTGAGCGTCCGGCCCGGATGCGTCGCCGCTCGAATGCCGTGGCGGTCCTGTCCAAGGGCTCCAGGGGCGATCCAGCGCGAAGGTGTCGTCATGACTACAACATGAGCGCCCCGGGGACATGCCAACAAGCGGCGGAGCGGCCAGTCGCGGCGGGAGCGCCCGGAATCGGCCCGAGGCCGTCACGAGGCATTCCGCATGCCGTTACATTTTTTCGGCTGCCAGTTCCCCACGGAGCGTGGAGCGAACCCGTGATTTCACGACGCATTCCCACCCCATCCCCGGCGCCGTTCCTGCTTGTCGCGGCCACCCTGGTCCTCGCGTCCTGCAGCGTCTCTTCCGGCGGTACGCCCGACGCCGCCCCACAGCCCGGGGATGCCCGCGACGCGCCAGCCCGCGCGGCACCTGCCGAGGCCACGGCGCCCGCCATCCCCCCGCCGGCCGAAGACCGCGCCCCTCCCGAGCGGTTCGCGCCCCCTCCCGGCCTGGAACCGCGCCGCGAGGCATGGTACGATGGCCGCGACTGGGCGGCGCAGACCCTCGAGACGCTGACCCTCGAAGAGAAGGTCGGCCAGATGATGATGCCCTTCATCTTCGGCGACTTCGCGCCCAGGGGGTCGCGCGCGGCGACACGGGCGCGGGCGATGGTCGAGGACCACAAGGTCGGCGGCGTCATCGTCTCGGTGGGCTCGCCGACCGAGGTCGCGGCCAAGCTTAACTGGCTCCAGTCCCTCTCCAGCGTGCCGCTCCTGATCGGCTCCGACCTCGAAGCCGGGGCCGGCTTTCGCTTCGACGGCATCGTGCATGTCCCCACCAACATCCCGCTCGGCGGCGCCACGCGCTTTCCCGCGCTGATGGCGGTCGGCGCGACCGGCGATCCCGGCTTCGCCTACGAGATGGGGCGCGTCACGGCGCGCGAGGCGCTCGCGATCGGGGTCCACGTCCCCTTCGCGCCGGTCCTCGACGTCAACAACAACCCCGAGAACCCGGTCATCAACGTGCGCTCGTTCGGCGAGGACCCGGAGCGGGTGGCGGCGCTCGGGGCCGCCTTCGTGCGCGGGATCCAGGACCAGGGCGCGATCGCCACGGCCAAGCACTTCCCGGGCCACGGCGACACGGGGGTGGACTCGCACGTCGCGCTGCCCGTCATCCGGGTCGGCCGCGAGCGCATGGACGCGGTGGAGCTGAGGCCCTTCCGGCGCGCCATCGGCAGCGACCTCGGCGCGATCATGACCGCGCACATCACGGTTCCCGAGCTGACGGGGGACCGGACGCCGGCGACGCTGGCCCCCGCGGTCATGACCGACCTGCTCCGGGGCGAGATGGGCTTCGACGGCCTGATCATCACCGACGCGATGGACATGGCCGCCGTGGACCGCACCTTCGGACGTGGCGAGGCCACGGTGCGCGCCATCGAGGCGGGCGCCGACGTGATCCTGATGCCCCCCGATCTCGCGGCGGCGCGGTCGGCGATCGTGGCGGCCGTGCGCTCCGGCAGGCTCAGCGAGGCGCGCATCGACCGGTCGGTGCTCCGCATTCTCAACGCGAAGGTGCGTGTGGGACTTCACCGCTGGCGGGAGGTCGATCTCGGGCAGGTCGCCGAGTTCGTGGGGGTCGAGGCGCACACCGCCGTGGCCCAGGCGGTCGCCGAGCGGTCGATCACGGTGCTCAAGGACGAGCGCGACCTCCTGCCGCTTCTCGGGACGCGGACCGCCCGCGTGTACTCGGTCACCTACCGCCGCACCAACGACATCCGCGCCGGGCGCGCGTTCAACGCCGGGCTCAGGCGGACGTACCAGCGGCTCGGAACCGCGTACGTGGACCAGAATTCGGACGACGCCGACTACGAGGCCATCCTCGCGCGGGCGCGCGGGTCGGCGCTGACGATCGTTTCGCTGCACGTCGGCGTCAGGACCGCATCGGGGTCGGTCGCGCTGCCCGAGCCCGCCATGGACTTCGTCAAGGCGCTTGCCCGCTCGTCCAGGCCCTCGATCGTGGTCGCCTTCGGGAACCCGTACCTCCTGTCCGAGTTTCCCGAGGTCGGGACCTATCTGACCGCGTGGTCGGGCGTGCCCGTGGCCGAGCGCGCCGCGGCCGACGCCATCCTGGGGCGCATCGAAGTCACCGGACGGGCCCCGACGCGAATCGCCGATTTCGACGTCGGGCACGGGCTCCAGATCGCCCGCAAAGAGGCGCAGGGGAATTGACCCGGGCCGCCGGAGCCGTGTTCATCGCGGTCGCCACGCTCGCGCTGGCGGCCTGCACCCTGTCGGGCCCGCTGCCGGCCGGCCCCTCGACACCGTCGGCCGTGCCGTCGGCCACGCGGTCGGCCGCCGCCACCCCGCCGCTCTCCGCCGCGGAACTCGACGACGACGCCCGCCGCTGGGTTGAGGAAACCCTCGCGACCCTGACGTTACGTGAGGCTGTAGCCCAGTTGGTGATCCCGTGGATCCCCGGCGGCTACGCGTCGGAGAGCGACCCCGAGTTCCAGGACCTGATCGGGTGGGTCGAGCAGGGGCTGGGCGGCGTCTCCATTTCGATCGGGGTGCCGGACACCTACGCGGCCAAGCTCAACCGCCTGCAGTCGCGGGCCCGCGTGCCGCTCCTGGTCACCTCGGACTTCGAGAACGGCGGCCCGGGGATGCGGATCAACCACAGCTACGCGCTCCCCTCGCTGCTGCCGCAGGGCGGGGGCACGAGCTTTCCGCCGACCATGGCCTTCGGGGCCGCCGGCGACGAGGACCTCGCCTTCGAGTACGGCCGCATCACCGCCGTCGAAGCCCGGGCCGTGGGCGTTCACTGGCTCTTCGCGCCGGTGCTCGACGTCAACAGCAACCCTGACAACCCCGTCATCAACGTGCGCTCCTTCGGCGAGGACCCGGGGGCGGTGGGCCGGCTCGGCGCCGCCTTCATCCGGGGGGCGCGGGCGGGGGGCGCGCTCAGCACCGCCAAGCACTTCCCCGGACACGGCGACACCCGCACCGATTCGCACATCGAGCTGCCCGTGATCGGCGCGGACCGGGACCGCCTCGACCGGGTCGAACTCCAACCGTTCCGCACGGCGGTCGACGCGGGGGTGGACGCGGTGATGACCGCGCACGTGGCGGTGCCGGGCGTGCTCGGCGACCATCGTCCTGCAACGATGTCGCCCACGCTCATGACCGACCTGCTCCGCGGCGAGATGGGCTTCGGCGGCATCCTCTTCACCGACGCGCTGCGCATGGGCGCGATTACGGAGGGGTATGGCGCGGGCGAGGCCGCGGTGCTGGCCCTGGAGGCCGGCTCCGACGTGATCCTCGCACCCGACGGCATCGGCGTGACGGTGGACGCCGTGACGGCGGCGGTGGAGTCCGGCCGCGTCAGCCGCGAGCGGGTCGACACCTCCGTCCGCCGCCTCCTCGAAGCGAAGGCCCGCCTGGGTCTGCACCGCAACCGCAGGGTCGATCCCACGGCCGTCGCCGAACGTGTCGGGACCGCCGAGCACCGGGCCGTGGCCGAACGCGCCGCGGCCGCCTCGCTCACTCTCGTGCGTGATCGCGACCGCGTGCTTCCGCTCCCCCCCGGCGCCAACGTGCTCAGCGTCACCTATGCCCGCCCCGACGCGCTCCTGGCGGGGCGCACCTTCGACGCCTCGCTGCGGAACCAGACAGGCCGGATGACCACCGCCCGCGTGGGTCCGGACACGCGCTGGGCCGCCTACGACGCGCTCCTCCACGCCGCCCGCTCCGCCGACGCCGTTCTCGTGGGAGCCTACGTTCCGCCCCGCTCCGGGACCGGGTCCGTCGGCATCCCGCCGGAGTTCCGGGCCTTTGTGGAACGCCTCGGCCGCATGGACGGCCCGCGCGTCGCGGTGATCTCCTTCGGCAGCCCCTATCTCCTCTCCGCGTTCCCCGAGCTGGGGACCTACATGGTCGCGTGGGGGGGCTGGGAGGTCTCGCAGCAGGCCGCAGCCCGGGCCGTGGCGGGGCTCGCACCCGTCACCGGCCGCCTGCCGATCTCGATTCCGCCGCTGCACGCCATCGGCCACGGACTGGATCGTGCCGTCTCCGGACAGCTGGCGGAGGAGGAGGGAGAGCGACCCGACCCGCTCAGGGAGGCGGGCTTCATCCCCGGGACGGAGTGGGGCGAGGCGGCGGAGGAAGACGGCCAGGAGCGCCCGGCGGGGGGCCCCGGCCGGTGGCGACCCGGCCCCGCGATCCCGTCGTGCACGCACCACCCGGCCACCGCGCTGGCGCCCCCGGATCCCGCCGGTCCCGGCGCCGGCGACCTCGCCGACGCGTTCTGCACCGCGGGCTCCGCCCTCGGCCCCACCGTGGCCTCCCCGCGCGAGGTGGACCCGACACGGGTCGGCATGAGCGCCGACTCCCTCGCCGCCCTGGACGACTTCATCCTGGACGCGCTCGCCGACTCGGCCGCCTCCGGCGCGGCGCTGGCGGTGGTGCGGCGGGGACAGCTCGTGCGGCTGCGCGGGTACGGCCACCTCGACTGGGATCCGGACGCACCCCCGGTCACTCCGGCCTCGATCTTCGACCTCGCGTCGCTCACCAAGGTGGTCGGCACGACCTCCGCGGTCATGATCCTCGCCCAACGCGGCCGTATCGCGCTCGACGACCTCGTGGTCGACCATCTGCCCTGGTGGGGCGACGGCGACCCCGCGAAGTCCCGGGTCACCATCCGCGACCTGCTCCTTCACCGCGCCGGTCTGGTTCCGTTCCGGCGCTTCTTCCTGGAGATGGAGGGCCGCGACGCCTACGAGAACGCGATCGGCTCCCTCGCCCTCGACCACCCGCCCGGCGACACCACTGTCTATTCGGACATCGGGCTCATGACCGCGTCCTTCATCGTCGAGACGGTGTCGGGACAGCCGCTGGACGCCTTCCTTCTGGACGAAGTGTGGCGCCCCCTCGGGATGGCCGACACGGACTTCACCCCGGCGCCGTCGCTGTGGGACCGCGTCGCCACCACCGAGTTCGACGCGGCCTACCGGGGCTACCACGTCCACGGCGTCGTGCACGACGAGAACGCGTACGCGATCGGGGGCGTCGCGGGGCACGCCGGCCTCTTCAGCTCGGCGCGCGACCTGGCCGTCTTCGCCCAGATGATGCTGGACCGGGGCGTCGCCGCGCCCTGCACGGCCGACCAGGTGTCGGGGCTGCCCTGCAACCGCCCCCGCTTCACCCCCGTGTCGATCTTCGCGCAGGGGTCGGTCGACCGTTTCACCCGGCGGCAGGCGGACGCGTCCACGCGGGCACTCGGCTGGGACACGCCCTCGCCGCGCTCGTCGGCCGGCGACTACTTCTCGGCGCGCTCCTTCGGCCACACGGGGTACACGGGCACGTCGCTCTGGATCGATCCCACGCAGGAGCTGGCGGTGGTGCTGCTCACCAACCGGGTAAACCCCACGCGCGAAAACAGCCGGCACGTGCCGCTCAGGCGCGGGGTCCACGACCGCGTGGCGCGCGCGATTCTGGACACGCCGCCGGGGCTGCGCAACCCATGAGCTTCGGCGGTCCCGACCGCGTGCCCAACCGGCCCGGTCCACCCTCCGCTCCGGGCTCCCGTCAGCCATGAGCTTCGGCGGCCCCGACCTGGCGGTTCTCGTCCTGTACATGGTCGGGATCACCGCTTGGGGAGCCTGGCTCGGACGAGGCAACCGCGGCGGGACCGACTACTTCCTCGGCAGCCGGAACCTTCCCTGGTGGGCCGTGATGCTGTCGGTGGTCGCGACCGAAACCAGCACCCTTACCTTCCTCTCCATCCCCGGCGTCGCCTACCTCGGGACGTTGGCGTTTCTGCAATTGGCGCTGGGGTACCTGGCGGGCCGCGCCGTCGTCGCCTGGGTGCTGCTGCCGGCCTACTACCGCGGCGACCTGTCCACCGCCTACGCCCTCTTGGAGACGCGCTTCGGGGGCGGTGCGCGGCGGTTCTCGTCCGGCGTGTTCATGCTTACGCGGCTGCTGGCGGATTCCGTGCGGCTGTTTGCGACGGCGATCCCGCTGGCGATCATCACCGGATGGTCGTATCCGGCGTCGATCCTCGTCATCGGAGCCGCGACCCTCGTCTACACCTACTTCGGGGGCATCAAGGCGGTGGTGTGGGTCGACGCGCTGCAGATGGGGCTCTACGTGGCGGGCGGCCTGATCGCGATCGCGCTGCTGCAGGGCGCCGTCGACGGGGGCTGGCCGGCGATTCTGGCGAGCGCGGAGTCGGCCGGGAAGCTGCAGGTGTTCGACTTCTCGGCGTCGCCGGCGGTGGCCTACACCTTCTGGGCCGGACTGATCGGCGGGGGATTCCTGTCGATGGCCTCGCACGGAACCGACCAGCTCATCGTGCAGCGGCTGCTGACCTGCCGCGACGTGGTGCAGAGCCGGCGCGCGCTGATCGGCAGCGGCTTCGCGGTCATCGTGCAGTTCGCGCTCTTCCTGCTGGTCGGACTCGGGCTCTGGGTGTTCTTCGAGGGTCAGGACTTCGCGCGCTCCGACGAGATCTTCGCGCGCTTCATCATTGCGGAGATGCCCGTGGGCGTGCGCGGGCTGCTGATCGCGGGGGTCTTCGCGGCCGCCATGTCGTCGCTGTCGTCGTCGATCAACTCGCTGGCGTCGGCGAGCGCCTACGACTTCTGGGGGCCGCTGGTGGGGCGGGGGAGGGGCGCAGGCGAAGCCCCGCCCGACGACCGCGCCATGATGCGCGCGGGCAAGGTCTTCACCCTCCTCTGGGCCGGGCTCCTGATTGCCGGCGCCATCGTGTTCATCCCGCTCTCGGAGGGGTCGGCGGCGGTGGAGGTGGCGCTGGCCGCGGCCTCGATGGCGTACGGCGGCCTGCTGGGCGCGTTTGCGCTGGGCGTGCTCACGCGGCGGGTGAGCCAGGCCGGCGCGATCGTCGGCATGATCGGGGGCGTGGGCACGGTCGTGGCGATCTGGGCGCTGGCCCGGGATGCGGTGGCGTGGCCCTGGTTCGTCTTCATCGGGCTCGTGGTGACGATGGCGGTGGGCTCGCTGTTTCGGGGGCGGAGGAGCGGGTGACGGGGAAGCCAGGCGTGCGGTCCGACGTCCGCGTGTCGTCCGCGTGCCGGATCGGTGTCGACGGGGGAGGGACCCGCTCCCGGGCACTCGTGGGTGACGGTGCAGGACGCGAGCTGGGCGCCGCCGACGGGGGGCCGGGGCTGATCGACCCCCGGGACCCGGAGCGCGCCGTGCGGGTGGTGGCGGCGGTCGTGCGCGTGGCCGTGGCCGACGCGGGCGTGGATCTTCCCGTGCGGGGGGTGTGGGCGGGGTTGGCGGGCGCCGGGAACGAGGCGGCCCGGCGAGCGGTGGAGGTGGGGCTGCGGGGTGCGGGACTGGCGCGCGCAGTGGCGGTCGGGTCCGATGTGGAGGCCGCGCACGCGGACGCGTTCGGGGATGGGCCCGGCGTGCTGCTCGTCGTGGGCACGGGATCGGCGGTGCGCGCGGTGGACCCGCGGGGTGAGGTGGTCAGGGTGGGGGGGTGGGGGGCGCTCCTGGGCGACGAGGGAAGCGGCTACAGGATCGGGCTGGGCGGGTTGCGGGCTGTGGTGCGCAGCGCGGACGGGCGGGAGCTGCGGACGGCGCTCGCCGATGCGTTGCTCTCGCTGACGGGCGCGGATGACCCGAAGGCACTGCCCGCGTGGGCGGCCGGAGCGACCAAGGGGGAGATCGCGGCGCTGTCGGTAGAGGTGGCGCGAGTGGCGCGGGAGGGCGACTCGGTCGCCGCGCGTGTGGTCCACCGTGCACTGGGGGAGATCCGCGCCCACCTGGAGGCCGTGCTGGAGAGGACGGCGGGTTGGACGAGCCCGGCGCCGGTCGCGCTTGTGGGTGGGCTGGTCCGGAAGGGCAGCCCGCTCCGCGAGGCGGTGGTGGAGATGGCCGCCGAGCTGGGGTGCGAGGTGCGGCTCGGGGAGGTGGCCCCGGAACGGGGAGCACTCCGTCTGGCGATGGGTTTGCCGGCGGATTGAGCGCCCGGACTGCCATGCCCTAACATGCAAGCGAACACTTGCCTTAGATTGACATGTGGATATCTACCGCGCGATCTCTGACCGAACCCGGCGGGCCATCCTGGATGAACTCGTCGACCGGTCGGGTCAATCGCTCTTCGAACTCTGTGCGCGCCTGATCATGAAACACGGCATCAACTCCTCGCGGCAGGCGATTTCGCAGCACCTGGACGTCCTGGAAGCCGCCGGCCTCATTCGTACGAGGCGCGAGGGGAGGTCGAAGCTCCACTGGTTCGAGGGCGCCCCGCTGAAGGCAATCGGGGAGCGTTGGCCGATCCCGACAGACGAGGACACTTCACACTCAGCAGACGAGGACATCGAGGAATGAGAATCAACTGGACCAGCGTCATGGTGGACGACCAGCAGAAGGCGCTTCGCTTTTACACGGAAACGCTGGGCTTCCAGGTGAAGCACAACATCCCCATGGGAGAACACGCCTGGATCACCGTTGTATCCGAGGAAGCTCCGGAGGGGACGGAGCTGGTGCTTGAGCCTGCCGGACACCCCGCAGTCGGTCCGTTCAGGAAGGCGCTCGTAGAGGACGGGATCCCCTATACCGCCTTCGCGGTCGACGACGTCGAAGCCGAGCACGAGCGTCTCGTGGCCCAAGGCGTGCGGTTCGTGCAACCGCCAACGGATCTCGGGACCGTCATTACCGCCGTCTTCGACGACACATGCGGCAACCTGATCCAGATCATGGAGGAGAAAGGTCAACCGTGAGACCCCGACCGGCACTGACCGCTGCATGTCTCGCCCTCTGCACGAGTCTCGGCTGTCGGCCCGGCGCGGATTCCGCCGGCTTGCCGGAGGCCCACGCCATGGCGATCCGCGACAGCGTGTCGAGCGCACTCGAGGCGTTTCGCGAACTCGGGTCGGGTTCCGATCCGACGGCGGTCGGCGGCTTCTACTCCGAGTCTCCGGCGTTTCGGTTCTACGAGAACGGGACGCTGCGGTACGCGTCGGCGGCCGAATTGCGCGCTGCTCTGGAAGGCCTCGGCCCCGGCACGCGGATCACGACGGAGTACTCTGACGTCGACATCGAGGCGCTGGCGCCTGGCCTGGCGCTCGTCCGGTCCCTGTTCGACAGCACGCTCCAGGGTGAAGGCGGGTTCGCGTTCAACTATGGCGGAGCGATGACGACGATCTGGGTCCACGAACCGGACGGGTGGCGCATCCTGAGCGGCCACACCTCCGCGCCCGTCCCCCGGGGAGGCGCGGAGGATGGAGCGCCGTGACGGGGCCGGGTGACGGCGGTGGCGCTCCCGCGGCGGCCGACGAGGCGGCGCGGCTGCGGACGTATCTCGAGCGCCATCGCTGACATGCGCCCATCGGAGCCAAGTGTGCATCTGCTAGCTTGGCTAGCTTGTGCGATTGCCGTGCTCCTGTGCGCCCCTGCGCAGATGCGCGCACAGGCCGCCTGTCCGACGCCATGGAAGTTGGAGGAGGTGCTGCGGATCGGATCGCCGGAAAGCAAGGACCTCGTCGCCGGCGCCCTGGATCTTGCGGTCGGACCCGACAGCGCCCTCTACGTTGCTCAGGCCCTGGTCCCTGCGATTACGGTCTTTGCTCCCGATGGCCGCTTGCTCCGCCGGATCGGCCGCGCAGGCCTGGGACCGGGCGATTTCGAACTCTCGGCCACCGCCGTAGGCTGGATCGGCGACACCCTCTGGGTCGCCGACCGCAGTCGGATCCAGCTGTTCACTACCGACCCGGTGGTGCCCCGGGAGGTCATCCGGTTCAACCTGATCGTGCCCGAGGAAGGGGCGTTCCTGACCCCGGCTCGTTTGCTCATGGACGGCACCCTTGTCGGCAAGCGGACCTGGACGGCCGGCTGGGGGCCCTGGCTCACCCAGGGAGCCGGACCCGGGCTCGCACTCCGCCGACTCTCGCGGTCGGGAGAGGTTCTCGATACGATCGCCACCGTACATTGGCCGGACAACGCCCTGCAATACGAGAACAGCCGTGGCCGTCGCACATCCGTCGTACACCCCCTCAGGGACCTGCCGTCTCTCGGACTGCGCGAATACCTCACGGCCCTCAGGCCCGACGGCTCCGCGGTTGTACAGGTCGGGAGGGTGCGCGAAGACGATGGTCCGCCGACCTTCGACATCCTCGTCATCTCGATCCACGGAGACACGCTTCTGCATCGGGCGGTCGACTACGAACCGCGGGAAGTCACCTCCGCAATGCGACGCCGTCTGGCGGACGAGATCGCCGGTTGGCTCGCCGGGGACTACAGTCCGGACAGGTCCGGGTGGCTCAGTGAAGCGACGCTCGAACGGCGACGCCGTACCGTCCGCAATGCATTCCGGGCTCCGCGGTACCTGCCCCCCGTCAGGCAGGTGGTGGCCGGGGCGGACGGGACCATCTGGCTGCTTCGGGAGCTGCACGAGGACCGCGTCGACGTGTGGGAGATACGCGACGCGCAAGGGGAACTGGAGGGCACGGTGGAGGTTGGGCACGGTCGCGGTTCCTTCAAGCCCTGGGGCCCTCGCCTCGCCATTGCCCTCGCGAGTCGCGACGAAGTCTGGGGAACCACGTACGGCGAATTCGAAGTGCCGTACATTCATCGATTCCGCGTTGACCGGACCTGTGCGTCCTGAGGTTCTGACCTCCCGACCCTGCCATTCTGACAGTTTCCACCTGCCATTCTGACAGATTCCCCTGCCATTTCGGCAGATTCCACCTGCCATTTCGGCAGCCCCGACCCTGCCATTTCGGCAGTCCGCGCCGCGCCGCACCTCGTTTTCTGCCATTTCGGCAGGAGGTATCGTGGCCGATTCCGCGTACCCTGTTTGAAGTTACGCGATTTGGAGGTGCGAGTCCCGCCAATTGACTCCCGCTATTCGCGAGAGGAGTGGACCCGCCGCCGCTCGTCGAGCGCCTTCTTGAGCCGGTCCTCGTCGGGCCTCTGGTAACACTGAAGCACCGTCTGTGCCGTCCTCCAGCCTCCCAGTTCGCAGAGCACCTTGAGCGGCTGGTCCATCAGGTCGGAGGCGAACTTGCGCCTCAGCGAATGCCAGCCCCTGCCTCGCTTGCGCTCCAGCCCGGCAAGCGTTTCGGCCCTCTTCCACCAGTCGTGCACCAGCGCGTGGCCGACGCTCCTCGCTGGGTCTCTCGGCGCGGGCAACACTGTTGCGCCGCCGATTCGGCGGTTCTCCTTCCGCGCCTCTTCCAGGACACCGAGCGCCTCGTCGGTCACAGGCGTCCGATGCTCGAAGCCCGACTTCTCATGCTCCGCGCGCCACCGAATGACCCCAACTCCCATGTCCACGTCGGACCACCTGAGTTGGCGGATTGCGCCTATCCGGTGGCCTGTCTCGTGCGCGAGCACGAGCGCGACGTGGAATCGCCAATCGACCTGCTGGGAGACCCGGAGCAGGGCCTCGTACTCCACCGGCGAGAGCACCACCCGTGTCGGGTTCTTCTCCCTGGGCACCCTCAAGCCCTTCAGAGGGTTGGAGTCGAGGAGAAGCCCTCCCGCCTCGTTCCGCGACCGCGCGGCCCAGTTGAGGACCGCCAGGAGGAACCTCAGATCCCGTTCGACCGTCCGATCGGACACGGGCTCGCCGCTCGGTCCGACCCTGCCCGCCCGCCGCGCCCGGATGAACCGGTCCCAGTCCCGCTGGGAGAGCGTCTCGGGCCTTCGGTCCTTTCCGAAGAACCGGAGGAACATCTCCAATGCGACCCGGTCGTATTTCTGGGAGCACCCACCCTTGGTGGGCGTCACCTCCTCACCGTAGATCTCAAAAAGCGTTCCCAGCGTGAGCGGCTCGGGCTCGGACTTGCCGTTGGGCTCGTGGACCGCGAAGCCAGCGGCAACCTCGTCCGCCTGCCTCTTCGCCCGCGACCAGTCACGGTGCTTGAGCGACCTCGTGAGCCTGCGCCCGTTCTCGCGCCACTCGATCTGGTACAAGCCGGTCTTCGGATCTGGGAACACCCGGACCCGGTTACGGCCCCATTCGCCGGCGCCGTAAGAGCGCCGACTTCGTTTCGTGCGTGCCATCATTCGATTCCTCTCGTGATGGACTGCACGATCTGCGCGCCCCAAACTTCGCGCTCGGAAGGCTTCTTCGCTAGACGGGCGGTCGGCGGCGCGACTGGACGCCATCAGCGGCTCGGACCCTGATCGCGATCCGGTCCCTGGCGGCGCATCAGATACGGAGGCCGCGCGGTCTCGCGGCGTCGGATGTCCCGAAATACTCGGCCAAGCGTGTCGCCAGCACGTCGAGCCGCTCGATTCGCCGCTGCAAGACTTCGTTCTCCCCGCTCAGCCGCTCGACGCGCTGCTGCAAGGCTTCGTTCTCCGCGCTCAGCCGCTCGACGCGCCGCCGCAAGGCTTCGACCTGCTCGGATTGCCGCCGCCGTTCCGTCTCGGACTGCGCGGACAACCTCTTCAAGGCCTCCGTCAACTGCCTCTCCAACTCGGTCATATAGCTCCTTCACTCTCTCCGCAGCTCTACGTAGGGCCGCCCGTCCACGATGAAGGCCGTCAGGACCGGCGTGCCACGCGGCAGTGTCACGTACCGCACCCCGCTGACTTCCCGCAGCCCCACGCCCCAGGTCGTCTCCTCGATCTCGGCGATCATCTCGCGCCCTCCCTCGATCTCGATGTTCGCCATCGAAATCGTCTCGATCCGGTCCTGAATGCTCCTCGACAACCACTGCATCGTCGCCCAGCTTCCGCCGAAGAAACCGAGCCAGAGGCTCAGGCCGACGATCAAGGGGCGTTGCCAAGCCTTTGCCAGCAACTCGCGCATCCGCCCGGTCGCCTCCTCCGTATCGCGCTCGATTGAATGCAGCGCGTTCCTCGCGACGCGCCGCGAGTTCTCGGCGAGCCGCTCCAGCTCGCTCGCGGTCAACTCCTCGATCTTCCTGCGCTCGTTCTCCAGCCGCTTCCGCAGGCGCTCGGTCAAGTCGTTCGCTCTGGAATCCAATTCCGTACAGTTCTCCTTTCAGCCGCCACCGGTCCCCCGTCTTCGGGTCCACCGCAGTGACGTAGTCCTTGCCTTGGCGCGGCACTTCGAGGCCGGCCTCACGCAGCGCGTCTACGACCTCGTGGCGATTGCGTACGGTCCCATGCTCGACACGCTGGAGCAGGTAGTCCCGGATCAGGTCGCGGGGGGAGGCTTCGAGGCGGAGGCCCGCCCGCAGTTGAGTCGCCTCGATGTAGGCACGGTGACCGGGTTGCTCCACCCTGGCCCGCGCCGGATCGTCCGGGCGAGCCCAGCCGTGTTCGTGGTTGAAGGCGTCCCGGAGCGGGCCGAACATCTTCTCCCAGCCCGGAGGCGCGATGTTCAGACTCCGCCCGGTCTCCAGGTCGCACCGCGCCGCCAGAACGTGGACGTGAGCGCCTCCGCCGCGCTCCCGGTGCAGCACCGCCGTCCATGCGTAGCGGTCGAAGTCCAGTCCTGCCCAGGCGGTCTTCTCGAAGGCGTCCAGAACCGCCTCGATCTGTTCGTCGGTCGGTTGGTCCTCCGGCGCCCACGCGATCACGCCGGAGGTGTACTTGTGCTCGAAGGGAAGCGCATCGGCCACGGCGGCCACCTGGTGGGGATCTCCCCGGAGCACTTCGACGCCTTCGCGCGGCTTCCCGGCCGCGTCAAGCTCCCCGAGGAGGTAGCCCGCCGCGCCCCGCGCCGATCCGGTCCCGCGGGCGAGAAACTTAACGAGCATCGTCCTCCGTGTTCTGAGGAGGGGACAGCGCCGCCATCTCCCGCTTGATGGCGATGAGGTGGCCGATCACCTCGACGGCCTCGACCGCCTCCTTGTGGGTGTTCGCCCACCGAGCGATCTGGTTGAGGTTGTTGCCGACGCGCGCCACCTGCCGGGTGCGCTCGCGCTCGACCTCGGCGTGCGGCACGGTCCACGTGTGCGTCCGGCCGACCGCCCGGCGCACCAGATCCGACAGCGTCAAGCCTGCCGAGCGCGCCTTGGCGTGCCACTCGGTACGCTCCGCCTCGCTGGCGCGAACCTTCACCCAAACGGCGCGTCCACGGCTCATGGCGCGCCGTTGCCGGTTCGGGGGTCAGAGGGGGCGCAGCCCCCCGCCAGCCTCCGCAGGGGACTCACGGAGTGTGGCCCCAAGGAGTATGCTGGCTTACCAGCCTTAGCGGAGTCCGACAACCCCTGCGGCGACCTGTCCGAAGGTCGTCGCTGGCCGCCACCCACTCGGCGGCGGAGCCCCCCTGCGAGCGCTTCGGGGAACCCGTTCAGCGAGCCTCGCGAAGCCCAGTCGGCAGCGGGACGGGGGCTAACGATGCCGGGCCATCCATGTACCCTCCAAGCCGGAGCGGCGAACGATTCCGCCAGCGCCGATGCCGATGGACACGGGCACCGCTTCCGCCTTGGGGTCGATCAACCTGCCTACGCTATCTCCTCCGGCGTTTCGCCTCGTTCGATTCGCGCTGCTGTTCGCGCTCCGGTGACCCGGAGGGCGGCACACTACGGATGTGGTCCGTAATTGGTTTCATCGTGGCTGTCCAGCATTCGAGTCCGAGGCTCGGCGCTGAAAGGAAATCGACTTGGAATGGCCGATCCGTCTTGAGAACCGACGAAGAGCCGCTGCGAGCACCGGGGTGCCTTCGTCAGCGCGGGCGCGGCTCGTCTCGACCTGGCCCGCCACCGGGTTCACGCACCGCGCCTCCCGCCCCGTTTGCCGCCGCAAGAGAGTGTCCATACCTGTACACGGAGAGGCCCGACTCGGGCTGTGTCAACAGCATGAATCAAGACGATTTCCCAAGGGCTCCAGTGCCGTCCCGGAGCCGGATCGGCGTCTGCCAGCGGCTCGCCAAAACGCCCCCGCCCCGCTCCTTGGAAGTCCCGCCAAGCCTCCGATTATTACCTCGCCAAACGGAATCCGACAGGCGACCCTATTTGGGTCCAGGGGTCGGAAAAAAGTACACAGCGGAGGGCCGGCGAGCCCGCCTTCCCGATTGGAAGACGCCGCCGCCGTGGAGGCTGGCTAGGGTAATCCGCTCGGCTCGGCGTCCCGACCAGCGGAAGGGCTCCAACGCCTTCTTCGCGTCCCAGCAGATGCGCGATCATCATTTCTCTTCCGTTCACGACACGTCTCGTGAGCGCGGGTAGTTGCCAACAGTCCGGTAACGTTCGCGGAGGTTCGGCAGAGCCGACGACTTGAAGCGTTTCGCCGCCAAGTAGTTCGGCAAACGCCTCGCGCACGCTCAGAGAGGCCCGCTACCCACGGGAAGTTCACAGTCCTAGAAACCGATTCGCCATGGACTCGGTGGCGAGGGGAGTCGACCAGGCGGCCACTGTGACCTGGAGATCCAACAGCGGTCATCACTGGAGGGTGGTTTCCCTGAATTGAACCGTGGGGCAGGAAGCGACGATTCAGCCAGGTCTACGGTTCGGTCAACGGCGGTAGTGGCGCGCCATCGGCGACCCAGCGAGCGATGCCAGTGGAGCCGATCTTGCGGAGAAGGACGCGCTCGTCATTCTTCATGCCAGAGGTCGATCGTATCGTCACCAGTAGCTGCGGGGTTGCCGCCGACCCGCTCAAGGGTCCGTATATGTACCTCCGACTGCCCGTATTCCGCCATCCCTTGCCAACAATTGCCTCATCGAAGAGACCGAATTGATCCAGATGCGCCCACCCGGCGATGGCGTCCGGGTCAACGGCGATGCCAAGGGCAGCAAACCCCATGCCTGCCTCGCGTGCGCGGGTAGCCACCATCCTCTTGGCGTCCCGCACGGTTTGCGGTGTCTCGGGAAGGTTTGACCATACGCATCGGGACGAGCCGACGTAGACGAACACGATCTCTCCGCTGTCGCGGGCTCCGACGACGGTGCCGGGGCGATAGGCCCCAGGTGTCCGGTCCGGCCACCGTATGCTCAGCGTGGGCACTAGATCAATCCCTTTCAGTGCGGATCCGAGAGCGATGCCGGACACCAATACCGCCAAACCCAACCAGAACTTCCGTGCATTGGGAGTCATGTTGCCTCCCGGAACACGCGCAGCTCCAAGCGCGGATAGGGATCTTCGAAGATCCCAACATACCCGTGCTCATAGGGTATGAGCCGGGGCAGTTCGTCGCCGATGAATGCGCCGTGCCCCGTTCGAGCGTCGAGCAAATAGCTCTTCACGGTCAGTTCTTGGCGAGTGCTGTCGCCATGGCCTACCTGCACCAAAAGGTACATGTCCAGAATGCTATGGACGGCACCCACAAAGTCCCACTCCTCTGGGCGATCCTGGTAGATGTAGTCGCCCTTGGCGTCGGTGCCCGAATACAGTTGAACCGGCGTGAAGTGCGTTAGCTGGCTGGCCCAAACCAGATCGCGACTATCGGGATCATAAGCCCGTAGTATCGGTATGCTTGCATGTCCGAATACGACCAGAGGACGGGGCATCGCGAGGCACGCGAGCGAACCCGTGCCCAGATACCTTTGCACCAGCCAATTGTCGTGCTCATACCCGCCCGCGAATCCGCTGAGGAGGGTGGTGTCCGTCCCAGCGTTCAGGTTGATCTCGTGAACGAGTTGGTTTGTCTTTCGATCATGGGCATTGACGAATACTCTATTCCGCGCGCCAGCGCACAGGCCTCTGGCCCCGGACGGCAGGGGAACAATGTGTTCGGCCTGCCAGCCGTTTGGAGTTGCGGCAAACACCTTGGCCTGGAGATTGAGTGTCCCCACCAACACCCGGCCTCCACTGATCAGCTCAATTGAATTGGCGAGACGCAGGTCGGAGGGTCCGTCGCCAATCCCGCCGAAAGCGTCGACAAAGTCGCCGCGCAAGGTAAAGATTCGAACTTCCTGCGCCTGCTCGTCCAGGACGAAAAGGAGATCTCGCGCTCTGTCCACGACCACGTCGGCGACGAGTCCCAGGAGATCCGGCGCCTCAGTCGTCTGGCTCCCGATCGTCGCGAACAGCCTGGTGTTCAGTAGTGTTTCGCGCGCTCCAAGCCACCGCTCGAGCGTCGCACCGTCAATGCCATGGGGCGCGGGGTCGTGTTCGATAGTGATGGCACCCTCGGAGCCTGGGATCCTATCCGGCAGTGGGTGGGATGTCTCGTTACGTCGGCCGGCGTCGCAGGCCGTGAACGAGATCAGGCATGCGGTTGCTACCCCAGCCGACAAAAACTCCCAGCATCTCATAACATGTTCGTTCTTCATCATGGCCTCACAATCACCGGTATCGCCCTCGATCGAGACGCGGAGCCGAAGTACCCGTAGATGCCGTCATCGCCGACGAGGCCAAAGCTCGGCCAGGGTTTGACGATCAGGTCATTGTACCGATACGACGCGAAACGGCCCGCATTCTCGTCTAACCCCACCAGGCGCAGGTTGAACCGGGCCTCGGGTGGCCGCCAAGGGAATTCCGGATTGGACCAGACCCGCAGATCCACGCTGCGCTGATCCGGATCGGCCTCACGCGGCAGGACATACGAAAGCAAACTCGGCTCTGCCGACAGGTTGCCCGCGCTGTCCGCGACCATTTGTACGGCCTGGGCCGCTGAAACGACGACCATGCCCACTTCCGGCGGGCTTTCAAAGCTCAAAGTCAGACGGACGATGTCGTTGCCGTAGTACCTTACCGG
The DNA here is from genome assembly GCA_965116905.1 of Longimicrobiales bacterium. GTDB lineage: Bacteria > Gemmatimonadota > Gemmatimonadetes > Longimicrobiales > Gaopeijiaceae > Bin94. The sequence continues at coordinate 3,931,908 of OZ220732.1, read as the reverse complement.
CCGCAAGACGATTTCGCCCTTGGGATCACGTATGCTCACCGGGTTCGGCACGACCGTCATCCCTTCAAACCGACCCAGGCGGGTTGTTCCTTCCAGCGTGTAGCGCTCGCCGCTCAGGACCGGGGCGGGCAGTATTGCCTCCAGGCAAACGTGTGGCCCATGCCAGAAATCCGCGATGAGAACACTACAATGCTTCGGTGCCACTTCCCGATTGAACGCTGCAAGGCCATTCGGGCCCGTCAGGACCGCATCCACGACGGGCGCGTCGGCTGTTCCTGGCCGGTGTGGGTGCGTGGCGATCATGTAAGCGGTCCGCCATCCCGCACTTAGAACCACCCCGATGGCGATGACATCTCCGTCGGGCACGAACACGTCGGAAGGGCGCGTGTAGTCGCACCCAACCGAGGCCACCGCCCAAATCCACATTAGTCCAAGGGTTCTTGCGCTCACTGCACTCCGGCTTGCCATGTGTATGCTCTCCTTGACTCAGAACCGAAACTCAACCCCCAGGAACGGAAGCATCGGAAGCTGGGGCGCGTAAAACAATTCGCTGACGCCGTTGCCCGCTCCCGGAGAGACATTCCCGAGCTCCGGCCCCGCGCCAACCACGTTGGGAAGGCTGAACAGGTTCGCGACCGAAGCGTACGGCGAAAGGATTCCACCTCCGAGCCAGCCTACCTCCCAGGATCCGCGCCATCCCACATCGATGCGAGCATATGGCGGAAGCCTGTCCGAGTTGTACTCGCCGGCGACGTTGAGAACATCGTAGGTCACCTGTTGAGTCGCCTCGTCCGGAAACCTGTGCCCAGCGAAAGGCAGGAACGCCACCAGCGGAGTCGTCGGTTGCCCGGACCTGGCCGAGAAGCGAAGCGACCACAGTGACGGGCCTCGCTTCAGACTCGCGCTGAGTTCGCCTTCGTGATCCCTGTGGAAGCGGGGGACATAGGTGTGCCCGGCAACCTGCCGGGTTGCCCGCGACCACCTATAACTGCCAAGAATGGTCGATCTGTCACCGGTCCAACTCCACGACATCTCCATCCCGCGTGCTCTCCCGCTCCCGAGCACCCTCAGGTTCGGGGTCACCAGGAGATGAGAAGCGAAAGGGTTTGCGCCGAGTGGCGGCAGTCGCAGATTGGCCAGCCAGCGGGCGTACCCTTCCAGTCGCAGTCTCGCCCCTCGGATCCGCCGCTCCCATCCGGCGGAGAGCTCGGTGTTGCGGAGAACCGGGCCATGGTCGACGGGAGCCAGCAAGTCGAAAGCGAAGAAACTGGCCGTCACCGGTTCTTCATCGCGGATCGAGGCAAGGGCTTGATGGGCGCGCGACGCCGACAACCATATCTTCCGTGCGCCGGCTTCGTGCGACAGTTCAGCGAACGGGGATGCCGCGGTTGCAACGCCAACGAAACGGTCCACGCGCGCGCCGACCGTCCCGCTGACCCCGCGCCCAACCGACGCCGTAAGGCTGCCGTAGGCCGCTGCACGGTGAGAGGCACGGGAGATGTCAAACGGTAGCAACAAGCCTTCTTCGTCGCTCCCATCCCACTCGCTCCCCTCCCCATGGTGGGCCGCCTCGAACCGAGTCGCCTGCAATCCCCCGTCGAGTGTGACCGAGCCGGCGTGATGCCGCACCCGCACCTCCACCCCGTATTCGTCCATCTTCCCACGCACGACAGTGGCTGTGTCCGAGTCCGGCACCCTGTCCTCGAAGACCACATAGGTGCCACCGAACCCGCTCAGCCCCAGGTTCACGTCCACCAGCGTCCCCCGACCGATCCGATCGCGGTAATGCAGCGCTACCGCGCCGTTTCCCCAGTCCGCCCGGGTCGCCCTGTTTAGCGCGGCGTCACCCTCGGGCACGTCTTCCGGTCGGGTGTCCAGAAGCTCGGAGTTCCAGTACCCGGTCAGTGAAAGCCGCCGGACATCGCCGAGGTCCCTGGTGAGTTTTGCGTGAAAATCACCGAACGAATACGGTACCCGATAGTCCGCCAACCCCGCCGTGGCGAGCCCCTTCGTGAGCAGGTCAATGTACGTCCGCCTTCCATCCAACAGGAACGAAGTTGACTCCCCGACCGGACCCTCGGCCGTCAGCCGGGCAGACGCCAGGCCCACCGACCCGCTAGTGTGAAACCGGTCCCGCGTGCCATCCCTGGTCGCGATGTCTATCGCGCCGGACAACGATCCTGTCGATAGCGTTTCCACGGAAGATCCCGTTACCACCGCCACGCTACTCACTGCTTCCGCATTCAGCGCCGCTACGAACCCGCCCATGTGAAACGGGTTGAACAACCGCACACCGTCCAACCGGACCGGTGTGCCCTCGGCTGAGCCGCCGCGGACATAGGGTACCGACACCCAGTCCGAGGATGCAGATGCCGATGGCGACAGCACGGTTGCCCGTAGCACGTCCGTCTCGAGAACCACGGGCTGTGAACGAACCAACTCGGCGTCCATCATGTAGGTACCGGTCCCGACGGAAAGCGGGTCTCCTGCGTGGCGTGCGGCCACTTTGATTCCCTCCAACTCAATCGGGGCAACCATGAGCAACACCCTGAGATCATTCGGGGGAAGCTCGCCGGGTTTGTACTCCAACTCCCACGGTGCGTAACCGAAGGCCTCCACCCTCACAAGTGTCGGTGTGTCAGCCGCAACATTCGGGACCACGAACGCGCCGTACACGTCCGTGGCTGCATCGCGGGCTGGCCCGGCCCGCGACGCCGCTACGGTTACCCGTGCGAACGCCACGGGCTCCAGGCTTATGCTGTCGCGCACCACCCCCCGGACGACCGACTGGGCCGCCGACGGTGGCGCGAAGAGCCCAATCGCGGGAACGATCGCCGCCAAAGCCAGTACCGATGTTCTCCAGTGCATGAGACCTCCAGGTGTCTTGCCGGGCGGTTTCCCAATCGAAAAGAGCGGATCGCGGAAACCGCCCGGCAGTGGCATCGGACGCGCTATTCTTCGTCTTCGTCGTCATCACCTCCCGCGGGATCGCAGGGTCGAGTCTTACAGCGCTTGTCGGATAGCATGTCGCAGCTACTCTGGACGCCAGGCTCGGGGATGCAGTGATCACTCAGCAACCAGCTGAGCCAACCGGGAGCGTAGTCGCAGACGTCCTCCTCGCACGTCTCGGAAGCGCTCAGCGGTTGCGGGCCGCCGGTTGCTCCGATGGCCATTCCGACAGCGAACAGCAGCACCAGAGCCAGGGTCGAGATCCATCGAGACATTTGTCCCCTCCTTGTGGGGGTGGTTGTATCGCCCGTCACCCTTTCACGGGACGTGCACTAACGTTCGCAAGCGACAGTGGTGCGGGAATAGAGGGAAAACCCTGTATCTCTTGAGGGAAAACCCTGTATCTCTTGGGGGTTTTCCCCCATTCTTGCGCGGACAAGCCGTGTGGCGAGAGATTCGTGTTCCGGATCCGCGTGTTGGCGGCGCTCGATACCTACGCCTGCCGACCGGTACCGGGCCAAGGCGACGGGCAAGGTCGCACGGCCCGTCTGCGGATTCCCGCCACTTGGTGCGGTTTCCCCGCCTTTTCAGTACGGCGGGAGCAGATACGGGTCAGGGGTAAGAAGCGCAGATCGTGCAGTCCTGGTTAGACTTAGACGATTCCCAGCCGTGATTCAGGCCACTCCAACCCTGCCATTTTGACAGATTCCACCTGCCATTTCGGCAGATTCCCCCGCCATTTCGGCAGTCCCGACCCTGCCATTTCGGCAGTCGGCACCGCGTCGCACCTAATTCTCCGCCATTTCGGCAGGTTTCTCAGTGGCACGGCCGATGCAATTCGGTGCACCGGCTGCACGAAGGTGCACCGCACTAAACCATCAGAACGAGGACTGCCAAATGTCACTGATCAAGCACACCAACCGCTTCGTCCCCCTGAACGACTTCGATGTCCTGGCCAACCGCATGAACCGACTGTTCGGCGACACGGGCCTCGGGAACCTGACCTACGCGTCCAACTGGGTGCCTCCGGTGAGCGTGGAGGAGAAGGGGAACGAGATCCTTCTCACCGCCGAGCTTCCCGGCATGCCCGAGGACGCGGTCGAGATCGACCTCGAGAACAACGTGCTCACGATCTCGGGCGAGAAGCGCGAGTCCCGCAAAGAGGGCGAGGCCGGGGGCAAGTACCATCTGGTCGAGCGCAGCTTCGGCTCCTTCCGCCGGTCCTTCACCCTGCCGCGCACCGTGCGCGCAGACGGCATCACGGCCGACTTCGAGAACGGTCTCCTGACGGTGCGCCTGCCCAAGGCCGAGGAAGCCGTCAGCCGGAAGATCGAGGTGAGCCGCAGGAGCTGACTTCGCCCGCGGCCGGAGCCACCGGAGGCCGCGCCGTCAGTGCGGCGGCGCGGTCATCCGGGGCGCGAACAGCCGCCGAGCAACGCTCCCTCACTCAGCGCGGCCCCTCTCAATTCACCTTCCTGACAAATGTCACCGCCTGATCGGAGAACCCGATCGGCCGCTCCGAGCCGTCCCCGTCGGGGTCCGCGGGCTCAAAGTCCACCTGGAACCTGTCCGGCCCCTGAATCTCCACGATCCCGAAGAGGGTGCGGCCCGCCACGGGTCCGTCGTCCCACGGCCCGACATCGAGGTGGACCGGATCGGCCTGATGGTTCACCCGGTAGGGCACGGATACGGTATCGGGTCCCGTCTCCAGTTCGACGACCCACTTCATCGTGCTGTCATTGTCGAAGATGTAGGTCATCGGCGGTCGCTCGGAGCCGACCGACACCCATTCGCCCAGAAGCGGCTCGGGAGGTTCGCTGCAGGACAGCAGCGCGGGCAGGACCAGAGCCGGCGCAAGGGCGGCGATGCGGGTCACGCCCCTAGTACCGGTAGTGGTCCGGCTTGTACGGCCCGGCCACGGGCACGTTGATGTAGTCGGCCTGCTCGGAGGTCAGTTCGGTCAGCCGGACGCCCAGCCGGTCCAGATGGAGCCGCGCCACCCGCTCGTCCAGCGTCTTGGGCAGGAGATGGACGCCGATGTCGTAGCTGTCGTGCCGCTGGTGCAGTTCGATCTGCGCCATGACCTGGTTCGAGAAGCTCGCCGACATGACCAGGCTCGGGTGCCCGGTCGCGCAGCCCAGGTTCAGAAGGCGCCCTTCGGCGAGGATCAGGATGCTCCGGCCGTCCGGGAAGGTCCACTCGTCGAACTGCGGCTTGATCGTCTTGCGCACGGCCTCCGACCCCTCCAGCCCGGCCATGTCGATCTCGTTGTCGAAGTGGCCGATGTTGCCCACGATCGCCTTGTCCTTCATGCGGCGCATGTGGTCCAGGGTGATGACGTCGCGGTTGCCGGTTGCGGTGATGAAGATGTCCGCGGTCTCCACCACGTCCTCCAGGCGCGCGACCTGATACCCCTCCATGGCGGCCTGGAGCGCGCAGATGGGATCGATTTCGGTCACCACGACGCGCGCGCCCTGTCCCTTCAGCGCCTGGGCGCAGCCCTTGCCGACCTCGCCGTACCCCATCACGACCGCGACTTTCGCCGAGATCATGACGTCCGTGGCGCGGTTCAGCCCGTCGATCACGGAGTGCCGGCACCCGTAGATATTGTCGAACTTGGCCTTGGTGACCGCGTCGTTGACGTTGATCGCGGGGAAGAGAAGCGTCTCGCTGCGCGCCATCTCGTAGAGCCGGTTTACGCCGGTGGTCGTCTCCTCCGAGACGCCGTGGATTCCCTCCGCGGTTCGCTGCCAGCGGGTGCCGTCGACCTGCTGATGCCGGCGCAGCAGCTCCAGGATCACTCCCCACTCCTCGGAGTCCGCGGCCGGATCGAAGGCGGGCACCTGGCCCGCGCGCTCGAACTCCACGCCCTTGTGCACCAGCAATGTGGCGTCGCCCCCGTCGTCGAGGATCAGGTTGGGGCCGCGGCCGTCCGGCCAGGTGAGCGCCTGCTCGGTGCACCACCAGTATTCCTCCAGGGTCTCGCCCTTCCACGCGAAGATCGCGGGACCGGCGGGCGCGTCCGGGGTTCCGTCCGGCCCCACGGCTGCGGCTGCGGCTGCGTGGTCCTGTGTGGAGAAGATGTTGCACGACGCCCAGCGCACCGACGCGCCCAGTTCGACGAGCGTCTCGATCAGCACGGCGGTCTGCACCGTCATGTGCAGCGAACCCATGATCCGGGCGCCGGCGAGCGGCTGCAGGTTGCGGTATTCGTGCCGGATCGCCATGAGCCCGGGCATCTCGTGCTCGGCCAGGCGGATCTCGTTGCGGCCCCACTCGGCCAGGGAGAGGTCGGCCACCTTGAAGGGCGGCCGGTCGATATCGGTTGCGGCCCGGTCGGGGCCGCTGACGGCGGTCTTCATCATTCTGCACCTCGGGTTGCGTGCAATTGCTCCAGTTGCGTGCAAATGCGTGGGTCTAATCTAGCCGTGGCGGGTGACTGATCCAGACCCGGAAGCCTGGCGGACAAGATGGACGGATTCCCGGCCGCGGCACCACTGGTGTGCACGACCCCTCAGTAGCCGTCGTGCTGTTAGTTCAACTTAGGTCATAAACTGTACCAACAGCACGACAGCTACCACGACGCCTACCGAGACGTACGCTCCCAGCCCGTTGCTCGATTCGACCGCCTGGAGGCGTCCCCGAGACCAGCGTCGTCATCGACGATGAACTCGTTGCCCGCGTGCGGATCCTGCTCGGAACCTCGTCCATCAGGGAGACGATCGACAGGGCGCTCCGCGAAGTGGAGCGCCGCGAGGCAAGGCGCCGGGAGATCCGGGCGCTAATCGAGATGGACGGGCTGGACCTGCGCGACCCGGCGGTCATGTCGAAGGCGTGGCGCTACTAGCACGTCAACGGCCGACCGACATGCCCTACCTGATCGACAAGAGCGCGCTGGCGCGAATGTCCTCCGCCGACGCGCCCTCGCCTACCGCCACGTGGTGCTGACCGAGGCGATGTTCCAGCGCGCCGTCGAAGTGCAGGGCCTGCTGGCGCTTCGCGGGCAACACAGCGTGCCGATTCCGGACCTGATCATCGCAGCCGCCGCGGAGCACGCCGGGATGGTCCTGCTGCACTACGATTCCGACTTTGATCGGATCGCAGCGGTTACCGGGCAGGCGCTGGAGTGGGTTGTGCCGAGGGGTGCCGTCTAGTCGCCAGGGGGCGGTCGATGGTTCACACCCTTCGGCTCCGGCCCACGGGCTGGACACCTCCTGCCCGCGATGTCGGTCAATACCGGAATCGAGGTGAGGACCGTCCGAAACACTCGGCCAATAAGCTGGCGCACCGGGCGCAACGCTCCTTGTCGACCTCCAACACCACGACTCCTCTGGCCTCCTGGAACTCTCGCGAGAGACCGATCTCCCTCTGTACCCAACCAACGGTGTCCCTAACGCAATCGTATTCCAACTCGCACAATCCACACAGCGTAGTGGCCAGCGGGCCGCAGGCTGCTTCGTCGACGGATGTTCTCGCAAAGGTGGACATTTCGGTCTCCGGGCAAGGTCGAAAGCTGGAGCGGGGCTTCACCTATATGACCGCTGCGCACGACACTTCGTGTCAACGCCCCCCCTCCCGCTCCCGATTCCGGTCCCAGTAGTCCGTCGGCCGGTCGTCGCTGAGGAGCGCGTCGTAGTCCACCCAGTAGGGCTCGCCGAAGGGACGGTCCCGCGGCCACAGCTCATCCAGCGTGTCGCTGTCGTACACGATGCCGTCCTTGACCACGTAGTCGATATCGGCCGTGGCGCGGATGTCGTCGAGCGGGTTGGAGTTGAGCACCACGAAGTCGGCCAGCTTGCCCTCGGCCAACGACCCCAACTCGTGCGCCAGCCCCAGGAAGTGCGCGCCGTGGATGGTGCCGACCTCGATCGCGGTGTGCTCGTCCGAACCCGCCGCGACCATCCAGACCTCGTAGTGCGGACCGAGTCCGTGCAGCTGGCCGTGCGCACCGATCGCGCCCCAGCCGCCCTCGTCGATGATGTCGGCCATCCCGCGGGCGATCAGCGGGAACGAGTAGTCGGTCTCCGGCCGCAGCATCCGCCGCCGCGTCACCGGAACCAGCATCCGCCAGGGCAGCCAGTACTGCATCTTGGGATCCTTCCAGATCTCGTACTCCTGGTAGAAGTACTCCTCGTTCCACGGCCCCGGACCGCCCACCATGAAGGTCGGCGAGTACACGGCATCCGCCTGCCCGAAGAACTTCGCCACGTCGCTGTAGAGCGGCACGTAGCTCTGAGGGTGCTCCCACCCCGTGTGCCCATCCATGATCATGCCCATGTTGAACTCGATGTCGCCGCCCTCCGAGGTGACCCGCAGTCCGCGCACGCGCGCCGCTTCGGTGACCCACTGCCGCTGTTGCCGCGTCGGCTGCAGGTACTCCTTGATCGACACCGCACCCCACGACATGAGCCGCGCCACGTTCTGGTCCGCCAGTTCGTAGCTGGAGATTTCGTTCTGGCGCGCGCCGTCGCCCGAATACACCGGATCGCCCGTGCTGTAGACGCGCGGCCCGATCATCCTGCCCGATTCGACCAGCTCGGCGGCCGGGAACACGTTGGCCGACCACTGCGAGTTGTCGAGCGTCGTCGTTACCCCGTACGCGAGGTAGATCGCCGACTCCCAGTTGCGCAGCGGGATGATGCCCAGGTGGTCGCGGTGGTGGTGGGCGTGCATGTCGATCAGGCCGGGGATGATCGTCTTGCCCGTCGCGTCGAACACCTGGTCCGCGCCGCCGGTGTCGCACTCGCCGATGCAGGTGAGCCTGCCGTCCGCAGCGACGAGTGTTCCGTTTTCGAGGACGACGTCGTTCTCGACCGTGATGATGCGGGCGCCCGTGAAGGCGACCGTGCCGGACGCGATGTGGCGGGGGAGTTCCAGCCGGATCGGCACTTCCTGCGTCTCACCCGTGGTGACGTCGTGCGCGTAGTAGCGCGGGCCGCTCACGAACTCGAGCGTCGTGGCGTCGCGCCAGCGCGGGTGGATGCCGCCCTCCACGCTGAGCTGGGTCACGGGGAGCTGGCCGTCGCGCTTGGCGATGCGCACCGTGTTGGACCCCGTGCCGCCGTACGGGAACGGCATGCGGTAGACGTTGTCGCCCTCCTGGAAGGCGAGCCACGCGCCGTCAGGGGACACGGAGGCCTCGTCGGCGTCGGGAAGCGTGAAGTGGACCCGGCGGTCGGTGCCGTCCATGCGAATCGAGGCGATGTCGGTGCCCGCGGGGTCGTCGCCCATGGGGCCGAGCGCCTCGGCGTAGAAGAGCCGCCCGTCGGGGCCGAACCACGCCTGGGGCGGGGGACGGCGGGGCATCATCGGGCGGCCGCCGGTGTAGGGACGCGCCACCTTGGTGATCGTGCGGGTGTCGCCGCCGTCCGCGGGAACCGCCACGAACTCGAAGTACTCGTTGCTGGCCACCGTGCGGCCCCGGCTGGTGGCCCCGGCGCCCCGGGTGACCACGATCTCGCCGCCGTCGGGGCTCCACACCGTGTTCATGTACTCGCCCTCGCGGGTGGTGAGCTGCTCCGGCGCGCCGCCGTCGGCCGACACGCGCCAGACGTGGCCGCGCCCGTTCTGCTCCCAGCTGGTGAACGCGATGGCGCGGCCGTCCGGCGACCAGGCGGGCGCGATCTCCGAGTGGTCGAAGGAGTCGTCGGTGAGGCGGGTGGGCGGGCCGTCCGGCAGGTCCATCATCCAGATCCGGCCCACGGCGTGGAAGGCGAGACGGCTCCCGTCGGGGGACGAGGCCGTCCAGCGCGGGAACTTCACCGTGAAGGTCGTGCCGAGCGGCTCCTGAGGCCGTCCCGCCATCTCCGAGATCACGCGGTGCACCCGCGCCGTGAACGCGATCGTGGACACGTCGCCGCTCTCGACATCGACCCGGCGGATCTTCCCTCCGGCCGGGATGACGATCGAGCGGCTGTCCCGCGACCACGCGTAGCCGGGAAGATCGCGCGAGACCTTCATGCCCTCGGCCATGTCGACCTCGATCGGGTCCATCAGCACGCGCTCCGCCCCGGTCTCGAGGTCGCGCAGCCAGAGCGCGGTGCGGGGACCGAACCTGAGCCCCTTGTGCGAGATCGTCCCGTCGGGGATGCGCCGCGCGAAGGCGAGCCAGCGCCCGTCAGGCGACGGTTCGGGGGCGATCCCGCCGCCGCTCGAGGTCTGCCCCTGCTGCACGACCTGGCCCGTCGTGACCTCGTCGACCCGCCCCGTCTCGAGGTCGAGCCTGCGGATCTGCTTGTAGCCGTGCACGATGTCGGAGCGCCCCGACCAGATCCCGGGGGGCGCCGTACGGACCTGGAAGTAGAGCGATCCGCCGTCGGGCGAGAACGCGGGCCACGCGGCGGCCGGGTAGTCGGAGCCGACCAGCTCGACTCCCTCTCCTCCGTCCCGTGAATACATCCACAGCCCGGCGCCTCCGGCTCCGCGCTGCGTCGACGAACGGCGCACTACAATAAAACGACCATCCGGAGACCAGGCCGGCTCCCAGGCACGCAACGACTGGTCCTCGAAGACGGGACGGGGGTTGGATCCGTCCGAGTCCATCAGCCACAGGTTGCTCTGGCCGCTGCGGTCGGAGATGAAGGCGATCATGGCGCCGTCGGGCGAGAAACGCGGGTGATAGTTGACCGCGATGCCGCTGTTCTGCGTCAGCGCAACCGCCTCGCCGCCGCCGGCCGGCACCCGGTAGACGTGGCCCAGCAGGTCGAAGACGACCCACTCGCCGTCGGCGGAGAGGTCGACCGACATCCACGTCCCCTCGCTCGTCATGAAGTCGATCTCGTGCGTCTCGCCGCGGGGGGCGGTGACGTCCCAGTCCGGGGGGCCGGTCTCCTGGGCGAGCACGGCATTCCCCGGGCCGGTCGGGATGAGCATCCAGAGCAAGGCCGGGACGAGGCGGTGAACGTACCTGAGGGTCGTCGGAACATGGGATTGCCGGCGCATTGGGAACCTCCATTCGAGATCCGGATACTACGGGATACCGTGGTAGCGGCAGGTCGGTCCAGAATGCGCACGTCGACGGGACGGGGCAACACAATCGCATCGGAGACACTTATCTTCGGTGACGCTCCTCGTCGGTGACACTTCTCGTCGGTGACGGCGTATGTCGAACGTATCTCGTTGAACACTCCAGGGAGACAACACGAATGATCAAGCGTGGATTTATGATTCTCGCCCTGTTGGCCATGCCGGCGACGGCTCTCGCCCAGGGCACGATAGAAGGAACCGTTCGCAGTGGAGACAGCGCGATGGGACTCGGGAACGCCCGGGTCGAAATCCCCGCCCTCGGCCTGGTGGAGTACACCGGCGCGACGGGCACCTTCTCGATCACCGGCGTGCCTGCCGGCACCCATACCCTTGAAGTCCGGCTCCTCGGATACGGACTGCAGACCCAGGACGTGACGGTCGCCTCGGGGCAGTCCGTCACCCTGGATATCGCACTCGGAATCGCGGCATTCGAACTGAACGAGCTTGTGGTGGTGGGAAGCCGCACGAGGCCCAGAACCGTCACCGAGTCGATGGTGCCCGTCGACGTGATCCCGGTGTCGGAGATCTCGCGGCAGGCCGAGACCAATATCGACTTCCTGCTTCGCAACGTCGTTCCCTCGTACAACGTGAACATCCAGCCGATCAGTGACGCGGCGACGATCTCGCGGCCGGCCAACCTGCGCGGCCTTGCGTCCGACCACACGCTGGTGCTTATCAACGGCAAGCGCCGACACCGGGGCGCGGTGATCACCTGGCTCGGCGGAGGGCTTTCCGACGGCGCCCAGGGGCCCGACATCGGGGCCATCCCGGGCATCGCGCTGCGGCAGGTGGAGGTGCTGCGCGACGGTGCCTCGGCGCAGTACGGCTCGGACGCCATCGCCGGCGTGCTGAACTTCCAGCTGAAGAACGACCGCTCGGGCGGGTCGGTGCAGGTCAAACAGGGCCGGCACTTCGACGGCGACGAGTTTCTCGATGGCTCGGACCGGAGCTGGGGCGGCCACGGGAACGCGACCTCGGTGGCGGGCAATTTCGGAATCCCGCTCGGCGAGTCAGGATTCGCCAACGTCAGCGTGGAGTACGGCAACCAGGAGCCGACGGACCGCGCCATCCAGCGAAACGACGCGGCCGGGCTCGTCGCGGCGGGCAACACGGCCGTGCGGACGCCGACCGCGCAGGTCTGGGGTTCCCCGAGGGTCTCCGACGACCTCAAGGTCTTCCTCAACACCGGCTACAACTTCGACGACGACGAGCAGGTCTACGCCTTCGGCAACATCGCCACGAAGCGAGTGGACGGCGGCTTCTTCTTCCGCAACCCGAACACTCGCGGCGGCGTCTTCTCGGGCGATGGCGGCGCGACGCTGCTGATCGGCGACGTGCTGCAGGCGAAGGGCCTGGGATCGGCCAACTGCCCGGTCGTGACGATCACCAACAACATCCCCGACCAGGCCGCGCTCCAGCAGGTGTTCGACGACCCGAACTGCTTCTCCTACCAGGAGATGTTCCCCGGTGGCTTCACGCCGCAGTTCGGCGGCGAGGTCTTCGACGCCTCGATCGTCGGCGGCATCAGGGGCCGTACCGACAGCGGCGTCCACTGGGATGCCAGTACGAGCTGGGGCCGGAACCTGGCCGACTTCTTCATCTACAACACGGTGAACGCGGCCCTCGGTCCGGACACGCCCACGGACTTCGACCCCGGTCTGTACAACCAGGAAGAGATCAACCTCAACCTCGATCTCTCCTATCAGGTCAACGATGCGGCCAACGTCGCGGCCGGGTTCGAGCAGCGCGAGGAGCGCTTCGAGATCGGGCAGGGCCAGGACGAGTCCTGGAAGATCGGGCCGTACGCCGCCCAGGGCTTCAGTTCCTCGTCCAACGGCTTCCCCGGCTTCAGCCCGCTGGCCGCCGGCGACTGGACGCGCAGCAACACCGCGGTGTATGCCGACCTGAACCTGGGCAGGGCCGACGATCCCTGGGCCATCGGGATCGCGGGCCGCTACGAGAACTTCTCCGACTTCGGCGGCAAGGCGACCGGTAAGGTCTCCTTCCGATTCGAGGCCACCGACCGGATCGCGTTCCGCGCGAACGCCAACACCGGCTTCCGCGCACCCACGCCGGGGCAGCAGAATGCCTTCAACGTCTCGACGGTCTTCGACACCGAGCTCGGCGATCTGGTCAATCGCGGTACCATTCCCTCCACCTCGGAGGTGGCAAGGACGCGTGGGGGCAGGCAGCTGGAGCCCGAGACGTCGGTCAGCCTTACCGGCGGCGTCATGTACGAGGCGGGCGCGTTCCGATTCACGGCGGACTACTTCCGCATCTCGATCTCGGATCGCTTTGCGCAGACCAGGACCTTCAAGCTCGAGCCCAACGAGGTCACGCAGCTGGTTTCGGAGGGGGTGACGAGCGCCGCGAACCTCGCGGAGTTCCGCTTCTTCACCAACGACTTCGCGACCCTCACCCAGGGCATCGACCTGGTGGCGAACTACTCGCCCGGCGAGGCGACCAACGTGAGCCTGCTCTTCAACTACACCGGCACCCAGGTCACCGAGCGCAACCCGGAAGTCGTGAACGACGCGCGGGTGGACCAGCTCGAGCGGGCGCTGCCGCGCTACCGCAGCGTGCTCAGCCTGTCGCAGCAACTGGGCAGCCTGAGCGCCCTGGTCCGGGGGACCTACTACGACGGCTTCTACGATTCCGAACTCAGCGACCCCGATCTCCGGTACGGCGCGCGCGTTCTCTTCGACGCCGAAGTCTCGGTGCCGGTGGCGGACAACGCGGCGATCGCCTTCGGCGCCAACAACCTGTTCAACACCTACCCGGACGAGAATCCCGCCGCGTCCGGCCTCGGCGCGCTCTATCCCGAGAGTGCTCCCTACGGCTTCAACGGCGGCTACTACTACGTGCGCCTCAGCTACGACTGGCTGTGGGAGACGCGGTGATCAGCCCGGCACCCACCCCACGATCCTCAGCGGCCCGCCGCTCCCGCCCTCGATCTTCATCGGGAGCGCGACGATTCCGGCGCCGGTGGGCGGCAGCCGGTCCAGGTTGGTGAGGTTCTCGAACCCCACGATGTTGTCGCTGTAGAGGATCACGTGCGACCGGAAGTCGGTGGATTGGCCGTAGTCGATGCTGGGTGTGTCGAGGCCGATCGCGCCGATGTTGCGGTTGTCGACGAGCCACTGCGCGGCCTCGGTGCCGATGCCCGGGAAGTGCAGTTCGGGCACGGCATCGGGGCCGGTCAGGTCGGTGCCCAGGTAGGCGGTGCGGTCGCTCCAGCGTGAGGACCACCCGGTGCGGATGAGCAGCGCGGTGCCGTCGGCGAGCGGGCCGTGCTCGGCCTCCCACGCGGTGAGGTCGTCGACCGACAGGAGGTAGTCCGGGTCGGCGTCGGCCCCCGCCGAGACGTCAACCACCGAGGCCGGGGCAATGAGGCGGGAGAGCGGGATTTCGTGGGCGGCCTGGCGCCCCTCGGCGAAGTGGATCGGCGCGTCCAGGTGGGTGCCGCCGTGCTCGGCCGACGCGAAGGAGTAGGATGCGTAGAAATAGCCGGCCTCGGTGTGGCCGTACGCCAATTCGTTGAGCTGGAAGCCCAGGGTGTCGGTGGGCCAGTAGATGGTCGACGGGCCGAACGCGTGGGACAGGTCGATCCACTCGCCCGCCGTGCCGTCGAAGAGGCCGATGGGGGCCGCGCCCGCCGTGGCCTGGGCAGCGCCCGCGGTGGCCGGATCGGCGCCACCCCCCGGCGGGGTATCCCGCAGGCACCCCGTGGCCAGAAGGATGCCGGTCAGCGCGGCGAGCGCGGCCGCCGCCGGTTTCGTCGTCCTCATTCCTACTCCGGCAGGCGCAGCGCCACCAGCGAGCCCGGGAGCCCGCGCCGGTTGATCGCCATCACCACGTACTGGAAGCCCTCGTGCATGTAGGTCATCGGGGCCGTGACGGTGGATCCGGGGATCTCGACGGATCCCAGTTCCTTGCCGGTCATCTTGTCGACCGCGCGGAATACGGGGGCGGCGCCGCGGCCCTCGGCGTACATGAGCAGGGTGCTGGTCACCAGCTTGGTCGCGTGCGAGCGCGCGCCGGTGTTGCCGATGTCGACGCCCTCGAGGAGCGGGTGGTTGCGGATCGCGTCCGGGGTGTGGCCGTTGGGGATCTGCCAGACGTGATCGCCGGTGTTGAGGTCGATGGCCGTGATGGTGCCGTACGGGGGCTTGAAGATCGGCAGTCCCTGGGGACCTCGAACACCGCCCGGTCCGACGCTCACCCAGTCGACGTTGGCGTCGGCGTCCACGTCCTTGCCCGGCTGGAGACGCGGGGCGCTGCAGCCGCGGGTCGAGGCGACGTAGAGGATCGCCGTCTCGGGGTCCACCGCGGCGCCGCCGGGGATGTTGGCCCCGCCGTTGGCTCCGGGACAGTGTATGGCGGCCTGCGTGCCGTCGGCGGCGCCTTCGATCGAGGGGGGATTGAAGAGCGGGCCCAGCCGGAAATCCTTCACGATGTCGAGCGCCATTGCGCGGAGCTCCGGGGTGAAGTCGATCAGGTCGTCCTCGGTGATGCCCTGCATCTCGTAGGGGGCGGGACGGGTGACGAAGGGCTGCGTCGGCGACAGCTGCTCGCCGGGCACGTCGGACTGCGGGACCGGGCGCTCCTCGATCGGCCAGACGGGCTCGCCGGTCTCGCGGTCGAGGACGTAGGCCCAGCCCTGCTTGGTGGTCTGCACGATCGCCTTGATGGCGCGCCCGTCGACGTTGATGTCCACGAGGTTGGGCGCGGTGGGGTTGTCGTAGTTCCAGACGTCGTGGTGCACGGTCTGGTAGTGCCAGCGCCGCTCGCCCGTCTGCACGTCGATCGCGAGGATGGACGTGGCGAAGAGGTTGTCGCCGGGGTGGAAGCCGCCGTAGTAGTCGATCGTCGGCGGGTCGGTGACGACGTAGACGAGGCCCAGCTCGGGGTCCGCCGAGAGGGGCGCCCACGCCGACACGTTGCCGGTCCACTTCCAGGCGTCGTTCTCCCAGGTGTCGTTGCCGAACTCGCCCTCCTGCGGGATCACGTTGAAGGTCCACATGTGCTCGCCGGTCGCCGCGTCGTACGCGAGGACGTTGCCGGGCACGTTCTCCTTCCGGGTCTGGAAGTAGCCCTGTTCGTGGGAGTTGCCGACCACGACCACGCCGTTGACGACGATCGGGGGCGACGAGTTGGTGATGTAGCCGACCTCGGGGGGCAGGCCGTCTTCGGGGTGGTGCTCCCAGGGGCCGAGGTTGGCCAGGAGGTCGACGGTCCCGTGCTTGCCGAAGGACTCGATGGGGTGCCCGGTCTCGGGATCCAACGCGTGCATGAAGAAGGCGGGGGTGACCAGGTAGATCATGCCGCGCCCGTCCACCTCGGCATAGGCGACGCCCTTGCCGTAGTCCTTCCGCATCGAGTCCTCCCAGCGCTTGGTGTGGGGCTCGCGGAAGGTCCACAGGGTCTCGCCGGTCGCGGGATCGATCGCGACGGCGGTGCGGCGGGTGCCGGCCACCGAATAAAGCGTCCCGTTCACGTAGATCGGAGTCGCACGCAGGTATTGCGTGGGGTTGGGGCTGAAGTTGTCGCCGCGCCACGTCCACGCGATTTCGAGGTCGCTGAAGTTGGAGGCGTCGATCTGGTCGAGGGGGGAATAGCGGGAGCTCGCAGCGTCGGCACCCCAGTAGCGCCACTCGCCGTCCTGTGCCGAGGCGGCGGGCGGGGCGGCGAGGGAGAGCGCGACGACGGTGAGGGCTGAGAGGGAGAGGGCGGCGGCGAGCGTGCGGCCCGCTGAGGCCCGAATGGTCGGTTTCACATGTTCCTCCGGATGGGACTGGTGTAGTTGGAGCCGCTTGAGAATATGGCGGACCTCGGCGGGGGGCCAGTGGGGCGGCGTCACGGCATTGGTGTCAGGGCCGCGGCAGCTCCCCGTTCAGTTCCATGTAGACGCGGCCGATGGCCCTCGGCGCCTGGCTGGCGCGGAGCGACCAGCCGTCCAGGGCCCCGAAGTCGGCCTGCGCGACGGCGTCTTCGAGCGCTAGCCCGGCGTTGTGGAGGCGGGTGGCCTCGGCGATCACCTGGACGACGGCCTGCCGGTAGGTCTCGAGTTCCTCGGCGAGGACCGCGGGCGAGTCCACGAAGCCGTGCCCCGGCACGTAGATGTCCACGTCCATCTCCTGCGCGGCCTCGATCATCGCCACCCACTCGGACGGGTAGGCCGAGCGCATCGCCGGGAAGACCCGGTTCAGGTACGCCTCGCTCATGAAGAGGATCTTCTCGGCGGGCAGGTGCACGACCAGGTCGCCGCCGGTGTGGGCGCGTCCCAGGAAGAGGAGCCGGATCTCGCGCCCGCCGAGGTGAAGCGTCTCGCCGCTCTCGACCAGGTGGGTGGGCACCACGACCGGGGGCGCGTCGTCGGGGCGGATCGGGTTGTCGGCGACCACCTGCAGTACCGCCTGGGAGGTGGGGTGGGCGTAGAAGCGGGCGTCGGCGGGGAACTCGGAGTTGCCTGCCGTGTGGTCGCCGTGGTCGGAGCAGACAACGACGTGGGTGATGGGCCGGTCGGTGATGCCGGCGATGGTCTCGATCATGCGCCGCGTCTCGTCCGGGCTGCCCTGGCCGTCGGCGACCAGGACGCCTTCGTCCGTCACGACGAACATGCTCACGGTGGTGAAGCGCTCGTCGCCCGCGGAGCGCAGCTGCTCGTACGAGTAGACCCCGGGGGCGAGTTCCTGGACGCGCGGGAAGTCGGCGTCGGTGTAGCCGCGGGCGTAGGGGTCCGCCGTGCGGAGGACGTCGTCGGCCGGCGCGGGGGAGCAGGAATGGGCCAGGAGTGGGATCAGTGCCAGGCAGGCGAGACGGGACCGGGCTGTCGCGGGTGCGGCGTGCATGGGTGGCGCTCCTGAAGCAGTGTAGAGCTCTTTCGTGGCAAGCTGTGGCGGGTCGCGAAAGGTCGCCTTTGAAGGGCGCCAACGCTACAATCATGCGCGGAAAACGACGTGCGCGACGCGCGTGGGCGGATGCCCGCGTGAGGGTTCGTGAAGTTGGAGCCCCGGAGACGGAGGATTTGCGATGAAGTACCGGAGGTGGGTGCTGGCGGCGGCCGGAATGATGCTGGCCGCGCCGGGGACCGGTGACGCACAGCAGGGCCGGCGTGCGATGAACGCGGAGCAGCGCGCCACGATGGCCGCGCGGCAGGCGGAAGCGCTCCTGGCCGACATGCAGATGGAGCGTCCGATCGACGCCCTCAACTCGGTCTGGATCGAGGAACTCACCTGGATGGAGGTGCGCGACGCGCTCCGCGAGGGCAAGACCACCGCGATCATCTCGACGGGCGGGATCGAGCAGAACGGCCCCTACCTCGCGACGGGCAAGCACAACTACGTGCTGACGGGCGCCTGCGAGGGCATCGCGCGCAAGCTGGGCAACGCGCTCTGCGCCCCCGTTCTCAAGCTCGTCCCCGAAGGCGACATCGACAGTCCGTCGGGCCACATGCGGTACCCGGGCACGATCAGCCTGCGGGAGGAGACGTTCCGCGCGGTCCTGGACGACATGGCGAGCAGCCTGCGCGCCCACGGGTTCACCGACATCGTCTTCATCGGCGACAGCGGGGGCAACCAGGCCGGCATGGCGGCGGTGGCGGCCGAACTCGACGAGCAGTGGCGTGGGAGCGCGCGCGCCCACTTCATTCCCGAGTTCTATCGCTACGCCGAGGTCTTCGAGTGGATGGAGAGCGAGCTCGGGATCGTCCAGCCCACGAACGACGGCTTCCACGACGACTTCGTGATCACCGCGATCATGATGACCGAGGATCCGTCTTCGGTCCGCCACGCGCAGCGGGTCGCCGCGGGGAAGGCGTCGATCAACGGGGTGAGCATCGCCGACAAGGAAGCGACGATCGATATCGGGAAAAAGTTGCTGGGATTCCGGGTCGACCAGACGGTCAAGGCGATCAAGGCTGCGACCGCGGGCAGCAACTGAGTGCGACGGCGATCGCACGTGGGGCAGTGATTCCTGCTCATATACTCATATACTCATATACTCATATACTCATACTCACATACTCTCACCCAAGGAGAAGCCGCATGACTCGTAGATTGCTGGTGGTGGCCGGGCTGGCTGCCGTGGTGGGTCTTGGCGCGCCGAGCGGGGCGATGGCCCAGGAGGCGGGCGACGGGCTCATCGAGGTCGGCGCCATGGCGCCCGACTTCGAACTGACCGGGGCGACCCGTCACGGAGTGCTCTCGGACCGGGTCCGCCTGAGCGACTACCGCGGCGAGACGGTGGTCCTGGCGTTTTTCTTCAGAGTCAGGACGCGTGGCTGAACGGTTCAAATGAGAGCGTACCGTGATCAGTACGCAGAACTGTTCAACGAAGGCCGCAACGTGGTGCTCATGGCGATTTCCAACGATTCGGCCGAGGAGGGCGCTTCCTGGCTGAAGGACGAGGACTTCCCCTACCTCTTCGGCAGCGATCCGGACGGCGGCGCCTTCATGGCGTTCGGCGGATCGCTACGGGACAACGGGATGGTCGGGAGCCGCGCCGTGATCGTGGTCGGGCCCGATGGCCGCGTGGCGAAGGTGATCCCGCAGTTCAACCAGGTCGATCCGGCCGCATACGAGGAACTGGCCGCGGTAATCGACGAGGTGACACCGGAGCCGGACGAAGGGTAGGGCTGCCACGCCCCCGGGCGGGGCCGGCGCCGCGCGGATGCGAACGGGAACCGGGCCGCGTGTTCGTCAGTGCCCGGCGGGTCCAGCCCCCAGCATCGACTCCACCGAGCCCACCAGGTCCTGCCCGGGCCCCACGCCCGTGGAGACAATGCGCCCGTCGCCGTCCACCAGCACCACAATCGCCGTCGTGAGGGCCTGATAGGCTCTCACCGCCTCGCCCCCGGCGTCGTACACGTATGCATAGCCGGGCGCGTGCCGGTCGACATGACGCCGTATCCGCCTCGGCGTCTGGTTCACGGCGACGGCGACGGCCACCACGGTGATGCGATCGGAGAAGCGCGTCTGGATCTCGTCGATCTGGGGCTGCAGCGCCTCGCACTGCTCGCACCACGACGCCCAGAATTCGATGAGCGCAGGGCCGTTGCCCACCACGTCCAGCAGCGACACGGCGTTGCCGTCGAGGTCCTGAACCTGGGCGTCCGGCGCCTGTGTGCCCGGGGGGAGGCCCAGGCCGTCGTCCTGGGCCGCCGCGGTGCCCGGACCGGCCGCCGCGATCGCGATCCCGGTCAAGAGAATCGTGGTGGTCCTCTTTACGCTCACCGGTTCGCTCCTCACTGGTTCGCTCCTCACAGGTTGTATCCGACTTGGATAAAGTAGTATTCCGCCACCCCCAGCATGACGAGAGCGGCGAGACGTTTCACCGTTACCATCCACTTCCCCGACTTCGGAAGGCGCGAAAGGGTGCCCGAGAACAGCCCGACCACGACCAGCAGGGCGGTCATCCCCAGGGAAAAGACGAATAGGTAGAGAAACCCCATTGCGCCAGCCCTCGTAGCCGCAACCCACGCCAAGACCGCCGCAAAGGCCGGTGCCCCACACGGAGCGGCCACGACGCCGGAGGTGGCCCCCAGTACGAAGACGGCGCCGTAGGAACCGCCTTCCCGGCTCCCGGCCCACGTCAGCAACCGCTGCGGCACCCTCACCGGGATCACGTCGAGCATGGCCAGCGCAAAGAACACGAGCAGGTTGCCGATCGCGAAGAGCGCCCAGGGGCTGGCGCTCACGGTGCCGAAGAGCGTCCCGGTAAGGCCGGCGAGGAGTCCCAGGAAGGCATAGAGCAGCGCCATTCCCACGACATAGGTCATGGTCAGGCCCACGGTCCGCCGCATGGGCTGCCCGTCGGTCGCCGTCCCCGAGATCACGGAGGCCGTGATCGGAATCATCGGGTACACGCACGGCGTCAGGCTGGTCGCCACCCCGGCTCCGAAGAGCACGACAAGAGCCAGGAGCGGGCTGGAGGCCAGCGTTTCGGATAGGCCCCCGGCCGCCTCCTGAACGAGGATAGCCGGGGCGACTTCCGTCACGGGCAGGTCATTTTCCGCCGCGGCGCTTGGCGGTTCGGCCACTGCTGCTCCGGCCGGAACTCGCGCTTGCCCCGGAGCTGCGGCCGCTAACGGACCCGACGCTCCTGCCCCCCGAGTACCCGCCGCCCGTACTGACCGACCGCGGACCGCGATATCCCCTGCCGGCGATCACTCGGCCACCGCTGGATCTTGACGGCGCGCGATTGACGTCCACGACGACCGGCCTGTAGTAGCCGCCGCCCCATCCACCCCAGTAGCTCGATCCGTAGCCGTAGTAGCCGGGATAGCCATAGCCGTAGCGCCCGTAGCGCCCGTATCCGTACATCAGGGGCGAGTAGTAGTAGCCGAAGGGGCTGGTCATGTACACGCGGCGGTGGGTTCGCTGGTCCGAGCCGTACGCTTCATCCGCGAGCGCGGCACCGCCTCCGAGCGCGAAATGCTGCGGGTAGGAGATGGCTACGATGACATCGATCACTTCCGCCGGCACCCCGGCGTCGTCCAGCCGGATCAGCTGTTCGGAATCCAGTCCGTCGAACTCCTGCCGGATCTGTGCGATCCAGCCCGCGACGGCCTTCGCATCGACATTGAGCGAAGCGTCGATCACGTCGTCGATCGTGACGCGGGCAGCCGCAAAGAACTCGGCCCCCTGCAGGACGAACGGGAGCGGCTCGGTGCGCCTCGGGAGCCCCAGGTCCGCCAGCACGGAGTCATCGGCGTGGGTGTACCACTGCGACCAGGCGGTGGTGCCGCCGTTTGCCCGAAGCGCCCGCACATCCAGCCACTCCCCGGGGCCCGGCATCGAGATGATGCCGGTGCTGTTGCGGACCGTTCCGTTGTCGCAGGTCAGGTTGGACGTCGTGTACAGACGGCGGCCGTCGTCGGAAAACCTGGCCGACTCCGTCCCGCGGCAGTCGTCCTGCTCGACCGGGTGCGGCTGCCCGTCGGCGAAGTAGTTCTCGCGGTGCGTGATTTCACCGTCCACGATGGTGAGCATCTCCACGTCGGCGCCGCTCGGTACGAAGCAGAGGATGCCCCGGTCCGCGGCAGCCTCGTCGGCGGCGGGCCATTCGGCCTGGGTCGGCGTGTTCGGCTGCCAGCAACCGAGGTAGGGCTGCCACCCCGCCCGCGTCTCGCCGGTTTGCGCCTGCACGGCGCCGGGAATGGCAGCGAGCAGGAGCCCGGCCAGCACACTGATGCCCTTCGTTCTCGTCAACATGTCTGATCCCCTTGCATCGCGCATTGTTTTCCTCCGTGCCGGGAGCGTCCGCCCCGGTGCGTTCGCCGTCACAGCCTGAATCCGATCCCGAACGTGACCTGCAGACCCGCCAGGTCGAGATCCGGGAAGCCCACGAAATCGGCCGAGAGCGGGGCGCTTGCGAAGCCGTACTTCGCCTCGCCCACAAACAGTATCCGACCGTTCACGGCGACGTCCATCCCGCTGAACAATTGTATCGTAGCGCCCCTGTCCCGCGAATAAAAGCGGTCGCCGAAGATCTCCAGGGTTTCGAAGTCGATGAAGTCGCCGTGCTGTACAAAGCGGTACGACACGATGCCGCCGGCGACACCCACGTAGGGGTTCCATGTTTCCGGAATCCACGCGAAGCGGCCGATGGCTCTCCCCCGGTCCTTCAGGTAGGCCTTCACGCCGGCGGTGATGGGGCGGATCGAGAACTCGGTGGTCTGCTCGATCGGAAGATCGTCGTTGTCCACCCACTCCCGGAACTCCGACCTGGTCCTGGCGTTGGTGTATCCCACGCTGAGGAGCAGGTCCAACCGCGGCGTGGCGCGGACCGCGAGATCCCCGCCGATCGATGCCCCGGCCAGATCCCGCGTATCGACCGTCAACTCCTGGCGGGTCAGATCCCACAGGCTTTGAGTGCCGTCGCCGCTCCCGGCGCGGGGCATGTGGAGCCCGGCCCTGAACGTGAAGGTCGCCCTGGGTGTTCCGAACAGGAAGTCGCGGTTCTGGGCGTTCACCGGCGCCGGCACGGATGCCGCCAGCAGGAGAAGGACAAGGAGGCGCCCAAACACGGTCGCTGCCCCGAAACTCCGTTCTTTACCGAGCATTTCGGTCTCCTGGTTGCGGGTTCGGCGATACTCTAGCGCAAGACCCGTGCCGCTCTGGCCATGTGCCGTGACGGCGCTTTCAGGCCGGCGCCGCCCCCGCGTATCCTCCCGTGGGGACAGTGGGCGTCCACGCGGGGTGACACCCGGCCGATCCGATTCCCCCGATCGGCTCGACCCGGCCTGGCACCCGGCATCAGCCGAGCGTCCTCTGCAGGTACGCCTTCAGACGTTCCCAGGCGTCGGCGGCCGGCGCACCGCGCACATCCGGGTCGCCGTCCACGCGCAGCCAGAAGCCGTGGTTCACATCGTCATAGATGTGCAGGTCGTGCTCGACGCCAGCGGCCCGCAGCGCATTCTCGAACGCCGCGACGGACTGCGGGGACGGACCGTTGTCGAGCGCGGCGAAGGTGCCGTACACCTCGTGGTCCAGCCGGGCGACGACCTCCGGGTCATCCACGAGGCGACCGTAGAAGATCGCGGTCGCTTCGTGATTCACACCGTCGAGACCGAACGAGAGCGCGACCCCTCCACCGAAACACCATCCCATGGCGCCGACCCGTCCGGTAACATCGGGACGGCCCTTGAGGTGGGCCACCGCGGCATTGAGGTTCGCGATCATCGCCTCCGGATCCGACTGCGCTTCGCGGACCAGCGCCATGTTCTCGTCCGGGTTGGAGCCGGTGCGCCCGCGAAACAGGTCCGCCGCGAGGGTTACGTACCCCTCGTCCGCGAAGTCGTCGGTGAGCTGGCGAACGCGGTCCTGGAGGCCGTTCCACTCGTGGATGATCACCAGCGCCGGAAACGGACCGTCGCCGTCCGGAACGGCGAGGTAGCCGGTCGTGAGTTCGTCCCCGTCCACGTAGTTGACGGCGCTGCCCTCGAGAGCCCCTCCCTCGCCGATGATCGCGGGGGGCAGTTCGGGGGCTGGCTCCGCGTACGCGGCGGGAGGTGCCTCTGCGCACGCAAGCACGAACGGGACGAGAACCAGCGTGTTGCGCAGCAGGTTGCGGAAGCGCCGGGAGGCCTCTGCGTCGACCCGCCTGACGCCCGCTTCAGTAAGTCTGCTCATGGTCGCTCTTCCATCCTGGTAATTGCCACCGAATAGGCCGTTGGTTAGACAATAGGTAGGGCGATCACGCCCGGCGTCAAACGGATGCGAGCGCCGACGGCCCGGTTTGTCGGGGGCGCAGGCCGAATCAACAGGAACGGGAGATGCGTGGTATGAGGATTGACTTTGCGGGAGAGTCGGGCCGTCTGGCCGGAGCCGCGTCGGCCGCAGTTGTCCTCGCGGCCGCGCTGGCGTGTGTCGGCGCGGGCACGTTGGGGGCGCAGCAGGACATGTCGGATGTGGAGATCACCACCATCCCCCTCGAGAGCGACCTGTTCATGCTGATGGGACGGGGCGGGAACATCGGATTGTCCGTGGGAGAGGATGGCGCGTTCCTCATCGACGACCAGTTCGCGCCCTTGACGGCGAAGATCCTCGCGGCGGTCGCGGAGGTGACCGACCAGCCTGTTCGCTGGGTGCTCAACACCCACTGGCACGGTGACCATACCGGGGGCAACGAGAATCTGGGCGACGCCGGCGCCATGATTGTCGCCCACCGGAATGTCTATCGGCGGATGAACCCGGCCGAGTTCGCGGACCTGGTGGGCCGGTCCAGCCAGGCGCCGCGCGCTGCCCTTCCCGTCGTCACATTCGACGACGGCGTTCAGTTTCATTGGAACGGCCGGCACATCGACGTGACGCACATCGGCAAGGCCCACACGGACGGCGACGCGATCGTGCACTTCCCGCGGGCCAACGTCTTCCACATGGGGGACACGTTCTTCCGCGGCCGCTACCCGTTCGTCGACATGGACAGTGGCGGCGGCGTCGACGGTGTCATCGCGGCGGCCAACTTCGTGCTGGAACGTTCGAACGACGGCACGAGGATCATGCCGGGTCACGGAGATCTCGCGTCGCCGGAACATCTGCGCGAGTACCGCGACATGCTCGAGACCGTGCGCATGCGCGTGGCGAGCCTGGTGGCCAACGGACGCACGGAAGATCAGGTGGTCGCCGCAGCCCCCACGGCCGATCTCGACGATGTGTGGGGCGCCAACCCCGAGCGGTTCGTGCGCGCCGTCTATCAGAGCCTCGCTGGAGGGATGGAACGATGAAGATGAACGACGAACGCATCCGGGCAATGCGCCCCGCTTCCGCCAAGCGAGTCGCCGCGGCCATTCCAGTCGCCGCCGCCATTCGAGTCGCCGCGGCCTCGCTGGCGGTGACGGCCGGACTCGCCCTGGCTGGTCCCTTTTCGCCCGCGGCCGCTCAGGACCCGCGCGTCGACGAGCTGGTGGCCACCGTCCAGGACACGATCATTCGCCTGCGGGAGCACATCCATCAGTATCCCGAGCTCGGCAACCGCGAATTCAACACGGCGGCGCTGGTCGCCGACCACCTGCGCGCGCTCGGCTTCGACGAAGTGCACACGGGGATCGCGCACACGGGCGTCGTGGGCATTCTCCGCGGCGGCCTGCCCGGCCCGGTGGTGGCGGTGCGGGCCGACATGGACGCGCTTCCGGTCACCGAGATGACGCCCTACTCCTTCCGGTCCACGGTGCGCACCACCTACCTGGGCCAGGAGGTGGGGGTATCCCATGCGTGCGGCCACGACATCCACGTCGCCGTGCAGCTGGGCGTGGCGTCGGTGCTGGCCGGCATGCGCGACGAGCTGCCGGGGACGGTCAAGTTCATCTTCCAGCCGGCCGAGGAAGGGCCTCCGCCGGGTGAGGACGGCGGCGCGCGCATGATGGTGGCCGAGGGCGTCCTGCAGGATCCCGCCCCGAGCGCGATCTTCGGCCTCCACTCCTTCGCCGAGATGGAGGTGGGCAAGGTCGGGTTCACCTCCGGACCGGCGCTCGCGGCCGTGGACCACTTCAAGATCCGTATCCTGGGGCTGCAGTCCCACGGCGCCGCGCCCCATCTCGGGATCGACCCGATCATGATGGCGTCCCAGGCGGTCAGCGCATTCCAGACCATCCGGTCGCGCAACCTGCCCCCGCTCGAGCCCAGCGTGGTGACGGTGGGGATCATCCGGGGCGGCACCCGCTTCAACATCATCCCGCACGTGGTCGAGATGGAGGGTACGGTACGCACCTACAACCCCGACGTGCGCGACGCGGTCGAGCAGCGCATGGGCGAGATCCTGGCCGGGATCACGGCGGCGGGGGGCGGCACCTACGAGCTGGACTACGACCGGGGGACGCCGGCCACGATCAACGACCCGGCGCTCGGCGAACGCATGCTGCCCACGCTGGCGAGAGTCGTGGGCGAGGAGAACGTCGTCGACCTGGATCCGACGATGGGCGGCGAGGACTTCGCGTACTTCGCCAACGAAGTCCCCGGGTTCTTCTTCCGTCTGGGACAGGTCATTCCCGGCGGGACCTCGGGTGGCCACCATACGCCGGACTTCCAGGCGGACAACTCCGCCGTGCCGGTCGGGATCCGCGCGATGACCAACCTGCTGCTGGACTACCTGAAGGCGGGGAGGTCGGCTACGGACTAGCCGCGCAACGCCTCCGAGCCGCAGCCCGGCGAAGGGCGGCCGGCCGTTTGCGGAGGGCGAGCCGGGTTTTCAGCCTCAGTAGGCGGCCTCGTGCACTCCGGCAACCGCCCGTCCCGAAGGGTCGAGCGTCTTCGACAACACCTCGTCCCACGCCAGCGCCTCGGGTGTGGAGCACGCGACGCTGGGTCCGCCTGGCACACAGTGAGCGGCGGCCGGCAGCGGGAAATGCGACTCGAAGATCCGCCGGTACAGGTACGCTTCCTTGTCGGCGGGAGGGTTGTGGGGGAAGCGGAAGGGGGCGCTGGCCATCTTGCGGTCGCTCACGCTCTTCTCCGCGAATTCCTTCAGCGAGTCGATCCAGGAATACCCCACGCCGTCCGAGAACTGCTCCTTCTGCCGCCACACCACCTCGGCCGGGAGGTAGTCGGTGAAGGCTTCGCGAAGGATGCGCTTCTCGATGCCGCCGCCGGGCATCTTGCCGGCCGGATCGATCGACATGGCCACGTCCAGGAATTCCTTGTCGAGGAAGGGGACGCGGGCCTCGATTCCCCACGCGGCCATGGCCTTGTTGGCGCGCAGACAGTCGTACTGGTGCAGCCGGTCGATCTTGCGGACGGTCTCTTCGTGGAATGAGCGGGGGTCGGGCGCCCGATGGAAGTACAGGTAGCCCCCGAACACCTCGTCGGCGCCCTCGCCCGACAGCACCATCTTGATCCCCAGGGTGCGAATGCGCCGGGCCATCAGGTACATCGGCGTGGCGGCCCGCACGGTCGTCACGTCGTAGGTCTCCAGGTGATGAATGACGTCGGAGAGCGCGTCCAGTCCGTCCTGCACGGTGAAGTGGAACTCGTGGTGCACGGTGCCGATGTGGTCGGCCACGACGCGGGCGGCGGCCAGGTCGGGGGATCCCTCCAGCCCGATGCAGAACGAATGCAGGCGGGGCCACCACGCCTCGGTGCGGTCGTCATCCTCGATCCGGTTTCGCGAAAAGCGCCGCGCCACAGCGGACACGATGGAGGAGTCCAGTCCTCCGGACAGGAGCACGCCGTAGGGCACGTCGGACATGAGCTGCCGGTGCACGGCGGCCTCGAGCGCCTCGCGGATGCGTGACGGGTCGGGATCCTCCGTCGCGGCGCCGAAGTTCCGCCAGGCCCGCTTGTAGTACGGTCGGGGCGTGCCCTCCGAGGAATCGAGAAGGTGTCCGGGCGGGAATTCGGAGACCGTGCGGCAGACCGGCGTCAGGGCCTTCATTTCGGACGCGACATGGAACCGGCCGTCGTCGTCGTAGCCGGTGTACAGGGGGACGATGCCGAGGTGGTCGCGTCCCACGAGGTACCGGTCCTGCTCCAGGTCGTACAGTACGAAGGCGAAGATCCCGTTCAGACGATCCAGGAAGTCGCTTCCGTGCTCCGCGTACAGGGCAAGGATGACCTCGCAGTCGCTTCTGGTGAGGAACCGATAGGGGCTTCCGAGCTCGGACTCGAGCTGGCGGTGGTTGTAGATCTCGCCGTTGACGGCCAGGACGTGGGTGCCGTCGGCGTTCTGCAGCGGCTGGGCGCCGTGTTCCACATCCACGATGGCGAGGCGGTTGTGGGCGAGGACGGCGCGCTCGTGAGTGAAAACGCCGGACCAGTCGGGGCCGCGGTGTCGCTGCAGCTTCGATAGCGTCAGGACCCGGTCGCGGGGCGGCGGATCCGTGGGGTCCAACTCCAGGATGGCGAGGACTGAGCACATGCGATTAACATAGGTGTCCCGGAACCGGGCGTGTACCCGGTCCGAATCCGCCACTTTGCAACGGACCACAAACATGTTCCCATCCACTCGATTTCTGGCTGGCGTGCGATTCGCCGCGTTGCCGGTCCTCCTGGGGCTGGTTGCCACCGCAACCCCGACTCGCGCACAGGACCTGGGTCCGGCCGACGGTCACGACCTGCCGGGCACCGACATCGAGCGCGTGGCTGTCGGGGACGAAGCGCCGCTGTTCACATTGGAGTCCTTCGACCGCGGCCCTGTGGCGCTCTCGGGCTTCCGTGGGGACAAGAACGTCGTGCTCGTCTTTTACCGGGGCCACTGGTGACCGTTCTGCGCCAGTCAGCTCGTGGAGCTGAGAGCCCTGTTGCCCGACGACCTCAAGGACCAGACCGAAATTGTGACGGTGTCGGTGGATGACGAGGAGGGAATGCAGCTGATGATCGACCGGGTGGCCGCCAGCGACGGCATGGCCCCCGACTTCATCATGCTCTCCGACCCGGACCACGCCGTGATCGACCGCTACGGCCTGTTCAACGAAAACGCGCCTCCCAACCGGCCTCTGCCGCATCCCGCCACCTACGTGATCGACAAGGAAGGCGTCGTGCGGTACCGCTTCGTGGAGGTGGACTACCGGGTGCGGCCCACCAACGAGGACATTCTGGAGGTCCTGAAGACGCTGTAGCCGGGGTGGGGGCGCTGCCGCGGGCGAGCTGCTCCCCAGCGCGAGCCGCTCTCCAGCGGAGGGGGGCTGTGGGGGCGGGGTGTCCTGCCGCGTGGGGGTGTTCGGGGGTCGGCGTGCCCCCGAATCGCGTGCCTGAAGGGCGCGAATCGCGCTCCTGGAACCGTTTGTCCCAACCAGACATGTAAACGCACATCCGGGGCGGGTACCGTGGGTCTCGCTTGATTGAGTCACGACCCACCGAAAACGGAGTCCCCCGGATGCCTGAAAGCCGGCACGAAGCGTCCTGCCGTCCGAAACCACCCTCGGAGCACCGCGTCGCATATCGCCGCCGCACAGCGATCCTGACCCTGGTGCTGGTGCCCGCGACGATCTTGCTCGCGGCGTTTGCAGTCTCCGACCTGCCCCGCATGGGGCGACTCGCGGCACGCGTCGATCTGGCCAGGCTGAATGCGGAGTTTCTGGGAGATGACTCGGTCGTCTTCCAGTCCGCCCTGAATGACTGCGGACCCGCTGCGCTCGCCAACATGATGCGCGCGGTCGGCGTCGAGGTCCCTTCGACGGACACGCTCGCCGTGCTCGCGGACATGGGGCCGAGGGGAACCACCGCCGGCGGCCTGATTCGGGCCGCTGGCCGATTCGGTCTGCCGCTCACGCTGGTACGCCTCACGCGGGCAGACCTGCGCGACGCGCGTACGCCGTTCATCGCGTGGGTGAACCGGAATCATTTCGTGACGGTTACCGGACGATCGCCGTCCGGTCGTCTGACCGTGGTGGATCCCACGGCGGGGCGCTACTCGATCAGCGAAGAAGCATTCCAGGAGATCTGGTCCGGCGAGTCGATCGTGCTCGCGGCGTAGACCCTGGTTCCGGCCGCGGCGAGGGGCGTTGCGGCTCTGTTCACAATCGCTGAAGGAGGAGGATGATGATGAGGAAAGGACGAATGCGGGCCACCGTGTACGCGCTCTGCCTTGCGCTGCTCGCGGCACAGGGAGCCCAGCTGACCGGGGGGCCACCGGTCGCCGCGTTGGGAGACGGAGGACCGACCGCGGTTGAGGGTCGGGGATGGGGAGCGTTCACGATCTGCCTTGGTTGCGTCGTCTCGGGCATCGTTCTGGTCAAGACCGGCGGGATCATCGCAGCAATGGCTGTAAACGGTTCGACAGTTGCGCTCGCCGGGTGTGTGGCCGCGTGTCACGAGACAATCTTCTGATCGACATGGAGATGAGCATGAGTATGAAAACGCATAAACAGGCACACGTCGGCACGGCGATGATGATCTTGCTTGCTCTCGCGAGCGGCTCGATGCAGCCGCATGCGCTCGGCGGGCGGGCGGCTACGCCAGCGGACCTCATTCACGTGCAGGGATCTGCTCGAACGGCCGTCGAGCGAGAGGCTACCGCGGTCGAAGGCGGACAGGCACTTGCCAGGGTAGGCTGCCTCGGGTGCGCCGGAGCCATTCTAGTAGGCGGCGGAGCGAGCATCCTCGGGCTAATAGCATTGGCGTCGGTGGCTCCGTTTGCTGTAGGGGCGTGCTCCTTTGTCTGTACACTCGGGTTCGGATGATCATCGGTCTTGGCGACAAAAGGGAAAGGCAGGCGCAAATGAAGAGTACGAGCATTACAACAGTGCTACGGGTCTTGACCGTGGTTGCGCTGGCGAACGCCACAACCGCGGGGAATCGGCAAGCACAAGCCGCCGTCGACGGTACCAGAGCGGTCGAGACAAGCATGGTGTTGGAGGAAACCGTCGTGGGCGCTCAGAACACGGGCCTCAATCTGGCGTGCTGGGGGTGCATCGCCGGCACGATCGTTCTGGTAACAATAACTGGCGTTGGAGGCTTCCTGGGCATTGCTTGCGGTTTTGCATGTGGGAAGCTTGCAAAAGCTACATACTTCTAGGAGGAAAACGATGAAGAGACTACGGAATAGACGGTTCATGGGAGCCGTAATGGTCGCGGTGCTGATGGCGGGGTCACTGCGAGGAGCAGGAGGCGGTACCGAACTGGATGTGGCGTTGGAAACGCGTTCGGTGGCAGCATCGACTTCAACCGTGATTCAAGGGCAGGGATGGTGGAAGAAGTTGGGATGCATAGGATGCGCTGCAGGGGGTCTAGCGACAACGGTTGTGTCGGGTGGAGCAGGCGCCATCGCTTTGATGGGTTGTGGGTTCCTGTGCGGCGTGGCCTTTGCAGATGATCTCTAGGGATCTGGTCTTCTTGTGTAGAGAAAGACAGGGGGTAAGATGAGGACAACAAACAGGATCGTCCGAGGCTTGGGGGTGACGGCTATCGTCGCAGTCTTAGCGACCAGCGGCGGATCAGGTGCAGGGTACGGTGTGAACTCCGACACGGGCTCGATGGAGACATTCTTCGAGACACAGATGACCGAGCGCGTTATCGGCGGCCAGTATATCGGCACAATCCCAACGCTGTTCATATTGCAGGGACTGTGCGTGCGGTGCCTTGTCGGCGTTTCTGCCAGCCAACAAAGTGACATTGTGGACCTGGTGCGGTGCGCAGTCACTTGCTACGTCGCGTTCTAGGCCAAAACGGGAAAGCGGAGGGGGACCCGGGCAGCGGCTGCGTCCGGGTCCCCCTGTGGGAGGAGTCATTGAGATGCCACAACGATCGATACGTCAGAAGACTGCAGCATTGGTGGTGGCGGCTTGTGTTTCGGGTCTAGCGATTATGCCATTTGTGTGGATGGGCGGGAAAGGGGATGGCCCCGAAGCTCCGCCCTGGGTGCTTCCACCCGTCTCGGGTTGGATCGGCGAGTCGGAGATGTGGACATACCGGGCGAGCGGCGCTGGTGCGACGGCTTTGATCTATGTGGATCGCAGGTGCGTTCATTGCGAGGCGGAGTTGGGATTGTGGGAGTCGGTGGTGGGTGGTGACGCGGGCGGTGTAGCGGTCTGGGTGGTGGCATCTCCCAGGTCGGTCATGGAAAGCGCGACGTGGGTTCCCCCATCGCTTCGCGCCAGGACGGTACACGACCGAGACGGAAGTGTGGGCAGGGCTCTGGGGGTCAACGCGGTGCCGGCGACCTTTTGGGTCGACGAGACCGACACGGTCCGGATCATACGAGTCGGACGCAGCAACAGGAACATGCTTGCGGAGAACGTCGCGGCAATCACCGGAATGGGAGAATCCAAGTCATGAGTGGACAAGAGGGGGCCGCCGGAGGCATGCAACGGATACTGGGACGGCTGCGGCACTTTCTTAACATGCTCGTTCCCAGCCTGGACGACATTCGCGATCATCGCCCTATCGTACCACCCCTGGTGATCGGATGGGTGTTCTCTGTAGTAGCGGCGTTCTCGCTACGGCCGTTGGTATTGAGTGCCATGGCAACCCAGGGACCGGAGATTGCCCAGGGGACTCTCTTTGTACTGGGGGTAGTAGCGGTTATGTCGCCCCTGGTTCACCTGCTCAAGGCGGGGCTTCTCACAGCCCTGGGTTGGGCTGTGCTTGTGCTGGCGAACTCGCGGCGGCGCGTCCGACCGATGCTCTCCGTATTGCTATATGGAGAGGCCATTTTGGCGGCGCAGGGCGTGTTGCAGGCCCTCTATCTGCACTGGGCCACAGGTGGGAGCCCGACCTCGCCCGCGGATCTCCAGGCCAACCTGGGGGTGGCTGCCTTCGTCCCAGCCACAAACCCGGGTCTGCTAGCGGTCGCCCAGAGTTTTTCGGTGGGTCATTTCCTCTGGTTCGGGTTCCTCGTGATTGCTCTGCGTCGGTGCGACGGCCCCGAGCTCCGGCCGTCTCTCGGACTGGCGCTTTTCTTCTGGGGCGTGATGGTGGCCTTTTCAGGAGCGCGAGCATGGGTCACATTGTAGAGCGGACGAGAGAGAGGGTGGGCGGGCGGCGTGGGGGTTGCCACATGGCGGGGGTGAGGCTGCGGGGATTCAGCGTCCGGTATTCCAACTTCTTCCTGGAGCCGATGGACTTGACCGTCGATCCGGGAGAACGCGTTGCGTTGGTTGGCGCGAACGGGGCCGGGAAGAGCACGACCCTCAAGGCGATTGCGGGTCGGCTTCGGGAATACGAGGGCCGGGTGGAGGTGGACGGAGGCGACATCAAGGCCCAGTTGCCGGGGGTCAGGGCGCGCATCGGGTTTCTCCCTGAACGCCTGCTCGGATTCGGGTGGATGACCATCGACGAGCACCTGCGGTTCCTCTCGACCTTCTTCCCCACCTGGGACCGCGACTACGAACAGGAACTCCTCACTCGCCTTGAGCTTCCGGGCGCGTCGAAGGTGGGCACGCTTTCCAGGGGCATGTCGGTCAAGCTGTCTCTGGTAACGGCCGAGGCGCACCGGCCACCTGTCCTCATACTCGACGAGCCCACCACGGCCATCGATCCGGTCAAGCGCCGCGAGTTACTGAAGATCATCGGCGATTGCGCACCCACGGGCGGTGATCGTCTCGTCCTCTTTTCCAGTCACATCCTCGAAGACGTGGAGTTCATTGCCGAGCGCGTCATCCTGATGCGGCAGGGACGGATCCTCGAAGACGTCACCACGAAGGAGCTGGCGGAACGCGATCCCGGTGCTCCCCTCTCGCAAATCCTCATTTCAGCCTTGGAATCCGATGACTGATCAACCCTATTGGACTCTGGTGGGACTCGAGTTGCGACGTTTCCGCCAGGGCTTGGTGCGAATTGGTGTCTTCCTCTTGGCGGTTGTGGTCTTCTCGCTCATGGTGGAATCCCCAACGTCTGTGCTGAGCTTCGGGCTAGCTGCGGTTGGTGGCGCACTTGGCATGCAGATACCGTTTGATGCGCTTCAGGACAGGATGACGGGCAACCTGGAGGTGCTCACCACACTCCCCGTAACCCCCTTGACGCTTGCGGGAGCCCGCCTAACGGCGCTGGTCCTTATTGCGGCGCTGGGAGCAGTGCCGATGGCTGCGGCTGGTGGTATCGTGGGCCCCGCGTTTCTGGGAGACCTGGGCTTGATCCGCATCATCATCGCCGCCTTTCTGGGAGCCTGGACCATGCTCTCGGTGATGTCGGCCGTGCTCCTTGCGCTTGTGCTTCGCTTCAAGATCAAGCTGCTGGTTCCCTATGGTGCGATGGTTGCTCTGGGGGCGGTCATGGCGGGTGGGTACCTCGTCGACCGCCTCTTCGGGGGTCCGTTGCGGTTGATCCAGGCCATCATGGCCAGCGACCACACCCTGGCGATCGCCATCGGCGGTGCTTTGGTCGGCGCAGCGCTCGTCCTGACGGGCTCTTTCCTGATCACCCGCAAGGGGTTCGCGATCTACGAGCCCGAGCCGGACGCCATGGACTGGTGAGCCGCGTGCCGTCGATCGTCAGAGCTGCGACCGCCGCGCTCCTTCATCCGACAGAATCGGTCATTCCGAGGGATTGTTTTCCCGGCTCGGTGCCAACGCCGGGGCGGACTCACGGGTCGTTGGGGTTGCGGGGTGGGTTATTGTACTCCCGGAACACGACGCCTCCAACCCGTGGAAGTCATGTCCCGAGGTACCAACAGTCTGATCGAATCTCTGCTGTCAAAGGTGTCATTCGAGGAGGGCTCGGAAGGATGGAGCCTGATCGAGCGATTCGCGGTGCTCGTGCGCGAGTCCGGGTCGCCGGACGAGCGTGCGGCCGCCCACTACATCGTGTCGCGCCTTCAGCAAGCGGGCATCCCCCACGACGTCTACGAGCCGGACCTCTACCTGTCCATACCCCGGGGGGCATCGGTCGAATTCGGGGGCGAGCGCTTCGCCGGCAAGCCGCCCTCGTTCTCGGCGTCGACCCCCCCGAAGGGACAGACGGCGCCGCCCGTCCACGTTCCGGCCAACCCGTCGACCGACGCCGCCGATCTGTTCAAGTCTGCGCATGGTTCACTCCCGGACGACATTGCCGGCAAGATCGTGGTGACCGAGGGGATGCCGATGCCCGTGTCCGTCGCGCGCTTCGAGGCCGCGGGCGCCGCCGGCCAGGTGTACATCAATCCGGGCAGCCGCGTCCACTGGGGAATCTGCACGACCGTGTGGGGTACGCCGGGTGCGTCGCAGCTGGGGCAGCGTCCCACCAGCCCGGTGGCAGCCATTGATCGCTGGGACGGGAACCAGTTGGTGGAAGCGATCGCGGACGGGCTGGACGCGATTACGCTCCACACCGACCTCGAGGAAGGCTGGTACCCCTGCCAGCTCCCTGTCGCGCGCATCGATGGCCGAGAGGAGGAGTTCGTCCTCGCGCACGGCCACTACGACTCGTGGGACGTCGGGATCGGCGACAATGCGGTGGGCGACGCGACCCTGCTCGAGTTGGCGCACATCTTCTACCAACACCGGGAGGACCTGCGGCGGTCGCTACGGGTGGCCTGGTGGCCTGCGCATTCCACCGGCCGCTACGGTGGCTCGACCTGGTACGCGGACCAGTTCGCTCTCGAACTCTCCCGGCAGTGCGTGGCCGCGGTCAACATCGACTCGCCGGGGTGCTGGGGCGCGACCGAGTATGACGCCGTACCGTGGATGGCCGAGGCGGAAGAGGTCTGCCGGTCCTCCATCCATTCCGTGGCGGGTGTCGAGCCGACCCGCCAGCGGCCCCTGAGGGCGGGGGACTATTCGTTTGACCAGATCGGCCTTACCTCGTTTTTCATGCTGCTGTCCAACATCCCCGAGGAGGAGCGGGACCGGCTCGGGTTCTATCCCGTGGGCGGCTGCGGGGGCAACATCGCGTGGCACACCGAGAAGGATCGGATCGAGGTCGCGGACCGCGCCAACCTGGAACGCGACCTCCGGGTCTATCTGACCGCCATCGGGAGGTTCCTCGACGACGAAGTGCTGCCACTGGATTTCCGGGCGACGATGGCCGAACTGGGAGATGCTCTGGCGGCGTATGAAGAAACGATCGACAAGGACCTCGGCAAGGTGTTCAACCTGGCGCCGGTAAGAGATGCCTACGATGAACTGTTGGAGCGGCTGAACGCCTTCTACGACACGATCGAAGACGGCAGTCTCGAACCTGATGTGGCAAACGAGACGCTGCTTCGACTGGCACGGATCCTGGTTCCCATCGGATACGCCGCAGGACCCCGGTTCGAGCACGATCCGGCGACGCCTCGGGTTCCCATTCCCAGGCTTGCCAGAGTGCCCGAGCTGGCCGCCCTGAAGGAGGAAGAGGAGCCGGAGCTGTTTCCATTCGTGGTGACCGACCTGCGGCGCCAGGTCAACCAGGTGGTAGCCGGCTTCACGGAAGCGTCGTGGCTACTCAAGCGGGTGGCTGCCCCGCTGGTTGTCGCGCTGTCCTGAGGTTGCCGCAACGCCGGCCTCCTTCAGCTCCTTGCGAGGGGTCGGATAGGCACGCGCGGACGGCACCAGACCGGACGCGACCATTCCCTCTGCAGCCTTGAGCGCAGCCACGGCGGGATTGACGACCGGCACGCCCAGACGCGCTTGCAAATCCCGTGCGACGTCCAGAAAGCCCATCGTCATGCATCCGAGGACGATCGTGTCGGCACCGTTCGATATGGCCGCGCGCCCCTCGCCTTCAAGCGTGACCAGCACCTCGTCGCGCCGGCTGCGCAGCTCCAGAACCGGCACCTCCACCGCCCGCACCTCCGAGACGAACCCCTCCAGGCCGTGACCACGCATCTGCCTGTACACGGAGGGAACCACCTCGTCCACCACCGTCAAAACCGCAAAGCGATCGCCGAGCTGGGCCGCAAGGTGGCCGCTCGCCTGGCCGGGACCCACCACGGGAATGCCGGTGACCTCACGGACGGCGCATAGTCCGGGATCACCGAAACAGCCTACGATGATGGCATTCGTTCCGCTCGACTCGAGCCGGGGAGCCGCGGCCAGCAGGGACGGCACGCTCAGGGCTTCCTCCGCCGAGCTTTCGATTGACGCCGGTCCGTCCTCGCTGTCCTGAACCGCAACGGTTGTGCCGGGAGCCGCGTGGCGTTCCAGATACGCCCGGCGCCGCTCCAGTTCCCCGGACCCGAGAGGACCGCGCGAGAGCGGCCCCGGAATGAAGTAGGTGACATGCATGTTGCGTCTCCTCGCCGATGCCTGAATCTCCCCAGCGACACCTGAATGTAGTCTTGTCCGCGCGCACCTTTAGTGCCAGCCTTACTATCTTGTCGCCTTGTCATCGATGATGGTCAGGAAAGGGAAAATGGGAAGAGTGTCGACGGTTGTTCGCGCAGGGCTGGTGGCGGTGGTACTGCTCCCCGGCTCGCTGGTTGCGCAGGGGTTCGGAGGAAGCGTGGCGGTCTGGGGCAACGAGGTGCTGGTGGCGGACCCCGCGTTTGGCGGCTCCAGCGAAGGGGGCATCTACACCTACGTTCGGGAGGGGAACCGCTGGGTCGAAGCCGGCCGGCTGACGGCCCCGGAGCCCTCCGTCGGCGACGGATTCGGCTACGGGATCGCCGTATCGCGGGACCGGATGCTCGTGACTGCCATGAACCCGCGCTCGCCCCAGGGCGGTGGCATCCATTCGTACGTCCGCACGGGGACCGGGTGGACCCATGACGGGATGGTCGTCGCCGATGGGTTTCCCGAAGGTACGATGATGGGCCTCGCGGCGCTGAGTGGCGATCGCGCGGCGGTGGCCACGGCCTCGATGCGCCAGGACGGAACCGTCCGGCTGTTCCGCCACGTCGACGGCTCCTGGATCCAGGAGGCCGAGCTGGAGTCCCCCCGGCCAGGGGAGAGGATCGGTTTCGGCGGAGCGATCGCGCTTTCCGACGACCTGCTGGTCGTGGGTGCTCCGGTTGCCGATTCCGCGATGGGTGTCGCGTTCGTCTACCAAAACGGCCCCGACGGGTGGGCCATGACCGCCGAGCTCGCAGCAGCAGGCGGAACCTACCTGGGCACCTCCGCGCTGATCATGGAAGACCGTATCCTCGTGGCCGCAGGGCATACGTTGAACGACCCGGGGGCGGTGTTCGTCTTCGCTCGCGGCGACGGTAGCGACGACGGTGCGTGGACCGCGGTGGGCCAGCTCGGCGCCTTCGACGGATCTCCCGGAGACCAGTTCGGGTCCACAATGGCGACCGACGGACCGACGCTCTGGGTGGGCGCTCCGGGGGTGGACACTCGCAGGGGCGGCATCTACGAGTTTGTCGGCGACGGTGCGGGTGGCTGGGCCTCCGCGATGAAGCTGACCGATCCCGCACCCACACCCGGAGCCTGGATGGGCACGAGGGTGGCCTACGGCAACGGGGTGCTGGTCTCGGGGATGCCCCGGGACGACTACGGCGCGGGCACGACACTGATCCTCGAGCGTGACGGTGACGGCTGGACCGAGGGTTACTCCGTCTTCACGGACATCACGGGAATGGACCCCGTGCTCGGCGGCCAGGTCGACTGCGCCGAGGGGAGCGCGTCCGCGTTCGGGTGCAGCGATGTGGACCTGGTCTCGTTCGTGCCGGTCGAGGATCTGGGCGGCAGCCGCGGCGTGCGCGTCAACGACGTGTGGGGATGGACGGATCCCGATTCCCAGCGCGACTACGCCATAGTCGGACGGATGGACGGCACGTCCTTCGTGGATGTGACCGACCCGGTCAACCCGGTCGTCGTCGGCAACCTGCCCAAGCCGGAATGGGCGCCAGGAAGCATCTGGAGGGACATGAAGGTCTATCGCGATCACGTGTTCATCGTGGCGGACGGGGCGGCCGACCACGGCATGCAGGTGTTCGACCTCACACGGCTGCGCGACTTCGCCGGCGAGATGCTCACCTTCGACATGAACGCGCACTACGACCGGGTCAACAGCGTTCACAACATCGTGATCAACGAGGAAACAGGGTTCGCGTACGCCGTCGGCAGCAGCGGGGGCGGCGACACCTGTGGCGGCGGGCTCCACATGATCAACATCCAGGAGCCCCAGGACCCGGTCTTCGTGGGGTGCTTCGCCGACCCGACCACGGGCAGGTCGGGCACCGGCTACTCCCATGACGCGCAGTGCGTCATCTACGACGGACCCGACCAGGAGCATGCCGGCAAGGAGATCTGCTTCGGCTCCAACGAGACCGCGCTGAGCATCGCCGACGTCACCGACAAGGACAATCCGATCGCCCTGGCGATGGGCGTATACCCCAACGCCGCCTACACGCATCAGGGCTGGCTCACCGAGGATCAGGCCTACTTCTACATGAACGACGAGCTGGACGAGGTGGGCGGGCTCACGCAGGGGACGCGGACTCTCATCTGGGACGTCAGCGACCTGGACGAGCCGATCATGGTCAAGGAGCATATTTCGGAAAACACGGCCAGCGATCACAACCTCTACATCGTCGGCGACCTGATGTACCAGTCCAACTACAACAGCGGACTGCGTGTTCTGGACATCTCCGATGCGGTCAACCCGCTCGAAGTCGCGTTCTTCGACACGGTGCCGGGCGAGGACTCCCCGTCGATGGACGGTTCCTGGAGCAACTATCCGTTCTTCGCATCCGGGGTCATCGTCGTGACTTCGGGGTCACAGGGACTGTTCCTGGTCAAGAAGCGGAACCGCACGCCCGTCTCCTGATGCGCACGCCCGTCTCCTGACGTGAGAGTGTTCTCCCGGTCGAAAGGCGCAGTGATGACCTTGTCGCTTACCCCTCGCGCGGCAACGCGCCAAGCCGGCCCGGCGCCTCGCCACGGTCGCCGCTCTCGGCACTCTCGCCGCTCGGGCGCCCTCGTCCACGGACTCCTCGCGGTCCTGCCGGCCTTCGCTGCCGCGGCACTGAACGGCGCCGCGACGGTCGCGCACGGCCAGACCGCAACGGCCGAGCGCGTGTACGTTGCCAACCAGGCCGCCGCCAGCGTTTCCGTCATCGACGCGGCGTCGGGAACGGTCCTCCAGACCATCGACCTCACCCAGCTCGGCTTCGACCCCAACTGCCGCCCCCACCACACGGCGGTCGACCCGGACGGCAGCCACTGGTACGTCTCGCTGATCGGCGGCGGCAACGTCCTCCGCTTCAACGCGGACAATGAACTGGTCAGCCGCGCGCCCTTCGAGACGCCCGGGCTGTTGTCCATCGACCCGTCCAGCGACCGGCTCTACGTGGGCCGTTCGATGATGGCGGTCAATCCGCCCCAGCGCATCGGCGAGATCGACCGCGACGACATGACCGTCCAGGAGCTGGACGTGTTCTTCCCGCGGCCGCACGCGCTGACCATCGACCCGGCCACGAACCGCATCTTCACGGCCTCGCTGGTCGAGAACCGCGTCGCGGTGGTGGAAGGCGGCACCGAGGCGCTGGAACTGGTGGACATCGAGGGACCGCCCCACACCCTCGTGCAGTTCGCGCTGTCTCCCGACGGCCGCCATCTCGTCGCCACGACGCAGCTCACCGGAAAGCTCCTGGTCTTCGACGCCACGACTCCGGCGCTCGGCCTCGTTGCCGAGATCGATGTGGGGACCCAGCCGTGGCACCCGGTCTTCTCGCCGAGCGGGGACCGGGTGTACTTCGGCGCCAAGGACGACGACGCGGTCGTGGTGGTCGAGACGGAGGGCTGGTCCGTCGTGCGGCGGATCACCGCGCCGGGCATCGTGGAACCGCACGGCAGCGCGGTGACGGCCGACGGCCGCTACCTCTTCGTGTCGAACCGGAACCTGAAGGGCGCCTACACGCCCACGCGCCGGGTGGAAAACAACGCCGACGTGGGCA
Organism: Longimicrobiales bacterium; assembly: GCA_965116905.1. GTDB lineage: Bacteria > Gemmatimonadota > Gemmatimonadetes > Longimicrobiales > Gaopeijiaceae > Bin94. Next base: position 3,891,267 of record OZ220732.1, on the reverse strand, counting down.
CGGTGGTGAAGATCGACACCCGGACGCTGGAGGTCGTGCAGACGATCGAGGTCGGGACGTATCCGGCCGGGATCTCGCTGGGCGCGGTGGCCGCGTCGGGCCCGGCCGGAGCGCCGCCGACCGGAGCGCCGCCCACCGATGCGTCGCCAGGCGGAGCGCCGCCCACCGATGCGCCGCCAGGCGTGCCAACGCCGGCGCAGCCGGGACCCACCCTCCCGTGACCCTCGGCCGCACAACCGCCGCCGTCCTGATCCTTTCGGGGTTCATCGGCGTCTGTGCCCCGGCGCCGGCCCCGCCGCCTCCGGCTCCGGTATCGTCCGCCTCGGCCTCCGACTGGGAGCGCGTCGTCACCGGCATCGCAGTCACGGACGAGGCGGGGGATCCGGTCGATCATCCCTTCCTGGGCGGCTTCAACCTCCCCCGTCCCCAGCTCGCCGATGCGGATGGCGACGGCGATCTGGACCTCTTCATCCAGGAGCGGTCGAACCGGGTGATGTTCTTCCGCAACGAGTCCGAAGGCGGTCCCCCGGTCTACCGCTGGGTCACCGACGCCTTCGAGGACCTGCCGGTGGGCGAATGGTTCCGGTTCGTGGACGTGGATCTCGACGGAGACCTCGACCTCCTCGCCGAAGAGCCCTTCAGCTACATCCGCTACTACCGCAACGACGGCGGGACGGGGCCGGCCGCCTACGTCCTGGCGACCGACACGATCAAGGATGTCGCGGGGGAACCCGTCTTCTCCGACCGCCAGAACATTCCCAACGCGGCGGACATCGACTGCGACGGGATGCTCGACCTCCTGATCGGCCGCCTCACCGGCACAATTACGCGCTACGAAGCCGAGTCGATCGACGAGGACGGCGTGCCGCTCTTCCGTCACGTCACGGACTCGTTCGAGGACATCGAAATCGTCGGCGCGTTCCAGGGCAGTCTGCACGGCGCGAACACCATGGCGCTCGGCGACGTCGACGCGGACGGCGACCACGACCTCTTCTGGGGCGACTTCTTCGAGCCCGGCCTCCTCTTCATCGAGAACACCGGCAGCTGTCGCCGTCCCGTGCTCAGGGGCGTGCCGAGGCCGTTCCCGCTGCGCGACCCGGTGGGCACGTCGGGCTACAACGCCCCCGCGCTGGGGGACGTCGACCAGGACGGCGACATGGACCTGATCATGGGGGTGCTGGGCGGGGCCTTCAACCCGAATCTCACCACCGTCGACAACCTTCACCAGTTCGAACAGGGTGCCGACGGCGGGTTCACCGAGACCACAAAACGCCTCATCCGCAGCCTCGACGTGGGCAGCGAGTCGATTCCCGCGTTCACCGATCTCGACGGCGACGGCGACCTGGATCTGCTGGTGTCCAACAAGATCGAGCCTGGGGACACCCGCAGCGGCCGGCTCTTCGTGTTCGAGAACACCGGTTCACCCACCGCACCCGCCTTCACCGCGCGGGGTCCGGTGCCGGGCCTCCCGGAGGCGTATCACTATGCCCCCGCGTTCGGAGATCTCGACGGCGACGGCGACGACGACATGCTGCTGGGCGAGTGGCGCGACCGTGTCGCCTACTACCGCAACGACGGCGGCCGCGGTGGCGGTGCGGCCGGGAACCGCGGTCCGGAGGACGTGCTGCCGCGCTGGACCCTTGTGGATTCGGCGGCGGCCACACTCACGCGGGGGCGCAACACCACTCCCGCGCTGGGAGACCTGGACGCGGACGGCGACCTCGACCTCATCGTCGGCGAGTCGTCCGGCATGCTCAACTACTACCGCAACGACGGCGGCCCGGGTTCGCCCGACTTCGTGCTCGTCTCGGACGAATTCCAGGACATCGATGTCGGCCGCCGGAGCGTTCCCGCCATTCTCGATCTGGACGGCGACGGCGACCTGGATCTCGCCGTGGGAACGGAGGCCTCCGGGCTTCTGTTCTACCTGAACGAGGGTTCGCCCGGCGCGCCGGTTTTCGTCGAGACCGTGCCTTTTGCGCCCGCAGTCCCCACATTCACCGCACCCGTCTTCGTCGACATCGACGGGGATGGGGACCGCGACCTGGTATCGGGTGGCGTAGGGGGCGGAATCACGGTCTACCGCAGACGATAGGAGTCGGATGGACCTCAGAGACGTTCAGGCTGTCATCGACAGCGCGAAGGTCCGGGACAACGGGATGCTGGAGGAGTTCATCCGCGGCACCGCGCCGAACGCGACCGAACAGGAGGTAGCCGAGGCGGCCTCGGTCGCGATCGAGGTCGTGGAGACCGTCCCCGTACTGCTGGCCAGGGCCGCCCAGGCCGCGGACCAGCGTGGCCTCAAGGTGGTCGTCATGCCGCTGCTCGAGCACGCGGCGCGCTACTTCGTCAATCCCGTCGATCTGATTCCCGAGATGACCCAGGGCATGGCGGGGCTTCTCGACGACACCTACCTGGCCCTGCGCATCCTCGAAAACCTCAATCGAGGCTCGGATCCGCTGTTCGATGCCGACTTCGAAGAGCCGCTGCGCTTCCTGCGGAGGCTGGTCGGTCGAAAGATCAGCAGGAAGCTCGACGCGGCGTCGATCTTTGCCCTGCAGGACGTGTCGACGCACGTCAGCAGGGTGTTCGCCGAAATGGGAAGGCCCTCCTGACGGTGGCCGGCCCGGAAACGTTGCGGTTGCTGGGACCGTATTTGAGCGGAAAACGGGGTTGAGCCCCGGGAAAGGACAGAGAAGATGATCATCGAGACGCTCGTGGGGGGAACGGTAGGGGCTTTGGGGCACGTGAAGTGCAAGGAATTCGTACGCCGCAAGCTGCGTTACACCAAGGTTGCGGAGAAGTCGCCCGGCGGGATGGGCCTGGCTGCGGGTGCGGCGACCGCAATCGTCGCCACGCCGTTGGTGGGCCTGGTTCCCCTCGTGGGCCTGGGATGGGGCACGGCCGCCCTCATCGGGTTGGGTGTGGGATCCGGGGTGGGGTTCGGCATCAAGAAGGCACGGGGGGAATAGCCGGCCGCGACCCCATGCGGACTTCCACCAGCCTCCGGCAACCGGTCTGAGGGCGACCCCTTGAGCTACGACAAGCGCACCGTCCGTTCATGGGTGCTTTACGACTTCGCGAACTCGATCTATCCGGCGGTGGTGACGACGGCGGTGTTTCCGCTGTTCTACGTCAACCGAATCGTCGCCGATGAAGGGGGCCGGGGAGAGCTGTGGTGGACTTCGGCGGTTTCCGCGTCCGCGCTGCTGGTAGCGTTCAGTTCTCCGTTGCTGGGCGCGATCGCCGACCGCGGCGGCTCGCGAAAGAAGTTCTTCGGGTTCTATGTCGCAGCCTGCCTCGTGGGCGTTGCGCTCATGACGACGCTGGAAGAGGGGATGATCCTCGCCGGCTTTCTCTTCTTCGTCATCGCAAACGTAGGATTCGAGAGCGCCGTCGTGTTTTACAACGCCTACCTCCCGGACATCGCACCTGTCGACAGACTCGGCGAGGTATCGGGGAAGGGCTTCGGCTGGGGATACCTCGGATCCGCGCTCGGTCTGCTCCTCGTACTCCCCTTCGGCATGCAGGAGAGATACGAGTTCATCTGGCCCACGGTCGTGGCGTTCTTCCTGATCTTCTCAATCCCGGCTTTCCGACGCCTCCCGCGTGACCGGCCGGGGGTCATGAGCATCGGCAAGGCGGCCCGCTGGGGGATATCCAACCTGAGGAAGATTGCGGCCGAGGTGTGGCAGATCCGGGACATGCGCAGATTCATGTTCGCGTACTTCTTCTACATCGACGGTGTACTCACGATCATCGCGATGGCCGGGGTCATCGCCATGGGGACCTTCGGCTTCACGCTGCAGGGCGTCATCACATTGTTCCTCATCGTGCAGTTCTCGGCGCTGGCCGGGGCCCTTGCGCTCGCGAAGCCGACCGACAGCCTCGGACCGAAGAAGGTATTGACGGGGGTGCTGGTGCTGTGGGTGCTCGCGGGCATCACGGCGTATTTCATCGAAAGCCAGACCGCGTTCTACGTGCTAGCGGTCATTGCCGGTATTGGTCTGGGTGTAGCGCAGTCCGCCAGCCGGGCGTTCATGGCGTCGCTGATCCCCGACGGACGGGAGGCACAGATGTTCGGCTTCTACGCGCTTTGCGGAAAGTCCTCCTCCGTCCTCGGCCCGCTGCTCTTCGGCGGGGTCACCTACCTGGCGGCCGGCAACCAGCGACCCGGCCTCCTCGTTCTGACCGCACTCTTCCTGATCGGGCTCATACTGCTGCAGCGGGTGCGCGACCCCAAGGCCCCCACCGCTGAAGGAGCGACCACATGACCATCAACGCCACCGAACGGCGCACCGCCGTGCGCGAACGCTACGCGCGGGCCGCCACGACGGGCGACGGCTGCTGCGGGCCTTCGGACTGCGGCGCCCCTTCGACCAGCCCAGGCGGCAGCGGCGCCACGGCTACCGCCACAACCACCTCCGTCGCCGACGAGATCAGCTGTGCCGTCGGGTACGACCAGGACGAACTGAGCCGCGTCCCCGAGGGAGCCAACCTGGGTCTCGGCTGCGGAAACCCCGTCGCGCTGGCGTCGCTGGCTCCCGGCGAGACCGTGCTGGACCTCGGCTCGGGCGCCGGATTCGACTGCTTCCTGGCCGCAGAGCGGGTAGGGCCGACCGGCAAGGTCATCGGCGTGGACATGACGCCCGAGATGGTGGAAAAGGCCCGCGCCAACGCCCTCAGCGGCGGCTTCGCCAACGTCGAGTTCCGGCTGGGCGAGATCGAGGCCCTGCCGGTGGCCGATGCCACCGTCGACGCAGTCATCTCGAACTGCGTCCTCAACCTCTCGGCCGACCGTCCACGCGTTCTGGCCGAGACGATGCGGGTGCTCAGGCCCGGTGGCCGCGTCATGGTCTCGGACCTGGTGTCGGACCGGCCCATGCCCGACTTCGTGGGGAACTCCCGGGAGTCGCTGGTCGGCTGCCTGCCGGTCGGGATCGCCGAGTACCAGGCCGATCTGGCCGCCGCCGGATTCACGGCCATCGGCGTCGACAAGCGCCAGCGCTATCCGTCCGAGCACATCCTCTCGGATCCGCGGGTGCAGGAGGTCATCCGCCGCGATCCCGCGCGCGCGGCCGAGGTCCACAGCTTCGTGGATGCGATCTACGGCGGTACGATCCAGGCGGTGAAGCCGGGGAGCACAAAGGAGGGGTAGCAGGATGATAAGACTTGCCGGCAAGGTCCACCGTACGGCGCTGACGCCGGGAGCCCGTGGACAAAATCCCCCCGGCATTCGCCCGGCGATGCATCCGGGCCGGGCCGCTTCGCTCTGCGTTGCTCCTCGGGCCCGTAGCGCTGCTACTGGCCCTTCGTCGCGCCCTGCCGGCCCGGCGCCTCGCCGCTCTCGGTGCTCGGGCGGCTTTATCCACGGACTCCTGGCCATCGCGGCGGCCGTGCTGGCCTCGGTGACCGTGCCAGCGCCGGTGGCTTCCCAGCAGCGCGTTCGCGAGGCCGTCCCGGTCGCGCCCGTCGCCCCGGTCGCCGCGGTCGCACCAGCCGCGCAGGTCGCGACCCCCGCCGAGATGCAGGCCATCATCGAGGGCGTCCAGACGCCGAACCGCCAGGGCCTGGACGTGCTGACGCTCGATGAGGTCATGGAACGGTTCGGCGTGCCGGGCATCAGCGTGGCCGTGATCCACGACTTCGAGGTGCACTGGGCCAAGGGCTACGGGATCGCGGACGTGGCGACCGGCGCCCCGGTCGATGTCGAGACGCTCTTCCAGGCGGCGTCGATCAGCAAGCCCGTGACCGCGATGGCGGCCATGGTGGCCGTGCAGGACGGCCGCTTCTCGCTGGACGACGACATCAACACGGTCCTCACGTCCTGGCAGCTGGACGGCAACGGCTTCACAAACGGGCGGCCGGTCACGCCGCGCCTGCTCTTCAGCCACACCGCGGGCCTCGGCGACGGGCACGGCTTCCCCGGCTACGACCCCGGCGTCCCGCGTCCCACCGCGGTGCAGATCCTCGACGGCGATGAGCCGTCCAACGTGGAGGCCGTGACCATGGTGCGGCCGCCGCTCACGGCCATGCACTACTCGGGCGGCGGCACCACGATCATGCAGCTCGCGCTCACCGACGTCTTCGGCGAGTCCTTCCCGGAACTCATGCGGAAGACCGTCCTCGAGCCCGTCGGGATGACCACCAGCACCTTCGCCCAGCCGCTCCCCCCCGACCGCGACGCCAACGCGGCTCGCGCCCACGCAGGCGGCCGGGCCCTGGGCGACCCCAAGTGGCACGTGTACTCGGCCATGGCCGCGGCCGGGCTCTGGACCAACGCCCGGGACCTGGCACGCTTCGCCATCGAGGTGCAGAAGGCCGCGCGCGGCGACGCGGACCGCGTGATCACCGCCGCCTCGGCGGCCGAGATGCTCAGCCCGATCGGCGTGGGCGACTTCGCGGTGGGCTTCAACATCATGCGCCAGGGCGAGGGCTGGTACTTCAGCCACTCGGGCGGCAACTGGGGCTTCACCTGCTTCCTGATCGCCCACAAGGCCAAGGGGTACGGAGCCGCCGTCATGACCAACGCGTCGGGCGGCGGCCAGGTCTTCCGAGAGGTCATGGAGCGCATCCAGCGCGCCTACGGCTGGGACTCCCTGGACAAGCCGACGCTGCGGTAGCCGCGCATCTGACGGTAGCCACGCATCCGCGGTAGCCGCGCATCATTTTTTGTTGCGCGCCGGTTTTCGTCCCGGTAGCTTGACCCCATGAGTCAAGCCGCCGAAGTCGTCGTGCAAACACCCGACCGTCGCTCCGCAAGAGCCCGAAGCCACCTGGACATGATTCGCGCGGTGGTGCATTCCGACCGCGCGATGGCGGAGATTCTGGGCGTGTCACAGTCGCAGGTCTCGCGGTGGCGAAGCGGTCAGCGGCCGGACCGGGACAACGCCGACCGGCTTGCCGGACTGGCGCTGGTCGTCGAGATGCTGCTTCGCTGGCTGGAGCCCGACATCGTGGAGGAGTGGCTGACCGGAGCGAACGCCCATCTCGATGGCGCCACGCCGGCGTACCACATCCAGCAGAGTCAGCTGGCCGAGGTGGTGGGCGCCCTCGAGGCGATGAAGGCCGGCGTCTTCGCGTAACCAGTGCTCTGACCTTGACTCTCTTCTGGCGCGTCTTCCCCTGGGATCACGATGTACGCGACGGATCCCCCTTTTCGCCTTCCTGGATCCCTCCGACCACGGGCCGTGGGCGTTTCGACCTGCCCGTGGCCTGCTCCCCGGTCCTCTACCTGGCCGAATCGCCCGCCCACGCGGTTGCCGAGGCCCTTCAACCCTGGCGCAACAGACCGCTCCGCCGGGCTCACCTTCGCCGGGCCGGACGACCTCTTGCACTGGTCGACGTGCAGTTGGAGGTCGATGAGGCGGCGGAGCTTGTTGACCTCTGCGATCCGGCGACGCTGCGCCGCCGTCGCATCGGGCCGGACCGAATCGCATCCCGACACCGCCGCCGAACCCAGCCGATCGCCGCGTCGATCTGGGACAGCGGGAACATCGGACTCCGGTGGTGGTCCAGCTTCTGGGGCGATTGGCACGGCGTCGTCCTCTTTACGGCGCGCCTGGAGGGACGCCTGCACTTCGGGGAGCCGCAGGAGGTTTCAGCTGAAACTCCGGCGCTCCACGGAGCGGCCGCCGCGCTCGGGATGCGGTTGCCACCATGATGCCGTCGCCGGTGCTCTCGACACACGCGCATCATTTTTTGATGCGCACCATCCCGCGCCGCAGGACGTGGGCTCTCCGTCCGATTCTCGCGGCCACCGTGCTCGCCGCGGCCGCACCGCTCCCCGCCACGGCCCAGGACGCCCCCGGGAGCACCCCCGAGGGGACCGCCCAGCGCTTCTTCGACGCGCTCAGCCGTCTGCGCTGGGAGCGAGTCTCGGCGGAGCTGCACACCGCCGCCCTCGACGAGTTCCACCTCATCTCGCGGCAGCTGGTCGAGAGTCTGCGGGGCGACAGCGTCCTGATCCAGCTCTACGACGCTACGCGCGAAGAGTGGGCGAGCTGGTCCAGCCGGGAGGTCTTCGAGCGCTCGATGGCGGGGCTGACGCGCTACGCCCGCGGCCTGATGGAGTCGCAGGTCATGACCGACTTCCGCATCCTCGGCACGGTGCCGGAGGGAGACACGATCCGCCACGTGGTGTACAGGGAGACCACCGACCACATGGGGATCATCATCGAGGCCGCGCCGACCACGACCCTCGTCCTGGAGGAGGGGAGGTGGCGGGTCCGCGAGAACGCGGAACTCGCGGTGCTCAGAGTGGCGCTGCGCGGGATTCCGATTGGGCGGCGGTGAACGCACGGGGTCCGGCGGCGCCCGGTCCGGCCTGTTGCGTTTCACCGGCTGTACCAGCGCCACCCGGCGCGATACCTTGAACCGGCTGGCTCCGGGCGCGAGCCTCCGGGCACGAGCCCACGAACGCAAGAGCCAGGAATCACGATCCCCACGCCCCAACCCGAAAGAGATCCCGCATGAGAAGGCTTCTGGGCATCACGACCCTCGCCGCCGCCGCGGCCGCTTGCGCCGCCCTCTTCCCGCCCGCGCCCGCTGCCGCGCAGAGCGAAGGCGCCAGCGCGCAGAGCGGAGGTGCCAGCGCGCAGAGCGCCGCCCCCGCCGCGCGGAGCGCCACCGCAACGTTCGACGACGACCTCTTCGGCAGCCTGCGCTACCGCTACGTCGGGCCGTCACGGGGTGGCCGCGTCACTGCGGTCGCCGGCCACGTCGCCCACCCGACGACCTTCTACATGGGTGCCACCGGGGGAGGCGTGTGGAAGACGACCGACAACGGCCACAGCTGGCACAACATCTCGGACGGGTACTTCGGGACGGGCTCGATTGGCGCGATTCGCGTGGCCGACTCGGACCCGGACATCGTCTACGTGTCGACCGGCTCGGACGGGTTGCGCAGCAACGTGATCATCGGCGACGGGGTCTACAAATCCACCGACGCCGGGGCCACCTGGCGGCATGTGGGGCTTGAGGCCACCGGGAATTCCGGCGCGATCCTCATTCACCCCGACAACCCCGACCTGGTCTACGTGGCCGCAATCGGCAACCCCTTCACGCCGAATGACGAGCGGGGCATCTACCGCAGCAGCGACGGGGGTGCGAGCTGGGAGAACGTCCTCTTCGTGTCGGACAGCACCGGCGCGGTCGACCTGGAGTTCGCGCCCGACGACCCGAACACCATCTACGCGAGCATGTGGCAGGCGGAGCGCAAGCCGTGGACGATCATTTCCGGCGGCATGCAGGGTGGCGTCTTCATTTCGCGCGACGGGGGCGACAGCTGGGACCGCGCGACCGACGGGCTGCCCACCGGCCTGCGCGGCAAGTCCGACCTCGCGGTCAGCGCGGCCGATCCCGACCGTGTGTACGTACTCATCGAGGCGCCTGGCGACGCGGGCGGCGTCTACCGCTCCGACGACCGGGGCGCCACCTGGCGGCAGGTCACCGACTTCCAGCCGATCCGCAACCGGCCGTTCTACTACAACAACCTGGAGGGTCACCCGACCGATCCCGACATCCTCTGGGGCATGGCCGAAGGGCACTGGAAGTCCGTCGACGGAGGCGTGAGCTGGAATCCCGAGCGGACGCCGCACGGGGACAACCACGACCTGTGGATCAACCCGGAGAACCCGGACATCATGATCCAGTCGAACGACGGCGGGGCCAACGTCTCGCTCGACGGCGGCATGACGTGGTCCACCCAGTACAACCAGCCGACCGCCGAGCTCTACCAGGTGGATGTCTCGGACGACTTCCCCTACCGCCTCTACGCGGGCCAGCAGGACAATTCGACGATCTCGGTGCCCGCCCTGCCCGAGCGCTCGGAGCCCGGCGGCTCCCAGTCGGCGTGGGAGGCCCACGGAGGCTGCGAAACCGGGCCGGTGGTGCCGAAGCCCGGCGATCCGGACATCGTCTACGCCAACTGCAAGGGTCGTTTCGGCCTCTACAACCGGCGCACGGGACAGGAGGCGCAGTACTACGTCGGCTTCGGGAACCTGTACGGGCACAACCCGCGCGACCTGGACTTCCGCTTCCAGCGCGTGGTGCCCATCCATGTCTCGCCGCACGACCCGAACAAGGTCTATCACGGGTCGCAGTTCGTGCACGTGACCACCAACGGCGGGCAGCTCTGGGAGACGATCTCGCCCGACCTCACCGCCTTCACCCCCGAAACGCAGGTCGTCTCGGGCACGCCGATCACCATCGACGTCACCGGCGAGGAGCACTTCTCGGTCCTCTACGACATCCAGGAGTCGGTGCTGGAGCCGGGCGTGATCTGGGCGGGGGCCAACGACGGGCCGGTGCACATCACCCGCGACGGCGGCCGCAGCTGGACCGACGTGACGCCCCCCGGCATCGGCCCCTACGGGCGGGTGCAGACGATCGAAGTGTCCCATCACGACGCGGCCAAGGCCTATGTGGCCATTCTCCGCTACATGATGGGCGACTTCACCCCGCACACCTACCGCACCGACGACTACGGTGCGACCTGGACGCGGATCACGACCGGCGACAACGGCGTGCCGAACAACCACCCCGTCCGCGTCGTGCGCGAGGACCCCGACCGCGAGGGCCTGCTCTACCTCGGCACCGAGTTCGGGATGTTCGCCTCGTTCGACGACGGCGGATCCTGGCAGCCCTTCCAGCTGAACCTTCCGGTGACGCCCATCACGGACATGAAGGTGGTGCACGGGGACCTGGTCTTGTCGACAATGGGCCGGGGATTCTGGATCCTGGACAACGTCACGCCGCTGCACGAACTCAGCGACCGTGTAGCCAGCGCTAGCGCGCACCTCTTCGAAATCCGCGATGCTCATCGTCTGCGTTACGGCGGCGGCTTCGGCGGCTTCCGCGCGCGCGACCCGCATGAGCCCGAGTATCCGCCGGCCGGCGCCCACATCGACTACATGCTGACGGACGAAGTGGCGGGACCCATCACGCTCGACATCGTGGCCTCGAGCGGCGATGTCGTGCGCTCCTTCTCCAACGAGGGCCCCGGCGAGTACACGGTCCCGGCCGAGCCCGGCATGCGGGAGTGGCGCCTGGAGCGTTTCGGCACCCCGAGGCTGCCTTCCGGCGCCGGGACCCATCGCTTCACCTGGGACCTCTCGTACCCGGGCCCGTGGGATCCCAACCCGATCCGCTCGGGGCGGGGCGGTCCGATGGTGCCGCCGGGGACCTACACCGCCCGACTGTCGGCGGGGGACTGGAACGCGAGCCGTACCTTCGAGGTCACGCTCGACCCGCGCGTCGTGGCCGAGGGGATCGGCGAGGACGTGGTTCAGCGGCAGGTGGAGCTGGCGCTGCAGGCGCGGGACGCGCTGAGCGAGGGCCGGCTCGCCGTTCACCGCATCAACGAGGCGCGGGAGCGGGGCGGCGGCAACCTGGCGGCCGAGATCGAGGCGATCGAGCGCGAACTCGTCACGGCGCCGATCCGCTACTCGCGTCCCATGCTCGTGGATCAGCTCCAGTACCTGTACAGCAACCTCACGCGCGCCGACCAGGAGCCGGGGCAGGACGCGATCGTGCGGTACGACCAGCTGAACACGGCGCTGGAAGGGCACGTGGCGCGGCTGGAGCGGCTGCTGCGCGCGAACATCTCGGACGACGGCGCGGGGCGCTGACGGCATGGACCTGGGACTTGCCGGAAAGGTCGCGGTTGTCACGGGCGGCAGCCGCGGCCTCGGCTTCTACAGTGCGCGGGCGCTGGCGGCCGAGGGCGCGCGGCTGGCGATCTGCGCGCGTGGCGAGGAGGGGCTGGCGGCGGCGGCGAAGACGTTGCGGGGCGAGGGCGCCGAGGTGCTGCCCGTGCGGTGCGACATCGCCGAAGAGGGTGGCGCGGCCGAGCTGGTCGACGCCGTGCGCGGCCGTTTCGGCGCCCTCGACGTCCTCGTCAACAACGTCGGCGGCAACCGGCGCGGCCGCTTCGAGGAGACGAGCGACCAGGACTGGCTGGACATCATCCAGCTGAACGTGCTGTCGGGCTTCCGGGCCGCGCGGCTGGCGATTCCGCTGATGCGCGAGGCGGGTGGCGGCTCGATCGTGTTTGTGTCGTCGGTCTTCGGGCGGGAAAAGGGCGGACCCGGGCTGTCGATCTACAACACGACCAAGACGGCGCTGATCTCGGCAGCCGGGATCATGGCGCTGGAGCTGGCGAAGGACGCGATCCGCGTGAACTGCGTGGCGCCCGGGTCGATCCAGTTCCCGGGCGGCAGCTGGGACAAGCGGGTGAAGGCCGACCCGGACGGGATGCGGGCGTTCGTGCGGGCGAACCTGCCGCTAGGGCGGTTCGGGAAGGGTGAGGAGGTGGGGGATGTGGTGACCTTCCTGGCGTCGGAGCGCGCGAGCCTGATCACCGGGGCGTGCGTGGCGGTGGACGGGGCACAGGGGCGGTCGCTGGTGTAGCGCTTGCGGCCCTCTTTTCAGACGCGCTGATGGTCGGCGCGCCAGTGTTCGACGGCCTGCTTTATGGACTTCGGGTCCGTCAGTTCGCCCGCGAGGACCCGGCGGACCAATCCGGCCAGCTCCGCGTCGGAGGCGAAGCGCAAACCGATGAGCTGGTCCGTCGTCAGCTGCCCGATTTCGCCCTGCAGTTCGTCCGGCAGAATCCTCTCCAGCCGGAGGCGCTCCTCCAGGCGGATCACCCGGTCCTGAACGCCGGTTGAGAAGCGCCGCGCATAGAGAAGACCGATCGCCGTACAGGCCGCGACCACGAACAGGGCCAGGGTCCCTGCGCTGAAATCCACGACGAGCAGGTAGCCGATGCCCAGCGTAGCGGCCGTTGAGAGGTAGCACCCCGCGAGGAACAGCAGTGGCGGGCGCCTGGCGTGGTTCGCGTAGTTCTGCAGTTGGGCCATCACGACTCCGGATTCGGATGCGGCATGGTTACACCTGATGTAACTTGCGGTCGGGCGGTGTCGACGCAAACCACGATCATGCCAGGGATCCGAAGGACGCGCACCATGAACGGAACGGTCGGACAACAGCGGACGGCGCGTGTTCCCCCGGACCTGCGCCTTCCGCCCCGCGCACCGGTCCTCCTCCTCGCGGCCCTGACCGCCGCTGCCTGCGACGCGGGAGAGCCGCCGGTCCCCATGATCGCGATCGACAGCGCGGGGGTGCGGATCGTGACGAGCGACCCTGCGACGTACACGGCGGCGTGCACACTGAGCGAGACGCCGATCTTCAGTGTTGGGGACGATGAGAACGACGACACGCAGTGGTTCTCGAGCGTTCGGGGCGTGGGCCGGCTTGCGGACGGCTCGGTAGCGGTCGCGGACCGGACGAGCGCCGAGGTGAGGATCTTCGCTCCGGATGGGCGGCACCTGCGTTCGATGGGCCGTCACGGCGAGGGGCCCGGCGAATTCCAGGATCCCTTCGTACTCTGGGTGCTGCCGGGCGACACGATCTGGGTCGGGGACTACCGGCCCTACCGCTACGTCGTCTTCACAGCCGCGGGCGAGTGGGTCCGCAACGTCGCGCTCGACCCGATCTACCCGAACCCGTCGCGCGGCGGCGGGGTGCTCGACAACGGCGTGTCGGTGAACTCGCTCGAAAAGTCGCCGCGCAGCCGTGATTTCACGAAACCCGACACTGCGGTCGTTGAGGTTCACGACCGGGACGGCAACCGGGTCGGGGTTCTCTCGCGGCTCCCGACGCGAAGGCTCGGACCGGCTCCGGACACCGAGGCTTACAACTACTACATAGGTGTCCTGTTCGATCCCCTTGCCCGTGTCGACGCCAGGGAGCGGACGATCGCGCTCGCGCACACCGCGACCGCCGAGGTGCGGCTGCTGGACGAGGCGTTCAACCTCCGCTCCATCGTTCGCTGGCAAGTTCCTGATCAGGAAGTGACCCCCGCCGACGTGCGCACCTGGCGCGAGGAATACATCAGGCGGCGCAGCACGGGCAGCAACATCTGGGACGACGACTACGACGGTCCGAACATCAGCCCCGAGCGACCCATAGCCGACGTGATGCCGGCCATCTCAGACGTGCAGGTCGGCCGCGATGGGCGTCTCTGGGTCTGGCCGTACCGGCGGCCGGGGGCGGGCCCGACACGCGCCATGGCCTTCTCCCGCGACGGCGAGTTCCTCTGCCACCTCGAACGCCCCGGCGAGGCGGCAGGCTTCTCGGTCTGGGAGTTCGGGGCCGACTACGCGCTCGGAGTGTCGGCCAGCGATCTCGGGATCGAGACGGTCGTCATGCACGAGTTGCGTCTTCCCGGCGAGGGTTGAATCCCCGCTACACGAACCTCACCAGCCTGACCTCCAACTCCCGGATCGGGCGCGGGGGCGCCTTCCACTGGACAAGGATCGGGCTCTGGTAGGTGCCCCAGCCGATCTCGCCGCTCCCGTCGCCCGTTCGGTCCAGCACCGGCAGGCTGAACCCGCGCTTCATGCGCAGGAAGTGTGACACCGGGAGCGCCAGTGCCCGGTTGACCACGCGTTCCACCATCGATTCCCGCAGGCGCGTGGTGTCCATCAGCTTGTTGAGGACCTGCAGGGCATCGAACTGCGCGAAGTTAAGCGCCTTGGCGGGCAGGGTCCGCGGGTCGCGCAGCGCGCCGGTCACGTCCCTCCCGGTCCGGGCCATGAAGCGGAAGGGGTTCTTCAGGGCTTCGCGCAGGTCGTGATTCATGAGCAGGGTCTCGTATTCGTTCACCGTCAGTCCCGCGTCCTGCTCCTCGTCGGGCAGGAGCACGTCGAACCGTCCGAACGATACCCCGTGCTTCTCCACCAGCGCCTCCAGTTCGCCGATGAAGCCCAGCTCGGCGTCGCGGAGATTCTGCGCATCGATGGGGTGTGGCGACGACTTGACGGGCACCATGAGGCGGACGACCTCGTCCTCGCCGTCGTAGGCCACGACCGTCGTGCGCCGGTGGCGCGTGCCCCCGACATGAACGCCGTCAAGCTCCACGAACCAGACCGGCTCGGGCCCGTCGAGCTCGTACGAAGCCGAGTTCCGCAGACCCGCGCCGATGAACGTCAGGTGGGAATCGGCGTTGAGCGGCTCGTTGGCCCGCTGCTCCTCCGTCAGCTCGGTCCGCAGGTGCATCGTGTCGTGCACGTAGTCCGCGCCCGGCGGGAAGAGATGCTGGAAGAGTTGCAGGTAGCCCTCGATCCCCTGGCCGTCGTGCTCCAGGAGCTCCGCGAGGCGCTGGTCCAGATACCCGGCGGTGGTGTGGTTTGATATGTAGAAGGACTTGGTAAAGCGGGTGAACTCGTCTCCGAATTCCTCACGCAGCCTGCCCCGGACGTCGATCAGCTGCACGCGTGACGCCGGCTTGATCCGCAGCGTGGCCTGGAACGGACCCTTGCCGGTGCTCGTATGCCGGTCAATGAGAATCATCCTGACCTGTTCTCCCTGCCCGAAGTCGAGTTGGAGACTTACGCAGACAACTTATCGCGATAGCGCGCCGTAAACGAGCGCACGCAGCTTGGCGTGGTCGTCCGGTTGCCGGACGCTGCGGAGTTGAGTGAAGTACACGACCACGAGTTGCTCTGCCGGATCGACCCAGTACGTCGTGTGATAGGCGCCGCCCCAACCGTAGTCGCCGACGGAACCGGGCTGGCCGGACGCCCCCAGATCCAGGCGCACCTGGAAACCCAGGCCGAAGCCGCTGCCGGGACCGAGCAGGTCGCCGACGTGGTTGGCGGTCATGAGTGCCACGCTCGCGGGCGACAGAATGCGGGCGTCTCCGAGCGAGCCGCCGTTCAGCATCATCTGCAGGAAGCGGGCGTAGTCGCGCGCGGTGGAGAGCAGGCCCGCGCCACCCGAGTAGCTCGCGCGGGGTCCGTTCACGTACTGTCCCTGCGTGTCCATCCCCGGTCCCTCGGGCGAGCGAATCAGCTTGCCGGCGGCGTCGTGGCCGTGCACCGCGGCCAGCCGGTCTTCCTTGCCGGGTGGCAGATAGAAGTGGGTGTCGCGCATGTCCAGGGGCTCGAAGAGGCGCGTCGCGAGGAACCTGTCCAGCGAGAGGCCCGAGACCTCTTCCACCAGGGCGCCGAGAATGTCGGTGGCGTAGCCGTACACGAACCGGTCCCCCGGCTGGGCCTGAAACGGCAGGGCCGCCATGCGGTCCACGGTCTCGCGGACGGGTTCGTCCCGGTGGGCGAAGTACCACCCGGTGATGTCCGCCTCCTGCCAGCGGTCGCCGCCCGGTCCGTAGCCGTAGGATATGCCGGCCGTATGGGTCAGGAGGTCGCGGATCGTGACCGCTCGGTCCGCCGGCACCACCTTGTACGCGCCGTCCTCTCCGGGCACGGCCACCGTCGTCTGTGCGAATGCGGGAAGGTATTTGCCGACCGGGTCGCTGATCAGAAGCGCGCCTTCGTCCTGAAGCATCATCACGGCGACGCTGACGACGGCCTTCGACTGCGACGCGATGCGGAAGACGGCGTCGGTCGCGAGCGGCGCGCCCGTTTCCACGTCGCTGTAGCCGACGGCCTGCTCGTACACGACCGCCCCGTTGCGGAGGACGGCCACGACCGCGCCGGGAAGCTCGCCCTGCGATACGTAGTCGTGCAGGATCTCCTCGATCCGCGACAGGCGGTCTGCCTCGAAGCCCGCCTCTTCGGGAGCGATTCTCGGCAGCTCCTGGGCGATGCCCGCGATCGGGGCGAGGGTCGCGAGCGTCGCAAGCGTGGTGAGCTTGGCGAGGGCGGTGAGGAGCGGGAACGAGGCCGCGGAGAGCGGCCTGCGGGGCGATGGCGTGCGCTTCATGGAACCGGCCGGGCTGAGGGGATTGGCGTCGGCAAGTCGGCAAGCTAGACTTGGCAACCCCGGGCGACAACTCCGCCGCCCGTTCCTGCAACCTTCGCGATCGCACAGGACAGGTGAACATGTCGGCCGCCGCCCCCCTGGTCACCCAGCTTCAGACGTCACTCAAGTACATGAAGACCACGATATCGGTTTTCGACGAAGATGACTCGGGGTTCGCGCCCCAACCCGAGCTCTACACGGTGGCGGGTCATATCGCGCACGCCGCCGACTCGGTCGACTGGTTCGTGGAGGGGGCGTTCGGCGAGGGCTGGAACATGGACTTCGAGGGCCTCATCGCGGCCGCCAGGGCCGTCACGTCCCTGGCCGACGCGAACGCGTGGCTGGACCGCGCCTACGCCGCGGCCATCTCCGCCATCGAGGCTGCGCCCGACGAGGTCCTCCATGCTCCCATCCCCGACGAGCGCATCATGCGGGGTGCGCCACGCGCCGCCATCGTCGGTGCCATCGCGGATCATACGGCCCACCACCGGGGAGCGCTGACGGTCTACGCGCGGCTCCTCGGCAAGGTGTCGCCGATGCCCTACGGTTGACCCCCGACGCCTCGGAGCCCATGGCAGCCCGTGATTCTGCTCATCCCGTGATTCTGCTCATCCCGTGATTTCGCTCGAGGGAAGGACCGCCGTCGTCACCGGCGCGGCCAGGGGGATCGGCGCCGCGTGCGCCCGGGCGTTTGCCGAACACGGTGCCGCCGTGGTGCTGGCCGATGTTCTCGCCGAACAGTGCGCGGAGACCGCCAGGCAGGTGGCCAACAAGACCGGCGCGGCCACCCTCGCCGTCCGCGCCGACGTCAGCGACGAGGGGGACTGTGCGGCGCTGCTCGAGGCGTGCGTCGACCGCTTCGGCGGCTGTGACATCCTGCTCAACAACGCCGGGATCATCGTTCCGGGCTCCATCCTGGACGCCACGGTGGAGAATTTCGACCGCGTCATCGCGGTAAACCTCCGCGGTACCTTCCTGGTCAGCCGGGAGGTCGCGCGCCACATGGTGGATCGGGGGACGAAGGGCGTCATCATCAACATGTCTTCGACCAACGCCGTCGTCACGATTCCTGACCAGATGGCGTACGCGGCCTCGAAGGGCGGCGTCGCGCAGATGACCAAGGCGATGGCGATGGCCCTCGCGCCGCACGACATCCGCGTCAACGCGATCGGGCCGGGCACGATCCTCACCGACATGCTCAAGGTGGTGATCGCCAACGACGAAGCCCGGCGAACGATTCTGTCGCGCACGCCCATGGGGAGGATCGGCGATCCCGCCGAGGTCGCCAGCGTCGCCGTCTTCCTGGCCTCCGAATACGCTTCCTACCTGACCGGCGAGACGATCTACCCGGACGGCGGCCGGCTGTCCCTCAACTACACCGTACCGGTTCGCGAGGACGGAGAGAAGGCGTGAGCGGCGGCGCGGACGGGCCTGCCGCGAGACTGGCGATCGACATCGGGGGGACCTTCACCGACATCGCCCTGGAGACGGGGAACCGACTCGTGACCACCAAGGTGCTCACGACCCATGCCGCGCCCCAGCAAGGCGTGCTCGAAGGCATTCACAAAGTGATGGGCATCGCCGCGGTTCCTCCATCGGCCGTGCGGCTGGTCATTCACGGCACGACCCTGGCGACCAACGCCGTCATCGAGCGAAAGGGCGCGCGCACCGCGCTCATCGTCACCGAGGGGCACCGCGACGCCATCGAGATGGCCCAGGAGAACCGCTTCGAGCAGTACGACATCGGCGTCGACCGGCCGCCCCCGCTGGTACCGCGGCGATTGCGGCTGCCCGTACGCGAGCGCGTGGACCGACACGGACGCGTGTTGGTTCCACTGGACGAAGACACCGTCCGGGCGCTCGTGCCGGTCCTGGACGAACACGGGATCGAGTCCCTCGCGGTGGGTCTGATCCACGGGTACGCCAACCCCGCGCACGAACAGCGGATCCGCGCGATCCTCGCCGAGGAGCGTCCCGATCTCTTCACCACGCTGGCCTCCGATGTCTGTCCGGAGGTCAGGGAGTACGAGCGTCTCTCGACGGCCTGCACGAACGCGTACGTCCAGCCCCTCATGTCGCGCTATCTCCAGGGGCTGGCGGAGTCGCTGCGCGAATCGGGGCTCGACTGCCCCTTCCTGCTCATGACCTCGGGGGGCGGCCTGACGACGCTCGAGACGGCGGTCGCGGCACCGGTTCGTCTGGTGGAATCCGGTCCCGCCGGGGGTGCGATCCTTGCGAGCCATCTGGCACGCGAGCTGGAGCTGGGCGACGTGCTCTCGTTCGACATGGGGGGCACGACCGCCAAGCTCTGCGTGATCGACGGGGGCGAGCCGCTCCACTCGCGGACCTTCGAGGTGGCGCGCAGCTACCGCTTCAAGCAGGGCAGCGGGCTGCCCGTGCGGATTCCGGTGATCGAGATGGTCGAGATCGGGGCCGGGGGCGGGTCGATCGCGGGGGTGGACGACCTGGATCGCATACACGTGGGTCCCGAGAGCGCGGGGTCGGAGCCGGGTCCGGCGGCGTATGGGCGGGGGGGGGACCAGCCCACCGTGACCGATGCGGACGTGGTGCTGGGGCGGATCGAGCCGGAGCTGTTCGCCGATGGCGCGATCGCGCTGGACCGGGGCAGGGCCGAGGCGGCGATCCGCGGCCGCGTGGGTGCGGAGCTGGGGCTCGACGCCCGCCTGGCCGCGCTGGGGGTGAGCGAGATGGTGGACGAGAACATGTCCAACGCCGCCCGAACCCACGCGATCGAGTGGGGCAAGGGGCTTGCGGGCCGCACCATCGTGGCGTTCGGTGGGTCCGCGCCGATTCACGCCGCGCGGCTGGCCGACAAGCTGGAACTGGACCGCTTTATCGTGCCGGGCGACGCGGGCGTGGGCTCGGCGGTGGGGTTCCTCCTGGCGCCGATCGCGTACGAGGTGGTTCGCAGCCGGTACATGCGACTGTCCGGGTTCGATGCGGACCTCGTGGGCGATGTACTCGCCGGCATGAGAGAGGAGGCGGTGGCCGTGGTCGCGGAAGGCGCCCCGGGCATTGCCACTACGGAACGGGCCCACGCCTACATGCGGTACGTGGGACAGGGACACGAGATCGGAGTGGAGCTGCCGCCGGAGGTGATGGCGGGGACCGCCGGGGGCGCTTCGCCACACGGGGCGAATGGCCGGGCCGGCGGCGATCCGGCGGCTGCCCTGCGCGCCGCGTTCGATCGCGCCTACCACGCCGTGTATGGCCGCACGATTCCGGGACTGGACGTGGAGGTGCTCAGTTGGACGCTGGTGGTCTCGGCCCCGGTGCGCCCGCCGGTGGCAGCCGCGACGCCGGCGCCGGACCCGGCGCAGACCTTGGCGGCCTCGGCGGTCCCCGACCCGGTGCAGGCCTCGCCGACCCCCAGTCCCGTGGCACGCGCCGAACTCTTCGACGGCACCGGCGACGGAGTCTCGAGCGCCGCGGTTCACCAGCGCCGCACCCTTGCTGTGGGCACCCGCGTCCGGGGCCCCGCGCTCATCGCCGAAACCCAGACCACCACGGTGATCCCGGACGGATGGGAGGCGCGGGTGCTGCCCGGTGGCCATCTGCTGGCGGAACGCCGCGGCCGGGAAGTCGCCTCCGCGGGGATCTCGGCGCTGCAGGACCAGATCATGTGGAGCCGCCTGCTCTCGGTGGTCGAGGAACAGGCCCGGACGCTCGTGCGCACGGCCTTCTCGACGCCGGTGCGCGAGGCGGGCGACCTCTCCGCGGGCGTCTTTGACCTCTCGGGACGCATGCTGGCGCAGGCGGTGACCGGCACGCCGGGACACGTCAACGCCATGGCGGCCTCGGTCGGCTTCTTCCTGCGCGACCACCCCGTGGAGACCCTGGAAGAGGGTGACGTGCTCGTGACCAACGATCCGTGGGAGGGCACGGGCCACCTCAACGACTTCACCGTCGTCACCCCGGCCTTCCTCAAGGGCCGTCCGGTGGCGCTCTTCGCGGCCACCAGCCACATCGCGGACGTCGGCGGGCGCGGCTTCGGCGCCGACGCCAACCAGGTGTACGAGGAGGGACTCCGGATCCCGATCGGCTACCTCATCCGCGCCGGCGAGGTGGACGGCACGCTGATGCGCATGGTGCGGGCCAACGTGCGCGAACCGGACGTGGCGCAGGGCGACCTGTACTCGCTGGCGGCGTGCAATCGCACCGGTTGCGACCGCCTGATCGCGATGATGACCGAGTTCGGCCTGGACTCGCTGGACGAACTGGCCGAAATGATCGTGGTCGCGTCCCGCCGCGCCATGGTGGAGCGGATTCGCGCATTGCGGCCCGGCACGTACAGGCACCGCATGACGATCGACGGCTACGACCACGACCTGGAGCTGGTGTGTGCGCTCACGGTGACTCCGGACGGCATCCGCATCGACTTCGACGGCACCTCGCCCATGTCGCCCTGGGGGATCAACGTCCCCGAGACGTACACCCGCGCATACGCGTCGTTCGGCGTGCGCTGCGTGGTGGGCTCCGAAGTCCCCAACAACGCGGGCTCGCTGGACACGATCGAGGTCACCGCTCCGTCGGGCTCCCTCCTCAACGCGCCGCCTCCGGCTGCCGTGTCCGCGCGCCATTCGATCGGCCAGATGCTCCCCGATGTGGTGCTCGGGTGCCTGGCCCAGGCGATGCCCCCGGGATCCGTGCCGGCCGAAGGGGCTTCGTGCCTGTGGAATCCGGTGCTCATGGGAGGGCCGGGGCTCACGGGATCCCATCCGTACGGCGACGCGGAACCCTTCGTCGTCAACCCGTTCCACACGGGCGGCACCGGCGCGCGGCCGGGGAAGGACGGGCTCTCCGCGACCTCGTTCCCGTCGGGCGTGCGCAGTACGCCGATCGAGATCACCGAGACCGTATCGCCCCTCATTTTCTGGCGTAAGGAGTACATTCCCGACTCCGGCGGTGCGGGCGAGTATCGCGGAGGCCTGGGCCAGGTCATGGAGATCTCGCACGCCGAGGGCGCACCCTTTGCCGTGTCCAAGATGTTCGAACGCGTCCGCAACGCAGCGCGGGGCAGGGAAGGGGGTGGCGAGGGATCCCGAGGCAGGGTCTACGTTCCCGGTGCCGGCGAGATGCGGGTCAAGGGTCGCGAGGTGGTGCCGCCCGGCCACCGGATCGTTCTGGAGACGCCTGGAGGCGGGGGGTTGGGAGATCCGCGCCGGCGCGACCCGCAGAAAGTCGAGGAAGACGTGGTCGACGGCTTCGTGACCCGCGAGCAGGCGCGCGTGTCCTACAACGGGGACGGAGGGGACTTCTGACTCGACCAGCCCGGCTACTGGCATTCCTCGCGCTGGGCGCGGCCGCATGCGACGCCTCGTCCACCGACTCCTCGAGCGAGACGCCGGCCGCCCCGTCCGTTTTCATCATCGGCGGCGATCGTCCGGCGACCCTCGTCCGTCCCCTGGACTACACGGCCGGCACTCCTCTTCCCGTCGTGATCGCGCTCCACGGCTACACCAGCAATTCCGCCAACACCAATCGGTATTTCGGACTGTCGCAACGCGTCACGCAGGACGGGTTTGCGCTGATCCTGCCCAACGGCACCCGCAACCCCGAGGGCGCCAACTTCTGGAACGCGACGGACTACTGCTGCGACTTCTGGGGCACCGGCGTGGACGACGTCGCGTACCTGAACGAGCTCGTGGTCGAGGCGGGCGAGCACGTCGTCGCGGACGGAGTCTATCTCGTCGGGCTCTCCAACGGCGCCTTCATGTCCTACCGCATGGCCTGCGAATCGATGCCGGGGCTGCGCGGAATCGTAGCGGTCGCCGGCACCACGTTCGACGATCCGGAGCGGTGTGCAGGGGCCGCGCCCGTCTCGGTGCTTCACATTCACGGCACTGGTGACGTCGTGATCCAGTACGGCGGCGGCAGCAGCAACACGGGCGACACCCACTACCCGGGCGCCGAGGAGACCGTCCGCCGGTGGGCTGCCCGCGCCGGGTGCGATCTCGCCGCCGCGGAAATGCTGGAACCGATCGACCTCGACTTCACGCTGTCGGGCCCGGAAACGCAGCCGCTCCGCTACCGTGCGGGATGCGCTGCAGGGGTCACCGTCGAATTGTGGACCATCGAGCAGGGCGCCCACGTGCCGGCGTTCGACCCGGACAGGATCGGGGGGCGCCTCATCGCCTGGCTGCGCGCGGGCACTCCGGATAGATGACCAGCGACTCCAGGTCCTCGGTGATCGCCTGGTAGACGGTCTCGGGCTCCGCCGGATTCTCGTTCTCGATCCAGCCGCCGCACTGCGCGCCACCGGACATCTCGCCCTGGTACCGCACGCGGCCGCTCTCGTGATACACCGTCAACTCGCCCTCCCAGGTGCCGTCGCGGAGACTGGCCTCCAGCTGCAGGAGGCTGTCTTCCCCCGGAAAGTGGCGGACGACCCGGCCCGAATAGGGCAGCATCGAGGCCGGATCGAGATAGGTGCTGTCCCGGATGATCAGCTCCTCGAGATTGCGCGTGGGCGTCGGGACGCACGCGAAGAGCGCGGGGGCGAGCAGGCATGCGAACTGCGCCGCGCAGCGGGTCAGCCGCAACGGCATCCGGCGCCGGGGCCTTGAACGATGGTCCGAACCGCGTACAGATTGCTTCACCATGAGCATTAACCTAGCCGATGACGCCGTCCACGCGCTGAACCGCGCTTCCGCTGCGGCCGCCCGGGATGGGGCGGAAGCGATTTCGCCGCACAACATCCTGGCGGGGGTCGTGTCTCAGCGCGCCCCCGGACTGTTGGAGCTTCTCGATCCGCTGGGACTGGAACTCGAAGCCCTCCCGGAGGACATGCGCGACCTGCCCGAGACCTATCACGGACACCTCCCCTTCACACCGGACGCCCACGAAGTGCTCGCCGCTGCGGTCACCGCGGCGTCCGAATCGGGTGGGGGCGCGACCACCAGCAGCCACCTCCTCCTGGGCGTGGCGCGTGCCGGCGACGCATCGTCACGGCAGGCGTTGGAGGAGTGGGGGTTGGCGGAGGACGCCCTCGCGGCTGCGCTGGCCCCTCAACCCGACGACGACTCCGACGCGGTGGGGGCCACGCCCACGGCCGGCCCGGCACTGCTGCTCATGCTCGCGTTCGCGCTCGGGTGCACGGGCGACGCGGCCCCGGACCCTGCACACGACACCGGAGATCCCTTCGCGGCGACGCCCGCCGACGGCACGTTCCCGCCGATCGGTCCCGCTCCGCCCGACCATGTGCCCACTGCGGCCGGGGCCCCGTCCACCGACATCTGGCTGGGCCGGCTCGACCGGGACGAGCACGGCAACCTCGTCGTCAGCGGTCTCGCGAACGCCACCGACCGCGACGGCTACGACAATCAGCCGGCCTTCGACCCCGCCGGAGACGCCCTGTACTACACGGCCGCGATGGATTCGACGCAGACGGACACCTTCCGCCACCGGGCGGAGGACGGCACGACGGAACGGGTCACGCATACGCCCGACGCCAGCGAGTTTTCGCCCACGCCCATTCCCGCACAGGATGCGTTTTCGGCCATCCACGAGAGGAACGGCTTCCAGTACCTGTGGCGGTACGGCGCCGACGGGTCCGAGCTGGGGCCGATCTTCGCCACGGCCGAGCCGGTCGGATACCACGCGTGGGCGGACGAGCGGACCGTGGCGATGTTCATCCTCGGCAGTCCGCCGACGCTCCAGGTCGGCGACGCGCTCTCCGGCGAGATCCGTGTCGTGGCCGAGAACCCGGGCCGTTCGATCCACCGGATTCCCGGATCGGGCGAGATCTCCTTCGTCCGCAAGGTCGACGACGAGGAATGGTGGATCGAGCGCCTGGATCCCGCGTCGGGCCACAGCGAGCGCATCGTGCGGACGCTGCCGGCTCGCGAGGACCATGCGTGGACCCCCGCCGGCGACATCCTGATGGGCGACGGGGCCGTGCTGTTTGCGTGGTCCGAGGACACCGGATGGCGGGAAATCGCGGACCTGGGCGCGGGCTCGGGCGACATTTCGCGCATCGCGGTGAGCCCCGACGGTGCGAGGATTGCCCTGGTGAGAAACCGGGCGGACGGCGAGGAGTGAATTCGCCCGACCCGGCGCGCGCGAAACAATGAGGGCCGCGGGACAGTACATTTCATGGACGGAGCAAGACATTACACGGAGGACGCCATGTTGGGAGACTTCTTCAGCTTCTACCTGACCTCTCTCGGAGAGTTCTGGAGTTCGGCCATCCGGATCGGCCTCCCGCAAATCCTGCTGGTGATCCTTCTCATCTGCTGGCTGCGTCGGAAAGGGTCCGGCAAGTCCTGTTCGAAGTCCTGCTGCTGGATCTGGTCTTGCGGCACCGGTGGGAGTTCCTGGGGTTGCCCCGAGGATGACTCCGGCGACCGCGCCAGCGCGCCGTGTGGCTGCACGTGCGGCGGCTGTCGCTGTCAGGTGCGGAAGTCGGCCGAGCCGTGCTGCGACCAGGACACATGTGAAATCGAGGCGGATGAGGAATAAGCCGGTGCGGGACGGCTCTGCCACCGTGCCCGGCGTGTGCGCGTAGTCCGCCCGGTGTGTCTGGCGGCCCTTGGCGCCGCCCTGCTCCACGGCCTCGTCCACGGGCAGAGCGCTGCTTCCGGCCAGTCGGCCGAGGCCGCGGTGCTCGACGACCCGACGGTCCGGGCCGTACGCGCCAGCGAGCCGCCGACCATCGACGGGATACTCGACGAGCCGTTCTGGCTCGAAATCGAGCCCGTCACCGACTTCCGCCAGCGCGTCCCCGTCGACGGCGCCCCGTCGTCGGAGCGCACCGAACTGAGGGTCGCGTTCGACGACAACAACCTCTACTTCGCCGTCGTGCTCCACGACTCGGACCCGTCCGGGATCCGGCGCAGCATCCTGCACCGTGAGGGACGGATCGATCAGGACGACAACATCCGCATCGGCCTGGACACGTACCACGACCGGCGCAACGCCTACATCTTCGAGATCAACCCGTTCGGGACCCAGGGCGACGCGCTGATCACCGACGAGTCCATGACGCTCTCGGACTGGTGGTGGGAGGGGGTCTACGAGAGTCAGGCGCGGATTACGGACGAGGGCTGGGTGGTCGAGGCCGCCGTCCCGTTCACGACGATCCGCTTCGACGACGCGGACGCGCTCGAGATGGGGATCCTCATGGAGCGCACCATCCGGCGAAAGAACGAGATGGTGTACTTCCCGCACATCGGCCAGGAGTTCAGCCGCGCGCTCAGCCAGGTGTCGCAGTACGCCACGCTGACCGGACTGGAGGGGCTGCGCCGCGGCCGCTACATGGAGGTGAAGCCGTTCGCGATCACGGGCCGCTCGGTGACGGGACGGCAGGGCGAGGCGGATGGCGGCACCGAGACGCTGAACGACCTCGGGCTGGACTTCAAGTACTCGATCACCTCGAATCTGACGCTGGATGCGACCCTCAACCCGGACTTCGCCCAGGTGGAGGCCGACAACGTCCAGATCAACCTGACGCGCTTCGGCCTCTTCTTCCCCGAGAAGCGGGAGTTCTTCCTGGAGCGGGCCGGGCTCTTCGACTTCGGCGACCCGGAGGAGACGCAGGTGTTCTTCAGCCGCCGAATCGGGATCACGAACGACATTGCGGGAGGCACGCGGCTGACGGGTCAGGCCGGCCCGATTTCGGTGGGCGCGCTCAGCCTCTTTACCGACGACGCCCGGGACGCCCGGGGCCAGCTCATCGCCGGCGGCCTCAACTCGGTGCTGCGGCTGCGCGCCGACCCGTTCCCGCGGACGACCGTCGGCGGCATCTTCACGTCGCTGGACACGGACGACGGCGCCAGCAGAGTCGTCGGGGGCGACATGCAGATCCGGTTCGGCGGGTCCACCGTGAGGGGATGGATGGCCCGGTCGACGGAGAGCGGCAGCATGTCGACGGAGAGCGCCAGCATGTCGTCCGGGAGCGGCGGCAACTCGGCGGGCGGCGCCACCTCGGCGGGCGGCGGCACCTCGGCGGGCGGCGCCACGGCCGGGACGATCGAAGTCGACCTGCGCAACGATCTGCTCTCGGCGGGAGGCAGCTTCGCGCAGGTGCCCGGCGGATTCAACCCCGCGCTGGGCTTCGTGCGCCGCCGCGACATCCGCACGCGTTCGGGTTCCGTCGCCGTGTTCCCCCGTTTCGAGCAGAGCGACTGGGCGCGCCAGCTGATCACGGTCGTGAGCGGCGACCACATCGCCGGGATGGACGGGGAGAAGCAGAGCACCTTCCTCCTGTCGCACAACATGCTGACCTTCGACAGCGGCGACCGCATGATGCTCAACATCACCCGCCGGGGAGAGGTTCTCCACCAGCCGGTGCGGATTCAGGGACGCGAGCTGGCTCCCGGCGATTACGTGTTCAGCGGAGCCCAGATCCGGTTCAACACCAACGACAGCCGCGAGTTCTCGGCCCGCGGAGGCTTTTCCAGGGGCGGATTCTGGGGAGGCACGGGGACCGAGGTGGCGGTCGGCGGCATGTGGAAGACGGGGCCCTACCTCACGCTCAGCGGCGACTACACGCGCAACGACATCAGCCTCCCCGTCGAGGACGGCGATTTCACCACCAGCCTCTTCAGCCTGACCGTCCTGGCCGCGGTCAGCCGATCGCTCTTTGCCAACGCCCTGGTCCAGTACGACGACGTCTCGAACCAGGTCCAGGCCAACGTCCGGATCAACTGGATCCACACGCCCGGCAGCGACCTCTTCGTGGTGTTCGACACGGGGTACCTGACAGGGGACCTGCTGGACCCCAGGACGGAGCGCTGGCAGCGGCGGACCGGCGTGGTAAAGCTGACGTACATGAAGGCGTTCTGAGGGGTGTGGGATAGCGACCTGGTTCTCCCCTTCGGAGTAATTGGATGCAAGGGGTAGAGATTGACGGACACGAGTACTGGGTGGGTCGCCATCGTACGCTGGGCCTGATCGTTCATTCGGACCGCTGGCAGGGCTCGGTGCCGGAGGACAGGGTCCGTCTGGTGGTCGCGTCCGAGGCGAGGATCGCAACCTTCCTGAAACGGGTCGTCCGGCCCAACCTCGAGGCGCTGCCCAGCGAATTGTCATCCGACGACATTCGCGACATTGAGCAAGCTCTCCGTAGCATCGCTGGCAGCAAGCCGGTGACCTACCGTCCGTTGCGAGCCCTCGACCTCCTGCGGCGGGGCACCGGCATTGCGGATGCCAGCTTCCGCCCCGGCCAGGAAGAGGCGATCCGCCATGTGGTAGACGGCCGAGGCCGATTGCTGGTTGTGGAGAGGACAGGGTGGGGAAAAAGCTTCGTCTATTTCATTGCGACCAGGCTTCTTCGGGAAGCGGGGAGAGGTCCGGCCCTGCTCGTCTCGCCGTTGCTGTCCTTGATGCGCAACCAGATTCTGGCCGCTGAGCGAATGGGAGTCCGTGCGGCCAGAATTACATCGGACAACACGGAAGCGTGGCCTGAGGTCGAGGCCGGATTGGACCGCGACGAGGTCGACATCCTGCTCATCGCGCCGGAACGGTTTGCCAATGAGCGCTTTCGAGACCAGGTACTTGCGGGGATTGCCGGCCGCATCTCCCTGCTTGTGATCGACGAATGTCACTGCATATCGGACTGGGGACACGACTTCCGGCCGGACTATCAACTCATAGAGCGTGCGGCCCGGGCACTGCCGGCGAACATGCGACTGCTGGCAACTACGGCCACGGCCACCAACCGCGTGATGGCCGACCTGCACGAGTTGCTTGGACGCGATCTAAGGGTCCAGCGGGGGCCCCTGGCGCGTCCGTCGCTTACCCTACAGACCATACGTCTGCCACCGCAGGCCCAGCGGCTGGCGTGGCTGGCCGAGCAACTCCCTCGGATTCCCGGTCACGGAATCATCTACGCGCTGACCGTGGGCGATGCCGAACAGGTTGCGGACTGGCTCCAGTCGCGAGGCATCGATGCCAAAGCATATACCGGGCGAATGGAGCCAGAGGAACGCGAACAGCTTGAGCAGGAACTGCTAGACAACCGTGTGAAAGCCCTCGTCGCCACCGTCGCTCTGGGGATGGGTTTCGACAAGCCAGACCTGGGCTTTGTCATCCACTACCAGACACCAGCGTCCGTGGTGGCATACTATCAACAGGTGGGTCGTGCCGGCCGGGCGCTCGATAATGCCTATGGCGTCCTGTTGAGCGGCGACGAGGAAACCGACATCACCGACTACTTCATCACTAGCTCGTTTCCCACGCCCCAAGAGGTGAAACAGCTGATCGGAGCGCTGGAGACGACTTCTGACGGTTTGTCACGGTACGGGCTTCAGCACCAGGTGAACATGACCAGCGGTCGCATCGCGATTACTCTGAAGCTGCTGTCTCTGGAGCGGCCGCCTCCGATTGTGAAGGATGGTGCGAATTGGAAGCTGACTGCTGCCGATCTGAGGAGTACGTTCTGGGAGCGAGTGAAACGTCTGACCGATCTGCGCTATGACGAGCAGCGCCAGATGCAGGAGTATGTGCGCTTGGAACGCGGTCACATGGAGTTTCTGATTCGTGCACTCGACGGTGACCCAGAGGGGATTGGGTCTCAGGGGCTGCCACTGCTTCCAACCGAGGTCAGCCAGCAAACCGAGCTCGACGCTCTGGCCTTTCTGCGCCGCCTCGATCTGCCGATTCAACCAAGGTTGAGGTGGCCAACAGGCGGGTTGTCGGGCTACGACGTTGAAGGTCAGATTCCGGAGGAATTGCGAGCCGAAGCCGGAAGAGCACTGTGCCGGTGGGGAGACGGAGGATGGGGAGAGATGGTAAAGCGCGGTAAACAGGAGGACCGACGATTCGCCGACGAGCTCGTTGACGCAAGCGCTTCGCTGGTGAGTCGCTGGGGTCCGAATCCGCGGCCAACCTGGGTAACCTGCATTCCATCACGCCGGAATCCGAACCTGGTGCCCGACTTCGCAGAGCGACTGGCGAGAAAGCTCGAGTTGCCGTTTCGTCCGGTTCTCGTCAAAACCGAGGATCGTCGTCCGCAGAAGGAAATGGAGAACACCGTGCAACAGGCCCGGAACGTCGACGACTCCGTCGCGGTCTCTGCTCCACACGTTCGACCAACTCCGGTGCTGCTCGTGGACGACATAGTCAGTTCGCGCTGGACCCTGACGGTCGGGGCTTGGTTGTTGCGCAAAAACGGTGGCGGCACGGTCTGGCCATTCGCACTCTCGACTTTAGGGCGTAGCTGATGAACGGCGGACTCAGTGCCAACGGCCAGGCGATCCTTCTCCTGACGGCGCCGCTCCTGGTCGGCAGATCCCCGACCTCCGTGAAGCCCCTGCCCCTGGGTGCCTACAACAGTCTGGTGCGGCACCTTCGCGACGCCCACATGCAGCCCGCGGATCTTCTTCATTCCGAAGGTTTGAGGGAGCTGGACAACTCGTGGTCCAGGTTGGGGATCAGGCGAACCCTGGAAGATGTTTATCGACTGCTTGACCGGGGTTTTCTAGTGGCTCATGCGCTGGAGCGTTGGGGTGCACGTGCGATCTGGGTGGTCACGAGGGCCGATGACGATTATCCAAGTCGGCTGAAGAGGAAGATGAAGGGAAAGGCGCCACCGGTCCTGTACGGCTGCGGCGAACGGGGTTGCCTGGACGAGGGCGGGCTCGCGGTCGTGGGCTCGAGAAACGTGAACGATGAGCTCGTTGACTACGCGGAGCGCATTGGGCAATTGGCAGCTGAGGCGGATGTGCCGATCGTGTCGGGCGGCGCCCGAGGCGTCGATCAGGCTGCGATGCGAGGATCCTTGAAGGAGGGTGGCCGCGCGGTCGGCGTACTGGGGAATGGCCTGGAGCGTGCGGCGCTGCACCGAGGGAATCGAGAGCCCCTGATGGACGGGCGCCTGGTGATGGTCTCTTCCTTCGATCCGGCAGTCCGGTTCCGGGGTTGGCAGGCGATGGAACGCAACAAGCAGATCTATGCGCTGGCGGACGCGGCGCTGGTTGTGAAATCGGATCATGGGCATGGTGGCACCTGGACGGGGGCGACCGAGCAGCTGGACAAGCTTGGTTACGTGCCGGTATATGTCCGGCGTGGTGGAGAGCCGTGCGCGGGACTTGATGCGCTGGTTGAGCGGGACGCTCGTCCTTGGCCGGAGCCGAAGGATCCATCTGAACTCCAAGCGCTCCTGTGCTACGACGAATCACCGGTTTCGAGGCCCATCGAGCCGACTGACGATTTGCCGCTCTTCGCTTCCGAGCACGAAGCCGGTCCAGGTGTATCCGCCGTCCGAGAGGGTGTGCCGACGGAAAGCGACCACAAGAGTGTCTCGGAACCCGGCTATGTATCCCAGGCAGACGGGCCCGTCCCTGGGGAGTTGCCCATGCGACTGCTCCGTGAGATGTCCGGGGAGATGACGCGAAAGGATATCCTTGCTGCCTTGGGTCTCAGAAGTCGGGGGAACCTTAAGGAGCGGTACTTGGATCCGTGCCTGGGCGCAGGTTGGATAGAGATGACGACCCCCGAAAAGCCACGCAGCCCGAAGCAGCGTTTCCGCATCACAGCGGCTGGTAGAGCCCAGATCAGGCATCCGCCTGGGGCGATGTGCCGAACACGCTCTTGAGTGGGCGCGACGGCGAGACCGATTTTTCCAAGTAACGGGACTTGACGTTCTGAACTCCCCCTTCTTGACAGAGACCCGAACCGCCGCGCACTTTGTTCGGCAACCGAACAAAGTAATTCGGGGCCCGCCGGGGAGGAGTGCAGCCATGAGTTCGATCCGCCATCCGATCACCCGAGTCGCCAGCGGGCTCGCAGCCGCGGGGAGGCGGCTCACCGCGCGCGGCTTGATGGAATCGCCGGCTCTTGCCTCCGCCCTGGCGCTCGCCCTGGCGCTCGCCCTGGCGCTCGTTCTCGCGCTCGCACCCGCCACGCCCGGTGCGGCGCAGGACGCCGAGCCCGACATGCCGGTCATCGAGCTCGTCACGGACGACTCGGGCACCCGTCTCCAGGTGGACGGCGACGACATCATGGTGCTCGGCGTCAACTGGGACTACTTCCCGCGCGGCACCACCTACAACTACAACTTCTGGACCGAGCCCGACCACATCATCGAGGCGGCGCTCGAACGCGAGATGTCGCTGCTGAAGGCGATGGGCGGGAATGCGATCCGCGCCTATGTGGGGATCACGCCGAAGTGGGTGCGGCATATCTACGAGACGTACGGGATCTACACGGTCCTGAACCACGCGGTCGCGCGCTACGGCGTGACCGTGGGCGGCGTCTTCAACCCCAACACGGACTACTCGGATCCGCGGGCCCGCGCGGTGGTGATGGGCGAGATCGAGGAGATGGTCAGCGCCTTCAAGGACACTCCCGGCGTCCTGATGTGGCTGCTGGGCAACGAGAACAACTACGGACTGGTGTGGAGTTCGGCCGAGACCGAGGACTTGCCCGCAGGCGAGGCGGACGCCGTGCGCGCGCGCTACATGTACTCGCTCTTCGGCGATGTGGCTGCCCGCATCAAGGAGATGGACGACACGCGCCCGATCGCGATGGCCAACGGCGACCTCCAGTACATCGACATCATCGCCGAGGAGATCCCCGACCTGGACGTCTTCGGCACCAACGTCTACCGCGGCATCTCCTTCAGGGACCTCTTCCAGGAGGTGCACGACAAGCTCGACCGCCCCGTCATGTTCACCGAGTTCGGCGCGGATGTCTGGGACGCGAAGAACATGCGCGAGGACCAGGTCACGCAGGCGAAGTACCTGATCGAGCAGTGGCGCGAGATCTACGAGGAATCCGCCGGGAAGGGGGGCGTGGGCAACTCGATCGGGGGTCTCACCTTCCAGTGGACCGACGGGTGGTGGAAGTTCGGCCAGGAGGACCGGCTGGACATCCAGGACACCAACGCCTCGTGGGCGAACGACGCCTATCCGGAGGACTTCGTCGAGGGCGACAACAACATGAACGAGGAGTGGTGGGGGATCGTCGCCAAGGGCCCCACCGACCACAACAACCTCTACGAACTCTACCCGCGCGCCGCCTACTACGCGCTGCAGGAAGCGTACAGGCTCGATCCGTACGGGCCGGGAACGGATGTTGCGGCCATCCGGCAGCACTTCGCCTCGATCCAGCCAGCCAACGTCGCCCTGCAGGCCCTGGGCGACCGCGCCGCCCTGCTGGCCACCGCGCGCGACCGCGTTCACCTGAGTGGAATCCGGGCGGAACTCGAGACCTTCAGCACCGGCGGCCGCCTGGTGAGCACGCCCGAGGAGGCTCCGGAACGGAACCGCTCCTTCCCCAGTCACCGGGGCTTCGACAAGATGCAGTCGTTCTATGCGGACATGGCCGCCAGGCCCGTCCAGAGCATGGTCGCGAACGTCTCTCTGAACATCCTCGGCGACGTTCCCCAGAATCCGATCGACGAACTCTTCTACGAGAACAGGGGCCGCTCGCGCGTCATCGAGGCCGACAACGGCGAGACCTTCCAGCTCCAGGACATCGAGCGGCTCAAGGTCTACAACGCCAGCTTTTCGTGGGACGACCGCTGGTTCAACCTCGAGGGCTTCTACCGCACCGGCCACTACCACTGGGGCTACGAGGGCGACTTCTTCGGGCTGTACCCGGAGGCCAACTACGGGCCCAACATGGACATCTACAACGGGGTTGCGCCGGTCGGGATGGAGATCACCGGCAAGCGCTCCTTCAGCGGGTGGAAGGTGGCGATTGGCCCGGAGCTCTGGTGGGGAGCCAACCCGGCGATCCTGGCCAAGTACCAGACGAATATCGGGCCCTTCGAGACGACGGCCATCTACCAGGAAGACCTGGCCGCGGCGGGGAAGGCGGCCAGCTCGTTCGCCATTCCGCTCCCGCCGACGCGCAAGGCGACCCTGCACATGACCGCGACCCGCGGCAACATGATCGTCGATGTCGGCGGCATCTGGTCGGGGAGCACCAAGGAAGGGCAGCCCTTCCAGGTCGTCGACGGATCGCCCGGCAGCTACCGGGTGCTCCACGACGAGATCAAGCCGTCGGACGCACTGGGGGCGAAGGCCAGGATCACGCTCACCCGGGGGCGGCTGAGCTGGTATCTGCAGGGTGCGGCGATGGGCCTCGTGGCCGACGGCGGCTTCACCCAGACTCAGACTTTCACCGGGTGGACGCTGAAGGACACGGGGCACGGCAACCAGCGCAACGTCATCACCGGGTTCGCGATCACCTCGGGCAACTGGCAGGTCGCGCCGAACTTCCTGTGGCGGAAACCTCTGGTGGGTCCGGTGCCGGCCGATGCCCCGGCCCCGGGACGTCCCCGCAACATCCTGGACGACCCCTTTGCCGTCCGGGGCAACCGCGAGACCCGCGCGGCCGAAATCCTCTTCACCTACGACCCGACCCCCGCCACCTGGATGTACACCTGGGACAGCGACATTCGCGAGGACGCGCGCTTCGCGACCTCGTTCGGCTTCGTGTACTACAGCTTCCCCACCACCCAGGACGCCGGGATCGGAATCTTCGCCGACGGCCGCTCGACCTTCGCGTTCCCCGGTGCACCTCCTGCGCGCGACCTGTGGGAGGTCAAGGCGCGGATCGTCTCGAAGCGCTCGGCCGCGGCAGGGGTTGTCGCCAACGTCTTCGTGGGCAAGGGAGAACCCAACGGCAGCGACGAGCGCGTGATCAACCGGGCCGGGCTGGACCTGCGTCTGATCGCCGGCTCGATCAAGTTCCAGTCGATGGCGCGGATCAACGACTGGGGCCCGTACGACTACCACCGCGACTTCAACCACACCTTCCCGCTGCAGCTGGTGGGCGACGTCTCGTACACCCTCGGTCCTCCCGAGTGGTTCGACATGCCGCAGACCCGTTTCGGCGTACGGGCTGCGATGCGCACCCTCAACGAGTTCTCGCCCCGCTACTGTCCGGGGCTCTCGCCCGATGACTTCGGGAGGATGGAGTGCAACCCCGACCTCGGCGGCGAGAACGGACGCGAGTGGGAGATTCGGACCTACCTGCACATCGGGATGTAGCGGGACGACCGGCTGCCGCCTTCGTCAATTCGAATTGTGAACGGGTTCACAAGCGTCGCCCACGGCCACACGGCCGAGATCGCGGAGCGTGCCGGCGACCTGGTCGTGCGCATGACGCTTGCGCAGAAGATCGGGCAGATGACGCAGCCGGAACGGCAGCACGTCAGCCCCGCGCAGGTCAAGGCGTACCACATCGGTTCGGTGCTGAGCGGCGGCGGTTCGTGCCCGGGCCGCAACCGCCCGGCCGACTGGGTGGCGATGAACGACGCGTACTGGTCGGCCTCGATGGAAGAGGACGAGGACCACATGGCGATACCGATCCTCTACGGGGTCGATGCGATCCACGGCAACGCCAACGTCCTCGGCGCGACGGTTTTCCCACACAACATCGGATTGGGGGCGGCGGGCGACCCGGATCTCGTCGAACGGATCGGGCGGGTCACGGCGCTGGAAGTGCTGGCCACCGGCGTGGACTGGACCTTCGCGCCCACGCTTGCCGTCGCGCGCGATCCGCGCTGGGGGCGCACCTACGAGAGCTACTCGGAGGATCCCGCGCTGGTGGCGGAGTACGCGGCGCGGATCGTGCGTGGACTGCAGGAGGCGGGCCGCGGAGACGGCCTCGCGGGACCGGGTCCGGACAGCGTTCTGGCCTGCGCCAAGCACTGGGTCGGAGACGGCGGCACCGATGCCGGCGTGGACCAGGGCGACACGCTCGCCGACGAGGTGGAGTTGCGCCGCCTCCATGTCGCACCCTACCTCCCCGCGCTCGATGCCGGCGTCCTCACGGTGATGGCCTCGCTGAGCAGCTGGAACGGTTCGAAGTGCCACGCACACCGATACCTGATACGGGACGTGCTGAAGGGTGAACTGGGCTTTGCCGGCTTCGTCGTCTCGGACTGGAACGGCGTCGATCCGCTGGCGGACGACTACGGCGAGGCCGCGGCGATGGCGGTCAACGCGGGCGTCGACATGTTCATGGTGCCGGAGACGTGGCGGGAGCTCATCTCGGGGCTGATCTCACAGGTCGAACGGGGCGCAGTGCCCATCGAGCGGATCGACGACGCGGTGACGAGGATCCTGCGGGTCAAGCTCGCGAGCGGCCTGTTCGACAAGGCGCGCCCGGCGCTGCGCGGGAGGGCCGACGGCGCGGGCTTCGGGTCACGCGAGCACCGCGAGGTCGCCCGGGAAGCGGTGCGCAAGTCCCTCGTGCTCCTCAAGAACGAGGGCGGCGCCCTGCCCCTCCGCCGCGGCGCGCGCATTCTGGTCACGGGCCGCAACGCGCACGACCGCGGGCGGCAGTGCGGCGGCTTCACCGTCGAATGGCAGGGCATCTCGGGCAACGAGAGGGTTCCGGGCGGCACCTCGATCTGGGAGGGTATTCGGGATGTGGCGCCGGGGTCTGTGCTCTGCGGTAACGGTGGAGCAGTCGCCGAGGCCGACGACTTCGATACGGCTGTGGTGGTCATCGGCGAGCGTCCATACGCCGAGGGGGTGGGTGACATCCGGGACCCGAGCCCCGTTCGCCCCGGCGCCAACCACCTGCCCGCAGGTCCTGGTGTGCTCATGCCGTATGGACAGACCCTGGAGCTTGCCACCCTGCACCCCGAGGACCTCGCCACCATTCGCAGACTGGCAGCGCGCGGCATACACGTGGTCACGGTCCTCATTTCGGGCCGCCCCCTCGTGGTGGACGCGGAACTCGCCGAATCGGCGGCCTTCGTCGCGGCGTGGCTGCCTGGCTCGGAGGGCGCGGGCGTGGCCGACGTGCTCTTCGGCGACCACGAGTTCACGGGGCGGCTGTCGTCCACCTGGCCGGGCAGAACACCGACGGACCCGACCGGCAACGGTGCCGGGCCGGGCGGGGAGAACATCCTCTTTCCCCGGGGCCATGGGCTGGCGGTCCGAGGCGAGACACTGCGACCGCGACAGGAGCGGCGGGGCGCCGGGCCGCGCTGACGCCGACCTACGCCGCCGCGCCCGCCCGCCGCCGCTCCAGTTCCTCGCGTGTCCGGAGCGCCATCTGTTCCGTGATCGGGAACCTGGCGATCGCGTAGATGGCGAGACCGGATGCGGCCAGGGGGATGAAGGCGTCGAAGACGCGCATCAGGACGAGCGTTTGCGCCCCCTGGTTGGCTCCCAGGTCGACATCGAATCCGGTTGCGACCAGGAGGAGTCCGCCGAGTCCGATCGCTGCCGCCTGACCGACCTTGACGACCCACCAGTAGATGGAGCCGAACATCCCTTCCCGTCGCTGGCTTCGTCCCTGGGCGTCCATGTTCCCGAGTTCGTCCAGATCCACCACGTCCGCGATCATCGAACCCATCAGGGTGAAGAGTCCGCTCAGGCCGAACGCGAGGAAGGGCGCGGGCACGAGAGCCAGCATGGGGTACTCGGGGCGGTAACAGAACCATTTCAACGCGTAGCCGAGCATGGAAATGGCCGTCGAGACGAAGAACGCCCTCCGCTTTCCGATCCTGGTGCCCAGCCAGGTGACCACAACGATGGCCCCGAAACCCGCCACCATCCCCACCGTACCCACTATGCCGGCGAGCCAGGCGCCGTTCACCTGGCTTCCCTCGGAAATGTGGTAGATGAACACGAAGATCTGGAACGACGAGATCATGATAAAGCTGTTGAAGATCAGGAAGGTCGCGAGGCACAGCAGCAGAAACGGCCCGGATTTGACGGTCTTCAACAGGCCTGACAGGAACTCGGTGACGTTCGCGCCGAGCCCCTTGCTTCCGGCTGGCGCGTCGGCTCGAGCCCGGGTGGCTTCGGGCGTCGGCGCAAGGCGTTCGCGCAGGAAGACGGCGGGAAGGACGCCCAGGGCGACCGTCGCGATGCAGATCATCAGTGCGAGGAACCTGGCGCCGTCGATCTGGTTACGGAACCAGTCCGGATTCGTCATGATCACCAGGAACCACGGAGCGATGATGAACGCAAAGTTGCTGATGAAGTTCTGGACGCCCATCAGCCGCGTGCGCTCGTTGTAGTCGGGCGTCAGCTCATAGCCGAGCGCAACCCAGGGCGTGGCAAAGACCGTGTAGCCCAGGAAGAAGATCAGCGACCCGATCAGGAAGTACCAGAAGTAGTACATGTCGCTCCGGCCCTCGGGCGTCGCGTCGGGCGTCCAGATGTCGAGATGCACGTGCGTCATTGCGGTGGCGTCCACCGTCTGCTCGCCGAAGTCGATCCCTGCGAAGCGAAGGTTGTAGTAGTGCTTGACGGGATCGCCGCCCGCGAACGCGTCTTCCACGTCCGACCGGTCCCAGTCCGTGGAGAAATACCCGACCGGGACATCGTCGTAGGCGTCGCTGAAGAAGGAAATGACGTCCTCGGCCGGTCGCGTGGGCTCCGGCGCGGCGGTCGTCGGCTCCGTCGCTCCCTCTACGTCTTCGAGCGCCGGCGCGGCCGCGCCCTCTCCTGCATCTTCTTCCCGGTAGAGATAGATGTTGTCGACGTAGACGTTTTCCAGATCGCCCGAGATCAGGATCTGGGCGAGGTGGTCGCGCGTGGTCAACTGGTCGAAGCTTGCCAGGGGGACGTCGATGCCGACCCACTGGCCCGTGACAAGGGTCGGGGGGATTATGGTCACCTCGTGCTCGACATCGTCCATTCGCCGGGCACCCCCCATTCGGCCTCGAACGGCCTGTGCGACACCCACCGTCTCGGTTTCCTGGACCGCGTGTGGACCGCTGTAGATGCCGTCCGCGCCGTAGTCCACGAGCTTGAGGCGAAACTGTGCCGGGGCGGGAATCTGCCAGAGGAGCGCAAACACGATCCCGGTGAAGATGGCCCCGGCGAAGATGTAGGGCCGCCGGCGCCCCCAGCGCGACTTCGTGTTGTCGGAAATGAATCCCACGAGGGGATCGGTGATCGCGTCGAAGATGCGTGGAAGGGCCCCCAACAGTCCGACGAGCGCGGGACTGACACCCAAAGCCAGAGTGAGTATGATCGTCATCCCGCCGATCGCCGAGGCCAGCAGGTTGTTGACGAACCCGCCAATCCCATAGGCGACCTTGTGCGGGAATGATATGCGGTCCCGGGGCCGGGTGTCGCCGCGAGAGGTCATTCCCGGTCGCTCTGGTAGACGCGCACCCAGTCGACCAGCATGGTCTGGGGGAAGGACGTGGATTCGTTGGGCGGTCCCACGAAGCCACCGCCCACCGCGACATTGAGGAGGATGAAGAAGGGATGGTCGAAGACCCATTCGCCGCCGGTGTCGCCGGGACCCACGGTGTGGTAGTGCTCACCGTCGACAAACCACTTGATGTCCTCGTCCGTCCACTCGATCGAGAAAACATGGAAGCCGGTGTCGAAGCGCGCTCCGGACAGGGCGTAGCGGCCGGTGACTCCCGCACTCGCGGAGTAGCCGGGTCCGTGCACGGTGCCGAGCACCAGACTCGGCTCCTGACCCCGGTATTCCATGATGTCGATCTCGCCGCACTGCGGCCAGCCTACCGCGTCGATGTCGTTGCCGAGCATCCAGAAGGCGGGCCAGATACCCTGCCCGGTGGGGAGCCGGATCCGTGCCTCGAAACGGCCATACGCCTGCTCGAAGAGCCCTTGCGTCTTGATCCGGCCGGACGTGTACGCGCTGCCCTGATAGGATTCCCGGCGTGCGGTGATGGCCAGGTTGCCGCTCCCGTCCAGAGACACGTTCTCGGGCCGGTCGGTGTCGAATTCCAGCTGGGCGTTGCCCCAGTCGGTGCCGATGTCGAAGGCCCACTTGGCCGGGTCGGGAAGCTGGCCGGCGGGACCCTCGAATTCGTCGCTCCAGGCAAGTTCCCAGGAAACCTCGTTTACGGTCGTGCCATCGTCGCAGGCGGTCAGAGCCATACCGAGCAAAGGAACAATGACCAGACCGCGCGGGCCCCCCGGATCACGGAGGCCGCGGCACCGTTCGGATTGGATGGCGATCATGCCAATTCACTTCGGAAAGAGGCTGGGGTCGGCGAGGGCGGCGACCAGGACGTGTGTCGCCGCGCCCAATGCCGTGGCGCGAGGCCCCAGTTCGCTCACGACGATTTCGGCGGCGGCTGCCGAAGTGACGAGGGTGCGCCGAAGCACGGCCTCGCGTAGCGGAAGCAGCAGCCGGTCTCCGGCGCGGGCGAGGCTGCCCCCAACTACAACTGATCCGGGATTCAGCAGATTGAGCAGGCCCGCCAGGGCGATGCCCAGGTGATGAGCTGCTTCGTGCACGACCCGGAGAGCCACCGGATCGTCCCGCAGCGCCGCTTCTTCGATGATCCTGATGTTCAGGTCCATGCCGGCCAGGGTGCTTGGGGGCGAGCTTCGGAGAAGGTCCCTGGTCCTTTCGACCAAGGCCCCGGTGCCCACGAATGTGGCCAGGCAGCCATGACTCCCGCACACGCATTCGGGGCCGCTGGGGTCGACCACGATGTGGCCGATCTCGCCGGCCACTCCCGTCGAGCCGCGGTATATCTCCCCGCCGATCATGAGACCGGCACCTACCCCGGTGGCGACCTTCAGGTAGATGAAGTCGTCCACGCCTTGCGCCTTGCCCCACCAGCGTTCGGCCACCGCACCGAGGTTGGCGTCGTTGTCGACGAAAACGGGTGCGCCGAAGGATGCGTCGAGCCTGTCCAGGATTGCGCGCCCCCGCCATGCCGGGTGGATGCGCTCCAGCACGCGATCCGGAGATTCCGGATCGACCGGACTTGGCACGGCCACCCCGATGCCCATCAACAGTCGGCTGTCCCCGTTCCACTCCGTAACGCAGTCGCGGCACAGTTCCACCACGAGCTTCCCCGCGCCGCCGGGATCGGTGCGCACCGGGTAGGCTCGGTCGTGCCACGCCAGCGCCGATCCCCGCAGATCGGTCAGGATGACGGAGACGTGGGTCGCGCCCAGGTCGACGCCGAGAATGACCCCGGCGCCGTCCCGGAACCCGATCAGGATGGGGCGCCGTCCGCCCCTGCTCTCCCCGCTGCCCACCTCCTCGACCAGCCCGGTGTCGAGCAGCCGCGCGACGACTTCGGAGATCGTGGAACGCGAGCGCCCGGTGTGGCGGGCGATCTCGGCACGTGAGAGTTCGCGACGTTTCCATACGAGGTTGAGGACCGTGGTCGCAAGGTTCCCGTCCGAGGCAGGGGGGGCAGCCCGTACCGATCTCGTCTCCTCCATGTCGCCGGCCTCCTTGCCGCCAGCTCGTCCCCGGCCTCGCGCAGCCGTTCGGCCGGGCGGGTTACTTGTGCAGGTACACGTTGTCGATAAACACCGTGTTCGGATCACCGGAGATGATCATCTGGGCAAGGTGCCCGCGTGTCGTCAGCCCCGTGAACGCCGTCAGGACAATGTCGTAGCTCAC
This sequence comes from Longimicrobiales bacterium, assembly GCA_965116905.1. Classification (GTDB taxonomy): domain Bacteria; phylum Gemmatimonadota; class Gemmatimonadetes; order Longimicrobiales; family Gaopeijiaceae; genus Bin94. The sequence goes on along the minus strand of OZ220732.1, from coordinate 3,850,203 downwards.
CCACATTCCCGTCGCCAGCGGCGGATCGGACATTGCATTCAACGTCAATTCGTGTTCGGTGTCGTCCCCTCCGCCGAAGCCGCCATCGGGACCGAAGTCGACGAGCTTGATCCGGAAGGCCGACGGGTCTGCCGTTGGATCCGGCGTCCAGAGATCCATGTGGAAGTGCGTCATCCCGGTGGCGTCGAGCGTCGCCGAGGTGAACTCGATGCCGGCGAAGACCAGGTTGCTGTACTTCTTGGCGGCGTCGCCCGCGATCTGCACATCCTCGACATCGGCCTGGTCCCAGGAAGCCGACCACGTATCGACGGCCGCGTCCTTGTAGGCGTCGCTGAAGAGCGACACAACGTCGGTCGCGGCGTGCGTCGGCGTCGGGGCGGCCTCGCTGGGCGCGCTCGGCGGAGGCGGCTTGGTGGTGAAGAAGTAGATGTTGTCCAGGTAGACGGTCGGGCTGGATCCGGAGATGATCATCTGCGCCAGGTTGCCCCGGTTCAGGAGACCCGTAAAGGCCGAGAGCGGGATGTCGAGGGTGTTCCAGGCTCCGGCGGCGATGGGTGGCATCGAGCCCTGATCGAGGGTGATCTCGTGTTCCGTGTCGTCGCCGCCTCCGAAGACCCCGTTGCTTCCGAAGTCGACCAGCTTGATCCGGAAAGCGGAAGGATCGTTGGTCCAGAGATCGACGTGGAGTTCGGTCATGGACGCTGCGTTGATCGGCTGCGAGGTGAACTCGATGCCGGCGTAGGCCAGGTTGGTGTACTTCTTGACCGGGTTGCCGGCGACCCGGATGTCCTCGACGTCCGCCTGGTCCCAGACCGCCGACCAGGTGTCGACCGGGACATCATCGTAGGCGTCGCTGAACAGGGAGATCACGTCTCCGGCCGGATGCGCGGGAGTGGGAGGCGCGCCCGTGGGGGGCGCCGTGACGTTGACGGTGACCGCACCCGCGGCGGCGGTGGAGCCCAGAGTGGCGGTGATCGTGGCGGTGCCCGACGAAATCAGCGAGATCGAGCCGTCCGGGGTCACCGAGGCCACTCCCGAATTGGAAGAGGTGAAGGTGAAGTAGGCCGGAGCCGCAAGAACCGTCTGGTCCTTGCCGCCGACGTCGAAGGTCACCTGCGTGCCGCCGACCGACAGCGTCCCTCCCACTTCACCGTTTACCGTCTGTGTCGCGATGGCGGGCCTCGGGTTGATGATCGTCCCGAGCCGCTCGAACTGCACGTCGTCGAAGAAGATGTCGTAGCCGACCGGGTACTCGGAACCCTCCGCGATCAGGAAGAGGCCGGTCTCCTGGCCCAACCTGGACGGAAGCGGAAAGGGGACGACGTACTTCGTCCAGCGCGTGGAGAAAGGAAGCCCCTCGATCGTGGCGGGATAGCGCGAACCGCCGGTGTTGTCGTTGCCGATCCCGATGGTGTTGACCGTGGCCGCAGTGCTTGCCCTGGCCCAGAAGGTGAGCGCGTCAAAGCCGGTGAGGTCGCGGGGCACCTCGGAGTAGAAGACGCCGCCGGCGTAGCCGCCGGAGGGATCCGTGGGCGCGGGTATCGTGAACTTGAGTGCGGCGGTCCCGCGGTAGACCTCGTCGTGCTCAATGGCCAGGGCGTCGACCTTGGAGCCGCCAAAGGCCGAGAACTGCACTCCGGGACCGAAGCCGTCGTAGAAGACCTCCGCTTCCGGGGGAAACGGAGCAGGATCGAGCGTGGCGATATCCCGTTCACAGCTGGCGGCGCCGATGAGGACCATGACCGGCACGGCCGCTCGAATGGCGACGCGCATTCCGCCGTAGGTTGACCGGGGCGCGACTGTCGGCCGATCTGAGGCGCTCGCTGTCATGTTTCCATCCCGCGTTGAGCGGATACCTCCGGGGACCGCCCGATGCCTTGAGTCCCGGAGCACCACTTCCCTGACTTTGTTCGGTTGCCGAACAAAGTGCGGGGGCGAGTCGCACGCTGTCAAGTTCCCCTACTCGTGCGCCCCCTCCGCCATTGACCGCGCCCACTCCGGCACCATTGCAGGGTCGATGTCGAAGACGTGCAGGCCCACCGTAAAGACGACGGTCGCGATGACCAGCACGCCGATCAGGTTGAGGAAGATGCCCGCGCGCGCCATCTCGCCCACGGTGATCCGGTCGCTGCCGAAGACAATCGCGTTGGGCGGGGTCGCCACCGGCATCATGAACGCGCACGACGCGGACAGGGTGGCGGGGATCATCAGCACGAGGGGATGGGTGCCGGTCACCACGGCCACCGACGCGAGGATCGGCAGGACCATCTCGGTCGTGGCCGTGTTGCTGGTGAACTCCGTGAGGAAGGTCAGCGCCGCGCACACCAGCAAGATCATCACGAATACGGGCAGGCTGCCGAGCACCTCGAACTGGCTGCCGATGAGCTGCGCGAGCCCGGTCTCCTGAAAGCCCGCCGCCAGCGCGAAACCGCCGCCGAAGAGCAGCACGATGTTCCAGGGCAGGCGCGGGATCACGTCGGGTCCCATGACGCGCGTCGCGCCCTTCTTCCGGTTCTTCGCGGGGATGAAGAAGAGCAGGGACGCGAGCGTGATCGCAACGGTTCCGTCATCGATCATGCCCGGGTCGGGAAGGATGCGCGACCAGCCCGGAACCGTGAGGAAGCCCAGCTGCAGGTCGACCCGGAAGACCCACAGCAGCGCCGTGGCCGCGAAGACCCCCAGCACCGCGCGCTCCTCAAACGAAATGGCCCCCAGGCCCTGACGCTCCCTCTCCACCACCCCGTGATCGATGGTCACGCCCTCCGGGACGCGGTGAAGCACGTGCGTGATGAGAAACCAGGACACGATCAGCATGATCAGGCCCACCGGGAACGCCATGATGAGCCATTGTCCGAAGGCGATCGGTGGCGCGTCGGGGAAAAGGATCTCGAAGATGCGCACGAAGGACAGGTTGGGAGGCGTGCCCACCAGCGTCGTGAGCCCGCCCACCGTGCAGCCGTACGCGATCCCCAGCATCAGGCCCACCGACAGGTGGCGCGCGCCGTCGCGGCCTGCCTCGCTCTCGATCTGCAGGCAGATGGCGAGGCCGATCGGCACCATCATGACGGCGGTCGCGGTGTTCGAAATCCACATCGACAGGAACGCGGCCGCGACCATGAATCCGAGAACGATTCGCGCCGGTCCGCCCCCGACCGCGTGGATGATGTTGAGCGCGATGCGCCGGTGCAGGTTCCACTTTTCCATCGTCAGGGCGATCATGAAGCCGCCCAGGAAGAGCACGATCGTGCTGTTGAAGTAGATCGGGGCGGTGTCGCCTCCGGACATGATGCCGAGCAGCGGATACAGGACCAGGGGCAGCAGTGCGGTCGCAAACAGCGGAATCGCGTCGGTGACCCACCAGATCGCCATGAGAAGGGCCACCGCGGCCAGGCGGCTGGCGGGCACGTTCGTGGCGTCCACGGGGAACACGAGGAGAAGGACGAAGGCGCCAAGGCCGAGCCAGAGGCCGAGCGCGCGGCCCTTCGAGGTCGATTGTCGTTCGACCGCCATGGGGATCTATGCGCGGAGGGGAGGACCCTACCGGTGCGTCCCGTCCTTCGGCCCGTCCTTCGTTTCGTCGTCGGCCCTGGCCGCCTCGCGGTCGGCCACAGCCTCGGCGTACTGCTCTTCGGTGAGGTAGGTCACGTCGACCCAGGCGTGGGCCATCTCGTCGACGGTCCGGTCGCCCCAGCCGACCCACTGGGTGTGATCGGGGTTGTTGGGGTTCTCGGCCGTGTTGTCGTGCCACGCGGTGAAGACCAGCGTGGTGCCCGCGGGGAGGAGGGGCGCCGCGTGCTCGGCGTAGATGTAGTTGATGTGCCACTGCCACTGGAAGTTGTTGACCTGGCTCAGGATCTCCCTGCGGCCGTCCGGGTAGATGGCCTCCATGGCCATGGCCTTGCCCCGCATGTGCATGTGGGGCTGGTAGTTCTCCAGCCGGGAAGGCCACTTGAGCACGTGGAAGTCCTGGGTGACCGCGATCTCGCCCGGCGGGATGTCGAGATCGTCACCGGTCGCGTCGAAAAACGCCAGGCGCGTCCGGTTCTGGGGGATCTGGTCCCTCGGGTAGAACCAGATGCCGAGTTCCACGTAACTGTCCTTCACCTCCTGGCCGATCGCGTGCATGTGAACTTCCCACCGGATCTTCGAACCCGGCAGCATGAGCTTCCCGGCACCGTCGGGGAAGATCTCGCCGACCTTGCCGACGGCCCACTCCATGAAGAGCCCGGGCCCGCCCATCGCCCGGCTGCTCGTGCTGAGCGCCGCGGTCTCGGCGGTCATGGCGTCCGGGTCCTCGTCCTGCACCAGGTACGCCAGCGTGTGATGGACGATCCGCCGTCCGTCGGGCCAGGACGGCCGGATCTCTATCGCCTTGACCCAGCGCTCCTCGGTCAGGCCGGTCGGAGTCTCGGGCCGGAACCACTTGTCCTGGGTCTGCGCGGGCAAAGTGTACGGGTCTGACCGGACGACCAGGTCGGGCGGGCCGAACTGCGCCTCGTACTGCCACTCGCTCCCGTCCGGGAACACCGGCGGGGGAGGCATGTCCGCCTCGTCGCCGAAGGGCATGTCGCCGTCGAGCCAGGTGACCAGCGTCTCGAGTTCCTCATCGCTCAGGCCCCGGTCGTTCTTGAACTCCTGGATTCCCACGGAACGGTCGATGTGCCACGGGGGCATGATGCGGGCCGCCACCTTCTCGCGGATTCGGGGGGCGTACCGCTTGACCGCCTCATAGCTGGTGAGCGACATCGGCGCGATCGAGCCGGGCTGGTGACAGACCTGGCAGTTCTGCTGAATGATCGGGGCCACGTCGCGGGCGAAGGTGGGATGATCCTGGGCCGCAGCGTGCGCGCGTGCGATCAACATGGCGGCGGCCACCAGCACGCCACTTGCCGCGGCATTCCGGAACAGGCGGTGATGTCGGTGCATCGTTTCTCTTTCGGTCAGCGGGTCACGGTCACCCGTACAAATCCGTTGGTCCAGCAGCACTGGGAGTGGCCCGCAGTGGACACACCCGATGCGTCGTTTGCTCTCACGCGAATCACATAGTCGCCGGGTTCCATGAACGTGGCGCTGGTCGTCGCCATGCCTCCCTCGACCGGCACCCTCGCCGTGTCCTCGTCGAACGTCACGTCACCCGGCCCGTGGTGCTTGAACCAGGTCAGCGTGACCGGAACGCCGGTGCGTCCCGCCCTGACCACACTGCCCCGCGAACGGCCGTCGTCCCAGGCCCAGACGGTCAGCGGCACGGACTCGCCCACCACGGCCTCGACCGGCTTGCCCCACGGGCCTCCGGGCCCGGCGCCTCTCGCCCCGTCCTCCGAAAAGGCCAGCATGGGCGGCGTATTGCCGGTCTCGGCCTCGCCATCGAGCGCATCGATCCGCCAGTCCAGATGGAGGCGGCCCGGTATCGAGTTGCGCTCGCCGCGGAAATCGATGGTCCACACGACCGCCTGGTCGCCAAAGTCCGCCGGGACCGTCACGGTGAAGACGCCCCAATGCCTCCGCGGGTGGAAGCGGGTGGGCTGCGCGCCGTCGAAAGCCGCGGGCTCCAGGTGGTTGGCCGCGCCGTGCGGCAGCTCGACGATCTCTTCGAAGTTCCGGTTGTAGTAGCCGAACGAAAGGCTCAGCGTCCCGTCGGGGTTTTCGTACCAGCCCTCGTAGACGGGTGTGACCGTCAGACCACTCGCGGTGCGGATCCCGAGGGGGACCTGCGATGCACCGGATCCTGGAATCGCCAGGACCGTGCACGCTGCGGCGACCGCTGTGAGTGGAGTGCGGGTGAGTGGTCTCATCGAGGGCCGGGAGAGGGTATTTGCAGTACTGACATTAAGATGCGCGTGGATTCGACGCAAAATCCGGCCGGGCGTTGCGGCGAGGACGCCATCTGAACGGCGGAGGTTAGCGAGCCGCGGTTCCGGACGCGCCTCCGGAGCGGATCAGGTCGAGCACTTCCTTCAGTATCGCCTTCCCCTTGTCACGCGCGTAGTAGCGGCGGACGCGTGCGTAGCGCGGCCCCGGGTCCATCTTCATGCCCTCCTCCATCACCCACTTCTGCAAATCGGTGGGCCGCGGGCCCCACCACCCGCGCTCCCTGTACTCCTCGTCCAGAAGAATCACCACCGGGATGGACCGGCTCGTCCCGTTGGTCAGGTGCGCGTCCATGATGTCGAGGTTGTCGTCGCGGGTCAGGACCCGCAGGTCCATGTGGTCGACGCCCTCGGTCAGGCGGGCCAGCACCGGCAGGATGTTGATCGCGTCCCCGCACCAGTCCTCGCTGAGGGCGAGCAGGTGCCAGGTGCCGGGAATGGAGCGCGCGTCGTCGACGGCGCCCGCGGGAACCCGGACCCGGTCGTACAGTCCGTGCCAGAGTTCCTCGTTCCGGCGGACGGTCTCAAGGTAGGCGGGGAAGGGGAGGGCGGATTCGAATCGGTTGCGCATGGGCCGGTCCGGGTTGGGCAATTGCCTGGGATCGCCTAGCGGCGGTCCTTCCTTGGGGTGATGACGCGGAGCAGGCCCTCCTGCGCGGCCGAAGCCACGAGCTTGCCGTCGCGTGTGAAGAAGCTCCCCGTCGCGAATCCCCTGGCTCCATGTGCGACGGGACTCTCGACGACATACAGGAGCCATTCGTCCGCCCGGAAGGGGCGGTGAAACCACATCGAGTGGTCGAGAGAGGCGGCCATCAGATCCCTGTCCCGGACGTTTCGGCCATGAGGCTGGAGGGCTGTCGACAGAATGCCATAGTCCGAAGCGTAGGCAAGCGCGGCCTGGTGGTGCGCGGGGTCGTCGCCCAGCGAGCCGGATGACCTGACCCATGTGCGGCGAACCGGCGCCCGTGCTTCCCGGTCGAAGGGGTGGTACGGGTCCACCGGCCTGAAGTCCAGCGGCCGATCCTGTACGAGCACGTCCCGCAGGCGCGCCGGGATCCTCTCCGGTGCCTCGCGCACGATCTCCAGTTCGGAGCGCAGTTCCTCCGGCGGCGGTACATCGGGCATCGCCGCCTGGTGGGACAGGCTCGTCTCCGTGCGGTGAAAGGACGCCGACAGGGTGAAGATGGCCCTGCCGTGCTGGATCGCGGTGACGTTGCGCGTGGTGAAGCTCTTGCCGTCCCTCAGGCAGTCCACGAAGTACACGACGGGGATATCCAGATCGCCCTCGAGAATGAAGTAGCCGTGAAGGGAATGCGCCGCGCGGTCTTCCTGCTCGATGGTGCGCCGCGCAGCCACCAGCGCCTGGGCCAGCACCTGTCCCCCGAAGATCCGGCCGGAGCCGATGTCCCGGTTGTGACCCCGGTAGATGTTGTCTTCGATGCGCTCCAGGTCGAGCAGTTGGATGAGGGCTTGGGTTGAGCGGGCCATGGTCCCTGATGGTAGTGCAATGGCTTCGGTGGCGAAACGGTCGCAACGCGGCGCACGGCGCGCGTTGCGAAGGGCGACCGCGTATCTTTGTGGGCTGGCCGAATCTTCCACCGGTTTGCAGAGGACGTCCAATGACGCACACCCGACGGACCTGCCTGATTCTGGCCCTGGTGGCCACGGCGCAATGGGGGCCCCGTCCGTCCCATGCCCATGCCCAGGCGCCGGGTGCGTCCCGCGGCGCGAGCGGCGGGCCCGGCATCGACGTCGTGGAGCTCACGGCGGTACAGGTCGGCGAGGATCTCCGCGCCGGCCGGTACACGGTCGTCCAGCTGGTGGAGGCCTTCCTGGCCCGGATCGACCGCTACGAGGACCGTTACAACGCGTTCATCTCGATGAACCCGGACGCGCTGGCCACCGCCGCGACGCTCGACGAGGAACTCCGCACGACGGGTCCGCGAGGGCCCCTGCACGGCGTCCCGGTCGTCATCAAGGACAATCTGGACCACGCGGGACTGGTCACCACGGCGGGCTTCGACGGCTTCAGTGCGGCCACGGGCGGCGTGGACATGATTCCCGGCGACGACGCCGCGGCCGTGGAGCGCCTCAGGGAAGCCGGCGCGGTCGTCCTCGGCAAGACCAACATGCCCGACTTCGCCGGGCACGGCACCCGGACCCGGAGTTCGGTCGCGGGCGAGACGCTCAACCCATACGCCGTGGACCGCGTACCCGGGGGGTCCAGTGGCGGCACGGCGACCGCGGTCAACGCCAGCTTCGCGGTGCTGGGTCTGGGAACCGAAACGGGCGGCTCGATCCAGAACCCTGCCGCCGCGCAGGCCCTGGTCGGCGTCAAGCCCACCTTCGGCCTGGTCCCGCTGGAGGGTACGGTGCCGATGGACGCCACGTACCGGGACGTCGTCGGTCCGATCGCCAGGACGGTGCGGGACGCCGCCCTCACGCTGGACGTGATCGCGGGCCCGACGCCCGAGGACCGCGCGACCTACGCGGCGGTGGGACACATCCCCGAGGACGGCTACGCGGCCGCGTTGAGCGCCACGGCGCTCGCCGGCAAACGCTTCGGCCTCGTGGGCCCGGGATGGCGGGAGTCGTACCTGCCGTTGGCTCCCGAAACAGAGGCCCGGTACCGCGAGGCCGTCGCCGTGCTCGAGAGCCGCGGCGCGAGCGTCGTGGAGGACCCCTTTGCGGGTCGAGGCTGGGTCGAGCTGTACGAGGATCGGCCGTCGGTCCCCTCGGTCGGCAGCCACGACCTGCTCGTATACCTCCTGGGTCTGGGGGCCGACGCGGCCTTCCACAGCGTCGAGGAGTGGGAGGCGCTCACTGGACGCGAGTTCCGTCGCGGTCGCCGCGCGCGTCCACCCGCCGCGCCCACCGCCACCGAGGAGGGCGACGCGTTCCAGGCGTGGCGGATGGAGATCCGTGCCCTGTTCAGGGCGGTGCTGCGCGAGAACGCGCTCGACGGGCTGTTCTTCCCCCAGGCCGGCGAGCCCATCCGGCCACTGGTGGAGGACCCGGAGCGCCCGGACTACCGGCCCAACAACCACGCGGAGCTGCCGAGCAACATCGTCAACGACATCGGCCTGCCGACCGTCACCGTGCCCTTCGGGTACTACGACGACGGCACCCCGTTCGTGGCGGCCTTCATAGGGGACCTGTGGACCGACGCCGATCTCCTGGCGTACGCGTACGACCTGGAACGGGCGACCCTGGCGCGCGTCCCGCCGGAGTTGGAGGCGGAGGCACGCTAGCCTGACCGTGTGACCATGGGACGGGTCGATGCACGGGGGCGCCCACGGGGGCACCGGGCGCGGTGTCCTTGCGTCCGGCGGTCGCGCTTTCCAGTCTCCTGACGCACGACCGCTCGTCCATCCGAGGACGACGACGGGCCAAGCAACTCGCTCGCCGGCAAAGCTCCGGGTAAGGCAGCCACATGTCCGCTTCATCAGCCAGAACACGATCCCTCCGCAACGCGCTCGCGCCGGTCCTCCCGCTGCTCGTCGCGGCAGCGGCCTTCACGCGGCCCGGCACGGCCCCGGCCAATGCGCAGCAGGCGCCCCCCACGCCCCCCACGATCGCCGAGAGGACCGCCGGCATGACGGCGATGGAGGGGTTCTTCAACATGTACTGGGACGATGGCGCGGGAGCGCTCTACTGGGAACTCGATCTCGCGGGGGGCGAGTTCCTGTATCAGATCTCGATGGGCTCCGGCCTGGGCTCCAACCCGGTGGGGATCGATCGGGGACAGCTGCGCGGCACCCATATCCTCGAGGCGAAGCGCGTTGGGCCCCGCGTGCTCCTCATGGAGCCCAACTACCAGTTCCAGGCCCGGAGCGACAACGCCACCGAGGTGCAGGCCGTGCGCGACGCCTTTGCGCCTTCGGTGTACTGGGGCTTCGACATCGCCGCGCGGACGGGCGACCGCGTGCTCGTGGACGCCACCCCGTTCTTCATCCGGGACGCGCGAAACGCGATCGGCCAGATCGCACAGCGCGGCCAGGGCACGTTCCGGCTGGACGCGTCGCGTTCGGCGATCCACATGCCGGCCACCAGGTCGTTCCCGGAGAACACCGAGGTCGAGTCGCTGCTCACCTTCACCGGCGACGACCCGGGGGGACTGGTGCGCGGCGTGGCCGTGAACCCCGAGGCGGTCACCCTGCGGCAGCACCACTCGTTCATCCGTCTCCCCGACGACGGATACCGCCCCCGGGTCGCCGACCCTCGGATCGGTGTGAACGGCCCCACGATCTTCGACTACGCGACGCCGATCGACGCCGATCTGCGCCTGCGCCTGACCGCCCGCCACCGACTGCAGAAGCGCAATCCGGGACCCGCGCCCTCCGAGCCCGTGGAGCCGATCGTCTATTACGTGGACCCCGGCACCCCCGAACCCATTCGCAGCGCGCTGGTCGACGGAGCCGCCTGGTGGGAGGAAGCCTTCGAGGCCGCCGGGTTCATCGACGCCTACCGCGTCGAGGTCCTGCCGGAGGGGATCGATCCGCAGGATATCCGCTACAACATGATCCACTGGACCCACAGGCGGACCCGGGGATACTCCTACGGCAACACCGTCACCGATCCGCGCACGGGTGAGATCATCCGGGGCGTGGTCAACCTCGGCAGCCTCAGACTGAGGCAGGACTACCTGCACGGTCAGGGGATGGTCGCGCCGTTCGCGGGCACCGTCGGGGGTGGCGGGCAGGACGGTCAGCCAGCCGCCGGCGGATTGTGGTGGGGAGCCGGCGACCATTCGGGCCACGGCGCGGCGTGCCTCCTCGCGGCGGCTCCCGACTTCGAGTACCTGGCCCAGGTGTCCGAAAACTCGGACGCCGTAGAGATGGCGCTGGCGCGCGTCCGCCAGCTGTCCGCGCACGAGGTCGGCCATACCATCGGATTCCCCCACAACTACCTCTCCAGCACCTACGGGCGCGAGAGCGTGATGGACTATCCCGCGCCGTATGTCGAAATCGACGGCAACGGCAACCTGGATCTGTCCAATGCCTACGTGCAGCGGATCGGCGAATACGACAAGCTCTCGGTCAACTGGCTCTACCGGGAGTTTCCGGAGGGGACCGACGAAGCCGCGGCGCTCGAAGAGATCGTCATGCAGGGCATCCGTGACGGGCTGATCTTCATGGCCCACTCCAACAACAACTTCATCGGGGCCGGACACCCCTACGCGGGCGTCTGGGACAACGGCGCGAACCTGGTGGACCACCTCAAGCATGAAATCCGGGTGCGCAATATCGGAATGGAGAACTTCGGGACTTCGATGATCCGCACCGGCCGGCCCCTCTCGGACCTCGAGTTCGTGCTGCTGCCCCTGTACATGCACCACCGGTTCCAGCTTCGCGCCGCGGCGCAGTCGCTGGGCGGTGCCGACTACGCCTACGCGGTGAAGGGCGACGGCCAGACACCGGTCACCATCGTACCCGGTGAAGAGCAGCGGGATGCGCTGGAGACCATCCTCTCGGCGCTCACCGTCGACTTCCTGGCGCTGCCGGAGGAGGTGGTCGGGATGATTCCCCCGCCGGCGTTCCGCTACGAGGAGGGCGAGGTCTTCGCGGGCCACACGGAGCTGCTCTTCGACCCGCTGGGCGCTGCCGAGGCGGCCGCCGACTTCACGGTCGGCGAAATCCTGCACCCGGCGCGGATGGCGCGCCTGGTCGTCTATGGCAGCATGGGCGACTACCCGGATCTGGAAGAGGTGGCCGACCGGCTGGTCGCGGCGACCTGGGGCGCTCCCCGCGAGGGCAACGAGTACCGCCGCCGGGTGCAGCACGCCATTCAGCGCGCCGTGGTCGACCGCATGATGCAGGAGGCCGGGAGCGCCAACACCATGACGGAGGCGCGGGCCGTGCTGTCGGACCGGCTCGCCGGATTGGCGGGGCGGCTGGAGGCCGCGGTGGATCCGTCGCCGCACGAGCGACTGGTCGCGGCGGACATTCGCCGCTGGCAGGATCGGATCGAAAACACGACGCCGGGCCCGTCGCTAACGCTTCCCCCCGGTGACCCCATCGGCGGCAGCGCGAGGGACCCGGGAAGGCGCCCCCGGCGCTAGCCACGCGTCCGGCGCCGGCAGACTGGCGGTGAAACCCGCACACGGCGGTGATCGCGGCGACGCCCGACTTGAGGCCGCGGTAGGTGCGACCCGGGGCGTCCAGCCGTGGCGGCGCCTGTTCCACTCGGCCGGCGGTGTCACCCTCGCCGTGTTCGTCCACGTCGTGGGCGCCGAGTCGACGGCGGCAGTGACCTGTATCGGCGGCGCCCTGGCCGCAGCCCTGATCCTGGATCGGCTGCGCCTGCGCTCGGCCGAGGCGAACACGGCCTTCTTCCGCCTGTTCTCGCGCCTCGCTTCTCCGCGGGAAGCCGACCGGGTCGCATCCTCGACGTGGTTCCTGGTCGGCGCGCTGGCTGTGCTGCTGGCGGCGCCGCAGCTGTTCGTGCCCGCGATTCTGGTGCTCGCGTTCGCCGATCCGGCGGCGAGCGTGACCGGGCGCCTGTGGGGGAAGCGCCCGTTGGGGAAGGGCACGTGGGAAGGCACGTGCGTGTTCTTCCTCGTTGCCGCCGCCGTGTTGACACCGATCGTCGGATGGACGGCGGCGCTTTTCGCCGCGGCGGCGGCCGCGACCCTCGAGGTGCTTCCGACGGGTCTGGACGACAATCTGGTGGTGCCGCTCGCAACCGCACTGGCGCTTCGGGCGGCCGGAATCCCGGTGTAGCGGCTCGTGGAATGCCAGGGGGAACGGGCCCCCCGCGCACGACTCCAGGAGGGCTGCCGTTCGCCGGGATGTTGACCCCGGCGACATTTGCTGTCAGTTTTCGCCCTTACCAATCAGGAGCAAGTCTGCACGGTCAGTACCATCCACGAAGGGCGAGACCTCGACAGAGGAAGCCCGTCATCTTTCTTTCCGCAGTATCCCGCCGTAGCCACACGATGTTTGTGTAGCCGGTCCCGGGATCAGCAGACTGCCCCGCGACATGAGGGAGAGCAGCAACGTGCGTATGCAGGGAACCGTCAAATGGTTCAACGACCAAAAGGGCTTTGGCTTCATTTCCAGAGCCGACAATGGACAGGATTGCTTCGTCCATTTCTCCGCCATCCAGGCCGATGGCTTCAGAAGCCTTGCCGAGGGCGAAAAAGTCGAATTCGATGTGGTCGACGGCGCGAAGGGGCCGGCGGCCGAAAACGTCGTTCGAGTGGAATAGACCACTGGTGGATTCGCGGCGTCGGCCCCTGACCACACGGGCCGGCGCCGCGTCCGCAGGCGCCATCTGACCAGCCTTTTCGGCTGGAGCAACGCAGGCCGTATCCGCGCGCCTGCATCCCCGCGCGCGACCGGACCGATTTCCGGTCGCCGGGTTTCTGCTATTCGTGGGAGTCTTCTACGCGCCCACGGCCCCCTGTTGCGCCCGCGACAGTCGCAGACAGGTCTGACCGGCTGACCGCCGGTATCCGGATCCGATAGAGAACGTCGGCTCCGAACTCCCGGGCGAGGATCTTTGCATCCAGGTCGCGGAGGATGGGCTCGATCCTGCCGGACGCCTCGTAGGGGACGGTGACCACGACCGGAACGCGGTCCACCTGCCGCTCGGTGGGGCAGGCCGCGAGGGCAACCTTCGCGCCGCTCGCGTAGGCACGGGCGAGCCCGCCCATGCCTAGCTTCACTCCGCCGTAGTAGCGGGCGCAGACGACGACCACCTCGCCCAACCCGGAGTGCAACACGGCCGTGAGCATGGGCCTGCCCGCCGTGCCACGCGGCTCGCCGTCGTCGCTGGCCCCGACCTGGGCGGTGGAGCCGGGAGGCCCTGCATTGAACGCCCAGCAGTAGTGGGTCGCCCCCGGCAACCGGTCTCTCACGGACTGGACGAACCGGAGCGCGGACTCGCGCGAATCCGCACGTCCCACATGGGTGACGAAGCGGCTGCGCCGGATCACTTCCTCGAACCGTGCAGTGGCGCGCGGCACCGGATAGGGGTCGTCCAAGCCCTGGCTCCTGGCAGGTCGTGTAGGTCCGGGAAGCGACGCGGGCTTTCCATTTCCCGAACACCACCTTACTCTAATACCGTGCGGGACCGGTTGAGAATCAGTTTCAATCTCAACGGTTCCCACCGAAGCATCTTTGGGGCCCCGAAAACGGGTCGTTCGTCCGTGTGCCGTCAGGAGGAAGCGTGTCGGGAGGAAGCGTGAAGCGCCTGCCAGAAGCAGCACAGAAGCCTGCCGATCGCATGTTGGCGGACGTTCCCCTGGAAGAGGAGGTTGTCCTGGTCCGGATCGACGTGGCCGGAGAGGACGTTGAACCGCTGCTCGAGCGGGGCATCGTGCCCGGATGCACGCTTTGTCCGGTGCGGCACGCTCCGGCGGGGGGTCCCACGGTCTACCGCGTGGACGGTGCGCTGGTCGCGCTGCGCAAGGAAACGGCATCCTGCCTCTGCGTGCGCAGCTCGCTGGAAGCCGCGGGGGTTCTCGGCTCCAATTGAACGGAGGAGCCGGGTCGGCCGCGCTAGCCCGGGGTTCGGCGCAGGGGGCCGTGGTCGATGACGGGACCCCGCTGGTGGCCGTCGTAGGTCCCCCCAACTCGGGCAAGTCCACCCTCTTCAACCATCTCACCGGGCTCCGCCAGCGCGTGGCCAACTACCCGGGCGTGACGGTGGAGCGCAGATCCGGCACGGTCAGGCTGCCGGCCGGGGAGGTGGAACTGATCGACCTGCCGGGCATCCACGGCCTTTCGGCGCGCAGTCTCGACCAGCGGGTCACCCGCGACGTGCTTCTGGGCGAATTCGGGGACGGCCGGCAGCCTGACGCGGTCGTGCTGGTTCTGGACGCCACGCGCCTGAAATCGCACTTGATGATCGCCGAACCGGTCCTGAGCCTGGGCATCCCGACCCTGGTGGTGCTCACCATGGCCGACGAGCTGGACCGGCGGGACGGGGTGCTTCGTGGTTCGGGCCTGTCGACGGAGCTGGGCGTGGAGGTGGCGCTGGTCAACGCGCGCGACGTCGCGACGCTGCAGCCGGTGCGTGCCTTCCTGGAGGCGCTCCACACGGGCGGTGAGGAGATCCGCGCGTGTCCCATCGTCGGGGTGGCCGAGCACGCCGAGGGAAGGGGCGGCCGCCGCGTCCTTCCGATGATCGACCTGTTTGCGGAGCGCCGTCAGCGCGCCCGGGAGCTTGGTCGGTCCGCCGGATTCCAGGCTCCGCGCCCTTCGCGCATGACCCAGTGGCTCGATGCCCTGGTGCTGCACCGATTCTGGGGAGTCCTGGTCTTCGTGGGCGTCGTGGCTCTCGTCTTCCAGTCGATCTTCGCCTGGGCGGTGCCGTTGATGGACGGCACGGAAGCCGCGATCGCCGCGTCCGGGAACTACCTCGGCTCGGTCCTTCCCGAGAGCTGGTTCCGTTCGCTTCTTCTCGACGGCGTGTGGGCCGGTGTCGGCTCCGTGATGGTCTTCCTGCCCCAGATCCTGATCCTCTTCTTCTTCATCGCGATCCTGGAGGACTCGGGCTACATGGCTCGCGCGGCGGTGATCGCCGACCGCCTCATGCACCGCGTCGGTCTCCAGGGCAAGTCCTTCCTGCCGCTGCTGTCGGCCTATGCCTGCGCGGTGCCCGCGATCATGTCCGCCCGCACGGTGGAAGACGAACGGGACCGCATCGCCACGATCTTCGTCGCCCCCTTCATGACATGCTCGGCACGCCTGCCCGTCTACGCGCTGCTGATCGCCGCGTTCATTCCGGCCCAACCCCTGCTGGGACCGTTCCTGGGAACGCGCGCGGCGGTACTGATCGGGTTGTACCTGATGGGGGTGGTGGCGGCCATCGTGACCGCGGCGCTCCTCAAGCGCACACTGCTCCGCGGACGCTCCGCACCGTTCGTGATGGAACTGCCCCCCTACCGCCTGCCCACGGCGAAGTCGATTCTGACCCGGCTGCTGGACCGCACGAAGGTCTTTCTCCGCCGCGCGGGCAAGATCATCCTGACCGTCACCGTGGTCCTCTGGGTCTTCACGCAATTCCCCAGGACGCCCGGCGGCGCGGCTCCGCCGATCGGCGACAGCGCACTCGGACAGGCCGGCCAGGTCCTCGAGCCCGTGATCGAGCCGCTGGGTTTCGACTGGCGCATCGGCATCGGCCTGGTGACGTCGCTGGCGGCCCGCGAGGTGATCGTCGGCACGCTGGGCACGATCTACGGGGTCGAGAACGAGGA
This sequence comes from Longimicrobiales bacterium, assembly GCA_965116905.1. Lineage (GTDB taxonomy): Bacteria > Gemmatimonadota > Gemmatimonadetes > Longimicrobiales > Gaopeijiaceae > Bin94. The sequence continues at coordinate 3,834,132 of OZ220732.1, read as the reverse complement.
CGAGGAGGCGTTCGAGCTCCAGGCGGCGCTGCAACAGGATCTCGACCTGGGTGCGGCCGTGGCGCTCCTCATCTTTTTCGTGTTCGCGCTCCAGTGCATGTCCACCGTGGCCATCATGCGGCGCGAGACGGGAGGCTGGCGCTGGCCCGTCCTGCAGTTCTGCTACATGCTCTTCCTCGCCTACGCGGGGGCGTGGGTCGCCAACGCCGTCCTGTAGCGCCGGCCGCTACGACACGCGCGGCGGCTGCTTCCTCAGGACGAACAGTCCCTCCTTGATGCTGGACACGATGATCACGCCGCTCTCGAAGTACGGGTACACGCTCCACGCTCCCGCGAACCCGGGGTTGTCGTCGCCGAAGGGCACCGTGTCGAAGAAACCGATTTCCTCGGGCGACTCCGGATCGGAGATGTCGAGAATCCGCAGTCCGCTGAGATAGTTGGCCTGATACATCAGGTCACCGATCACGTACAGGTTGTGGTCCGACGACGCGGTGGTGCCGAAGTGCTCCTTGACCAGGATCGGGTCGTTCAGATCCTGAATGTCCCACACCAGCGTGCGCGTCCTGGACACGTTGCCACCCAGTTCGTCGGTCTCGTCATTCATGTAGAAGTAGCGGTGGTCGTCCGTAATCCAGCCCTGGTGCAGATAGCCGGTGTTCGGGTAGGAGGATGCCGACAGCGCTACGGTGGCGTCCTTGTCCGTGACGTCCGCGATCGAGAGCGCGTTCTCGTTTGCGCCCAGGCAGATCTCCCGTCCGACGTACTCGGTGTCCGGACCGTGGTAGCGGACGCATTGCGCGTCGTGACTGTACCCGGTGCCCGCCCCGCCCGTGTTGGCGTCGGCAAAGCACCCGGCAAAGGTGGGACTCCCAGGGTCGCTCAGATCCATCATGTGCAGGCCCCCGCCGCAGGTCTCGCCTCCGCCGGACGCCCCGACCACGTAGGCGAAGCCGGTCTCCTCGTTGATCACGATATTGTGGGCGGAGTTGATGCCGTCGTAGAGGAAGGTGGGCTCGAAGGTCACCGGCGCATCCGTCACGTCTCGCAGCTGCGTCAGGTCGAACACCTGGACGCCGTGGGCCCCGGCGTTGTCCGCGACCACATAGGCATGGTTGTCATAGACCTTGATGTCCCGCCACATGTTGGCGGTCGCGCCTTCGGTCAGGGGCATTTCACCCAGGTACACGGGATTGCCCGGATCGCTCAGGTCCACGAAGGTCGTGCCGTCGGCGCGGCCCATGATCGCATACTCCCGCCCGGACTCCGGGTCGGTCCAGCCCCACAGGTCGTTGGCGATCATCCCGCGCTCGCCCCCGAGGTCCCCTGTCGGCACGAAGGCGACGAGGTCGATCTCGCTGCACGCGAATCCGGCGGCGGACCCATCTTCGCACTCGCTCGCGTCGCCGAGAACGGCGTCGAGGCCGTCCGCGTCGTCGATGATCGTTCCCTCGGCCTCCCAGCCGTCGGCGGTGCGCTGGAACACGAATCCGGTGCCCTCGAAAAAGTCGGCGCCCGGGGCACCCACGACGGCGACATCGCCCTCGATCGCGACCGCGATGCCGTAGAAGGCGAAGGAGGTGCCCGGCCCGAAGGTGGCGACCTGTCCCCAGTCGCCGGACCCGTTCCGGCGAAACGCGAAACCGCCGCCGATGCCGCCGCCGGCCAGCGGCGTCCCGACCACGATGTCGTCGCCCGAAGCGGCAACCGCCATACCGAAGCCGGACATGGGAGCGGGGGATTCGGGACGGATGGCGTTGGCGATCGTCCAATCCCCGGTGCCGCCCTCCGCGGAACGCGTGAAGTGGAACACCGTGCCGGTGAACTGGGCGCTCAGGGGTGCCCCCGCGAAGATCTCGCCCGCCGACACGGCGACGCCCGCACCCAGCGATGCCGGTCCGGGATCGGGGGGCGTGAGGCTGCCGTCCGGAAACCAGGTCCCGTCTCCGCCGGCGAACAGGTGGACCGCGCCCGGCTGGAAGTTGGGCGCTCCGGTGCCCGGGATCAGGGCGATCCCGCCGCCGGGCGCGCCAATGGCGAGCAGGTCGCCCTCGAGGTCCATCGCGGTGCCGAATCCGGCCCCGGGGGGCGCGTCGCCGGGACGCAACGTCGCGGCTTCCGAGTACCCCGTCTCGTCCCCCACGAAGACGATGGCGACGCCCGTTCCCGCATCCGCCCCGGGAGCGCCGACGACGATGTCGCGGCCGTTGGTGGCGACCGCCGCGCCGAATTGGTCGTCCGCGCCGGCTGCGGACCACGTCAGGCGCTGCTGAAGGCGCCATTCGCCCGATGCTCGCCGGTAGACGTACACGGCGCCCGTTCCGTCGTCGGGCGCGCCCACCACCATCACGTCGCCCGCGGCGGCCAGACCCTCCCCGTACCCGATCGCCGACCGAGTCTCGTCCGGGGCCAGCGACGCGGTTTCCGTCCACGAGCCTGCCGCGCGGCTGAACACGTGGACGCCGCCCTGCCGGTTGCCCGGCATGGGGAAGAGCGGGAGGACTCCGGGCCGGCCGACGTAGATGTTGCCGTCTGCGACCGCGACGGTGGCCGAGAACGCGGTAACCGCGGCGGCAATGGGGACTGGCGAACCCGAATCGGCGTCGGTCTGCGCGTCGGTGTGCGCTGGGGCGAGGAACGTGAAGGCCGCCAGCGCGAGGAGCGCGGGCACCCCCGCTGCTTCGAGGCGGTCACGTTGCAGTTCGGTCGTTGGCGGACGGTGTTCTCGTATCGACATTAGTGTGCTTCCTCGGGGTCGGGGTCCTGTTCTTCCGGTCGGGCGGGGCCGACGCGTATCCAATGTGCGCCGTGGGGCGCGTGATAGCCAAGTAGCGCGGTGATCTTCTATCGTACAAGCATGCAGACAACGCCGTGGAATCGTCGCCGGAGGTCCTCCATGGCCGCCGCGCGTGCCCGGCGGCTGGCCGTGTCCGCCTTCGCCCTGGGGGCCGTTTGCCTGGCGGCCGCTGGCTGCGAGTCGCGCGCGCCGGATCCCGAGCACCTTGCGACGGCGCACCAGATGGGACCGGTCGCATACCGCGATCCTGCCGGGGCCGTGTCGCCGGACGGGCGGTTGCTGGCGTATACCCAGGGCAGGGAAGTGCTCGTCCGCGACCTGGACGGAGACGAAGTGCGGAGCCTGGGCCTCGCGCCGAGTCAGGTGCGCTACCTGACCTGGCACCCGGACGGCCGGCGCCTCCTCGTGCACGAACGCTCGTTCGACCGCCGCAGGCAGGACTGGTTCCTGTACGACGTGACATCGGGCGCCAAGGAGACGCTCTGGGCGAACGGATACATGACCGGTCTCCCGCCCCGCGACGCGTTGCTCGAACTCACCTGGGCGCCCGACGGCTCGTCGGTCGTAGGCGTCGTGCGGGGGCTGGACGGGTCACGGGTATGGAGGATCGGCGCGGCCGGCGATTCCGGCGAGATCATCGCGACGGGCGGCAGGCTCTTCCTGCCGGTCGTCTCTCCGGCGGGCGAGGCCGCCTGCATCGAACGCGAGCAGGGGGTGCAGCGCCTCCGGTACCCCTGCGGAGAGGAAGCCGTCACCTGGCTGGACGGACACGAGCCGTATGGCCACGTGGCGTTCTCTCCGGACGGCTCCGAGATCTACTACGCGGCCCCCGACGGACGCGGCGTCCTGGAACTGTGGGTCCGGCCGGTGGGTGGAGGCCCCGCGGAGCGTCTCGCCACCGCCGAGCGGGACGTGTACGGTCCCGGCGTCACGACCGACGGCGACGTCGTGTATCGGAGTCAATACTACATGGTGACGCTGTCCGCCGTCCCGGCCGGCGGCGGCGACGTCACCCCGATCACCGCCTTCCAGTCCGAGACTCCGACCTGGAGCCCGGCGGGCGACGAATTGTCCTTCACCTTCGGACGCTGGCGCGTTGCCACCGATGACGTGAACTACCCCGATATCGACCAGCATATCGGGATTGTCGACATCTCTTCGGATTTGCCGAAGACGGGGCCGGACAGGGTCGTGCGCAGTTCGTACTCGGAGGATCAGGGCATGCACTGGTCGCCCGACGGCCGCTGGATCGCCTACCACAGCCACATCGACGGCACGGACGACATCTATCTCATTCCGGCCGGCGACCCGTCGTCGCCGCGCCTGATATCGGAGCACGGCCACGAAACCGGCTGGCCCCGCTGGTCTCCGGACGGCAGGTGGGTTTCCTTCCCGAGCTACACGCGCGACGCCGCGGGGGCGAGAAAGAGCTTTCTCTACGTCATCCCCGTGGACCTGGAAACGGGTGAGACGCGGCCGCAGCAAATCGTGGACATGGGGGACTTCCCCCACGATGCGCTACAGGCCGAGTGGACTCCGGACTCCCGGGCTCTGGTCTTCGAAGCGGCGGAAGGCGCCGGGAACAAGGCGCTCTACCTGGTCGAGCGTTCGGGCGGCACGCCTGAGCGCTTCCACGAATGGAAGTCCGACCAGGTTCATTCGGGCATCGCGGTGTCCCCGGCCGGTGCGTGGGTGGCGTACATCGGTCCCGGACGGGACGGCTTCTTCCAGGTGCACCGGGTCCCCCTGGGCGGCGGACCCTCGGAGCAGCTGACGACGGATCCGACGCGGAAGACGCAGCCGGCGTACGATCCAACCGGGAGACTGCTGGCGTACACGGTGTTCAGCTACGAATCCAGGTTCTGGCGTCTGCGGCGGTAGCCCGCCGGCTCGGGGCGCCTCAAGCGCTGGCGAACGGCCGCGAGCGGACTGCGTCCCGTTTACAGCCTGCGCATCCCGCCGGTCACCTCGACATCCACCGGCACACCGCCGGCGCTGCGTGGCAGCCGACGGCGCAACCCCTCGTCGTCCGTCTCCAGGTAGACCTTGATACACGGCTTGCCCTGCCGCAGGCCGATGGCCGTGCCCACCACGCCCTTCATCCCCATCACCTTCCGGGTGACCTGCCTGCGCGCCCGCTCCACTGAATCGTCCACGGCTTCGGGATCGTCCATCGCTTCGGAATCGTCCACGGCTTCAGTTGCCATCGATCGTGACGTCGAACCGCTCCAGCACCAGATCGATGGGGTTGGCCAGCGTGCTGGTCTGGCTGCCGGCGAAAAGCAGTGCGACGGGGTGGCGCGCTTCCTCGTCGCTGCCCGCCGAAACGATCAGTGAACCCGAGTCGCCGGGGCCGGAGAAGTTGTTGCTCGAGATCACGATCTGTCCCGTGAAGCGTGCGGTGTTGTCGCGGAAGCCCACGTTCATCGTCGCGTTGATGCCGCTGATCCGGCTCTTCGTGTGCCCGGTGGTGCGTCCATACTTCTGCACCTCCATGCCCAGCCGGGCCTTGACCGTCTCGCTGCGCGGCGTCCCGTACCCGTTGTCCGGCGTGCCGTTGCCGAGTTGTTCGACGGTGGTCGTGGCGATGGCCGCGTCGATCCGGTTGGCGGGACAGGTCGGGAACGGTGCGCAGAACCTGATGGGTTCGAAGTCGTGCAGTGTGCCGATGGCGTCGGTGGGGTTGACGCCTCCGTCGACCGTGCCCGGCTGCAGGACGTGGTCGCCGAGCTTGGCCGCGTTGCGGTTGGCGTAGACGTGGTTGTTGCTGAGCGCGTAGACGGTCGAGCCCGAAACGACCCGTGCGCCGATGGTCCCCGCGGTCACGTCGATCTGTCCGGTCGAAACGCCGATGGGGACGGGCCGGGGGAAGGACTGCCTGGGATCGGTCGGCTCGTTCTCGTCCGCGCGGTCCGCCCGATCGCTCCCGGAAGCCGGCATGTCGCCGAGGGCCCGGAACGCACCGGTCACCTCGGTCACGTATCCGTGCCCGTCCAGGCTGGCGGGCAGTCCCATGATACCGGCGGCAGCCAGGTACACCTTGACGACGGGGCGGCCGTCGAGGCCGATCGAGACGGCGGTGCCGGCCACGCCGGGTATATCCAGCAGGTCCGGGCTGTGCCGCTCCTGGAGCGCCATGGCCGCGGTCAGATCGCCGTGCGCGAAAGCCAGCAGGCCGTCCCCGGGTTCCGCGGGCCCCCCGGTGGGACGAAAGAAGACGAGATCCAGCCCGATGGCCGCGACCAGCGTCGCGCAGCGGGCGAATCGCTTTCCGGACATGCGCACAACCTCCTTGCCGTCGGAACGTGCCATATATCCGATACCGTGCGAACCCCCGGAAGGTTTCCCGGAAGGCGCTCCCGCGCCACCCCCCGCCCGTCCTCGCCGCGGCAACTCCTCACTCCTCCGGGAACAGTTCGCCCTGGTGCTCCCCCGCACCGGGAGGGAAGCGGCGCAGGCCGGCACGCTTGCCGTCCCAGCGCACGGGCATCGGAATGTCGACGTAGTCCCCGAGGGCGGGGTGTGCACTCGAACGGAGCATTCCCGTCGCGGCGGTCTGGGGGTCCTCCAGCGCCGACGCCACCGTGTGGATGGGCGCGGCCGGGACGCGGTGGCTGCTCAGCAGCTCGAGGAGGCCGTCCACCGAGTGGCCCCGCGTCGACGCGGCCACCATCTCTGCGAGACGCCGGCTGTGGGTCACCCGGTCCGCGTTCCGAGCAAAATCGGGGTCGTTCGCGAGGTCCAGATCCAGCGCGCGGCAAAGACGCCCGAAGATGTCGTCGTTGCCCGCGGCGATCATGACCGATCCGTCGCTGCACGGGAACGCTTCGTACGGTGCGATCATGGCGATCGACGTGCCCATGGGCCCGGGAGGCTCGCCGGTCGCGAGGTAGCTGGTCAGATGGTAGGACATCCACGCGAGCGACGTGTCCAGCAGCGAGGTCGTGATGTGGCAGCCGCGCCCCGTGTGCTCCCGTTCCATGAGGGCTCCCAGCACCGCGATCGCGGTCCATGTGCCCGTGCCGAGATCGACGATGGACGTGCCGACCCGGACCGGGTTGCCGTCCCGCTCTCCAGTCACGGACATCAGACCCGACCGTGCCTGCATCAGCGGGTCGTAGCCGGGGTCGTCCCTGAGCGGCCCCTCGGGCCCATGGGAGGTCACCGACACGTAGACGACCTCGGGGTTGCCCTCCCGGACTCGGCCGTACCCGATGCCCAGCCGGTCCGCGACACCGAACCGCAGCGCCTGGATCACCACGTCGGCTTCAATCGCGAGTTCGCGGGCCCGCGCGCGGCCGTCCGGGGACTTGAGATCGAGGACCACGCTGCGCTTGTTGCGGTTGACCGCCTGGAAGAGGTGGCTGTTCCCGCCGATGAACGGGGGTCCCCACCGCCGCGCCGGATCCCCGCCCGGAGGCTCCACCTTGACCACGTCCGCACCGAGGTCGCCCAGGATCTGGGCCGCGTAGGGACCTGCGAGGTTCTGTGAGAAGTCGACGACGCGCACCCCCGACAGGGGCGATATCCCGTCTGCGGATGCGTCGATGTGGTCCATTGTCGAGGTCCCTCCCCTTGCTGGCGCACGGCTGGCGAAGCTTTTTTCCATAAACGCCCGTCATGACTGCAGGACCCTCAGTCCCTCACCCGACGGCACGATAGAAGAAATATGGAGACGATTCGAATCCCGAACAGCGCGACGTACTCGCCGGTCTCCCTGACCGACCTGATGTTCGCGGCACCCCTGGCCTCGAGGCTCCTCATGGGAGCTACCCTCCCGGGCCGTCTCGTCCAGGCTGCGGCGGCGGGCGCATACGCGGGCAGCGTGCTCAGCGACTGGGCGTCGCGCCGCGGCGTCCGCAAGATCGATTTCCTCGCGACGTTCGGGTCCGATATCAAGCACATGGACGAGATGCCCGAGGCCCGGCGCTTCGAGGACGTCGAGCGCTTTTCGGCCGAGCTGATGTCAATCCATGAACCCGTGCGGCGCGAACGGGACATTCTGGCGGGCGACGTGAACGAACGCCTCACCTCGTATATCGCGTCCATCACCGGCCAGCGTGTCGAGACCAGCAGTTCGGTGCGCGAGATGACCCTGGCGCGCCTCATGATGCCCTTCGCGGTCGGCAGCTGCGACATCCTGTCGGGGGACATCGCCGTGTTTCGCAGCACGGGGGTCTTCGAGCCTCACATCCTGGCCCACGAGTTCTGCCATCGAAAGGGCTACCTCAAGGAACTCGAAGCGCAGGCGCTGGCGTACCTGGCGCTGGAGGGCTCGAGGGACCCGCAGCTTCGCCAGGCCGCGCTGGCGGAACGGGTCTACCGCAACCTTCGGGTGCTGGACGGCGACGATCCCGAGCGCTATGGGGAGCTCCTGGACGCTACCCCCCTCTCGGGCACCGTGCTCGAAGACTTCAGGCGTCTTCGCCCCCCTGGTCAGCGTCCCAACGCGTTCACCACGGCAATGCGGGAGCTGTATGATTCCCGCATGAAGCTCACCGGCCAGAACGGGCTCTCCGACTACGACCGGGGCTTCACCAACTTCCTCTACACCTACGAGAGCGCCGGCTGCTAGGGACGCCCGCCGGTCGCTGGGGACGCCCCCCGGCCGCTGGGGACGCCCGCCGGCTGCTAGGGACGCCCGCCGACCGCCCAGCGGATCGTCAGCCCGGATGCGCCCGGCCGGACGCCGCCGGCGCTCCCGATGCCCGGCATGCCCTGGAATCGAATCCGGTCCAGGGTCAGCGGCACCCAGCCCTGGCGCTTGACGAAGCGGCTCAGCACGATGCCCGCCGCCACGCCGACGCCGGCGCCCAGCGCCAGTCCGCGCAGCAGGGCCTCCCCCTCGGAGCTTTCGTCCGGACAGGTCGTGATTTGCAGCCCCACCTGCAGCGCCTCCTGGTTGACATGGCACTGATCATGCCAGCCCCACGCAAACGTGGCCCCGGCGGCAGCCGACACGACGGACATGACGAGCACCGAGCGCTTCGTGTCCCGAACGGCGGCGCGGCGCTCGACCAGTGGCTGCTCGCTGAGCGGAATCCAGTACACCGGTTCGTTGCCGGTCTCGAAGAGCAGCGTGTCGCCGCGCAACCCGACGACGTTGCCCTCGATCACCACGGGGAACAGTCGCGGCGGCGACGCCGGACCCCCTCGGAGCACGGTGGCCCCGGTGATGCGGACGATCGAGCCCATGTTCAGGTCGTGCACATCCTCGTCCTGGCCCGCCAGGGCGCCTCCGGGGAGGAGGACCAGCAGTGCCAGCAGGAAGATCGGCCGCATCGGCCTGAAGCGTATTGTGTCGTTCGGTGGGCGCATCGCCGTTCCAGTCTCGCCGACCCTTGATCCCGGGTTTCCCCCGGCCGTCAAAGATAGGGCCGGAGCCTCGGGTCGATCGAAAGGATGATCTCGAAGCTACCGCGAGGCAGTCCCCATGCGCCATCGACGCGCAGAATGTCGTACAGCGTGCTGAGGCCGACACCGGCGTACGCGCGCAGCCCGTCGGTGGGCGCAACCCCCCAGTCCTCCCGGAGCGCGTCGGAGGTCGCTCCGACCGCGCCGGCACCCGCCAGCAGCCTGGCCGTCAGCCATCCCGGACGGAGGGTGAATGCCGCCTCTCCGGTCGCAAGGACGAAACGGCGGCCGCCGAATGCGCGAAAGCCGTGCCCCGGCAGGGTGCCGCGGCCGCCCATGAAGAACAGCATTTGTTGCGGCAGGGCGCCCCATGCCGCGCCGGCCTCCACCTTCAGGTTGACGCGCCGCGCGAGGTCACGGGCGGCGAGCCTGGCGTCCAGCCGCGCCACCAGCGTCAGATTGCCGCCGCCATCCCACCTGCCCGCGGTGGCGACGGCGGCCGCCTCGGCTCCCCATGTCGGCACGCCCGTCCATCTGTACCGCAGCTCGCTGTCGGCGCCGACGAACACCCCTTCGCCGACGGGGCGCAGCGGACGCCGGTCCGCGCTCGAGCCCAGCCCCCGCGCCCAGAGCGCCGTTGCCCCGCTCAGCTCCTCCGCCCGGCCACCGATGGTGACGGATGCCCCGTCGCCGACCCCGCGATCGACACCGACGCGCACCCCCGACGCGAAGTAGGGGTCGGTGTAGTCGGTGCCGCGCAGCAGCGTGGAGAGTGTGTTCACGGCTCCGGAGGCCGCCGTGCGGGGACCCGCGTCCCGCAGCTGTCTTGCGTAGAGCTCGAAGGTGGTCGTGGTCAAGCCGTCTTCCGCGCTCAGGCGGCCGCGCAGCGTTCCGGAGACCGTGCCGGGGGCCGACTGGTACCCGGCGAGCCCCTGCATCCTGAACCTGTCGCGTGGGGTGAAGGAGCTGCCCAGTCCGAAGTGCACGCCTTCCGCGCGGTTGGCCCGGAGGACGGAGGAGAAGGCGTCCGCATAGACCCGCACGCGCGGCAGTCCGCTGACCAGGCGGGCGCGGGCCTGGCGCCGAACTTCGGCCTCGATCCGGGCCATGCTCACCGGCGAGAGCCCTTCCTCCGCCATGCGGTCCATGAGCCCCGTGCGGAACTCGGTCGAGTCGGCCGCCCCGTAGGGCACCATCGTCACCCGGGGTCCCCGAAAGAACCCGGGCTCGATCACGGGATCGAATTCGTAGCCCGTCACCTGCAGCGTCGCGCGGATCACCGAACCCACCGGGAGGTCGAGCTGCGGAATCTCGCGGCGGACCTCGACGACCTGTCGGTACGGGAGCCACAGCGCCTCTTCCCAGAGCGCGTGTTCCAGCCGCACCGTGATCCGGTCGCTGCGGGGGTCGACATAGGAGGCCGGCGTGAACGTGAACACCATCCTCACGAGCGCACCCGTGTCCGCCTCGACGAACACGCTCCCGACAATGGCCGGCATTGCCTCGTCGCGAGGATGCGCCTCGATTTCGTACACCCTGATCGGCCTCGGCAGCGTGGGCGCGCTGACCGTCAGCGAGTCCACGATGCGATAGCGATACGTGTCCTCGCCCTCGCTACCGAGAGGGTGGGGCACGTCGCGCACGTCGCGGCCCTCGCCGATCGCGATGCGGTCGCCGAAGCCGTTCTGGACCGCGGTCAGCCGGTCGATGTAGTACCGGAAGTCCTGTACCGGCAGCAGTTCCTGGCGCCGGAGCCCGCGGATAACCTGGCGTGTTCGGCCGTCAGGACTGCGGAAAAGGTCCACCGCGACCTGGTCGACCCTCATGGGGACAGGCTCGCCGCCGTCGTCGCGGTCCAGGTAGAAGTAGACGTGCCCCTCGGCGCGCGCCTTGTACGCTGCCGATGCCGTCGCCGGGGGCGGGGACTCGCGCAACTCGCGCGCCCGTCGCACGAGAGACAGGACCGCGGGCGTATCGAACGCGGCTTCCTGCGCGAGAAGGTGTGAGCCGAACAGGGAAGGGGCGACCGCGAACTGGGCGACCACGAACGGAGCGACCGCGGACGCGGCAACCACTGACGCGGCGACTGCGGCCGCGCGCCGGAGGGCGGCGATGCGGCAGGACCGTGCTGCCTGACCGCGCGCACGGCGACGGCAGCGCAAATGGCTGCCGCGGGCTGTCAGGTGACGTCGCTGAGCGAGAGCCCGTTCTTCCGTAGGAATGCCGCCAACCCCATCTTGTCGATCGACCGAAGGGCGGAAGTGGAGACCTTGATCCGGACAGACTTGTCCAGCTCGGGGACGAAGATTCGTTTCGTCTGCAGGTTCGGCAACTGCCGCTTCTTGGTCTTGTTGTGAGCGTGGGAGACGTTGTGCCCGGTCAGGGGCCGTTTCCCGGTGATGTCGCACTTGCGGGACATCGTGATCCTCCGTTTGTACCCCGAACGCCTATTTCTCTTCCCGGAACAGGACGTGGCGCCGCAGCACCGGGTCGTAGCGCCGGAGCTCCAGACGCTGGGGGTTGTTTCGCTTGTTTTTCGTGGTGGTGAAGCGGTAGGGGCTCTCCGTGCTGGACATCTTCACCATCACTCGCGGTCCCTTGCCGGACTTCTTCGCCATGATTTCTCCCTGACTGTCGCCAGCCGGTTCGGGGTGGCCGGCCCACGGGACTTCGAACCGGTCGCCCATTAAGATAGCCCGTTGACCGCAATCGTCCAGACTGGGTAATATTAAGGTCTGTACACCAGGCGGCGGTCGCTCCATATCGGTGGCGGTCCGCTCGATACCCGGGCGGTCCGCTCGATATCCGGACCGTCGTCATTCAGCCCGGAGACCGTCGCATCAGCCCGGAACGGCAAGTCGTGAAGAAAGACACTCATCCCAAATACCGGCCCGTCGTCTTCCAGGATGTCTCGACGGGCTATTCCTTCCTGACCCGCTCCACCGTCGCCACCAAGCGGACCATAGAGTGGGAGGACGGAAAGGAATACCCGCTCGTCACCCTCGAGGTCTCGTCGTCGTCGCACCCGTTCTACACCGGTACGCAACGACTCCTCGACAGCGCCGGGCGGGTGGAGCGCTTCCAGCGCCGGTACGGCGGCCAGGACAGCTAGCCGGCGGTCGGCCGCAGACGCGTGACCGGTTCACCGCAACCGGCACCTGCGGGCTCGTTCCCCGCGGTCACCGATCACCTCGTCTACGCGGTCCCCGACCTCGCTGCCGGCGTCGGCGAAGTCGAAGAGCGCCTCGGCGTACCCCTGACGCCCGGCGGCAGTCATCCCGGGCTCGGCACCCGAAACGCTCTCCTGAAGGTCGGACCCCGGGTATACCTGGAGGTGGTCGGTCCCGATCCGGAGCAGCCGCCTCCGCCGGGGGGACTGTGGCTGGCGCGCGGCGCGGCACCGCTCCCGGCGCTGGTCACCTGGGCCGTCCGCTCGGGCGACCTGCACGGCCTCGCGGACGGCGCCGCCGGCCACCTCCTCGGCCCGGTCCGCTCCATGTCGCGCGCCACGCCCGGCGGCCAGCGCATCTCCTGGACGCTGAGCATGCCCCGGGAGCCGCTTCCCCGGCGCGGCATCGTCCCCTTCTTCATCGATTGGGGCGCGACCCCGCACCCCTGCGCCGGCCTCCCGGACCACGGCGTCACCCTGGCGGGGATCGACGCCCGCCACCCCGATCCCGATGCGGTGCGGACGGACCTGAACGGGCTGGGAGTGGCCCTTGCGGTGGCGCACGGCACGCACGAACTGCGCGCCTTCCTGCGAACGCCCGCGCGGGGCGAAGTCAGGCTCTGACGGCCCGGCGGTCCTCTTCCACCTCGGCGTACGCGTCGTGCTCGTGGATCGACTCGAAGTTGACCACGTGGACGTTGAACCAGGTGATCCCGGGCAGGTCACGCAGCCGGAGCGTCACCTCTCTCACCAGGTCCTCCACGAAGCGCGGGTTGTCGTACGCCCGCTCGGTCACCCACTTCTCGTCCGACCGCTTGAGCACCGGGTAGAGGTCGCACGAAGCCGATTCGTCGACCAGCTCCACCAGGTCCTCGATCCACAGTTCGCCGTCGAAGCGGACCTTCACCGTGACGATCCCGCGCTGATTGTGGGCGCCCCTGGCGCTGATCTCGCGCGAGCAGGGGCAGAGCGTCGTCACCGGGACCTTGACCGTAAGCACGAAGTCGTCGTCGGCTCCGGTGGACGCGTCGAAGACGCACTCGTACGACAGCAGGCCCGACGCGCCCGTGACCGGCGCCCGCTTCTCCATGAAGTAGGGAAACGAGATGCGCAGGTGCGCGGTCGCGGCGTTCAGCCGCTCGCGCATGGTCTGCAGGATGGCCGGCAGGGCCTCGACGGAGATCTCGCCGTCGTGGGAGTTCAGGATCTCCATGAACCGGCTCATGTGGGTCCCCTTGAAGTGGGAGGGGAGATCCACCGACATGTCGATCCAGCCCACGGTGTGCTGCGCGGTCTTGCTCCGGTCCCTCACCGCGATCGGGAAACGGATGTTCTGGACGCCGACCTTGGCGATGGGGACCCTGCGCAGGTCGGGGTCGGCCTGCACGTCCGCGAGCGCTGCGTGCATCGTCTTCGTCATACGGCTGTCCGTCCCCTGTCGATCTTGCTCATCTTCCGTGCCACCACCCGTGCGAGGTCGATCCCGCGGCTGTTGGCGAAGTTGATGAGGGCGATGCACACGTCGGCGGTCTCGTCCTCGAAGTCGGCGTCGGCGACGGTGCGGCCCTTCCAGACCTTCTTTTCGAGGTTCGCCAGCTCACCGGTTTCACCGGCCAGCTCAAGGGCGAAGAAGCGGGGCGGGCGGACCGGGAAAGCGGCAGCCTGGTACCGCCGGAACTCCGACTGCAGGATTCGCAGTCCGTCGTAGCTGGCGGGGAGCATCGCGGTGGCCGCATCGCGCGGGGCGTCGTCGGTCATGGTGGGTCGTGTTGGCCGGGTCGTGGGGCGGCGGCTCCGCCCGTGCCGTGAAAAAATGCCACAAACTGCCCATATTGTCGAACATGGACAGCAGCGACACAGTTGGACGGACACCGTCGGCCCCCGGATCGGACGACCCTGGCGGCGAGTTGGTGCGGATCGGCATCCTCGTCGTATCGGATCGTGCGTCCCGCGGGGAATACGAAGATCGGGGCGGCCCCGCCGTGCGCGCGTACCTGTCGGAGGTGCTCGCGACACCCTGGCGCGCTGCGACGCGCGTGATCCCCGACGAAGTGGGCCTCGTGCGGGACACGCTGGTCGAGCTCGTGGACGATGAAGGGTGCTCCCTGGTGATCACCACGGGCGGCACCGGACCGGCTCCGCGGGACGTCACCCCCGAGGCGACCGCCGCGGTCCTGGACAAGGAGCTTGCCGGATTCGGCGAGGCCATGCGCGCGGTGTCCCGTCCTCATGTCCCGACCGCCATCCTGTCGCGGCAGACCGCCGGCGTGCGGGGATCGTCGCTGATCATCAATCTGCCGGGGTCGCCGAAGGCGGTGCGAGAGTGCCTGGACGCCGTGTTCGCCGCCGTGCCGGACTGCGTGGACCTGATCGGGGGGCCCTACCTCGAGACGAACGAGTCGCGCGTGGTGGCACACCGGCCGCATTAGTTGCGCTTGATTTCCGCTCTCGGTATCGCGAGCTTTAATGGCTAGGCCGTGCCGCTCCGTGCACGACCGCCCACAACTCCTCCAAAAGCACTGCCGATGGCCAAGAAGGGCAAACTGCAGAAGAACGACCGCCGGGCGAAGCTGGTCGCCAAGTACGCCGCCAGGCGGCAGGAACTTACGGCGGTCATGAAGGATCCGAACGCCGCGCCCGCCAGCAAGCGCGAGGCGATGGCGACTCTCCAGGCGCTGCCCCGGGACTCGGCTGCCGTGCGCTACCGCAACCGCTGCCAGATGACCGGGCGTCCCCGGGGCTTCATCGGCAAGTTCGGAATCTCACGCATCGCGTTTCGCGACATGTCGCTGCACGGCCTGATTCCGGGAGTCCGGAAGTCATCCTGGTAGTTCGTCGGTGCGCGCGTAACCGGCGATCCGGTCCGCCATCCGCTCCAGCTCCCTGCGGCGCTTGACACCGAACTTCTTCATCCAGTGACGGACCCCCGCGTAGATCCCGCCGATCGCTCCGACGGGGAACAGGGTCGCGAAGAGCGCGGAGCCGAGAACCGCCAGTCCGACCGAGAAGCCGACGCCCAGGCCGACCCCCATGCCGGCGCCCACGACAAGTCCCAGGTGCGCCGCCGCAGCCGTTCCGTGGAGCCGCTCCTCGGCGCGGATTCGGGTCTCGCCGTGACGCGATGAGACCGTGACCTGGAGCGAGCTCTGGTGTTCCATCGCGTCCGACTTCCACATCAGCGTGCGGCCCACCATCGACGGGTTCCCGGAGCCGGAGAACGCCCGCTGTATCTCGAGGATCGCCTGCTCGAATCCCTCTTCCGGAAGTTCGCCGGGCACGATCCGCTCGACGGTGATCGTCAACTCGGTGCCCGCAAGCCTGGCCGCGAGCCCCGACGGCCCGGACCCCTCGATGCCCGCCGCGGCGCGCTGAATGTACCGGGGGTGGATCCCGGCTTCGGCGGCGACTTCCTGAAGATCGGCCAGCGTCAGACCGCCAGCGTCGTCCCCGTATTCGCCGACCGATTCCTGCTTCTGGAGTTCTGCGGCCCGCTGCAGGAGCCGCCTGACCTCCTTGTCGCCGTAGCGGCGGACGGGCGTGGGCAGATTGGATGACACGTTTCGAAGGTGCGATGGTCGCTGGTAGTTTGGCCGGGGATCGCGACCGATGAGTTTACAACGGGAGGCCGCGGAAAGGCGAATGGACCAGTGACGGAACGGGGCAGGCGAGTCGGCAGATCGTACTACGACGAGACCGCCTATTTCGACGCGGCGGAGCACCTGCACGACTTCGAAAGCCGCTTCCAGCGCTACCGGATCGCCAGGGTGACCGAGCTGTACCCGGGACGGCCGACCGACCGGGTCCTGGACATGGGGTGCGGGTGGGGCACCATCAGCTACGCGCTCGCCCCGCGGGTCCGCGAGGTCGTCGGCGTCGATTTCTCCGAGCGCGCGGTCGCGGGGTGCAACGCGCGCGTGCCCGTGCACGGCGTGGACAACGTGGTGTTTCAGGTCGCCGACGCGCGGGCCACGGGGCTGGAGGAGGACTCGTTCGAAGCGGTGGTCGCGGCCGACCTGTTCGAGCACCTCTACCCGGACGACTCCGAGGCCGTCGCGGCGGAGGCGTTTCGCGTGCTGGCGCCGGGAGGCGTGTTCGCGGTGTGGACGCCGTGCCGGAGTCACATCCTTGAAGTGCTGAAGAACAACGACATCCTCCTGAAGCGGGACGTGAGCCATGTGGACTACAAGTCGATGGCGCGCATGAGGGGGCTCATGACCGGGGCCGGGTTCCGGATCGAGCGCGCCTACTTCGCCGAGTCGCACCTGCCCGGGCTGAGGGCGCTGGAACGGACCCTGCAGCGCTGGGTGCCGCTGCTGCGGCGCAGGATTGCCGTGCTGGGGCGGAAGCCGTGAGGACGGCGCTGACGGAGCACGCCGGGATCGAGGTGCCGCTGATCTGCGGGGCCATGTACCCGTGCAGCAATCCCGAACTGGTGGCGGCCGCGTCGGAGGCCGGCGGCATCGGGATCCTGCAGCCCGTCAGTCTCACCTACGTGCACGGCTATGACTTCCGCGAGGGACTCCGCTACATGCGGCGGCTGACCTCGAAGCCGATCGGCATGAACGCGCTGATCGAGAAGGCCTCCAGGAAGTACCACGAGCGCATGGTGGAGTGGATCGACATCGCGCTCGAGGAGGGGGTGCGGTTCTTCGTGACCTCGCTGGGAAAGCCCCGGTGGGTGGTGGACCGGGTCGCGCCGCATGGCGGGATCGTGTATCACGACGTTACGGAGCGGAAGTGGGCGCTCAAGGGACTCGAGTCGGGAGTCCACGGTCTCATCGCCGTCAACCGGCGCGCGGGCGGACACGCCGGCCCCCTCGCGGTCGAAGCGCTCCTCGACGAGGTGGGGGACCTGGGGGTGCCGGTCGTGTGCGCCGGCGGCGTCGGCACGCCGGGCGAATTCGCGCGCGCTCTGTCGCTCGGGTACGCGGGCGTCCAGCTGGGCACGCGCTTCATCGCCACGCGCGAGTGCACGGCCTCGGACGCCTACAAGCGGGCGATCCTGGAGGCGGCGGAAGACGACGTGGTGCTGTCGGAGAAGCTGACGGGGATTCCGGTGTCCGTCCTGAACACCGCGTACGTGCGACGCATGGGTCTGACCGCCGGTCCCCTCGCGAAACGCCTGCTGCGGGGCAAGCGCACCAGGCACTGGATGCGGCTCTTCTACGCCGTCAAGTCATTCTGGCAGCTGAAACGTTCGCTGACCGACGAGGAGAAGGAGTTGTGGCAGGCGGGGAAGAGCGTCGCCGGGATCTCGCGTATCGAGGAGGCGGGCGAGGTGGTGCGGCGCTATGCGGCGGCCGTCGGCGGGAGCGAGTCGGCGCCGCTAGCCTGACCGGCCGGCCCCGGCGCCGACCGTATCCGGCCGTGCCGGGCGGGGGTCCGGAAGCGTGTCGGCTTCGGGGGTGCCGCCGGTCTCCGGGCCGGCCTCGGCGTTGCCGGGGTCGCCGTCGCCGGATTCTGCCTCCTCTTCGGGCTGTGCCACGACGGTGGTCGTGTCGAAGAGTTCGAAGCGCCTGGAAACCGGTACGACCTGGTTGCCGACGCGCACCAGGGGTTCGGCCTCGAACCCGTCCGCCGGCTCCAGCGCGTCCTCCGTATAGCGGCTGCCCGGGTTCCACAGCACCCACTCGAGGATGCCGAGGTCGTGCGCGGCCTGGATCTGTGCGCGCACTTCGGGGGCTTCGTAGCGCGGAGGTCCGAGGGTGAAGTCCTGGAGCCACGGTCGCGTGGCACCGGCGCCCTCCAGCGTGTCTGAGCGCTCCAACGCGTCCTCGAGCGCGCTGCGCACGATCTCGTAGGGATGGGCGTTGGGTTCCTCGATTCCGTAGCTGCCCTTCCAGTAGTGGCTCGGGTAGACCATCGGCAGCGCCACATCGACGACATCGATGAAGGACTCCCAGACCTGCCCGATTCCCACGTCGCCTGTCGCGGAGGTGGTGACGCCGAACACGTCCGCGGTCACATCCACCCCGAGGTCCGAGAGTGCCTCGCGGCTGTACGCCAGGAACTCGCGGATCGCCGTGGTCCGCGGCTGTCCGTCCCGGCCCGGAAAGTGGGCGCGGCCAAGTGCGGAGGCGGGCGCATCGGGGAAGCGGACGTAGTCCCACTGAATCTCCGGGAAGCCCATCTCGGCCACCTCGCGAGCCAGATCGACGTGGTACTCCCAGACGGCCTCATTGAACGGATTGAGCCAGACGACGCCGTTGTTGTCCGTCCACACGCCGCCGGCCGTGTCCTGCACGGCCAGCTCGGGACGGGCCGCCGCGAGGACCGGGTCCTTGACGATCACGATCCGGGCCACGGGGTAGATGCCCGCCGTCTCCAGCTGGCCCAGCAGCCACGACATGCTGGGAATGCGGATGTCGCTGGTGGCCCCCGTCTCCTGGGCGAGCGGCACCTGGCTGGGGTGGCTCACGTAACCGCTGGCGTCCTTGATGTCGATCACGAAGGTGTTGACCTCGGTCCGCTCGGCGAGATCGATCAGGGCCGCCATGCGCCGCCTGGAGCCCGCGGACCACGAGTTCACGTAGAGTCCGCGAATGTGGTCGGGCCGCGTGAAAAAGAAGTAGGTGCGCTCGGGCGGGGTGGTGTCGGCGACGATGCCGGCGGCCGTGCGAGCCTCATCAGGATCGCCGGGAGCTGCCAGGGCGTCGCCGTCGGCACCGATCGAGGGATTGCCGGTTTCCGGGCTGGCTGCCGGGTCGGCGGCGACATCGAGGGCCTCTTCAGGTGTCGGCGCGTCGACGGCTGCGCCGCCCTCCGGCATTCCGTCGGCGCTGCCGCAAGCCGCGACCAGGAATGCAATCACGAGCGAAGGAACCGCGACCCGGAGCCCCACCGCCATTTGTTTCATGAACCAATATAGCCCGAATGCCCGCGGAAGTGGCTGCCCGTCGTTCTCGGGAAGGCTTGGTTGCCTGGCGTTCCGGGGAAGGCGCCTTGGGGACCGGCGTTCGCCGGCTATCTTTTCCCGACTGGCCGTCGCCAGCGACTCTGGGGCCATGGCTCAGACTGGCGCTGGCGTTGCAAGCCGGAGGCCACCGGTTCGATCCCGGTTGGCTCCATTGCCAGCGACTCCGGCGTGCAGGACACAAGGGGGGCAGGCATGGGCGGATCTCGTCGCGGATTCTCGGTTTTCCTTGCGGTTGCGCTGTCAGCCTCGGCGTGCGACCCGGCACCTTCCGGACAGGCCGCACGATCGTCCGCGGATGCGTACCATATTCTGGTGACCAACGATGACGGCATCGAGTCGCCCGGGATCCAGCAACTGGCTGAGGCGCTGCGGGCGGTGGGCGAGGTGACCGTGGTGGCCCCGTGCGGCCAGCGCAGCGGCAGCAGCATGTCGGTGCGGCTGGACCTGCCGATAAGGCTGCGGCCGTATGAGATCGAGGGTGAGGTGTGGGGCCACTGCGTGGACACCACCCCGGCGGGCTCGGTCATCCTGGCGACCCAGGCCCTTGCCCCGGAGGGAGGCTTCGACCTCGTCGTCAGCGGGATCAATGCGGGCGCCAATACCGGCGATTTCGCGCGTATGTCGGGTACCGTCGGCGCGGCGATGGCGGGCGCCTACTACGACATTCCGGCCGTCGCGGCCTCGCTTGGGGGCCGCTCCATGAACTTCGGCTACCCGGCGGAGGTGGTCGCACGGTTTGTGCAGGAGCTTCGTGCGCGTCCGTCACGCTCCGGAACGGTCTTCTCGATCAACTTTCCGGCTGCATCCGAGGACCAGGTCGCCGGGATTGTGGCGGCGGGAACGGGCGGCAGCTACCTCCGTCTCGGGTACCAGGAGGTCGAGCCGGAAAACGGTGTGCGCGTGTTTCAGCCGCGCATCTCGCCGGAGGACACGTTTCCGCCCGGCAGCGACACCGACGCGTTCATGCAGGGCATGATCACGATCGCGGCGCTGCGCTACGATGCGACGGATCTCGATGCGCTTCAGGATCTGGCGTCCTGGGACCTCGACGGCTTGCTGACGGGACGCTGATCCGGGTGGCGCGCCGCTAGAGACGCTCCTTGGGGACCGGCTGTCCGCCGGCTATCTTTCCCCGGCTGGCTGCGGCCAGCGATTCTGGGGCCATAGCTCAGCTGGGAGAGCGCTGGCTTTGCAAGCCAGAGGTCACCGGTTCGATCCCGGTTGGCTCCACTTCGCCCAAGGATTTGTCATCTGCCGGACACCGCGCCCATGACTCGTTTCCCGCGCAGCATCGGTCTTCTCCTGTTCGGTGCCCTGGTTGCAGGATGCACCGACTCCGCTGATGCCCCCGACGACGGGCGCGTCTCCGAATTCGGCCGGTACGAGGGCTACTCCGAGCCGGCGTACGACAGCTGGGTCAACACCTCGCAGTACGTCGAGATGCGAGACGGAGTCAGGCTGGCCGTGGATGTCACCTTCCCCGCGATTGCCGGCGAGGCCGCGCAAGGTCCGTTTCCCGTTGTGTGGACGCACTCCCGCTACCACCGGAATCCCGGCGAGTTGGTGCGGTTCTTCACGCCGGAAGGGGTCGAGGTGCCCGAGGTCAACTCGATGGTCGACGCGAGCGAGGATCTCCAGCTCCTGGCGCGGCACGGCTACGTTGTGGCGGCCGTGCAGGTGCGTGGCGGCGGCGCATCCTTCGGCACCTATCAAGGCCTGTTCTCCGAGGCCGAGACCGACGATGCGCGCGAGATGATCGAGTGGTTCGCCACCCAGCCGTGGAGCGACGGCAACGTGGGGATGTACGGAGGCTCCTATCTGGGCATGACCCAGTACATGGCGGCTTCCGAGATGCATCCCGCGCTCAAGGCCATCTTTCCCAACGTGGCCGGGCTCGACATGTACGACCAGCTCCACCCCGGGGGCATCTACCGCAAGGACATGATCGACCACTGGGGCGGCCTGACCCGCAACCTGGACATCAACTGGGCCGCGCCACCGGTCGACGAAGACACCGACGGGTCGCTGCTGAGTGCCGCCATCGCCGACCACGAGGACAACTGGGATGTTGCGGTCGAATACGCTGCCGGGCGATTCCGCGATCACGACATCCCGACGCTGACCTGGACCGAGCACGGGGTCTCGGGCGTCCTCGACGAGGTGAAGGAGGCCGGGGTGCCCGCGTATCACTGGAACGGCTGGTACGACATCTTTGTCCTCGACGCCGTGCTCTTCTGGGCGAACTATCAGGGGCCGCAGAAGCTGGGCATCGGCGCGTGGTCGCACGCGGGCATGCCCGACAGCCTGCTGATGGCCGAGAGCGCGCAACTGACGGCGGTGGAGCAGCTTCGCTGGTTCGACTACTGGCTGAAGAGCATCGACAACGGAATCATGGACGAGCCGCCGATCCACTACGCCGTCATGAACGGCCCCGGCGAGTGGAGTTGGACGTCGGCAGACAACTGGCCCGTCCCCGAGGCGGAGGAAGCCGTCTGGTACATGGCCGGCGGACCGTCGGGAAGCGTCGAGTCTGTCAACGACGGCGTGCTGTCTCCCGACGCACCTGCTGGTGACGGCGGGGCGGACAGCTATGCCGTGGACCTGACAACCACAACCGGGATCGCCACCCGGTGGGACAACGCTGTCGGCGGCGCCCCGTTGATGATCTACCCCGATCTGGCGCCCAACGACGCCAGGTCGCTCACCTACACCACCCCACCGCTGGACGCCGACGTGAACGTTACCGGGCACCCCGTGGTGACGCTGTGGGTGTCGTCATCCACAAACGACGCCGACGTGATCGTCCTGCTCGAGGAGATCGACGCCACGGGTGTCTCCCACTACATCTCCGAGGGCGTCCTTCGGGCGTCGCACCGCGAGCTCGCCGAGGCACCGTGGGACAATCTCGGGCTGCCGTTCCAGCGCAGCTTCGCCGAGGATGTGCAGCCCCTGCCCGATGGATCGCCCGGCGAGCTGGTCATGGACCTCCTCCCCACGGCCAACATCTTCAACGCGGGCCACCGCATCCGCGTGACGATCATGGGTGCCGACGCCGACAACATCGAACTGCCCGCGACCGCGCCGACCATCCAGGTGCACCGGACGGCGGCACATCCGTCGAGGATCGTCCTGCCGGTGGTGCGCTGAGGCGCCGTTGCGGCGACCCTGCCGGCTAGAACCGGTACGTGTAGTTCGCCTTGATCGCGCTGCCCCGCGACAGGGTGATCAGGTCGCGGTCGTTCAGGATGTCCAGACCGAGGTTGCGCCAGTTGTGCGTGTACACGAGGAAGACGTCGTTGCCGGGGCGCACGATCCAGCGCAGCCGGGCGAACAGCCCCACGATGTTGCTGTCGTTGTCGTAGCGGACCTGGTTGGTGACGCTGACCCACTGGTTGGGATTCCACTCGCCCTCGATCTCGTAGACGTCGGCGGTGAAGTTACCCCGGGGCAGCGACACCGCGTTGTGCTCGAAGTTGGTGGAGATGCTGACGCCTGGATTCGGCCTGAACGAGGCTCGGGCGTTCATGCGTGTCCTGTCGCCGTCCCAGAAGCCCCCGCGGTTGATTCCCCCGAACATCGACACGCGGCGATGCCCCGCCGTGCGCGCCTGCAAGCCCCATTCCCATGTGGTGTAGTCGCCGGGGAGAATGTCGATGCCGTCGCTGACCTCGTACCCGTAGTCCAGGTATTCGCGGACGCGGGTCGCTTCGATCTCGATGTTGTCCCCACTCTCGAAGTCGATCCCGAAGATGTCGAACTGCCATTCCCGCTCTTCCAGCACGCCGCGTGTCGAGATTGGTCAGGTTGCGGAACTGGACCGCGAAGTCCAACTGCCGGATCCAGTCTATGCTCTCGGGCCTGGGTGCCCAGCCGATGCGGGGCTCCACCCGGCGGAAGCCGTTGCGGGGCACGAAGCCGAGAGAGGGGCTGTAGTCGTCCCCGAACTCGCGGTACGAGATGTGGGCGCTCCAGATGTCATTCGGGAAGTTGATCCGCAGGCCGCGGGCGGTGAGATCGTTGAGCGACCGGTCGACCGTGGGGTCGGGGTTGGAGTTCCAGACGAAGAAGGCCTCCATCTCCAGGCGCTTGTCGCCGAAGAAGTGCCGCGTGTTCAGCTGGGCGTCGATGCCGACCGTGTGTCCGTCGGCGACCACGAGCCCCTCGGCCCCGGGCGCCGCGGCCCTGCGCGTGTAGATCGCGCCGACCGAAGACTGCTCGAAGATCGAGCGCTTCACGCGGGCAACGGTGAACGTCTCCCTCGGGATGCTCACGTCCGCCAGACTGCCCTCGTCGAAGAAGGAGTGGGCCGCGGTGCCAATCTGGTAGAAGCCGAGTTCGTACTCCCCCGCCTGGCCCGTCAGCCGCGTTCCGTACTGGATGGGTATCTGCTGGCCGGAACTGAGGCCGATACGGCGCGAAAAGAAGGGTGTCGGGCCGCTGCGGGGAGCGAAGGTGAACACTCCGGAGCCTTCGAGGAAGAAGTCGCGGCGCTCGCGAAAGCGCTGCGGAAACCGTGTGAGGTTGACCCGCCGCTCGTCGCTCTCGACCTCCGCGAAGTCGGTGTTGATGCTTGCCGACGCGCGCAGGCTGGACGTGACGCTGTAGTTGACGTCGAGACTGATGTCACTCGGGAAGGTCGTCGGGTCGGTGTTTTCCGGGACGTTCTTCCAGGTCGTGACTGCCGAAGGCCTGGCTTCGAGTCCCAGTCCTTGTGAGAGGTTTCTCAAGCCCGTCAGACGCCCCGCGTTCACAGGTCGAAAGAGCCCTTCGTTGCGCCGGTATCCCCGCCAGAGGATCTCTTCGTTGCGGTGACGAATCGTGCGCTGGAAGTTGATCCCCCAGCTGTCCAGTTCGGGGTTGAAATTCAGGGTCCTGAACGGGATGCGGATCTCGGCCGACCACCCGTCGTCACGCTCGGCCGTGCGAGCCTCCCAGATGCCGTCCCAGGCCTTGCCGGCCCCGCCGCCACCGCCACCGCCGCCGCCGCCCCAACCGCCGCCGCTTCCGGTCAGGATCCCGTCGCCCATCAATCCGGCCGGGTTGATCTCGAAGAAGTACCCGGTACGCCCGTCCAGGAAGGTGTCGAGGATCCACATGAAGCGGTCGTCGGTTCGCAGGCTCGCGTCGCGCTGCCGCTGATAGGCCAGGATATTGGCCGGATCGCCATAGAGGACCGCACCGATATAGAGATTGTCCTCATCGAAGACGACCCGGATCTCGGTACGCTCGGAGGGCACGCCCCCCTCGACCGGCTCCTGCTGGCTGAAGTCGGTGATCGGAGTGGCGGTCTGCCAGACGTCTTCGTCCATGCGCCCGTCGAGGTCGATGCGGACCTCCACGGGCAGGGCCGCGGCTTCCAGTACCGGCGGCGCCCCGTTGTCTCCGTTGGTCGTCTGGGCGGTTGCGCCGGTTGGGGATGCCGCCACGGCTGTCGCGAGGAGCATCGAGGCCGCAAAACCCGGCGTTGATGGCACAAAACCCCGCAAGTGGGCTGATATCGATCTCATCGTGTTCTGGTTCCTTGAACCGCGGTAGGGGAAGCTACCGGCCCCGTTACCATGGGAATGTCGGCGCTATCGGAAAAGACACCGTGACCGGGCTCTTCGTTGGCGGGGGGGGGGGCGCGGTCGCGGATCCCCGGAACTTCGTTACCCTGGCCTCCGGCGAGCGGCTCCTTGCATTGATTGAGAATGAGTCTCATTTTTGTTCTAATCTTTCGGGGCCAGTGGGGAGTCACTATCGTAAAGCTGGATTCGCAATCGGAAAGGAAGAGGAATCATGTTCCGCAATCACACCGTGCTGCCCGCCCTTGTCATGATCCCGGTGCTATCGGCCGGCTGTGGTGGGGGCGGCGATTCGGCGGAGTCTGCACCCGCCGCCGCGGAGCCGGCGGAGGCCATGGGCGAGATGGGCGCCGCCGATGCCATGGCCGCCCTGCTCAACCCCAACCTCGCCGGCGAAGACGAACTGACATCGATCCCGGGAATCACGGCGGAGGCTGCCGCGGCAATTGCCGGCGGGCGGCCCTTCCTGCGCGCGGCGGATGTGCACGGGGCGTTGTCGGCGGCGATCGGCGATGACGCGGCGATGGCGGCCTACGAGTCGCTGTGGCTGCCGATCAATCTCAACGACGTGACGAACGACGAAATCCTGCTGATTCCGGGCGTGGGGGATCGGATGGCCCACGAGTTCGAGGAGTACCGGCCGTATGACGGCATGGACGAGTTCCGCAGGGAGATCGGCAAGTACGTGGACGAGGACGAGGTCGCGCGGCTGGCGCAGTATGTGTACGTCCCGATCGACCTCAACAGCGCCACCCGCGAGGAGATCATGGCGGTTCCGGGCATGACCGAGCGCATGGCGCACGAGTTCGAGGAGTACCGCCCGTACACCGATCTGGACCAGTTCCGGCGCGAGATCGGGAAGTACGTCGACGAAGACGAGGTCGCGCGGTTCGAGCGCTACGTGACGCTGAACTGACGGCGGCCGGCGGGGCGGGTCGGGAAGTGCCGTGCGGGCGTGGAGTGCCGTGCGGTTGGGGAACCCGATGGTGACGCGATGATCCGCGCGGTCGTTTTCCGGCTGCATCTCTCGGTGGCTGTGGGCGCCGGGGCCGTCGTTCTCATGCTGGCCGCGACCGGCGTGGTCCTGTCGCTGGAGGAGGCGGTGACGGGGCTCGCGGAGCGCCGGCATTTCGTGGCGGCCGAGGGGGGCCTGGAGCGGCTGGCGCCGGAGGTGATCGTCGAGGCGGCGGGCCTGGCGGCGACCTCGCTGCGCTACTCTGCGGACATGCGTGCGCCCGTGCGCGTCTACGAGGGGCGGGACCGGTACGCCCGCGTCGATCCGTACACGGGCCGCGTGCTCGGGCAGGGGCCGGGGCGGCTGGAGCGCTTCTTCGAGGGCGTTCACAACTGGCACCGCTGGTTCAACGTTTCCAGCGGTTCCGTGCGGCGGGCGCGCGCGGTGACGGGGGCGGTGAACGTCGCGTTCCTGTTCCTGCTGCTTACCGGGCCGATCCTGTGGATGCCGCGGCCGATCACCAGGCGGTCGCTCGCCAACGTGGCCGTTCTCCGTCCCAGGGCGAGGGGCGCCTGGCGCGATCTCAACTGGCACCAGGTGGTCGGGATCTGGTCGGTGCTGCCGTTGGCCGTGATCGCGGCGACGGGGGTGACGACGTCGTATCCGGGCGTGGGGGATCGGGTGTATCCGGTGGTGGGGCGAGTGGTGCCGGTGGAGGCGTGGCCGGGTGGGGCGGAGGTGGGCGCCGGGGAGGAGGGTGCCGGGCAGGACGCGCGCCAGCCGGACCAGGGTGAGGCGCCCGGTGCCGATCTGGGGGCCGCGCTGGCGACCGCCGAAGCGTGGGCGCCCGCATGGCGGACGATCAATGTGAACGTGCCGCGACCGGCGGATCGCGAGGTTCGGGTGGAGGTGCAGGGTGGCCGCGCGGGTCAGCCTCACAGGGCCGGCGTGCTCACCGTCGACGCGGCGACCGGTGCCGCGCGGGACTGGGAGTCCTTCGCCGACGACACGCCGGGACGGCGCGCGCAGGAGTTCCTGCGCCACGCCCACACGGGTGAATACTGGGGTCTGGGGGGCCAGCTGCTGGCCGGGCTCTTTTCGCTGGCGGCAGCGCTGATGGTCTGGACCGGGCTGTCCCTGGCCATTCGGCGGGCACGGCGCTTCGTGCGGCTCCGGCGTTCGCTGCGCGGATAGTCGGCGGGCGCGGGGCCGCGGATCGCTTCAGAAGCTGGTTGGGTACCGCGAAGGCAGCACCGTGGTGGGCCGCGTGGACTCGTAGTGGATGAGCACGTCGTACCACTCCTGCAGCGGTGACTGCGACCAGTAGCGATACGAAGCGCCAGGGTCGTAGCAGCAGCCGATCGCCCGGAAGCTGCGAGGTCCCGCCAGCCAGGATGCGCCCGCCGAGCTTGTGTCGCGGTTGCGCAGATCGACGACGTACCGGGGAGCGGCCGCCGTGGACAGGTAGTGCTCGTAGGAGAGCGGGAGCGGGGTACCCAGTGTGAGCTCGGAGAGACCCAGGTAGCTGGAGCCGCGCTGATGGACGGCAGTGAAGGTCCCCGCCTCGTGGCTGAAGCCGACGATCACCATCGCGTCTCCGTAGGCGCGCCGCAGGAACGATCCCTGAGCGCCCGGCTGGGCGGAGACGTGGAAGTTGTGGGCCCAGAGGACCATGCGGGTCCCGGGACCGAGGTGCCGGTCGATCCAGACGGTATTCTCCGCCATCGATTCGTCCCGGCCCCGTTCGCCCGTGATCATCAGGTGGTATTGAATGGCCACGCGGATGCTCTGCAGCGCCACTGCGAATGCCTTCTCGCCGGATGCCGCCTCGTAGGTCTCCCGGCTGTCCAGCAGCATTTGCTGCACGCCGTCGAGCGAGCCGCGGCAGTTCGCCCGGTAGGTGTCCGACTCGTCCGCGTAGCGCGAGCTCGGGAATCGGCCGGAGGCGTCGTTGGCGAACCTGCCGAGACAGTCGAGCCGGGTGGCGACCGTGCCGGCTCGGGCGGAGTCGACCGCCGCCACGTACTGCCGGACGTTGTGCAGCGCCATGCCGGGGTACTGCATGTCGAAGCCGTGAAAGCCCACGTCGCCCCCGGCTTCGTTGTGGGCGCGCATCCACTCGATCATTTCGAGAACGGATTCCGTGTTCCAGGTCCAGAAGTAGAGCCCGGACAGCAGCTCCGCCGCATCGCCCTCGCCGGTCCGCACGTAGTGGTCGAGGCGACGCGCCTCGGGCCAGGTCGCTTCGATCGCGAAGGCCGTGAAGCCCAATTCCTCGACGAGAAACCGCAGGATGCGCGCCTTCATCTCGAAGAAATCGCGGGTCCCGTGGGTGTTTTCGCCCAGTGACACGATCCGCGCGTCGCCGACGATGTCCTTCAGGAAGCCGAGGTCGGAGTGGGGAAGGGAGAGGTGGGAGCCTTCGAACGGATGGGCGTTGGCCTCGATCCACGCGGTCGCTTCCGAGGGGATGGGGGGAGGGGTGGGGTCGGGTGGCGTTTCCACGGGGGTGGTGGTGTCGCTGCCGCACGATGCGAGGGGGAATAGCACGGCGGCGACCAGGGCCAATCTCACGAGCGGCCTCCCGGTTGTTCGATCAGGTGCCGAAGAAGATCTCGCTGAATTCGAGCGCCCCACCTTCGGACATGGTCGCCGCCTGCGTGTACCCGACCACTCCGTCGAAGGCGACCGTGAGACGCACGTTCGCCACATCGACGGCGTGGTTGGTGAGTCGAAC
Organism: Longimicrobiales bacterium; assembly: GCA_965116905.1. Taxonomy (GTDB): domain Bacteria; phylum Gemmatimonadota; class Gemmatimonadetes; order Longimicrobiales; family Gaopeijiaceae; genus Bin94. The sequence continues at coordinate 3,805,643 of OZ220732.1, read as the reverse complement.
GAAGAAGCGCCGCGATAGCTCGATGTCGTAGTCCTTCACGAAATCGAGTTCCACGTGAGATGTGTCGGCGCGGACCAGCACGGTATACCGCGCCCCCTGATCGACGTCGGCTACCCTTTGAAAGTCGTCCGAGACGACCAGTTCGAGCGGTACCGGCGCGGTACCGGTGATTTCAACACGGGCGACGCCCGGGTACTCCTGATCGTCGTCGAGGAGATCGCAGGCGGCCGAGATCGCCATTGCCGCCAGTGCGGCGGTGGCGGCGCGGAACGCCCGAGGGGGCACGGCGGCCCTGTGGACCGCCGCACCCCCCGTCTTCAGGTGCTCACGCACGTTTTCGCTCCGACGAAGGCCGTCAGGACGGCTTCGTCAGGTTGGGGTTGCCTTCGTACTCCTCGAGCGGGAGCGGGAAGCACGTCGCGTCCCCATAGCTGCCCCACTCTGTCACCGGGTGGACCCCGCTCGGGAAGAAGTTGCCCACGCCCTGGTTATTCCAGCGCCGCAGATCCCCCAGGCGGAAGCCGCCCAGGTACATGTCGCGCCCGCGCTGGTCGCGAAGTTCGGCCATCAGCTCGGCGCCTGACAGGTCGACCGGCGCTTGCTTGCCAGCCGCGCGCCTGGCGTTCACGAAATCGAGCGTCGACCCGGCCGGACCCGTTCCGCCGGGCCCCGCCGCTTCGTAGTAGTGGTGCATCGCCTCGAGCCCCGACGCCATCTTGATGTCGGTGCCCCTCTGGTAGAAGGGCGGTTGACCGCCATCCGCGATCGCCTCGCCGTTGTATCCGCTGAACGGCAGAGACTGGTACGGCTTGTACAGCCGTGTCAGGCGGTTGTGACCCAGCGACCAGCTGGTGGTGTGCTGCACCCGCGGGTCCGTCTGGCCGGCAATGATGTCCTGGCTTCCGAAGTCACCGTTCAGGAAGTTCGGGTGCACGCCGAGCGAGTGGTTGCCGCCGTTGATCCTCCCCCAGAGCACGAGGTCGGTTCCGCCGTCGGATGTCTGCTCGTATTCGACCCAGTGGACGAAGTCCGCTGGAACCTCGCCGGCGTACTGCATCACCTGGCTGTGATTGCCGAGGTTGAGGTGCGCGCGCGCAAGGCCGGTGCGGGCGAGGTTTACGAGGTCCTCGCGCCCGGCGGCTCCGGCCACCTGCATGCCCTCCTCGAATCGGGACAGGCCGCGCTCGTAGATCTGCGCCTGTGACGCGAGGGTCTCTCCCACATTGAAGACGGCTTCGCACATGGCGTCGCCCAGAACGATGTGGGAATAGCCGGCGTAGATCAGGGCAATGGCCATGCGCTCGTCGGCGGCCGAGTTGTCGATCAGTGTGCGGAACCGTCCCGCGGCGCTGTCCGCCATCACCCGGGCGGCACTGAGCGCCGAGAACATGCCGTCGGTGGGACCCTCGTCGAAACGAACCAGGCGCTGGTTGATGCGCGCGGTCTGTTCCCAGTTGATCCCCGTGAGCTGCTCGTCGGTCATCATGCTGCCCGTCCAGATGAACGGATTGTCGTACATGGCCGAGAACTCGCCGATGACGCTGTTGGTGAGGACGTCTACGAGCAGTGCGTCATTCAGTGCATCCTCCGAGATGCGTTCAGGGTTGTTTGCTACCAGGAGTTCGTCGAGGGTGTCGCATGCCGCGACCGGACCCAGGACGGCCAATGCGGCAGCGAGCCGCAGCGTCTTGCTGAATCGAGTCATTTGCTTCCTCCTCTCAGAACTGCAGGGCGATCGATGCCGCCACCCTGCGCGTCATCGGTGTGGACGCGTAGTCCAACTCACTGAACTCGCGCGTACTGTAGAACGTGACTTCCGGATCGGAAGTGCCCCCGTATTTGGTCCACATCCAGATGTTTCGGCCCGACAGCGTCACCGTTGCACGGTCCGCCCGGAAAGCGTTGCTCAGATTACCCGGCAAGGTGTAGCTCAGGGCAATCTCCCGGAACTTCAGGAAATCCGCCGGGAACAGGTGCGTCTTGGTCTGACGGCTGCGCCACACCAGGACCTCGACCGGATCGGCGGCGGGGTTGTTCACCTCCCAGGAGTTGCGGTCGATCCGGTTCCGGATGGAGCAGATCGCGCACCACTGGTAGTGGCCGCCCTTGTAGTCGAACTGGGCGAAGACCCTGAGGTTCCCTAGGAGCGTAAACGTGTTGGAGAACGCGATCTCCCGCGTGGGCAACTGCGGTCCCACGAACTCCTCGTTGTCGTAGTCGACGGTCACGCCTCCGCCCGAGTTGAGAACGGGGTTGCCGCTCGCATCCCGTACGACGTCGACGGACCAGTAGCCGCCCAGCGGGTAGCCCTCGATGTGCTTGTGGACCTGGGCAAACGCGCCGAAGGAGATATCCTCCAGAGCGCCGCCGAAGGAAACGAGTTCGTTCGAGTTCGTGTAAAGCGACACGCTCGCGTCCCACTGGAAATCCCGCGTGTAGATCGGGGACCCGGTCAGCAGCAGCTCGAAACCGCTGTTCGCGATCTCGCCGATGTTTATGAAGTGGCTGCCGCTGAATCCGCTCGAGGGCGGGTCGGGAACCGAGATCAGCGCATCGGTGGTGCGCTGATTGTAATAGGTGACCTCGAGACCTGCGCGACCGTCCAGCAACGACGCGTCGAAGCCGATTTCGAGCTCCGAACCGGTCTCGGCCTTGAGGTCGGGATTCCCGTACGAGGCGGTGGAAAGCTGGTTCACCGCCACATCGCCCACCACCGTGACATCCGGCGCGTAGGCCCGGTCCGCCGTGAAGGGAGCCGGCGCCTTCCCTGCCTGGCCCCAGGCGGTTCGGAGCTTCAGTTCGTCCACGTACGGCAGACTGAAGAAGTCCTCGTCCGAGATGATGTACGACACCGAGGCCTTCGGGTAGACCACGAGAGAGAAGTCATTGCCGAACGCCGAGTTGTCGTCGACCCGGACCGCCACCGTGCCGTAGAGCCGATCTCGCCAGGCCGCCTGTTCCTGCACATACACGCCCAGCGAGGTCTGCTCTACGAACCCCTCCGACGCCGACGTAACCGCGGCGGTTCCGATGAGGTTCAGGTTGTTGGCCACAAAGCCCTGTCCATCGACGAAGTGGGATGAAAACTGTTCTCTCACCAACTGGGCCCCGAAGGACAGCGACGAGCCGAGGTCATCGGTAATGTCGGTCCCGATGGTGCCGGCGTAGTCGGCCGTCCACGAGTGATCGATGGGCAGGAAGCGCTGCACGCGGCCGTTGGAGGAGGTGGCCCCCCATGGTTGCAGACCGGTGGTGTCGATCATGTTGACCTCGGAGTTGTTTCGATCCTGCTTGTCCATTCCCAGCGTCAGCCGGTTTGTGAACCAGTCCCATGGCTGGTAGTTGATGGTCATGCCGATCGTCGTGCGCTCGGCCTCGGTCTGGTTGTCATACTCGTTGGACAGGTTCGGTCCGAAGCCGCGGAAGCCTTCCTCCCACGGGGCGGACGACCCGGGCCTTCCCCTGAATCCGTTCCGCAGGATCGAGTTCGACGAGTTGTTGGCGAACGGCATCTGCACGTGAGTACGCGCATACCCGACGCTGACCGTCGTCGAGAACCTTTCCGTGGGCGTGAACCCGAAGTTCGCGCGCCCCGAGGTCCGGTTGGAGAAGTTGTTGTAGTAGACGCCCTCTTCGCCGCTCTTCTCGAACGAGAGGTAGTAGTTGAAGGCTTCGCCGCCCCCGCGCGCCGAGAGGTTGAAGGTGCTGAGATCGGCGTAGCTGTCGGGCCCCCCTTCATTCTGACGAAGCGCCATCGGATGACGCTTCACGGGGTCGTCCATCAACACCGTGTTCTCCGAGACGCCCTGACACCCCGGGTAGACGTTGGGGTTGCCGATATTTGAAGCGGTGCACCTCCAGTAGTTCGTTGGGGTGTCGAGCGCCCACTCGCTGAAACCGGTCTCGAAGGAAGCATTCCACACCAGTCCGGATCCGGCGCGGCCCTTCTTGGTGATGATCTGAATGACGCCGCCGGCCGCATCGGCTCCGTACAGGGTGGATGCGGCGGGGCCCTTGATCGTCTCGACCGATTCGATGTCCTGCGGGTTCAGGAAGTCCAGGGCGTCGGTTCCCTGCGCACCGCCCCAGCTCACGTCCTGCCCTCCCTGGGTACCGGATTTCATGCGAATCCCATCGACGTAGACAACGGGTTGCAGCCCCGCCGCGAGGGATCCGGCTCCCCGGATGCGAAGCTTGGAGCTCGATCCCGCCTGGCCGGAGTTTTTCATGAGCGTCAAGCCGGGGGTACGAGCGGTCAGCAGTTGCTGTACGGTGCTGATCGGCGCGATTTCCACGATCTCCGCAGCGTCGATCGTGGAAACCGTGTTGCCCACCGATCGCGCCTGGGTCTCCTGCGCCGTGCCCGTGACCACGATCTGGTCCAGCTGCAGCGCCGATTGCGCGAGCGAGAAGTCGAGGGTCGCGGTCTCACCGCTGGTGACCGTCACGCTCTGGGTCACCGTGCCGAAGCCGATGAACTGCACCCGCACTTCGTGTTCGCCCACGGGTACGTTGAGAAGCAGGTACTGGCCGGAGGTGTTGGTGAGGCCACCCCGGCGTGTGTCGACAATTTCGACCTGGGCGCCTCCGATCGCCCTGAGGGTGATCGCGTCGACCACCTCCCCTCGGATCGAGCCCGTCTGGGCCCGAAGAGCGGAGGGCAGCGCAAGCGCCAGCGCCGCAAGAGCGACAACTCCTGCAGCGCCACGCCGTCTTTTGCACGTTGCTCGTTCCATGGCGTCCTCCTATGGACGAAGGATGGATACCGGGATGTATACACCGAGCCGCGAGGTGCGAGCAGGGCGATCATCCCGCATTTGTGGGTGCGATTACAGTAGCACCTGCACGCGGCCCGCGCTAACATTGCGTACATTGTTTGTCAAGAGGTGCGCGTCCGGAAGCGGGAGGAGTCGTATGAAGCGGGCCTGGCGAGAGCGGGCCACGTGTAGCTGGCCGGGCACCTTGGTGGCCGGCACTCTTGCCCTTCTGTGGGGGATTCCAACCGTCGCAATGGCGCAGCAGAGCACGTCGGTGTCCGGCCGGATCCTGGATGACGCTACGAGCATCCCGGTGGCCGATGTGGAGGTGTGGATCGACGGTGTGGGAACGCGGGTCACCGACGCCGGCGGGTCGTTTTCGTTTGCCGATGTACCACGGGGCAGCTGGGTGCTCACGGTCCGCCATGTCGCGTATGGAGCGCACTGGCAGGAGGTGGAGGTGGGCGAGGCCTCTCAGCGGTTGACGATCCGGATCGCTCAGGAGGGCATCAGGCTGACGCCCCTGGTTGTCGAGGCCACGAGTCGCGAGGCCCGGGAGCGGAGAGGAGCGGGCCGTCAACTCAACCGGATCTCCCGCGAGGAGATCCAGAGGTATGAAGACACGGCGATGAGCCTGGTGGAACTCCTGACCGCTCAGGTTCCGGGGATACGGATCAGCCGGAGCGGGGTCGTGGGACAGCCGACCTGCGTCGAGTTCCGCGGCGCGCGCGCGGGGAACTTCATACGCGGCCTCGGCAGCAGCGATCCGGGCTGCAACTCCCCGGAGGTCTACCTGGACGGCGTGCTGGTGCGCAACCCGGCGACCCTGTATGCGACGCTTCCGATCGAGACCATCGAGAACATCGAAGTCGTGCAGCCGTCCGAGGCGGGTGCCCGATTCGGAACGGGGTCGCTGTGGGGGGCTCTCGTCATCGAGACGCGGCGGCCCGGGCGCGATCCCGCCCGGCAAAGGGAAATCTACACCCTGGGTCCGCAACGATACGACTGGTCGCTCGAGCCCGCGCCGCACCGCACCGGCACGGTCTTCCTGGGATCCGCCCTGGGCAACGCGGCGGGGTTGGCCGCGGGCGTCGGTCTGGCGAGCCGGTGCATCGGATTCCGGGGCCGGGACGAGGACGCGCTCTTCACGGATTGCTCGGCTACCACCACGATCGCGGTGTCTGCCGCGGCCCTGGCGCTGCCGGCGCTGGGATCGGCGCTGGGTGCTCGTCTCGGGGGCAGGACGGAGCGGTCCCACGGGACCCTCGGCGCGGCGCTGATCGGCGCGGCGGTGGTCCTCGTTCCCGGCTACACGCTGGGGATTGCGGGTCAGCGCGACGAAACGGGCTTCATGGAGGGCCTGGGCGTGGTGACGCTGACCGTGGCTGTCCCACTGGTGGCGATTGTCACGGACAGGCTGTTCCGGTCGGAGCGGGAAGGACCGTAGGTCGGCCCCATAGCCGGGAGGGTGCGTCGGCGGCCAGCCGGGCTACGGGACGAACCACGAAAACGGGGCCAGGTGGGTGTTGGAGTTGTTCAGCCGCTCGATGAACCCCTTGGAGTAGACGCGAAGCTCGGGGTTGTCGGCCCGCCAGATCCCCGGCACCCAGTCCATGGAGTGGACTTCCCGGTAGTCGAGTTGCGACAGCTCGGCCATGCCTCCCATGAGCGGCGCTTCGTCCAGATAGACGCGGATCCGCTTGAGATCGCCCCGTTTGTACATGCAGCCTCCCATCGCCAGCCACGGGTCTACCTCCACCGGGCACATGGCGAGCGGCGCATTGGCGTGTCTCCTGAAGATGGCGGCGAGGTCCCGGTCCACGGCCTCCGTAATCGTGGACGCCGAGATCGTGGTCACGCGAAAGGGGTAGCGCCGGCGCCGCTCGTGGAGCAGCCGTTCGCCCCGAGTGACGACGCGCAGGCCCTCCAGCTCGATCGGATCGGGGTTCAGACGGAGGAAGAGTCCGTTGCCGTCCGCGACGGTCACCGTGCCCTCGAGCGTATGGTATCCGAGCTGCTCGACCAGGATGTCCCACGTCCCCTCGGGGAAGTCCGTGAACGCGAAGCGTCCCCTCACGTTGGTGAAGACGAAACGCCGCAACTCGGGAACCTTGATCACGGCGGCGACCACGGGCGCTCCGTTGACTGCGTCGACGATCTCTCCGGACAGCGTAAAGGTGGCCGGATCCTGCGCGGTCAGTCCGTCCGCACCGGCCCACGCCGCCAGACACCCCGCCAGGCACGCAACAAAAAATGATGCGCGCCGCGCGCGCCCGACCCGCCTCGTCACCATACCAGCGGCACCAGGCTGATGCGCGTGTTGTCGAGGCGCTCGATGAACCGCCGGGTGTAGACCCTGAGCATCGCCATCCTCGGTATCCACTCCATCGAGTGGATGTCCAGGTGACTCAGGGCGGCGAATTCCACCATTCCGCCGAGCAGCGGCCCTTCATCCAGGAAAATGCTGATCGGCCTGGGCGTGCCCTTCACCACGACGCACCCGGGGGTCATCCACTCATCGGCCTCGCTCGAGCAGCCGGTAATCGGTGCAGCCGCATTGAACCTGAATATCGCGGTCGGGTCCGGATTGATCGCGTTGGCGATGGTCTCGGTGGGGATCCTGACGACGCGGTAGGGAACGCGTCGTCGCCGCCGTTCCAGCAACTGCTCGGAGCGCGTCCGCACCCGCAGGCCCTCCAGCTCGATCGGGTCGGGGTTCAGGCGCAGAAAGAGCCCGTTGCCGTCGGCCACCGTCACTGAGCCTTCGAGCGTGTGGTATCCGAACTGCTCGACCAGGATGTCCCACGTACCTTCGGGGAAGTCGGTGAACGCGAAGCGGCCGTCGACGTTGGTGAAGACGAACCGGCGCAGATCGGGAACCTTGACCACCGCGGCGATGACAGGGGCTTCGTTCACCGCGTCGACGATCTGGCCGGTCAGGGTGAATGTTGCGGCCTCCTGTGCCGACAATCCAGGCGCGCCGGGGACAGTCGGGCCGAGCGCGGTCAGGCCGAGGACGGTCAGGCCGAGCACGATCGTGGCGGTGGCGAACGCCGCCGCTTCCCCGCGCCTGCTGACCCGCACCTTCATCGAAGGCCTCCCGGTCAAGGGATCTGCCGGTGTGACACCGGACCCCTGCCTGCTACCCCACACCTCCTGGCCCCGTTCCGGGCGGCACCCGCACGTAGCGGCCGCGGCGGTAGATCGTCCGGGACTCGGGGGGACACAGCGTCGGCGTCGACTTCACCGCCACTCTTCTCTCCTGCGTCATCCGATCGAGATAGGGCTGGGTATACGCCTTGATCATGGCGCCGAATTCATAGACCTCCACCATGGCGAAATCGGCCGGGCTGTATTGGTCGAAGATTCCGATCCGCACGGGGCGGTCGTCCACGTACAGCTCCACGATGCGCGGCACGCCGTAGATCGTGGCCAACGGACAGCCGTAGGCGGAATAGCCCTCGAACCGGAACCCCTCGCGCGATCCCACGAGCTCCCACACGTCCTCGTGGCGGGTGTTCAAGAGCGCTTCTCCCTCGAGCGCGTACGACCTCGCCCGCAGGGCGTTTCGCCGGCGCCGCAACCGCGTCTTGTAGGTCAGGCCGCCCGCCCTGATCTCTTCGAGGGCGACCGGATCCGGGTTCAGGCGCAGATTGAGTCCGTTGCCCTCCGCGACCGTGACCGATCCGGTCAGCGTATGGTACCCGAGCTGCTCGACGACGATGTCCCACGTCCCCTCGGGAAAGTCGGCGAGCCGGAACCGGCCGTTCACGTCGGAGCTGGCCACCTGGCGAAGAGCCGGGACCTTTACCAGCGCGGCGATGACCGGGGCCCCGTTCACCGCGTCGACGATCTGCCCGGCAAGGGTGAACCTCACGGTGTCGGCGCCGCCGCCGACCTCCTGGGCCACGGCACGGCCGGACGGCACGATCGGGACCAGGGCACCCGCCACCACAGCCACCACGGCCGCCCCCGCAGCGACGACCGTCACCGAGTCCCCAGCGCCGCCCGGATCTGCCGGACCGCCGCGTCCACGCGCATTTCCATGCCGACCCTGCCGTACTCGGCCGAGGCCCGCGTGGGGTCGCCCGACACGCCGCTGTTCTCGAAACCGCCGCCGGGCGCCAACTGGTCCTGGCGGATGTGCCGCGGCTCCACGTAGAGCAGGATCGACGTATCCGAGATGCCGGCGTGGCGCCCGACCGTCTCGTCGGTCTCGCCCTGCTCCATGAGCCAGTCGCGGAAGCCGTTGTTGGCGTAGTAGTCCCCGATGAAGTGCACGGTCGCGCCGTCACCGCCCCATTCGTCGTTCAGCATCGCCGCGACCGCCTCCATCCCCCTCTGGTTCCCCCCGCTGTCACCGATGAACACGATGTCGGTGAAGCCGTGCGCGCGGAAACTGCGAGCGGCGTACTCGACCAGCTTCATGAAGAACTCGTTCGGGAGCGTGATCGTCCCGGCGTACCGCATGTGTCCCGAGGGCGGGTCCACGTCACCCTCCGGCACGTAGGTCACGGCGGGCGCAACCAGGGCGTTGCCGAGCTCGCGCGCGATCCGGTTGCTGGCCTCGTCGATGATGTAGCGGTGCTTGCCCATCACCATGTGCGGGCCGTTCTGCTCGGTGCCGGCGGTGGGCAGAATCACCGTGGTCATCCCGCCGTCGATCGCGTCGCGGATCTCCGTCCAGGTCATCTCCTCGATGAAGACGGTGTGGACGGGCTCCGCCACAGCGGTGGTCGCCTGGACGTCGGCCGCCGCGCCCTGCGCTCCTTCCTCCCCCTGGCAGGCCGCGAGTGCGAGCGCGGGCAACAGCGCCCACGCAAGCCCGCGCATCAATTCCCCGCCGCGAAGCAGTAGAAGAATCCGTTGCCGCCGGTGCCCTGCAGGTTTTCCTGGCTGCAGCCGCGCGACGCATGCGCGGAGTTCCACGACGTGGGGTTCTGCCCGCCGCCGATGCGGTCGTGGTGACCGACCGCCGCGCTGCCGTCCTCGGCGTTGCTCACCCAGTTGCCGCAGTTGTCGTAGTCCTCGGCCGTGTAGGCGGTCCCGTCCATGCTGGACCCGGTCAGGATGTCGTGCATGTTGGGGTCGTCGCCGCGGCCGTTGACCATGTCGCCCATCTCGGTGAGGATCGACTCCTTGGTGAGATTGGCGGCCTCCGAATGGAGCTCGTCGACATCGTTGGCGATCAGCGCGCCGGCCTGGTTGTGCCAGGGCCCCATCCCGATCCGGTCGCGCGCGTTCACCGCCGCGCTTCCGTCCTCGCCGATGGTGCTGAGATAGGCCATCCAGCCCATCCCCCCGGCGCCCACGGCCGAAGCGAGCGTCTCGCAGTGGGCGTCGGCGCCCTCGAGCCCTCCAAGGTTGGCGCCGTCCCCCGGCCCCGCGCTCGTGATGAAGAATGTCATCGGGGCCTGTTCAGCCATTGCTTCGCCCTCGGCTTCGGCCTCGGGTGCGTCGCCAGGTGCGCACGCGCCCGCCAGGAGCGCGCCCGCGAACACGGCGCAGGTTGCGAGTGGGAAGGTCTTCATGATGTCACCGCTCCTTCTATTGGTGTGTCGGTTCCCCGCCGGCGTGTCGGTTCCTGCTGGCGTGTCAGTTCCCCGTCGGCCAGGGGGCCCCCTGGTGCATTGCGGTTACGGGTCCCATGCCCTTGTAGACGAATTTCTGGACGCGTTTCCCTTCGTAGGTCTCGGTGGTGTAGATGTTGCCCTGCGAGTCCGTGGCGATGCTGTGGACCGCGAAGAAAAGCCCGGGCTGCCGGCCCCCGTCCCCGAAGCTGGTCAGCACCTCGAGGCTCAGCCGGTCCATCACGTAGACCCTCATGTTCTTGCCGTCCGCCACGTACATGTACTTCTGCTCGGGGTCGCGCGAGAAGGCGACATCCCACGTCGACCCGTCCCCGAGGGTCCGCGGCGCCAGCTGCACCTCGTCCACGAATGTGCCGTCGCGGGTGAAGACCTGAATCCGGTTGTTGGGACGGTCGCAGACGTACACGTGTCCGTCGAGGCTCGGGTCGGCGCAGTGCACCGGCGTGCGGAACTGCTGGATCAGCGGGGCGTCCGGGTCGTAGGGGGGTGTCCGCGTGTCGTCGGGCTCGTTGCCGTAGGCGCCCCAGTAGCGCTTGAAGGCCCCCGTCGAGGCGTCCAGCACCGCCACCCGCCGGCCCCCGTAGCCGTCGGCGAGATAGGCTTCGTTGGCCTCGGCGTCGAAGGCCAGCTTGGCCACGCGGTTGAAGCGCGTTTCGCTGTTGCTGTCGGCCGCCCCGGCCTCCGGCTCGCCGTACGAGGCCAGGAACTCGCCGGTGCGCGAGAACTTGAGGACGTGCGTGTCGTTCGGCCCGTTCCCGCCGATCCAGACATTGTCCATGTGGTCGACGGTGATCCCGTGGTTGGACGCGGGCCACACGTAATCGTCGGACGGACCTCCCCAGGAGTCGACCAGGTTCCCCTCCGGATCGAACACCAGCACCGGCGGGGCGGCCCGGCAGCACTCGCCGATCGGCGGGTCGGCGTCGGCCCCTCCCTCGGTACGCTCCGTGAGGTTGCCGCGGTGCACGATGAACACGTGGTCGCGCGAATCCACGCCCACACCGATGGCCGACCCCAGCACCATGTGGTCCGGCAGCGGTTGGGGCCAGAACGGGTCCACTTCGAACATCGGGGCTTCGACCGCGCTGGCCGACGCATCCTGAATGCGGTTCATGCCGAAATACACGGCGACGATGGCCAACGCGAGGACGGCGGCGAGAAGCTTGTTCCGCTTCATTGGGGACTCCCTTGGTGGGACGTGCGTGGTGACGACTTGGGGGGCAAGGTACGGGCTGGGTGGCTTGTCAGCCAAGGGCCGGGCGCGCAGCGTAGGTGCGGGGCAGAATGGCGGGGCCGGGTCCGCGAACCGTTTGGAGGGAGTGGGATGAGAGGGCGAAGACAGCGAAGCGGCAGGATCGTCGCGCTGGCGGCGGCGGCATGGGTGCCCGTCGGGCCTGCGGAAGGCGCCGGTCCGGACGCGGCTCCGGCTCCGGAGCGTCACTCCCCTGTCGCCGCAGCCCCCGGTGCAGCGCCCCATGCAGGGCCGGCCGCGCCCCGGGCTCGCCGCCCCATCGCCCACCCTGCCGCGGCCCCCGCCCCGCTCCCCCACGAAATCCCCGCCGACGTGATCGTGCGGGCGTTCGTCAAGGCCGAAGGGGGGGCGCTTCGGATTGTCCTGCGTGTGCCGCTCACCTCGATGCGCGACGTGGACTTCCCCGTACGGGGTCCCGGCTACGTCGAAATCGACGAGGCGACGCTCCTGCTGGACGACCTGGCCACGCTCTGGATCGCGGGCTACGTGACGCTCTACGAGGAAACGGCCCGCCTTCCGACGCCGGTTGTCACGGCCAGCCGGGTTTCGCTCCCCTCGGACCCCTCCTTCGCCGACTACGACCGCGCGGTCGCGCACATGTCGGCCCCTCCGATCTCGCCCGGCGTCGACCTGGTGCTGGAACAGGCCATGCTGGACGTGGTCCTCGAGACCCCCATCCAGTCCGCCGACTCACGCTTCTCGATCGATCCCGCCTGGGCGCACCTGGGGATCCGCACGACCACGGTGCTGCGCTTCATCACCCCGGACGGCGCGGAGCGGGTTTTTCAGTACACGGGCAGTCCCGGGCAGGTCCGCCTCGACCCCAGATGGCACCAGGCGCTGCTCCGCTTCGTTGTACTCGGCTTCGCCCACATCCTGGACGGAATCGACCACCTGCTCTTCCTGCTCTGCCTGGTCGTTCCCCTGCGGCGCTTCTGGCCGCTCGTGTCCGTGGTGACGGCGTTCACGGTCGCGCACTCGATCACGCTGGGCGCATCGGTCCTGGGTCTCGCGCCCAACGCGCTATGGTTTCCCCCGCTGATCGAGATGCTGATCGCGGCCTCGATCGTGTTCATGGCGCTGGAAAACATCGTGGGAAGGACGCTCGACCGGCGGTGGCTGTGGGCGTTCGGCTTCGGACTCGTGCACGGGTTCGGCTTCTCCTTCCAGCTGCGCGAATCGCTCCAGTTCGCGGGCTCGCACCTCTACACGTCGCTGCTCGGCTTCAACATCGGCGTGGAGTTCGGCCAGCTCTTTGCGCTGCTGTTCATGGTGCCGGCGCTTGCGCTGCTGTTCGGGAAGGTGGTGGCGCCCCGGATCGGCGGGATCGTGGTCTCGGCGCTGGTCGCACACACCAGCTGGCACTGGATGACCGAGCGTTGGGGGGTCTTTTCCGCGTACGACTTCCAGCGGCCGGCGATGGACGCGGCGTTCTGGGCGGCGACGCTCAGGTGGGTGCTGCTGCTGCTGATCGTGGTGGGCGCGGCGTGGGGGATGGCCGAGGGATACCGGCGGCTGGCGAAGCGGTTTGGGAGCGCGGGTGGGGATGGGGCCGATGGCGGCGCCGAGGAGACGGAGGTGGGGGAGGCGTAGGGGCCCCCGGAGATCCCTGCGAGCATTCGAGCGGCGGTGCAGGATCCTTGCCGGCGGTGCCGGGTATTACGAAAGTTGACGTAAGTCGCCCGGGACCGTTTTCGAGGAGGAGAGAGGTGCACAAGGCCTGTTTCCTGAGCTTGGCCTGCCTGTCCGGCGCTATCGACCTTGCTGCCCAGGAGATCATCCGGCTCCCTGCCGAGGATCGCTGGCTGGATGCCGACTTCGACGAGGTGTACAGGATCGGGTCGCTAACGGGCCAGGACTGGGAGCAGTTCGGCAACGTCCGCAAGGTGGCGTTCAATGAGGCGGGGCGGTTGTACGTGTTCGATAACCAGGCGGATCGAATCGTCGTGGTGGGATCGGCCGGCGAGTACCTTCGCGGATTCGGGCGCCGCGGCGAGGGGCCGGGTGAGTTTCGCCGCGCAGTGGCGGTCGCGGTGTTCCGTGACGGCCGCGTCGTGGTCGCAGACAGCGGCCACCGGGCGTATCAGATCTTCGGTACGGACGGGGTGTTCGAGCGAATGGTCCGCATGGGGTCCGATGGAGGAGTCAGGATGGTGACCGACCTGTTGCCCGGGCCCATGGGCGAATCCGTCGTGTCGGCGATCGGGGGCCGAACGATATCGTTTTCCTGGTCGCGCGATGACGGGCCGCGTAGTGCTCCTCCCCACACCTCCCGTGCTATAGAGCGCCTGTTTCTTGCGGGAGATGTGGTCGAAAAGGACACGGTCGCGGAGGGCTGGCTGCCCCCGGCCGGTGAACCGCTGAGTGTTGACGTCGGGGGAGCGCAGATGAGGTTCCCGATCGCACCGCGAAAGGTGTTCGGCCCCCTCATGCTGCCGGGCGTGCTTCCAGATGGGGACGTGGTTTTCTCCGATTCCACGGCGTACGCGATCAAGTTGGCGCGTCCGGGGGAGGGGGTGTGGCGAGTACTCGAGCGGCCGCTTTGGCCGATGCCCGCGACGGATGCTGTGACCGAAGCCGAAAGGCGCCGCCGTCTCCGAGTGCTGGCGGCCACGCCGGACGACCAACTCCCCCGATCCAACTTCATTCCCCGAACCCCGGAGGAGATCCGCCGACGTGAGCGCGACCGGATCGCGAATCTGGAGTTCTTCGACGAGGTCTCGGTCGTTCGCGACCTGAAGACCACATGGAACGGACTGATCTGGGTGCAACGGCACGGCGAGGAGCCTGGGGACGACGACGGTCCCATCGACGTACTGACGGCTGACGGGCGGTATCTCGGCAGCTTCGCGGCGGGCGCGACGGAAATGCCGGCCGCCTTCGGACCGGAGGGTTTGGCGGCGTTTGTCGAGGCCGACGAGTTCGACGTCAGGGTGGTGATCGTGAGGCGCTTGCCGGAGGGCTTGAACTAGGGTGGGTCTGGAACGGCGGGGGGGCCGACACAACAAATGCGTAAAATACACATTTTACACAATTCTCTAGTTTCCTTGCCGCTCAGCCTGTTGGCGGGGGCTTCCGTCAGCGGCCAGGAAGTCGTCGAGCTCCCGGCCGAGGACCGCCGGCTGGATGCGGACTTCGAAGAGGTCTACCACGTGGGGGCGCTGGACGGCCCGCTATGGCAGCAGTTCGGGACCATCCACGAAGCGGCGTTTGACGGAGACGGCAACCTCTACCTCGTCGACGGCTATGCCATGCAGGTCGTGGTCGTTGACCCACAGGGTGGCCTTGTGAGGACGATTGGCCGGGCGGGCCAGGGTCCCGGCGAGTTCAGTTCCCCGCGAAGCCTGGCGATCATGCCGGACGGACGCGTGGTCGTGAGCGACCTGATGCATCGCGCGTTCCAGTTGTACGCCGGCGACGGCCGATTCCTCCGCAGTGTGCGGTTCGGCGATGACCTGCTTGCCATCCGAGGGCGTATCTTCGCGGACCTCGGACGAGGCGCCGCCCTGGTTCTGTCAGGAGACCTGGTGCTCATCGAGTCAGCACGCTTCCTGGAGGCGCTCGGCGAGCCTTCCATCGCGGAGGGCCGGCCCGGCCGGTTCGAGGCTCGCGAGCCGGGCAAGCGCCCGGTGCGCCGGCTGGCGCTTGACGGCGACAGCGTCGACCGTGAGACGATCGTTGACGCATGGGCCCCGGAGTCTGCGGGTACGGTCGAGGTCCGCATGGGCAATCGGACACACAGCATGGCGGGCCAGACTCCCCCTCCGCGTACGTTCGATCCGGGCCTTTTCGTGGCTCCGCTGCCCGGCGGTGGCGTTGCGTTTTCGGATTCGTCCGCCTACGCGATCAAGCTTGCCGATCCCGATGGCAACGTGTTGCGGGTGCTTACCCGGCCATTCCGCCCCGAGCCGGTCACCGACCGGATCCTCGAAGCCGAAGTCGAGCGTCAGGTCGAGGCATCGGCGGACAGGGCGGTGGTCAGACTGGGCGGGGGCAGGCCCGCGATGGACGCGCGAACGGGCGAACTCATCCAGGGCATCCCGGAAGGCATGCTGCGGGAAGCGGCCCGGACCTCTACGCGCGCATTCCTCGAAGCCTTGTCGGCGGCCTCCGAGGTCCCGGTCGTTCGCGATCTGGGCACGACCTGGGACGGAAGACTCTGGGTGCAGCGGAGGGGGGACGAGCCTGTGAGCGATGGCCCGATCGACGTGTTGACCGTGGAAGGCCAGTACCTGGGCTCCTACCCGGCGGGCACGACGATGCCCGACGCGTTCGGCCCCGGCGGCCTTGTCGCGTTCATCGAGACCGGCGAACTGGGCGAGTCGACGGTGTTGGTGAAGCGTGTTGCCCGGGTCCCGAACTGACGCGCGACAGCCGCGGCTCCAGCAAACGAATGTAGGAACCCCCCGAGTCGGGCTCGTGGTATGAGACGACATACCGCGACCCGTTCGCGAATCCGAGCAGGGCGTCGTCGCCGTGGTAGCGCGCCAGCGTGCGTCCCGTGGCCGGATCGACCAGGTCCAGCCACCCGTCCAGAACCGTCTGCCACGGCGCCTCGGGGATCTGGCCGCCGGGGCTGATCCGCTCCGTCCATTCGGGGTCGGGCGTCTGCCATGCGATCCAGAGCCCGCTTTCGTCGAGCATGCTGCCGACGTTGAGGGATCCTGGCCACGTCTCCGTGGGCGGGTTGTGGCGCTCGAAGGCCTCGACGCTGCGGTCGAAGACGCGGGCGGCCTCCGGCACGGGCTCCAGGTCCCACCGCACCAGGCGATTGGCCTGCTGGCTGACGACCCAGACGCTCGTGTCGTCGCCGGCCACTATGAACCGTTGCGGCTGCGGCGAGCGGCCGGATGGCGGGTCACCGCCGAAGTGGCTGAGCTGGCCCGCCAGGTCGACGACATGCAGCTGGTGACCCACCGTGGCCGGCTCGGCGGCGGGCACGGCAGCGGGCACGGCGAACGCGACGTTGTCCCCCTCCAACACAACCGACGACAACACCTGCCCCAGTCCCGGGTCCGTGCGGACCAGTTCGAAGTCCTGGTCGAGGACCGTTCGCCCCATGCGGAAGTCGAAGGCGTGGATGAAGCGCGGACCGACGTTGACGTGGGCGATCGCTTCGAATTCGACGGGGCGACCCCCGCCTGGCCCCGGACGCGCGCTTGCGCCTCCGCGATCCGCGCCGCGCCCCACGATCCCGAGAAACTCGCCGTCCGGCGCGAAGACCGAGATCGCGGGGTAGGTCAGGTGAGTGATCAGGAAGCGGCCGCGGTGGTCGACCGCAACGCGGGAGAAGGGGGTGATGATCGGGATACCCGAGTCGTCCCAGGTCCCCAGGGTTGCGACCGTGTCGAGCGTGATCACGCACTCGGCGCAGGATACTGCACCGGAGACGGGGGTGGGCTGCTGGGCCCGCAACGAGGTTGGAGCAGACGCTCCGAGAGCCACAAGGAGTCCCGCGACAACCCGGAGTCGCGCGAAAACAAGGAGTCCCGCGACGACCGGGATGGCGTTTCGCTGGATGCGTTGGTTCAATTCGCTTCTGCAGCCTGGGGCTGAAGGAATCCGATGGCGCGCAGGAACGTAGCGCGGGTGGGCCCGGCCGGCGAAGCGTGGACACGATTCCGCTTGCCCCCGTCTGCCCGCCCAAACACTATGGACGGGCTTCCCTGCGCTTTGGGAGGCGCTCGCGATCCGTCCCCAGGAGAGGTCCCCATGAATCGCATGTCCCGCCCGTCGAGCACGCTCCGCACGTCCCGTCCACGGTCCCGCAACGTCGCCCTGCTTGCCCTGGCCGTACTCGCTCTTGCCCCGTCCACCGGCTGCGCGCAATCCGATCCGACCGGGGACCCCCGCTTCGAGCAGGCCGTCGACCTCTTCGAGGCGTGGCTGGACGCCAAGATGGACTATGAGAAGATCCCCGGAGTCTCGGTCGCCCTGGTGCACGATCAGGACCTGGTCTGGGCCAGGGGGTACGGGTACGCGCACCCTGACGCCGAGGTGCCCGCGACGCCTTCCACCATGTACTCGGTCTGCTCGATCTCCAAGCTGTTCACGTCGATCGGCGTCATGCAGCAGCGGGACGCGGGGAAGTTGCGGCTCGACGACCCGGTGTCCGGCATTCTGCCCTGGTACGATCTGGAGCAGGCGCACCCCGATGGTCCCGCGGTGACCGTCGAAGGAATACTCACGCACTCGTCGGGGCTCCCGCGCGAGTCCGCCCATCCCTACTGGACCGGACCCGACTTTCCGTTCCCGACGCGCGAGGCGATCATCGACGGGTTGTCGGATCAGGAGACGCTCTACCCCGGCCGACACTATTTCCAGTATTCGAACCTGGGCATGGCGCTCGCCGGACAGATCGTCGAACAGGCCTCCGGGATGACCTACGACGACTACATCCGGGCGAACATCCTGGATCCGCTCGGCATGTCGGACACCTACACGGACATTCCCGAGCAGCACAAGGGTGATCGGTTCGCCACCGGATACAACCGGCTGACGCGGGACGGCCAGCGGGCCGAGGCGCCCTTCTTCCAGACGCACGGCATCGCTCCGGCGGCCGGGTTTGCGTCGACGGTGGAGGACCTGGCCAGGCTGGCGTCCTGGCAGTTCCGGCTGCTGGAGAACGGAGGAACGGAAGTCCTGGGCGTCAACACGCTGCGGGAGATGCATCGCGTCCACTGGGTGGACCCCGACTTCGACACCATGTGGGGGCTCGGGTTTTCGGTGGGGGAGCGTGGTGGCGACCGCACGGTTGGCCACGGAGGCAGCTGCCCCGGATTCCGATCCACGTTTCAGCTGAAACCTGCGAAGAAGCTGGCGGGAATCGTCATGATGAACGCCCAGGCCAGTCCGGACGACGTGTGGGCCCGGATGATGTCGACGGTAGGCGCGGCCCTGGAGTCGATCCAGAGCGATCCCGGCGGCGGCACCGCGCGCCCGGCCTCACTTGCCGAGTACGAGGGGCTGTACGAGTCCAACTGGGGCGAGGGGGTGATTCTGCGCTGGGACGACACCCTGGTGAGTCTGGGTCTGCCCAGCAACAACCCGGTGGAGTCGATGAACAAGCTGCGCCATGTCGACGGCGACACCTTCCGGCGCGTGCGGGACGACGGCGAACTCGGCGAGGCCTACATCTTCCACAGGGACGAATCCGGCACGATCGAGAGCTACAGCGTGCACGGGAACTTCTCGCGCAAGGTGCGCTAACCGGGTCGGGAGGCCGCCGCGCGCCGCTCCTGCACCGCCGACCTCAGCATCAGGATCGCAGCGTACAGCACGACGACGACGACCAGCCACCGCATGTAGTTGAGCGGGATCGATCTCACGATGAACGCCGCGATGAGCACGGCCGGAATGCCGCCGATCGCCAGCCCGAGGGCCGCCTTCAGCCCATAGCGTCCGGCCTTCAGGAACCGCAGTCCCGCGACGGGCATCAGGAAGGCCGACGCACCCATCATGATGGGGAAGGCCACGGCGGGGTTCATGCCCATGAGGCTGATGACGATCATCGTGGGGGCGTACATGCCGATGCCGATGGTCATGAGCGAGCCGAGCACGAAGAGGCAGGCGAAGGCGATGGCGAGGTTTGCGCCCGAGAGCCCGGTGGCTTCGCCGCCCACCGCGGCGATCTCGAAGATGGCCAGGACGAAGGTCACCGCCGCGATCAGCAGCGCGATCCCCATGCCCACCTGGATCCGGTATCGGGGGAGCTTCGCCACCACGCCCGCGCCCAGCCACGCCCCCAGCACCGCAGCAACCAGGAGCGTGGCGAGCGTGACCGGATCCACCGAGATGATCGCGATGAAGATGAAGGCCTGGATCACGACCGGCGGGGTGTGGCCGACCATCATCGTCCCCGGGATGTTCTCGTCCGGCACGACCTGCTTGAGCTTGAAGAGCGACGTCGTCGGCGCGAACGAGCCGATCCCCAGCGTGTCGAAGAAGTTGGTGACGAAGCCGACCGCGTTCTCGTAGAAGCTGGGCGGTCCGCTCCATCCGTCGCCGGTGCGGCCCGCTCGCGTCGCGGCGGTGGCCGACCGGTACCAGGCGAAGAGCAGGTAGGCGGTCAGGAGCGCCAGGGCCGTGAAGAGGAAGACGCGGGGGTCGAGGGAGTCGGACACGGTACGCTCGATCGTCTGGTTTTGGTGGCAATACTCGCATCGGTGCGAGAAGTCAGGCGGTAGGGTATGTTGGCATCCTCCGGTGCGCCAGCCAGCCGATGCCTTTCAGGTGACCCCATATCAGGAGCGATTTCCATGAAACGCCGGGACTTCCTCGCCGCTTCCGCCGCGTCCGCCGCAGCCGCCGGTTCCGGCCTGCTGGCCTGCAGCCCATCGTCGACCACCGGTGGCTCCGAGGGTTCGGAAGCCTACCGGCCGCCCGATGCCGGCCACCTCGGAATCGCCCACGGAAGCGTCTGGGGCCGGCGCGGCGTCACCGCCGCGGCCGACTACTACGCGTCTCTCGCCGGCACCACGATTATGATGCAGGGCGGCAACGCCGTCGACGCGATCGTGGCCGCCGCCGCCACGCTGAACGTCTCCGAGCCCTACATGTCGGGGATCGGGGGATTCGGCGGATTCATGGTGATCTACCTGGCCGACCAAGACCGTGTCGTCGGTCTCGACGCGATGGGCCGCGCGCCCGCCGCCTCTTCTCCCGGCACGATGACCCTCGACGACTTCGACGCCGGCTACCAGGCGCCGATCGTCCCCGGCGCCCTCAAGGGATGGGCGGCCGCTCTGGAGCGCTATGGCACGATGAGCCTGGGCGACGTGTTCGAGCCCGCGATCCAGCTGGCCGAAGACGGCTTCGTGATCTCGAAGTTCGACCAGTTGCACACGAACGGCGCCGCCGAGAAGCTGGGCCGCTTCCCGTCGACGACCCGCGTCTTCTTCCCGCATGGCCGCCCGCCGCGCATGGGCGAAGTCATCCGGCAGCCCGACCTGGCCGCGAGCATGCGGCATCTGGCCCGCGCCGGGGCGGACGACTTCTACAGCGGCGACCTCGCGGACCGGGTCGTGGGCTTCCTCGCCGAGAACGGCGGGCACATGACCACGGCCGACCTCGAGTCCTACCAAGTCGAATGGCGCGATCCGATCACGACCAGCTTCCAGGGCCACGATCTCTACGCGATGCCCCCGGGGTCGTGCGGAATGTCGATGTTCCAGGCGCTCAACATCATGGACGGCTTCGACCTGGCGGACATGGACCTGTACGGCAGCGAGTTCGCGCACCTCTGGGTGGAGGCCTGCAAGCTGGCCCTGGCCGATGACGACCGGTACAACACCGGCCGGGACATCGAGATTCCCGTCGACCGGATCATCTCCCTGGCGTATGCCGACGAGCAGCGCGCGAAGATCGACCCGGCGCGCGTGGCGTCGTTTTCCGGCGAGCCGCTGCCCTTCTTCGGAACCACCAGCCTGTCCACCGCCGACCGCTGGGGCAACGCCGTCGCATTCACGCAGTCGCTCGTGAGCATCTACGGCAGCGGCGTCATTGCGGGCGACACCGGCATTTTCCTCAACAACGGCCACACGTTCGGATTCGTGCTGGAGGAGGGTCACGTGAACCACCTGGAGGGCGGGCAGCGGGCCAAGGGCGTGATGACGCCGTGCGTGGTCATGAAGGACGGCCGGCTCGTCGCGGCGGTCGGGGCAGCCGGCGGCTATACGATTCCGCAGACCGTCGGGCAGACGATCACCAAGCTCGTGGTCGGCGGGATGGACATGCAGCTCGCGATCGCTTCTCCGCGCATGGCGATCAACCGTGGCGGGGGCCGGACGCCGATCCCGGAGGACTCGATGACGTATCTCGAAGCGGGGTTCCCGCCCGGCGTGTACCAGGAACTGGCCGATCGGGGCCATCATTTGGTGGAGCCGGGCAATATGGGAGGGGTTCAGGGGGTGTACAGAGATGCGGAGACCGGGGCGCTGGCTGGCGGGTCGGATCCTCGCCGCGACGGTCACGCGATCGCGTGGTGATGGTCGGGCGCGCAGGACCGGCGAGCGGGCGGTGCGTGGCTGCCGGTGCGGCCCTGGTGCTGGCGGTGGCGCTCGCGCTCGTGGCCGCGTGCGCCGACGGCGATGATCCTTCCCGGGCGGGGGATGCCTCTCCCGGCCGGGCGGGTGCGGAGGGGCCGGTCAGCACGCTTACCCGCAACCAGGCGCTGCACATCCCCATGCGCGACGGCGTGAGGATCGCGGTCGACGTGTGGCTGCCCGACGGGATAGAGGAGGGCGCTCTGCTGCCCACCATGATCAGGGCGACGCGCTACTGGAGGGCCCGTGGTATGGTCGACGTGCCGCTCGAGAGCGATGCCAACTTCGACGAGGCCGAGCGCTGGAACGCGGCGGGGTACGCGCTGGTGCTCGTCGACGGGCGCGGAAGCGGGGCCTCGTTCGGGATCCGGCATTTCGAACTCGCCGAGGACGAGGTACGGGACTACGGCGAGGTCGCGGACTGGATCGTGGCGCAGCCGTGGTCGAACGGGCGGGTCGGGGCATACGGCGTGTCGTACGCGGGCAACACGGCGGAGATGCTGGCGGTCAACCGGCACCCGGCGGTGAAGGCGGTGGCGCCGCTCTTCAACGACTTCGACAACTTCGGCCACCTGGTCTTCCCCGGCGGCGTGCTCACGGTCGGGTTCCTGGAGAGCTGGTCCGACCGGACGCGCATGCAGGACCTCAACGACATCTGCGGCCTCTCAGGGGTGAGCGGGGCAGAGTGCGACGAACTGCGCGGGCGGGTGACCGGCGTCAAGCCCGTCGACGCGGACGGAGACGGTGCGCTGCTCACGGCGGCGGTGACCGAGCACGAGGCCAACACGGTGCCCTTCGGGGCCGCGCTGGAGTACGAGTACCGCGACGATCCCTTCGGCCGCTACGGCGAGACCCACGTGGGACATCGGCGCAGCCCCTCCGGCCATCTGCCGCAGATCGAGGAGTCGGGCGTGGCGATGTTCGTCCGGGCAGGCTGGCAGGACGCCGGGACCGTGAACGGCACGCTGGGCCGCTACAACACGATCTCCAATGCGCAGCAGGTCTTCATTGGGCCCTGGGACCACGGGGCGCGCAACGACGCCGATCCCTTCCGGCCGGATGACACGCCGGTGGCGCCGGACGCGGACGAGCGGTTCGCCGAACTCGTCGCCTTTTTCGACGAACACCTCAAGGAGGGCGGGTCGGGCCGGACGCCCCACGAGATCAACTACTACACGCTCGGTGCCGACCGATGGATGAGAACCGAGGTCTGGCCCCCCGGGGGGTTCGAGGACGTGACCTGGTATTTCGGAGCGGACGGCACGCTGAGCCGTGAGTTACCCACCGACGCGGAGGGCGCGGACGACTACACCGTCGACTACACGGCGACCACGGGCACGCGCAACCGCTGGTACACCAACGGGGGCGGCGGCGACGTGGTGTACGGGAACCGGCGGGACGAGGACGCGAAGCTGCTGACCTACACGAGCGCCCCGATGGCGGTCGACACCGAGATCACGGGGCATCCGGTGGTCACCCTGTGGCTGTCGTCGACCGAGAGCGACGGTGCATTCATCGTCTACCTGGAGGATGTCGCGCCGGACGGTACGGTGACGTACATCACCGAGGGTCAGCTGCGGGCCGTGATGCGCGCCGTCACCGACGACCCGCCTCTCTACCGCAAGTACGGCCCGCATCGGTCCGAGCTCCGCGCCGACGCAATGCCGCTGGTGCCGGGCGAGGTCGCCGAGATCGGCTTCGACCTGTGGGCGACATCGGCGCTGATCCGGGAAGGACACCGGGTCAGGGTGGCGGTCGCGGGGGCCGACGCGGACACCTTCCTGCGCTACCCGCGTGACGGAAGCGTTCCGGTGCTGTCGGTGCGGCGGAACGCGACGTACCCCTCGGCGATCGTGATGCCGATGAAGGAACTCCGGTAGGGCGCGCGCGGGGCTGGCTGGCCAGTGGCTAGCGACGCCACGCGGTGGAGTCGGGCACGCCCCGGCTGACGACGGCTTCCAGACCCGGTTCCGGCAAACGGAGAGACGTCGTCGGCAACGTCAGGGGCTGCCCGGGAGAGTCGCGGAGGAATCCGCGTGCGCGTCCACTCCGTTCGTCGATCAGCAGCACGGATGCCCGGCCTGGGGTGTGCCCCCGGCCCACTGCGTCCCCTCGTCCCACTGGGTCCCCCCGTCCCACCGCGTCCGAACCCCCGGGACCGATCAGCACGATGCGGTCCAGCGAGTCCGCCCACGAACTCCGTGTCGGGAGCACGAACGCGAACGACGACGCTCCGTCGCCCTCACCCGTCTCCGGTATCGCGAACGAGAGCGAGAACAGGGTGTCCTCCTGGGCGGTCAGTCCGGTCAGACGGAACGGTCCGTCCTCCTGTGGCAGCGACGGCGGCGCGCGCACGACGAACGCCGGCTCCAGGATCGGGACGCTGTCGGCACCCTGGCCCCCCCACAGGAGCAGCCCCACGCCGGCCGGGACCTCCGAGGCGCGCGAGGCCACCCGCTGCGGCTCCAGCGTCTCGCGGAAGTGGAGGGCCTTGTTGAAGCTGTAGTCGCTCACCCACTCGGGGTCGCAGTACGACATGAAGTCGGGACGCGTCGGACTGATCAGGAGTCCCCGCAGGAAGTCGTAGCCCCACGAGCCGATGGAGCCGTTCACATAGGGGTAGATCAGCTCGATGTTGGGCGGATCTCCACACGGTGCATGGCGCAGGGACATATTGTGACCCAGCTCGTGGGCGATGGTGGGGCCCAGGAGGCCCGACACGCTGGCCGGCCAGCCGATGTACGCGCGCCCTCCGCCCCCGCGCATCACCCCCATGTAGTAGCCGGAGGCGCCGTCCATCGTCCGGATCGCCCACGTTTCGCGCAGCAGTGCCGCACTGTTGGTGTGCACCGGATCGATCGATGTCCACATGGGCTCGCGGGCGGTGACCGTGAATACTTCCACGGGCAGCAGGTCACGGGTCAGTTGGAACAGTTCATCCTGCGCCCGCAGTATCTTGACCCGGTCGGCCAGCGCCTGTTCGGGGTTCGAGTTGTAAAGGAACGGCACCAGCGTCAGATCGAGCGGCCTCATCCGCCGGACATCCACCGCGGCGCGCCCCTCTGCCGGCCACCGCCGCGGGACCCCGGTACCTGCCGGAAGCGCGCCCTCAGGGTCGATCTCCACCACCATCTCC
Source organism: Longimicrobiales bacterium (assembly GCA_965116905.1). Taxonomy (GTDB): domain Bacteria; phylum Gemmatimonadota; class Gemmatimonadetes; order Longimicrobiales; family Gaopeijiaceae; genus Bin94. Next base: position 3,780,864 of record OZ220732.1, on the reverse strand, counting down.
AGCCCTGGCACCAGTACGGTACCCGGGATGAGCGCGTTGGCCGAGGCGTCGAGAGCACTTTCGTCGACCGACATCGGAAGGGGGCGAGACGATCTCGGTACCGACACCGAGTGGACCTCCCGGCCGTCGGCGAAGAACCTTGCCCGGACGGTCGGGAAAGTCGCACTGACCCCGCTGTTTGCGACAACGAACACCCTGAGCAGCGCCTGCTCGCCCGCCACCAGCTTCACGGGAACCGTCGCCGACTGTGACGCCTGCGTCAGGTACGCGTGTGTGCGCTCCTCGGCGCACAGCGGTGCCCACCCCGTGTCGATCGAAGCCACCCACATGCGGAATTCGTCGCCCTGGGGCGCGCACAGTCCCGTCGCGCCAAGCTGGAGCTCATCCAGCGCGAGAGCGGTGAATTCGCGTGGCAACTCGCCCTGCAAACCGCGGTTGCGGGAGAGGATGAGGTGCTCCAGGGCCGCCAGGCGCCCCAGTTCGGGGGGCAGAGGGCCATCGAGCTGGTTGAGCATCGCCTCGAACACTTCCAGGCTGGTCAGGTCGCCCAGTTCCGGCGGGATGGCCCCGGTGAGCTGGTTCCGGCCCAGATAGAGGTGGGTCAGACGGGTCAGCTTGCCCAGTTCCGGGGGGATTTCGCCCGTGAACCGGTTCGCCAGTAACCCGAGTACGGCCAGATTGCTCAGGTCGCCCAACTCGCGCGGGATTTCGCCTGTGAACCCGTTGTAGTAGAGCTCCAATCGCTCGAGGTTGGTCAGGTGGCCCAGTTCCGGCGGGACCGGGCCGGTCAGCTGGTTTGATCGCAGGCTCAATCGTCTGAGGTCGGTCAGGTTGCCAAGTTCGGGGGGAATCCCGCCTTCGAGTTGGTTGCTGCCGAGATGGAGAAAGGACAGCGTCGCAAGATCCCCGATTTCCGGTGGAATCTCGCCGACCAACGCGTTTCCGGTCAGGTAGAGACCCTCGATCACCGGCATTCGGCTCAGTTCCTTCGGAATGGGACCGGTGATTTCGTTTATGCTCAGCGAGAGCAACCGTAGCGACGGCATGTCCGCAAGCCACGTGGGGATTGTGCCGGTGAGATCGTTCGAGGACAGGAGCAGGGTTTCCAGTCGGTCGAGATTGGAAAGTTCCTCCGGCAATGGACCGACTAGAGCGTTGTCGGAGAGACTGAGTGCCCGCAGGGACCGAAGGTCGCCGAGTTGCGGAGGGATTCTGCCCGACAGACCATTCCTGGAGAGGTCCACCTGGGCGACCCGCCCATTGTCGTCGATGCCGACCCCGTACCAATCCTCTGCCGGGGCGCCGGTCAGCCAGTTGTCCGAACGCGTCCAGGTCGGCCCGGAGGTGGCCTGGAACAAATCGGTGAGCACGCGCTTGTCGAAGGCGGCCGCTGCCTCCACGGTCAGGGAAGTGGTGGCTTCCAGCCCACCCGCGCTGGCGGTGACCGAGGCGATGCCGGGGGCAAGCGCGGCGGCCAGACCGGTGGCGTCCACGGCGACCACTTCCGGCGTGGCCGAGATCCAGTCGAAGGCGGGGGCTGCGGCCGCGGCGATGGCGTAGCCGTTGGCGTCGGCGGCCTGCGCGGTCAGTGCGATCGAGTCGCCCACCGCCACCGTGTCGACGGCGGGCAGGACCTGGAGCGACTCGGCGACCTGCGCGACGCGCACCGCGGCACCGGCGGAAGCTGCCGCGCGCGCGGCCGTGACGTCGACGGTGCCATTGTCCACCGAGACGACCCGACCCAGTGCGTCCACCGTGGCGACCATGGTGTCCGTGCTTGACCACACGAAGGCGAGGCCCTCGATGTCGTTGCCGTCGGCGTCGAAAGCCGTCGCCGCCAGCGCGATTGTATCGCCCAGCGACGCGAACTCGATCGCTCGCGGCGCGATTGTCATGCTCACCGGCGTCGGCAGCACCGCCACGGCCACCTCGGCCACCACCTCATCCGCCATGGCCGTGACCAGAGTTCGGCCCACGCCCGCGGCCGTCACCCGGCCGGATCTGTCCACCGTGGCCACGCTCGTGTCGCCGGACTCCCAAGCGACTTGAGCCCCCTGGACCGCGTGACCGTTGGCGTCCACGATCGCCGCCTCCAGGGGCAGCGTCTCGCCGACGACAAGCACCGACGAGTCGGGCGAGATCGCTACGGCCGCGACCTGCTGCTCGACCGTGAGGGCCGCCGTGCCCGACACCCCGCTGACCATCGCGGTGATCGTGGCGGTGCCGTTCCCGGTCGCCCTGGTGACGCCGAGGGCATTCACGGTTGCGACGAACAGGTCGCTCGACCGCCAGGTTATCGCCACGCCGGTCATGGGCCGGCCTTCCTGGTCGCGAACATCCGCCGAGAAGCGGACAGTGTCGTCGATCGCGGCAATCAAGGCCGACGCTGGCGAGACAAGGACGGTGGTGGCAACCGGAACCGGACGTCGTGGCGGAGGCTCGGTCGTGTCGCCTCCGCATGCGACCGCCAGCGACGCGGCGAATACGAGCGGCAAGCGGCCAGGGTGGCCGCGGCGGGATGGTCGGAGCAGGGTCTTCATGTGCCTCAGGTTCCCTTCAGGGCGGCTACTGCTGCGGCTACTCCAGATACCGTACCCGCAAGTGCCTGAAACGATCGAAATCGCGGTCGTTCGTCAGAACGGTCGCGATGCCGTGCTCGCGGCACAATGCGACGATCGGCGGGCGGTCAGACGGAGCGATTGCGCCACCGCCCCCGGGGCCGGACTTTGCTCGGACAGCCGACCCACCCGATCCCTGAGGATCCCCCCAATGAAGACCGCGCGCATTCTCCTCTGCCTCTCGGCACTGTTCCTCACCCCCGCTCTCGCGCCCGCCCCCACCGCCGCCCAGACCACCCTCGAGACCGCCATCTCGCACCTGCAGTACCGCGAGATCGGCCCCGCGCTCATGGGCGGCCGCATCGCCGACCTCGCCGTCGTCGAGTCGAAGCCCCAGATCTTCTACATCGCGACCGGCACCGGCGGCGTCTGGAAGACCGAGAACCACGGCACCTCGTGGACGCCGCTCTTCGACGACCAGCCGACCAGCTCCATCGGCGACGTCACCCTCGACCAGTCCAACCCGAACCTGGTCTGGGTTGGCACCGGGGAGCCGCAGAACCGCCAGTCGTCCGGCTGGGGCAACGGCGTCTACAAGTCCACCGACGCCGGGAACACCTGGCGCCACATGGGGCTCGAAGCCACCAAACACATCGGGCGCATCCTCATCCACCCCCGCAATCCGGACATCGTGTACGTGGCGGCCGTCGGCGACCTGTGGGGCCCGAACGAGGAGCGCGGCGTCTTTCGCACGCACGACGGCGGTGAGACCTGGGAGAACGTCCTCTACATCGACGAGCACACCGGCGCGATCGACCTCGCCATGGACCCCGGCGACCCCAACACGATCTTCGCGGCGATGTACCAGCGCCAGCGCACGGGCTGGGGCTTCAACGGCGGCGGGCCCGGCAGCGGCCTGTACCGCACCTTCGACGGCGGCGACAGCTGGACCGAGCTGACCGACGGCCTGCCCGCAGGCGCCAAGGGACGAATCGGCGTCGACGTCTTTCGCCAGGACGGCAACGTCGTCTACGCGCTGGTCGAGGCGGACGCGCGCAGCCCCGACGCCGGCTTCTTCGGCGGCGGCGGTGACGGCGAGTCCCAAAGCGGCCTCTTCCGCTCTCTGGACCGCGGCGACACCTGGGAGAAGATGTCCGGCACCAACCCGCGGCCCATGTACTACTCCCAGGTCCGCATCGACCCCACCAACCCCGAGCGCATCTACGTCCTCGGCGGCAATCTCATGGTCTCCGACGATGCCGGCCGCACCTTCCGCAGCGACGGTGCCTCCCAGGTCCACGTCGACCACCACGCGCTCTGGATCAACCCCGACGACCCCGACCACCTCATCCTGGGCAGCGACGGCGGCGTGGTCGCCAGCTGGGACGGCACCGCCCATTGGCGCATGTTCGACAACCTCCCGCTGGGCCAGTTCTACGCCATCGGCTTCGACATGCGCGACCCGTACTACGTCTGCGGCGGCCTCCAGGACAACGACCCTTGGTGCGGGCCCTCCAACACGCGCTCGTTCCACGGCATCCGCCACCAGGACTGGTACGAGACCGCGTACGGGGACGGCTTCTTCACGATCGTCGACCCCACGGACTCGACCATCGTCTTCTCCGAGTCCCAGAACGGGAACATGAACCGGTACGACCTCAACACCGGCGAAAAGACCCCGATGCGCCCCATCACCGGCCCGCGCGCCGACGGAGACACCGCCAAGACCTACCGCTTCAACTGGAACTCCCCCCTCCAGCTCTCCCCCCACGACCCGGCCACCGTGTACCTCGGCGCCAACTACCTCCTCCGTTCCCGCGACCGCGGCATGTCCTGGGAGGAGGTGGGCGGCGTCGACCTCACCAGACAGATCGACCGCGACGAGCTCGAGATCATGGGCGTGCCCGGCTCGGAGCCCCAGATGTCGGTCAACGACGGCATCTCGACCTACGGCAACCTCACCGCCTTCGCCGAGTCCCCGCTGACCCCCGGGCTGCTTTACGTCGGTACCGACGACGGCAATGTCCAGATCAGCCGCGACGATGGCGCTACGTGGACCAACGTCGCCGACCGCATCCCCGACCTTCCCGAGCGGACCTACGTGAGCCGCCTCGAGCCCTCCCATCACGCCGAGGGCCGGGTCTACGCCAGCTTCGACGGTCACCGCAACGCCGACTACGCCGCCTACGTCTACGTCAGCGAGGACTATGGCGACAGCTGGCGACGCATCACCGACGGGCTCCCCGACGGCTGGTCGGTCAACGTCGTCACCGAACACCACCGCGCCCCCAACCTCCTCTTCGTCGGCAACGAAGTCGGCGTCTTCGTCTCGGTCGACCGCGGCGAGCAGTGGGTCCAGCTGAAGAACAACCTCCCCGTCGTCCCCGTTGACGACATCCTCATCCACCCCCGCGACAACGACCTGCTCGTCGGCACCCACGGCCGCTCCTTCTGGATCCTCGCCGACGTGTCCCCCCTCGAGCACCTCTCGGCCGAGACCCTCGCCGAAGCCGGCCGCATCTTCCCCCAGGCCCGCGAGACCATCATGTGGGCGCAGCGCGGCGACTGGCCCTTCACCGGCGCCACCTACTCGGCCCCGAACCCCCCGCGCGGCACCCTGATCCGCTACTACCTGCGGGACGGCGACGATGCCGGCGCGAGCGACGGCGACATGGCCGACGGGGAGCCTGCGGAAGAAACCACCTTCGCCCTCACCATCACCGCTTCCGACGGCACCCACATCCGCACCCTGGAAGCGCCGTCCGAAGCCGGCGTCAACGAGGTCGTGTGGGACTGGCGCATGGACGCGCCCTACGAGCCGGAAGGCCCCCAGCAACCTGTCGGATTCGGTCAGCCGGGCACTCCGCAGGGCCCGGTTGCCACGCCGGGCGTCTACACGGTCAGCATGACAGTGGGCGGGCAGACGTACTCGTCAACCGTCGAGATCCAGGCCGACCCGCGCCGCCCCATGACCCGGGCCGACCGCATGGCCCGCCAGGATGCGCTGATGAGCCTGCACGCGCTCGCCCCGTCGATCTACGAGGCCGGCCGTGCGTGAGCGCGCTGGAGGAGCAGCTGGACGCCGCCGAGGAGCTGATCGAAGCCGCGGCCGAAGCCCCCGAGGGGCTGGATGAGGAACTGGAAGCGATCCGCGAGGCGCTGGAAGAAATCGACGACGACGTGGGCGAGGCCCGCCGTAATGCGGGGGTGGCCACGGCCATCCAGGGCTCGTCCACCCTGCCGACCGAGGACCATAGGTGGCAGGTCGACCGCGCCTGGGAGGTGATGGAGGAGCTGCTCGGTCCGCTCAACGAGCTGATCACGTCGCGCGTGCCCGCGCTGAACGCGCAGCTCTTTGCCGAGGGCGTGAGGCCGAAGCCGGGTGAGGCGGTGGCGATGCCGGAGCGGTAGGACGCAAGGGCCGGGCGATTCGCGCCTCGCGGCGGGGGCGCGCTACATCACCTGCCACCACGGAACGGCAAGGACTTCCGCGGTGAGCCACTCCACGGAGTCCCCGCCGTGGAGAAGCAGACCCGAACGGGCGGCGTGCCCGTATTCCCTTCGGAACGTGCGCAGGTTGGCCGCGTGGGCGAGCCAGGGTCGCTTCGTCGCCTTCACTTCGATGGGCAGCAGCGAGTCCCCGGCCTCAATCACGAAGTCCACTTCCTCACCGGTAGTCGCCCGCCAGTGCAGGACCTCGGCCGGAGAAGAACGTGAATCTCGCCACACCAGGAGGTCCTGCAACACCAGATTCTCAAGGTGGGCGCCCCGCGGCTCGACCTCCTGCGACAGGTGCATCGCCAGACCGGTATCGGCCCAATAGAGCTTCGGCGATTTGATCAGCCGCTTGGTCCGGTTCACCGCGTAGGCCGGGATCCGCAGCAGCAGGTAGGACGTTTCGAGCAGGTTGAGGTATCGGTGAACCGTCGGCTGACTCAGTCCGACATCACGGCCCAGCTCGCTCTGATTCACGGTCGAGCCAATGCGTAGGCAGGCGGCGCGCATCAGTCTGCGGAAGTCGGGAAGCGAGTGGATCGCGGAAAGCGTCTGGAGATCTCGCTCGAGGTACGTCCGTACGTAGCCGTCGAACCAGATTGCCCGCTCCTCGTCCGTGCCGAGGTGAACGGCCGGGAATGGGAATCCTCCGCGCCGGGCCCACGGTCTCCAGTCCTCCCGGCCACCGCCGTCTGCCGCGACGACATCCAGCCAATGCCGGTCGGGAACCTCGACCAGCCTTTCCCAGATGCCGCACTCGCCGAGTCCCAGCTGCTCCCGTCGAGTCATCGGCCACAGGGTCAGGTAGCTGGCGCGCCCGGCGAGCGACTCCGAGACCCGGCGCATCATCAGCAGGTTCGCAGACCCGGTGAGCAGAAAGCGGCCGGGCTGGCGCCCCCGGTCGATCTCCCGCTTGACGGCGCTGAGGAGACCGGGCTCACGCTGCACCTCATCGAGAGTCACCGGATGCGGGCGGCGGACCAGGGCGTCGGGGTCGCGCCGAGCGAGGTCGAGTACGTCGAAGTCGTCCAGCGACAGGTACTGTCGGCCACCTTGAGCCGCTGGCCCGGGCCCGTGTGCGGTCCCCGTCCGCCCGACTACACGCGCAAGCGTTGTCTTCCCGGTCTGACGCGCCCCAGCGACCACGACGGCGGGCATGACGCGCAGCGCGGTCGCCAGACTCGCAGAAACCGCCCGTGGTAGAACACAATTATTCATATTGTGAATGATAATCATTCAAATTATGAATAGATAGGCGTTTCAGCTGAGACTTCCGGGAGCGTCCCCTATCGTGGAGGAGCGTCCCCATCGTGGAGAGGGTCCCCTATCGTGGAGGAGTGGCCCTATCGTGCTGCCCTGACGGCATGGGGCGGTTCAGCTTCCCCCGTCCAGCAGCTCGAAGATCCGCTGCACCGTGACCGCCGGCACCCCCGCCCCCGCGACCTGAGGGTAGTGCTCCGCATGGTCGGACATGTCGATCCTCGCCGCCGCTTCTTCGTACGACAGCCCCTGCGCATGGAGCGCCTCGGCCTGGGCCTGCAGGTCCCGCATGTATTCCTGCTGGTACGTGATCCGCTCCCGGTCCTGGAAGGGGTTGCCGTGGCCGGGAAGGACCCAGTCGAAGTCCAGCGACTTCAGGTGCTCCAGGGTGTCGTCCCACTCGTCGAGGAAGCCGTCCCCCATGTAGGGCAGACGGGGTAGCAGCAGATCGCCGGTGATGAGCACGCGCTCCCGGGGCAGGTGCACCACGATGTCGCCGCCGGTGTGACCGCGTCCGAAGAAGAGCAGGCGGATCTCGCGGTCGCCGCGAAACAGCGTCATGCGCTCCGACAGCGTTGTGTTGGGGCCCACCGGCTCGAGGGATTCCTGGCCGGCCAGGTAGTTCCGCATGTACGCAAGCTGGTCCTCCAGCCCTGCGCGCTCCGCCCCGTCCTCGGCGGCCGCGACCTGCTCCTCGAGCGCCGCCACCTGGTCCGGCAGTCCACCCACGAACGACTCGTAGGACCGCCCCATCGACCCCCCGTTCTCCAGCATCTCGCGAGTGACTTCATGGCCGATGATGTGCACCTCGGGCGGGTAGATCCGGTTGCCGTGCGCGTGGTCGAAGTGATAGTGCGTGTTGACCACGTAGCGGACGGGCTTGTCGGTCAGCGCCTCGATCTCGTCCACCACCGCGCGGGCGGCCGCGGGCGAAATGTGCGACTCGACCAGCAGCACGTCTTCCTCGTTCACGATCACCGCGCCGTGCGATCCCACGGCAAGGCTGCCGGTGCCGCGGGCGTGGTAGACGCCGGGCACGACCTCCTCGAATTCGAAGGCGGGGCCCTCGAAGTCGTAGCCGGGTGGGGGGGCGGCCTCGGCGGCTGGCCGGGAAGGCGGATCCGCGGCCTGGCAGGCGACGAGCAGGAACAGGGCGGCGAACGCGGTTGTGGTGCCGATTCTCATGGCGCAAACTCGGGACTCGGGGCATGTCTGGCGGGTGCCTTACACTTGCGGGCGCATCCGTGAGGGGCAAGATGGATGAGTGGGATCGATCTGTCCGATCCCCGAATCCTCCATATGTGTCCTAGCCCTGCCGAACCGCATGCCCACAGCCAGAGCCTCCGACGGAACCGGGATCCACTTCGAGACGCGGGGGAACCCCACCCGTCCCACCGTCTTCATGGGGCCGCATTTCTACGCCTCGTTCCGCAATGACATGATCGAGGGCTTCGAGGACCCGACGCAGGCGTGGATCGATGCACTTCAGCGGGACTTCCATCTGCTATTGGCGGACTATCCGAGGGGAGTCGGCAAGACGCCCAATGCACTGGGCCTCGCCTATACTCCCGAAATGGCAGCGGAAGAGGTATGCCTCGTCGCGGACGCGGCCGGCGTGGACCGGTTCGGGTGGGTCGGCTACAGCTACGGGGGTGCCATGGGGACCCAACTGGTCTGCCGAACGGACCGGGTATCGGCCTTCGCTTGCGGGGGTTTCCCGCCGCTCAACGCGCCCTTCGAGCGCATGGTCGAGATCACCACGGACATGGCCGACAATCCGCCACCCGAGTGGCCGGACGTAGGTGACGACGTGCGCTATCAGTCGGTCGGCTTCTACCGTCCGCTGCTTGAATGGCCGGAGCGCGAGGAAGTTGCGAAGCTGACGATCCCGCGCATGGTGTTCATGGGGACCGAGGACAACGCGGACGGCGTGCCCGAGCGGTACCTGACCCCGCTGGCCGACTATCTCCGGGAAGCCGAGGGCGACCTCCGGGACCTGGGTTGGCAAGTCAATTGGCTGGAAGGGAAGAACCACCTCACCGCGATCGCTCCCGAGGTGGCACTCCCTGTCGTACGGGCATTTTTCCGAGAGGTGCTGACATGAGCCGAAGTTCTCGCCGCGAACCCGTTGTGCGCGTGGCCGCCATGGCCACCGCCGCCCTCCTCGCTTCCTGTACGCCCGCCGGCGCGCCGCCCGGCACCGACGACGACCGTCCGAGGGTCTCGTCCGAGCCCGTCGAGCTCTTCGACGGACGCGTCATTCCCGGCATGCCCGAGCTGCTCGGCATGCGCGCCCAGTACGAACTGCGGCTGGAGTGGCTGGCGGAGAAGCGCGCGCTCCTGCTCGACCAGATGCGCACCCACGGGATCGAGATGTGGATCGTGGTCAGCGAAGAGTTCCACCAGGATCCGGCGCTGTACTACGTGGCTCCGCCGCTTCAGTACGCCCGCCGGCGCGACGTGATGGTGTTCGTCGACGGCGGTGACGAGGGTCTGGCGGCCTACTCCGACTACTGGCGGCCCACCGCCGACTTCCGCCGCTTCTTTGAGCCGATGCCCGCCGGGCGCACAGCCCGCGGCATCCAGGACACGCCGACCGGCCTGCGGGTTCTGTGGGACCGCTACAATCCAGCCACGATCGGCCTCGCCATCGGGGGCAACCGGGGGCACGACAGCAGCCTCACGCACGACAGCTACCTGTTCCTTGCCGATGCGCTTGGGCCGGAGGCGGAGGCGCGCTTCGTGTCGGCGGCCCCGCTCATCGAGGAGGTCTTCGACACCCGGCTGCCCGGCGAACTGGAGCACTACCGGCAACTCGTCCTCGCCACCGATGTGATTGCGCAGACCGCGCTCTCCAACGTCGTGATCACGCCCGGGGTGACGCAGGCCAGGGACATCAAGTGGTTCTTCGATGAGACCATTGCCGAGCTGGGAGTCGGGGGCAAGCCCTGGTTCGAGATCCACGTCGCGGTCCAGCGCTTCAACGAAGAGTCCGGCGAAATGATCCTGTACATTCACCCGTCGCCCGACGACCTGGTGTTCCGGCGGGGCGACATTATCCACCTGGACTGCGGCTTCGACTACGTGGGCTTCGCCAGCGATTGGCAAAAAGTGGCATACATTCTTCGCGAGGGTGAGAACGACGTGCCCGACGGCCTCAAGACCGCGCTCCGCAACGCCAACATCGTGCACGAGGCGTTTGCTGCCGCGCCCCGCCCCGGCATGACCGGCTGGGAGGCCACGCTCGCGATCGCGGCCCTGCTGGAGGACGTCGACTTCCTGCCCAGCCTGTATTCGCACCCCATCGGCTACCATGGCCACGCGCTCGGCCCGGCGATCAACGCGCGCGACATGGACCTGTCGTCTCCGCCCGAGTGGGACTCGCATCTGCGGGACGGCTCCTACCGCTCCATCGAGTTCAGCGCCACGACCGCGATCCCCGAATACGGCGGCGGCACCGTGAGGATCCCCATGGAGGACGACGGCTACCTGACGCCCGACGGCTACGAGTACTTCCGGCCCTACCAGACCGAATGGTACCTGATCCGGTGACGGAGCGCGGGCGGAGGGGTTCGCCGCCGCAGGCCGCTGCGCCTGATCCTCCGACCGAACCGGTCCCCTATGCCATGTCCTGGGAGCCGCCCACGCATGCGCGCGCCGAGGGATACGACTACGATCACGAGGTGCTGGTCGCGCTGCCCCCCTCGTACCACGTTTCGCCGGATCGCCGGTATCCCGTGGTCTGGTCCATGGACGGAGCGATGGTCTTCGGCGTCACGGCCGGTGTCGCGAACCTCTACACCGTGGGCAAGCGCATCCCGGAGATCATCGTGGTCGGGGTCGGACACCCGAGCAGCCACGGCATGCTGGGACTCGCCCAGCGCACCTTCGACCTGTTTCCCCCGGGCAGCGTATGGTCGGACGCCGGCCTGGCCCAGGACTACATGAAGGGAATGGGCTTCAACTTCGACATGTCGCTGCCCTTCCTGAAGGGCGACCGGTTCCTCGAGTTCCTGGTGGAGCAGCTGCGCCCGTCGCTGGGTGAGCAGTATCGCATGGAGGACGATCACGCGCTCTGGGGTCACTCTGCGGGCGGGGGCTTCGCGAGCTACGCGATGCTGGCACGTCCGGGGGCGTTCGGGCGCTTCATCATCGGGAGCGGGACCAACGGCCTGACGATCGATCTGGAGGCCGAGTACGCGAAGCGCCACGACGACCTCGAGGCCAGGGTCTTCATCGGCCTGGCGGACGGCGAGATCAACCACGCGCCGCTGTGCGCCCAGAGACTGATCAGCCGCACGACGCTGCTCGCCGAAAACCTGCGGTTGCGTGGCTACCCCGGTCTGGATCTGCGCACCCGGTTCTACGCGGACCGCGACCACTTCACCGCGATGCCCTCGCTCATCGGAGACGGGCTGCAGCACGTGTACGCCGACCTGATCCCCGATCTTCCGAAACCGAACTGGTAGACCCTTCACCAAAGGAGTAACCCCATGGTTCCAGCCCTGAGTCTCTGGCTCCCCATCCTCGTGGCCGCGGTGCTCGTGTTCGTCGCGAGCTCGGCCATTCACATGTTCTTCAACTGGCACAAGCACGACTTCAGCGGCGTCCCCGACGAGGACGGAGTGATGGACGCCCTGCGCGGCTTCGACATTCCGCCCGGCAACTACTCCCTTCCGCACGCCACGGACATGGCGGCGATGAGGAGCGAGGCGTTCCAGGAGAAGGTCAAGCGGGGACCGGCCGCCATGATCACGGTCCTGTCCCCTCGGAACAACATGAACAAGGCGCTGGGCCAGTGGTTCGTGTACTGTCTGGTCGTCGGGCTCTTCGCGGCATACGTGACCGGCCTCGCGCTGGGTCCCGGGGCCGAGTACATGGCGGTCTTCAAGATCGCGTCGACCGCGGCGTTCATGGGGTACGCGCTCGCGCACGCCCAGGACGCGATCTGGCAGAGCCAGGGATGGGCGGCGACCGCGCGCAGCATGGCCGACGGGCTGATCTACGGGCTGCTCACCGGAGGCGCCTTCGGGTGGTTGTGGCCATGACCGTCACCGAACTTGTCGGGCGGACGTGCGAGGCGTGCCGCGTGGGCGCGCCGCCGGCCACCGAGGCCGAGATCGCGGAGTACAGCGCGCAGATCCCGGAGTGGGAGATCGTCGACCGCAACGGGATCCCGACGCTGGAGCGCGTGTTCCGGTTCGGGGACTTCGTCGCCGCGATGGCGTTCACGAACCGGGTGGGGGAGCTGGCCGAGGAGCAGGGCCATCATCCCGCGCTGCTGACGGAGTGGGGCCGGGTCACGGTGACCTGGTGGACCCACAAGATCCGCAACCTGCACGTGAACGACTTCGTGATGGCGGCGAAGACGGATTCGGCGTTCGGCGGCGGGTAGGGGGGCGAAAAGGGGTCCGCAGTGAGACGAGCTCCCATCGCGTTGACAGTGGCATTGGCGCCGGCCCTGGTCCTGGCGCTGGGTTGCCAGGGCGACGACTCCGGATTGCGGACGCTGGTGCCTGAGCGTGTCGGTACCGCCGAGATTCCTCCCGATACGCGTGGTTTGATCGCGCTGCTGTCGGACGAGTCCACGGCCTGCGTGGCCGAGGACTTCGAATACCTGGTCCACTGCTTCGACCGCAGCGGAGGGCTTGTCGGAGTATTCGGAGGCGAGGGCGAGGGGCCCGGCGAGTTCGACATGACCAACGTTCTCGTCGCCGGTCGAGACGGGACCCTGGGCGTGTTGGACTTCGGCCTGAATCGATTCTCCGTGTTCGAGCCGTCCGGAGCTCTGGTGACTGAAATGCTGCTTCCCGACGCCGCAGCAGCGGACCTCATACCCGTATGGCGGTTCGGCGAGAGCGTTGTGGGTGTGGCGATCACGACTTTCGACTTTGCCTTGTTCGAGGCCGGGGCCGGGAGCGGCGGTTTCATGAGCATGTTCGAAATCGACATCGCATCGGGGACGGTGGTCCGGCAGGAGGAGCTTCCTCCGGTCGATGCCGACATCGAATGCGGGAAAGTCCACTACGGTATCCCCGATCCAGGGGGCGGCTGGGTCTTCACCGCCTGCGGGGGGCATCTGGTCTTCGTGACAGGCGACGGTGAGGAGAGACTCATCCGAGCGCCGACCTACACGGACGAGTTGCCGTCGGCGCGCGACATCGCGGACTGGAGAGAGAGAAACCGGGCCCGTGGACGAGCGGGGATCGATGAGGACAACGAAGCCCTGGAAGAATTCCGGAACACGCCGAAGGAGTACCACCTCTCCTGGAGTGAGAAGTTCGACGAACAGGGACGGTTCTGGATCGCCACCGAGCGGGATCGGGACGAATTCTCCTACCTGGACATCTATCTGCCGCGCGAGGGGGCGTACTTCGGGAGTGTCAGGGTCCAGGATCGAGTCCTGGGATTCGATGTGGCTGGATCGACTCTGGCGGTCCTTGTCGAGCGGGCGCCGACGCCGGACGACCCCGAAGGGATCCCCGCCCGCGCGGTCGATTGGTACGACATCGGGGAGTGGCGGTAGGGGGGCGCTACGGCTTGACCATTTCGGAGTGTATTCCGAATTGGTTCGACTATTTCGGAGTACACTTCAAATCGGTCGGGATCTGAAGCACGCCCCGCAGGTTGTCTCGGTGGGTGAGAGCGATGCTGAATCGGACGCGGATCGATGGCGATTCTGATGGGTAGTTGCGAGTCCTTCGCAGGGTTGGCCCAACCAGACATGGCGTCGTCCCCTCCTTGGCCCCACAATATGTAGTGTCCATTGCCCAATTCACCGACAACCGGGAGAACGACCGCAGTTGCTGAATGTCTTTGAAATCTGCGCCGGAGCGGGTGGAATGGCCTTGGGACTTGAGAGCGCCGGTTTTCGAGCAGTCGGGCTGGCCGAGATCGATCCGTATCCCTGCGCCACCCTGCGATCCAATCGTCCGTCCTGGAATGTCCTGGAGGTCGACATCCGCGAACTCCACGGGTTGGATCTTGGTGCCGTGGATCTTTTTGCGGGAGGGGTGCCGTGTCCTCCCTTCTCGGTGGCGGGAAAGCAGTTGGGAGCGGACGACGATAGGGATCTCTTTCCCGCAGCAGTGGAGTTGATTGAGCGCATCCGACCGAAGTCGGTGTTTCTGGAGAACGTGCCGGGCTTCGCCTCCAGCCGGTTCCTTTCGTATCGCAGAGAACTTGCGACCCACCTCAATGAACTCGGCTATTGGGTCGATTGGGCAGTTCTAACCGCGAGCGACTACGGTGTTCCGCAACTACGGCCCCGGTTCATTCTGGTCGGGCTGAAAGAGCGATTCGTCCCTTACTTTGCGTGGCCCGCCAAGGCTCCAGTCACCCGGACGGTTGGAGAATGCCTGATCGATCTGATGAGTGAGGGTGGTTGGAAAGGAGCCCGTGATTGGGCGAGGCGCGCGAACGGAATAGCGCCAACCCTTGTGGGAGGCTCGAAAAAGCACGGCGGGGCTGATCTAGGACCCACGAGGGCCAGGGCCGCTTGGAGCAAGCTTGGCGTAAACGGTCTCTCCTTGGCAGACGCTCCCCCCGGTCCCGACTTTCCGGTAGGAACCATGCCGCGGTTGACTGTTCGCATGACCGCACGCATCCAGGGCTTCCCCGATTCATGGAAGCTGGCGGGTCGCAAGACCGCAGCCTACCGTCAGGTCGGCAATGCCCTGCCACCGCCCGTCGCAGAGGCCGTTGGCCGGTCGCTGGCAACGGCCTTGATGCAGGAAAGGCCCGCAGAGAGCTCCGATCAGCAGTTGGCACTGCAAGCTCAGATCGCATGACGAACGAGATTCTGTCCGTTGTCAGACGGCAGTTCCATTCGGCACTTCAAGAGCGGCTCTGGTCCGTCCGCGGTGGGATCCCGAGCAATTCCGACAAGAAGAACAATGCCAGCGTGGGAATCGGGCTCGCGTTGGCCGAAGCCGTCGGCGTGACTTCGGATCGCGAACGACTGAAGGGAACAGCGGCGGGAACCGAGTTTGAACGGCGCGCTCGGGACTTCCTCCAAGCCACGTTCCCTCGTCTCGCGCACCTCCGACCGGGAACGTGGCACATTAGGCGGGGCTCAGCGATCTCCCACTTTGAACAGTATGCGCATCTTGAGGCTTTGGAGCAGGCCGCGGAAGCCAATGTCGCTCTCGCCGCAGCACTGGGGATCGACTACACAATCAAGCCCGACATCATCATCACACGGGAGCCCGAGCCTGACGAACGGATCAACCAAAACGAGACCTTCGTGACCCGAGGATTCGCGCGCTTCACCCCGCTGCGGCGGGAGAACTCCGGATTGGAGATCCTTCACGCCAGCGTCTCCTGCAAGTGGACGATCCGCAGCGACCGCACGCAGAACTCGCGCGCCGAAGCCCTTAATCTCCTGAGAAACCGCAAGGGCCGCTCGCCTCACATTTCGGTGGTAACCGCTGAGCCGCTACCCAGCCGACTCGCTTCGATCGCGATCGGGACTGGCGACATCGACTGCACTTACCATGTAGCGCTTCATGAGCTTCAGGAGGTAGTGTCCGCCGAGCCTTGGGCTGACGCTCAAGACATGCTCTCGATCATGGTGGAAGGGAAGAGACTCCGGGACATTTCGGACCTGCCCCTTGACCTCGCCATCTAACTGCCCCGTGGAATACCGGCCGAAGTCCCGTGAGGAGATCCAGCGCAACATGTCGGCCATCCGCAGCACCGGTGGCAAGACGGAGGTCGCGCTCCGCTCGATTCTGCACCGGCGCGGTCTCCGGTTTCGGAAGAACGATTCCAGGCTGTTGGGGAAGCCGGACATCGTATTCCCCGGGGCACGTGTGGCGGTGTTCATTGACGGGGACTATTGGCATGCCCGGGTGTTACGCGAGCAGGGGTCTGGAGCGCTGTACACCCGGATCAAGACTGCCAATCGGGATTACTGGATCGAGAAGTTCACGAAGAGGGTAAAACGCGACGACGAGGTGACCGCGGCACTTGAGAAGGACGGGTGGACCGTGCTGAGATTCTGGGAATCGGATGTGCGGGCTGATCTCAAGGGCACAGCCGAGCTAGTGGTGCGGGAGCTGCAGCGTGGTCACTAACCGTGACACCCGCAGCGAATAGACGGCGTAAACGGGTCAGTTGCCCAGCGGATTGCTGAACTTGTCACGTAACCAGTCGAACGCCGCTCTTTGGTCGTCTTCTTTGGCTCGCCGTATTTGGGTAAGCAACCAAAGCCGACTAGGTGGCTCTGGAGTTATGTTCTTCGCTCCTTGGTTACAGTGACTACACAAGGCTTTTAGATTATCAAGTGTATCACCTCCACCGTGACTCTTGGCTTTTATATGGCTAATGTGGAGTCGAGTGGGGCGTCCGGTTCGGTCATCAGGATCGCCAGCGGCAGCACCGCACATTTGACATGTGTTTCCATTTCGGCTTAGCACCTCTGCTCGCAGTTTTGCGGTGATGTTTCGGGCAAACCTAACCGGTGGCTTGTCCGGTGGAGGTGCTATGAGCCGATACTGACCCGGACTCAGATCAGTCGAATCATGGTGAGAATGGATCGGCCATCCCTCTTCGTCCCGGAGTTCCCTCAGTCGGCGTGAATACTGGACTTGGTTCCCACTGGCGTCACGAACCTGTTCAGTGGTAACAATCTCTCCAATGTGTTGCAGCAGGAAGGAGCGGATCCCCGCCTTGCCCTTCAGTTCCTTAGACATCGTTTTCGCGATAGTGGTGTGTGAGCATACCAGTGAAGCCGTTAGTGCAATTGCGCTGCTAGTCTATCGTTACCCCTTCTTTGTTTTCCAGAGTCATACGCCCGCTTACCTGAACCGCTTCTGCAGCTTCTCCAGCGCCTCCGCTCCCGGACACAGATCCTCGTACGGATAGCTCGACAGCGGCTCGTCCACCGTGCCGTGGATCCCGTGGAAATCGACCGCCTCGGTGGCCTCCCTCGGCGCCGCCTCCACGTACAGCAGCCCGGTCGCGACCTCGCCCTCGCGCTGGCGCTCCCGGATGTAGCCGTACACCTGGTCGCGGTCGGTGGGGTCGTAGTCCTCGGGCACCTTGCGGAACGCGATCCGGCTGCCGTCGTGCATGGCCACGGAGCGGACGTCGCCGGCCTCGAATGACGTGGCGATCTCCTCGGCGGGCGGTACGAAGTCGGCGTACACGAGCTGGTTGTAGTTGTCGCGCGTGTACTGGTAGCTCTTGGTCGAGCCCCGGTGGTCGTTGAAGGTGACGCACGGCGAGATGATGTCGATCAGCGCGAACCCGCGGTGGCGCAGTCCCGCCTTGATGATGGGGACGAGCTGCTCCTTGTCGCCCGAGAAGCTCCGCGCCACGAATCCCGCGCCGAGGTTGAGGCTGAGGAGGACGGAGTCGATGGGGTGTTCGCGGTTGACCTGGCCGCGCTTGGCGGTCGAACCGACGTCGGCCGACGCCGAGAACTGCCCCTTGGTGAGCCCGTAGACGCCGTTGTTCTCGATGATGTAGAGCATGTCCACGTTGCGCCGCACGACGTGCGCGAACTGGCCCATGCCGATCGAGAGGCTGTCGCCGTCGCCCGAGACGCCGATGCACACGAGTTCGCGGTTGGCCGCGTGCGCCCCCGTCGTGATCGACGGCATCCGGCCGTGCACCCCGTTGAAGCCGTGCGCTTCCTTGAGGAAGTACGTCGGAGTCTTGCCGCTGCACCCGATCCCGGAGGTCTTCGCCACCTCGTGCGGCGCGATCTCCAGCTCCCAGAAGGCTTCGATGATCGCGGCTGTGATCGAGTCGTGGCCGCACCCGGCGCACAGGGTGGACATGGTGCCTTCGTAGTCGCGGCGGGTCAGGCCGAGCCGGTTCCGGGTCAGGCCCGGATGATGCACGCGGGGCTTCCTGATGTAGCTCACGGGGTCGCTCCGTGGACGGCCAGCCCGTCCATGACGTGGTGGCAGCTCATGGGATAGCCCCCGTAATATCGGATCGACACCAGCGCGTCCTTCTCGGCGTCCGTCTCGGCGATCAGCAGCTTGCGCAGCTGCCCGTCACGGTTCTGCTCGATCACGAAGTTGACGTCATGCGCTGCCAGGAACGGCTCGACCTCGGGGTGGAACGGAAACGCCCGCACCCGCATGTAGTCCGCCTCGATCCCGCGCTCGGCCAGCTCCTCGACCGCCTCCAGCACCGCCCCCCGGCACCCGCCGATCGTCACCAGCCCGATCTTCGCCCCGTCGCGCAGCCGGATCTCGGGCGCGGGCAGATGCGGGGCCGCACCGTCGATCTTGCGTCCGACGCGGGCCAGCACATCCGCGTACGGCTCCGAGTCCTCGGTGTAGTTGCCGAACCGGTCATGACCCGAACCGCGGGTGAGGTAGGCGCCGTTGGGGTGCACGCCCGGCAGCGTCCGCCACGGGATCCCGTCGCCGTCCACGTCCAGGTAGCGGTGGAAGGGCCCCGTGGCCGCGTCGAGCTCCTCGGCGGTGAGCACCTTGCCGCGATCCGGGCGGTAGGCGTCGTCCCATTCGAGCTTGGGGATGACCCAGTCGTTCATGCCGATGTCCAGGTCGGTCAGGACGAACACCGGCGTCTGGAAGCGCTCGGCCAGGTCGAACGCCTCGACCGCGAAATCGAAGCACTCGTGCGGATTGGCGGGAAAGATGACGATGTGCCGGGTGTCCCCGTGCGATGCATACGCCGCGAACTGGATGTCGCCCTGCTGCGTCCGCGTGGGCATCCCGGTCGACGGACCCACCCGCTGCACGTCGAAGAAAACCGACGGCACCTCGGCGTAGTAGGCGAGCCCGATGAACTCGCTCATCAGCGACAGGCCCGCCCCGCTCGTCGAGGTGAACGCGCGCGCTCCCGCCCACGCGGCCCCGATGACCATGCCCGCGGCGGCGAGTTCGTCTTCGGCCTGGATGATCGCGAACCGGTTCCGGCCCGTCTCCGGGTCCTTGCGGAACTGGTTGCAGAAGCCGGTGAAGGCGTCCACGAGCGACGTGGACGGCGTGATCGGGTACCAGGCGGCCACGGTCGCACCGGCGTAGACGCATCCCAGCGCCGCGGCGGTGTTGCCGTCGATCACGATCGAGTCCCGGTTGCCATCCGTGGCCTCGAGGTGGACCGGCAGGGGGCAGTCGAAGTGCTCGAGCGCGTACTCGTAGCCGAGGTCGATCGCGAGCTGGTTGGCGTCGAGCAGCTTGGCCTTGGCCGCAAACGTCTCGTTGAGCAGCCCCCGCACGATTTCCAGATCCATCTGGAGCAGCGCCGCCAGCGCTCCCACGTAGCAGATGTTCTTCATGAGGATTCGGACGCGCGATCCCTTGAAGTTGTCGACCGTCATCTTCGCCAGGGGGATCCCGAGGAAGGTCACGTCGTCCCGGTCCAGGTCGCGGGGCAGGGGCCAGCTCGAGTCGTACATGACCCAACCGCCCGGAGTGACCTCTTCGATGTCCCGCTTGTAGGTGGCCGGGTTCATCGCCACGACCATGTCGAAGCGCGCGGTGCGCGCCGTGTGGCCGTCGGCGTTGGCCCGGATCTCGTACCAGGTGGGCAGACCCTGGATGTTCGACGGGAAGAGGTTCTTGCCCGACACCGGAATGCCCATGCGGAAGATCGCGCTGCGGAGCAGTCCGTTGGCGCTTGCCGACCCCGTGCCGTTGACCGTGCCGATCTTGAACGCGAGGTCGTTGACGCGGGAGACCTGCGGCGGCGGACCGCCGTTCGTGGACATCGGTGTGGTGACCGTCATCAGCCGGCGCCGGCCCCCGCCGGTTCGGCGCCGGCCCCCGCCGGCTCGACTCCGGCCGCGCCCCCGTTGAGCGCCAGGTCCATGATCGACATGCCGGCGTGCAGTTCACCCGCGGCGAGCCCCGCGTAGGGGACCAGCAGGTCCGACTTGCGCATGTCCCAGGCCGCGGTGGGACACCGCTCGGCGCAGAGGCCGCAGTGAATGCAGAGGTCCTCGTCCTTGACCATGACCCTCCCGGTCTGCGGCAGGTCCTCCGAAATGAACAGCGGCTCTTCGGGATAGTTCAGAAGCGGGGCCGTGAGGCGCCCGGTGACCTCCTCCTCCGTCCCGTTCGGAGTGATCGTAAGGCAATCGAGTGGGCAGATGTCGATGCAGGCGTCGCACTCTATACACAAATCGGCTTCGAAGTGCGTCTGGATGTCACAGTTGAGACAGCGCTCCACCTCGGTCAGCGTCTGCTCGATGTCGAATCCCTCCTCGACCTCGATGTCCAGCCGCTTGAAGCGCTCCTGCAGGTCCACGTGGCGCATCTTCACGCGCTGTGCCTCGTCGTAGTCGTTGGAGTACGACCACTCGTGTAGCCCCATCTTCTGGCTGATCAGGTTCATCCCTTCCGGCGGACGGTCCGTGAGCGACCGGCCCTCGCACCAGGCGTGGATCGAGATGGCCGCCTGATGCCCGTGCTCGACTCCCCAGATGATGTTCTCGGGCCCCCACGCCGCGTCACCGCCCATGAAGACGCCGGGGCGCGAGGTCATGAAGGTCGTCTTGTCGACGATCGGCATGTCCCAGTTGTTGAAGTCGATGCCGATATCGCGCTCGATCCAGGGGAACGCGGTGTCCTGCCCGATCGCGAGGATCACCTCGTCGCACTCGATGATCTTCGTGTCGTGGACCGTCGCCTTCAGCCGCCCGTTCTCGCCCGGTGTCCAGGTGACGAGGTCGAACTCCATCGCGACCACCTTGCCGTCCTCGATGATGAAGCGCGACGGCGAATGGTTCTCCAGGATCTCGACCTGCTCCTCGATCGCGTCCTCCAGCTCCCACGGCGAGGCCTTGAAGTACGGCTTGGTCTTGCGCGCCATGACCTTGACGTCGCTGGCACCGAGCCGCTGGGCGGTGCGGCAGCAGTCCATCGCGGTGTTGCCGACGCCGATCACCAGCACGCGGTCCCCGCAGCTGTCGATGTGCCCGAAGCGAACCGACTCCAGCCACTCGATCCCGATATGGATCTGCTCGGAGTCCCAGCGGCCGGGCAGGTTCAGCTCCTTGCCCTTGGGGGCGCCCGAACCGATGAAGACGGCGTCGTAGTCCTCTTCCAGGAGGGCGGCGAGGCTGTCGATGGGGCTGTTCAGGCGGAGGTCGACGCCCATGTCGAGGATGTAGTCGATCTCCTCCCAGAGGACCTTGGCCGGAAGGCGGAACTCGGGAATGTTGGTCCACATCAGGCCGCCGGGCTTGGCCAGCTTCTCGAAGATCGTGACCTCGTACCCGAGCGGCAGCAGGTCGTTGGCGACGGTCAGCGACGCGCAGCCCGCGCCGATGCAGGCGATGCGCTTCCCGTTCTTCTCCTCCGGAATCGTCGGCAGGAAGCCGGTAATGTCGTCGCGGAGGTCGGAGGCGACCCGCTTCAGCCGGCAGATTGCCACCGGTTCGCCGTCCAGCCGGACGCGGCGGCACACGGGCTCGCACGGCCGGTCGCAGGTGCGTCCCAGAATCCCCGGAAAGATGTTCGACTTCCGGTTGAGCAGGTACGACTCGGTGTACTGCCCGTTGGCGATGAGCCGGATGTACTCGGGGATGTCGGTGTGCGCCGGACATCCCCACTGGCAGTCCACTACCCGGTGGTAGTGGTCGGGATTCCGTGTGTCGGTGGGTTTCAGCAACGGCGGCAGCGCGGCTACGGATTCGGTCCCGGACGGCAAGCGCCCGACGGGGAACGGCGATCCGGCATCAAGTCGGTGGCCATCCTATCACTCCTTCAACCCGAGCGACAGGGCGGAGACGTGGGATTCGAATCCCGCCCCGCCCACAAACCCGCACCAATGTACGCAGGGGGCATGGGCGGCGGTAGGGGATTCGTTGGATGTCCGTGTTCGCCAACGTAGAATGCCCGGGGTTGGTCCAACGCTTGGCGAAGGTCCGGATACTCCTCGACGGCTATGCCGCGTCGCAAGGCCGGATCGCCGCGAGTGCGTCGCCCACGCGCCGCCTGGCGATGGCGAGTTCGTAGCGATCCTGCAGGTTCATCCAACTCTGGGCGTCGGTGCCGAAGTACCTGGCGAGACGCAGAGCGGTCTCGGCCGTAATGCCACGCCGGCACCGCACGATCTCGTTGATCCTTGCCGGGGTCACGCCGATCGCCCTCGCCAGCCTGTTCGATGACAACGCGAACGGTTCCATGAAGTCGTGTTTCAAAACCTCGCCCGGGTGCACTGGATCGAGTCTCGTCACGGTGTCTCTCCCTCAGTGATAGTCTACAATCTCAGCTTCGTACGCATCGCCCGACTCGTAACGGAAGCACAGTCGCCATTGGTCGTTGATCCGGATACTGTAGCAGCCTTGGCGGTCGCCCTTGAGTGCCTCGAGCCGATTGCCCGGCGGGACTCGCAGGAAGTCGAGCGTTGCAGCGGCGTCCAGTTGAGCGAGCTTCCGCTGGGCAGTCCGTTCGAACGCCTGGAAGCGGCGGACCCGATATCCGGCCGCGAGGCGCTGGGTGTCCTTGCACCGGAAGCTCCGAATCATCTTGACATTCTATATCGTGTATCGATATGCGACAACCCTGTGGAACAGGGAGGCCCCGGCGCACCGGTGCCGGCATCGGTCAATGCCGATCTTGCCCATGTTCCGTCGGCCGCGGTATTCTGACCGATCCGATTCACCTTCCCCGGTTCCCGGCCCCCCGTGACCGAATCATCCAGCCACCCCTCCTCCTCCTTCGACGATCTGAAGGTTCCCGACATGAGCCCGCGCAGCCTGCTGCGCCAGTTCGGGCCCGGGATGATTCTCATGATGACCGGAATCGGGACCAGCCACCTGGTCACGGCCCCGACCGCCGGCGGTCGCTTCGAGTTCGCGCTGCTGTGGTGTGTCCTGCTCGCGTACGTCTTCAAGTACTACGGCTTCGAACTGGCGTTCCGGTTCACCAACGCGACCGGCAAGAGCCTCATGGCGGCCTACGCAACCGCGCCGGGCAAGCTGCCCGTGTGGTACGTGCTCGTGACCACCATCATCCAGTGCGCGGTGGGGCAGGCGGGCCGGCTCATCGCGGCGGCTGCGGTCCTGTACTACCTCTTCTCGGCGCAGCTCGGCCTGCCGGTGCCGCTCTGGATCTGGGGTGCGTTGCTCGGAGCGGCATCGGTGGTCATCCTGCTGTGGGGGAGGTACGCCGCGCTCGAAGCGGGGGCCAAGATCGCGGGCGGCCTGCTGTTTGTCTCGGCGGTGATCGTCTACTTCGTGAGGCCCGCGCCGATCGGCGAGCTCGAGCACTTCCTCATCTTCGACGCGCCGGCGGGCTCCTGGCTCGTGATCGCCGGCTTCCTCGGCCTGCTGCCCACCGGGATCGACGTATCGCTCCAGGCCTCCGAGTGGGGCAAGGCCAAGCGCACCGGAATGGCCAGGATCCGGGACCGGCTGGAGGACGCGGGGCTGGCGCCCACCTTCGATCCCTTCGCCCCCCGGATGTCCGACCTCACGGTCGATGTCCGCAGCCTGCCGGAACGCGCTGTGGAGTACAGCCGGCGCTGCTTCAGGATCAGCATATGGGACTTCCGGCTCGGCCATGTGATGTCGTTCATCATCGCGACGATCTTCGTGCTGCTCTCGGCCGTGTGGCTCTATCCCAGCCCGATCGAGGGGCGCGCCGTGATGGGCGAGATCGCGGGGATCTTCACCGAGAGCGTCGGCCCGTGGATGATGACGATCTTCATGCTCGGCGCGTTCGCGGCGACCTTCTCGACCGCGTTCAACTACTTCGACGGCTGGCCGCGGATCGTGGGCGCGTGCTGCCGCAATCTCTTTCGCCCCACGGCGGCGCTGGCGGGCACCTCGGCGCGCCGCGTCACGGCGGACCACCGGCGGCGCTGGTACTCGGAGTACAACATCTACCGCGCGACCATGCTGTTCTCGCTGGTGGCGGCGGTGCTCTTGATCGAAGCGGTGCCGAGGCCGGTCTACCTCGTGCTCGTGGCGTCGGCGCTCGCCTACTTTGTCGCCCCGGTCATCTTCTGCCTCAACTTCTACTACTGCCTGAAGGTGATTCCGAAGGACGACCCCCACTTCTACCCGTCGCGGTTTGCGCGCACCTTCACCTGGATCAGCATCGTGGTGTTCACGGGGATGAGCCTTATCCTCATACTGGGCAGGCTCTTCGACGTGGCGCTGTTCGGGGCCTGATCAGGGCGCGCATCAAAAACGTTGCGCGTGAAACCGTACCTGCACCGCCGTTCACCAGGTTCGCTTCACCGCAACCGACCACTCGAACGGTCTTCCGTACACCTGCTCGATGTAGGCTGCGGCAGTGCCCCAGGCGGATGTTCCGGTCACGAGATAGCGAGCGTCCGTGATGTTGCGGAACGCGGACAACACCTCCCACCTGCCGTCCGCGCTCGCCAGGCCGATCGTGGCGTGGAGCAGGTGATACCCTTCCTGAAACAATTGGGGCGTGTTGACGGGGTCGTGATACTGCGACGCCGTATAGGTCCAGTGAATCCGGGGGGTGACGGGTCGACCGCGGGCGCGGAATGTCCTGCCGATCCCGAGTGAATGGTTGAAGCCGGGTGCCTTGGTCAGCTTGTAATCCGGCAGCACCGGGTTCCTGTTTTCGAGCACTGCGGCGCTCAGGCTGTCGTACTCCGCACTCAATACGCCGACGCTGGCCGCGATTTCCCACGCGCCGGAGGGTATCCACGTCGCCTCCAGTTCGGCACCCTTGAGATCGGCTGACCCGCCGTTGACCGTGATTGGGTTGATCGACTCTCGAATGACGACCTGCAAATCCTCGTAGTCGGCTCGGAAGAGTGCCAGGTTCAGCCTCAGACGACCGTCTCCGGTACTCGACTTCAGTCCGATTTCGTAACTGGCGACTGTTTCGGGCTCGTAGTCGGTCGGGGCCGCGTCGGGCGAATTCGGTTCGTGGCCGGGCGGGGGAGACGGAACCCGCGCGTCGAAGCCGCCGCTCTTGAATCCCTCGGCGAATCCGAGATAGGCGATCGTGTTGTCGTTCAATCGATGAGAGAGGTTGGCCATTACGGTCAGCGCATCGAAATCCCTTGTGAATTCCCTGTTGGCCAGAATGCGGTCCCCGGGCTTCATCGGCCCGGTGGCCGCTCGGAAGATCCCCTTGGCCAGGGGCCATGTGGGCCCGTGGATACTTCCCCTGCCCTGCGACGCGTCACCCAGCGCGTAGACGTCCGGCGTCACCGCCTTCCGGTCCCTCGTGTAGCGTGCGCCGACCGTCAGCGAGACTGCCGGCGTCACGTCGGCTGTGGCCTGGGCGAACCCGGCCATCGACGAGTTCACCAGGTCCCAGTGGCTGTCAAACGCCCCGGTCGGAAGCGTCACGGCACCCAGATAGTACCCGACCTCGCGGACGAGGTAGAGACCGGTTTGCCAGTGTATGCGGTCGTCGAGGCCGAGGCCGCTCAACTGCAATTCCTGACTCAGCTGCTCGGATTCGACCGCGACCTGGATCTGAAGGATGTTGGCGGGCGTGTTGTCCGCGTCGCGGGAGCTCCGCATGTCCAGCCCCCGGTAGCCCGTGAGAGACCGGAGCGTGAGGGTCCCGCCGGGCGACCAGGAGACCCTGGCGCCGGCGCCCCACGAGTCCTGATCGGCGAACGCCGGAAAGGTGGCTTCGGAGATGTATTCCCCGGCGAAACTGTCGGGTCCGTAGCAACCCCTGGCACCGCCCGCGCCCTGTCCGGGCGGGGGGAAGGTGGGCGGTCCCGCGCCGGGAAAGTCGGGGTTGACTGCGATCGCCGTGCAGCCGGGCAGTGCTGCGTTGCCGAACGTCCCAAAGGCCTGCTTGTCGTTGACGCCCCCGTTGACGGTGGGCGCCCCGTTCTCCCGCCTGCGGGAATAGTCGGCCGTCGCATGGACCTCGAAGGTCGCCGAGGGGCGCCACAAGATTGTACCGCGGGCCGCCTGTGCGTTGTCGTTGCCCATGTCGAGTCCGTCGTGGATGCGCGTCACGTAACCGTCCCGCTTGCGGAGGGCCAGCGTCGCGCTCCCGAAGAGCCCATCCCCCAGGGCACCGTTGGCTGCGGCGGTCAGGTTGGTCATGCGGTCATCGCCGACCTGTACCCGCATGCTTCTGCGGGCTTCCGCGTCCGGCCTCCTGGAGTGGATGGTCACGGCTCCGCCCACCGCGTTGCGCCCGAAGAGCGTGCCCTGCGGTCCGCGCAGCACCTCGACGCGCTCCACGTCGATGAGGTCCATTACGGCTCCCACCGAGCGCGGCATGTATATCCCGTCGACGTAGACCGCAACCCCCGGATCCGTCACGGGCAGGAAGTCGCGCTGCCCCACGCCGCGGATGTAGAACTGCGCCGCGGATTTCGTGCCCGAGAGTGCGCCGGAGTGGTTGAAATTGACGTTCGGAAGGATCTGGCCGAGCCGGTCGGTCGTCCCGACCTGGCCAAGCTCCAGATCACGGCCGGAGAACGCCGATACCGCCAGCGGGACGCTCTGAAGGAGTTCCTCCCGGTTCCTGGCGGTCACGACCAGCGGCCGCAGCCTGACAACCGAGTCGGGTTCGGGCGGCGGGGGGTCCTGTCCGGCTGCGGCGCGTGTCGCGGCGCAAACGGCGACCAGCGTGCCTCCCAGGAGCAGAAGACATCGCCGGTTGGCGCTAGGACGCACCTTCGAGCGCGACGATATCGCGGGTGAAGGACCCCCTGGCCGTGGACAGAGCCTCCTGAATCTCCGGATCGCCGTAGTGTGCCCAGGACGAAGCCGCGTCGGGAAAGCGCACGACCAGGATGCGAGTGGCTGCATCGCGCTCGTTCTGGTAGAGAAGTTCGCCACCGTGTCTCGCCAACGCCGCCGACGCCGCCTGGGCGAACGTTGCGTACCGGTCAGCATCGTGAACTCTGATGCGAATCATCTTGTAGACCGCCATTTCATGCCTCCTTAGGCCAGATACAGTCCCGCAATCTCCGCTCTCTGCCGAACCAGCGCCAGCACCACGTCGATGGTCGGCGTGGGCACGCCCACGAGCCTCCCCAGCTCCTGCACCGAGGTGACCAGCGCGTCGATCTCCATCGCGCGGCCCCGCTCCAGGTCCTGCAGCATCGAGGTGCGGTGGGCGCCCACCGCGGCCCCCCCGTCGATTCGCCGTTCGATGTCGATGCGTATGGGAACGCCCAGCGCCTCGGCGATCGCCCGGGTCTCCTCCATCATCGCCCGAGCGATCGCGCGTGTGCCGGGCTCGGTGGCGACCTTGTCGAGGGTAGCCAGGGTGAGCGCGCTGATGGGGTTGAACGAGACGTTGCCCAGCAGTTTCACCCAGATCTCCCGGCGGATCTGACGCACGGGCGCCCGCACGCCGGCCGAGATCAGCGTCTTGCTGAGCGTGCGGATGCGATCGGTTTTCCGGCCCGAAGGCTCGCCCAGCGTGCATCGGTTGCCGTAGGAGTGGCGGATGACTCCCGGCTCCGCGATCTCGGTCGCCACGTAGACGACGCAGCCGATCGCCCGCTCGGGCCCGATCCCGTCCCACTGGCGGCCGCCGGGATCGACGCTTTCCAGGCGCGTGCCCTCGCGCTCCCCTCCCACCCCGTGGAAGTACCACCACGGCACGCCGTTCTGCGCGGTTACCACCGCCGTGTGGGGACCCAGAAGCGGTTGCATGGCGTCGACCGCGCCCGGGGTGGAGTGCGCCTTCAGCGTGATGATGACGTAGTCCTGCGGGCCCGCCTCGGCCGGGTTGTCGGTGCACAGGGGCCGCGCGACGAGTTCGTCGCCGCCGATGTGCAGCCGCGCGCCGCGGCGCTGCATTGCTTCGAGGTGGGGGCCGCGTGCGATCAGGGTGGTGTCGACCCCGGCCCGCGCCAGCTTCACCCCCAGATACCCGCCCGTCGCCCCCGCGCCGTAGATCGCGACCTTCATAGCCCCAGTTGATCCGCCAGGCCGATCCGGCGCAGCTTCCCCGTCGGGCCCTTCGGGATCTCGTCCAGGATCACCACCTTGCGCGGCACCTTGAACCCGGCCAGCCGCCCGGCCGCGAAGTCGCGCACGTCGCCCGGACCCGCCTCCGCGCCGTCGCGCAGCACGACCGCCGCCGCGACCTCCTCTCCCAGCTTGGGGTGCGGCATCGCGAAGGTGACCACCTGCTGCACGGCCGGGTGGTCCATCAGCACCTCGTCGACCTCGCGTGGCGAGATCTTCTCCCCGCCCCGGTTGATGATCTCCTTGAGGCGCCCCGTGATCGTGAAGTAGCCGTCGTCGTCGCGGAAACCCTGGTCGCCGGTGCGGAACCACCCGTGCGTGAAGGCCTCGCGGTTCGCGGCCTCGTTGTTCTCGTAGCCCGGCGTGACGTTCGGCCCCCGGATGACGATCTCGCCCTCCTCGCCCGGCGCGAGGTGGTTGCCGGCGGCGTCCATCACAGAGACGTCCGGGCCCGCGGCGATGCCCACCGTGCCGGGCTTGCGGGCCGCCGGCGGCAGCGGATTGCAGGTCATCTGGTGCGCGGCCTCGGTCATCGCGTAGGCCTCCACGACGGGCGCGCCGAACGCGTCTTCCAGCTCCGCCATCACCCGCGAAGGCAGCGCCGCCGACGAGGACCGGATGAAGCGCAGCCGCAGCCGCTCGACGACCTCCGCATTGCGCCTGGCGCGCGCGAGGATCGCCTGATGCATCGTGGGCACCGCCGAGTACCACGTGGGGTCGGCGTCGGCCAGCCACCCGAAGATCCGGAGCGCGTTGAACCCCGGTGCGCAATAGACGCTTGCGCCCGCATGCAGTGACGACAGGACGCACGCCATCAGCCCATGGATGTGGAAGAGCGGCATCACGTTGAGGCAGCGGTCGGCAGCCTCCAGCCGCAGCGTCGTGCGGATGTTCTCGGCGGTGGCGCACACGTTCCTGTGCAGCAGTGGCACGATCTTGGGTCGCGACGTGGTGCCGGAGGTGTGGAGGACCAGAGCGACGTCGTCGGGTCCGGCCATGCCACCGCGCGCAGCGGGTGCGCCCTGCGGCTCGCCCACGAAGGAAAAGGTGCCCGCCGGGCTGCCCGGCTCCGCGCGTATTTCCATGGCCGGCACTCCAAGCGCGGCGGCGGCGGCCCGGGCGGGCGAGTCGTCCCCCTCGGCCACGACCAGCGCCTTCGCCCCGAGGTCCTGGAGGTAGAACTCGAATTCAGGCCGGCGGTACGCGGGGTTGAGGGGGGCGGTGGTCGCGCCGGCGGCGATCGCCACGAAGGCGCTTGCCATCTCGGGCCCGTTGGGCAGCACGATGGCCACCCGGTCGCCTCGCCCGATGCCGCGTGCGTTGAGCGCGGCCACGGTGCGTTCGACGTGCCGGCGGAGGCCGTCGTAGGTGAGGTCGGGACGGTCCGGGGCGGAGAAGGCGGTGTCGGTGGCGGCGCCGGTGCGGAGAAGCTCGGGGATGTGGGATGGAGTAGTCATTTCGGGACAATACCGCGAGATGGCCGATCCAGCCATGTATACGCCCGCTGGCGGGCCCCATCGTTGGGTGCGGGAACCGGGCATCGGGGGTGGGCGGGCGACTTGCTGCCGCTCCCGGAATCCGTGACTCCGCACTCGTCGGTTCCGCTTGGCGCGGCCGAGGCGGCAGCCGTATGTTTCGATAGGTGTCCGGCCCTTCGGGAGACAGGCCACGGGGAGGGGAGGGATGAGATGAGCGAGCCATGGGTGGCGGTGTCGGCGGTCGCGGGATTGATTCTGGCGGTGGCGGCCGTTTGGCGGATCGTGGCACGGGCGACCAGCAACCTGCGCGACGACATTCGCGATGAAATCAGGAGCGAAGTGGGAGCGCTGCGCAGCGACACCAGGAAGCGGTTGGCGGAGGGGATCCAGAGGCTGGACACGCGGATCGACCGGGTCGAAGTGCGGTTGACGGAGAAGGTCACCGGGGTCGAGCAGCGTCTGACGGAGTCCATCACCGGGGTGGAGCAGCGTCTGACGGAGTCCATCACCGGGGTGGAGCAGCGTCTGACGGAGTCCATCAACGGGGTGGACAAGCGCCAGACGGAGTCCGTCACCGGGGTGGAGCAGCGCCTGACGGAGTCCATCACCGGAGTGGAGCAGCGCCTGACGGAGTCCGTCAACGGGGTCGACAAGCGCCTGACGGAGTCCATCACCGGGGTGGAGCAGCGCCTGACGGAGTCCATCAACGGGGTGGAGCAGCGCCTGACGGAGTCCATCAACGGGGTCGGCCAGCGCCTGACGGAAGTCGACCGGCGCCTGACCGGGTCCATGGAGGCATCAAGGACTGAACTGCTCTCGGCCATCCGAACCATGTCGCTCGCCCGTGAGGCGGGGAAGCGGCTCCCGGAAGCCGTGTAGGGACCCTCACCCCTCCGGCAACGCCAGCGCGACCAGTTCGCTCGGCTGCCGCCTCGCTCCCACCGCCACGACGATGAACTGCCGCCCCTCGTGCATGTAGGTCATCGGCAGCCCGGTCTGATTGGCGGGCAACTCGATTTCGGCGACGATCTCGCCCGTGGCCTTGTCATGCGCCCGAAACTTGTTGCCCCCCGACCCGAACGCGGCGAACATCCCGCCGCCTTCGCCCGCGAACAGGAGCGTGCCGGTGACCAGGAGCCCCCCCCGGTCCGGCCGGCCGGTTCTGCCCACGTCGACCCCCTCCAGAGCGGGATGCTCCTTCACGTAGTCGGGCGCATCGCCGTTCGGCACCTGCCACGCAATCTCCCCCCTGCTCAGGTCGATTGCAGTGATCCTGCCCCACGGCGGCTTGAAGAGCGGCAGCCCCCGGGGACCGCCACCCTGCCGAAGCCGCAGGCCGCCGCCCCGGATGTAATCCATGGTCGATACGTCGGGTTCGGGTGAGAGCGCGATCACGCTGGGCGCGGTCGCCGACTGGACATAGAGGTACCCGGACTGCGGGTCCAGCGCGCCACCGGGCCAGTTCGCGCCGCCGAGCGAGCCCGGGACCATCAGCGTGCCCTGCGTGCCGCCCTCCATCGGCCTCGTGGGCGGCGTATAAAGCGGGCCGTGGTGCAGCTGCGCCAGGATCTCCTCGGCCTCGGCGCGCAGCTCGGGCGTGAAGTCGATGAGGTCATCGGGATCGACGCCCTGGCGGTCGTAGGGCGGCGGCCTCGTGGGGAAGGGCTGGGTGGGGGCGGTGCGCTCTCCGGGCACGTCGGTCTGCGGTACGGGCCGCTCCTCGATGGGCCACACGGGTTCGCCGGTGCGGCGGTCGAAGACGAAGGTGAACGTCTGCTTGGTGATCAGCGCGACCGCGGGGATTTCCCGGCCGTCCACCACCAGGTCCGCCAGGACGGGGGCGGCCGGCGGGTCGTAGTCCCAGATGCCGTGGTGGACGGTCTGGAAGTGCCAGACCCGCTCGCCGGTGGCAGCGTCGAGCGCGACGAGGCTCTGCGAGAAGAGGTTGTCGCCGGGCCGGTGGCCACCGTAGTAGTCGCCCGTGCCCAACTCGACGGGAAGGTAGACGAGGCCGAGTTCGGGGTCCGCGCTCAGCGCGGTCCAGACGGCCGCGTTCCCCGTGTACTCCCAGGAGCCGTCCTCCCACGTCTCGTTGCCGTACTCGCCCGGCTGGGGGATCGTGTGGAAGGTCCACCGGAGTTCCCCGGTGACCGCGTCGTAGCCGCGCACGTGTCCCGGCGGCATTTCCGGCGCCGGGGGGGCGCCGCCCGACGGCAGGGCGGATCCGACGACGACGACATCGTCGACCACGATCGGTGGCGAGCTGGAGCCGATCGGAGCGCGCACGAGATCGAGTTCGCGACCCAGTCCGAGGCGCAACTCCACCACGCCGCCGTCGCCGAAGTCGGATATGGGACGGCCCGTCGCGGGGTCCAGCGCGACCAGCTGGAAGCCGGGCGTCACGAAGAAGATGCGGGGTCCGGTCTCCGCCGATTCCCACCAGGCGACCCCACGCCCCGAGTTGCGGCGCGGCGCGGCGCGATCGCCCTCGTCCAGCCGGTAGGTCCACAGCGTCTCGCCCGTGCCGGCGTCGATCGCCGCGACGGTGCGCCTGTACCCCGCGGTGGCGTACAGCACGCCGTCCACCATGAGGGGGGTGGTGCGGTAGTTGTACTCGGGAGCCGGGCCGAAGTTGGCCGCCTGCCACCGCCACGCGATCTCCAGCGAAGCCACGTTGCTGCGGTCGATCTGGTCGAGCGGTGCGTAGCGCGTGCTCCCGGCGTCGCCCCCGTAGAAGCGCCACTCCCCTGCGGCGGCGCCTCGCTGGGCGGTCCCGGTGGCGGGCGAGAACGCGATGATCAAGGCGAGCGCCAGGGGCGTGTACGCGGTCGTCCGTCTGTGCATCGAGTGGAGACTCCGTTTCGAATGGATGTCGCCGGCCGCGCATTCGGGATACGTTGCCGAGCCGGTGGACGCGGTGAACATGACCTGATCGTGCACCGTAGGAAAAAAGCCGGACCGCAACAAGGAGGGCCTGGAATGCTCACAGCCTACGTGTTCTGCCTCGCGGTCGGCGGTGGCCTTCTCGCGCTCTCCCTCTTCGGGGACTTTCTCGACAGTGACGTCGATGTCGCCCTCGATGCCGATGTCGACGTGGATTCCGATCTGGGAGACGTCGCGGCGGGCACCGGGATCGCACAGGTCTTCTCCGTTCGTGCACTGATCAACGCCGTCTTCGGGTTCGGTGCGGCGGGGTCGCTTCTGCATCTCGTGTGGGGCGGGGGTCAACCGATGCTCACCGCGGCGATCGCAGGGGGCACCGGGCTGGCCTCCGGCGCTCTGATCAGCACCGTCTTCGCCTACCTCAAGCGCACCGAATCGGGCGCCCTCAAAGGGGAGGACTCCTTCGTCGGACTGACGGGCGAGGTGTCGCTGGAGATCAGGCCCGGCAGCCATGGCACCGTGAGCGTCCGCAGGGGCGACCGGCGGGTGCGGCTGCGCGCCCGGCCTGCCGACGCATCCGAGGGTGCGCCGGCGCTCAGGCCGGGCCAGCCCGTCGTGGTGGTCGAGATGAACGATGGAATCGCGGCGGTGGCCCCGGTGGGACCGAAGCTGCTGGAAGACTGACGGGGCGCAGCCCCACAACGACAAGAGACAGGAGGCGGTAAGTGTTTACTTCAATGGGCGCCCTCGTAGCGGGCGTGGTGCTGGTGCTGGTGATTGTCGTGCTGGTCGCGACGATCAAGACCCTGATCGTGATCTCGCCGCCGAACCGGGCGGCGGTGCTCACGGGGCGCAATCGGCTGCTCACCGACGGTCAGCGCGTCGGCTACCGGTCGATCTCCGGAGGCCGCGTCTTCCGTGTGCCCATCATCGAAACGGTTCAGCACATGAACCTCGAGACCATTCCCATCGAGGTGTCGGTGCGGAACGCCTTTTCGAAGGGCAATATCCCGCTGAACGTCGAGGCCATCGCCAACGTCAAGATCGCCTCAGAGCCCGAGTGGGTCTTCAACAACGCCGTCGAGCGGTTGCTCGGAAAGACCGAGGACGAGATCAAGGCTCTCGCCCAGGACACCCTGACCGGCAACCTGCGCGGCGTGCTCGCGACGCTGACGCCCGAAGCGGTCAACGAGGACCGGCTTGGGTTCGCCAAGGCGCTGTCCGAGGACGCGGGCGAGGATCTGGCCTCGCTGGGCTTCCACCTGGACGTGCTCAAGATCCAGAACGTCAGCGACGAGCGCGGATACCTGGCTGCAATCGGACGGGAGAAGTCCGCCGAGGCGATTCGCCAGGCGGAGATTGCGGAAGCGCGGAAGCGGGCGGACACGCGCGAGGCCCAGGCCGAGGCCAGCAGGCGCGCGGAGGTGCGGGAGGCGGCCGCGGCGATCAAGGTGGCCGAGGCGAAAAACGCGCTGCGGGTACGCCAGGCCGAACTCGACCGCGAAGGGGAGACCGCCGAGAAGATCGCGCGGGTCAAGGCCCAGGAAGCCGAGGTCGAGGCCGAGAGGATTCTCGAGATGAAGCGTGTGGAGCGTGAGGAGCAGAGGCTGCTCGCCGACATCGTGGAACCGGCCAAGGCAAAGAAGATGGCGGCGTTCGCGCAGGCCGAGGCGGAGGCGGCTCCGATCCTCGAACGCGGGAAGGCGCAGGTCGAAGTGCTGCGGCGCCTCTACGGGGAAGTGCGGGCCGGTGGCGAAGCCGCGTTCGCGGTGTTCATTGCCGAGAAGCTCCCCGAGTTGCTGGAGATCGCGGTGGGCGCGGTGGAGGGGGTAGACATCGATCGCGTGGTGGTCATGGACGGGGGCCAGGGCGAGGGCGTGTCCAACGCGTTGAACCAGCGCGTCAAGGGGGCCTACGGCACGATGGAGGGCCTGGCGTCGGTCCTGGGGCTGGACATCCAGGAAGTGCTGAAGCGTGCGGTCGGCGGTGACACGACCGGGGGAGCAGAGGAGCCTGCTCTTCCCTCCGGGTAGCGCCCTCCGGGTAGCGGGCCGTGACCCCTACCCCTACGTCAGGGAATCGGCTGCGTGGTGACCGTATGGCGACGACTCTGTGACCCTTTCGTTACACATCGCAGGTACCATGTAGCGTTTTGATGGTCCGACTCGTTGATGGGAGGTTCACTGGGTGACCAGATTTCGTGTGCTTGCCACGGCTGTTCTCCTCGCCGCCGGTGCGGCCGAGACCGGGCTGGCGCAGGTCGAGATTTCCGCCCGCAGCGCCCAGGTGCGCTTCGGCGGGCGGCTCCATTCCCAGTTTGCGACAAGCTCGGCGGAAGGCGGAAAGTCGACCGATTTCTTCACCCGGCGGGCCAGGTTCACACTGGACATCGGTGTCTCGGACCTGCTGGATGCGCGCGTTCAGCCCGATTTCGGAGGAGGCGAACTGGACCTCAAGGACGCGTATTTTCGCCTCAACGTGAGCCAGGGGTTTCGGTTCTCGGTGGGTCAGTTCAAGCGGGCCTTCGACATCTTCGAGCTCAACAGTTCCACCGACATCGTGGTGGTGGAAAGGACCGGACGGATCAACGGCTTCAGCGGGTGCGCGGGGCCGGGCGGCACGTGCGCGCTCAGCCGCTTCACGGAGAAGCTCGCCTACTCCGACCGGGACATCGGCTTCAAGGCCGACGGTTCGATCGGCGACAGGCTGTCCTATATGGCTACCCTGACGAACGGAACCGGCACTTCGGGCGCGGACGAGAACTCGGGCAAGTCGCTTGCGGGACGCGTGACGCTGCGCCTGGCGGACAATGTGTCGGCCTCGGCCAACGTGTCCCGGCACGACTTCGTCGGGCTGCACGGCGAGGGCGAATCGGCCACGGCCTTCGGCGCCGACCTCGAGATCGGCCGCTTTCGCAGCGGGACGCACCTGCAGGTGGGCTTGATCGGTGGTGCGAACTGGCGATTGCAGCGGTTGGAAGGGGCCGAGACACCGAGCTTTCTGACCGGCCAGGTGATCGTGAGCCGGTATGTGCCGCTGGAGAGCGCCAGCTTCGAGGCGGTGGAGCCCATGGCGCGCGTGAGCTGGGGAGATCCCGACCGGGGCCTTGCCGACGACGGTGGACTGCTCCTGACCCCCGGGCTGTTCGTGTACGTGGCCGGGAAGAACCGCATCGGCGCGAATCTGGACATCTACGACCCCGCATCGGGCCCACGGGAGGTTTCCTTCAAGCTGCAGACCTATCTGTACTACTGACCCTTTACTACTGACCCGGACACCATTGGTACAATGCTGTCACTGGCCGGTGACCTGGTCGTGACAAAGGGTCGCGACTATTTCAAATACACCACACCAGGAAACGGAGCGAGAAACCGAATGAAGAGACTCATCCCCCTTGCCGCGGTGGCAGTCCTCGCGTGCGGCGGCGCCGACAGGGCGCAGCGGGCCATGATCCAGAACAAGGGCTCGGACACCCTGCTGAACGTGGCCCAGGCGTGGGCGGAAGCGTACAGCGCGGTCAACCCGAATGTCGCCGTGGCGGTCACGGGCGGAGGATCCGGAACCGGCATCTCGGCGATGATCAACGGCACCGTCGACATCGCGAACTCGTCCCGCCAGATGCGTGCAGCGGAATTCGAGGCGGCGCGGGGGAACGGCGTGGAGCCCATCGAGCACATCGTCGGGTATGACGCGCTCGCGGTCTATCTGCACGCCGACAACCCCATCGAAAGCATGAGCCTGGAGCAGCTCACGGCCGTGTACGGCGAGGGCGGCACAGCCACGACATGGTCGGATCTGGGCGTTGCCGTGCCGGGCTGCGATTCGGACGAAATCGTCCTGGTAAGCCGTCAGAACAACTCGGGCACCTACGTCTACTTCAAGGAGACGGTGCTCGGCGACGACACGGAGTACAAGCTCGGGTCCCGGGACATGCACGGCTCGAAGGACGTGGTCGACCTCGTGGAGAATACACCCTGCGCCATCGGATACAGTGGGCTCGCCTATGCCACGGACCACGTCCGGATGCCGTGTATCGTGGCGGACGAGGGCGGTGACTGCGTGGTGCCCACCATCGCCACGGCCGTCGACGGCAGCTATCCCATCGCTCGCCCGCTCTTCATGTACACGGCCGGCCAGCCGCAGGGTGCGGTCAGGGAGTACATGGACTGGATCCTCTCACGGGAGGGTCAGTGCGTGATCCTGGAGCGCGGGTACGCACCGCATACGGAAACGGAGTGCGCTTGAGCCTCTACGACCAGCGTCTGGAGGCCGACCTCGTCGCGATCCGCAAGCGGCTGCGCGATGTCGGAGAGGAGGTCCTGCATAACCTGCGGCACGGAGTGCAGGCCGTCCTCGACCTGGACCGGCGCCTGGCCAACGAAACCCTGATCAAGGACCGGGCGGTCAATCAGTCCACCCGCGAGATCGATCACCTGTGCCACCTTTTCGTGGCCCGGCACCTTCCCAGCGGCAGTCACCTGCGGTTCGTCTCGGGCGTGTTGCGGCTGTCCGTCGCGATGGAGCGTCTGGGCGACTACTCGGTCGCGATCTGTCGGGTGGCGAGGCAGATCGAGTCCCCCCTGCCCGATGCAGTGCTGAGCAACATTCAGCTGATGAGCGAGCATTCGCGGCGGGCGTTGCGAGCCGCGCTGGACGGGTTCCTGGAGGGTGATCCGGACGCGGCCCGGGTTTCGCGCGGGTTCGCGGCACAGAGTGCGGCGGTCTACCCCTACGCCTTCGAAGTCCTGAGCGCGGCAGCGGACTCCGACCCTCGTCCGGCGCGCGACCTGTTCGGAGCCCTGTTGGTCTTTCGGCTCATGCAGCGGACGGCGGAACAGGCGGAAAACATCTGCCAGCAGACGCTGTTCGCGGTTACCGGCGAGCGGAAACGCGAAAAGCAATACCGGATGCTCTTCCTGGACGCGGACAACGCCATGGTCAGCAAGATGGCGGAGCTGGCGTTTGTGGAGAGCTATCCGCACGCCGGCCGCGCCGGCTCGGCGGGGCTCGAGGCGGCCGCCGGGTTCTCTCCGGCGCTGCAAGGGTTCTGCCGGCGCCGGGGGATCGTGTTGGCGGCCGACGACGCACCCGCGGCCTTCGCCGATGCGCTCGGCGCGGCACGCCACTATCACGTGATCGTGGGGCTGGGGGTGGATCCCGCCAGCCATTGTTCCGCCCCCCACCAGACAGCCCTTCTCCGGTGGGATCTGGACGTGGCTGAGACCGGCGGCGAACCCGACGTCGAGGAACTGTACCGGGAACTCATGCGGCGAATTCGCGGCCTGATGACGACCATGGGGGTTCGGGACGACGAGTGACGCCTCCGGACTACACCGCGACCGCGCCGGGGCCGTCCGCAGGGGATC
The DNA here is from genome assembly GCA_965116905.1 of Longimicrobiales bacterium. Classification (GTDB taxonomy): domain Bacteria; phylum Gemmatimonadota; class Gemmatimonadetes; order Longimicrobiales; family Gaopeijiaceae; genus Bin94. Next base: position 3,742,940 of record OZ220732.1, on the reverse strand, counting down.
CGAGTGGCGCGATGGATCGTCGCGATCTCGCGTGGTACGTGGACCGCGTGGCCCAGGCGCTCGTCTTCGTGGGTGGCATCTCCGCCATCATCTTCATCCTCGGGATCTTCGTATTCGTCACCAGGGAGGGGCTGGACTTCGTCCTCGGCTCGCTCAATCCGGGTGAGTTCTTCACGTCGATCGCGTGGCGTCCCACCTCCAACAACCCTACCTATGGCGCCCTGGCGCTCATCGTGGGCACGGCGAGCGTCACGGGTTTCGCGATGCTCTTTTCCGTGCCCCTTTCGCTGGGCGCCGCGCTCTACATCGCGGAATTCGCGACGGGCAAGACTCGCGAGGCACTCAAGATCCTGGTGGAAATGCTCGCCGCGATTCCCTCGGTGGTTTGGGGATTCGTCGGCATGTCGATCATGAATCCGCTGATCATCGAGACGTTCGATGTGCCGGTGGGGCTGAGCGTGCTGAACGCCGGACTCATCCTGGGACTGATGGCGGCGCCGATCATGACGACCATCGCGGAGGACGCGCTGAAGGCCGTTCCGGACACCTACCGGGAGGCCGCGGAGGCCCTGGGCGCGACCCGGTGGGAGGTGATTCGCAGGGTCGTGATCCCGGCCAGCAAGAACGGGCTGTTGGCGGCCGTGCTGCTCGGCGTCGGAAGGGGATTCGGGGAGACGATGGCCGTGCTGATGGCGTCGGGCCATGCGATCAACCTGCCCACGAGCCCGTTCGATTCCGTGCGCGCCCTCACGGCGACGATCGCCTCCGAACTCGGGGACACGGTGTACGGATCCGACCACTACGGTGCACTCTTCACCCTGGGCATCTTCCTGTTCCTGGTCACGTTCATCATCAACCTCACCGCGGACGTCGTGGTACGCGGCATACGGAAGAAATAGCCCATGTTCACGGCCACGACGCTCAACAGGCGAAGCTACCGGACCCAGAACGTGGCCCGGGCCGTTTTCTTCCTGATGACCGTGACCCTGGTGATCCCGGTGCTGATCATCATCGGCACCCTGGTGGTGAAGGGAGGGCCGGCGATCTCCTGGGAGTTCCTCTTCTCGGCGCCGCGGGACGGGATGACGGCCGGCGGAATCTTCCCGGCACTGGTGGGGACCGTATGGCTGGTGGCGGTGGCGCTGCTGGCGTCGGTGCCCGTGGGCGTGGCCGCGGCCCTCTACCTCAGCGAGTACGCGCCGGACAACCTGCTGACCCGGACCATCAATCTGGCGATCATCAACCTTGCCGGCGTCCCGTCGATCGTGCACGCGCTCTTCGGTGTCGGCGCCTTCGTACTGTTTTTCAACATCGGGGCCTCGATCCTCGCGGCCAGCCTGACCCTGGCCGTGATGACGCTGCCGGTCGTCATCGTGGCTACCCGCGAGTCGCTCCAGGCGGTACCTCAGGCGTTCAGGGAGGCCTGCTGGAACATGGGGGCGACCCGCTGGCAGACGATTCGCAAGGTCGTTCTCCCCAACTCCATCAGCGGGATCCTCACGGGTGTGATCCTCGAGGTTTCGCGGACCGCCGGCGAGACGGCGCCGATCATGTTCACGGGAGCCGCCGCGTTCGTGGCGTTCCTTCCCGGTAGCGTGTTCGATCAGACGATGGCCATGTCCTACCATCTGTACTACATCGCGACCCAGCAGACCGGCGTGCCCGAGGAGATTCCGTTCGGCGTGGCCCTGGTGCTGATTTCGATCGTGCTGTTGATGAACGCCATCTCGATCGGGTTCCGTGTGTACCTGCGAGGACTGAAGAAATGGTAGAGCCCCCCATCATCGAGGTGCGGGACCTGACCATCAGCTACGACGGCCAACCCGCGCTGCGGGACATTTCGCTGGACATTTTCAGGCACGAAATCTTCGGGATCATCGGCCCGGCCAACAGCGGCAAGACATCGTTCCTGCGCGCGCTCAACCGGATGGACGGCTTCAATCCGGGGATGGACGTGCGCGGGAGCATCCGTCTCAACGGGAAGGACATCCACGACTGGCGCAACGTGTACGCGCTGCGCAGCAGGATCGGGGTCGTGTTCCCGCTGCCCGTGGGCCTGCCCTTGACCGTGTACGACAACGTGGCCTTCTCGCCGCGGCTGCGGGGGGTGCGCAAGAAGGCCGACCTGGACGAAGTGGTCGAGCGCTGCCTGACCCGCGCAGCGCTGTGGGACGAGGTCAAGGACCGGCTGGACTCGCTGGGGAGCCTGCTCTCCGGCGGCCAGCAGCAGCGGCTCACGATCGCGCGCGCGCTGTCGCAGGAACCGGAGTTGCTGCTCCTGGACGAGTTCTCGATCGCGGTCGATCCGGTGACCACCATGCGGATCGAGGATGTTCTCCGGGAACTTCGCTCCGAGCTGACGATCGTGCTGGTGACGAATCTGGTGCAGCAGGCGCGCCGGCTGGCCGACCGCACGGCCTTCTTCCTGATGGGAGAGATGGTCGACATCGGCGTCACCGAGGATCTCTTCGGGGGCAAGGTCCGGGACGAGCGCACGACCGGCTATATCGAGGGACGTTTTGGCTGACGGCGACCGCGGCGAATACGCCATCGAGACCCGGGGCCTGAACCTCTGGTACGGGGACTTCCAGGCCCTCTACGACGTCGACCTGGAGGTGAAGCAGGGGATCATCACCTCGATGATCGGCCCTTCGGGCTGCGGCAAGACCACCCTGCTGCGCACCTGCAACAGGATCATCGAACGGCTCGGCTACGTGCGCACGACCGGCAGCGTGAGCATACTCGGCCACGACATCTTCGCCGACGGCGTCGAGCTGGTGCAGGTGAGGAAGCGCATCGGCATGGTCTTCCAGCGCCCGAATCCGTTGCCGATTTCGATCCGCGACAACGTCCTGTTCGGCTTCAGGCTGCACGAAGCGCGGCTCCGGAAGGTGTCGGCGGCCGAGGAGGACGAAATCCTGGAGTCTTCTTTGCGGCAGGTCCTCCTGTGGGATACGGTGAAGGACCGGCTGGACAAGTCCGCGACGGGCCTGTCGCTGGAGGAGCAGCAGAAGCTGTGCATTGCGCGCCTGCTGCCCGTGAAACCCGAGGTGCTGCTGATGGACGAGCCCTGCTCGGCGCTGGATCCTGCCGGGACGGAGGCCGTCGAAGAGCTGATATGGAAGCTGCGCGGGGACTACACCATCCTGATCGTGACGCACAACATGGCCCAGGCGCGACGGGCGTCCGACGAGTGCGTGTTCATGCTGCTGGGCAGAATCATCGAGCACGGCCGCACCGACGAGGTGTTCCTGAACCCGGAACACTCCGAGACGGCCGACTATATCGAGGGACGCTACGGTTGACCGGCATCCCGCGCGCACTGGCCGCGGCCGCGCTGCTTGCGGTCGCGAGCAGCTGCTCGCCGGAGCCGCCCCCCGCCGACCTGATCCTCCACAACGGCCGGATCGTCACCGTCGACCCCGGCCTGGGCGATGTGGCGGCGCTGGCGGTGCGCGCGGGACGGGTGGAAGCGGCGGGCTCGGACGCCGACGTGCTGCGGCTGCGGGGCCCCGACACGCGCATACTCGACCTGGACGGCCGCAGCGTGGTCCCCGGCCTGACGGACAACCACTTCCACGCGCTGGGCGGCGGGCCCGGGGTGGACCTGTCGGGTGTGCGCACCATGGCCGACCTGCTGGACGCCATCGCGGCCCGGGCCGCCGCGACCGAACCCGGCGAACTCGTGGTCACCAACAGCAACTGGCACGAGGGGCAGCTGGCGGAACAGCGGCTGCCGCTGCGCGACGACCTCGACCGCGCGGCACCCGATCACCCGGTCGTGGTCGTGCGCGGCGGTCACGAGTTCATCCTCAATTCGGCCGCGTTGTCGCGCTGGGGCATCGACGAGGCCGCCGAGTCGCCGCCGGGCGGGCGCATCGGACGCTACGACGACGGTCGTTTGAACGGGGAGCTGGTGGATCGCGCCAAGGACCCGGTGACGCTGCCGCCGCGGGCCGCGGAGGACCCCGCGGCGCGCTTCCTCGAAACGCAGGCCGTGATGAATGCCCTGGGCGCGACCGCGCTGCGGATACCGGGAGGCACCCCGGAGCAGTTCACCATGTTGCGGCGGTTGGCCGAGGAGGACCGGCTCACCCTTCGCGTGGAGTTCCTGTTCCGCCTGCGCGGCACCCCGGTGGACGAGGTGCGGACGGTTGTGGCGTCGTGGGGTGTGCCACCGGACTTCACCGCCGGTCTCCTTTCGGTGGGAGGCGTCAAGCTGGGGGTCGACGGGGGCTTCGAGGGAGGATGGATGCGGGAACCCTACGAGGAGCCGTGGGGAAGGGGAGGCACGTTCCATGGACTGCAGACGATCCCGACCGAGCTGTTCCACGGGACCGTCCGGGAGCTCAACGCGCTGGGCTGGCGCGTCGCGACGCACGCGGTGGGCGATGCCGCCATCGATCTCGTTCTGGACGCGTACGAACAGGCGGACGCCGCCATCCCCATCGCGCACCGGCGCTGGACGATCGAGCACGGCTTCATCCCCGCGCCCGACCAGTTCGAGCGGGTGCGGCGGCTGGGCCTCACGGTCACCGCACAGCATCACCTCTACGTGGCGGCCCCGAGCCTGGTCGACTACTGGGGCGCCCTGCGCGCGGCGCTGACGACCCCCCTGCGCCGCTACATCGACGAGCAGATCCCGGTGTCGCTGGGGACCGACTCGCCTGTGATTCCCCACAACCCGTTCGCCGTGCTCTACCACTTCGCGACCCGCGGCACCATTTCGGCCGGGATCATGGGGGCCGAGCAATCGGTCGATCGCATGGACGCGCTCCGCGCCATGACGGCGGGATACGCGTACCAGGTGTTTGCGGAATCGGAGCGGGGGACCCTGGCCCCGGGGATGGCCGCCGACCTGACGGTACTGTCGGACGACTACCTGGCCGTGCCCGACGCCGGGATCCCCGGGCTGACGGCGGTGGTCACCGTGGTGGACGGGAGGATCGTCCACGACGCGCGCTGACGGTGCGGGCGCGAGATCGCCGTCCTCCGGCCGCTGCCCGCCAGACGCGAAACTGCCCCTTGTCGGCGATAGCGCGTACGTCTCGAAAGGACTCCCTCAGCACGCGGGGAAGCGGAAGCCGGCGCTGTGCGACGAGCAGGAGGGTACCACCGCTGGCGAGCGCGGCCGGGGCGCCCTGCGCAAGAGCTTCGACCGTGTGCAGGCTCTGGGCGTTGCCGACGTGGATCGGCGGATTGGTGACGATCAGGTCGAACGGGCCCGCGACCGCCGAGAGGCCGCTTCCCGGGGCCGGCGCCGCTCCCGGAACATTCCGCGCGGCCGCGGCCAGGGAGATGACGTCGGGTTCCAGCAGGTGGACCTCGGTGCCCGCGCCTGCACGTTCCAGGACGGCCGCGCCGACGGGTCCGGTGCCCGCGCCGAAGTCCAGGATGCGCGATCCGGCGGGCACCTCGGGCAGGGTCTCGATGAGCAGGGCCGTCGCCGGATCGAGGCGGCCGTACGAGAAGACGCCCGGGTAGAAGGTCCAGTCGCGCGCACCGGTCCCCCAGTCCACGGGTGCCTCGAGCCGCCAGCTGTCGAGGCCGTCCGCGCGGGGCGGCGGCGCGGTCTTCACCGCGGTGAGCACGCGGCAGCGGCGCTTGACCAGGGCTGCGCGGGGCTCGTCGGTCCCGTCCGGGAAGTGCCGCGCCGCCGACCGGATGCCCTCGTTGTTCGCGCCGTAGAGGTGGACATGGCTGCCGTGATCCACGCGGGCCGCGGCGGCGTGGAGGAGCATGGCGGCCTCCAGCGAGGAGCGCGGCATGCGCACCCACACCTCGCCGAACGGGCCCGCCGGTGGCCAGGGTGTGTGGAGCTGGCCGGGAGACGGCAGCCGGTGCCAGCGCGCGACGGTGCGCGCGGTGTCTTCCAGTGCGCGGGGGAGGTGGGGAGAGGGGTCGCCCAGTACGAGGGCCGTGCCGCCGGTGGTGGCGATCGCGCCGTGTGGGCGGGCCCGCGCCCACTCGGCTGCCACCTGGGAGGCCATCTTGCCGCGCGGGGGGGTCACAGCAGCGCGGAAACCAGACCCGCGGCGTTCTCGGCCAGCCGGAGCGGCCAACTGCGCTCCAGCCATTTGGCCGCGTCGACCTTGGTGCAGTCCTCGAGATAGCGTTTCTGGAGCAGGCGAAGCTCGGAGGCGAAATCGCTGTCGTAGATCAGCGTGCTGAGCTCGAAATTGATCTCGAAGCTGCGCCGGTCCAGGTTGGCGGTGCTCACGAGCGCGAAATCGCGGTCCACGGTGATGGTCTTGGCGTGAAGCAGCCCCTTCGTGTACTCGTGCACCTCGGCCCCCGCGTTGAGGAGGGTCTCGTAGAAGCTCCGGCTCGCGAGCGCGACGAGAGGCGAATCATTCTTGGCGGGGACCACGATGATCGTCCTGACGCCGCGGATCGCAGCGGTGGTGAGCGCCGCCAGCGTGCCCTCGTCCGGGACGAAGTAGGGCGTGGTGAGGATTAGCTCTTCGCGAGCCATGTGCACGGCGGACTGGATCACACGCACCAGCGCCTGGTTCTGTGAGTTGACGCCGGTACCGACGATCTGCACGATGCGGCCGTCCTGGAACTCCTCGGGCGGCTCGGCGATCAGATGGTCGAGGTTCTCCTCGGTGTCCATGAACCAGTCTTCGATGAAGAGGGCCTGGAGGTCACGGACCGCGGGCCCCTCGATTCGCAGCGTCGCGTCGATCCACGGCGCGAAGCGCGGCTTCGGGTGAAACGCCTCTTCGGCGATGTTGTGGCTGCCCGTGTAGCCCACGCGGCCGTCGACGACGGCGAACTTGCGATGATTGCGCATGTCGAAGCGGATGGAGGCGATCTGCGTGATCCGCGTCGGCAGGGCCGCGACCACGTGCACGCCGGCGTTCCTCAGCGTCCGGCACAACTCGGACTTCAGGAAGTCGCTCGACCCGACGTTGTCCACCAGCAGGCGGCATGCGACCCCCCGCAGCCTTGCCCTTACGAGCGCCTCCGCGACCGTGCGCCCGACGTCGTCGTCCAGATAGATGTAGGACAGCACGTGGACGTGGTCCCGCGCGTTGTCGACGTCGGTGACCAGCGCCTCGGTGAATCGCTCTGCCGACGCGACCAGTCTCAGCCGGTTCCCGCTGCGCGGAAGCGTGTCGCTTCCCAGCCGCGCGAGCCGGGCAATCGCTTCGCTGCCCCAGGGCACGACCGCCGTGGCGGTGGTCTTGTGCCACGCGCGCTGAAGGACGGTGCGGATGTTCTTCTGGATCGTCCGGTGACGGCGCTTGCGCTTGCTCCCGGTACGGACCTCGCCCACGACCAGGTACAGCACGATCCCGCCGAACGGGAACGTGACGATCACGAGGATCCAGGCAAGCGAAGACGGCTGGCGGACACGCGGCCGCAGCAGGACGAACACCACGAAAACGGCATGCAGCCCGATGATCCCGGCAGTAAGTAGAACGGCACCGACGGTCGAGATCATGCCGGCAGACGACTACCCGTCCCGAGGCGGAACAATCATGATATGAGCGCCCGGGGTGCCGGCGGACATCAGGTAGGGGCCGCCCTCCACGGGCGCCGCCGACAGCCCGATCGACGCTTCGGTCGCTCCGGGCACGTAGATGACCCACCGCACCCTGCCCTCCGCGGTCAGCGTCTCGCTGTTCCACGTCCCGTCGAAGATGTACTGGGCGGCGGACATGACCGGCGTTGGCAGCGTGCCCGCCTCCATCTCCTCGTAGCGAATGCGGTACCGCTCCTCGCGCCCGGCCCCGGCGGCGTCGAGTTCCCTGCCACGGGCGAAGTAGGGCTCCAGGGAAGCATGGTAGCAGGACGAGGAGAACCCTTCATTGGCCGGGTTGGAGGCCAGGCAGATGAAGTCGTTGGACCCCTCGCGCAGTTGCACGACGGAGCCGTCGGTGGCATACCCGAGGACTCCGGCTCCTTCGGCCAGATCCGCCGGTGCGGCCGCAAGCGCCTGGGCGAGCTGTTCTTCGGGATTGGCTACCTGGGCGGACGCACAACTCCACTCGGCGACCACGCCCAGCGCGGCCAGCGCCAGCCATCCTCTGTGGATTCCACGCTTCATGACATCATCCTTCCAAGCAAAACGAGTTGGGGCGAGATTCGGTTTCCGAAGAATCGACCATTGCAGCCCGGGGCGCTAGGCCTGGCGGCCAGGCCGCGGCGAGGCCGCCGGCGCGTCGACTGGCGCGCAGCGGTGGTTCTCGTGCAGATTCAATGGGTTAACGCGTCGACTACCCTTCGCGACGGGGTTACGGGTGCAACCGCAGGGAATACGTTCAGGATTGAAGCAGGTGGCCGCGGCCGGCGCAGCCTTTGTACTGGCGGCCTGCAGTGAAGGACCCCTGGTCCCCGGACCCTCGGGCCCCCTCGATATCGATCTGGCGCTGCCGTGGACCGAGGCCTCCGTAGCCGATGTCGGGGGCTCGCCGGAGCGGATGGCTCGCGCCGTGGAGCTGGCCCGGGCCAACGACCGCATGCGCAGCCTCCTCGTCGTGAAGGATGGGCGGCTGGTCGTCGAGGAGTTTTTCGGCGACGGCGGCGAGCAGGAGTTGCACGATGTCCGGTCGGTGACCAAGAGCGTCGTCTCGGCGCTCACCGGGATCGCGATCCAGCGTGGGGATATCGGCGGTCTGGATGATCCGATCGGTGACTACCTGGACGGTGTGGCCGATTGGATCGAGCCGGACAAGCGCGCGATCACCGTAGGGGACCTCCTCACGATGACCAGCGGTCTGGAATGGGACGAGACGGGGGGATTCGGGTCGTACACCGAGTGGATTCGTTCGGGCGACTACCTCGGTTTCGTGCTGGAGAAGCCGCTCACGTCGGCGCCCGGTACCCGCTTCACCTACAACTCGGGTGCCGTGCACCTGCTCGGCGTCGTGATCGAGCAGGCGACCACCATGTACCTTCCCAACTTCGCCCAGCATGTCCTCTTCGAGCCCATGGGCATTTCAAGAAGCCGGTGGGAGAGCCTGGGCGGCGGGTTCCACAACGGGGGTGCGGGACTCGATCTCCGGCCGCGAGACCTGGCGAGGTTCGGGCAGCTCTACCTGCAGCGGGGATCGAGCGGAGGACGCCGGATTATTCCTGCCGACTGGGTCGAACGGTCCACGATGGGCCGGTTCGACTGGCGCCTGGACTCCGGTTCCCTGAGGGGAATCTCGTACGGATTCCTCTGGTGGGTCGCCCCCGACGCGCCCGAACCCATGTATTTCGCGTGGGGTCACGGCGGGCAGTACATCGTGGTCGTGCCGGACCTGAACCTGGTGGTCGTCACCACCAACAACTGGCGGCGCATGGGTGAAGCCGCGGGGGACTACGAACGGATGACGATGGATATCGTGGTCCAGCACGTGCTGCCCGCATTCCGCTGACGGAACGGGCCCGCCGAACCCCCCGAACGGGCCCGCCGAACGGGCCCGCCGAGCGTCCTCCGCTGTAGCGCGGCTATCCGGCCGGGAAGCGGATGATGTGGGGGCGGTGGCCCTCGGCCTCCAGAAAGTGCAGCAGGCCTGCCGTGGACAGCGTCGTGGTCTTCGCATTGTCCAGGGGGTGGAAGTTGAGTGGCTCCGCGGCCAGCAGATCCGCGTCGAGCGCCACCCGCACGATGCCGGTGGCGTCGTTGATGATCGCGAAGGGAGACACGCTGCCGCGCCGGATCCCGAGGTAGCCGCCGAGGCGCCGCGGGCTGCAGAAGGTGAGCCGCTTCGTGCCGAGCTCCCCGGCCAGCCACTTCAGGTCGAGTTTTCGGTCGGCGAGACAGGACACCAGCCAATGCCGCTCCTTCTTGTCGCGCACGAAGAGGTTCTTGGAATGTGCCCCCTCGATGCGCCCCCGGAGGCGCTGGGCCTCCTCGACGGTGAAGACCGGGTCGTGCGACATCGTGGCGTGTGGGACCCCCAGGGCATCCAGTCGGTTGAAGAGCTCGCGCGGGCCCTTCGGCCTGTCGCCCGTGATCAGCAGGATTCGCTTGTCGTCCATGGCCGGATTGCGGCGCTCGTCGGCCGCTGCGTGGAGGGGATCGTCGGGATCCGGTTGTCTTGTCGGGTTTCGGTTGCCTTGCCGGGAACTGGTTGCCGCCAAGGCCGGTATGTACGTTGAAACGTAAGCGTCGAGTATCCAAAGGGGAGGCGGCCGTGCTTCGTGCCCGATCCAGATTGCTCGTTGTAGCGCTGATGGCTGTAGTCTCCTTCGTGCCGGGCTGCGGCGACGAAGTGGTCGTGGTCCCGGACCCGATGCCGCCCGATCTCACGGGAACGTACACCCTGCAATCCTTCACTTCCGCGCTGGACCCCGAAACGACCCTGGTGCCCCCGGAGGTATCGGGCAGTTTCACCGTGCAGCAAGAGTCCGCGGTCGGCGGCGAAGCGACCGGCACGTTCACCAGTGATCTGACGCTGCCCGTCATGGGCAACATCGCCCGATTGGCTGGTACCGGCACCTACACCAATCGACTCGACGGCACGTGGGAGCAGGAGTTTCTGACCGGGCCGCTGGTCCAGCTGAGCCCGCAGCAGACGGGGACGTACACCTTCGACAACTCCGTTCTGACGGTTGTGGTGGAGCAACCCCCTTTGTCGGCCTCCACCACGGTCTGGCGCCGTCAATAGCCGTGCGTGCTCGAGTGCGGGTTTGCGGTTCACTTGCCGGACTCGCCGCGCTTGCCGCCGCCGGTTCCCTGGCCGCCCAGGAGAGTGCCCCCCTTCGCGGCGTCGTCGTGGACGCGGAATCGGGTGCCGCCGTCGCGCAGGCGGAAGTGCTGGTCGCCGGCACGCCGCTCCGCACGTTCAGCGGCGGCGATGGGAGCTTCTCACTGGTCCTGCCCGGCCCGGGCCCGCATACGCTGGTGGTAGCGGCGGACGGCTACGGCACCGTCGAGCATTCCCTGGTCCCGCAGGCTGCAGGCGATGACCCGGTCAGGATTTCCCTGAGCCGACGATTGTTCGAGGTGCCGGAGCTTACGGTCACGGCCAGCCGAGGCGCCGCCCGGCCCGGCGATGCTCCCACGAGCGTGGCGGTGATCGGAGGCGAGGAACTGCAGCGGCGCGACGTGACGTCCCTCGACGAGGCGCTTCCATTCGCGCAGGGGGTGACGTTCAACGCGGGTCAGATGGACATTCGGGGTTCGACCGGCATCGCCCGAGGGGTGGGAAGCCGCGTGCTCATGCTGCTCGACGGACACCGGATGCTCGGCGGCGTGAGTTCGGCGATCGACTTCGGCGTCCTGCCGATCCTGGACGTGGAACGGATCGAGATTGTGAAGGGTCCGCACTCCACCCTGTGGGGGACCAATGCCATGGGTGGGGTCGTCAACGTGATCACGCGGCCGCTGGTGGTCGAAGCCGAGTCCGTGGTCCGCGGGTACTACGGGGTCTTCGACACTCCCGGGGACGTGCACTTCACGGACGAGCGCCTGAACATGCAGGGGCTCCAGCTGCAGCACGCACGCCGGATCGGCACAACCGACCTGACGCTCTTCGGCGGGCGCGAAAGATCCGACGGATTCCGCCAGAACGGCAACGTGGACCGCTGGCACCTGCGGGCCAAGACGGTATTCGGGGCGGAGTCCCTGACCCCCTGGGCGGTCTTCGCGACCTGGAAACGGGAGGACGCGCAGGAGTTCTTCACCTGGCGTTCCGCGGATCGGCGGCTGGAGGTCGATCCCAGCCAGCTGGGCGACTGGATTCGCAACTCCGACCTCGTGGTTGGCCTGACGGGTACGCCGTTGGTCAACTCTCGGATCAAGCTTCAGGTACGGCCGCAGATCCAGCACGTCCGGGTGCAGAACCACTTTCACGACAACGAGGACTACCACCGCTCGACGCGGTACGGAACGGATGTCCAGTTCTCGCTGTTCGGGGCCGGACGCAACGCCTTCACCTTCGGTGGCGAGGCGGCCTACACCGGCGTGGCTTCCAACTTCCTGGATCCGACGCCGAACGTCACCGACCTGGCGCTGTTTGCCCAGGACGACATCACGTTCTCCGAGACCCTGCGCGGTTCCGTCGGTCTGCGGCTGGACCGGCACGCAGCCTCGTTTGTGGAGTCGGACCTGACGCTCAATCCGAAGATCGGGATCGTCCTCCAGCGGAGCGACCGCCTGAGCTTCCGGACATCGCTCAGCCGGGGCTATCGTGCCCCCTCGGTTTCCGAGCAGTTCACGTCCACGGTCGTGTTCGGCTTTCGTGTCGTTCCCAACCTGGAATTGCGCGGAGAGTCCGCCTGGGCCGGCGAGGTCGGCGTGACCGCCAGCCCCCGCGATTGGCTGTGGTTCGACGCGGGCCTCTTCTGGAGCGAATACGAGGGCCTGATCGAGGTGTCGGGCGCTCCTGGCCAATTCCTGACGTTTCAGTTCCGGAACGTGGCCGAGGCGAGGGTGAGGGGCCTGGATGCCGGCGTGAGGATCGGGCTTGTGCCTCGCAAGCTCAATATCGAAACGAACTACCTCCTTCTCGACAGCAGGGACCTCAACACGGATTACCGGCTCGCGTACCGCTCCCGACACAACATCACGACGACCGTGTCCGGCTGGACGGATCTGGTGGCGCTGGACCTGCGCTATCGCAGCCGGCCCGAGCAGGTGCTCGCGTTTCCGCTCGACGAGCGTGGAGCGATCACGCTTGTGGACCTGAGGTTCGGGATGGAGGTCAGGGACATGGACGTGCAGGCCAAGATCGCCAACCTGCTGCAAGCCGAGTATGTCGACGTCCAGGAACGGAATCCGGGCGCGACCCGTAGCTTCCGTATCACCCTTACCTCCCGCTTCTGACCGGGGACCTGTCCAGATGAAGAAGCCGTTTGTCCTTGCACCCGTTGTGTGCGCTGTCGCCGTCACGGCGCTCTTCGCCCTTCCCGTCCCGGCTCCGGCGCAGACGATGGCCGTGGACCCGCTCGTGGAGGTCGACTGGCTGCAGCGCCACATCGGCGACGAAGACGTCATCGTGATCGAGGCCGAGCGTCGGGCCGGTGCCTTCGCGGCCGAGCACATCCCCGGCGCCCGTCCGTTGCGGTTCGACGAGATCGCATGGGAGGGGGACGAGGGCTGGATTGCCGAGTTCCGGGGCATGGACGAGATCGCGGCCGCCCTGCGCGCGGCGGGCGTGCGCCGCGACTCGAAGGTCGTCATCTACGGCACCAGCATGACGATGACCGCCCGGACCTGGGTCACCTTCGACCTGCTGGGCCTGGGGGACCGCTCTTTCGTGCTCAACGGGGGACTCGAGGCCTGGAAGGCGGCGGGCGGCGAGGTTGCGGGCGGACCGCCACCGCAGGTCGCTCCCGGAGATGTCGAGCCCGTGGACCGGGTCGACTTCCGCGTTTCGGCGGACTGGATTCAGGCGCGACTCGCGGACGAGTCCCTGGTCCTGCTGGACGCCCGACCCGACGACGAGTACACCGGAGACGACGGAGGCCTCGGCAACGGAGGCCGGCCCGGGCACATTCCCGGCGCGGCGCAGCTCTACTGGGAAGAGTTGATGGACCCGGACAACAACACCCGGTTCCGGCCCCGCGCCGAGATCGAACGCATCCTGGAGCGCCACGGCGCGGGCGAGGGGAAGACGCACGTCGCGTACTGCATGATCGGAATGAGAGCCAGCGTGGACTACATGGCGGCGCGCATGATGGGGCTGGACATCCGCTTCTACGACGGCAGCTGGCGCGACTGGGGCGACCGTCACGATCTGCCCGTCGAAATGGGCCCGGATCCGCGCGACCGGGAACGGTAGCGGCAACGGCCCGGACTGCTAGCGGGCAGCCCGCGGCTAGCGGCCGCCTATTACCCGATGCTGCACCATCGCGAGTGCCGGCACGATCATCATCAGCACTACCGTCGCGAACAGGATGCCGAAGCCCAGCGAAGCCGCCATCGGGATCAGGAACTGGGCCTGGAGGCTCGTCTCGAAAACGAGGGGGGCGACGCCGAGGAAGGTCGTCACCGAGGTCAGGAAGATCGGACGGAAGCGCGCCTTCGCGCCGGCGATGATCGCTTCACGGCCGGGCATGCCCTGGCGCAGCCGCTCGTTGATGAAGTCGATCATGACCAGCGAATCGTTCACGACGACGCCGCTCAGGCCGATGACCCCGAAAAGGGACATGATCGCCATCTGCAGGCCGAGAATCGCATGGCCCAGCACCGCCCCGATGATCCCGAAGGGGATCGCCGCCATGATGATCAGCGGCTTGGTGTAGGAGCCGAACGGAATCGCCAGAAGCGCGTAGATCGCGAGCAGGGCCAGGGCGAAGCCGCCGCCGAGCGCGCTGAACGACTCCACCTGTTCCTGCTGCTCGCCGCCGAACGAATAGGTCAGTCCCGGGTTGCGGCTGACGAGTTCCGGGAGGATCGAGCGGTCCAGGATGCTGGTCATTTCGTCGCCGGTGACGACGTTGATGTTGACGTCGGCGGTGACGGTGAGGACCCTGTGACCGTCCTTGCGGCGGATGGTGGTGGGTGAGCGGCCGAATTGCACGGAAGCCACCCGGGCCAGGGGGACCTCTCCGCCTCCCGGGGTGCGCACCAGGTAGCCCTCCACGTCCGCGATGGCGTTCCGCTCCTCCTCGGGCAGCCGGACGTAGACGCGCATGTCCTCGCGGCCGCGCTGCACGCGCAGGGCCTCGTCACCGAAGAACGCCGAGCGGACCTGCCTGGCGAGGTTGTCGAGCGTGAGCCCCAGCGTTCGCGCTTCGGGCAGCAGGTCGAGCTGGATCTCCCGCAGCCCCTGGTCCTGATCCGCCTGGACGTCGAACACGCCGGCGTATCCCTGGAGGCGGGCCTTGACGGTGTCCCCGATCGTGCCGAGGCGGTCCGGGTCCGGGTGCGAGAGTTCGACGTGTACGGGGGCGCCGAAGGAGATCAGTTCGGAGGTGATGGTCAGCGACTTGGCCTCCGGGAGCGGGCCGACGGCTTCCCGCCACTGCTGTTGAAGGTCGGCCGCGGAAATGTCCCGGTCCTCGGGGCTCACGAGCTTGAATTCGACGGCCGCGATGTTTGCCTGCGGATTGGCCTGAGCGTCCGCCGCGCCGACGGGGCCGCTCTGTCTGGCCGGCCGTCCGATTGTGACATTGACACCCGTCAGGACACCGCCGGCGGCCTCGCCGCCATCCGCTGCCAGCCGCTCGAGCGCTTCGTATCCCGCCGATTCCAGCCTCCCGGCCACGTCCGACGTGCGCTCGACGGGCGTGCCTTCCGGCATCTCCAGGCTCGCCGTCACCAGGTCCGCCTCCACCGATGGCATGAAGTCGACCTTGATGATCCCCGCCGGAATCATCGCCACGGAGATGACGATCATTCCGATGCCGCTGGCGATCACGGTTCCGGGCCGGCCGGTCGCAAACCGCAGGCTCCGGTCGAGCGGACCGTCGATGAACCGCTTGAGCCCCGCTTCGACGCTCGACCGCATGCGCGAGACCGGGTTGGGGTTCCGGCTGGCGACGGATCCGGCCCTGTCGGGCAGGTGCGAGAGATGGTTCGGAAGAACCAGAAGGGACTCGATCAGGGAGAAGACGAGTACCGAGATGACGATGATCGGGATCTCGCCGACGATCCTTCCGATCGAGCTGGGGATGAAAAAGAGCGGACAGAAGGCCACCACGGTGGTCAGGATCGCGAAGATCACCGGCTTGGTGACCCTGCGCGCGCCGCGGATCGATGCGACGACGCCCCTGTGGCCCCGCTCCCGTGCCGCGTAGATGTTCTCGCCCACCACGATGGCGTCGTCCACAACGATTCCCACGGCGAGGATGAAGGCGAAGAGCGACATCAGGTTGATGGACACGCCCAGAAGGGCCATGACGCCGAAGGTGCCCACGAACGAGACGGCGATTCCCACCGCCACCCAGAAGGCCAGTCTGATCTCGAGGAAGATCGCCAGCGCGAGCAGGACGAGGGTCAGCCCGAGCAGGCCGTTCTTAACGAGCAGTCCCAGGCGGGACTGGAGGATGTCGGCGTCGTTGTTCCAGATCTCGAGCCCGACGCCCGCCGGGAGCGCGGGGATCACCTCCTCCTCGAGGTGCCGCTCCACGGCGTCCACGATCTCGAGGGCCTTCTCGTCGGCGGTTCGGAAGACCTCGACATATGCCGCGGGCTGTCCCCCGTAGCGGCCGACGAGGTCCACGTCGCGGAAAGCGTCGCGCACCTCGGCGATGTCGCCCAGCCGCACCACGGTGCCGTTGGCCCGGCTGACGACGATGATCTCCTCGAAGTCCTGCTGTGTGTAGTTCTGCCCCGTGGTGCGGATCCGCACTTCTTCGTCGCGCGTGTCGATGCTTCCCGCCGAGAGGTCCAGCGAGCCGCCCCGGACGGCCATCGAGATGTCGCGGAGGGTGAGGCCCAGCGCGCGCAGCCGCTGCAGCGGGACTTCGATCGAGATCTCGTATTCGCGCACTCCGGTGGTCTCGACATAGGAGACTTCGGGCAGCGCCGAGAGCATGTCCTCGGTACGGTAGGCGATCTCCTTCAGGGTGCGCTCGGCCACGTCCCCGAAGACGACGAGGCGGATCACGCTCTGCCGGTTGGTCACCTCCGTGACCTCGGGGCGCTCGGCGCCGGCCGGGAAGGTCTGGATCCTGTCGATCTGCGCCTTGATGTCGTCGAGGAAGCGGTTCAGATCCTCGCCCAGCTCCAGTTCGGCCACGACCGACCCGCGGCCCTCGGCCGCCGTGGAACGGATCTGCTTGAGGCCCTCGACCCCCTCGATCTGCTCCTCGATCTTGAGGATGATCGATTCCTCGACCTCGTCCGGAGTGGCGCCGGGGTAGGGGACCGAGATGTTGACCCGGTCCATCGAGATCTCGGGAAAGACCTCCTGCACCAGAGTCGTCAGGGCGAAGAATCCGGCCAGCAGGATGAAGAACATCAGGAGGTTTGCCGCGACGCCGTTCCGCGCCATGTAGGCGATCGGGCCTCCCGGTTCCTGCGGGCCCAGGCCTTCGTCCTGACTCATCGCCGCCTGCCGATCCGTGACCAAACCGCCTTGACGTCAACGGCCGCCCAGTCGGCGGCCGAGATCACCGCGTATTCCCCGTCTGAACGAGCATGCCCTCGGTTGCGATCTGGATCCCCCTGACGATGACCGGCTGCTCCGGCTCCAGGGCTCCGGTGACGTAGACCTGGTCCTCGGACCGTTGCAGCACCTGCACGGGCACGATCGTGACCAGCGTATCCTGGCGCGTCGCCCAGATCTCGTTGCCGGTTCGCAGCGCGGCACGCGGCACCACGAAGTACCGGTCGGGCGCGACTCCGTCGATCTCCACCTCGACGAACTGGCCAACCAGGAGCGGAGGCCCCGAGCCGGAGAACGGGCTCGGCACGCGCACGATCACGTCGATGGTGCGCGTCTGCTCGTCCAGCGCGGCCTCGGCGCGGTCCACATACCCCACCCAATCGTGATTCGCCTGGCCGTAACCCGCGGTCACGACGGCGCGGACCCTGCGGTCTCCATCACCGGCGGCCAGCTGCCACAGGTCCGGGACGAGGGCGGCGTCCGAGTCGGACAGCGGCACCACGACCTCGACGGCGTCGTCGGCGTACAGTCGGCCGACGCCCTGACCCGCGGCGACGAACTGCCCGACGTCGACCGACTCGGTCCGCACGGCCCCGCTGAACGGCGCCAGTACCTCGGTGCGCGACAGGGCGAGTTCGGCGTCCGCCAATGCGGCGCTGTCCCGCGCGAGCGCGGCGCGGGCGGCGGCGAGCTGCGGCTCGCGCAACGTGAGCGGGCTGGCCTCGCCCGAGCTGGCCGCGTCGGGCTGGCGTTTCAGGAAGAGTGCATACTCCTCGCGCGCGATGCGTGCGTCCTCCTCGGCCTGAAGGAGCGCGACCTGTCCCGCCGCAACGTTGGCTCGCGCCTGCTGCACGCGGTTCACGTAGTCGGCGTCGTCGATTCGGAAGAGGACGTCGCCGCTCCCCACGCGTCCGCCGCCCTGAAACGCCGGCGACACCCACGAGACCTTGCCGTTGATCTGGGCCGCCACGTCGATTTCGGCGTGGGGCCGGACCGTGCCCGCGCCGAAGACGGGGATCGCTCCCTCGCCCGCGACCGTGGGCGCGGTCGTGACGAAGGGGATCAGCGAAGGCGGCTCCCGCATGGGGGGTTCGGGCCTGAGCTGAAACATGACCACCGCGATGACGATCGCGCCAAGCAGGATACCCGATGCAATCAAGGTGTTCTTGAAACGACCCATCTATTTGCTCCCTTCCGAGTTGGGTGCATGACCATCGGTGGCGGACCCCGTGACGGGGACCATTTCCATCCCTTCGAGGGACTCGGGCGGCGCGGTCCATTCACCTCCCAAGGCGCGGTGCACCGCCAGACGGGCCAGGGCCAGGTCGCGGCTCGCACCCGACAGTGTCGACTCGACGTTGAGGAGCGTGCGTAGCGCGTCCAGGTAGTCGGTGTAGCCCCCGACCCCCGATGCGTACCGCTCCGACTGCAGATCGACGGAGCCCTGAGCCTCTTCCCGCTGGGACACCAGGAACGCGTGACGGCGGTCTTCGTTGCCGAGCGCGGCCAGGGCGGCCTCGACCTCGTAGACTGCCGTGACCACCGTGCGGCCGTACGCCGCCGCGGCCTGACCGAATTGTGCGTGCGCCAGCGCGATGTTCTGCCGGATGCGCCCGCCCTGGAAGATCGGCGCCGTCAGGTTGCCCAGCAGGTTGCGGAACCACTGGTCCACGTTGAAGAGTCCGTCGGCCTGAGCCGATTGGACCCCGATCGTGCCGGAAAGGGAAAGCGACGGCAGCAGCTCCGCCCTTCGCGCGCCTATGGCAAAGCGTGCCGCGTCGAGCCGCAGTCCCGCGGCCAGCACATCGGGCCGCTGGTAGAGCAGGTTCGCCGGGACGCCCGCGGCCACCGGGTCTCCGAGGGGCACGGGGGCCAGCGAGTCCGGCAGGATCGCGTCGAGCTTCCCGCGGAACCCGCCCAGAAGGACCGCCAGCCGCCCCTCGGCATCGGTCAGCAGGGTCTCCAGCTGCGGAAGGGCGGCCTGCGTGTTGCGGAGGTCCTGTCTGACCTGGTAGAGCTCGAACGAGGTGACCAGCCCGCGGTCGTATCGCGTTTCCGCCAGTGCTTCGCGCTCCATCAGCACGTCGATCGTCCGGCGGGCGAGTTCGGTGCGGCGCCGCAGGTCCACGATCTCGAAGTACGTCGAGATCGTGGTCGCGAGCACGCCGATGCGCGCGGCGTGATAGTCCGACTCCGAGGCCATGTACTGGGCTCCGGCCGCGCGCGCGTCGTTGCGGGCCCGTCCCCAGAAGTCGACTTCGTAGGCGAAGTCGACGCCGAGCGAATAGGTTGTGAAGGCCAGCCGGTCCGGGAACTGGAATCCTCCGGGCAGCGCTCCGTCCTCGCCACCCGCAAGCTTGCGAAACTGCTCGCCGAACCCGGCATTGGCGGGCGTGTCCTGATCGGTGGCGTTGGCGCTGACCTGCAGTGCGGGAAACAGTCCGGCCCTGGCGATGCCCGCCTGTGCGCGGGCCTGCTGTACCCTGGCCACCGCCTCGGCCAGGTCGAAGTTCGCCGAGAGGACCGAATCCACAACGGTGCTCAGCACGGGATCCCGGAAGATCTCCCACCACTCCCGTGACTCGTAGTCGCCGGGCAGCGAGCTGCCCATGAAGTTGCCCGGCAGCTCGGCGACCGGCTCCGGAACCGCCGGTGGCGGCGCAAATGAGCACGCCGACGGCAGGAAGAGCGCACCCGCGGCCAATAGCAACCGTCGCGCGCCGAGCCCGGACATCCCGATCCCGCCGCCAGCACGGGCGGGTGAAGTCAGTGTCCCGTTCATGTGCCCTCTCGACCGATTGTTTTCGATCCCGCCGCACGTGCCGTATGGCGCGGAGCCTCCACCGCGGGGCTGGCGTGATCGCCCTCCCACACGAAACTTTCCGGGGCATCCGGCACCGACGCAAGTACGACGAGGCTGCTTTTCCCACGACAGCGAGATCACCAATGACGATAACCCGAAGCGTGGCCATTCGCAGACTCTGCAACCCGGCGGGATTCCTCGCGATTGCTCTTGTCGCGGCCTGCGACATGCAGCGGGAGGCCGGCCCCCCGGAAGCGAACGTGGATCAGGGTGACGCGCCGCCCGCATTTCGGGTGGACGCGTCGTGGCCGCTTGAAATGCCGGACAAGTGGATCATGGGGGCCGTAACCGCGGTGTTCGTCGACGCTCGCGACCATGTCTGGGTGGCGCACCTGCCGGAGACCCTGACGCCCGAGGAGACCTCGGCCGTTCAGGACCCGCCCATCGGGACCTGCTGCGTGCCCGCGCCGGCCGTGATCGAGTTCGACCCCGACGGGCGCGTGGTGCAGGGATGGGGCGATCCGTCGCAGGACATCGCCGAGTACCCCCGCAATCCCCACGGACTATTCGTGGACCACAACGACTTCGTCTGGATCGGCACCTACCGCCACCACCGGGTCATGAAGTTCACGCGCGAGGGCGAATGGGTCATGACGCTCGGCGAGTACGACGTCACCGGCGGCAGCGACGACACCCGGCTGCTGGGAGGGCCGGCGGGCATCTGGGTGGATCCCCGGACGAACGAGGTGTTCATCGCGGACGGCTACGCCAACCGCCGCGTTGTCGTCTTCGACGGCGAGACAGGCGAATACCGGCGGCACTGGGGCGCGTACGGCGATCCCCCCGACGACGAGTACCGGTACGACTATGCCGGCCGCGACCCGGATGGTCCGCCCCCGCTGCAGTATTCGACCGTGCACGGGATCATCGGGTCCGCCGATGGACTCATCTATGTGGCGGACCGGCGGGGCAACCGGATCCAGGTCTTCCGGCAGAGCGGAGAGTACGTGACCGAGAAGACGATCGCGCCGCGCACCCTGGCCTCGGGCTCGGCCTTCGTCCTGGCGTTTTCCCCCGACCCCGGGCAGCGCTGGCTGTACCTCGCCGATGGGACCAACCACAAGATCTGGACCCTGCGCCGGGAGGACCTCGAGGTGGTGGGCGAATTCGGGCGCGGCGGACGGCAGGCGGGCCAGTTCCTGCGCCCCCACGGCATGGATGTCGACTCGCGCGGCAACCTGTACGTGGGCGAAGCGTCGACCGGTCGCCGCGTGCAGAAGTTCACCGCCGGCCCGGGCGGCTAGCTCAGTCGCTGACGTGCGCCGGCCGTAGCTCGTAGTCCAGGGCCATCGTGTGGGTGCCATCCGGCGCGACGGCGATCTCCATCGAACCGGTGAGCCCGGCAAGTTCGCCGGTGCCGGACCCGGGGACGACGTGTCCCGCGGTTGTGGGAGGCTTGCCGGCCGCTACGACTCCCCAGTGCTGCAGCACGAACGTGCCCTCCCGGCCGTCCAGGCGTCCCTCGACCCTTTCCGAGGCCACGTACCCCGCGTTTTCGCTGTTGCTGGCGGGATCGGCCCGACACATCAGCAGTCGCGCGCGCCCCTCGCCGTCGAGGTCCCCGTGGTAACGCTTGAGCACCAGCGCCTCGCCGAGGCTCGGACCGTCGTTCTCCTCCCCGTACGGCGTCTCTTCCCAGCCCGTCACTTCGAACGCTGAAACGATGCGGCGGCCCATCAGATCGCCGCCACCGCATTCTCGAGTACTCGGTCCACCGCCTCCGCAAGGGTGTCTGCCGTACGATCCACATCGCCCAGCTTGTCCAGCCCGAAAAGCCCCACGCGGAATGTGCTGAATCCCTCGGGCTCGCCGCACTGCAGGGGCACTCCCGCCGCGATCTGCACGCCGACCCGCGCGAAACCGGTCCCCTGCCTGATTTCGGGATCGTCGGTGTAGCACACGACCACCCCGGGCGCCTCGAACCCCTCGGCGGCCACGCTCCTGAACCCTCGCGCGGCAAGGAGCGCCCGAACCCGCTCGCCGAGTTGCCGCTGGCGAGTCCTGGCCTTCTCGAAGCCGAATGACTGCAGCTCCAGCATCGCGTCATGCAGCATGCGGAGTGCGTCCGTGGGCATGGTGGCGTGGTAGGTGTGTCCGCCCTCTTCGTAGCTCTGCATCACCTGGAGCCAGCGCAGCAGGTCGCACGAGAAGCTGGTGTTGTCCGCCGGGTCCATCCTGGCCAGCGCCTCGGGCCCCAGCATGACCAGCCCCGCGCACGGCGATCCGCTCCACCCCTTCTGCGGGGCGCTGAGCAGCACATCGACGCCGCACGCCTTCATGTCGACCCACAGAGCACCCGACGCGATGCTGTCGAGCACGAAAACGCCTCCGGCCGCGTGCGTGGCGTCGGCGACGGCCCGCAGGTAGTCTTCGGGCAGCAGGATCCCCGCCGAGGTCTCCACATGGGGCGCGAAGACGACGTCCGGGCGCTCCGCCGCGATGGTTGCCGCGACCTCGGCGATCGGCGGCGGCGCAAACGGAGCCTGCGGACCGTCGGCTGCCGGGCGCGCGGAAAGCACCGTCTCGGCGGACGGGATCCCTCCGGCCTCGAAGATCTGGGTCCAGCGGTAGGAGAACCAGCCGTTGCGGATGACCAGGCAGCGCTTGCCGGTGCCGAACTGCCGGGCTACCGCCTCCATTGCGTAGGTCCCACCCCCGGGCACCACGGCGACGGCTTCCGCCCCGTAGGCCGCCTTCAGCGTCCGGGAGAGATACTTCATGATGTCGCGGAACCGCTCCGACATGTGATTCAGTGACCGGTCGGTGAAGACGACCGAGTACTCCAGCAGTCCGTCCGGATCGATGTGGGGATGCAGCCCGGGCACTTCCGCCTCCTTGGATCGAGATGAGAAGTGGATCGAAATGAGAAGTGATAGGTTAGCCAGTGACAGGCTGGCCAGCGATAGGTTAGCCAGAGGACCCCACGATGAGAATAGAGCGCGCACCGGCTTCGGCTTCGTCGCGCCAGGCCATGCGAGGCAAGTGATGATACAGCGAGTCAGACCGTTCGGTGCGGCAGTCGTTGCGGCAGTCGTGGTGCTGCCGCTCATTCTCGGCGGCTGCGGGGACGCCGTCGCAGTGCTCGACTACGAACTGCGGCGCACGCTTCCGCACGATCCGGACGGGTACACGCAGGGGCTCCTCATCCACGACGGCGTGTTCTTCGAAAGCACGGGCCAATACGGGGAGTCCGATGTCCGCCAGGTCGACATCGCGACCGGCGAGGTGTTGCGAAGCCACGCGCTCTCGGACGAGCATTTCGGCGAGGGGATCGCCGTGGTGGGCGACAAGCTCATCCAGCTCACCTGGAAAGCGGGCCTGGCGTTCGTCTACGATGCCGCGACGCTGGTCCCGGAAGGCAGTTTCGCTTACGAGGGCGAGGGTTGGGGACTCTGTCACGACGGCGAATCGCTGTTCATGTCCGATGGCTCGCATACGCTGCAGCGGCGGAGTCCGGCCACCTTCGAACTGCTGGGCCAGATCGACGTCACGCGTTCCGGCTTCTCGGTGCGCAACCTCAACGAACTCGAGTGCGTCGGCGACCACATCTATGCAAACATCTACATGAGGGACGAGATCGTCCGGATCGACAAGGCGACCGGTCAGGTCACGGGCCAGCTCGACGCCTTCGGACTCTCTCTGGCGAGCGGCCGGCCGACGGATGCGGGCGCGGTCTTCAACGGCATCGCCTACGACGACGCCACCGGCACGTTCTACGTCACGGGGAAGCTGTGGGCGTCGATGTTCGAGATCGCCATCACGGAGGAGTAGCCGCGTCTCCGGAATGGCTCCTCCACCTTCGTCGGCCCGGGGCCCGCTCCTATCCGAACAGCAACCGGTCGAGCCCGCGCACCAGTCCGTGGACTTCGCCCACCCGGCGCGCCGCCAGCAGGGTCCCCGCCACGTAGGGCTCGGCGCTCTCGCCCGCGTCGTGGCGAATGGTGAGGTGTTCGCCGGGGAGCCCGAACAGCGCCTCGACCGCGATGACGTAGCCCGGGAGCCGCACCGAATGCACCTGCGTGCCCCCGATGCCGGCGCCGCGGGTTCCGGGCACGCCGACGATCTCGTCCACGGGAACGTGGATGCGGTTGGGGGCGACGGTGTCCAGGTATTCCGCCAGCTCTCGTGCCGTGCCGGTCGGGGCGTCCGGCTTCCCGGCGTGGGCGTAGTCGACGATCTCGCGGTGGGGCAGGTGCTGCGCCGCGATCCCGGCCAGGTGCTTGAGGCACGCGGCCGTCAGCGAAAAATTGCCCGCCGCGATCACCCCCGCACCGTGCGTCACCGCGGCGGCCTCGATGTCGCCGTAGTCCGACGCTCCCAGCCCCGAGGTGCCGATCACGACCCGGGTGCCCGCCTTCAGTGCGGTCAGCGCGTGGTCCTTGACCGCCAGCGGGTGCGTGTAGTCGATCCAGACGTCGGGTGCGCGGGACAGCGCGCGCGTGGAATCGGCCGTGACCTCCACCCCGGTTTGCGTCCCCCAGCCGAGCGCGTCGCCGACGTCGGTCCCCGCCGCCCGGCGCGCGACCGCCGCCACCAGTTCGAACTCGGGCGAATCCCGCACCCCGGCGGCCACCGCGGCCCCCGTCCACCCGGTGACACCCGCCACGCATACCCGGAGACTCATCCGAAGAGCTCTCTGAAGTCCCCGCTTTCCGCGAATTCGGCGAACCCGGCGATGTCCCCCGCGGCTTCTCCGATCCTCTTCACGCCCCGACGAATGTCCTCCATGCTGTTCGCGATGGACAGCCGCAGGAAGTCCTGCCCCTCCGAACCGATCCGTCCGAACGAGGCCCGGTCCATCGAGGCCACCCCGTAGCGGTAGAGCAGGAACATCTGGAGGATGGCCGCCGGCGTTGCGCGCTCACGCGCCGTGGCCGGCAGTCGCGCCCGTGCTTTGTACACCCCCAGCCGATCACACATGCCCGACACGTCGGGGAAGACGTAGAACGCGCCCTTCGGCAGCCGGCACCTCACGCCCGGGACGCCGTTCAACGCCGGCACGACCCAGTCGCGCCGCCGTTCGAACTCCCGCACCATGTGCTCGACCTGCACCGCCGACGCCGGATCCTCGTACGCGGCCGCGCCCGCCTCCTGGAGGAACGGGGGCACGCACGACATGATGTTGATATTGAGCTGCTTGAAGATTCCGGCCTCCTCCTCGGTGGGCAGAACCGCCCATCCCAGGCGCCAACCGGTCATCGCGAACCCCTTGGAGTGGCCGCTCGCCAGCACGGTTCGCGCGGGCATGCCGTCGTGGGACATGATGCTCTCGTGTTCGAGTCCGTCGAAGAGGATGTGCTCGTAGATCTCGTCGGCGTAGATGCGCACGTCGGGCCGGCAGCGATCCCGCACCAGCGCGGCGATTCCCGCCAGGTCGTCGCGCGACAGCACGCCCCCCGTCGGATTCGAGGGCGAGCACAGGATGATCACCTTCGTGCGCTCGGTGATCAGCGCCGCGAGATCGTCCGCGGTGAAGGCGAAGTCGCGCTCGTCCGAGAGCAGCAGCGGCACCGGCACCGCCCGCGCGAAACGCACCCATGATTCGTAGATCGGGAAGCCGGGCGAGGGGTAGATGACCTCGTCGCCTTCGTCCACGTAGGTCTGCAGCGTGTAGCCGATCGGGGGCTTGGCGCCGGGAGTGACGACCACGCGGCCGGGAGTGACCTCCACGCCGCGAGTACGCGTGACATGGGCCGCGATGGCCTCGCGAAAGGGCAGGATGCCGGCGGGATCGCAGTAGCCGGAATTGCCGGCGTTCAGCGACTCGCTGGCGACTCGGTTGAGGTGCGGGGCACTGCGAAAATCGGGAGCACCCAGGTTGAAGCGGATCACGTCCATTCCCCGGTCGACGCATCGCTGAATGTCGTCGCCGAGCTTAAAGGCGTTCTCCGTACCCAGGTGGCTCATGCGCTGGGCGATCAGGGCCAACGTGCTCTCCTGTCTGGGGACACCATGAGACTGGCAAGGGAAGCTGCCGACCCGATATGATGAGAGCAACCCGTCCGCTCGGCCCAGGTCCCAGGAGGCAGTCCCGTGAAGCGTCGAACCAGCCGCCGCTCCTTCCTCGCCGACATGGCCGCCGGAGCGGTCGTTCTTCCCGCGGCCATCACGCACTCGAACGATCCACCCATGGCTCCGCGCGCGGCGCCCGAGGGTCCCGCGTGGCCTCCCACGGCTCCCGCCTCGCCAGCCGACGAGTCCTACTGGGGACAGGTCCGCGCGCAGTTCGCGTTTACCGAGGAACGCGTCCCGATGAACGCGGCCAACCTCTGCCCGTCGCCCCGCTCCGTGGCTGCTCGCGTAGAGGACCTCACCCGCGACATCGACCGCGACTGCTCCTCCAACAACCGCGCAAAGTTCCGCACCCTGACGGAGGCGTCCCGGGCGGCCGTCGCGGCCCAGCTCGGCGTCGGCCCCGACGAGATCGCGCTCGTCCGCAACACCAGCGAGGCCAACAATACGGTCAACAACGGCGTGCCGCTGAGTGCAGGTGACGAGGTGGTCATCTGGGATCAGAACCACCCGACCAACAACGTGGCGTGGGATGTCCGGGCGGCAAGGTTCGGGATCACGGTGAAGAGGGTAGCCGTGCCGCGTCACCCGGCTTCGGCCCAGGAGCTCATCGACCCCTTCGTCGCGGCCCTGACCGACCGGACGCGCGTCCTTGCGATCACTCACGTCTCGAACGTCAGCGGCGTGCGGCTTCCCGTCCGCGAACTCGTCGAGGCGGCTCACGCGCGCGGCGTCCACGTCCACCTGGACGGCGCGCAGAGCTGGGGCGCGCTCGACGTCGACCTGCGCGAGCTCGGCTGCGACTCGTATTCCGCCTCCTCCCACAAGTGGTTCATGGGCCCGAAGGAAGCGGGCGTGCTCTACGTTCGGGAGGACCGGATCGCGGAGATCTGGCCCAACATCGTCGCGCCCGGGTGGGGCAGCGACGCCGACCCCGACGTGAAGGGGGCTCGCAAGTTCGAGTCAATGGGTCAGCGGGACGATGCCTGCCTGGCCGCGGTCGGCACTACGGCGGAGTTCCACGCCGCGATCGGCGGACAAGAGACGGAAGCGCGGATCGGCGAACTCGCGACGACCCTGAAACAGGGGCTCGCCGAGCTCGGGATGACCCTGGTGACTCCGATGGAGCCGGAGTTCTCCGGCGGCGTCTGCATCATCGAGGTGCCGGGTGATCGCAGCGCGGGGCTCCGCCGCCTGTACGAGGAGCACGGGATTGCGGGGGCGGGCACGGGTGGGCTCCGGCTGTGTCCGCACGTGTACAACACGAGGGAGCACGTCGCCCGCGCCGTCGAGGGCGTCAAGGCGCTCCGCGACGTGATTCTGGGGTAGCAGGGCTGATTCCGGCGTGAGGGCCCCCTGCGCGACCCGGTGCCGGGGCCGGCTATCGCCGCACCGCAGTCCCCATCACCTCGAACCTGGCTCCGAACAGGAGCCGCCCCGAACCGAGGAACGCGCGGGCCGGGAACTCGCCGGTGAAGTAGGTCCGGTAGACGCTGTTGAAGGCGTCGTAGTCGTCCACGTCGGAGGCGAACACCTGAACCACCACCAGATCGTCCATCGTCAGCCCCTCGCCCTCCAGGACGCCCTTGATGCCATCGAGGACATTGGTGGCCTCCTGTTCGGCGGTCTCCGGAACCTGGCCCCCCTCGAGCCCGAGCATGCCGGACACGTAGAATGTGTTGTCGACCCACACGGCTCCGCTGAATGGCAGCACCCCGTCGCCGTCGGCGGCCGAGCGCGCGTTGACGAACTCCACGGCAGGCGCGGCGTCCTGCATCGGCATCTCACCGGCCGTACCGGCGCCTTCGCAGCCCATGGCCAGAACGGGGAGCGCGGCGGCCAGGGCCGCAACCGGGGACTTGCGCGGCATGGTGGAGGTTGGCGGGATTGTCGAAGTCAGCTGGGTTGTCGAAGTCATCGGGGCTTGCCTTTCGCGTATGGTATGGGTGCTGGACCGCGGATAGGACGGACAACCAAAGCGTTTTCGGAGTGTCAAGTTTTTGGGAGTGTCCAAAGTGGTGGCGAGCTTAAGCCTGGCGCGTCCGCCACGGCAAGACCCCGGACAGGGATCGGAAGGACAGCAGCCATGAGACGCATCGCCCACGGAATCGCGGCCTTGGCGCTGGCCGGCTGTGGCGGCGACCGGCCATCCGCAGCGCCGGCCGCAGAGGTTGTCGACTCGGCTGGAGTCACCGTCGTGACCAGCTTGCCCACCGGCGCAGTCTACGGCGAACTCGCGGCCGAGCCGTCCCTGTCGATCGGCGCCCTGGAAGGGCCGGAGGAACTCCTCTTCGACGGTGTCGTCAGCGTTGTCCGCGATGGCGCCGGCAACCTCGTCGTGGCCGACAACGGCGCGGGCGAGGTTCGGGTATTCGACGCCGAGGGCCGCCATTTGCGTTCCTTCGGAGCCCGGGGAGAGGGGCCAGGGGAGTTCCAGGCGCTGGTCGGGGCGTGGCTGCTCGCGGACGGGAGCATGGTTGCGGCGGACAGGCGCCAGCAGCGCATTTCACGATTCGACTCCCGGGGAACGCTGCTGGGCACCGAGACCCTTGCGGGCGTCGGGGGCATGGGCATGGTTACACCCGTCGGGCCCGCGGGTCCCACAACCTTCCTGAGCCGGGTGCGGTCTCTCACGATGCCCGGCAATGCGGAGTCACCGCTGGAGAGCCTTGAAGAGGCCTTCGGAGGAGACGAGGGTCCACCGGAGTACTTCGTCAGGTACCGTCTGGACGGTGTGCCGATCGACACCGTCGCCCGCCACCCGGGCATGATGATGTCGGTCTCGGCTTCCGGCAGCGGCGCCAGCATGTCCCTGGACCTCCTGCGGGTGCCCTTCTCGCCGGAGCCATCGGCGAATGGGTCGAACCGTGGCATCGTGGTCACGGCGGGCACCCGATACGAGGTCAGCGTGTTCGACGACACCGGCACGTTGGACAGGATCGTCCGGCTTGCCGCACCCCCGACGCCGCGCACCGACGAGCACCTGGAAGCCTATGTCCGCAATTCCGGCAACCCGTTCGCCGAGGACGAGGCTTCCATTCGGACAATGATTGCAAACTACCGGGAAATGCCGCTGCCGGAGACGCTCCCCGCCTACACCGATCTGCGCACCGCCGATACGGGAGAACTCTGGGCGCGCCGGTACAGCGAGCGCGGCGCCTCGGCACTCCGCTGGGATGTCTTCGGTGCCGACGGCCGATACCTGGGCCGCGTCGAGGTTCCGTCGTCCTTCGCGGTCGAGGAGGTCGGCGGGGGCGAAGTCGTCGGCGTGTCCACGGACGGATTCGGGGTGGAGCGCGTGGAAGTCCGCGAGCTTATCTTGAGGAGCCGGTAGGAGCACCGGCCCAATGGACAGCGAACCGGAGGGAACCCACCAATGAGCCGCAACCTTGAATGGCGCTACCACCGCCCTGGTTGAACCAGCTGCAAACGCACGCAGGAGTTTCTTGCGCAGAACGGAATCGACGCGGCTGAAACGAGAAGCGCGTCGAAGAACCCTGTGACCGCCAGGGAAGCCACCTCCCTGCTCGAGGGGATGACCGAGCTCTGTGTGGCGAAGGGGAAAAAGGTCGTCCGCGTGGACCTCGCCGGCGATGACCGGCCGTCCGACAGCGAACTGACGGCGATGATGACCAGCCGCTGGGGCAAGCTGCGGGCTCCCGCCATGCGGGTTGGCACCACGTTTGTCGTGGGGTACAACCGGGACATCCTCGCTTCGGTCTTCGGGACGGGCGGCGACTGAGTCGATGGCCGGCGCGCCACGGCGGTCATGCCAGCGCGCCGGCCCGACCCCCTGACACTGGCGGCTCGACCGGATCCTCCACAGCTTCTTCGCTGGCACACCATTCTTCCGACGCGAAGTCCCCGATGTTCCAGCCTGGAGAATCCACCATGCGTCACGCGCGCGCCCGCACAATGGCCTTCATCCTCTCCCTCGCCTTCCTCGCGGCCGCCGCCCCGGCCATCGCGCAGCAGCGCGCCCTGGACCACGAGGACGTGCTGCATTGGAACACGATCGGCAGCCCCTCGCTGTCACCGGACGGCGACTGGCTGGTGTTCGTGCTCACGGCCATGGAGGGCGACCCGGTGCTCACCGTCCGCGCCGCGCGCGAAGGGGCCGAGCCGCTGACGCTGAGGGGAACGAGCCCACGATTCACCTCCGATTCCCGGTTCGTGGTGTACGAGGTGCCGCCGGTGGAAGCGGTGGTGGATTCGCTGAGGCGGGAGGGCAAGAGGGGTGATGCGCTGCCGAAGGATTCGCTGGGTGTCGTGACCCTTGGTGGAGGAGGCAGCGGGATTCAGGCGCGTACGGTGGCCGCCATCGAGAGCCACAAGGTGGCGGGCAGCGGGATCTGGGTGGCCTACGTCCCGGTCGAAGAGGAGGAAGCCGAAGAAGAGGGGGAGGCCGAAGAAGAGGAGGAGGCCGAAGAGCCCGCGCCGGAGCCCGAACCGGAGCCGGAACCGGAGGAGGAAGCGGCCGAAGAGGAGGACGACGAGGAAAAGGAGAAGGATGAGGGTTCGCCACTGGTCCTGCTCAACCTCGCGACCGGCGACGAAATCCGGTACGAAAAGGTCACCGACTTCTTCTTCGCCGAAGACGCCGAGGTCCTCGCCTTCGCAACGTCGACCAGCGATGGATCCGGCGACGGCGTCTTCATCGTCGACCTGGCGACCGCTGCGCGTCACGCGGTCATGGAGGGCGAGGGCAACTACAAGCAGCTGGCCGTCTCGGAGGACGGGGCCCAGACCGCGTTCCTGTCCGACCGCGACGACTACGAGGCCGAGCAGGCCGCGTTCACCCTGTACCACGCGTCGGCCCCCGAATGGACGGGCGCGTCAATGGCCGGATCGGCCACGCCCGGGATCCCCGAAGGCTGGTGGGTCAGCGAAAACGGCAACGTGAACTTCTCGGACGGCGGCGGACGAATCCGCTTCGGCACCGCGCCGCGCCCCGAGCCCGAGGAAGAGGACGACACGCTGGACCAGGACAGGGTCGCCCTGGACATCTGGAACTGGAAGGATCCCTATCTGCAGCCCATGCAGCTCGTCCAGGCGAACCAGGAGCGCGATCGCACCTATGCGGCAGTCGTGCACGTGGACGGCGACGCTGCCGGCGGCCGGGTCGTCCAGCTGGGCACTCCCGACGTTGCCACCGTGCGCTTCGCCGCCGAGGGCGACGCCACACATGCCATCGGCACGACCGACATGCCGTACCGGCAGCTCATCTCCTGGGACGGGCGCTACAACGACATCTACGCGATCGACATCGCGACCGGGGAGCATCGGAGGATCGCCGAAAAGGTGAAGGGCTTCTTCGGCGCGTCGATGTCGCCGGCCGGCGGCTACATGTCATGGTGGGACGGGGAAGCCCGGCACTGGGTCGTCGCCGCGACTGCCGGCGGTGATCCCGTTGCGGCCAGCGCGGACGTGCCCCACGCGGTCTGGAACGAACTCGACGATCACCCGGATCTGCCGCCTCCGTACGGTTCCGCCGGCTGGACCGAGGACGACGAGGCATTCCTCTTCTACGACCGCTACGACGTCTGGCGCTTCGAGCCCGCCACCGGCGAGACCACCAATCTCACCGATGGCGCCGGGCGGGCGTCCGGCACCCGATTCCGGTACGCCCGCACGGACTTCGAGGACCCCGCCATCGCGGAGGGCGAGGCACTCTGGCAGGCCTTCCACTACCTCGGCAAGCAGTCGGGCTTCCACCGGGGCCGCACCGACCGCGCCGCCACGCCGGAGCCGGTCATCATGGCCGACAAGACCTTCCGCTTCCGGGGGAAGGCCGAAGACGCGGACCGCTGGCTGATCACCCGCGAGGACTTCCGCGAGTTCCCGGATCTGTGGGTGACCGGTGGCGAGGGCACCGACATCGCGTTTTCCGACATGGTCAGGATGTCCGACGCCAATCCCCAGCAGGCGGACTACCGCTGGGGATCGGCCGAGATCGTCGAGTGGCACTCCAACGACGGGACCCCGCTGCAGGGCATCCTCTTCACGCCGGACGACTTCGACCCCGCGCAGAAGTACCCGATGATGGTGTACTTCTACGAGCGCATGTCCGACGGGATCCACCAGCACCGCTCGGTCCGGCCGGGGGGCTCCTCCGTCTCGGTGCCCTTCTACGTCAGCCGCGGATACGTCGTCTTCATCCCCGACATCCCCTACGAAATCGGCTATCCCGGCGAGAGCGCGCTTGACGCGGTGGTGCCCGGTGTCCTGAGTCTCGTCGCCCGCGGTTTCGTCGAGGAGGACAGGATCGGCGTGCAGGGCCACTCCTGGGGCGGGTACCAGATCGCGTACATGGTCACCAAGACGAACCTCTTCGCCGCGGCCGAGGCGGGCGCGCCGGTCAGCAACATGACCAGCGCCTATGGCGGCATCCGCTGGCAGTCCGGCATGAGCCGCATGTTCCAGTACGAGCGCACCCAGAGCCGGATCGGCGGTACGCTGTGGGAGTCCACCAACGAGTACCTGCACAACTCGCCGGTCTTCTACGCCGACAAGATCCACACCCCCTTGCTCATGATGCACAACGACGAGGACGGCGCGGTGCCTTGGTACCAGGGGATCGAGATGTTCGTCGCCATGCGCCGCCTGCAGAAGCCGGTGTGGATGCTCAACTACAACGGGCAGGGGCATGGGCTGAGCCGCGAGGCCGACCGCAAGGACTGGGCGATCCGCATGCAGCAGTTCTTCGACCACTACCTCATGGACGCGCCGGCGCCCGTGTGGATGGAGGAAGGCGTGCCGGCGATCCTGAAAGGGAAGACCCTGGGGCTGGAGGTGAAGCGAAGGGTGTCCTAGCGCAGCACCACGACGGGCCGATCCACAAGGGCAAATGGCGGTTGGGCATGATAGCGATACGGGACAGTGACGGCAGGTGTCGTGGCGTGAAGCGCACCTTCGGAGCAACAGCAGCCATCCTCGTGGTCATGGCCGCCTGCACGCCGCCCGCGGCGGAGCCGCCGCCCTCGGACGCTTTCGCGTTCGGCGTCTACGGGGACGGCCCCTACTTCTTCTGGGAAAACGGACGGCACCGGCGGTTGCTCGCGGATGCCGCGGCCTCCGATCTGGACTGGCTGATTCACGTCGGGGACCTCCTCTGGGTGCCCTGCACGGACGACGCCCTGCATGACCGCCGGGCGCTCCTGGACGCGCTGGAGCTCCCGGTGGTGTATACGCCCGGGGACAACGAGTGGACCGACTGTCACGAGGAAGGACCGGGCGGCCACGACCCTCTCGAACGCCTCGACGCCCTTCGGCGCGTCTTCTTCGACCATCCGGAGCGGAGCCTGGGCGGGCGTCCGATGCAGCTGCTGTCGCAGGCCGGCACGCCGGACTACTCCGGTTTCCCCGAGAACGCGCGCTGGAGCCGCGGCGGCTTCGTTTTCGCCACGGTGCACATCGTCGGATCCGCGAACGGGACGCTGGCCTTCCCGGGCCGCACCGCCGCGCACGACGCCGAAGTGGTCCGCCGCACGGAGGCCGCGGTGGCCTGGCTGGATGAGACCTTCGCCGCGGCCCACGCCGACAGCGCCGCCGGCGTGGTGATCGTCGCCCACGGCAACGTCGCCCTGGAACGCGGAGGTGCGTGGGGCGACTGGGGATCGGAGCCGTACGCACCCTTTGTGTCGGCGCTCGAGCACCAGGTGGCGGGGTTCCCGGGGCCGGTGCTGTTCATCCACGGCGACTCGCACGAGCAGCGGGTCGACCAGCCGCTCCGCGACAGCGCGGGCGTGGTCCACGCCAACTTCACCCGCCTCGAGACCTTCGGGTCTCCGGACATCGGCTGGGTGCGCGTGGTCGTCGACACCGTCGCAGCGAGCTTTCTTGAGTTCGAGCCGCGGCTCATGCGCGGCTGGTTCTAGTCTCGCCCGACGCTTACTTTCCAGCCATGCCCATCTACGAATACACCTGCGAGGACTGCGGCCTCGACTTCGAGCGCCTCGTGCTCGGCGGCCGCACCCCGTCCTGCCCGGAGTGCGCGAGCGAGAACCTGGCGCGGCACCTGTCCTTGCCGCGCGTCAAGTCCTCCACCACCCGCGAGATGGCGATGCGCGCCGCCAGGAAGCGCGACGCGGGTCAGGCCCGGGACCGGATGCACGAGCGCATCCGCTATGAAGAGAGCCACGACCGGCACGGCTGAGCCTTCGGACGGCGGCACGAGCGGCGCGCAACCGTCGCCGGGACTCAGCAGACGCCTCGGGCTGCTGGGGCTGACCGCGACCGGCATCTGCGCGATGCTGGGCGCCGCGATCAACATCATCCCGATCATGCTGCAGCGGAACGTGCCCGGGATCGGGCCCCACGTCCTTCCCGCGTACCTCTTCGCCGCGATCCCGGCGCTGGTGGCCGCGCTCGCCTACGCAAGCCTGTCGTCGGCCATGCCGCGCGCGGGCGGAAGCTACATCTACGTGAGCCGCTCGCTCAGCCCCTTCTGGGGGTTCGTGGCCAGCTTCTCGCAGTGGTTCGGGCTGTCGATCGCGATTGGCGTCGTGTCCTACGTGCTCATCCCGTTCCTGAGGGACATCGCGGATACCGTGGGATGGGCGGGAACCGCGGCTGCGCTCGATACCGGCCCGATCCGCGTTGGCCTCGCGCTCGCGTTCCTGTGGACCTTCGTGCTGGTGAACGTGCGCGGCCTTGGCGTGTACCAGGTCACGCTCGTCCCCATGATGTTCCTCATGTTCGTGCTCGGCAGCGTGGTCATCGTGGCGGGCTTCCTCTTCGATCATGGGGACTTCGGCGCGGCGCTGATGGCCACCGAGGGGCGAGCCGTTCCGCCCGAGCCCGCGGCCCCCTTCCGCATCGGCCCGTTTCTCGCGGCCGCCGCGCTTCTCTTCTCGAGCTTCATCGGCTTCGACTCCATCGC
Source organism: Longimicrobiales bacterium (assembly GCA_965116905.1). Classification (GTDB taxonomy): domain Bacteria; phylum Gemmatimonadota; class Gemmatimonadetes; order Longimicrobiales; family Gaopeijiaceae; genus Bin94. Next base: position 3,708,187 of record OZ220732.1, on the reverse strand, counting down.
CCAGGCGGGTGGCGAGGCCCGCAATCCGGCCCGCAACCTGCCGCTCGCGACCTGCCTCGCCGTCGTCACGGTGGGCGCCTTCTACATCCTCTTCACGGCCGCGATCTATCACGCGGTCCCGTGGAGCTTCGTGGCCCAGGAGGCGCAGCTCGGCGACCTCACCGCGCCCGGCCTGCTCGGCTACCTGCTTCCGACGGGCTGGACGGTGGCGATTGTCGCGGGGGCGGCCGTCGCGCTCATCAACGACCTGCCCGCCATGCTGCTCGCCGTCTCGCGCCTCATGTTCGCCTGGGGCGAGGACGGGATCTTCCCGCGCGCGGTCGCAAGCGTGAATGCGCGTTGGCGGACTCCGCACGCGGCGCTTCTCGCAAGCGGCCTGATGGCGACGGTGGGCATCCTGGGGAGCCATCTGGCCGGCGATTTCTTCCTCGGGATCGACATCCTCGTCACCGCGATGCTGGTCAACTTTATCCTGATGTGCCTGTCGCTCCTGAACCTGGCGCGCCGCAACCCGGAACACGCGGCGCGCATGCAGGTGCTCAGGGGACGCGCGGGCCAGCTCGTGGCGGGGACCACCGGCGTCGTGCTGCTCACCGTCTTCCTGGCCGTCCACATCCACAAGGACCTGAGCGCCGACGTAAGCGCGTGGTACTTCCACTCCACCTGGGTGTGGATCGGCGTGATGGCTGTCGCCTCGGCGATCTTCTTCGTGCGCGTTGCGCGGATGCGGAGGGAGGGAGCGGACACCGGCGCCCTCTTCCGGGAGCTGCCGCGGGGTTGATGGAGCGCACAACGCTGGGTCCGGGACTCGAGGTGTCCCGTGTCCTGACCGGACTCTGGCAGGTTGCCGACCAGGAGCGGGGCGGGCGGGCGCTCGACCCGGATGCCGCCTCGCGGGCCCTGGGGCCGCACGCCGACGCGGGCCTCACCAGCTTCGACATGGCGGACCACTACGGCTCGGCCGAGGTCATCGCCGGGCGGCTGGCGGAGCGCCGCCGCGACATCCAGCTCCTCACCAAGTGGGTGCCCGAGCCGGGCCCCGCCAACCCGGAGGCGGTCGCGGCCGCGGTTGACCGGGCGCGCAAGCGGCTTGGCACCGACCGCATCGATCTGCTGCAGTTCCACGCGTGGAGCTACGCGGATCCGAGCTGGCTGGACAACCTCTTCCTGCTCGCCGAGCACCAGGCTGCGGGCCGGATCCTGCACCTCGGACTCACCAACTGCGACGCCGTCCACCTCGACATGGCGATCCGGAGCGGCGTCCCCATCGTGTCCAACCAGGTGTGCTTCTCGCTGATCGACCGCCGGGCATCGGGTGCGATGTCGCGCGTCTGCCGGGAGCACGGCGTGAAGCTGCTCGCCTACGGGACGCTGGCGGGCGGTCTGCTCAGCGATCGCTGGCTCGGGCGCGCGGAGCCGGCGATCGACGAATCGCTGACCTGGTCGCAGATGAAGTACCGTCGCTTCGTCGACCAGGCGGGGGGGTGGGAGCGGTTTCAGACGCTGCTCCAGACCGTGCGCCGGATCGCGGATCGGCTCGGCGGAGCGGACCCTGAGGCGGACCCTGAGGGGGACCCTGACGTTACGTCAGGGTTAGCGGAAAAGAACGTCTCCATAGCCAACGTGGCCTGCCGCTACGTGCTCGATCAGCCCGCGGTCGGCGGCATCATCGTGGGCGCCAGGCCCGGGGAGCGAAGCCACATCGAGGACAACCTCCGGCTTTTCCGGTTTGCGCTCGACGCCGAGGCGCGCCGGGAGCTGGAGGCGGCGTGCGAGGCCCTCGATCCGATCCCGGGCGACTGCGGTGACGAGTACCGGCGCCCTCCCTTCCTGACTGCTTCGGGGGACCTCAGCCACCATATCACGCACTTTCCCGCTCCGTGGCCGGTCACCTCCAGTCACGGGGCCGCGCGGGTTTCCACGGGCACGCCCTGGGAAGCGCTGGCGGGCTACAGCCGCGCCGTGCGCAAGGGCGGCCGGATCCACGTGTCGGGCACGACCTCGAGCCATGCCGGCCGGGTGATCGGCGGCCGCGATCCCGCGGCCCAGACCCACTTCATCATCGACAAGATCGACGGGGCGCTGCAATCGCTGGGTGGGTCGCTGGCGGATGTCGTGCGCACCCGGGTCTTCATTCGCGACGGCGTGGATTGGGAGCCGGTGGCTCGGGCCCACGGTCTGCGATTCGCCCGCATTCGTCCCGCCAACACGCTCGTACGGGCGAACACGGTGGACGACGACCTTCTCGTTGAAATCGAAGCGGACGCGGAGCTGTCGTGAAGGTGATCCTCTTCGACCTGTTGTCGGCGCTGCTCGACTCCTGGTCGCTCTGGGACGACATCGCGGGGGGCCGCGCGGCCGGGCGCCGCTGGCGGATGGAGTACCTGAGGCTCACCTATGCGGCGGGCGCGTACGTCCCGTACCTGGACCTCGTCACCGATTCGGCGAGAGCCGTGGGCCTTCCCGCCGGGTCCGCGCACGCACTCGAAGCCCGGTGGGATGAACTCGCTCCATGGCCCGGTGCCGCCACGGTGCTGCGCCGGCTGGCGGAGGACAGGCCCTTGGGCGTCGTAACCAACTGTTCCGAGGCCATGGGGTTGCGGGCGGCCGAGCTGGTGGGCGCACCCTTCGAGACGGTCGTCACCGCCGAGTCCGCCGGCTTCTACAAGCCGGACGCACGGATCTACGCGGCTGGCGTGAAGGCGATGGACGCCGCGCCGGCAGAGGTTCTGTTCGTGGCGGGATCTCCGTTCGATGTCGTGGGAGCGGACGCCGCCGGCCTCACGGTGGTGTGGCACAATCCCGCCGGCCTGGCATCTTCCGCCGCGGAGGCGGCGGCCGTCTCCGTCATCCACGACCTCCGGGAACTGACCGCGCTGCTGACGTGAACGCCCGCGGGGCTTATCTTGACTGCCTGTCCGGGGCTGCTTCGTGCCCCGGCTTCCCTGGAGAAGGTTGATCCCGATGTCCGCTCGCCGCCGCCCGTCCCTGCCGCTCCTGCTGCTCCCGCCCCTGTTTGTGCCCCTTGCCGCCTGCGTGCCCGAGGCGGCGCTGGAGACCGACGCACAGAAGGCCAGTTACGGAATAGGCCTGAACATGGGCCGGTCGCTCGTCGACGTGATGGATCAGGTGGACATGCCCGCGCTGATGAACGGGTTTACCGACGGCCTGGGCGACGTGGAGCCGGCGTTGTCACACGAGGAGATCCAGGCGGCCATGACGGCGTTCGGCGACGCGATCCAGGCGGCCGCCGAGGAGGAAGGCCGAGTGGAAGGTGAAGCGTTCCTCGCCAGCAACGGGGCCAGGGAAGGCGTCGTCACCACCGAGTCGGGACTGCAGTACGAGGTGCTGCAGGAGGGCGACGGCCCCGGCATCGAGTCGGGCCAGATCGCCATTCTGCACTACCGGGGCACACTCCCCGACGGGACCGTCTTCGACTCCTCCTACGACGATGACCCGGCCACCGACGACCAGCCGGCCAGCTTTGGCGTCGACAACGTGATCGCGGGCTTCTCCGAGGCGCTCAAGCTGATGACCGTGGGCAGCCGCATCCGGGTGGCGATCCCCAGCGAGCTGGCCTACGGCTCGGCCGGAGCGCCGCCCGACATCGGCCCCAACCAGGTGCTCATCTTCGAGATCGAGCTGTTGGGCGTGCAGTAGGCTCTCACGTCCTCCGCCCCGCGACCACGTAGAACACGAGCCCGGCGCCGACGACCACCGGGGCCATCGCGGCCTCGGCCGGCCGGTCGATCGCAATGTAGACCAGGGTCCACAGCGTCAGCCCGATGTAGACGAGCGGCGTGACCGGGAACCCCCACGCGCGGTACGGACGCGGCGCATCGGGCTCCCGCACGCGCAGCACGAGGACGCCGGCGACCGCCAACAGGCTGTTCAGCCCGAGTGTGAACCCGGCAAAGACCAGGATGGACTCGAAAGAGGCCGTGACGATGAAGGTGAGGGTAAGCACGGCCTGGGTCGCGATCGCGACCGCGGGGATCCCGTGCCGATTGACGCGGCTCAGCTGCCGGAACGCGTGATAGTCCTCGCCGATCACCTGGAGCACGCGAGGTCCGGCCATGACCATCGCGCTCACGGTGGAGACGAGCAGCGTGGCGAGGGTGACGCCCATGATCGCCGCTCCCACGGGGCCGAAGACATGGGTCGCGGCCACGTAGCCGACCTCCAGCCTGCCCTCCAGTTCGGCCATCGGGGCCGCGCGCAGGAAGGCGTAGTTCAGCGCGGCGTAGAGCACCATGACCAGGAGCGTGCCGGCACCGAGCACCCGGGGCAGGGTGCGGGCGGGGTTGCGCACCTCGCCCGTGAGATAGGTGGCCGCGTTCCAGCCGGTGTAGGCGTACGAGACGTAGATGAGCGAGACGGCGAAGGCGCCGCTGAAGACGAGCGCGCCGTCGCCGGAGACGGGGAGCAGCGACACGGGCTGGGGCGCGTCGACCATGGTGGCGGCGGCAACGCAGAAGGCCGCGATCAGCACGACCTTCACCGTCGTGAAGGAGCGCTGGAAGAGGCTGGAGCTGCGGTAGGTCGTGGCGTGGACCGCGGTCAGCACAACGACCAGCCCCGCGCCCATCCAGGTGGGTGAGAGGGCGGGGAAGACCGAGGCCAGGTACGTCCCGAAGGTGATGGCGGCCAGCGCGGTCGGGGCCGCGAATCCGATCGTGGCGGAGATCCAGCCCGAGACGAAGCCCGCGACGGGATGATAGATCCGCGACAGGAAGGTGTATTCGCCTCCCGATCGGGGAATGGCCGCACCCAGTTCGGCGTATGAGATCGCACCGCAAAAGGCCGCGACGCCGCCGACGACCCAGAGCAGCAGCAGCGGAAAAGTGGACTGAAGGTCGAGAAGCTGGAACCCCAGGCTGGTGAAGACGCCGGTGCCGATCATGTTGGCGACCACCACCGACAGCGCTGCGTAGGGTCCGTACCCGCCCGCCCGCACGCCGTTCATTGGCGCTTCACCTCCTGAGTTGCGAGATTGGGGCCCCCAATAGTCTCCTGTTTGCACGGTTCGATCCAGCGGTGAAGCAGCTACCCATTGTCGGAGTCATGGGCTCGGGCGCCCGCGAGCACGCAGATCTGGCCGCGCCTTTGGGGCGCCGTCTGGCCCTGTTGGGGGTCCACCTGCTGACCGGAGGCGGGCGTGGGGTCATGGCTTCGGTCTCCCGTGCGTTCGCCGCCGTGGAGCCGCGCGCCGGGCTGGTGATCGGGGTTCTTCCGCACCTGGAGGAGGACGGCGGGTCGGCCTCGCCGCCGGGCTATCCCAACCGCTGGGTCGAGCTGCCGGTCCGCACGCAGCTGGGGAAGGAGGGCCTGGCGCCGGATTCGCGCAACCACGTCAACGTGCTCACCTCGGATGTCGTCGTGGCGCTGCCGGGGAGCGCGGGCACGGCCTCGGAGGTCGAGTTGGCCATCCGGTACGGCCGGCCCCTGGTTCTCCTGGGCGATCTCGAGCGGGCGCGGAGCCTGCCCCGGCGGGTCGCCACCGCCTCGACCGTCGACGAGGTCATCGCGTTCGTCAGGCGCTCGCTGTTCGATGCGGGCCTGCCGTCCGCCGCCCAACAGCGGCAACCGGAGACGCACGTGCCTCCGCGGCAGGGCGGCGCTCAGCAGTAGGGCCGCCATGTCCCCGCCAGCACCCTCCCGGCCGTCGCAGCCGTCCCAGCCGTCCCGACCGTCCCGGCCGTCCCGCCTGGGCGACATCGTCGGCTTCTCGATCGACCGCGTCGCGCAGGCCGCAGAGGCCGACCCGGAAGTCCTCCGCCTGGAGAACCTCGACACCGACATCCCTCCGCCACCGGCCGCGGTCGATGCCACCCGCGCCGCCGTCGGGCACGACGACGCCAACAGCTACCTCCCCTTCCTGGGCACCGGCGATCTCCGCGCCGCGGCCGCCGCCCACGTCTCCCGCCTGAGCGGCGTCCCCTACGACGCCGACGCGCAGACGATCGTCACGGCCGGCGGCACCGAGGGGCTGTTCAACGCGCTGCTCGCCCTCATCGAGCCGGGCGACGAGGTCGTTGTGACCGATCCCACCTACGCCGGCATGCTCTACCGCGTCCGCCTGGCGGGCGGCGTGGCCCGCTTCGCGCCGTTCACGATCCGCGACGGCGGCTGGACCCTCGACCTCGACCGCTTCCGCGACGCCGTGACCGACCGCACCCGCGTGATCTTCCTCATGAACCCGTCCATCCCGTCGGGCGCCGTGCTGACCCGCGAGGACTGGGAAGAAATCGCCCGCATCTGCGAGGAGCGCGGGATCTGGCTGCTCTACAACGCCGCGATGGAGCGCATCCTCTTCGACGGCCGCCGCCACATCCACCCCGCCAGCGTAGGCGGACTCGGGGACCTCACGATCACGGTCGGCTCCGTCTCCAAGGAATACCGCATGATCGGCTGGCGCGTCGGCTGGGTGACCGGACCCCGCCGGATCATGAACCGAATTGGGTTGGTGAGTATCTACAATGTCGTCACACCCGTGGGTATCGCGCAGCCCGGCGCGCTGGCGGCCCTCGTTGAGCCTGCGGGATGCGGTGTGGCGGACGCGGTTGCCGAGTGGGAGCGCAGGCGCGACACCGTGCAGACCGAGCTGCACGGCCTCCATGTCGTGCGCGCGGACGGGGGCTGGTCGCTGCTGGTGGATACGGGAGCGCTCGGCTACGACGGGGCGGAGGCGTCGACGCGGCTTCTGGAGCACGGCAAGGTGGCGGCCACGCCCATGACCCACTGGGGCCTGGAGAACGCGGACCGGTTCGTGCGGATCGTCTTCAGCAACGAGCCGGTGGCGCGCCTGCGGGGTCTGGGCGAGCGGTTCAGGCGGGCGCTTCGGCTCTGAGGCATCCGGCCCGAGTACTCGCGACCCCAATACTTAACATTATTGTTCAGTTTCAGCTGAAACGTTGTCGGCTAGCCTTCGGCGCCGGCCAGCTCGTCCAGCCAGGCCTGGATCGCGCGCTGGTGGTAGTTCGGGCTGAACATCATCCACTCTCCCAGCTCGGCGGGCACTTCGTAGGCCGCGGCCGCGTCCTCCGAGTTGACGCCGCGCCGCCACGCGTTCCGCGCCGCCTCCTCGACCGAGTCTATCAGCGCCACGTATCGCGCCATGCCCTCGGCGTCCGCCAGCGGGCCGTGGCCGGGGACGAAGGTGCCGGCGTCGATGGCCTGCAGCGCCCGGACCGCGCGCGACAGCCGTGACGGCACCGCGTCCATGTAGTTGGGGAACATGGCGTTCCACACCAAGTCGCCGCACCAGACCGGTCCATCGCCTCCGTCCACCTGCACCGAGAGATCGCTGGCGGTGTGGCCTCTGCGCGGCACAACCGTCAACGTGCGGCTGCCGAGGTCGATCTCGACCGGACCGTCCTCCGGCACGACCACCACGTCGGCCCAGGGGGCCTTTGCGGCCTCGTCGCCCGGCGAGCCCTGGACCAGGTCGCGGGTCGTCGCGGTGGCCCGAAGTTGCGGTGTGCTCTCGCCGTCCGCCGCAAAGCCGGCGGGCCCGGCGGAGTGGTCGCCGTGATAGTGCGAGACCACCACCTGCGAGGGCCACCGTCCCGTGAGCGCCCGCGCCTGCTCCGCCGCCCACCTCGCACCCTCGGGCGTGGCGAACGCCTCGACCACCACCGTCCCCGACGACCCGCCGATGATGCCGCCGTTGCACACCGTGGTGTAGTCCCCGTCCAGCGGCGTGGAGATGATCGCGAACATCCCGTCTCCCAGCTCCTCGATGCGCGCGAAGGGCGTCTGCGCGACGATCCGGCGCGCCCCCACGCCACGCCACCGGCGCAGCGCTGGCGCGCTCAGCAGGGGCCCCGCGGCGGTCAGGTACGAGGCGCAGCCGGCGGAGGCAGTGACGAAGCGGCGGCGGCTGATGCTCCTCGTGCTCCTCGTGCTCCTCGTGCTCCTCGGGCTCATCGAACTCATCGTGATTCGGTCCGGTGCAGGTAGATGTTCGACGCGAGGCGCCCGCCCAGGAAGGCCACGACGGCGGCCGTGGCCCCGACCCATCCCAGCCCCCAGGCCAGCACGGGGAAGATGGCGACGATGCCGAGCAGTCCCAGGGTCGTGGCCATCGTGATCGCCTTGGTGCGGCGCAACAACACCATAATCGCACTCTGGTGGGCCAGCCAGAAGGCGAGCCCGGGCACCGGGATCAGCACGAGTGCCGGGATCCGTGCATAGCCGGACAACTCGGGTGTCAGCCCGGACACGGTTTCGAACCAGACGCCGAAGAGCGGGGTGAGGACGATCAGCGCGTAGGCCGCAGTGGCCGCCAGACCCATGCGGAGCGCGAAGCGCCCCACGGGGCGGCGGTGCTCGAAGTCCTTCCCCGTGAGCGCGATCGCGGCCTCCTGGTAGCTGAGCCCCGCGGCGCGGAAAAGGAACGAGAGCGAGTGCACGACCGGGAGGACGGCCAGCGACTCGAGCGGATCGCGCGCGCGCCCCACGAAGAATGTGAGCAGCGGATGGGTGGCCAGGGCGACCAGCGAGGTCAGGGCCAGCGGGTAGTAGAACTCGAGGATGCCGCGATAGCTGATCGCGGCGGCCCCGCTCCCCTCCGGGGCGGTCGCGAGCACCTGCCGAATCGAGCCGGTCGCCATGATGCGAGCTGCCACCGCCTCTACGCACACGCCGACGGTAAGGCTTGCCGCACCCACCCAGGCACCGTGCAGATCGGTGAACGCAGGCAGGGCGAATGCGGTTCCCGCCATGGACGCCAGGCGGAACACCGTACCTACCGCGACCTGCCGCGTCTGGCCGGTACTGATCATCACGCCGTGGATGAAGCGGCGGTAGCCGATTGCCGCCGGCCAGGGCAGGTAGATCCACAGCGCCCCATAGATGATGTCCGCGACTTCGCCCGGAAGATCGAGGAGTCCCAGGATCAGCGGCTCGAAAACGGCCGGAACCAGCAGGAGCAGGACCAGAAGGGTAGCCAGCGCGTTGAGTCCATGGGCGAAAAGGCGCAGCTTGCGATAGCTGTCCCGGTCGCGCACCAGTGCGGTAGCGGCCGTCAGGAGCATGATCACCGGCGCCTCGACCAGGATCGCGATGGCAAAGACCACACCGTGCGACGCCAGGTTGATCTTGGCCTCGGGAAGGCGTGCGATGGTGGCCGCGATGAGCGGGCCCTCGAGCGCCATCATGACCCAGGTCGCGGCCAGGGGGGACCAGAAACGCGCGATGTGGCCGGAAGTGAGCGTCCCGCCTGGAGCGGGGTTCATGTTGAATCAGTCTCCGCGCGGACCGGACGGCCGCATGATTGGGAATGAACGACAGCAACTACGATAACGCCGCCGACGCCTTCGGCGAGACCAGCGCCTGGGGTGCGTGCCGTCCGGGCGGACAGGGCGCGTTCTGGCTGCGCGTCGCGCGCTCCCTTCCCGCTGGCTGGCCGTGGAGCCGGCTCGCGCTTCTCGCCCGCCGCGCCGCCCGGCGGCACCTGTCTGCCCCCGTCGACACCGTGGTCTGGGGACAGCGCCTGCGCCTCTTCGCGGACCGCTCGGTCTCGGAGGCCAGGATCCTGTTTCTGCCCCGTTCCTGGGACCGGGCCGAACGCACGCTTCTCGCGAAGTGGGCACAGCCGGGATTCACCTTCGTGGACATCGGCGCCAACGTCGGCGGCTATTCCTTCTGGGTCCTTTCCCTCGTCGGGGCCTCCGCGCGGATCGTGGCCGTGGAGCCCAACCCCGATGTGGCGCGCCAGCTCCGGTTCAACGTGCGCGTCAACGGCGCACAGGACCGCGTGCGGGTGGTCGAGGCGGCGGTTGGCGCGGCCCGGGGCCGCGGCACGCTCGCGGTCAACCCGCGGAACTCGGGCGAGGGACGGCTGGTCGGGGCAGGGGTCTTGCCGGACCCGGACCGCGGCTTTCCCGTGGCGGTCGTCCCCCTGGCCGACATCGTGAATGACGCGGGGCTTGACCGCGTCGACTGTCTCAAAGTCGACGTGGAGGGGCACGAATCCGACGTCATCCGCCCCTTTCTGCGTGATGCGCCCCGCCAGCTGTGGCCCCGGCACCTCATCGTCGAACTCAAGGCCGGACGGAACGACGGCCGGCGGTCGGTTGGGTTGAAAGGGTGGCTGGCCGCCAGGGGATACCGCCTCGTACTGCGCACCAGGCTGAACGGGGTCTTCCGGCTGATCTGATCCACGCCGATCGGCCTGAAGTCCTACTGAAGCCTCGCCGGAGTCCCGCTGAAGTCCCACGGCGAACTGGCCCGCATCGCGGCGGCCGCAGTATGTTGCAGTGGTCACGAACCCGGTTGCGCTGGTGCGTCCGAACGTCCAAGCCTGAGGAGTCGCCGATGAAGTCGCTTTTCCGCCTCTCCATCGCCACTACCGTCGCCGGCCTCGCCATGATCGCCCTGCCCGACGCCGGGTCGGCCCAGGCGCGCCCGGAAGCGATGAGCCGCGCCTCCCAACCGGACGGCTGGGCGATCTCGTTTGCGCCCAGGCTCGGGTTTTTCCTGCCGCAGCACGGCGGGGGCCAGAGCACCGCGCGGCGGCCCACCTACGGCATGGAGCTGGCAGCGAAGCGCAGGGGCTCCTGGTACGGTGCCAGGGCGCTGTTCGAGCGGTCGACGCGCTGGGCCCCGCAACAGGACCCGGCCCGCATCGTGCCCGGCGGCCTGTCCATGTTCGACGACCCGCAGGACTCGCAGTACTTCGAGACCGTGGTTGTGGACCTCATGGCCCACACCCCGGCCTACGAAGGCGTCCGGGGCTACATGTTCTCGGGCTTCGGGTCCAAGATCATCGGCTCTCCGGAACAGACACCCATCCTGCCCTATTCCCTCGTCGGCGCTCAGCGGGCACGCACTCTCCACGGCGGTTTCGGGATCGAGGCGCCCATGCGCGGAGGCGCGGCCGTTTTCGAGGTGGGTGACTATTACGGCAGAAACGGCGGCGAGAGCCGCGTGCACGACATTCACATCACTCTGATGGCCCGCCTCTCCGGCGTCGGCGACTTCATCCGGAAGCTTGTCAAGGGCGAAGGGTCGGACGGGTAGGCCACCACGCCGCCGGCCGGCCGGCAGCGATCCGCAGAGCGTGTGCGGCCCGCGGAGGGTGCGTGGTCTGCGGGTGGTGCGCCACGCAGACCCCCGGGCCTTCCTCGACCGAGCGGAGCCCTGGCTGCTGCAGCGCGAAGCCGAGAACAACCTGCCCCTCGGGGTGGCGGCGTCGCTGGCGGGGACCCGCCCGGCGTCGTCGTTGGACCCGGCGCCGGCATCCCCACACTCCACGGGGTCGTCCTCGGGTCCCGCGCCGGCATCCCCACCCCCTCTCTACTTCGCGACGATCGAGTCGGGAGGCGACGTCGTCGGGTGCGCTTTCCGCACGCCGCCCTACAAAGTGGGGTTGACGCGCATGCCGCTGGACGCAGTTCCGCTGCTGGCCCGGGACGTGGCCGATGTCTACGAAGAGATTCCCGCGGCTCTCGGCCCCGTCGCTGCGGTTTCCGCCTTCGGCGACACCTGGACCCGGCTCAAGGGGGTGCGGGCCACGCCCGGAGCCCGGCAGCGCATTCACATCCTCGAGCGCGTGGTACCCCCTGCGCGCATGGCCCCGGGAACAATGCGGCCTGCCGGACCCGCGGACATCCCGCTTGTCGCCCGGTGGCTGGAATCGTTCGTGCGGGAGAGCGGTCTGAGTGATCCGGGAGACCCCGTTGAGCACGCCCGCCGGTTGTGTGGCGGCGAGCGCGGCAACCGCCTGCTGGCACTATGGGTGAATGAGGAGCCCGTCTCGATGGCCGGCTTCCCGGCGCGCACTCGCCACGGGGTTCGGATCGGCTATGTCTACACCCCCGACGAGCATCGCCGCCGGGGCTACGCCACCGCGCTGGTGGCCCAACTGAGCGGCCACGCGCTCGACCTGGGATTCAGCCACTGCGTCCTCTACACCGATCTCGCGAACCCCACGTCCAACAAGATCTACCGTGAGGTCGGATACCGTCCGCTCCAGGATGTCATGGATGTCGACTTTGAGTAGTCTTCTCGCATGATCGATCTCCGCAGCGACACCGTCACCCGCCCTTCGCCGGCCATGCGCGAGGCGATGGCCCACGCCGCCGTCGGCGACGACGTCTACGGGGACGACCCGACCGTCAGGCGCCTGGAGGCCCGCACGGCCGAGGTGCTCGGCAAGGCGGCGGCCGTCTACATGCCCACCGGGTCGATGACGAACCAGGTGGCCATCCGCGCCCACACCGAGCCGGGCGACCTGGTCCTGATGGACGCCGCGTCCCATGTCGTGCGCTCGGAGGGGGGCGCGCCGGCGGCGCTCTCGGGGGTTACCGCTCAGCGCATTGCCGGCGACCGGGGGATCTTCACGGCCGATCAGGTGCGCGACGCGCTGGGAACGTCCCACCCGGGATCGCCCTCGACGCTCGCCCCACCGCCAACCCTGCTCTGCGTCGAGAACACGCACAACGGCGGGGGAGGCAGCATCTGGCCGCTGGAGCAGATGGATGCGGTCGTCGATGTCGCCCGCGCCGCCGGACTCCGCTGCCACCTCGACGGAGCCAGGATCTGGAACGCTTCCGCCGCGACCGGCATCACGCCGGCCCGCTATGCGCGCGACTTCGACAGCGTCTCGGTGTGCTTTTCAAAGGCACTGGGTGCGCCGGTGGGGTCGGCTTTGGCCGGCTCCGGGGAGTTCGTTCAGCGGGCGAGGCGGTTCAAGCAACTCTTCGGCGGCGGGTTCAGGCAGGCGGGCATCATTGCGGCGGGGGCCTTGTACGCGCTGGAGAACAACCGCGGCTGCCTCACGGAGGACCACGCCAAGGCGGCCCTGCTTGCCGATGTGCTGGCCGCTGTGCCGGGCGTGGACCTGGTTCGGGAGCACGTGGAGACCAACATCCTCCGCTTTTCCGTGCACTGTCCCGCGGGCGCCTTCGTGGACGCGTGCATCGAGCGCGGCGTCGCGATGCTGGTCTCGGGACGCCACGATGTGCGGGCGGTGATGCACCGGGACGTCTCGATGAGCGACGCCGAGCGCGCGGCCCGGGTGATTCGCGAAGTGATGCCGGGGCTCGGTCCGGCGGGGTGAAGGGCTCGGACCGTCGAGGTGGCCGGGCTCGGTCTGTCAGGTGACCAGATCGGCCGTCAGGATGACCGTCCGTTTCCGGAGGGGGTGATCCCGGCCAACATCGCTTCGATCTCCTCGATGCGCTCGCCGGCCTCCGGGAATCCCGCCAGAAAGGCGCCTTCGGGCGCGACCAGCGTGAAGAGCGCGGCGGCCTTGGCCAGGGAGGAGCGGGCCAGCTCCGGCTCTCCCGAGGACAGCCGGCTGACCCCGTCCGTCATCAGTACCTCGGCCAGCAGCCAGCAGCGCGCGGGATCGACCTCGCCCGTCGGCGCCATCATCGCGGGCAGCGCGTCGATGGACGCCGCTCGGGCGAGATCCAGGTCCATGCCCGCGCCTGCCGACGCGCGGCGCAGCGTGTCCTCCACGTCGGTGGCCCGCGCCGTTCGGCCCAGGATCGCGTTGCGCAGCGCGACGAGCACCGCGCCCAGCTCCTCGATCATCCGCAGGATGTAGTCGCGCTGCATCATTACCCCGCGTACGCCCAGAGCCATTTGCGGCTGGCCGGATCCAGCGCCTCCGGATCGGGGACGTGATAGAGGTCTCCGGCCAGGTCGCGGATCAGCAGGCCCCCGCCGGCGATCCGGACCGGCCAGTCGTCCAGCCGTGTCTGGAACCGGCGCGATCCCTGGCGTGTTCGGACTGCCCAGTTCCGGATCTCAACCTCCTCGGTAACGTCTTCGACCGCGGTAATCTCCAGGAGGAACCCGGCCGCGACAAGCGCACGTTTCAGCGCCGCGCGCGACTCCTCCTCCAGCTCCGACACGTCGGGGACGTAGGCGAACTCCTCCTCGTCATGATCCCGCAGGGAGATGTGCCGGGCCGGATCGGACCACGGAAAGCACCGGTGAACCACTACGGGGGCGCGGCGTCCCCCGGTTTCGGCCCACAGCTGGCCGTCGGGTCCCCAACGGAGCACGACCGCGCCTCGGTCTGAAGTCCCCTTCTGCATTCTCGCGTCGTTCACTTCAATCGTCCTTTCGTATTTCGATCTGCAACTCGTAAAGCCTCCGGTAGACGCCGTTCTCGATCGCCAACAGCTCTCCCTGGGTACCCGCCTCGACGAGGTAGCCGTTCTTCATGACAAAGATCCGGTTCGCGCGCGCCAGCGTGGACAGCCGGTGCGCGATGGCAAACACGGTCCTGCCGGAAACCAGCCGGTCGATGGCCTCCTGGATCTTGCGCTCGGTCTCGGTGTCGACGGCCGACGTCGCCTCGTCCAGAATCAGGATCCGCGGGTCGTGGAGGATCGCGCGGGCGATCGACACGCGCTGGCGCTCACCCCCGGACAGCGTCTGCCCGCGTTCCCCGACAACCGTGTCGTAGCCCAGCGGCAGCCGGCAGATGAAGTCGTGCGCATTGGCCGCCCGCGACGCCTCCACCACCGCGTCGAGCGACGCCTCCGGGTCGCCGTAGCGGATGTTTTCGAGGATGGAGCCGTGGAACAGGTACGGGTCCTGCAGCACGATCCCGATCTGGCGCCGATAGTGGCCCGTGTCGAGTGTGCGAACGTCGGTGTCGTCGATCAGCACGCGCCCGCCCGTGGCGTCGTAGAAGCGCGCGATGAGGTTGGTGACGGTCGTCTTTCCGCCGCCCGACGGCCCTACGAGTCCGATCATCTCGCCGGGTTGGACCGAGAAGGACACGCCCTTCACCACCTGCTTGACGCCGTCGTAGCCGAAGGTCACCGAGTCGAACTCCACGGCCCCGCGGACCGGTTCCAGCCGCACGGGGCGCGCCCTGTCCCGCACCTCCGGTTCGGTGTCCAGCACCTCGAAGACGCGGTGGGCGGAACTCGTCGCCCGGTTCATCACCCTGGCCATCTGGCCGATGACCTCGATGGGCTGCACGTACATCGTCATGTACAGGAGGAACGAGACGAACGTGCCCGGGGTGAGGTTGCCGGAGCTTCCCGGTGTACCGAGGAGCCGCGGAACCGCCAGCGCCCACACGGCCATGGTCATGACGTGCACACCCAGCATCAGCGCCGGCCAGAAGAAGGTCCAGACGCGGTGGATGCGGTTGAACTCGCCCATCGCGGCGTCGTTGCTGGCGTTGAAGCGCTGCTTCTCGCGGTCCTCCTGGTTGAACGCCTTCACGACGCGCATCCCGGGGATCGTGTCCGACAGGATGTCCGTAAGGCCCGACCACTTCCGCCACGCCCGCGCGAACAGGCGGTGGATGCGCTCGCCGTGCCGGAAGATCGACCAGCACAGCAGAGGCACCGGAAGGATCATGACGAGCCCCAGCCGCCAGTCCAGGTTGAGCAGCACAGCGCTCAGCCCCGCGAGCATCACCGCCGACAGCGATACGTCCACGATCCCGAACGCCAGAAACTCCCACAGCCGGTCCGTGTCCGAGCTCACCCGGGTGATGAGGCCGCCCGTCTTCTTCCGGGCATAGAAGCTCAGACTCAGACGCTGCAGGTGCTCGTACAGTTCGGTGCGCAGGTCCCGCGCCACGAATTCTCCGAGCACGCTCATCTGCTTCAGGCGGACGTGGGCCGCCCCCTCCCGCACCAGGTACAGCAGGGCCATGGCGGCGACCGCGATCCACGCCGTCCGCAGAGCGTCGGCCATCGCGAGCGACCCGTCACGGGCGGGCCGGACGACCTCGTCGATCAGGTAGCCCGCCAGGAAGGGCGGCACGAGGCTCACCCCGGTGATGAGGGCGGCCGCGGCGAAACCGGCCAGCATCCGGGTCTTGTATGGCCCCAGGTAGCTGAGCAGCCTCCACAGAACCGCCCTGCGCGTACCGCCCACCAGGGCCTGCGCCTCCCGCACGGGGCCGGCCACGCCTCGTTCGTACTCGAGGTCCGCGTCGGCGAGTGACCTGGCGTCCTCGCCATCGAGCTCCGCGCCGTCCTCGCCATCCGCGCTGAGCACGGCGGCCGCCGGCGCGATCCCGTGTTCCAGCACGAAGCGCAGATTCTCCATCGCGCGCCGCTGGCGATGCGTGTAGCGCAGGCTCGCCAGGGGCCGCTCACCCGCGGGGCCCAGGACCAGGAGGACCGTGCTGCTCAGGCCGGGTATCTCCCGGACGCCCTCCACATCGCGGCGCTCGAAGGAGTCGATCCTCCATGAGCCGTCGCTGCGCCGGGTCGCGGTTGCCCCACGCGAGGGTCCCACGGCGAACCACCGCTCGGTGAGCGTCATGGCCTCGTCCAGGTCGGCCATCGCGTAGAGCTGCACGGGTTCCCCGTCCCAGCGGTCCTCGATGCGCCGCCGCAGCTCGGCGGGCATGCGCGCCGGCTGATCCGTGTAGCGCTCGATGATTCTCAGGTCTTGTGTCAGGTGTGACATGTGTTCTGCTGGCTCCCCAAAAAAAGAAATCGGCCCCCTGGCGATGCGAGCGCCTGAGGGCCGATGCGGTCCCGATGAACGTCCTGGCTACCGTTCTATGGCGCTCTCCCCCTGGTCGCGGATGCGACGCGGTCCCTGGCCTTGTGGGTCGTCGGTCTCATTGCTCGCCGTGTATCGAGAGTGAAGGTTGTCCACCTGCGTGAATCGGTTACTACGGAGCGGCCACCGACGAGGTTTCGGCGGGCCCGGTTGGGAGAGGACAGACGATGACACCGAAGTGTTGGGCCGTGTTCGTGGCACGGGTGATCCTGGGCCTCATCTTCTTCGCCGCCGGTTTCTGGAAGGTGTTCCAGCTCGGCGCGGTCGAGCATGCCAGGAGCCTCTTCGTGGAGCCCTACGCCTCGGGCCCGCTGCCCGAGTGGTCGCTCTGGTTTACCGGCGTCGTGGTCCCCTACGTCGAACTGATCGGCGGCGCCCTCATGCTGACCGGCTGGAAGCGCTTCGCGGCGGCGGTCGGGCTGGGATGCGTCCTCATGCTCGTCACCTTCGGGCATCTCCTGGCCGAGCCGCTGTACGCGTTCCACACCCACGTCATCCCGCGCGTCCTGCTGCTGATCGTGGTGCTGGCCCTGTTCGAAGAGGACCGCCTGAGCCTGGATGCATGGCTGGACTGGAGACGCCGGACGGCGTCGCCGAACCCATGACCGCGCCCGCCGAAGCCTTCGCCTGGCGCCTGCGCGGCCACCTCTACCGCCGGATCCGGGACACCGGGACGGTGCCATCGCGCGCCGAACTCGCCGCCGAGCTTGCCGCCGACCTCGGCGCGGCCGAAACCGGCGCGGCCGGAACTGGCGCAGTCGAAACTGGCGCGGCCGAAACCGGGATCGAGGGGGCCCTTCGCTTCCTCGCCGACGCCCGCGTGCTGGCGCTGGATCGACGCGGCGAAGTCTGGATGGCCCACCCGTTCTCGGCTGTGCCCACGCCGTACCGGGTCGAGACGCCTGCCGCCGCGTATTGGGCGAACTGCGCCTGGGACGCGCTGGCGATTCCCCTGCTTCTCGACACCGATGGCCGGACGCGCGCCAGCTGTCCCCAGTCGGGCACGCGTTTCGACCTGACCATGACGCGTGGCCGGGCCGGGCCTCGCGGAGCCGTTGTCCGCCTGGCCGTGCCCGTGCGCGACTTCTGGGACGACATCGGCTTCACCTGACGCAACATCGTGGCCTTCCGGTCGGAAGCGGATGCGAGAGCGTGGGAGCGGGGGCGGGGCGGGGATCCCGGCGCCATCGTCCCGGTCGAGGTGCTGGGCGAGTTGAGCCACGACTGGTACGCGGGGCGGCTCGACGACGCATGGCGGCCGTATTCGGCCCGGGCCAGGCAGGCGCTGCTGCGGGACGCGGGGTTGAGCGGGGAGTTCTGGGAGCTGGGATGATTGCGGGGTTCGCGATCGCATCAGTCCAGTAAGGGCGAGACGACCCCTTCAGTGTCTTTGTCAGTTGGACGGCAATATGATCGTCGCGGCGGCATTTGTGCGCACATTGTAAATTACTACCAAACAGTAACTTATAGAGATATGCGCACGAGGAGTGCCAGTTAAGCGCGTGTGGTTGCCGACGCCGAGCGCCGGACCGCCCGCACCGTCCAGCGTCAGCCCCCTGACCCCCGGGACGCGCGCTCTCGTTGGCGCGAAACAACATCGGCGAGGCGAAGACGCGGTAGGGTGCCGGTTCGGCGGTGATTGCGGGGGCGTGCCACCGGAAGCATCCTGCTAGCTGAACGCGCCGAATCCAGCCGCAACCGAAACCGAGGCCACGCATGAGTCGCTTCACCACCACCACCACCCTCACCCTCGCGGCCGCCCTCTGCACCACCTTAGCCCCGCTCCACGCCCAATCCCCCGCCGTCGACGAGGCCCTCCTCTCCGCCCTAGAACTCCGCGGCATCGGACCGGCCTTCATGTCCGGCCGGATCGCGGACGTGGCGGTCGACCCCTCCAACCGGAGCGTCTGGTACGTCGCGACCTCCTCGTCGAACGTGTGGAAGACCGAGAACCGCGGCACGACCTGGACGCCCATCTTCGACGACTATCCGTCCTACTCCACCGGCTCCATCGCCATCGATCCCACCGATTCGAACGTGATCTGGCTCGGGACCGGCGAGAACACCAGCCAGCGCAGCGTCGGCTGGGGCGACGGCGTCTACAAGAGCCTCGACGGCGGGCGCAGCTGGACCAACACGGGGTTGGGGACCTCGGAGCACATCGGCCAGATCCTGATCGATCCGCGCGACCCGGACGTGGTGTACGCGGCGGCCATGGGCGGGCTGTGGGCTCCCGGCGGCGACCGCGGCCTCTTCAAGACCACCGACGGCGGCGCCACCTGGACCCCGGTGCTGGAGATCAGCGAAAACACCGGCATCGCGGACGTGCACCTCGACCCGCGCGACCCCGACGTGCTATACGCGGTGGCCTTTCAGCGGCGCCGCCACGTCGGAGTGCTCGTCGCCGGCGGGCCCGAGTCCGGCGTCTGGAAGAGTACCGACGGCGGCGAGACCTGGCGCGACATCACGAGCGGGCTGCCGGCCGGCGACCTCGGCCGCATCGCGCTGGCCGTTTCCCCCATTGACCCGGACGTGCTCTACGCAAATGCCGCCGCCACCGAGGACCGGAGCGGCTTCTACCGTTCCCCCGACCGGGGCGAGACGTGGGTGCGCATGTCGGACTACATCGTCGTCGACCCGCAGTACTACGGCGAGCTCTACCCGGACCCCCACCGCATGGACCGGGTCTACGCGGTGGACGTGATCATCCACGTCACCAACGACGGGGGCCGCACCTTCGACCAGGTCAACACGCGCTTCAAGCACGTCGACAACCACGAGATCGTCTTCGACCCGGACGACCCCGACTACATGCTGGTCGGCAGCGACGGCGGGCTCTACGAGACCTTCGACGGCACCCGCACCTGGCGCTACGTCTCCGGCAACATGCCGCTGATGCAGTTCTACCGCGTCGGCATCGACAACATGTCGCCCTTCTACACGGTGTACGGCGGCACGCAGGACAACTCCTCCGTGGGCGGGCCGTCGCGCACCGACAACGTGCACGGGATCCGCAACAGCGACTGGTTCATCACCCACGGCGGCGACGGGTTCCAGGCGCGCGTCGATCCGGACGACCCGAACATCGTCTACACGCA
This sequence comes from Longimicrobiales bacterium, assembly GCA_965116905.1. Taxonomy (GTDB): domain Bacteria; phylum Gemmatimonadota; class Gemmatimonadetes; order Longimicrobiales; family Gaopeijiaceae; genus Bin94. Next base: position 3,688,586 of record OZ220732.1, on the reverse strand, counting down.
GTCCCAGTATGCGGGCATCGTCCGCTACGACCGGGCGAGCGGCGAGGAGCTGGACATCCAGCCGCAGCCGGAGGCGGGGGAGGGGGCGCTCCGCTGGCACTGGGACTCGCCGCTGATCATCAGCCCGCACAACTCGCGCCGCATCTACTTCGCGGCCCAGAAGCTCTTCCGCTCCGACGACCGTGCCGAGACGTGGACCGCCGTCAGCGGGGACCTCAGCCGCGGGCTCGACCGCAACCAGCGGCCGGTGATGGGCCGGATCTGGCCGCCCGAGGCCGTCTGGAAGAACGTCTTCACTTCCCCCTACGGCACGATCGTGGCGCTCGACGAGTCGCCCCTGGCCGAAGGGCTGCTGTATGTAGGCACGGATGACGGACTCGTGCAGGTGAGCGAGGACGGAGGTGGCGGGTGGCGCCGGCAGGAGGCCTTTCCCGGTGTGCCTGCGAGAGCGTACGTGGCCGACGTGGTGGCGTCCCGGCACATGGCGGACCGGGTCTACGCCGTCTTCAACAACCACAAGGAGGGGGACTTCACGCCGTACGTGGCGCGGAGCGACGACCGGGGCGCGAGCTGGACGAACATCACCGGAGACGTCCCCGACGGGCAGTCGACCTGGACGCTCATGGAGGACCACGTCGACCCGGACCTGCTCTTCCTGGGCACCGAGTTCGGGCTCTTCGTGACGCGTGACGGAGGCACCTCGTGGGTGCGCCTGCGCGGAGGACTGCCGACGATCGCGGTGCGCGACCTCGAGATCCAGCGCCGTGAGGACGACCTCGTGCTCGCGACCTTCGGCCGCGGCTTCTACATCCTGGACGACTACTCGCCACTCCGCGAGATGGACGAGGCGGTGGCGGGCGCGGCCAGCGAACCGGGTGCGGCGGGCGACGCAGGTGCCGCCGGCCCGTCGGCCGCCGCCCGCGTGTCGGTCGCCGCCCACTTCTTCCCCGTGAAGGACCCCTGGGCCTACATCCCGGCGCGGCCGCTGGGCGGCCAGCAGAAGGGGACATTTGGCGACGCCTTCTTCACGGCACCCAACCCGCCCTTCGGCGCCGTATTCACCTACTACCTGCGCGACGGCTACGAGTCGCTGAAGGAGCAGCGCCAGCGGCTGGAGCGGGAGGCCCTGGCACGGGGCGAAGACATTGCCTACCCCGACCAGGCCACGCTGACCGCCGAAGACATGGAACGGCCGCCCGAGGTGTTCGTGGTGGTATCCGACGCGGCGGGCGATGTGGTGCGGCGCGTGCCCGCTCCGGGAAGGGCGGGGCTGCACCGCATTGCCTGGGACCTGCGGTACGCGTCGCTGCAGCCGCCTTCGCCCGGGGGCGGCGAGGCGGATGGCCCCATGGTGGCCCCCGGCGAGTTCTCGGCGCGAGTCGTCCTGGTGACCGGCGACGGCCACGAGGATCTCACCGCGCCCCGGTCCTTCACCGTGAAGCCGCTCGGCACAGCCACCCTCGCCGCCGCCGACCGCGACGCGCTGCTGGCCTTCCAGCGCGAGGTCGCCGAGTTGCAGCGGGCCGCCGTCGCGGTGGACCGCGCGGCGAGGGAGACCTCGGAGCGGCTGACACTGCTACGCCGTGCGGTGCGCGCCGCTCCCGGCATGGATGCGGCCCCCTACGAGACGCGCATCACCGCCTTCGAGGCGCGGCTCTTCGAGATCCGGCGCGTGCTGTCGCGCGACCGCACCGCGCTTGATCGGGCCGAGTTCGCGCCCCCGTCGGTCATGCAGCGCGTCTCGCGCGTCGTGGGGGCGCAGTTCAGGGCGACGTCCGCGCCCACAACCACCCAGCGCGACAGCTACGCGGTGGCGTCGGCGCAGTTGGCCGAGATGTCGGAGGCGCTGCGGGCGCTGGTGGAGGGCGACCTGGCCGCGCTGGAAGCGGAAATGGAGGCCGCGGGCGTGCCGTGGACCCCGGGCCGGCCGATTCCGAGGTGGCCGGGATGAGAAGCTGGACAGTCGTGTTCCTGCTGGTCGCGGGCGCACAGCCGGCGTCGGCGCAGATGGACACCCTGGACCTGTCCGGGGACCCGATTGCCACCGTCGTCCCTGCGGAATACGACGGCGGCTTCTTCGCCAGGATCGGAGATGTCGTGGTCAACGACCTCGGGATATGGGTCGCAGACCCCGGGAACAACGAAGTCCTGTGGTTCGACACCGGTGGGGACCTGCTGTCCCGCTATGGCCGGGAGGGGAGCGGGCCCGGTGAATGGATGACCCCGGGAATCGTCAGCATCGACTCCATACTCACGGTCGGCGATTCCCGACAAGGCCGGTACGTCCGCTACCGGCTGGACGGTCGCCACCTGGAAACGGTGCGGGCCCGCCACTTCGCCGACCCGGGTGGGGGCGAGAAGCCACTCGTCGATGCGGTACCTCTGCAGGGTGGTTTCACGGTCGGCATGATCCCCGCAAACTACCGGGTCTCCTTCTCGCGAGATGTCGTCTACGATTTGCGAAACCACGTCGTTCTTGTGGCACCCGGAGGCGAGTCTGCCGACACGCTCCTCTCCTTCAACTGGGGAGCGGCGGGTTGGACGACGGACGTGGTGGGAGCTGTCCAGAACACCCATTTCGGCGCGTCCGGAGCGTGGGGCGTTCTCGGAGATACCGCCGTCGTTATCGGCGACGGTGTCAATGGTGAAATCACGATCGTCTCACCGGAAGCGGCTTCAATCCGAGCCGACACCGTCGACCTGGGATTCGCGGGACGAGCGGTTACGGAGCGGGACCTGGATGACGTGGAGCGGGACATCAGGGAAGGCACCAGTCGGGATCTGCCCCGAGAAATCGAGATCGACGCACCCGAATACTGGTCCGTCGCGACACGCCTCGTCCCCGCCGGCGATCATGTGTTCTGGCTGCGCCAGGGCGTTGACGACGAGCGGGGGCACTGGGTCGTCGTCGATATCGAGACGATGCGGAAGTGGGTGGTGATCCTCCCCGAGCGGTTCAGGCTCACGGACGTGCGGGGCGACCTCCTGTACGGCGTGGCCAGGGATGAGTTGGATGTCCCCAGCGTGGGCGCACTGGTGAACCCGATCACCGCCCAACTCGTGCCGGAGCCGGCATGAACGCGCCCGCCCAAGGGCCCATCGTGTCCTTCGCGACCACCGCAGCCGCGACCGCGATCCTGCTCACAGCCACCGCCTGCGACCCCGCCGAAATACATACTTTACACATTTTACACAACGACTCCGCCGGGATCCCCATTGTCACCGCCGTCGCCCCGATCTGGGAACCCGACGACGCCTGGACGGTCGACGCGGAGCCCCTCGTCGAGATCGGGACGGTGACCGGGGCCCTCGAGTACCAGTTCAGCGAAGTCGTGGCCGCGGTGCGCCTGGGTAACGGCGACATCGTGGTCGCGGACCGCGGCGCCTCGGAACTGCGGAGCTACGACGCAGCAGGGACCTTCCAGTGGCGCGCAGGAAGATTCGGACAGGGTCCGGGCGAGTTCGAGAGCCTGGACTTTCTCGGAAGCACGACCGGCGATTCGCTGGTGACCTACGACCGAGAACTGATGCGCGTGCAGCTTTTCGATGCCGGGGGGCAAATGGCGCGGAGCTTCGACGTGCGTCCGCAGCGATTCGACCCCGATCCTGGCGGCGGCACGCCATCCCCGGAGGACCTGTCGGGTCCTGACAAGGCCGTCGGCGTTGTGGGACGCCAACTCATCGTTCGCTTCGCTGAACTGGGCGACCAAGGGACAAGCGGTGCCGTGCGGTGGGTCGACGAACGCCCGGTGGCTATCGCACTGGGGGACGGCTTGGCCAATGACCTGATTGTGGTCGCCGGCGAGGAGGTCTTTTTTCGGGGCGGCCGCAGGGGGGGCCGGTACGCCTTTGGCAACGTGCCCGAATTCGGAGCTGCTGCTGACCGCGTCGCCGTCATCGATACCGAAGCCTACACGGTCCGCGTGCTCTCCCCGGCCGACGGCACCATCGAGCGGATCGTGCGGCGCGACGTGGCGCCGCGGGAGGTGACCAACGCCATCTTCGAAGAGCATCTGGCCGGTATCATGGACATGATCGGCGACGTTCCCCGCGAGGAAGTCGGTCGCGTTCAACAGATGTGGCGCGACTTCCCCAGAGCCCCGGTGCTCCCCGTCCTCCGCTCCATCCACGTCGACGCCACCGGACACCTCTGGCTACAGCCCTACTTCGTGGCCGGCGCCGACCCCCCTCCCTTCGAGATCCACGCGCCCGATGGCACGTGGCTTGGCAGCGTATCCCTGCCCCCCGGCCTCCAGCGCGCATTCATCCAGTACCAGGCGCCCTACATGGAGATCGGAGAGGACTACATCCTCGGCGTGTGGACGGACGAACTGGACGTTCAGTACGTGCGGATGTACCGGATCAACAAGTAGCCGGCCAATGCCCGACCCCGGACGAGCACTCGTGGCATCCTTCGCTCTGGCAGGCCTGATCGCATCAACCGCCTGCGACTCGGACGAAATACATACTTTACACATTCTACACAACGACTCCGCCGGGATCCCCATCGTCACCGCCGTCGCCCCGATCTGGGGACCCGATGACGCCTGGACGGTTGACCCGGAGCCCGTCGTCGAGATCGGCACGGTGACCGGCGCCCTCGAGTACCAGTTCAGCGAAGTCGTGGCCGCAGTGCGCCTGGGCAACGGCGACATCGTGGTCGCGGACCGCGGCGCTTCGGAACTGCGGAGCTACGACGCAGCAGGGACCTTCCGGTGGCGCGCGGGAAGATTCGGACAGGGCCCCGGCGAGTTCGAGAGCCTGGACTTCCTCGGAACCACGACTGGTGATTCTTTGGTGACCTACGACGCCGCGCTGATGCACGCGCAGGTTTTCGGGCCGGACGGCGACCCGGCGAGGACGCTGCGGGTGGCCCTGACCGACGGCGAGACCGCTGGCCGGACCGCTGCAGCCGACAAGGCGGTAGGTGTCGTGGACGGCCTGCTGATCCTCCGCTTCATCGAGTATGGCGACAGCAACGAGATGCCCACCGGCATCGTGCGCTGGCCCCTGGAACGTCTGGCAGCGGCGGACCTTTCGGATGGCAATGCCAGGTCCCTGATGGTCTTGCCAGGCCACGAAGCGGAGGTGCGCGTGCGAGAGGGAGGACGCTGGTCGATCAGCTCGTACGTGTTCTTCAAGGGGCCGGAGTACGGTGCCGCAGCAGGACGTGTCGCGGTGATCGACACCGAAGCCTGGTCAGTCCGTCTGGTCTCCCCACGTGACGCCGCGATCACCGCGGTCTACCGGCGCGACGTAGCTCCACGCGAAGTGACCGGCGCCCTCCTCAACCTCCATCTGGACGGTATTGTGGCAATCGCATTTCCGGATCCGGACGCCGCCGCGCCAGAAGATGTGGAGGGGTTACGCCGAATGTGGCGTGACCGGCCGCGAGCACCACAACTCCCCGTCCTCCGCTCCATCCACGTCGACGCCACCGGACACCTCTGGCTACAGCCCTACTACGTCGCCGGCGCCGAACCCCCGCCCTTCGAGGTCCACGCCCCCGACGGCTCCTGGCTGGGCAGCGTGTCGTTGCCCCCCGGCCTCGAGCGCGCCTTCGTCCAGTACCAGGCACCCTACATGGAGATCGGAGAGGACTACATCCTCGGCGTCTGGACCGACGAACTGGACGTTCAGTACGTGCGGATGTACCGGATCAACAAGTAGCCGGAACTCCCGGAAACACGTTTCAGCTGAAACGCCGCGCGCGTGGTCAGCCGGGGCTGAGGGAGCCTGCTCTAGCCCGACGGCGGGCTGGGCACTTCCTCGTCGAGCCTGAAGAGCTGAGCGCGGATTCTCCAGTCGCGTCCCTGGCGGATCAGGACGGTCATATGGATCCCGCCGACCGTTCGCGACCTTCGCGCTTCGCGCATCTGGAAGGTCAGCAGGCCGGAGACGAGTCCCATGCGCCCGCTCGCGTCGAAGTCGGTAAAGGCCGCCTGCACCTCGCCGGTCCTCTCAAGGAGCGTCACCAGCTTCTCGCGAATCGCCTCGCGTCCCTGAACCGGGGCGTCATTGGTGAAGATGAAGCTGGCGTCTTCGGTGTAGAGTTCCAGCAGGGCGTCAAGGTCGTCCGCCGCCCACGCCGCACGCCACTTGGCGAGGACCTCGTTGGTGTGCTCAAGGACGTCGGCGTAGAACTCGGCCCTGGCGGCCGCCGCCGAGAACCCGTCGCTCCCCGGAGCCCCAGGGTGTCGCCGCTGCCCTTCGGCGGCCGCCGGAATCAGGCTCGCCGACAGCACGAGGGCGATTGGCAGCAGACCGCGCGTCATACTCTGTCCTCCCATCCATCTAGAATAGGTGTTCGCGCGGGTCTGGCCAACTCCGGCCGACCAGCGGACCCACGGACGGGCCGACCAGCGGACCCACGGGCCCCAGGGTTGCGGATATTTTTAGGCTTGCCTAAATTTCGGGCGATTCCACACCAACACGCAACGTGCAGCCTACCGCCCGGTCCCCGATTCCCATGCCCGAACCGATTCTCGCCCTCGCCGTCTTTGCGGGCCTGGCCGCGCTCGGGTGCGTCGTCCTGTGGCCCGGGTCCGGCGTCGTCGCACGGGTGCGGCGACTGGCTCGCCTGACCGAGCGTGTGCGGCTGGAAGACATGCTCAAGCAGCTTCACAAGCTGGAGTACGACCGGCATCCCGCCACCGCGGACAGCGTGGCCGGCGGCGTCCAGATCCCGCGAAGCCAGGCCATCCGGCTGCTCCAGCGGCTCGAGGAAGAGGGTCTGGTGACCGCAAGCGGGAACCGGTTCAGCCTCACCGAGTCCGGCCGCGGACAGGCCCTGCGGATCGTTCGCACCCACCGCCTGTGGGAGCGCTTCCTGGCGGACAGGACGGGAACGCGTCCCGAGGAGTGGCATGAACAGGCCGAAACGCGCGAGCACACGCTGTCGGAGGAGGAGACCGAGGACCTGGCCGCGTCGCTGGGGAATCCCGTCTACGACCCGCACGGCGATCCGATTCCCACGGCGTCGGGCGAAATCCCCGCCCGGTCGGGGGTGCCGCTGTCCTCTCTCAGACCGGGGGACCAGGCCGTCATCGTTCACCTCGAGGACGAGCCCCCCGAGATCTACGGTCAGCTTGTCGCGTTGGGGCTCGGACTGATGGAGCCCGTGCGGCGGTTGGAAGGCGAGGCGGGGAGGGTCCATTTCCAGACCGGCGACCGGCAGTACGAGGTGTCCAGCGCGCTGGCCCGCAACGTTACGGTCGAGATCGCGGAGGACGTGGCCGGTCCGCGATGGTCCCGGACGCTGGCCGAGATCGAGCCGGGCGACTCGGCCACCGTGGTCGGGATCTCGACCCGGTGTCGTGGTCCGGCCCGCAGGCGCCTCCTCGACCTCGGGGTCGTCCCGGGCACGGTCGTGCGGCCCCGGATGCGCAGCGCGGGCGGCGATCCGGTCGCGTACGACATCCGGGGCGCGCTGATTGCCCTGCGCCGTGAACAGGCCGCCATGATCCATGTCAACGGCGACTGGCCGGAGGATGCGGCATGACCGCGCAAACCGCAGCCGCGGCGTGTCATGGGCCGGGACCGCAGCGCAACCGCAACCTGGTCCGTCTTGGCCTGAGTCCCCACAAGTGGGATCACCTGATCGCGCTGGCCGGCAATCCCAATGTCGGCAAGACCACGGTGTTCAACGCGCTGACCGGGCTCCGGCAGCATACCGGCAACTGGCCCGGGAAGACCGTGACCCGGGCCGAGGGCGCGTTTCTGTACGACGGCAGCCGGGTCAAGGTTGTGGACCTGCCCGGCACCTATTCCCTCCAGGCCGGCAGCGTCGACGAGGAGGTCGCGCGCGACTTCATCCTGTTCGGGCAGCCGGATGTGACCGTCGTGGTGGTGGATGCCATGCGCCTGGAGCGCAACCTCAACCTGGTGCTGCAGATCCTCGAGATCACCGATCGGGTGGTCGTCTGCCTCAATCTGGTCGACGAGGCCCGGCGGCACGGCGTCTCCGTGGATCCGGCGCGCCTGGAAAGGGAACTCGGTGTGCCGGTGGTGCCGACGGTGGCCCGTCAGGGGGAAGGGATCGACGCGCTGTTGCGCATGGCATACGAAGTCGCCACGGGCGCACGCAAGACCGCGCCCCGCCGCCTGCGGTCGCACCCGGCCGGCGTGGAGGATGCGGTCGACGCCCTCAAGCCCCTGATCGTGGAGGCGTTTCCGGAGCTTCCCAACGCGAAGTGGGTGGCGCTCCGGCTGCTGAACGCCGATGAGCGGGTCGCCGAAGCCGTGCGCTCCGGCGAGATCGGCGATCTCAACCGGGATGCGGCCCCGGAAACCCCTGGTCCCGCCGCGGGCGAGGGGGCGCGGCAGGACGATCCGGCCCCCGCGTCGCCATCGGAGGCGACCGCGGCGAGGGCGCGAATCCTGGATGCCGCCACCCGTCAGCGCTGGACCTTGCGTCCCGGCTTTCAGGATGCAGTGGCGGAGAACCTCTACCGGGAAGCCGCCCGGATCGGCGAGGCGAGCGTGCATCGGGGACTCAAGAAGGCGGGTGCGGGCCTGGACCGTCGCCTGGATCGCTGGCTTACCAGCCGTGTATTCGGCTTCCCGCTCATGCTGGGCATCCTGGCCGTCGTCTTCTGGCTGACGATCGCCGGCGCGAATGTCCCCTCGGCGATGCTCGCCACGCTTCTGATCGACACCCTGCACCCCGTTCTGATGGGCTTCGGCGAGTGGGCCCGAATGCCCTGGTGGCTCAGCGGCTTTCTCTTCGATGGGGTGTACCGGGCGACGGCCTGGGTGGTGAGCGTCATGCTGCCGCCCATGGCCATCTTCTTCCCGCTATTCACCCTGCTGGAGGACTTCGGCTACCTGCCGCGCGTCGCCTTCAACCTGGACTCGCTCTTCAGGCGTGCAGGCGCCCACGGCAAGCAGGCGCTGACCATGAGCATGGGCTTCGGCTGCAACGCGGCCGGGGTCGTCGCCACGCGCGTGATCGACAGCCCCAGGGAGCGCCTGATCGCCGTGATCACCAACAACTTCTCGCTGTGCAACGGGCGCTGGCCGACCCAGATCCTGATCGCGACGATCTTCATCGGCGCGCTCGTGCCGCCGCACCTTGCGGGCTTCGTCTCCGCCGGCGCCGTCGTCACGATCGCCCTGCTGGGGATCTTCTTCATGTTCATCACGTCGTGGGGCCTCTCCAACACCGTGCTGAAGGGCGAGGCGACGACCTTCTCGCTCGAACTGCCGCCCTACCGCCCGCCCCGGGTCCTGCAGACGCTGTACACCTCGATCATCGACCGCACCCTGATCATCCTCTGGCGCGCGGTCCTCTTTGCGGTCCCCGCGGGTGCGGTGATCTGGCTGATTTCGAACATCTCCGTCGGCGGCGCCTCACTGGCCGAACACGCGATCAACGGCATGGACCCCTTCGGCGTGCTGCTCGGGCTCAACGGGGTGATCCTGCTCGCCTACATCATCGCGATCCCGGCCAACGAGATCGTGATCCCGACCATCCTGATGCTCACCGTCCTGATGCTGGGCACACCCGAGCTTGGCGAGGGGGCCGGCGTGATGTTCGAGAGGGACTCCGCCGGCGACATGGCGGGACTGCTGAGCGCGGGTGGCTGGACGTTGCTGACCGGCGTGAACCTCATGCTGTTCAGCCTGCTGCATAACCCCTGCTCCACGACCATCTACACGATCTACAAGGAAACGAAGAGCGGCCGCTGGACGGCGCTGTCCGCGCTGTTGCCGCTGGCCATGGGGTTTGTGGTCTGCTTCCTTGTGGCTCAGTTCTGGCGGCTCGCCGGGGGCGTCTGACGGAGCGCCCGCGTTCGGTCAGCTGTCCGCCCTCGCCGCCTCGAGCATCTCCGGTACGCGGCAGAACTTGACCCTCGGGCGCCCCTGAGCCTTGCCGAGCGCGGTTTCGCAGGCGTCCATGCGCTCCCACCCCACCTTGTCGACCCAGCGAACGCCGCGCCGCTCCAGCAGCTGCGACAGATCGTCCGCGCGTTCGAGCCCGCTCCCGGCGGCGTCCCCCCTCACGGCGGAGATCCCCGCGCCACGGTCCTCGGCCATGAGGGCGACCGTTCCCGCCGCGTCGGCCTTGTTGGTGCCGATCACGCCCGACGGCCCGCGCTTCGCCCAGCCCACCACGTATTCGCCCGGGACGACCTCGTCACCACCGGCGCGCGCCAGCACGCGGCCGCCCTCGTTCGGCACGATGCCGGCGCGCCCGTCGAAGGGCACGCCCGGCAGCGGAGCGCCCCGGTATCCCACGGAGCGGATCAGCATCCCGCACGGGATCGTCTCCACGACGCCGGTGCCTTCGGCGCGCTGATAGCCGTCGTCCTGCGCGACCAGGCGGTTCCGCTCCACGCGCACGCCGCACACCTTGCCGCCCTTGTCCACCACCTCGAGCGGCGACACCAGGAAGCGGAACCGCACAACCCGGTCCCCGTCCCCCGGGACGGCCTCGGCGTACCCGCGCAGCGTGTTCATGTTGCGCTTGCGCACCGCGTTGTCCTCGATTTCGGCCGCGCTCGCGGCGTCCAGCTCCAGTTCAGCGGCGTCCACCTCTGCCGCGACCCCGTCCAGGCGACCGAATTCCCGCAGCTCGGGGTTGGTGAAGGACGCCTGCGCCGGGCCACGGCGACCCAGCAGCGTGACGCGCCTCACGCGGCTCGTGCGCAGCGCGGCCAGCGCGTGGTCGGCGATGTCCGTCGTCGCCAGACGGTCGGGCTGCAGCACCAGGATGCGCGCAACGTCGATCGCGACGTTGCCGTTCCCGACGACCACCACGTCCTCGCAATCGAGATCGAACGACTCGGTCCGGAAGTGCGGGTGCGCATTGTACCAGCCCACGAAGCGCATCGCGGCGTGACTCCCGGCCAGGTCCTCTCCCGGGATGCCCAGGCGGCGGTCGCTCTGCGCCCCGACCGCGTAGACGATCTGGTCGTAGCGGGAGCGAAGATCGTCCAGCGTCACGTCCTCGCCGAGCGTGACGTTGCCGAAGTAGCGAACCTCGTCCCTGCCGAGCAGCTTCGCGTAGACGCGCGCGACCGACTTGATGGCCTGGTGGTCCGGAGCCACCCCGTCGCGGACCAGCCCATAGGGCGCGGGCAGGTTGTTGATCATGTCGATCGCGACGGGGTCATCACGCTTCAGCAGCGCCTCTGCCGCAAAGAATCCCGCCGGCCCGGCTCCTATGATCGCGATGCGCGTCGGCGAGGTGGTCACGGTATCGAGGATCCCTGGACGGTATTGGGGCGGTGTACGGTTGACCGGTGCCACGCCCACAGGCGAGCTTCCGGTCGCACGACTTGGAAAACACACTGATCCGAGGAACGAAGATAATGACTGGGAACAAGGGGCATGCATCGCTCCACCTGGCGATCGCCGCCACGGCGCTCCTCGCGGCCGCCGCCTGCGGCGGAGGCGATTCCGGTTCGACAGGCTCGGAAGAGGCGGCGACCGCGGACGCGGATCCGGCGACGGCGGCCGCCACCGAGGCCGTCGACCTGCTGGCCGGGCTCGACGCGGCACTCCTTCCGGAAGGCGTGACGGTGGCGATGGTGGAGCAGGGACGCGATCTCTTCAACGGCGGGGGCATCTGCTACACCTGTCATACGGTGGAGGCCACGGGCGGACCGCTCGCACCCGACCTGACCGATGATACCTGGATCAACGTGGACGGCGAATACCAGTCGATCATCGAGCTGGTCAAGACCGGGGTCTCGCAGCCCATCGAGCATCCGGGCGCGATGCTGCCGCGTGCCGGCATGCCACTGACCGACGAGCAGGTGGAGGCGGTTGCCGCCTACGCGTACATTCTGAGCCGACTGTAGGACAACCGGGCAAACACGGGCGGACGAACACCTGGAACTAGCCTTCGAACAGATCCCCCTGAGCTCCTCCGTGTCTGCGGAACCCGTTCGTCGAAAGCCGCGGCGGCTTCCCGTCCAGCCCGAGCTTGCGGGCGGTGGCGCGGAACAGCCGCTGAATCTGTTTCGCGTATTGTCCCTCGCCCCGGAAACGGGTGTGGAACCCGGAGTCGTTCAGCCTGCCGCCACGAACCTCCCTGATCCGGTGGAGGACCCTGGCCTTCCTGTCCGGGAAATGGGTCTCCAGCCAGTTCTTGAAGTGGTCGGCCACCCCCATCGGCAGCCTCAGGAGCAGAAAGGACGCGCTGGCGGCCCCGGCTTCGGCGGTCGCCTCCAGGATTGCCGGGATCTCCTCGTCGTTCAGGCCGGGAATCACGGGCGCGACGAACACGCCGACCGGTATCCCCGCGGATGAGAGCTGCCAGATCGCATCGAGCCGCCTTGCGGGAATGGAGGTGCGGGGCTCCATCACACGCTGCAGGTCGTTCTTCAGGGTGGTCACGGACAGGGTCACCTGCACGCAGTTGTGGGCGGCCAGATCGCCCAACAGGTCCACATCCCTGGTCACAAGATGGTTCTTGGTCACGATGGCCACCGGGTTTCTGTAGTCCCTCAGCACCTCCAGACAGCCCCGGGTCAGGCCCAGGCGCCGCTCGACCGGCTGGTAGGGATCGGTGACTCCGGAAAGGCCGATCAGCCGGGGCCGCCAGGAGCGCGCCGAGAGGGCCTCCCGCAGCAACTCGGGCGCCCGGTGCTTGACCAGGATCTTCCTCTCGAAGTCCAGGCCGGAAGAGAAGCCGAGGAATTCGTGCGTCGGACGCGCGTAGCAGTAGACGCAGCCGTGCTCGCAGCCCCTGTACGGGTTGACCGACGCGTCGAAGGGAATGTCCGGGCTGCTGTTCGTGGCCAGGATCTCCCGCGTGGCATCCGGAAGAAACTCGGTACGGGGCGCTTCGCGGGCGAGGTCTTCGGGGTCGATCTCCGCGTGGACCGTTTCGAAACGGTTCGGAGGATCGTAAGGTACGGCACGCCCCTTGAGCCGAGGACGGATCGCAAGGGCCCTCCGGGGACGGGCCGGATCCGTCCGAAGTTTGACAGGTAGTATCCGCATTCCCCAATTTCGGACTTTATTCGGGTTTTGGCAAGGAGATCGCTCCGAATGACGTTGGAACAGCTCGAAAAGAGGCTGAACAGCCTGGCCGACCGCACGCTGAGATACCACTACATCATCCAGCTGGGCCGGCGGCTGCCCCCGATGCCCGTCGAGCTGAAGACGGAGGAGAATCAGGTGCGCGGGTGCATGAGCCCGGCGTGGCTCGCCGGAGGCCTTGAAGGAGATAACCCTCCGGTCCTCCGCTTCGTGGGGGACTCGGAGTCCGTCATCGTGAAGGGACTCTTCGCGATCCTCGCGGAGGTCTACAACGGCCAGCCGCCGGAGGAGGCCCTCGCGGTGGACCTCTCCGACATCTTCGATCGTCTCAGGCTGGGTGAGGCTCTGAGCCCGAACCGGCGCAACGGGTTCTACTCGATGGTCGAGAAGATCCGCAGGGTGGCGGCCTCACTCGCGTGAAGGCTTATCAGACCGCCTCGATCTCGTAGCCGATGCGCCAGTTGGACATGTTCTCGGGGTCGTCGGATCCCTCGTCGCCGGGCTGAATCAGGGCAACGTGATCACCGATGGGGCCCGTGAAGGTCCTCCGGTAGGTATCCAGCTGGTCGTTGGCGCTGAACTGGTCGAGCTCCTCGCCCCGCAGCTCGACGACGAGGTGATCGGTCACCTCGCCCTCGAAGAGCACCTTGTCGAGGTTCTTGAGGCGGTTCCAACGCGGGCGATCGGAGATCGAGTAGTGACCCTGACCGGGCATCCGGGTCTCCTGCACCTGACCGCCATGGTTGTCCGTGATCACCTTGGCCCAAAAGACGAACTCGCCCTTCTCCTTGAAGAACGGTTCCAGGTTGTCGAGGACCTGCAGCCACCGCAACGTAACTCTGATCCGCGTTCCGCCCTTTGCAGTCATTTCCGCCTAGCTCCCTTGGTTGTGGGCCCGAGACACCCGGGCAACGGTCGGCGTCAAGGTACGACAAGACGGGGTCACTCGTCCAGCCCCCATTTGTCGATGAAGGTCTCCGGCTGCACTCCCAGGCCATCCGCCACCCGCGTGATGTAGTTGAAGAACGCGATGACCTGGATGGCGTCGTGGATTGCCCGGTCGCTCAGACCCTCGCCGCGCAGCCGGTCCAGATCGGTCTCGGTCATGACGGTCCGTTTGGCGGTCAGCCGCGCAGCGTACTCGCACAGGGCCCGGTCGGCCGGCGAGAGCGGCGCCTCGCGCCACCCGGCCACGATCCGGTGCACGAGCCGGTCGCCCTCCCCTTCGTCCATGCCCATCTCCTCGACCTCTGCCCGGAGGTCATGCGCGTGCGCCTGGGTTCAGTAGAAGCAGTCCAGCTCGGCCGAGACCACCGTGGCCAGAAGCTCGCGCTGGAATCTGGACAGGGGGGACGGACCGAACATGATGGCGCCGTACTGCGCCATGGTGGCCCTGAGGACCGGCGCGTTCAGGCTCATCACCTGCACGATGTTCCAGACGCGACCGGAGCGCGCCACGGCCGCGTCGAACTCCCTTCGGAGGAGTCCGGTGGCCTCGGTGGGCGGGATTTCCTCGATCCAGGCCAAGGCTCAGTCCTTTCGCATCAGGCGACCGGCTCGAATCGCTGCAGCATCCGGGTGCGCAATGCCTCCGCGAGCTCCTTGCGATGCGTGGCGCGCACGGCCGCGTCCCCGAAACGGATGGTGCAATAGACGCGCTTGAGTCCGAACAGCGCCAGGACATGCGGCACGAAGCCGATCCCCTGCCACCAGCAGACCCGGTCGCGGGCCGAAGGGCCGCCGGGGGGCGTTCGATAGGATATCGTCAGCCAGTAGACGGGCAGGTTGCGCTCGGCGGCGCCCGCCAGAAGAGCCGGCTTCAGCGGGCGAATGGCCGACCCGTCGGTGGTGGTGGCTTCCGGGAAGACCAGGACGCGGTCGCCACGCTCCAGGGCGGCTTCCATGTCGCGCCTTACACGGATCACGTCGCGCTTCCGGGCCCTGTCGACGAACACGGTGCCGCCCAGCGCCGCCATGGCTCCCCAGAACGGCCAGCGTCGCACATCGGCCCTGGAGACGAAGACCGTGGGCGCGACGGAGTTCACGGCCACGATGTCCAGGTAGCCGAGATGGTTGGAGACGACCAGAACGCCCTCCGGCGGCGGCTTGCCCTCGGTCGATACGCGGACGCCGGTGGCGAGCATCATCCCCCGCCCCCAGGTACCGACCGCGCGGCGCCGTATCCGGGATCGAAGGGACGGCCCCGCGGCCCGCATCGCGAGCGTGGGCAACCACGCCGTAAGCATCGCCGCGGCGATGGCCGTGGTCCACGTGAACACCGCAACCGTCCGGCGGATAGCGCGGAGCCATTCGCCTGCCCGCAACCCCTGCTGCCGGGGCTCTTCACACTGCATGGGCCCAGGCGGTGCAAGGGGCGCGGGGAAGGCGGCGTGCCGCGAAACAAACCGCTTCGATCTCACGTAACATCAGGTGCGTGCAACCAGTTGAAGACCCGGAGAGCAACTCATGTCCGATCCCTATTCAGAAGCGACTCGTTACGACCGGCGGGGAATGTCGCCGTTGGCCAAGATCATGGTGGTGGTGGCGGGGTGTGCCGCGCTGTGCATGACGGCACTATTCGTCGTCGGTCTGTTGTTCGTGCGCAAGGCGTCCGACAGGGCTGTCGACTTCCGCGAGAATCCGGCGGAGGCCTTTGCGGAGATGGCCGAAACGTTCGCCGAGGACGTTACGGTCGTGGCGACGGACGAGAGCGCGCAACAGGTAACCCTGCGCTTCGGCGACGAGGGCGAGGTGCTCACGGTGGACCTTGCCCAGGCCGTGGACCGGATCCGGGAAGGCGTTCGATTCGAAGGCGAAGCGGACGAGTCCGGCGGGCGGATCCGCTTCCGGACGGCCGACGGCGAGACCCGGATCGAGCTCCGTGGAGACAGTGACGGCGGCTTCCTGCACATAGACACGCCCGACGGCGAGGTGCGGCTGGGAACCGGCGGCGAGGCCCGGGAGTTGCCGAACTGGGTTCCGGTGTATCCCGGCGCGCGAGTGCAGGACGTGCTGTTCTCCAAGCGAACGGATTCGGGGCGGTCGGGCGCCGTGATGCTGACCACCGACGCGGCCGCTGGTGACGTCGTCGCCTGGTACGGTGACCGGCTGGAGGACGCGGGATACGAGACGTCGGTGGTGGTCGTGGGTCCCCACAGTGGACGCCTGGAGGTGACGTCGGGCGAGGACGAGGGGCGGAAGCTCTCCGTGGTGGCCGGACGGGAAGACGATGGGAGCGGGGTGATCATGCTCCTCTACGGCGAGCAGGAGTAGTTCCGGCGGCAGACCCGTCCGCGGGCTCGCGCGTCCGGCCCTACGGCCCTAGCGCGTCCAGAGGAGCAGCGCGCCGTTCGCCGCACGGGCACCGTAGCGGGCGAGTGCTTCCAGGGGCGGTATGACCTCCAGGCCTTCCAGATCCGCCGGCGTGATGCTTCCGAGGACCTGCGCAGGATCCGGCACGGGAACGTCGTCCACGACGACCGCCATCATGGCGCAAGCGCCCGCGCGCGCGGCGATGTCGTCCTCGTTGGCGAAGCCCAGTTGATCCCGCGGGCCGGTCAGCCGGCTGCTCGTCTTGTTCAGGACCGAGCGGTTCCGCCCCAATTCGACGCAAAGCCCGGTCTCGGGAGCTCCGGTGGAGAGCGCCATGCGGCGCGCGCGGAGCCCGGGGATGTTCATGGTCGCCAGGAGCGAGACCAGGTCGCTGCGGGGTCCTCTCGACTCGATCTCGGCGCGGGTCAGCCGCCCGACCAGCGTGCCTCGGTGGCGCTCCTGCGTCAGGAGGCCCCGCAGGCGCCCGGCGTCGGGAGTGTTGCGGGTTGACCGGACCGTGAGCGAGTCGAGCGTGATGGGCGTCGGGGGGAGCAGGATGTCGACGGTGACGTCCTCGGTGCCCACCGCGAGCTGCGGGGAAATCGCGTGCTGGTACCCGATCTGCGCGACGCCCAGCATGTAGGAACCGCTGCCCGGCGTGTCGATCGCGAAGGTGCCCCCGTCGTCGGTGAGGACGCTGGCCACGCGCTCGCCGGCTTCGTTGACGAGCACGACCAGCGCATTCCCGACGGGACGCGTGGAGACGGGGTCGGTCACGGTGCCCCGTACCGTCTGGGCGACGCCCCCCTGCCACGCCGGGAGCGAGCCCGCCAGGACCGCCAGCACGCACGCGACCACTCTGAATTGCATACAGGGCCTCTGTCTTTCCGCCTTTGAAGTACTATCCTGGGTCGTGTACGTTCCCCCCGCAACGACCAACGTGCAACGACCACCGCGCAACAACGACCCCGCAACAACGACAACCGGCCCGGAGGACGCGTCCCGATGCCACGCCAGCCAAATCTAACGACGCTTTCTGCGCTCACCGCACTCACCTGCCTGCTCGCGGCCGGTGCGTGCGGCCCCGAATCCGGGCAATACGCCGACGCGGGAGCCGGGGAGACGCTCGACATTCCTGCCATCGCCGCCTCGGTGATGGATCGCGCTGCGCCGCAACCCGGTGAGCGGGTGCTGTTGATGGGACAGCCCGGGACCCGTTGGGACGCGATTCTGCCCCTGCTGAGCGGAGGGATCCGGGAGGCCGGAGCCGACTACCTGGGCGCGGTGGACATCTTCGGGGCACCGCTCCCCGGTGCGGAGCCGGCAGAGTTCGCAACGGCGCTCGGTCCGGATCCGGACGGCTGGAGGACCGCGCTGGCCGATGTGGATCTCGCGATCAAGCTCCCGGGCGCCACGCCTTCTCCCGACGTCGAATACGACGTCTACCGCGCCATGCAGGATGTGCTGCGCGGGGATCGCGCCCGCACCGTGCACTTTCACTGGGCCGGGGCGACCTCTTTCGGGATGGAGGAGCTTCCCGTGGACGCCAACGTCGACATGGTGTACCAGAGGGCGCTGTTGGAGACCGACTACGAGGCGCTGGCCGCGACGCTGAACGCGTTCGAGGCCGCGCTGCGCGAGGGGGTGGTGAGGGTGACCACTCCAGCCGGCACCGACATCAGCTTCGAGGTGGCCGACCGGCCGGTGACGCGCCAGGACGGGGACGCCTCGGCGGCGCGAATGGCCGAGGCCCGGAACCTGATCGACCGCGAAGTCGAGCTCCCCGCCGGGGCCGCGCGCGTATCGCCGGTGCTGGCGACCGTCGAGGGGAGGATCGCCTTTCCGCCGGCGCAGTGGGGTGGCAGCGCGGTCGACGGACTGGTGCTGAGCTTCGAGGAGGGCCGTGTGGTCGAGGTGGAGGCGGACAACGGCAGGGAGGGGGTGATCGCGGAGATGGATGCCGCCGGCGATGCGGGACGCACGTTCCGCGAGCTTGCCGTGGGATTCAATCCGCTGCTCGCGATTCCCGACGGAGAGGAATGGATCCCGTACTACGGGTACGGCGCCGGGGTGGTGAGGCTCTCGCTCGGCGACAATACCGAACTCGGCGGGGCGGTCGGCGGAGGATACGTTCGCTGGAACTTCTTCACCGACGCCACGGTGGCGGTGGGCGGGGAGGTCTGGGTGCGGGACGGGGTGCTGGTCGCGCGCTGAGGGGCGGCGCCGGGGCGTTCACACTGAGCTGCGACGCCCCTCGCTCCCTGGCCCCCCACCCCCTGACCCCTCGCCTCCTGGCCCCCCGCCTCGCCTCTCGGCCGCGAAGAGACGGTCGATCTCCGCTGACTTGTACGCCGGCGTCCATTTCGCCACCGCCCAGTACACCAGGAACGAGAGCGCGACGCCGGGGAAGACCTGGTGAATGCCGTCGGTGCCCGGGAGACGGGTCCACAGGAGCAGCACCGCAAGCCCGACGGTGAACGACGCCACGGTGGCGGTCCCATTGCCCCTCCGCCAGTAGAGCCCCATGAGAAGTGCGGGACCGAAGCAGGCACCGTAGACGGCTCCCGAAAACGCGGTCAGGGCCACGACGCCGTCGGGAGGGTTGAGCGCGATGATGGCGGTGATGAGGGCGAACAGGGCGACGTACCACCGGGTAGCGGTCAGGGTGCCGCGTTCCGAGGCCGCTCCGAAGGCCACGCCCACCAGATCCCGCTGCACGGTCGACGCCAGGACGAGGAGCACGCTGTCCAGCGACGACATCGCCGCCGCGACCATGGCCAGGAGAAGAAAGGCGCTCGTGCCGGCGGCAAAGACCTCCGGGGCGGCGAGCAGGCGGGGCACGACCAGGTCGGTGTCGGCCAGACCGCCGGGAATGATGTTGCGCGCGTACAGGCCGACCGGGATCAGAAGCGAATACACCAGGATGAACGCGGCAGTGGACACCCACACGCCCTTCCGGATCGCCGCCCGGCTCTCGAGCGCATAGAAGCGCGACAGCTGGCGCGGCTCCACGGCGAACTTGACGGTGCCCGCGAACACGACCCCCAGGGCGAGCGGTACGGACACGCCGCCGCCCCATCGCAGCAGGGGTTCCGTGGACGGGTCGTTCGCCAACGCGCCGACGGAATCGAGTCCGCCCGCGGCCGCCACGGCCCCGCGAAAGAGAAGGATGCCCGCCACGATCATCACCACGCCCTGCACGGCATCGGTCTTCACCACCGAGATGAAGCCGCCCACCACCGTGTAGATCATCACGATGAAGAAGACGATGATGATCGCCGTCCGGTACGGAATCTCGAGGAAGACTTCGAGCAGATTCCCGATTCCCTTGAACACCGCCGTCATGTAGAAGAACGACGCGAAGATGACGATCAGGGCCGCGAGCACGCGTGCGGACGTGCTGCCGAACCGGAAGCCGATGAAGTCGGGGATCGTCAGCGAACCGAGGGATTCGGTGAAGGTCCTCAGCCGCGGTGCCACCGCGATCCAGGCGAACAGCGAGAAGCCGACCACGGCGGGGACCAGCAGGAACCACGTGACCCCCCAGTCGTATGCCTGTCCCGAGAATCCGACGAACGAGTTGGTGCTGGAATAGGTCGCGAAGAACGAGAGTCCGATGGCGATGGGCCCCATGGAGCGTCCACCGACGAAGTAGTCGGCGACGCCGCTCGTCTTGCGGTTCCCGTGCCAGGCGTGGTAGGCGAGCAGGATCGTGTACACGAGCAGGAGCGCGTGGACGATCCAGTAGGTACGCAGGTTGTCCAGGATTGCCTGAATCAAGCGGGCTCCTCGTTCGGCTGGGTCGGCTGGGGGTCCGGCGCGTCGGGCCGCGTAAACATGCGGGAGACGGCGTCTTTTCGCACTTTCCCCATCGCGTTGCGGGGCAGATCGCCGACCGGAAGGAAGTCGTGGGGCACCTTGTAGGGGGCCAATCGCTCCTTGCCCCACGCGCGTAGCGCCGGCCCGTCGACTGTGCCGAAGCCGTCCGCCGGGACCCATGCCGCGCAGATCCGCTCGCCCCATTCCGGGTCCGGCACGCCGACCACGGCAAGGTCGCGGATCGCTCCGTGCGTCCGGTAGGTCTCCTCCACCTCCAGCGCCGACACCTTGTACCCTCCGGTCTTGACGATGTCCACGCTGCGCCGTCCGAGGATCCGGTGGTAGCCCTCGTCGCCCACCAGTCCTTCGTCACCGGTGCGGAACCAGCCGTCGCGGAAGGACGCGCCGGTCTCCCGGGGACGCCGCCAGTACTCGCGGAAGACCTGAGGACCGCGGACGACGATCTCGCCCTGGCCGCCCGCGGCGACCGGCCGCCCTTCGCCGTCGACGACCCGCACGTCGACCCCGGGCAGCGGATGCCCCACGTGCCCCGCACGGCGTTCGCCCTCCAGCGGATTGGAGAGCGCCATGCCGATCTCCGTCATGCCGTACCGCTCGAGCAGCGTGTGGCCGGTGATTTCCCGCCAGCGGTGAAAGGCGGCCGTGGGAAGCGCCGCCGAACCCGACACCATGAGGCGGAGCCGCCGCGCCCCCCGCGCCCACCGCTGCCGCGTGGAGCGTGGAGCGTCCTCCCAGGCGCGGATCAGGCGGGCGTAGACCGTGGGCACCGCCATGAACAGCGTGATGCCGCCGGACGCGAAGCGCTCCCAGGTGGCGGCCGGCGCCCCCGGGCCGAATTCGCATGCGGCGCCGGACCAGAGGGCGCAGGCCAGGGCGTTGACGAGGCCGTGGACGTGGTGGAGGGGGAGGGTGTGCAGAATGCGGTCGCTCTCGTGCCAGGCCCACGCGGTGGTCAGCGCGGTGATCTGGGCCGCGAGGTTCTGGTGGGTGGTGACGACTCCCTTGGGCCGACCCGTGGTGCCGCTGGTGTAGATGATGAAGGCGGGGTCGGCGGGGCGGGTGGTGTGTGTGGGGTCGGTGGGGTGGGGTGGGGGCGCGTCGGCGCCATCCGGGTGCGAGCCGGGTTGGAGCAGGGAGATTCCGTCGGGGGCTTCCAGCACGGGAATGCCCCGCGCCGACGCGGCGGCGGCCAGCGCGGACGAGTGCGGCAGCGCCGGATCCAGCACGACGACACGCGGTTGGGCGTCGGCGAGCACGTACTCGAGCTCCGGGGGCGGATGCGACACCGCCAGCGGCACCGCGACGCCTCGCGCCAGCCACGCGCCCACCTGCACCGCCACGTGGCTTGCTCCGGGCGGTATCAGGTAGGCCACGCGCTCGCCGGCCAGGGGTGCGTCGGGCGACCCTCGCGGCGCAGCGGAGGGGCTCGCGTATGCCGGTTCCGCGGATGGGCCCGAGATCGCTGCTTCCATCAGGCGGTCACGGGCCGTGGTCGCGTTGGCCAGCAGGTCGGCGTAGGTCCAGCTGCCCCCGCCGTCGATCAGGGCCGTTCGGTCGGAGCAGGAGGGTCGTGCGAGCCGGGCCGGGAGGGTGTTGATGTCGTGTGCGATCGGAAGGCTGCGGGGTCTGGAGGGGAGGGTGTTCGTGGCAACCCCGAAGTTTGCGGGGAGATCCGTGCGCGCAACAGGCCGGAGGAACGGGTTCACCGGGCGGTGTTGGCGGCTTGCACGGGCTGACCCCATCTTTCCCATCATGTCCGTCGACTCCAACAAGGCGTCGGATTCATCCGGTCGCGGCGACGCCGTCCGCAGAGGCGTCTGGGCCAGGATCCGCGGTGCGGCGCTCCTGGACGGGAGCGTGTACGAAGAGGTGGCCGAAGATCGGCGTGCCACCGTCCAGGCCGCCTGCGTGGTCGTTCTTGCCTCGCTGGCGGTGGCGAGCACCGACTACCCGCTGGGATGGCTGGAGATGGCACAGGCCGCGGCCGCCGGCATTCTGCAGTGGTGGGTCTGGGCGGGCATCGCCTACGTCGTGGGCGGGAAGATCCTGGGGGGCCGCGCCGACTGGGGAGCGCTGATTCGCGTCCTGGGCTTTGCAAGGGCGCCGGGCGTTCTCGCGGCCCTGACACCGCTGGTTGGCGGGATCCATCTGGCTGCGCAGGGGTGGGTGCTCGTGGCCGGCACGGCGGGGCTGCGCCGGACCATGGGCTTCGGGACCTGGCGGGCAGTGGTGACAACCCTCGTGGGAATGGTACCGTACTGGGCCGTTCAACTCTTCTACCTTCACTGACGGGTCGGGCTTTCATGCGAGCACGAAGGGTGGTTCGGTGGACAATCGGCGGCGTGGCCGTGCTGGCGGCCGGGGTGTTGTCTGCCGGCACCGAGGGGCTGCCGCCGGCCGGACCGTGGCCCCAACCGGCCCAACCGGACGGGGAGCGGCTGGTGGCGTCGCTTGGATGCGGCGCGTGTCACGAAGGCGTCCCCGAAGCGGAGGACATCCGTCGGGTAACGCCCGCGATGGGAGAAGGCGCCGCGCCCCTGGCACCGGCCTACATCTTCCACTACATGGCCGATCCACAGACGATCCGGCCCGACATCGCGCCGGCGCGCATGCCTCGCTACGACCTGACGGAACGGGAGCGTGTGGCCCTCGCGCTTTTTGTTACGAACGAGCGCGAGCTCAGAGGTGTCGACGATGCGTTTCTCGCGGCGCGGGCCCGTCACCCGGACGCGGATCGGGCCGAGGGCCGGGTCCTGTTTCAAACCCTGAACTGCGCCGGATGCCACGCGCACCCGGAGGTGGCACCGCGCCGCAGCGCGCCCGACCTGAGCTTCCAGGGATCGAGGGTGCTTGCGGACTGGCTGTCCGGGTATCTGTCCGACCCGGTGACGATCCGCCCCTCCGGGCCTGTTCCCGGCCTCGGCGGGCAAATGCCCGATTTCCGCCTGGCGTCCGCCGAGGTGAACGCGATCTCCGGGTATCTGATGGCACGCTCGGCCTCGGCCGCAGCGCCGTGGGAGCCGGCCGAACTGTCTGCGTTCTCCATGGATAAGGCCGAGACGCTGTTGCGGGATCGATGGAGTTGCCTGGGGTGCCATCAACTCGGTGACGACGGCGGCCGGATCGGGCCCCGCCTCGATGGCATCGCTCATCGGCTTCAGCCAGGGTACGTGCGTTCGCTGATCGAGGACCCGGCTCATCTGGCGGCCGACATCGTCATGCCGGGGTCGCTGGAGCAGCCGGACCGGCTCGATCTGATCGCATCCTTCCTGCTTGGCCGGGAGGCGGCGTGGACCGGCAGCGATCCCGTCCCGGGAATGCCCGCCCTGCCCTCCGCGCCCACCCCGCCCGCCGTGTCCGCCACGCTACAGACGGGCGAGACGCTCTACCTGTCGCGTTGTGCAACCTGCCACGGCGTGCAGGGTGGCGGAGACGGCTTCAACGCGCCGTTCATGCCCGTCCCCCCGGTCGCGCATTCCGATTCGGCGGCCATGTCCCTTCGACCCGACGATACGCTGTACGACGGCATCCACGCGGGTGGCTGGATTCTGGGCAAGAGCCACCGCATGCCCGGGTTCGGAAAATCGCTGGACCACGGTCGGATCCGGTCGCTGGTCGCCTACATCCGCACGCTCTGCAACTGCCAGGGTCCGGCGTGGTCGCGGGACGGCCGCCGCCCCTGACGGCGCACCACAACTGCGGGACAACTAGAACTGCCAGACCACCAGCAGCTGCACGATGTTCTCGTCCACGTCGGTCCCGAGCTTGTTGCGCCAGTACTGATGCTCGATGCCCACGAAGTAACCGTTCTCGTCGCCGAGGTCCCAGCGCAACTGCGGCTGCGCCAGGATCGAGAACGGCACGTCGTTGCCCAGTTCGTTGGTCGTGGGGCCGGCGTATTCCGCATGACCCGTGATCGAGAACGACTGGCTGCCAAGGTTGAAGGGAAGCAGCCCGTTGATGTCGAAGACAAAGCGGTTGCCGGCCTTCGGGGCTCCCCCGCTGTCCAGGCCTCCGCTGTAGTCGACGGTCCCCATGAAGTCGGTGTTGAGAAAGACGAAACCCGGAATGCGCCACGAAATGCGCGCGCCCGTCAGCGCCTGAAGGACGTTGGCATCCGCTCCGGCGGCGAAGCCAAAGATCAGACCCAGGTCCGCGACGGGGCCGCTCTCCAACCCTCCGCCGCGGATTCTGGTCAGGCTCATGTTCGAGTACCACTCGCCATAGAAGTCGTTGTCGTTGAAGCCATCGTTGACCCCATCGTCGATTACGTCGATGAACAGGAAGTTGTCGCCGAACTTCCAGAAGGAAGCGTGCTGGAAGGTGACGACGACCGTGCCGGTGCTGGTTTCCGCGAACGGGTTGGTGTGGCTCCCGTACTGGAAGTGCATCTCGGTCTGGGGGTGCGCGGGGGTTGGCGCAACGGCAATGACGAGGGCCGCAGGCAGGAGGGCGGCGGGCAGGGTGGGCAGGGCAGGCCGGGTGCGCGACCGCGCGCTGACGGTCACGACCCGCCTCCCGTCCTGATCGTCCCGGGCACGCGGATGCGGTCGACGAGCTCACGGACGCTTGCCGGCGGCGACGGCGTGAACTTCGACACCGCAAACGCGACCGCGAAGTTGAGCAGCATTCCGACGGTGCCGATCCCTTCGGGCGAAATGCCGAACCACCAGTTCTCGGGCGAGTCCGCCGCCGGGTTCACAAAGCGGAAGTAGATGATGTACGCGGCGGTGAAGGTGATGCCCGAAAGCATGCCCGCGATCGCCCCCTCGCGGTTCATCGTGCGAGTGAACGTCCCCAGGATGATCACGGGGAAGAACGAGGATGCGGCCAGGCCGAACGCGAACGCCACGATCTGCGCCACGAAGCCCGGGGGGTAGATCCCGAGCAGGCCCGCCACGACCACGGCGAAGGCCGCACTGATCCGGGCCGCCCGCAGTTCACCCTTCTCCGATATGTCCGGTTTCCACGCCCGTTTCAGCAGGTCGTGACTGATCGCCGACGAGATCACCAGCAACAGGCCCGCCGCCGTCGACAGCGCCGCCGCCAGTCCGCCCGCGGCCACCAGTCCCACCACCCAGTTGGGGAGGCGCGATATCTCGGGGTTCGCGAGGACCATGATGTCGCGGTCGATCGTGAGTTCGTTTGTGGCCGCGTCGCCAACGTACTGGATGTTGCCGTCGCCGTTCTTGTCCTCGTAGGTGATCAGCCCGGTGTCCTCCCACTTGCTGAACCACTCGGGCATCTCCGCGTACGGCTGTCCGGCCACGGTGTCCAGCAGGTTGGCGCGCGCGAACACCGCCACCGCGGGCGCGGTCGTGTAGAGGATCGCGATGAAGAGCAGCGCCCAGCCCACGGAAATCCGCGCGTCCCGCACCTTGGGCACGGTGTAGAAGCGGATGATCACGTGCGGCAGCCCGGCCGTGCCCACCATGAGCGCGGCCGTGATGAAGAACACGTCGATCATCGACTTGGTGCCGTCCGTATACGGCGTGAAGCCCAACTCCTGGTGGAGTCCGTCCAGCTTGTCGAGGAGGAAGACGCCGCTGACAGGATCCGCGCCCCCGAATCCGAACTGGGGGATGAACGTCCCCGACAGCATGATCGCCAGGAAAAACGCCGGCACCATGTAGGCGAAGATCAGCACGCAGTACTGCGCGACCTGGGTGTAGGTGATGCCCTTCATCCCGCCCAGAACGGCGTAGAAGAAGACGATCCCCATCCCGATGACCACGCCGACGGTCACGTCCACTTCCAGGAAGCGGCTGAAGACGATGCCCACGCCGCGCATCTGGCCGCTGACATACGTGAACGAGACGAAGATCGCGCACGCCACCGCCACCACCCGTGCCACCTGCGAGTAGTAACGCTGCCCCACGAACTCCGGCACCGTGTATGCGCCGAACTTCCGCAGATAGGGCGCCAGCAGCATGGCCAGCAGGACGTAGCCACCCGTCCATCCCATCAGGTAGACTGAGCCGTCGTACCCCATGAACGAGATCAGTCCGGCCATCGAGATGAAGGACGCCGCCGACATCCAGTCCGCCGCCGTGGCCATCCCGTTGGCGAGGGGCGACACGCCGGTGCCGGCCACGTAGAAGTCCTTGGTGGAGCCGGCCCTGGACCAGATCGCCACCCCGATATAGAGGGCGAACGAGATCCCCACCATGATGAAGGTCCAGAGTCGGACGTCCATGGGCTAGCCGTGCCGCGGGGTCAGGGCGCGCCGTATGCTCGGAACTGGCAAGACCCGGACGGGTGGCCTGTTCGGGCGGCCCCTCATTCCTCGGCCACCCCGAACTCCCTGTCCAGCCGGTTCATCAGGCGCGCGTACACGAAGATCAGCACCACGAAGACGTAGATCGATCCCTGCTGGGCGAACCAGAACCCGAGCTTGAAGCCGGTCCCCGGAATCCGGATGGTGTTGAGCGCGTCGGCGAAGACGATCGCACAGCCGTAGGACACCACGAACCAGATGGACAGCAGAATCCCCAGATAGCGGAGGTTGCGGGACCAGTAGGCGTTGGAGTCGGGCATGGGGAAGGGTTGGGGGGAAAGGAGGCCGGCAGGCTTGATGCGGCCACAACTTGGGCAAGCGAGGTGCCGTTCGCCAGTCCTGCTGAATGGGGCGCTAGGGACTCATCCGGTCGTCGGCGTTGCGTCCCAACCCCTACTCCCTGACCAGCACGACCGGAGAGCCGCCTCCACTTGGCCGCAACTCGATCCGTCCCGTGTCGACGATCTCACCTTCGTAGATCAACGTGCCCTTTTCCTTCCACGTCTCCCACACACGCACCCGACCCGAATCGACCTCGAAATGGTGGACGGCATCCCCGTCGGCAAACCGGAAGACGGCCATGTAGGCGCGATTGTATTCGAAGAACACGCGTTGCAGGCGTGCCCCGTCGTCTTCGATCGCGACGCGCGAGTCCTCGACCGTCCAAACGCCATCAATCGGGGTAGGCTCGCGATTGTTGTAGTTGGCGGCCCAATAGCCGAATCCCCATGCTCCGGCGAGTACGGCCACAACAGCGGCCGCTCGAAGCGTTACGGCTCTTCTGGACGACTTGATCTCGAGCAACACGGCCTCTGCCAGCCGCCGTGCGTGCGGTCGCAGCACGATCAGCAGACAGACCAGCACCGTCACCGAGGCCGGCAGGGCGCCCACGCCGAACAGGATGTCCGTGAGGATGATGTTGCCCACCACCGGCAACAGGACAAGTGCGCCGAGCAGGGAGGTCCGCGGCCAGACCAGCAGCAGCCCGCCGCCGATCTCGACCAGGGCAATGATCGTTCCGTAGGTGGAGGAGAATCCGAAGTAGTACCAGGTCAGCCAGAACCCGCTCACCTGGCCCATCGGCTTCGTGAGCTCGGAGTCCAGCACGGTGAACTGGGATCCGGTCAGCTTCGCGAAGCCGTAGGCGATCATGATCACCGCCGCCAGCCAACTCGCGACCCGAACACCCCTGCTCATCAGCCCCCCTACATCAGCCCGGAAATCACCCCGTCGTCGTCGATCGTCATGTTCAGCGCTGCCGGTCTTGCCGCGAGGCCCGGCATCGTCATGATCGAGCCCGTCTTCACGACCACGAACCCCGCGCCGGCCGACGGCGTGACCTCCCGGACGGCGATCCGGAAGCCGCGCGGCCGCCCCAGCAGCGCCGGGTTGTCCGAGAACGAGTACTGCGTCTTGGCAATGCAAACGGGGGCGCCGGCCAGCCCGAAGGACTCGAGGCGCTCCAGTTCCGCGGTCACCCCGGGTTGGAAGTCCACCCCCGCCGCGCCGTAGATCCGTAGATCTCGGTCGCCACGGTCTCGATCTTCTCCTTCAGCGGCATCTCGTCCGGGTACAGGGGCCGGAAATCGGCGTCCCCGCTGTTGGCCAGCTCCCAGACGGCGTCGGCCAGGTCGACGCACCCGTCTCCGCCACCGCCGTGGGGATCGGCCTCGACGGCATCGATCCCGCGTGCCGCGCAGCCGTCCAGGACGGTCGCGACCTCCTCGGCCGTGTCGCTCGCGAACCGGTTCAGCGCGACCACCGCCGGGACCCCGAACTTCGCCACGTTCTCGACGTGGCCGTAGAGGTTCTCCATGCCGCGCCGGAGCGCGTCCACGTCCTCGGTCGCCAGGCTGTCCCTGGATGCTCCCCCGTTCATCTTGAGCGCGCGGATGGTCGCGACGATCGCGACGGCGTCGGGACGGAGTCCGCCAAGGCGACACTTGATGTCGAAGAACTTCTCGGCTCCCAGGTCGGCCCCGAAGCCCGCCTCGGTCACCACGATGTCGCCGAGCTTGAGCCCCGCGCGGGTGGCGATGAGCGAGTTGCACCCGTGTGCGATGTTGGCGAACGGTCCCCCGTGAATGAACGCCGGCGTGCCCCCGAGCGTCTGCACCAGATTCGGGTGCAACGCGTCGCGCATGAGGATCGTCATCGCCTTCTGGGCGCCGATGTCGCGGCAGCGCACGGGCTCGCGGCCCCGCGTGTACCCGATGATGATGTTGCCCAGCCGCTGCTCCAGGTCGGCCAGGTCGCGCGCCAGGCAGAAGATCGCCATGACCTCGGATGCCGCCGTGATCATGAAGCCGTCCTCGCGCGGTATCCCGCCGAAGGGCCCGCCCAGCCCCACAATCACGTTCCGCAACGCGCGATCGTTCATGTCGACGGCGCGCCCCCAGGTGATGCGGCGGTGGTCCAGCCCGGTGCTGTTCGGCCGGAAGAGGTGGTTGTCGAGCATCGCCGAAAGCAGCGCATGCGCCGACGTGATCGCGTGGAAGTCGCCGGTGAAGTGGAGGTTGATGTCCTCCATCGGGACCACCTGCGAGTAGCCCCCCCCGGCTGCTCCGCCCTTGATCCCGAACACGGGTCCCAGCGACGCCTCGCGGATGCAGAGAACGGGGTTGCGTTCCCTCAGGTTGAGCGCGTCGGCGAGGCCCACCGAGACCGTGGACTTGCCCTCGCCCGCGGCGGTCGGGCTGCACCCGGTCACCAGCACGAGCCTGGCCCCGCGGTCGGGACGCGCCTGAACCACGTCCAGCGGGACCTTGGCCTTGTGGTGGCCGTACTGTACGATTTCGTCCGAACCGAGCCCCGCGGCGGCGGCGATCTCGGCGATCGGTTTCATTCGGTGAGCTTGCGCGATTTCGATGTCGGAAAGCATGGTAGTTATCGGAGAGAGTGTGGGGCGTGCAGTTGGGCCTGGGTGACGCCGGGACGGGAAAAACGGCGATCCAAGTCTGGCGCGGATGTGAAGTGCGAGCAAGGGGGATGCACAATGTGGGGAGCGATCATCGGGGACGTCGTCGGGTCCGTCTACGAGTGGGACCGGATAAAGACGAAGACCTTCGACCTGTTCCATTCGGAGGGCCACTTTACGGACGACTCGGTCTGCACGGCCGCGATCGCCGACATCCTTCTGCACGACCGCAGGGCGCCGGAGACCCTTCAGAAGTGGTGCCGCCGCTATCCGGCGTCCTACGGAGGCTGGTTCGTCGACTGGATGTGGTCCGACCACCCCGAGCCCTACGGCAGCTGCGGAAACGGTGCCGCGATGCGCATTTCGCCGGCCGCGTTTCTGCACTACGACGATCTCGACGCCGCACTCGCCGCCTGCGACCGGCTCACGAATATCACGCACAACCACCCGGAGGGAATCAAGGGGGCGCGGGCGACCGTCCACGCGACCTGGCTGGCGCTCGAAGGCGAGGAAGCGCACGTCATCCGGAGGACGATCACGGCCCGCTACCGCTACAACCTCGTGCGGTCAGTGGACGACATACGGACGTTCTACCGCTTCGACGAGACGTGCCAGAACACGGTCCCCGAGGCGATCACCTGCGCGCTCGAGTCGACCTGCTTCGAGGACGCGATCCGCAACGCGATCTCCCTGGGCGGCGATTCCGACACGCTCGCCGCCATCGCGGGCCCGATCGCAGAGGGGCTGCACGGCATTCCCGAAGGGATACAGCGGGTCGTGGAAGAGCGCTTTCTCGCCAAGGCACCCGACATCGTCGAGGTGATGCGCGAGATGTACGACCGGGTCGAGAAGCGCCGCGCCAGGCAGCGGGAGGCGCGAAGGAAGAAGGCTACCAGGCCGGTGCGGCGGTTTCCGGCCCGGCGGCCGCCTGGCGGAGCGCGGGCGGCGGGCCCACCGGCTTCAGCGCCACGGGACACGCCTTGAGCGCGGCCGTCTGCGTCACCGGATCGTAGCCGCCGCCGGTCAGCACGTTGACGGGCACGTCCTCGAAGGCGAACGACGCGAACACGGTCCCCTTCGGCGACTTGGTGGTCGCGCGGATCTTCACATGGACGCAGCCCCGGGGATTGCTCAACTCCGCGTAGCCCCCGTCCTCCAGCCCGAGGCGCACGATGTCGTCGGGGTGCACCTCCAGCGTCTCCTCGGACAGCAGGTAGTCGATCCCGTCCGAGCGTCCGGTCTGCGTCCGCGTGTGGTACTGGGGCAGCCGCCGGCCGGTCGTGAGCCACATGGGATAGTCGTCCGAAAGGGTCTCTTCGGGGTCGCGGTACTCGAGCATCTTGAAGATCCCGCGCCCGTTTTCGAAGCGCTCCTCGTGCAGGCGCGGCGTGCCGGGGTGATCGTGCGTGGGCACCGGCCACTGATACTCGCCCCGGTCGATCCGGTCCCAGTCGAGGCCGTTGTAGAGGGGTGAGAGGGCGCAGAGCTCGTTGAAGACTTCCTTGGCGGACCCGAAATCGAAGCCCTTCCAGCCCATCCGCCGGGCAAGGCGCGACAGGATCCACCAGTCGGGCTTCGCTTCGCCTGGCGGCGGCACCGCCGCGCGCAACCGCTGCACGCGACGCTCCGTGTTGGTGCAGACGCCGTCGGTTTCGGCCCACGCCGTGGCCGGGAACACCACATCGGCCACCTTGGCCGTCTCGGTCATGAAGATGTCGATCACGACCAGGCAGTCCAGGCTCTTGAGCGCGTGCTCGCAGTGGTGGCGGTCCGGGTCGGTGACGAGGGTGTTCTCGCCGTCGATGATCATCGCGTGGATGCCGTCGCCGCA
Organism: Longimicrobiales bacterium; assembly: GCA_965116905.1. GTDB lineage: Bacteria > Gemmatimonadota > Gemmatimonadetes > Longimicrobiales > Gaopeijiaceae > Bin94. The sequence goes on along the minus strand of OZ220732.1, from coordinate 3,657,416 downwards.
CAGGTCCAGCGCGGTGACCTTGGTCATGCCCGTCTCGAGGTCGACCTTGCGCCCGTACGCCTGGTGGAACTTCTCCTGGTGAGCTGGATCGGTGACGGTCTGGAAGCCGGGATAGTTGTTCGGGAGCGCGCCCGCGTCGCCGGCGCCCTGGATGTTGTTCTGCCCGCGCATGGGGTTCACCCCCGTGCCCTCGCGGCCCAGGTTGCCGGTCATCAGGGCCAGGTTGCAGAGGCTCTGCACGTTGTCGACGCCGCAGATGTGCTCGGTGACCCCGACGGTGTAGTAGATGGCGCCCCGGTCGGCCCCGCCGTACAGCAGCGCGGCCTGCTCGATGTCATCCGGGTCGCACTCGCAGATCTCCGACGCCCACTCGGGGGTGTACTCCTCCACGTGCTTCAGGAAGTCCTCGCCGTGGGCCGTGCGCGCGCCGACAAACTCCTCGTTCACCAGTCCCTCGCGGGCGATGACGTGCGCCATCGCCAGCAACAGGGACACGTCCGAGCCAACGCGAATGGGAAGATGCACATCGGCGATCTCGGCCAGCCCGATCCGGCGCGGGTCCGCTACGATCATCTTCGCGCCGCGCGCGAGCGCCCTCTTGAGCCGCGTGGCGGCAACGGGATGGCACTCGGTCATGTTGGTGCCGATGCAGAAGATCACATCGGGCTTGTCCATGTCGGCGAGAGGGTTCGACATCGCCCCTCTTCCGATTGTTGCCGCCAGACCGGCGACTGTGGGGGCGTGTCAGGCACGGCTGCAGTTGTCGATGTGGTTCGTCCCCAATCCCGCCCTGATGAAGCGCTGCATCATGTAGGCGGCCTCGTGGGGCGCGCGTCCGGAGGCGATTCCGTAGACGGCGTGGCGACCGTGGTCCTTCACGACCCTGCGCAGCTTCCCCGCGGCCCGGTCCAGCGCTTCGTCCCACGACGCCGGGCGGAGTTCCCCGGTCTCGTCGTCGCGCACGAAGGGAGTGGAAAGGCGGTCGGGGTGGTGCACGAAGTCGAATGCGAACTGGCCCTTGACGCACAACGCGCCTTCATTGGCCGGTCCGTCCATTGCCGGCAGCACGCCGACGATCTTCTCGCCGCGCGTCATCACGTCGACAGAGCAACCGACCCCGCAGTACGGGCATACCGTGCGCGTCGTCTCGGTCTCGCCGGGCACGTCCCGGTTGGCGAGCGCCTTCAGGTCTCCGAGCGCGCCCGTGGGGCACGTCTGGATGCACTGCCCGCAGAAGGTGCACGCCGAGTCCTTCAGCAGGCCGCCGAATTCGGTGGTGATCTGGGTCTGAAAGCCGCGATTCATCACCGAGATCGCGTAGTCGCCCTCCTGCTCCTCGCACACCCGCACGCAACGGTAGCACGAGATGCAGTTCTCGTAGTCCCGCTTGATGAAGGGGTTGTCGTCGTCCGGACGGCTTGTGCCCGAGGTGGCGCCCGCGAAGCGGCCCGTCCGGGCATCGTAACGGTCGAGAAGCTCGGCCATTTCCTGCGATGCGTAGCCGTGCATCGGGTCCACGTCGGTTTCGCGGTTCTCCGAGGCCACCATCTCCATGAGGATGCGGCGCTGCACTTCGATGCTCGCGGTCCGTGTGCGCACGACCATGCCGGGCTCGGCCCGCGTCGTACAGGACGCCACCGGGTTGCGGGCCCCCTCCAGCTCGACGACGCACAGGCGGCAGCCGCCGAAGGGCTCGAGCCGGGCATCGTAGCAGAGCGTCGGGATGTCCCTGCCGTGGCGTTCGGCCACCTCGTACAGCGTCTCGCCCCGGGTGAAGCCGACCTTTTCCCCGTCGAGGGTCAGGGTCAGCGCCGCGCCGTTATGCCTCATCGTGTCACCCCTTCCTTGGACGCTCGCCCGCTGCGGGCCCTGGCGCGTCCCCATGGGCCTGCGCTTCCCCATGGGCCTGCGGGTCCCCCACGTGCGCGCGGATCCGGTCCGGGAAATAACGGATCAGGCTCTCCGTAAGCAAGGGCGCGGCCTGTCCAAGTCCGCACGCGCTCGTCTTTTTCATGACCTCGTTCAGGTCGCTCACCTCGTCCACCCATGCGTCCACCGTGCGCGGTCCATCGCCGTCCAGCCGCTCCACCAGACGCTGACAGCCGATCCGGCAGGGAAAGCACTTCCCGCACGACTCCTCGGCGAAGAACTCCATCGATTCGCGGGTGACCCGGATCATGTCGCGCGAGTCGTCGAACACCATGATCCCGCCCGCGCCCAGGAAGCTGCCCCGGGACCGGATCGAGGGCTCGTCGAGCGTGACGTCCAGGTCGGGTCCCGCCAGAAAGCCCCCGGACAGGCCCGCCATGGTGACGGCCTGGATGGAGCGTCCCGGCAGAGGTCCCCCTGCCCAGCCGTCGAGCAGCTCCATGAGAGGCAGCCCGATGGGGACTTCGTAGTTTCCCGGCCGCGCAACGTCGCCCGACAGGCTGATCACCTTCGTGCCCGCGTGATCCCCGAGTCCCAGGTCCTGGTACCACTCCGCGCCGCGCAACAGAATGGGGGGTACCGAGGCCAGCGTCTCCACGTTGTTGACGACCGTCGGAAGATCCTCGTAGCCGTGCGTGACGGGAAAGGGGGGGCGGTTCCTGGGAAACGGATGCTTGCCCTCCAGCGAATTGAGCAGGGATGTCTCTTCGCCGCAGATGTAGGCTCCGGCTCCGCGCCGCACCACAAGGTCGAACGAGAAGCCGGTCCCCAGGACTGCGTCGCCGATCAGGCCGGCCCCCACCGCCTCCGCGATCGCGCCCTCCAGGATATCCAGCGTCTCGGGGTATTCGTAGCGCAGGTAGATGAAGCCGCGCTCCGCGCCCGTCGCGTAGGCCGCGATGGCCATCCCCTCGACCAGCGCGTGGGGGTCGTGATCCATGAGCAGGCGGTCCTTGAAGCAGCCGGGCTCGCCTTCGTCGGCGTTGCAGACGATCGTCTTCGGCGTGCCGGAGGCTTCGGCGACCGCGCGCCACTTCCGGCCGGTCGGGAAGCAGGCGCCGCCGCGGCCGGCCAGGCCGCTGTTGTCCACGATGCCGATCACCTCGTCGGGCGTCTTTCCCGTGACCGCCCCCGTCAGTGCCTCGTATCCGCCCTGCGCGCGGTATCCGTCCAGGGTGGCGCGCCCGGCGTCGCGGATCCCCGCGAAGACGCATTCCTCGACCCCTGCGGGTGAGGGGGCCGGCAGTGGCGACGGCCCGGTCACCAGGCTGCCCGCGGTCGTGCCCGTCAGGACCGTTCGTCCGTGGATCACCGGCACCGGCTGGTCGCACCTGCCGGGGCAGGGCATCGTGTGCGGGTCGTGTCCGGCGGCCCGGAGGCTGGCGATCAGGACATCGGAGCCGCGCATGCTGCAGACCGGTCCATCGCACACCCGGGGCCTTTCGGCTCCTCCCTCCACCCGGGAAAAGTGGTGGTAGAAGGTGACGGTCCCGAAGAGGTCCGCCAGCGGGATGCGCAGCCCCTTCGACACCGCCCGCAGCGCTTGCTCCGACAGGTACCCGTCGCGCTCGTGAAAGGCATGGAGCAGTGGCAGCAGGGGAGCCGGTTCGTCCTTCCAGCGAGCGATGAGGACTTCGTCCGTCGGGTTGGGCATCCGGGCTGAGCTTGCGTTGGGGGGAAGGTTCGGGGTCCGTTGGCGGGCTGGTGCGAGTTCGGCGGGTCCGTCGGCGGGCCCGTGCGCGGGTCGGCCGGTGTCCGCGACCGGGTGACTTTCGCGGAATTCCCGCGGGCTCTACATAATAGTTGCAGGAAACATTTGGCGACACCGAAGGGACCGAACGGAAGGAACCGCAATGACCCAGGGCCGCGCAAGCCGAAGCGTTCCGGGTGGTTCTCGTCGCAGAGCCGCCCGGGTGCGTGTGGGGCGCATGCGCGATGGCCGCTTCTCGACACGCGGCGACAGCGTGGCCGTGGAGGAGCCGATGGAGGTGCGGTTGGAGGTCCCGGGCGACGAAGGAGTTCGGGAACACCCGGTTTCCGTGACGATGAGGACCCCTGGGGAGGACTTCGAACTCGCCGCGGGCTTCCTCTTTACCGAGGGCGTGGTCATCGACCCGGCGGCCGTCGCGGACATCCGCTACTGCCGAAACGTGGAACCGCAGGAATACAATGTGGTGACCGCCGCGGTGCGGGACCCGGCCGCATTCGACGCCACCAGCCTGACGCGCAACTTCTACGTCACCTCGTCGTGCGGCGTGTGCGGGAAGGCGTCGCTGGAGGCCGTCGAGGTCATGGGGTGCCAGCCGGTTGCCGACGGCACCTTTGCCATTGGCGAAGACGAACTCCGCGCTCTGCCGGACAGGCTGCGATCGCTGCAGAGGACCTTCGAGCGCACCGGAGGACTGCACGCCGCCGGGCTCTTCGACCACGGCGGGCAGATCACCGTGGCCCGAGAGGATATCGGCCGCCACAACGCCGTCGACAAGGTGATCGGCGCGCTCCTGCTGTCGCGCTCGCTCCCGGGATCGCACCTGGGTCTGGTCGTGTCGGGCCGGTCGTCGTTCGAGATCCTTCAAAAGGCTGCCATGGCGGGTCTTCCCGTGGTGGTCGCCGTGGGGGCGCCGTCCAGCCTCGCGGTCGCCTTTGCCCGACGCTTCAACATGACCCTGGTCGGATTCGCGAACCGGGACGGCTACAACGTCTACTCCGGTAGAGACAGGATCGTGCGGGGGGACGGAGCGGAGCAGTGAGCGAGCGCGCCGGTCGCGACGGACGGCCGCTGCTCGGGGTCGTCCTGGCGGGTGGCGAGAGCCGCCGCTTCGGGTCGCCCAAGGCGCTGGCCACGCTGCACGCCAGGCCCCTGTGGCGGGTCGCGGTGGAGCGGCTTGGCGCGGTGTGCGACCGTGTGGAGGTGTCGGCCAACGACGCGCGCGTGGCCGGTGCGGTGCGCTCCACGGCCGGGGTGTTCCCGGACTGCATGGCGAACGCGGGTCCCCTCGGGGGGTTGCACGCGGCAGGCGTGCGTGCGGCGGAGCTGGGCAGCGAGGGGGTCATGGTGCTGGCGGTCGACACACCGTGGGTACCAAAGAAGGCGCTCGTACGCCTCGCCGAGCAGTGGCGGTTGCACGGCAGGGCCTGCGCGGCCGAGGCGGGCCCGCCGTGGGGCTTCGAGCCTCTGACGGCGGTCTATCCCGTCTCCTCGCTGGGCACCCTCGAGTACGCGCTGCGGCGGGGCCAGCGCAAGGCCGGGGCGTTCGCGGAGTCCCTGAGCCCGGTGGTGGTGGACACGGGCGTGGCGGCCGCCCGCTTCCGCAGCGTCAACCGGCCGGGGGACCTGCCGCCCCCCGCGTTCTCCATCGTCGGCAACAAGAACTCGGGCAAGACCACGCTGACCGTCGCGGTGATCGCCGAACTGGCGCGCCGCGGCCGCAGGGTGATGTCCGTCAAGCACGGTCACCACTTTCGGCTGGACACGCCCGGCACGGATTCCTGGCGCCACCGGCACGAGGGCGGCGCGGAACGCGTGCTGCTCGCCGGCCCGGACGAGTTCGCGCTGATGGGTGGCTGGGAGACCGATGTCGAGCCGCCCCTCGACCTCCTTCTGTGCCGTCACCTGGCAGAGGCCGAGATCGTGGTCGTCGAAGGATATCGCCATGAGGAGCTGCCCAAGGTGGAGATCTTCCGCTCGGAGGCGCAGCCTGAGCCGGTGCTGGGACCGGAAGAAGCGGAGAAGAGGGGAGTTCTCGCGGTGGTCACGGATCGCCGCGACCTGCCGTGGTCCGTGCCGGTACTGCATCCGGATGCCGCCGACGTGGCGGCGCGCGTTGCCGACGTGGCGGAGGAGGCGCTGCTTTGACCACGCCGCGGCCCGGGCGCCTCGCGTCCCTCGACGCCTTCCGGGGACTGGCCGTCGCCGGCATGATCCTCGTCAACAACCCGGGGAGCTGGTCGCACGTATACGGCCCCCTCAGGCACGCGCCCTGGCACGGCGCCACGCCGACCGACCTCGTCTTCCCCTTCTTCCTCTTCGCTGTCGGCGTGTCGCTGTCCTTCTCCTTCGCGGCGCGGACGGCAAGGGGAGACTCGCGTCGGGACCTCTGGACCCACGTCGCGCGGCGCGCCCTCATCATCTACGGGCTCGGCCTCTTCATGGCGGCCTTTCCCGGCTTCGACCTCGCAACCGTTCGGCTCGTCGGGGTGCTCGCGCGCATCGCCCTGGTCTACCTGGTCGTGGGCACACTGGTTCTGTGCCTGTCCCGGCGGGCCGTCGGCGCCGTCATGCTCGCGTTATTGTTCGGGTACTGGGCCCTCATGGCGTGGGTGCCCGTCCCGGGGTTCGGTCCCGGTGACCTGTCGCCCGAGGGCAACCTCGCCGCGCACCTCGACCGCATGATCCTCGGCGTGCACATGTGGAGCGGGGGCGGGGGCGTCTACGATCCCGAAGGCCTGCTCAGCACGCTCCCGGCCGTGTCGACCACGCTTTCGGGGCTCTTCGCTGGAGACTGGCTGCGCGCCCGGCGGGCCGCCGCGGACCACGGCCTCGGACCCGTGCTCCGTCTTGCCGCGGCCGGAGCCGTGCTGATCCTGGCCGGACTCGCCTGGGACGCCGTGTTCCCGATCAACAAGCCGCTGTGGACCAGTTCGTACGTGCTGTTCACGACCGGGTGGGCCCTCGTGGCGCTCGCGTCCCTGTACTGGCTGATCGATGTGCGGGGCTGGCGCGTCTGGGCCAAACCGCTCGTCGTGTACGGGATGAACGCGATCACCGTCTTCGTCGCGTCGGGGCTCGTCGCCAAGGCGCTGGTCCTGAGCAGGGTGCCGGCCGGGCCGGGCGACCGAACCACGTCGTTGTACCAACGGATCTACGAGGTCGGCTTCGCCTCGTGGGCCGGTCCGCTCAACGGGTCCCTGGCGTTCGCGCTCGCGACGGTGCTCCTCTGGCTTGCGGTGCTGTGGGCGATGTACGCCCGCAGGATCTTCATCAAGGTCTAGGGGAGCCCGCGGACAAAATCCCCCCGGCATTCGAACGGCGATGCATCCGGGCCTGCTAGGACGGCTCCTCGTCCGCCTCCGAGCCCGGGGGAAGCGCGTGTTCCCGGTCGGCCGCGCGCAGTTGCGCGTCGAACTCCGAGGCATCCACGAGGCGGTTGAGCGATCCCTGCAACTCGTCGAGCTGTGCTTCGAGCAGACCGAGCCGCCGTTCGACGATCTTGATGGACTCCTGCGTCCCCTGTCCCTCGAAGTAGCGTCCGAGCGCTTCGACGATGGGCTTGAGCGCGTATCGAGCCGTCAAACCGATCACGGGGACCAGCACGATCGAGACCCCCATGATGACCGAGACGAGCGCTACGAAGTCGATGGGCAGTACCTGCATGGTGACTCCTTTCGGCCGTAAAACTTTCGCGGTGCTCCGAGCGTAGGTCCCTCTGTCGCCCCGTGGTCGCGGTGACCGGGTGGCGCGCGGCACCCCAACAAGGATACTGGGAATGAATACGAGGAAAGTCGCACTCGCGTTCCGCGGGGCAAGATTCGCCCTGCCGACGATACTGCTCGCCGGAGGGCTCGCGCCGGCTCCCGCGTTGCTCGCGCAGGAGACCTACCGGGTGGACGGCGGTCGCGTTGCGATCTACAACCTCGCGGGCGAAGTCGAGGTCGTACGGGGGCGGGGGAGCCAGGTGCAGGTCGACATCGATCGCGGGGGCGCCGACCGTGCCCGTCTCCAGGTGGAGGTCGGGCGCCTGGGAGACGCCGAGGCCCTGCGCGTCATCTACCCGGAGGACCGTGTCGTGTACGAGCGGATGGGACGTTCGAATACAACCATCCGCGTGCGGGACGACGGGACGTTCTTTCGCAACAGGTCCTTCGGCGGCCTTTGGGACGGGGACGAAGTGAGGATTTCGGGACGTGGCCGGGGGCTGGAAGCGTACGCCGACATGGTCGTTCGCGTGCCGGAAGGGGTCAGCGTGGCCATCTACCTGGCGGCCGGGTCGGGAAGTGCCAACGGACTCGCATCGGATCTCTCGTTCCGGACCGCTTCCGGAGGCGTCGAAGTCGCCGACATCGTGGGAGACGTCGACGTCGACACGGGATCCGGCTCGGTGACGATCGCGGAGGTGGAGGGCGACGTGACCGCGGACACCGGTTCCGGTTCGATCGGCCTGGAGGACATCCGTGGGGACCGGCTGACCGCAGACACGGGGTCGGGCAGGGTGGCCGGCAGCAACGTCTCGGTCGCGGAACTGCACGTGGACACGGGCTCCGGAGGCATCCGGATCGAGGGGCTGACCGCCGCGGACGTCGAGTGCGACACCGGCAGCGGCTCGGTGTACCTCGGCATGCTGTCCGACGTGGACAGGCTGGTCGTGGACACGGGTTCCGGCAGCGTGTCGGTGGCGGTGCCGTCCGATTTCGGGGCCGAGCTGGAGTTGGATACCGGCAGTGGCGGAATCAGCGTCGATATCCCCGACCGGGTAGTGGAGACCTCAAAGCGGCGGTACTTCCGGGGGTCCGTGGGCGACGGCGAGGGAACCGTCGTGATCGACACGGGCTCCGGGGGCGTGACCATTCGCCGCGGCTGATGGGATCTTTTTGCGGCGACCCGATGTAAAACTCATGTTGACCTTGACGGAAATGGATTCGTACATTACTCAGTCTTCCCACTGAGTCTGCGACGCTCTGGCGACGGCCCAGCGGTTGCCGTATTGTGTGCGGTTGTCCGCCCGGCGCAGTTGGCGGTGCGTCGCGGCATGCGGAGAGTCCTGCGGACTTACCATCGAGAAGAGAGGAAACATGAGGAGTTGGCTACGGATCGGGATTGTCGCAACGGGCGCGCTCGTTCTGCTCTTCGGGCCCCTGCTTTCGGCGCCGGCGAGCGCCCAGGTGTCCGAGCGTTTCAGGGTGATGGTGACCAACCTGATGCCCCTCGACGACGCCGACGATGACTTCGGCAAGGACCTGGCCGAGGAGTTGCGGGACCTGATCAACCAGTTCGGCACCCACCAGCCGGTGGACGAGAAGGAGATCAGGGACGCGGCCGACAGGTTCGACCTCGACATGGAGGACCTGGACTGCGTCCGGTCGCTGCAGCTTGCCGCTCAGATCAACGCGAACGTGGTGTTCTGCGGCACCTACACCGAGGACAAGGACGCCGACACCTTCTCGCTCCAGGGGATCCAGTTCGCCGCCCCCGGCGGGCCCTCCTTCATGATCGAGGACAAGACCTGGCACAAGGACGACGACGAAGTTGCGGCCCAGGAGATCGCCGGCGAGTTCGAGACCTACGTCGGCCAGCTCCGCACGGCACAGTTCTGCGGCGACTACTACCAGTCCAAGGATTGGGAAGGGGCCGAAAGAACCTGTACGTCCGCGCTCGAAATGAACCCGGGCAACTCGCAGGTCAGATTCGTCTACGCCAACGTCCTCTTCCAGACCGAACGGCTCGCGGAAGCGTACGACGAGACCCTGAAGGTGATCGAGGCGGACCCGCTGCACGAGGGCGCGCTTCAGCTCGCCGGGTACGTGGCGGCCAACCTGGAACGGAACGATGAGGCCCGGGAGCACTATTCGGCCTACCTCGCATTGAATCCGGGTGACGCGCGCGTACGGATGCAGATCGCCTATGACCTGGCCCAGGCCGGTGACGTCGAGGGTGCGATGCTCCTGACGGAGGAGGGTCTCGCGATCGACGCGAACGACGTGGAACTGTTGCTTCGGCATGCCGCCTTCGCGACCCGCGCCGCGCAGGACATCACGAGCACCGCGGAGCCCGGGGCCTCGCTTGCCGCCGACGCTGCCGAACTCTATCGCAAGGCGATCGGCTCGTACGAGTCCGTGTATGCGGTGCAGGGGGACGAGATGGAGGTGAGCCACGTGCTCACCATGATCGCCGGCTACATGGAACTGGATCAGCTCCAGGACGCGATCGACATGGCGTCGCGCGCGCTCGAAACGCACGGAGACGACGCCTCGCTCTGGTCCCGTTACGCGGATGTCCTCAAGCGGGCGGAGCGCGTCGAGGACGCGATCGCGGCGCTGAACGAGGTGGAGACGCGGGATCCGGGTTTCGCCAACGTCAAGGCGCGGCAGGGCTCCTGGCTGCTTGAGGTCGGCCAGGAGGACGAGGCGCTGGGCTTCCTGCAGGAGGCGGTCGAGAAGGGCGAGCAGACCGCCGACGCCATGGCGGTCCTGCTCCTGGCCAACGCGCACTCGAAGGGTGTCGTCCCGAAGGATTGGGGACACGCCCTGCGCGTCATCGGTCTCGCCAAGTCCTTCGAGAACGAGGTCAACGACGGCACGAGGGGACAGCTGGACTTCTGGCACGGCTTCTCACTCTTCAACCAGGCACTGGAGCAGGAGCGGCCGCAGACCCTGGAGACCGCGCAGTTGACGCTGCCCAAGTTCCAGCAGTCGGCGCGGCTCTTCGCGCTTCCGAGGGTTGCGTCCTACGCCGAAGCCAACGCCATCGGATTGCAGCAGTTCAAGGACGCCACGCAGCAGTATATCGAGATCCAGGAAGCGATCATTCAGAGAGGGCGCTGAATCCGCTCGCCGTAGGCGCTCGACGGGGGCGCCGCGGGCCGTTTGAGCCCGCGGCGCCCTTTTTTTGCCCCAAAACGGGGATCAAGGCACGGACGAGTGGGATTTGGTATTGCGAAAGGGGGGGCGAGTGTATTAGCGTGGGATAGAGTGGGATAACAGGGGATAGGAGACCATGCCTGGGTTCCTTGGCCGACACGAATACCAGATCGACGCAAAGGGGCGGGTCAGCTTGCCTTCGGCGTTTCGTCGTGCGGTGTCCTCGTATCCGATGGTGCTGCTGCAGTGGCAGGACACGCATCTCGACCTCTTCCCGGAGGAAACCTGGGCGGACATCCGCAAGAATCTGCTGAGCTACCGGAGAGCCCGGGGGGACCGCGGGGCCTACGTACGGCGGATCACGGGCAGTGCAGTGGAGGTGGAACCGGACAAGCACGGGCGGATCCGCATTCCGCCCCTGCTCCGGCAGCAGGTGGGGCTCGAAGAGTCGGTGGTGTTTGTCGGAGCACTGGACCGGATCGAGCTGTGGCCTCCGAAGCGATTCGAGGATCACATCTGCGAGGTGGACGAAGACGATGACGACTTCGCGGCCCAGATCTTCGGGTGACCCCCGTGCGCGCGTCCCGGAGTATCACCGTCCCGTGCTACTGGAGGAGACCATGAGCCACCTGCTTGGCGGCCGCGGACTGTACCTCGATGGCACGGCAGGGGGCGGCGGCCACTCGGAGGCCATTCTCGAGCGGTGCCTGGACTGCCAGGTGCTCGCCGTCGACCGCGACCCCGAGGCTCTGGAGGCCGCCCGCTCACGCCTGCGCCGGTTCGCCGGGCGGGTGATGTTCGGCCACATGTCGTTCCGGCGCGCCGGCAACGATTCCCGAGTGCGGGCCGAAGGGCTGGCCGGCGCGATCCTGGATCTGGGCGTGAGCTCCCATCAGCTCGACGCGCGTGAGCGGGGCTTCTCCCTTCGCCGCGGGACTGCGCTGGACATGCGCATGGACCCGGGGGCGCCGCTGACCGCCGCCGCGTTCCTGGCCTCGGCTTCGCGTGCCGAACTCCTGCGGGCACTTCGCGAGGGCCAGGCGCCCCGGCCGGCGGCAGTGGCGGCCCGCATCGTCGGACGCCGCGCGGACAGGCCGTTTCGGACCAGCGATGATCTCGTCGCCGTCCTGGAATCGGTGCTGGGGCGCCGCGCTGCACACGCCGAGAAGGCGCGCCTCTTCCAGGCGCTGCGCATTCGCGTGAACGAGGAGATCGAAGCCCTGCAGGAGGCGCTTCCCGCCATCCGGGACGCCCTGCTGCCCGGTGCCGCATTCGTGGTGATCTCCTATCACTCGGTCGAGGACGGGGTGGTCAAGCGCGCCTTCCGGGAATGGAGCGATCCCTCCCACGGGCTGCCTCCGCGCCTCCCCGTGCGCGCCGCGGAGCTGAAGAGCCGGGGCACCGTGCTGACGCGGAAGCCGGTCACGCCGGGCAGCGCGGAGGTCGAGACCAACCCGCGCGCCCGTGCAGCCAGGCTGCGGGCCTGGAGGCGGGCCGCGTGAGGCGCCGCCCGGGGCGGGGAAGGGGGAGGTGGATCGTCGTGCTCGCCGCAGTGACCGCCTCTCTGGCGACCGTGCAGTGGCGCCAATCGACCACCCGGGAAACCCTCGAATCGCTGGACCGGATCGACACGGAGCTGGCCGTCCTGGCCGACCGGCGGGAAGAGTTGGCGCTCGAGCTCGTCGGCATCGAGCGGCGGTCCTGGGTCGTTGCGGAGGCCGCCGGAAGGCTGGGGCTGCGGCCCGCGAGCGAACGGGAGACCATCATCGCATCGGGGGGCGCGCCATGAGTCTGAAGCAGCGCGATCCGTACCGGCGCGTCGAGATCCGGCGCCGCTTCATGCTGTTGTTCTGGGTGGTCCTCGCGACCGTGCTGCTCGGACGCGCCGCCGAGGTGCAGGTCGCCGAGCGGTTTGCCTGGAGGGAGGACGCCGCCGGCCAGCAGTTGATGAGCAGGGTCGTTCCAGCGCCCAGGGGCCGCATTCTCGATCGCAACGGCTCCGAGCTGGCCGTGAGCCACTGGCGGGCTGCCGTCGCGGTCGCGCCGAGCGAGATCCGGGACCGGAAAGAGGTTATCGCCGCGCTGGAGCAGCACCTGGGACTGCGCCCGGACGTCGCGCACAATGTGTCCGTTGATACACGACCGTGGCGCGTTGTACGCGGCCGGTACTCCATGACGCAGGTCGAAGGCCTCCGCGGACTGCGCGGCGTGCACGTCCAGGGCGAGCTGCGACGCTTTTACCCCCGTGAAAAGCTGGCCCGTGGCTTGCTTGGAGTCGTCCAGGAGGGTGTGGGGACAGGGGGAATCGAGCAGACGATGGATTCGGTGCTGGCCGGAAGAACCGGGCGGGAGATCGTGGAGCGGGACAATCGCGGACGGGAGATACCGGGCAAGGTCATCACCGTCCAGGAACCCCTGGCCGGGCGCGACGTCGTGCTCACGATCGACGAACACCTGCAGGCTCTGGCCGAGGAACTCCTCGCCATGTCCGTCGACTCCACCGGAGCCCGCGGCGGGGATCTCGTCATTACCGATCCCCGGACCGGCGAAGTCCTCGCGATTGCCTCCCTGAGCGACGGGTCGAACAACTCGCTGTCAGCGGTCAACGCCCCCTATGAACCGGGGTCCACGATCAAGCCGTTCACCACCGCTGCCCTCCTGCGGCACCGGGTCGCATCGCTGGCGGACTCGGTGGACACCGGCACGGGCAGCTGGAAGGTCGGTACGCGGCAGATCAACGACATCCACGGCGGTGGCTGGCTGACCCTGTACGAGGTCGTCCAGCGCTCGTCCAACGTCGGCATCGCCAAGTTCGCGGAAGGGCTCACCGAGGCGCAGCAGTACACGAACCTGCGGGACTTCGGATTCGGCACCCGGACCGGGATCATGCTGCCGGGCGAGGCGGCCGGCATGCTCAGAAGGCCGGATCAGTGGTCGGCGTTGTCGGGGCAGTCCCTCGCGTTCGGCTATGAGCTCTCGGTTACGTCGCTGCAGATGGCGATGGCGTTCGGGGCGCTGGCGAACGACGGCTGGCTGATGGAGCCGCGCCTGATCAGGGAGGTGCGCGACCGAGACGGGCGACCGGTTCGCTTCGGCAGCCCCCGCACCGTGCGGCGTGCGGTCCCGAGGCAGGTCACCGAGGCCCTGAGGCCGGTGCTGGTCGATGTCGTGGAGCAGGGAACGGGTACGCGTGCGCGGATGTCTTCGTTCCTGGTCGCCGGCAAGAGCGGCACGGCCCGCGCGGTCGGGGACGATGGACGCTACGAGGGCAACGCCTACTTCGCGTCCTTTGGAGCATTCTTTCCCGCGGACGATCCGCAGCTCCTGCTCTTCGCGAAGCTGGACCGCCCGTCTGGCGAATACTACGGGGGTGCCGTCGCGGCGCCGCTCACGCGGGCGATGCTCGAAAGTCTCCTGCCGGCCCGGCGGGTTCCGCTGGACCGCGGGGCCCTGGCACTGGCGCGGCGTCCCGTCCCGTCGGAGGTGGGGAACGAGCCGGTGGTGCACTTCGCGGCAGCCAGCCGGGAGAACGGGGTGCCGGTCGATGCGCTGGGCTCCGACGTGCTGGGCTCCGACGTGCTGGGCTCCGACGTGCCGGGCTCCGATGCGCTGGGCTCCGATGCGCTGGGCGCTGGCGCGCTCGGCTCCGGTGCGCCGATTCCACCCGCGAGGAGCATGTCGGTTCCAGACCTCAATGGGGCACCGATCCGGGTCGCGATCCGCAGGCTGCACAGGATGGGCTTGCGCGTGTGGCTCGATGGCGGAGGCGCCGTGCTGATGACGGTCCCTCCGGCGGGCACCGGCGTCGCGGTCGGAGATACCGTGCGAGTGCTGGGGCAGGAGGGGTGACCGTGGCCATGACGCGCGTGCTGGCGGCGATCGAGGATGCCGGAGTTGTCGTTCGCCGGATGGTGCCTCCACGCGGCGAGATGGGCCACGTGGAGGTTTCCGGCGTGCAGCAGGACTCGCGGGCCGTAGGACCGGGCGACCTCTTCGTGGCCTGGGCGGGCACATCCCACGACGCGCACGAATTCCTGGGCGGCGCAGCGGCGGCGGGGGCCGCGGCCGCCATCGTCGAGCGGCCCGTTCCCGCGGTGCCCGTCCCCCAGATCGAGGTCGACAATGCGCGGCTGGCGGCGGCCGTGGCCTCCGGTTTCGTGACGGGAACGCCCTGGCGGAAGCTGCGCACGGTGGGGGTGACCGGCACGAACGGAAAGACGACGACGACGCTGCTGCTGCGCGGCCTGTTGGCAAGCGAGGTGCAGTGGGCGGCGATCGGGACGCTGGGCGTGGTCGGACCCGACGGCCGCGTCGAGCAGGGTACGGAGGGGCTCACGACGCCCGGACCGGTGCGGCTGGCGGGGTGGCTCGACGCGCTTGTCCGCGCCGGCGCTGCGGGTGTCGTGATCGAGAGTTCCTCCCACGCGCTCGACCAGTTCCGCCTCGACGGCGTGCGCTTCGACGTCACCGCCTTCACGAACCTCACCCGGGATCACCTGGACTACCACGGCAGCCGCGAGCGGTACCTGGCCGCGAAGGCGCGGCTCCTGGATCTGGGCAAGCGGGGCTCCACGGCCGTGATCAATGCCGACGACGACGCGTGGAGCGTCCTCCGTCCCGGGGGCCCGGTCGTAACCTACGGAATACGGGCATCCGCGGACCTGCGTGCCGCCGGACTCCGCCTTTCGTCGCGGGGCTCGAGCTTCGAACTCGTGTGGCAGGGCCACCGGCAACCTGTCGACCTGCCACTGCCCGGGGCCTTCAACGTCTCCAACGCGCTGTGCGCCGCCGCCTGCGCCCTCGTACTGGGCCAGGACCCGGCGCGTGTGGCCGCGAGACTGGGGGAAGCCTCTCCCGTGCCGGGTCGCCTGGAGTGCATCGCGCGGGAGCCGTACGATGTATTCGTCGACTTCGCCCACACGCCCGACGCCCTGGATCAGGTCCTGAAGGCGCTCCGGCCGCTGGTGGCCGGACGCCTCATCGTGGTGTTCGGGGCGGGCGGGGACCGCGACCCGACCAAGCGTCCCGAGATGGGGGCCGCGGTCTCGCGACACGCGGACGTGGTCGTCGTGACCTCGGACAACCCGCGCACCGAGGATCCGGCGAAGATCGTCGCGCAGGTGTCGCGCGGGGTCTCGGCCGCCGACGCGGTGGAGATCGTGGACCGGCGCGACGCCATCTGCTGGGCACTCGACCGGGCCCGGCCGGGCGACGCCGTGCTCCTCGCCGGCAAGGGCCACGAGACGTACCAGGTCGTGGGGACCGAGAAGCGGCCCTTCGACGAGCGGGAGATCGTGCTCGGCCACCTGGATGCCGGTCCATGACGGACGCGGCCTTCGAGTGGACCGACGCCTCGGTGCGGCGCGCGCTGGGTCTGCCGGGTGGCGATCCGGGCCGCCGATACCGGGGCGTTTCCACGGACACGCGCACTCTCCGGCGGGACGACGTGTTCGTCGCGCTCGAAGGACCGCGTTTCGACGGCCATGAGTTCGCGCCGGCGGCCGTCGCGGCCGGGTGTGCGGCCCTGGTCGCAAGCCGCGATCCCGGCGACCTGCCCGTCCCCGTCTATCGCGTCGCGGACACCCTTACCGCGCTGGGAGACCTCGCCCTGCACCGGCGCAGCCACGCGCGCATCCCGGTCGTGGGGATCACGGGCTCGTCGGGCAAGACCACCGTGAAGGACCTCACGCTGGGGGCGCTCTCGTCGACGCCGCGGGCGCACGGGACGTCCGCGAACAACAACAACCGCGTGGGCACGCCCCTGACGATTCTGTCGATGCCCGACGGCGCAACCTCTCTGGTCCTGGAAATGGGCACCAACGAGCCCGGGGAGATCGCCGAGCTGGCCCGGGTCGCACGTCCCACGGTCGGGGTGGTCACGACCGTCTCGGAGACACACGTCGAGCGGCTCGGGGATCTCCCGGGCGTACTCACGGAAAAGCTCGACCTGCTCCGGGCCGTCGATCCGGCGGGGATCGCGCTGGTGGGCGACGAGCCACCGGAGCTGGCACGCGAGGCCCGCAGGATCCACCCCGATATTGCGGTCAGCGGCTGGTCGGACCGGGCGGACCGCGACCTGCGCCCCTTCGACGCGCGTCTGCGGGCCGACGGCACGTATTCCTTCACCTGGATGGGAGAGCCCGTCTCCATGCGGATTCCGGGCGCCCACAACGTCTACAACGCACTGCTGGCCCTCGCCGTGGCCCGCTCGCTGAACGTGGCGCCGACACACGCGGTCGCGGGTGTTTCGGCCGTCGCGCCCCGCGCCCTGCGCGGCGAGGTGCGCAGCGTGGGCGGCCTCGCGCTTCTGATCGACTGCTACAACGCCAATGCGGCGGGAGTCGAGGCGGCGGTCGCCACCCTCGCGGGCATGGACACACGGGGGCGCAGGGTGGCGGTGCTGGGGAGCATGCTCGAGCTGGGGCCCCGATCGGCCGCGATTCACCGTGAAACCCTGGACGCGATCCTGGACGCGGAGATCGACCGGTACGTGCTGACGGGGGCCTTCGCCCGGGCGGCGGGGGGCCTCGCGGACGACCGCATCTTCGCCGTTCCCCGCGTCGACGACCTCGCCGAGCGCCTGCCCGGTCTGGTCGGCCCTGGCGACACGGTGCTCCTCAAGGCTTCCCGCGGGGTCCGGCTGGAGCGCGTGATCCCGGGTCTCGAGGCCGACTTCGGGGGAGTGCGCGCCTGATGCTCTACCACCTGCTCCCCCGGCTGGAAGACGTTCACATCGTCTTCAACCTCTTCAACTACCTGACGGTCCGGTCCGCCGGCGCGATGGCCAGCGCGCTGATACTGATGCTGATCCTGGGGCGTCCCTTCATCGCCTGCATGCGCGCGCGCGGCATTGTCAATGTGCCGCGCAACGGACTCGACCGGGGTCAGGGGCCGAAGGTGAACATGGGTGGGGTGCTGATCGTGGCGGTCGTGGCCGTCTCGACGCTGCTCTGGGCCGAACTGACGAATCCGTACACGATCATCGCGCTGGTGGTGATGCTGTGGATGGGAGCGATCGGCTTCCTCGACGATTACCTCAAGGTCGTGCGCAAGACGCCGCGCGGTCTGGTGGAGCGCTACAAGTGGGCGGGCTCGCTGGGGCTGGGCCTGGCGCTGGGGGCGTTCCTGATCATGGGGGGCCCGATCGCGCCGGTAGGGGCTACGACCACGAACCTGCCGGTCTTCGACGAGTGGCAGCTCGTCTTCACTCCGGCCGCGTACCTGCTCTGGGTCACCGTGGTGCTCAACGGCGCCACCCATTCGGTGAACATGACCGACGGCCTCGACGGACTCGCGCCCGGACTGGTCGCGATCGCCGTGGGGACCTTCGGGATCTTCGCGTACGTGATCGGACGGGTCGACACCTCGGCGTACCTCGGGCTCTTCTACCTGCCGGGCGCCGGAGAACTTGCCGTGTTTGCGGCGGGGATCACCGGGGCCGCGCTGGGTTTTCTGTGGTTCAATGCGCAGCCCGCGCGGGTGATCATGGGCGACACCGGCTCACTGGCGCTGGGAGGCGCCATCGGAGCCATGGCGGTGCTGCTCAAGGCCGAACTCCTCCTGGTGGCGGTGGGCGGCGTGTTCGTGGCCGAGGCCGCGTCGGTGATCATCCAGACCCAGTACTTCAAGTACACGAGACGGCGCTACGGCGAGGGCCGGCGCGTGTTCAGATGTGCCCCCATCCATCATCACTTCCAGATGATCGGCTGGAAGAACGAGCAGGTCGTGGTCCGGTTCTGGATCCTGGGAATCCTCTGCGCGATGGTCGGCTTCGCCACGCTGAAGCTGCGATGAGATCGGGGAATGAACGAGAGAGAATTGCGGTCATCGGGCTGGGCGCCAGCGGAGACGCCGCGGCGCGGCTGGCCCTTGCAAAGGGAGCGAGAGTTCATGTCACGGATGCGAGCAGCGAGGACGCAGTTGCAGCCCGTGGAGCCGCTTTGCGGGATCTCGGAGCCGAGATCGGGCTTGGCGGACACGAGCTGGAGAAGATCGCCGCGGCGGACACCGTCATCGTCAGCCCCGGCATCCCGCCGGCGGCGGCCGTGCTCGCCGCCCTACGCGCACGGGGCGTCGATTGGATATCGGAGCCTGAGTTCGCCAGCCGGTTCATCCAGAGTCCACTGACGATCGTGACCGGCACGAACGGGAAGACGACCACGGCGGCGCTGAGCGCGCACCTGCTGCGCGAAGCGGGTGTCGACGTGGCCCTGGGGGGCAATATCGGCGGCGGCCTGGGCCCGCCGGCTTCCACCCTGGCCGCCACGCACCCGGCGGCCGACCGGATCGTGCTGGAACTGTCGTCCTTTCAACTGGCCGACATTCGTGACCTCACCCCGGACGTGGGCGTAATGACCAACCTGGGCGTCGACCACATGGACCGGTACGCCACGGTGGAGGACTACCACCGCGACAAGCGCAGGCTGTTCGATGCGGGCGACGCCAACACGACCTGGGTGCTGAACGGCGACGACGGCACGGTGCTCGAGATGGCGCGGGACGTGCCGGGGTCCCGCCTGACGTTCTCGCTCGAGACCTCCTGCGCACCCGGGGCATGGCTGGATGGAAGCGGGCTGACGGTGGATACGGGGCGGGGTCCCCGCCGCGTCGCCGAGGCCGCGGACGTCCGGCTGCTGGGGAGGCACAACCTCGCCAACGCGCTCGCCGCGCTCCTGGCGGCGGCCGCTTCCGGGGCCGGGCCCGGTGGGGCCGGGTTCGGCGGGGGCGTGCTCGACGGGGCGCGTCGCGCCCTGCGCTCGTTCCCGCCGTTGCCGCACCGGCTCGAGCCCGTCGGGACGGTGGACGGGGTGCAGTGGGTCAACGACTCGAAGGCGACCAATGTCGCGGCAGCCGCGGGCGCGCTCGCGAGCCTGGATGGCCCCGTGGTCCTTCTCGTCGGTGGTACCGACAAGGGGGAGGACTTCGGCGACCTGGCGGACGCGATGAAGGGACGGACGCGCGCCGTCGTCGCCTATGGCGCCGCGGGCCCGCGGGCGGCTGCCGAGATGGCGGGACGGGGACCCCTGGTGGAGTACGTCGACGGCACCTTCGAGGAGGTGGTGGCCGCGGGCCGCCGACTCGCCCGGGCGGGCGACACGCTCCTCCTGGCGCCCGCGTGTTCCAGCTTCGACATGTTCGAGAACTACGAGGCCCGGGGCGCCGCGTTCCAGGCTCTGGGGCGGGAAGCCGCGAGGACCGCCGGATGACGGCGCCGGGCGGCACCTCGCGCATCGGGCATGGCCCCCGTGGCCACCGTGGTGGGGCGAGGCCCGTCCGCCCGCGGGCCCGGTGGGCGCGCGACGTCGCCGCCAAGGCGCGCAGGTCGCTCCCCGAAACGGGGCTCGGGCAGGGGTGGGAGCCGAAGGCGATCATGGCGTTGACGGCCGTGTTGCTGCTCTTCGGCCTCCTGACCCTGCACAGCGCGAGTTCCGTGATGGCGCAGCGCGGAGACCTTCCCCACTACCACTACGTGGCCCGGCAGGGGTTCGGCGCCGCGATCGGGATCGTTCTCCTGGTGACGTGTGCGCGCATTCCCACCCGGTGGTGGCGACGGTTCGCGCACCACATCCTGGCGGGAGCGGTCGTACTCCTCGTCATCATCATCCTGCCCTTCACCGAGGCGATCGCGCCGCCCGTGAACGGCGCCCGCCGCTGGCTCCGTGTCGGCGTGACCTTTCAGCCCTCGGACCTGGCCAAGCTGGCGGTGGTCGTGTGGACCGCGGCCCTCGCGGTCCGGAAGCAGCCCCTGATGCGCAACATGCGTCGTGGACTGGCACCATTCCTCGTCGGCTGGATGCTCGTCATGGTCCCGGTGGCGCTGGAGCCGGATTTCTCCACGGCCTGCCTGATCGTCGCGGTCGGGATGTCCATCATCTTCGTGGCCGGCGCACGCGTGGGACACTTTGTGATCCTTGGCGCCGCCTGCATTCCCCTGGTCGGTCCGATGCTCGTTTCCGGATACCGGGGCGCCCGCTGGGACTCGCTCCTGCTCAATCCCGGGGTGACACCGGACGGCGCGGCGTTTCAGAGCTACCAGAGTCTGGTGGCCATCGGCTCCGGCGGCGTGACGGGGGTCGGCTTCGGAGAGGGGCAGCAGAAGTTCGGATTCCTGCCCGAGGCCCACAACGACTTCATCTTCGCGATGATCGGCGAGGAGTGGGGACTCGTGGGCACCGTCGGCGTCATCCTCGGCTTTCTCGCCATGATCGTGCTCGGCTTCAGGATTGCGCGCCGGGCCCGGGACACGTTCGGCGAACTCCTTGCCGTCGGGATCAGCTGCCTGATCGGGTTCCAGGCCTTCCTCCACATCGGAGTGGGGTTGGGCGTCCTGCCCGCGACGGGCCTGTCGCTGCCGTTCATCTCCTTCGGCCGCAGCAATCTCGTCACGATGCTGGCGGCCGTGGGGATGCTCGTGGCCGTGGCCCGGGAGGCGCCGGCAGGCGAGGTCACGCGCGCCGGGGAGGGGTCGGGATGATGGTGGTCTTCTCCGGCGGAGGCACCGCGGGCCACTTCCACCCGGCCCGGAACATCGCCGAGGCGCTGTGCGCGGCCATGCCCGGTGTGGAGCCCTACTTCGTGGGGACCGTGGGGCGCATCGAGGCGGCGGAGCTTCCCTCGCTCGGCTATCCGTACCGCCTGCTCCCGGTGGCGGGACTCCGCAATCCCGTGCGGGAGATGCGCCGGCCCGGGCCATTGCCGGTCCGGGCCCGCCGAGCGCTTTCCGCGGCCGGGGACAGCCTCAGGGCTCTGTGGCTGCTCGTCGGAGCCGTACTGCGTCTGCTGCCCGATCTCCGGAGGCGCGAGGCGGCCGCGGTGGTCCTCACCGGCGGCTACGTCTGCGCCCCGGCGGGGATCGCGGGACGCCTGCTCGGGCTACCCGTGATCGTGCAGGAACAGAACATGCACCCGGGGAAGACGACCCGGCTGCTGTCCCGCTGGGCGAACCAGATTCACCTCGCGTACCCGGAAGCGGGCGCCGCCCTTCCGCGACGCGCGAGACGAAGGGTGTTTCGCACCGGCAACCCGATCCGGCCCCTGCCCCCCGTGGAGGCCCGCGGCCGGGCTGCCGCGCGACGGGCCCTGGGGCTGCCCGAAACGGGCACGCTGGTGCTGATCGTCGGTGGAAGCCAGGGCGCCCGCAAGATGAATCGTGCAACAAACGAAGTTTTGCAAGACGATTTGCCGATCGATGGCGAATTCGTCTTATGGGTGACCGGGCGGGCGCACCATGCGGAGGCCGAGGCCGCGCTCGCCGGGCTGGCTTCCGATCGATTCGCGGTGGTGCCCTATCTTGAACCGGACGCGATGTACCAGGCGCTCGCGGCGGCCGATCTGGTGGTTTCCCGCGCGGGCGCGATGGCAACCTCGGAGTTTCTGGCCTGGGGACTGCCGGCGATCCTGATCCCGCTGCCGACGGCCGCGGGGGATCATCAGACCGCAAACGCGCGCGCGCTGGCCGCGGCCGGGGCGGCGGTGCACCTGCCCGAGGCCGACTCACTGACCGGGGCGCGGCTCTGGAACGAGGTCCGGCAACTCGTCGATACTCCGGGAAGGCTGGACGCCATGTCGCGCGCCGCTGCCGACCGTGCGCGGCCCGAGGCCGCACGGGAGGTTGCCGCCGCCATTGCGGACCTGTTGCGCGCCAACCGCGAGACGCCACGCGCCAACCGCGAGACGCCACGATGACGCCCCGCCTGCGCTCCCTGGCCGCCCGCGGTCCCATCCACTTCATGGGCGTGTGTGGCTCCGGCATGGCGCCTCTTGCCGAAATGGTGCTCCGCAGCGGGGCCTCGGTGACCGGCTGCGACCTGGTGCGCGGGAGGCCGGTGGTGGTGTTGTCCAGTCTCGGGATGAGCTTCGAGCTCGGACACGATCCCGCGCACGTCGAGTCCGCCGCCGCGGTCGTCGTGACTTCCGCTGTGCCCGCCGATCACCCCGAGCTCCGTGCCGCCCGCGCCGGGGGGATTCCCGTGCTCAAGCGTTCGGTCGCGCTCGGGCAATGGGTGAACGAGGGACGCGTCGTGGGGATCGCCGGCACGCACGGCAAGACCACGACCACGGCCATGGCCACACACGTCCTGGAACGCGCGGGCGTCGATCCCACCGGCGTCGTCGGCGGCGAGGTCCGCGGCTGGGGAGGCAACCTGAGGCCCGGCGGCTCCGACATCTTCGTGGTGGAGGCGGACGAGTATGACCGCTCGTTCCTCGATCTCGATCCCCGGGTGGCCGTGGTGACCAACCTCGAGGCCGACCACCTCGACATCTACGGCGATCTCGCGGGAGTCCGCACGTCCTTCTCCCACTTCATCGACCGCCTCGACCCGGCGGGTACCCTGTGGGTCTGCGGCGACGACCCGGGCGCCGCGCGGATCGGCGTGCAGGGCGGAGCCCGTACGCGCAGCTACGGGCTCGGCGCCGGCGTGTCGTTGCGAGGCACCCTGGTGCGGGACAGCGGAGTGGAGAGCGTTTTCCACGTCACCGAGGACGGCGTGAGCGCGGGGAACGTCACCGTGCCCGTCCCCGGCGTGCACAACGTCCGCAACGCGCTGGCCGCGGCGGGCGTGGGGCGGTCGTTCGGCGTGGCGTGGGACGACATCCGGGCCGGGCTCGCCGGTTTTCCGGGCGTCGGGCGGCGTTACGATACGCTGGGAACCGCCGGTGGCGTCCAGGTGATCGACGACTACGCGCACCACCCCACGGAGATCTCGGCGACGCTGGCCGCCGCGCGGCAGGCCAACCCGGGACGGCGCATCGTGGCCGTTTTCCAGCCTCACCTATTCACCCGCACGCGCGACTTCCACGCCGAGTTCGGCGCCGCCCTGGGCGCAGCGGACCTCGTCTGGGTCACGGATGTCTACCCGGCCCGCGAGCAGCCGCTGCCGGGCGTGACCGGCGAGCTGGTCGCGCACGCGGTCGCGGAGACGGACGCCCGCTACCACGGCGAGCTGGCCACGCTCTCGGCCACCGTGGCCGGGGAACTCTCGCGCGGTGACGTGTGCGTGGTGATGGGTGCCGGTTCGATCGAGGGCGAAGGCCCCCGGATTCTCGCCCTGCTGCGCGACCGGGAGGCCCCCCGATGAGCCGCCCGCTGATTCAGCCGATGGAGTCTCCTACGCGCGCGTGGCGCAGGCGGCGCGCGACGGCGAGCAGAATCGCGATCCGCACGGCCCTCCTGCTCGGGATCGTCGGTGTTGCGGCCGCTCTGGTGCTGGCCGGGCTCGACCTCGCCGCGCGGCTGCCCGTTTTCCGCGTTGCAAGCGTCGAGATCACGGGCGCCAGCTACCTGACCCGCGCCGAGATCCTGGGTGCTGCCGGGATCGACGCCGGGACCAGCGTCTGGGAGAAGCGGTCGCGGCTCGAGGAGCGCATCGAGGGGCTCGCCCTTGTCGCATCGGCGACGGTCGAGCGCGAACTGCCGTCCACGCTGCGGCTCGCGGTCGAAGAGACCGGGCCCGTGGCCCTGGTCGCCCAGCCGCTGGTGGTGCCTGTCGATCGCGCCGGGAACCGCATGCCGTTCGATGCGCGCAGCGCCCATCTGGACCTGCCGCTGTTGCGCCTCGTCGGGCCGGACGCCTCCGACGCCAACGGGTTGCGCACCCTGGCCCGCGAGGTGTCCCGGATGGCCGAGCAGACCCCCGAGTTCTTCGCGGTCCTCTCGGAGGCTCGCGGCAGCGACCGCGAGGTGACGCTGCTGCTGGGTGAATCGGGTGTGAGGGTGCGCTATCGGCCCCCGTTCTCGGAAGCGCGGCTGCGGGCTGCCATGGTCGCTCTCAACGACGCGGACAGGAGGTTCCCGGAGCAGTCTCCCAGGGAGGTGGACCTGCGCTTCGACGAACAGGTGGTGGTCCGGACCGTGGCCGCCGCGGAAGCGGGGGGAGGTGGGCGGCAATGAGATCGGTACTGGTTGCCGGGCTCGACGTCGGTTCGACGACCACCCGTGCGGTGATCGGGCGGCTGGTGCAGGACTTCAGCCGTCCCGAACTGCGCATCGTCGGGGTGGGCCGCACGCCCACGGTAGGGGTGCGCAAGGATGTGATCACGGATCTGGAAGGCGCCACGAACAGCATTCGGATTGCCGTCCAGGAAGCCGAACTGATGGCGGGGATGCGGGTGGACCGTGTGTACCTCGGTGTCTCGGGTGAACACGTGAACGTGAATCGCTCCGTCGGCGTCGTGGCCGTTGCGGCAAGCGAAATCGTGCCCAGGGACGTGGACCGCGTACACGAGGTGGCTCAGGCCGTGCCGCTGCCCCGTGATCGCGAACTCATGCACGCCATACCGCAGGACTACCAGGTCGACCACCAGCGTGGGATCAAGGATCCCGTGGGAATGCCGGGGACGCGGCTGGAGACCGATCTCTTCCTGGTGACCGGATGCGCCACGGCGCTGGGGAATCTCGTGCGCGCGGTGGAGAAGGCGGGCTACCGGGTGCAGGACGCGATCGTCGAGCCTCTGGCCGCGGCCCGCGCCGTGGTGCCCGAGGACGAGAAGGAGCTCGGCGTCGCGATGGTCGACATGGGGTCGGCCACGACCGGGTTGTCCGTCTACCAGGAGGGAAGGCTCTGTGATCTGGAGGTGCTGCCACTGGGGGGCTCCATGGTCACCAGCGATCTGATACGCGGTCTCTCGATTCCCTTCGCCGAAGCGAGTCGGGTCAAGGAGCACCACGGCGCCGCGCACGCACGCATGGTGGATCCGACGGAGTTCGTGGAGCTGCCGGGAGCGAACGGTCACAGCCGCAAGGTCGCGCGCAGGTTTGTGGCCAGCCTCATGGAGGAGCGTCTCCAGAGCATGTTCCTGCGGATCAGCCGCAGGTTGAACGGCACCTTCGGCGCCGACTCGCTGGCTGCGGGCGTCGTGATTACCGGCGGGGTGGCGCAGACCCCGGGGATTGTCGAGCTGGCCCGGAAGTGCCTCGCCACGCCCGTGCGGGCCGGCGTCCCGCGCGAGGGCCTTTCCGGACTGCTCGACGTCGTGAGCGCGCCCGGGTTCTCGACCGCTACCGGGCTCGCGCTGCACGGCGCCGACTACTTCATGGATACCGGTGAGGGCGCTTCCACCGTGGCCTCGGGCATGGTCACGCGCATGGGCGCCTGGCTCAAGGAATTCTTCTAGTGCGGACTGTCAAGACCACGGGATCAGTGATCCCAGGAAAGGAGATGAGACGATGATTTTCGAACTCGACGATGCCCCGAAGAACCGGGCCCTGATGAGGGTGATCGGTGTGGGAGGGGCCGGCGGCAATGCCGTCAACCGCATGATCGACGAGGACCTTGAGGGGGTCGAGTTCATCTCGGCCAACACCGACGCTCAGGCCCTGAGCCGCTCCAAGGCGCCGCATGTGATCCAGCTGGGCAAGCGTCTGACCCAGGGTCTGGGTGCGGGTGCCAGGCCGGGAATCGGCCGCCAGGCGATCGCGGAGGATGCGGACGAGGTCCGTGAGCTGCTCGAAGGGGCCGACCTGGTGTTCATTGCCGCCGGCATGGGCGGCGGGACGGGCACGGGCG
This sequence comes from Longimicrobiales bacterium, assembly GCA_965116905.1. Lineage (GTDB taxonomy): Bacteria > Gemmatimonadota > Gemmatimonadetes > Longimicrobiales > Gaopeijiaceae > Bin94. Next base: position 3,631,407 of record OZ220732.1, on the reverse strand, counting down.
CGGCTCCGGTCATCGGCGAGATGGCGAGGGAAATGGGCGCGCTGGCGATCGCCGTGGTGACACGGCCGTTTGCATTCGAGGGCAAGAAGCGGCTGCGCCAGGCCGAGCAGGGGCTGGCGGAGCTCAAGCGCACGGTCGACACGATGATCGTGGTCCCCAACGACCACCTCCTCTCGGTTGTCGGCAAGGGTACTTCGTTCAAGGACGCGCTGAAGAAGGCGGACGAAGTGTTGCTGCAGGCGACCCAGGGGATCAGCGACCTGATCCGGGTGAGCGGCGAGGTCAACGTCGACTTCGCCGATGTGCGCACGATCATGGCGTCGTGCGGCGCGGCGCTCATGGGCACGGGGGTCGGCCGGGGCGAGAACCGCGCCGTCAGTGCGGCCCGGGACGCCATCACTTCCCCGCTCCTGGACAACATCTCGATTCGTGGAGCCCAGGGCGTGCTGATCAACATCACCGGCGGTTCCGACCTGACCATCGACGAGGTCACGGGCATCTCGATGATGATCCAGGAGGAGGTCGGCGAGGACGCCGAGATCATCTTCGGCAACGTCCAGGATGCGAGCATGGAGGGCGAGGTGAGGGTCACGCTGATCGCCACCGGGTTCAAGGAGGGTGGAGAACGGCGGCAGGAGAGCCAGGTGTTGCGCCCGCGGTTCGGGGCGTCCCAGGTGAACCGCGCGACCGAGCACAGGCGGGCAGCCGTGGGTGGCGGTGCCGACGCCCCCGCCGTTTTCCGCAGGGAGGCGGTCGGCGCGGGCCCGCAGGCCCACGGCGGCGCCATGTACCATGACACCGCGGAGACAACGAACCTGCATTCCCTCGGGTCTCGTAGTACAATGGCACCCATGTCACCGCGTCCGGCTGCGGACGGCGGTCTGGGTGGCACGCGTGGCACGCTGATCCGCAGGGAGCTGGAGCTGCCGACCTTCATCCGGAGGAACTACGCCTGATTCCGAAGCTCGATAAAGCCGCGAAGCGCCTTTGGGGCACCGCTCTGCCGGTGGCGGCAGCGGCCCTGGCCGTCGGATTCGCGTCGTGGAACCGGGACCGCGTGCCTGAAGCGGTTGCCGTGCCCGGCGTCTATGCGAGCGTGCCCGAGGTTGTGGACGTGCGCTCCATGTCCGCTGGCGTGACCCTTGGACAGCTCCTGGAAGACGCGGAGCTGCGCGGGGCCGATCGCAACAATCTTCTCCTGGCCTTCAGGGAGCAGGCGAATCCACGGCGGATGCGGTCCGGCAGCGAGGTCCGGATCGTCCGTCGCCGATGGGGCGAGGACCCGCATCGGATCGAGGTCGATCTCGACAGGGACCGCATGGTCCGTCTCGAGCGTGCGCGGAGTGGATGGACCTCCTCGATCATCGAACTGGTGACCACGACCGACACCGTCTTCGTCGCGGGCGAGATCCAGTCGAGCCTCTGGATCGCCATTCTCGACAACGAGGGGCTGGGTGGCGTGCCGGCCGCGGACCGGCGCCAGATGGTCGGGCGGCTGGACCGGGTCTTTCAGTGGCAGATCGACTTCAGCCGACAGATCCGGGAGGGCGACACCTACCGGTTTGTCCTCGAGCGGGAGAAGCGGCCGGACGGGAGCATGCGTTCCGGACAGCTTCTCGCGGCCGAGCTCGTGAACGCCGGGCGGTCCTACTACGCGATCCGGTTCGAGCCGCGCGACGAGCCGGCGAGCTGGTTCGACCTTGAAGGGCAGTCGGTCCGCCGCGCGTTTCTCATGAAGCCGATCGAGCTGAGCCGTATCTCCTCCGGCTTCACCAACAGCCGGTTTCACCCGATTCTGCGGCGCTGGCGAGCCCATCGCGGCGTGGACTACGCAGCGAACTCCGGCACGCCGGTGCAGGTTACCGGCAGTGGCGTCGTCGTTCGCCGGGGGTGGGCGGACGCCTACGGCCGGGTCATCGACGTGCGGCATCCGAACGGCTTTCTGACACGCTACGCACACCTCAGCGGGTGGGCGCGCGGGCTGGCCGTCGGTTCGCGGGTGACCCAGGGCGAGGTGATCGGATACGTGGGCATGACCGGGCTGGCGACGGGGCCCCACCTCCACTACGAAATGCACGTGGGTGGCCGGCCGATCGATCCCATCGCGATCGACCTGCCCGCAGAGGATCCGGTCCCCGCGGCGGATGTGGAGCGCTGGCAGCGCGAGCGCGACGAACGCCTGCGGCTGTTGCTCGGCCTTCCCGGTCCCGAGACATTCCGAGAGCGGCGTACGGAAACGAGGGTGGTGGACCCGGACGGCTGACCGCTGCCCCCGACATGACCCGCGGCCCCGATGTTACCCGCTGCCCCGACATGACCCGCTGCCCCCTACGAGACCCGCGGCCCCTACATTACGACCATGGTACCAGCGCTCCTTTTTCTGCTCGTTGCGGGCGGCGTTTGCGGTTGGATCTACTACCGGCGCGAATTCCGCGTACGCGCACGCCCGCTGCTGGTGGCGGCACGGATCGGGGCGGTCGCCGGCGTGGCCGCGCTGCTCTGGAATCCGGTCGTTTCGACGGCGCCCGCAGATGCCTCTCCGGAGCACTTCGTAGTCCTCGACGCGAGCGCCTCCATGACGGCTGTTGGGCCCGACGGGGTGCCGCTCTGGGACTCGGCGGTGGCACGTGCACGACAGCTGGCGGGTGGCGGAGCGCGGTTGCTCTCGGCAGGTGCATCCGTAGCGGCGATCGATCCCGACTCGCTGGCCGCGGTCTCGCCGACGGCCGTTCGGTCCGTCCTCGGCGAAGCGGTCGAGGTTGCCGCCGAAGCGGGGGCGCGAGAGGTCACGCTCATCACCGACCGGCGGGTCAGCGACCCGGTCGCGATTACGCGGATCGCGAGACAGCTCGGTGTCGGGGTGTCCGTCGACAGCCTGCGCCCGCCCGCTGCCAACCTGGGGCTGGCCCGTCTCGTGGTACCGCCCACGGCGGAGAGCGGCGGGGAGATCCGGGGCAGGGTGGACGTGCAGGGCACGTCACCGGAGGACTCCGTCACCGTCACGGTTTCGGTCGACGGCAGCGTGAGACACGCGCTCCGGCTGGCCGCTCCGGAGCAGGGCGGGTTCAGCACCGCGGAATTCACGCTGGGAGTGCTCGCAGCGGGGTCGCACCGGGTGACGGCGCGCCTCGAGACGGAGGACGCGTTCCCGCTGGACGACGCGCGCACCGCGGTCGTGGAGGTGGACCCGGAGGAGACCGGGGTGCTGCTGGTCTCGCTCGCACCGGACTGGGAGCCGCGATTCCTGCTCAGCGTGCTGGACCAGGTTACGGGACTGCCGGTGCGGGGATACCTGCGCGCCGGGCCCGGGCGTTTCCAGCCCATGATGGGGGCGGGTGTTGTCGACGCGGTCGACCAGGAGACGCTGGAACGGATGCTGCGGCGCGCCGAGATGGTGGTGGCCATGGGGGTGGACGGCGCGTCTCTCCAGTTCCTCGAGCGGGCCACGGCCCGTACCCGGGGCATGATCGTCTTCCCGGTGGACGGTGCGGGGGCCGCGCTGGCGGGCGTGGCCGCGGGCGCGCCGTTGCCCGGGGAGTGGTATCTGCACGAGGCGCCTCCGTCGCCGATCGCCGGCGAGACCGGCCGCCTTGTCGATCTGCCTCCGCTGAGCGCCGTCCTCCCGTTGGTGGACGATGGCGGCGGGGACGCGCTGAGCGTTCGTCTCGGGGGTGCCGGAGAGCCGGAGGCGGCGCTCGTACTGCGCGACGAAGGTCGCCGGCGCGTGGCCGCCGTGCTGGCCCGCGGCTTCTGGCGCTGGGCGTTCCGGGACGGAGAGCCGCGTGAACACTATCGGCGCCTGTGGGCCGCCGTGGGCGGGTGGATCCTGTCCGAGGAACCCGTTGCTGGCGGTCCCGGTGTTCGCCCGGCCGTAGCCGTGGGTGGCCTGGGCACCCCGGTTCGCTGGCGCGGCAGGGGGTACGAAGGGGAAGAGATCTCGCTGAGCGTCACGGATTCGGCCGGAACGACAAGGCTCGACACGGTCACGGTCGTTCCGCCCGGTGCGCTGTTCACAACGCCGCCCCTCCCCCCGGGACGGTACCGATACGCCGTGGCCGCCTCCGACACCGCCGACGGCATCTTCGACGTGGAGCCCTTCACCGAGGAGATGCTGCACCGCGCCCTGGATCCGGCCGAATTGACCGTGCTCGCGGGTCAGCGCGGACCGTCGGCCACGAGTGGCCGGCCGTTACGGACGTGGCCGTGGCCCTATCTGCTGGTTCTCGGCTTCCTTTGCGCGGAGTGGATCGGACGGCGTCGAGCAGGCTTGCGATAGGGATGAGCATTTGGAGGCGCACGCTCGCGCGGGCGATTCCCGCGTCGTTTCGCAGAGTGGACGCCGCGGCCCTCGAGGACCTGGAAGAGCGGCTGATCATGGCCGACTTCGGGGTGGAGGCCAGCATGCGCTTCGTCGCCGCCGTGGACAGGGAAGCGCGCAAGGGCAGGGTGAGGGACGAGGAAGGGCTCCGGGCCGTCCTGGCCGACCAGCTCCGTGCCGTCTTCGATGGAGACGGGGGCGAGTTTCCGGTGTTGGCCGCCGAACCTCCGACGGTGTACCTGGTCGTGGGCGTAAACGGCGTGGGCAAGACCACGACGGTGGGCAAACTGGCGCATCGCTTCGTCTCGGAGGGGCGGAGTGTGGTCGTCGCCGCGACTGACACCTTCCGGGCGGGCGCGATCCCGCAACTTGCGCGCTGGGCGGAGCGGGCGGGTGCCGACTTCGTGGGCGGGCAGCCGGGTGGAGATCCGGCAGCGGTCGCCTTCGATGCGCTCGAGGCGGCCTTCGCCCGTGGCACGGACGTGGTGCTCGTGGACACGGCGGGCCGCCTCCATACCCACCGGGGCCTGATGAGCGAGCTGGCGAAGGTGGAGCGTGTGATCCGCAAACGTCACGCAGGTGCTCCGCACGACACCCTCCTGGTCCTGGACGCGACGGTTGGCCAGAACGGACTGGTCCAGGCCCGGGAGTTTTCGCGCCGGGTCGGCGTCACCGGTATCGTGCTTGCCAAGATGGACTCGACGGCGCAGGGAGGCATCGTCGTGGCGCTTCGCGACGAACTGGGGATTCCGGTCCGACTCGTGGGCGTGGGAGAGTCCCTTGATGACCTTGTACCCTTCGAGCCGGAAGACTTCGTCGGCAGCCTGTTGTCATGACCCTCCTCGACAAACCGGTGCAGTTTCTCAAGGGCGTCGGGCCGAGGCGGGCGGAAGCCCTGGCGCGCATGGGCATCCTTTGCGCAAGAGACCTGCTCTACCACGTTCCGCGGCGCTACGACGACGCCTCGACCATCACGCCCCTTGCGCTCGCGCAGGTCGGCATGGATGTGACGGCGGTGGGAGAAGTGCGGAGCAAGGGCGTGGTCCCCACGCGGTCGGGGCTGCGCATCTTCCAGGCCGTCATCCAGGACGACACCGGGATCATGACGTGTGCCTGGCCGGGGCAGCCTTGGGTCGAGCGCGGAATGCGGGAGGGCGACCGGATCCTCGTCACCGGCCCGGTCAAGTTCTTTCACGGCCGCCAGATTCAGCCGCGGGAGCATACGCTCCTGGCGCGAGCGTCGGATGGCCCGCGGCGGCCGGGTACGCCCGGCACGCCCGGCACGCCGGATTCGCCCCGCACGCCCGACACGCCCGGCACGCCGGATTCGCCTGGCACGCCCGACTCGCCCGACTCGCCCGGCAGGATCTTCGCCATCTATCCCGCGTCCGACGAACTGCCCCAATGGATCTTCCGGCGTGTTTTCTCACAGAACCTGGACTGGCTCCTCAAACAGGTGCGCGCCGAGGAGTATCTGCCACCCCGGGTCCGGGGGGATCTGATGGAACTCCCCGACGCGCTCGAGACGCTGCACCGCCCGCGCTCCCTCGCGCAGGTCGACGACGCCAAACGCCGGCTCGCGTACGACGAACTCTTCTTTCTTCAGCTTCTGCAGGCCAGGGAGCGCTACCGCGCCACGCGCGAACGGCCCGGAATCGCGTTCCGGCGCACCAACGAGCTCATCAGGGCGCTTCACGAACGGCTGCCGTTCAGGCTTACCGGCGCCCAGATCGCGGTCCTGCGCGAGATCTATGCCGACATGACCTCCGCGCGCCGCATGAATCGGATGCTCCAGGGCGACGTGGGTTCCGGCAAGACGCTGGTTGCCCTTTTCGCCATGCTGCTGGCCGTCGAAGGAGGATACCAGGCGGCAATGATGGCGCCGACCGAGATCCTCGCCGAGCAACACGCGCAGCGAATCGGCGAGCTGGGGCTGGATGTCGCGCTGCTGGCGGGCTCCATGACCGGCGCCCGCCGCAAGGCTGCCCGCGCCCGGATCGCGGGCGGTGACGCCAGGCTCGTGGTCGGCACGCACGCGCTCATCCAGGAAGGGGTCGACTTCCACGCGCTCGGCCTCGTGGTGGTCGACGAGCAGCACCGTTTCGGCGTCCGGCAGCGCATGGCCCTCGCGGAACGCGATCCGGCCCCGGATGTCCTGGTCATGTCGGCCACGCCGATCCCGCGCTCGCTCGCCATGGCGATGCACGGCCATCTCGACATCAGCGTGATCGACGAACTCCCCCCGGGCCGGCAGCCCGTCACCACGCGGCTGGCGGGGCCGGAGGAACGCACCGAGGTGTTCCGCGAGGTCGCGGAAAGGCTCGACAGGGGACAGCAGGCGTACGTCGTCTACCCCGTCATCGAGGAGTCCGCGAAGACGGAGCTGCGCGCCGCCGAGACCGAGTTCGAGCGGCTCCGGCGCGAGGACTTCGCGGGGCGTGAGGTCGCGCTGCTGCATGGACGGATACCCGGCGAGGAGAAGGACCGGATCATGCGCGCGTTCCTGGCCGGCCATGTGGACGTGCTCGTGTCCACCACCGTGATCGAGGTGGGGATCGATGTGCCCAACGCCACCGCCATGGTCATCGAGAACGCGGAGCGCTTCGGACTGAGCCAGCTCCACCAGCTGCGCGGCAGGATCGGGCGTGGCGACCACGGGGGCGTGTGTTTCGTGATCTCCGACGGCGCGGAGGGGGCGGACGAACGGCTGCGGGCCTTCGCCCGGACGACCGACGGCTTCGAGATCGCGGCGGAGGACCTTCGCATCCGCGGGCAGGGGGACCTCTTCGGGGCGGAGCAGCACGGGCACCGGACGGACCTGCGATTCGCCGATATCCTCAGGCACGGCGACCTCGTTGCCCCCGCCCGGGACCGCGCCCGCGCCCTGGTCGACGCCGATCCCCTGCTGACCGATGGCGGCAACGCGCTGGTCCGATTCCTCCTGGAGCGGCGCTACGGCGACAGGCTGAAACTCTTCGGGCTGGGTTGAACCGGCCGGCACGCTTCCGGTAGCTTCCGAATCCAATGTCCCTGGTCAAAGACTTGCCCCGCCTGGCCGAACAGGCGGTCACCGTTTCGGGCTGGATCGCCTCCGTCCGGGTTCACGCCAGAGTCGCCTTCGTGGTCGTGCGCGACGGCACCGGCGTGGTGCAGGGCGTCGTCGTCAAGTCCGCCGTGTCGGAAGACACCTGGGAACTCGTCACCTCGCTCACGCAGGAGAGCTGTGTGACGGTCGGCGGCGTGGTGCGGGAGGACGCCAGGGCACCGGGCGGATACGAACTCACGGTTTCCGAGGTGGAGATCATCGGAGCCAGCGACGAGTATCCGATTCAACCCAAGGAGCACGGCGTCGAGTTCCTTCTGGACCACCGTCACCTGTGGCTGCGGTCCAGCCGCCAGCGCGCGGGGCTGAGGGTGCGCGCGGAGGTGGAACAGGCCATTCACGACTTCCTGTACGAGCGCGACTTCGTGCGGATCGACACGCCGATCCTGACCGGGGCGATCGGCGAGTCCGCGGGCACGCTCTTCGAGACCGACTATTTCGGCGAACGCGCGTTCCTGGCCCAGACCGGCCAGCTCTATGTGGAGAGCGCCTGCCCGGCGTTCCGCAAGGTCTACTGCTTCGGGCCGACCTTCCGCGCCGAAAAGTCGAAGACGCGGCGGCATCTGACCGAGTTCTGGATGGTCGAGCCCGAGGTCGCGTTCGCCGATTCCGACGAGAACATGACCCTTCAGGAGTCCTTCGTCTGCTACATGGTCGAACGCGCCCTGGAGCGCTGCGGTCCGGAGTTGGAGGTGCTCGGCCGGGATCGGAGCCGGCTGGAGTCGGTGGTCGCGCCGTTTCCCCGGATCAGCTACAGCGATGCGGTCGAGCGGCTGAATGACGAGGGACGGGAGTTCGAGTGGGGCAGGGATCTGGGGGTCGTCGAGGAGACGCTCATTTCAGGCTGGTTCGACTGCCCTGTCTTCGTCTACAACTACCCGAAGGAGGCGAAGGCCTTCTACATGAAGGAGAACCCCGCCGATCCGCGCACCGTTCTCTGCAACGACCTGCTCGCCCCCGACGGCTATGGCGAGATCATCGGAGGCAGCCAGCGGGAAGACGACCACGACCGTCTGCTCGCGCGGATCCGCGAAGAGGGACTTCCCGAGGAGGCCTACAACTGGTACCTGGACCTGCGGAAGTTCGGGACCTTTCCCCACTCCGGCTTCGGATTGGGGGTTGAGCGGACGGTGGGCTGGATCACGGGACGGCCGCATATTCGCGAACTCGTTCCGTTCCCGCGCCTGATCAACCGCCTGACGCCCTGAGCGTGGCCACGCTGGTCATCGATCTCATGGACCGGCGGCCGATCTGGGCGCTGCCGGACCGGGCGCGCGAGCGAATTGCCGCGGCGGTGCCGGCCGACTGGACGGTGACGTTCATGGAAACGCCGGCCGACGGTTCGGGCGATGGCGTGCAGCGCGCTCCACCCGAGTTGCTGGAGGCGGTGAGGTCGGCGCGCGTGTACATGGGGTACGGGATCCCTGCGGAGGTGCTCGAAGCCGCCCCCGGGCTCGAGTGGGTGCACTCGGGAGCCGCTGGCGTGGGGTCCTCGCTGGGGCCCGAGATGCGGTCCAGGGACATCCTGTTCACCAACTCGGCGGGCATCCATGCCGAGCCGATGTCGGAGACGGTGCTCGCGATGATCTTCCACTTCGCGCGCGGTCTCGACCTGGCCGTGCGGGCCCAGCGCGAAGGGCTGTGGAGCGCGCCGTCGTACTGGGCGGCGGATGCGCCGGTCACGGAGGTGGGCGGAGCCACGGTGGGCATCGTCGGGTACGGCGGGATCGGCAGGGCGGTGGCGCGCAAGGCCGCTGCCCTGGGCTGCAGGGTGCTGGCGGTGCGCAGACGGCGGGCGGTGCGCAGGCGGCGGGCGGAGCGGGGTGGAGATGGCGTGGACGTGGTTGCCGGGCAGGAGGGGCTGGGCCGCGTCCTGTCACAGGCGGACTACCTGGTGCTGACGGTTCCCGAGACCGACGAAACGCGGGGGATGATGACCCGCGACAGGCTGCTCGCGATGAAGCCGGGGGCCGTCCTGATCAACGTGGCGCGCGGACGGCTGCTCGACGAAGATGCGTTGCTGGAAGCGCTGGACTCGGGTCACCTGCGCGGAGCCGGGCTCGACGTGTTCCGAAAGGAACCCCTGCCCGGCGGGCATCCGTTCTATGGGCACCCGAACGTGGTGATGACCCCGCACGTGTCCGCGACCACTCGCCGGTTCTGGGACCGCGAAACCGACCTGATCACCAACAACATCGCCCGGTTCGTGCGCGGCGAGCCTCTGCGCAACCTGGTCGACAAGCGGGCCGGCTACTAGCGGCCCGGGCGCTCCTGGTGCTCCGGGCGCTGCTGGTGCTCCGGGCGCTGCTGGTGCTCCCGCTGCTTGACCTCATCCCAGATCCCGTCCAGCACTTCCAGGGCGGTTCCGGGCAACGGCAGTCCGCGTGCCCGGGCCAGCCGCTCCACTTCGCGGAAGCGCGTCCGGAACTTGCGCGTTGCCTGGTCCAGCGCCTCGGCGGGATCCACGTGCGCGAGACGGGCGAAATTCACAACCGCGAACAGCAGGTCACCCAGCTCGGCCTGAACGGCTGCGGGGGAGTCGGCCCTGGCGACTTCCCCGGCCTCCTCGAAGACCTTTTCCAGCGCCCCGGCGGGCGCCTGCCAATCGAACCCCACGGTACTTGCCCTGTGCTGGACCGCCAGGGCGTCGGCCATGGCGTCGCGGTTGTTGTCCCCTTCGTCCAATTCGCACCCCCCGGGTCGGATCATCGGCGGTCCCGCGCGAAGTTACGCATGGGCGCGCGACGTGTCATATTATCTCGCGAACCACATTCGACCCTCCACAGCCCGCGCCCGTGTCTCCCGCCCACCGCCCCACCCACCCCCGCGACCGCGCATGGGTCGAAGTCGACCTCGCCGCCATCCGACGCAATCTCGATCGCGTGCGCGAGGTCGCGGGTGCGCACGTCAAGCTGGTCGCCATGGTCAAGGCCGACGGCTACGGCCTCGGCGTGCGGCACGTCCTGGAGGCGATTCGCCCGGCCGCGCCGTTCGGCTACGGTGTGGCCACGCTGGACGAGGGGCTCGAGCTGCTGCGGCTCGGAGTCCCCGAACCGGTCATGGTCTACAGCCCGCTGACGCACGATGCCCTGCGCCGCTGCGTGACCGCGGGCCTGGTCCCCACCGTCTCCGACCTCGAGACCCTGTCCGCGCTCAGCCGGCTCGCGGTGCCGGCGCCCGCACCCCGAACCGCGATCCCGTTTCAGGTCGAGGTCGACACCGGCATGGGCCGGGCCGGCTTCAGCCTCGACGATGCGGCCGCGTGGTGGCCCGAGGTCACGCGTGTCACCGGGGACGGCCTTCGCCTGTTCGGGGTCTTCACGCACCTCCACTCCGCCGACCACGCCGATCTGGGCAGCGCACGCGAGCAAGTTGCCCGGTTCGACGAGTTCGTACGCGCTGCCGGGGGCATCGAACCGGATGTCCTGGTCCACTGCGCGAACAGCGCGGGCTCGCTCCGGCTGCTTTCGCGCACGGCCAACGCGATTCGTCCCGGCATCTACCTCTACGGAGGCGATATTGGCGATCCCGCCAACCCGCCGCGGCCTGTTGCGGCCGTGCGGGCACGGGTGGTGCTCGTGCGCGATGTTCCCCCGGGCACGACGCTCGGCTACGGCGCGACCTACACGGCACGCGAGACGGAGCGCTGGGCCGCGGTCGGCATCGGCTACGGCGACGGGCTGCCCAGGGTCCTCGGCAACCGCGGACGGGCGATCGCCGGGGGCCGCAGGGTGCCGATCGTGGGACGGATCTCCATGGATACGACCGTGGTACGCATCCCGGGGGATGTTTCCGTCGGAGATATCGTTACGTTTGTCGGGCGCGATGGCGGAGCCGAGTTGTCTCTGGAGGAGGTCGCCGAGTCGGCGGGCACCATCGGCTACGAGATCCTGACGGGACTCTCACCCCGGTTGCCCAGAGTACGAACATGAGCAGTCACGTTCCGCTGGAGCGGTTGAAGGAGTTGGCCAGAGAAGTGTCGAGCCGCGCGTACGCCCCGTACTCGCGGTTCCGGGTGGGGGCGGCGCTCGAGACCGAATCCGGCGCGGTGTTCACCGGATGCAACGTTGAGAACGCCTCATACGGTCTAACCATCTGTGCCGAACGAGGGGCGCTGGCGGCGGCGGTGGCCCAGGGTCACCGGAGCTTCCGGCGCCTTGTCGTGGCCACGGAGGGCGACCGGGCCGTGGCGCCGTGCGGGGCGTGCCGCCAGGTGCTCGCCGAGTTTGGGACCGGGTTGGAAGTATTCGGGATTGGAAGGAAGGAGAACAAGCGTTGGACGCTTCAGCAGTTGATCCCCGAGGTCTTCGCGCTCACCGATGACTGAGGGCCCCTACGGCGCTTCCCGGTGCGGCCCCGCGCTTGTCGCCGGGCTGATTCTGGCCGGTTGCCAGGAGACGCTGCCGACCGCCGCCGCCGACGACCTCGTCCGCGGGGGTGTGGCGGTGGAGGTGATCCTGCCCTTCGAGGACTTCGGCACGCGCACGCGAGTCTTCGGCGGGTACGGCAGGGCCTCCGAACTCGGCGGCGGATTCATCGCCCACGCGTTCGGGTCCGGAACGGGGGGCGTGGACGAGGAAGGGCTGGAGGCCGTCACGCTGCTCCGCTTTGGACGCTACCCATCGGTCGTGTCCGTGAACGACACGACGGGGACGACGCGGCCGGACTCTTCGCTGACCTTCCTATCGGGCCGCATCACCGCGCGCTTCGATACGCTGGCCAGCGTTCTTCCGGGACCCGTCGAGGTCATCGCGCGCGCGACCACGGAGCCGTGGGACGGGATCAGCGCGAACTGGCAGTACGCCATCGACACGCTGGACCACCACGTGCTCTGGTCGCAGCCGGGGGGTGGCGCCCTGGAGGAGATCGGCAGCGCGGTCTGGGATCCGGCCACAAATGGGGATTCGCTGCACATCACCGTCGACTCGGCGCGCGTGGCATCGTGGGCCGACACCCTGAACCTCGCCCGCGGGGTGCACCTCAGCACCGATCATCCGGGGGTCCGCCTCCAGATGCGCTCGGCGCTCATGTGGCTCGAGACGCTGCCCAGCATCAACCCCGACACGCTCGTCGAAGTGCTTGCGGACACCGAGGCCACAAGCTTCATCTACGACCCCATTCCGCAGGCGCCCGACGGCTCGCTGAGGATCGGCGGGGCTCCGGCGTGGCGAACCGTGATCGACCTGGACATCCCCGGCACGCTGAACGGGCCCCCCGAGCTGTGCCAGGCCCTGGGCTGTCCGCTGGAGATCACAGAGACGCACGTATCGTATGCCGCCCTGCAACTCACCAGCCACGCCGAGTCGCCCGCCTTCGCACCGTCCGACACGCTTACCGTCGATCTGCGCATGGTGATGGTTCCCGACATCCTTCCGAAGTCGCCCCTCGGTCCGGGAACCACCGGCCTCACCGGTGTCGCGCTCGCGCCCGAGCTGTTCAGGCCGCCGGCCGGCCGGATGGTCGAGGTCCCGATGACGACCGTCGTCCGCGACCTCCTTCGCGGCGAGACCAGCGAGGGGGACCCCGTGAGCAGCACGGTGGCGCTGCTTTCGACCTTCGAGCCACTGACGATCGAATACGCGTCGTTCGAGGATGCGGTGGGCGCCGGCGCGCCGCGGCTGCGGATGATTCTGAACTTCGCCCAGGGCAGCGGAGGCTGATCATGGTTCGCCGGATCCCACCGCCGGGCTTCCCGCCGCTGCGCCTGCTGCCGCTGGCCCTTTTGCTCGTGGCGCTCGTCCCGGCCGGTGCGGGCGCGCAGTCCTTCGTGGGCTTTCGCGCGCTCGGCCTCCCCGTTGGCGCCGCCGGGGCACGGGCCGTCGCGCTGGGCAACCTCGGAATCGGGCTGCCCGGGGTGCAGGTCAACGCGAGCGATCCCGCGTCGGGGGCGCAGGTCCTGTTTCCCACGGTGAGCGTGTCCATGCAGCCGACGTGGGGGGACTTCGACCTGGACGGCCAGGTCGGCACCTCGCGCACGACCCGCTTCCCGATGCTCGGAATCGGGTATCCCGTGCCGAGCGCCCAGGGCACGATCACCGTGTCGCTGAGCGGGCACATGGAGCAGCGTTGGGCGGGGGAGCAGGAACGGATTGTCAGTCTGGGCGGAATCGACGTACCCGTCAGTGACCGCTTCGAGACCAACGGTGGCACGTCGGTGGCGCGCCTCGGCTGGGCGCAAAGGCTGGGGGACCGCTTCGCGCTCGGCGCCTCGGCAGGCACCTATCTCGGCCGGATCGACCAGGAGTTCGAACGCACGCTCGACTCGCTGGTGGTGGGGAGCGACGTGCGCTCGTACGAAGAGGACAGCTCCTGGCGGTACGGGGGGTATACCTTTTCCGCCGGTTTCATGGCGGACCCTCACGACCTCATCCACCTGGCTGGCGCCGTGGAGTGGTCGGCCGACCTTACGCAGCAGCCCAGGCTGGCCAACGGCGAACGGAGCCGCTCCTATTCGATACCGCTGCGGCTGTCCGGCGGAGCTACGAGCAGACTGTCGCAGCGTCTGCACATCAACACCTCCTTCGTCTATCAGGATTGGTCTGCCGCGCAGGGCTTCGAGGCGGAAGTCGTGAGCACCGACAAGCTCAGCTACGGGGCCGGCCTCGAAGTACAGCTGATTCAGCGCGAAACGCGCAGCTTCCCCCTGCGCCTGGGCTACCGGCATTCAGCGCTGCCCTTCGGCTACAGTGACAACGGCGCCACCGAAACCTCCTGGTCGCTCGGATTCGGGATGAACCTGGTGGAGGTCGAAGGCGTGCGGTTCGGGTGGATGGACTTCGCCGCCGAGCGGGGCATGCGCGTGAGCGCTCCGTTGAGCGAGAACTTCTGGCGGGCGACGATATCCCTGGGGATCTCGAGCTCCTAGGTGTCTCAGCGTCGCCCCGGCTCGCCCGTGCGGGGCCGCCGTGCCGCGCGAGTCCACTACAAGACGTTCGGCTGCAAGGCCAACCAGTACGACACCGAGCGCATGCGCCAGCTGATCGAGGCAGGGGGAAGCGCCCGGGCGTCCTCGCTCGAATCCGCCGATCTGTGCGTGATCAACACCTGCACCGTGACCAACCAGGCCGATGCCGGCGCTCGGCGGTACATCCGCAGGGCCGCACGCCTCAACCCCGGGGCGCGGGTCGTGGTCGCCGGGTGTTCGGCGGTGTTGCGCGGTGAAGCGTACAGGGGGATGGAAGAGGTCGACGGTGTGGTCGAGGGCCACGATCCCCGCGCGGTGCTGGCAGAGGCCACAAGGGCCATGGAGGATGCCCGCGATCTCGTCCAGCTTGGTTCGCGCGCGCGTCTCGACCGTACCCATGTGGAGGGAGTCGCCGCGACCGTGTTGCGCCGCCGCGCCGGGGCCACGCGGGGTTGGCTCAAGGTGCAGGACGGCTGCGACCGCAAGTGCGCCTTCTGCGCGACGAGGCTCGCCAGGGGGCGCAGCCGCAGCCGCGATCCCGACCGTGTCGTTGCCGAGGCCCGAGCCCTCGCGGCCAGTCACCCCGAGCTGGTCATCACGGGCGTGCACATCGGCCACTACGGCAGAGACCTGGAGCCGCGCGGCACGCTCACCGCGCTGGTGCGGCGACTGCTTGACGAGGTGCCCGGTCCGCGCTTTCGGCTGGGCAGCATCGAGGCCACCGAAATCGACGACGGCATGATCGACCTGCTGGCCACCTCGGGCGGCCGCCTTGCGCCACACCTGCACATGCCGCTGCAGAGCGGCGCGGACCCCGTGCTCCGCAGGATGCGGCGCTGGCACACCCGCGAGCACTACCGCCGCCGCGCCCACCAGATTGCGGAAGCGGTGTCGCCGGTTGGCCTGGGCGCCGACATCATCACCGGCTTCCCCGGAGAGACGGCCGACGACCACGCCCGTACTCGCGACCTTGTCGCCGAACTGCCGTTCACCTACCTGCACGTCTTCCCCTTCTCGCCGCGTGACGGCACCGTCGCCGCCGGCCTTTCCAACCCCGTCCCCGAGCGCGTTTCGCGGGAGCGCGGACGCGAGTTGCGGGAGCTGGCCGCGGACAAGGCCGCGCTCTACGCCCGCGGCCGCGGGGGGGCCAGGGTCGAGGTGGTGATGGAGGGAACCGGAGGCACGGCGCTGACCGGCGACTACCTGCGGGTGACGGTCGCCGGTTCCGTCCGTCCCGATCCCGCCGTCCTGCACAAGGGCCGGCTCTCGGCCGACGGATCCCGCGTCAGAGTTGACGAGGCGCCGCGCGCGATGCTGAATTAGAATCCCATGAAAAACGGACGCCGGCGGGCTTACGTCGAGACCTACGGGTGCCAGATGAACATCTCCGACGGAGAGCTCATGGAGGGCGTCCTGGAGGAAGACGGCTACGAGATCGCGCAGTCCCCGGAAGAGGCCGACGTGATCCTCGTCAACACCTGTGCGATCCGGGAGCACGCCGAACGGAGAGTGCTGGGGCGCGTGGCGCAGCTCAACGGACTGAAGCGCGAACGCCCCGAAGTCCTGATCGGCGTGACGGGGTGCATGGCGCAGCGCATGGGCGAGCGGCTCCTGTCGCAGGCGCCGTACGTCGACCTGGTCATGGGGCCGGACGGATACCGGCGGCTGCCCTCCGCGCTGCGGGCGGTCCAGCCCGCCGCGGGACGCGCGCGCAAGCGGCTGTCGGTGCTGGACCTCGACCCGGGCGAGAACTACCGGGGACTGGAGCAGCGGCGCCGTTCGGAGGTGACGGCCTGGGTCCCCATCCAGCGCGGCTGCGACCATCGCTGCACGTTCTGCATCGTCCCCTACGTGCGCGGCGCCGAAAAGAATCGGGACCCGCACGACGTGCTCGCCGAAATCGGCGACATCGCCGACCAGGGCATCAGCGAAGTCACGCTTCTGGGCCAGACGGTCAACTCGTACGAGCACGGGGACTGGTCATTCCCCGACCTCCTGCGCGCGGTGGCGCGCGTTCCGGGGATCCGGCGCGTCCGTTTCACTTCGCCGCACCCCAACGACGTGACTCCCGAGCTCGTCGAGGTCATGGCGGACGAGCCCGCGGTGTGCGAACAGCTGCATCTTCCCGTCCAGTCGGGCAGCGACCGGGTGCTGAAGCGCATGGTCCGGCGCTACACGGCCGAGTCGTTCATGGATAAGGTCGACATGGTGCGCGCCGGCGTGCCGGACATTGCGCTCTCGACCGATGTCATCGTCGGCTTCCCCGGAGAGAGCGAGGAGGACTTCAAGCAGACGCTCGGGCTGCTCTCGGAGGTCAGGTTCGACGATGCCTTCACCTACCGCTACAGTCCGCGCGCGGGCACACCCGCCACGCGACTCCCCGCGGACCAGTTCATCTCCGACGAGGTGGGGCAGCGGCGCCTCGAGACGCTCATCGCGGAGACACGGGCCGTCCAGGCCGAGATCAACAGGGGAGAGGTGGGCCGCCTGGAAGAGCTGCTGATCGAGCGGAAGGGCAAGACGCCCGGCACGGTCATGGGGCGCACGCGCCGGAACAAGGCCGCGGTGATGCCGGGCGGTGAGGCCGACATCGGGCGCTACAGAGCCGCGCACCTGATCCGCACCACCGGCGCGACGTTCGTCGCCGAGCCCGCCGCTCCCGGTGCTCGGGCGGCTCTGTCCATGGACTGCTGACTGCGATGCGGCGCTTTTCGGGCCTGGCCGGACTCGCGGTGGTGATTCTGCTGGGGGTCGCCTTCGCACGGGGGAATGCTGGCCGTGAAATCGCGATCAACCTCGGATTCATCACGCTCGACAGCGTCCCCGTGACCTTCGTGGCGTTCGGGGGCATGGTGGTCGGGATGGGCGTCGTACTTGTCGCGGGGATCAACGCCGACCTCAAGGTGCGCAGGCTCCTCCGCGAGCGGCACATGAAGGAAAGTCTCGCCGAGCGCGGGAGTTCCACTGAGCGCGGGAGCTCCACCGAACGCCGGAGTTCCACCGAGCGCGGGAGTTCCACGGAACGGGAGGGAGGTACGCTTCTGGAGTGAGGGGTGCGCCCCCGATCCTGTGGACGGCCGTGGGCTTTGCCTCCGGGACGGCGGCCAGCGCGGCCCTGGGGTTCGACCGAACCCTCCTCTCACTCCTGCTCGTCACCTGTCCCATCGCGCTATGGCGCGGTCCCGGGACCCGGTTACTGCCGCTCCTCCTCTGCTTCATCGCCGGACTCGCCTGGGGCACGGCGGACCGCCGCGCCAGCGAGCATTGCCATGCCGGAATCGCCGACGGCGATGAAACGCGGGTCACCGGCTACTTCACGCGGACAAGTGCCGATGGGGCATCCAGCCTGCGCCTGACGTCCGGGCGCCGAGACGGGTGCGAGGTCCGCGTGTACACTCGTGCCGGTGTGCCGCCGGAAGCCAGTGCGGTGACGGTTGAGGGGCGCTGGTTCCGGTCCGAGCGTCCGGACGGCTCGGTATCGGTGTACCTGAGCGCCTCGTCCATCGAAGAAGAGGCGGGCGCCCGCGTACCGCGAAGCCACCGTCTCCGCGCCGCCATCCGGGGACGGGCCTCGCAGGCGCTCGAGCGCCGCCTCGGCGGACAGGCAGGCGTCGCATCGGCGCTGGTGCTGGCGGAGCGCGACGGGATCCCGCGTGAACTCTGGGACGCCTTCGCGCGCTCGGGCAGCGCTCACCTTCTCTCGATTTCGGGATTTCACGTCGGGGTGGTCGCGGCGCTGCTCAGCGGCCTAATCGCGCTGGCCGGCCACCCTCCCCGCACCCGTGCGGCCGGCGTCGCGGTCGGCGTGTGGGCGTACGTGCTGCTTATCGGCGCGCCCACGTCGGCCGTGCGCGCGGCCTGGATGACCACCGCGTTCGTGCTGGGCCGGATGCGCCAGGCTCCGTCCCGAAGCCTGGGCGCGCTGGGCCTGTCCATGTTGATGATCGCCCTGCTCCGGCCCTCGGTCGTGGCGGGTGCCGGGTTCCAGCTCACCGTGACCGGCACGGCCGGGATCCTCGTCATGACCCGGTGGATCATGCGGCATTGGCCCGCTCACCCGGGACGATCCTGGATCGCACCTCCTCTGGCGGCCGGGATCGGCGCGTCCGTGTTCACGGCGCCCGTGCTCGCCTACCACTTCGGTCAGATCCCCCTCCTCTCGCTTCCCTCCTCGATCGTGCTGACCCCCCTCGTCGCGACCGCGGTGCCCGGCGTGATCGCCGCAATCGTCATGGACATCCTGCACATCCCGGGCGCCGCCGTGGCAGGTGCGGGCGCGGAGGGACTCCTGCAGGCCGTGACCGCGACCGCGGCCGCGCTCGGCGAGCTTCGCTGGACCGTACTGCTCGTGACGCCGCGCGAGGCCGCGCTCCTCACCGCCGGAGCGCTCCTGCCGCTGCTGCTCGTGAACGCCCCGTGGCGCACGCGGCCCGCGGTCCGCGCCGCCGTCTCGGGGCTCTCGGCGTGCGCGGTGCTCTGGACCGGTCAGGCGGCGCTCGCCTTCGCGGGCCGCGGCACGCTCCACATCGCCGCGATCGACGTCGGGCAGGGCGACGCCATCGCCCTGCGGACCCCGGACGGACACTGGTTCCTCATCGACGCCGGCCCGCGCGGCTTCGGCGGCTCCGACGCGGGACTGACCCGTGTCGTGCCGTACCTGAATGCGCGCGGCGCCCGCCGTCTCGAGGCGGTAATCCTCACACACCCGGACGAGGACCATGCGGGCGGTCTTGCCGCCGTGCTGCAGAACGTCTCGACGCGCGCCGTTCTGGGCCCCGGGCTCAGCATCGGTCAGAGCGGTCACATGGCGGGGCTCACGCAGGCCCGCGACGCCAACGTCCCCTGGCGGCGCGCGCTGGCAGGCGATTCCTGGCGCGTCGGCGGGGTCGATTTCCAGGTCCTGCATCCGAGGTCGCCCGAAGCGAACGGCGCGGCGAACGGCGCGGCGAACGGCCCCGCGACCGGCCCCGCGACCGGGCCCCGCGCCCCACCCTCCGCCGCTTCCACCGATCCGAACACCTGGTCCGTCGTGCTGCGAGTGGACTACGGCCGTTTCTCGGCGCTGTTCATGGGCGACGCAGACGCCGAAATCGAGGCCGGTCTGCTGGACGAGGGCGAGGTTACCCTCCTCAAGGTCGGTCATCACGGCAGCCGCACATCGACCTCCGCGGAATTCGTGCAGGCCGTCTCGCCCGAGTACGCGATCATCCCGGTCGGCCCGCGCAATCGCTACGGCCACCCTCATCCGGTAGTCCTCGACCGGCTCGAACGCGCCGGAGCGCGCATCCTCAGAACCGACCGCGATGGCACCGTGGGGTTCGTCGCGCGCCGCGACGGTACGGTAAGGGTGGTGCATTGAGTCCGGCGCGAGTCCGGCACGAGTCCGGCACGAGTCCGGCACCAGTCGGGTGTCTTGTCCCGCCCGCTCGACTTGACCATCTTCCCGACCGTCAACACCCGCCCGAAAGCGGCGAGCGCCGCACCTCCTCACCTCCGTCCAGGATCGGCCGTGCGAAGCAAGGTCGTCACGATAGATCGCCACATCATCGACCAGGAGCGCAACTATCCGGACGCTTCGGGTCGCTTTTCCGCCCTGCTTTACGATCTCGCCCTCGCCGCCAAGATCATCTCGCGCGAAGTGAACATGGCCGGCCTGATCGACATCCTCGGTCAGACGGGCGAGACCAACGTGCAGGGCGAGCGCGTGCAGAAGCTCGACATGTTCGCGCAGGAGGTGATCGTCAAGGCGATGGACCACGCCGGCCACCTGTGCTGCATGGTCTCCGAGGAGGACGGCGAGATCATCCCCATACCCGACAGGTTCGACATCGGGAACTACGTGCTGCTCTTCGATCCGCTCGACGGTTCGTCAAACATCAACGTGAACGTCTCGATCGGCACGATCTTCTCGATTCATCACAGGGTGACGCCAAAGGGCGGCGCGGGAACCCTCGCGGATTGTCTGCAGCCGGGATATCGGCAGCTGGCGGCAGGATACGTCGTCTACGGGTCGTCAACGATGCTCGTGTACACGACCGGCGCCGCGAGGGGTGTTCATGGATTCACGCTCGACCCGTCGATCGGCGAGTTCCTGCTGAGCCACCGCGACATCCGCATCCCCGACCCGCCCGCGAAGGTGTATTCGGTCAACGAGGCGTACTACGCGCGCTGGTCCCGTGGACAGCAGCGTCTGGTCGATCACTTCCGGGGGGTCAACGGTGAAGGGCAGGGGGGGTTCAAGTCCCGCTACATCGGTTCGCTGGTATCGGATTTCCATCGGACGCTGTTGCAGGGGGGAATCTTCATGTATCCCCCGGATTCGAAGTCGCCCGGCGGCAAGCTGCGGGTGCTCTATGAAGCTGCCCCGCTGGCGCTGATCTGCGAGGCGGCCGGAGGACGCGCGTCGGACGGCAGCCGAAACATCCTCGATATCGTTCCGGAAGGCCTTCACGACCGGACTCCGCTGTTCCTGGGGTCGTCCAGCCTCGTCGATCTGGCGGAGGAATACCTGAGAAACGGCTCGGGAAGCTGAGCTAGCGCTAGCGGCCGGTTCCGGGCGGGCGGAGTTCGTTCCAGCGCTCGATAAACGCCACGGCAGCGTCCTCGAACGCCTGGGTGACCCGGCGGCCCCGCTCCGCCGTCGCTTCGCGCGGATCGCGTTCGCCCCACACCCCCGTGCTGCTCATCTGATCGGACGCCGTCCCCTTGCCGGTCGATTCATCCTTCAATCCCTCGGCCAGGAATACCGCCAGGGCGGTCGGATCCCCGGCAAGCACGTCGGGAACCATCGCCTCCAGGTGGGGCGGCAGGGTGAGTTGCGCCGGCACCGCCGCGTCGAGGTCCACCAACTCGGGAATCAGGTACAGCGAATTGGACGTCTCGCCGGTGCCCCCGTGCCGGTCGAGCACGGTCGGGCGGTCCGGGGGCGGCCCGGACGCGACGCGGTCCATGAACGGCGCGGCCGCGGCGCCCAGGTCGACCGCGATACCGGCGGTCTCCTGGTTGATCCGGTCGACGATGAAGGTCGTGATCGCGCGGTTGCCGCCGTGCGCGTTCAGCATCAGGAAGCGCTTGAAGCCGTGCCGGATGAGGCTCTTGACGGACTCCACGTAGACCTCTTGCACCAGCGTGGAGGGCAGGGTGACCGTGCCCGCAAAGCCCATGTGGTACGGGGACTGGCCCGGAAGGAGGATTGGGACCACCAGGACATCCGTGCGGAGCGCAAGCCGCTTTGCCCGCTCGACGCCGTTCAGGTGGTCGGTGCCGATCGGGAGATGGGTGCCGTGCTGTTCCAGCGCGCCCACCGGGATGACGACCATGTCGCTCCGGGTCAGGAAGTCCTCGACTTCGGGCCGCGTCATGTGCGGCAGGTAGTTGTGGACCTTGAGAATCGGGGGCGGTTCGGGGCTCTGGGCGGCGGCGGTGGGCGCGAACGGCGCGAGGGCTGTCAGGATGCCGGTTGCGGCGGCGGTTCCGGCGGCGATGATCGGGGCGAGGACACGCATGGGCTGGGTTTTCCTGGTGATGGCGTGGGTGGTTGCGCCGGTGGCGCGTGCGGTACTCCACCAAAGTGCCACCGGGGCTGCCACCTGGCGAGCGGACGGGTTGCCGCTCCGCCAGCCGCTCCGGCGTCCGGACGCGTTGGACCGCTCGGCCACCTCCAGGGCGACTTGCCTGTCCCAAGCGAATCGCCCCCGCCCGGTGGACCGGACGGGGGCGACCCGTGCTGTCACGACTCTCGGGAGAGAGTCGGCTCAGGTGAGTGTGCCTAGCTGCTTGGACGCCGGAAGTTGACGAGCATGCTCGCCTCAACCCCGTCCTCCGACGTCACCTCGACCTTGGCGGAGGTCTGTCCCACCGGGGTCGTAACCGTGCAGGTGTGGATGGTGGCGTCAGCCGTGCCCGCTTCACAGTCTACGGCGTCGCCGCCGACCGTGACGGCGAGGCTCTGTGCCTCTGCGAGGTCGACTACGATATCCGCGGTGGTAGAGTCGGCGTCGACAGCCTCGTCGTGGTACCCGCCGACCGTCCAGGTGACGCTGGTTCCATCGGCCGTGACACTGGTCGGCGCGTTACCCACAGGCGAGGTCCGGGTCACGTTGAACGTGTAGTCGTGGTCGTTGTAGCCGTTCGCCGCCGTAACCCTGACCGTGATGCCGGTTTCAATGTCCGTTCCTGCAGTGGGCGTCCCGGTCTCGTTGTATGGCAGGTTGGACGGCGAGCTTCCCTTGACTTCGGTGGTCAGCATGGCGCTGGCGGACGCGCCCCTGCTCACCTTGGTCCGTATCGTCACGCCACCGGACGCGAAGTCGATCGCGGTGGTGGTGAGGATGACGTCATCCGAACCGTCGACGCTCTGAGCGGTTATGCCGGAAATATCGGCCCCCAGATCCACCGAGTCGCCATCGGCCGTGAATTCCTTGACCACCAGCTCGGTCAGCTCGTCGTCGGTGCCCGCCCGGGTGTTGTAGACATGGAAGTCGTTGCCGGTCGAGTACTGGTTCCGGCCCATCACCGAGGTGATGATGGACGTAGGGCTTGTGTTGCCGGTCGCGTCGTCGTCGGGCTTGCCCTCGGCATCCAACTCCGCCGCGGCCAGTCCGCCGCCCGTGTACCAGACCGAGTAGTAGCCCTCCATCAGGCCGTTGAAGTCGTAGTCGCCGCCCTTGGCCGTTCTTGTGGAGTACAAGTCCTCCCTGGACCAATCACAGTCTTCCGCGATTTCATCGCCGCTGCCAGGGGTGCCATCGGGATCCTGGGCCGGCGTGTACGTCCCGCAGATCGCGGTCTCGACGATGATTCCGGCGCCATTCGAGCTGACGTCGTTCACGTTGCCCGACACGTTGGAGGTCTTGTAGACCAGCGCGAAGTTCTGGAGCGTCGCCGAAACCGTGCTGGGCGGTTCTGCCCTCGCGGTAGCCTCCGTGTCCGAAGCCATGTTGGTCGCGTGATCCCAGCTCGGCAGCATCAACGGTTCCGCCGTCACTCCCTTCGCCGGGTACTCGTCGGGCATGACCACCCCCGACTTGCTGACGTCGAGGCTTCGCAGACCGGCGTAGTCGTCCGTTGCGACGACCGCGACCTTGTACTCTTCGCCCTCCATCAGGTTGTCGAACGAGTACAGACCGCTGGCGTCCGTTTCGGCCATCGCGACCACTTCCGTGAAGGCGGTGTCCTTGGCCGTGGCGGCCTGCAGCAGGTTTACCGTAACGCCGGCCATCGCCTCGTTGCCGCGCGCACGCCCGTCACCGTTGTCGTTGGCCACGAATCCCTTGATGGACAGCCGCAGCTTGGTCGCGGTGAAGTCGGCCTCGCTCGACCACGCGGTTCCGACGTAGTCGGTATCCTCGTCTTCGTCGTCTTCGGTCTCGTCGTGGTAGATCTCCAGCTCGTGGCCACCCTTGGGACTGAAGCTGTTTTCCGCTGTGTTCGGCGTGCTCAGCGTGTATGCGCCGTCCTGGATGTCGCTGATGCTGTAGTCCCCGCGCGAAGCGGTCTTGGTGCTCGTCTTGGTGTTCCGGTCGTCCGAGTGGTTGTCGGTCTCGGCGGCGAGGCTGACCGAAGCTCCGCCCGGTCCCGCGACGTTGCCGCTGACCGAGCCGGTCTCCCACTGGTATGCGAACGTCGCGCAGTCGTCCTTGTCCGTGGACAGCGAACAGAGCTTGACCTCGGGCATCGCGCCGCCCTCGTCGCCGAACGAGCCGTAGGACATGCCGATGTCCAGATCCTGGCCGAACGCATCGATATCGCCGACATCCGTCTCGCCGACGAGCATCCGGTCGCTGCCGACGTGGAACCGCACGGTCAGCTCCTCGTTCGCCGGCAGGTTCGGGAACGACGCCATGCCGGTCTTGCCGATCGCCATCGTGCTGATCGGGTCGGTCGCCGCCTTGCCGTCGTGATCGTACTCGTACGGGCGCAGGCGGCCGCGGCTGTCCCGGGTCATGAGCTCGGCGCTCATCTCGGCTGCAACGGCCGCGTCAGGACGGCCGTCACCACCCGGCCCCCCGGCGCGGTAGTCCGTCCAGCCGGGCTCGTCGTCGACCTCACGGTACACGCCGACGGTGAGCGTCTGCGTGGTGAAGGTCACGTAGATCGGCCCGAGGTCGTTCATCTCGGCCGTGTTCATGTTCGGGTGCGTGAGGCCGGTGTGAGTGTACTCCAGCGCGTCGCTCTGGTCGAACATCTCGCCCATCGCACCCGCCTGCTTTTCACCGACCATCACGGTGAATGTCGCCGGCAGGTCGTCGGGATCGACCATGTAGGAGAGACCTGCCCTGCCCCTGCTGGCCTTCGCCGTGTCGGTGGGCATGGCCGCGTTGACCGTGTCGCCATCCTCGTCGACCATCATGAGCGGCATGGCGTCCTCGGCCTCCGGGTCGCCCATGTACACGTGTGTGTGCCAGCCGCCGAGACCCATGTCGCCGCCGCGGGCGTCCGCGTCGCTCTTCACCCAGTACTGGAAGTTCGCCATCACGTTGACCAGCATGGCCGCCGCCGGAGCCGACGAGACCCGCTCCGTCGCGGCGTACGACACCTCGGTGAAATCGTTTTCCGACACCATCAGCGCGTCGTGGCCGGTCGCGTTGACCTTCACGAACACGATGTTGTCGTTGCCGGTCGGCCCGGTGTTGTCCTCCCGGGCGAAATCGAACGTGGCCGTTCCCGTGCTATCCGTCGTGGCCTCGCCGAGCATGCCCGTCATGTCCGCGTTGGCGTACAGGGCCAGCTCGACGCCCGCGACGGGCGCCCCCACCTCATCCGCGTTGCCCATACTCGCGCCCGCCACGAGCGTCTGCATCGTGATCCGGAACGGGAAGTTGACCTGCGCGTTGCCGCCCGCCTCGACGTTCACGATCGTGCCGGTCAGATCGCCCGCGAACGCGAAGCCGGCCGTGTCGATCGCCGCCGCCACTTCATCGGTCATGTTGACCAGCACGCGGTAGGCGCCGGCGGTCAGTCCCTCGAAGGCGAAGCTGCCGTCGTCCATCGTCAAGCCCACGGCCACGTCGTTGATCCCGGGTCCCTGGAGGGCGACCGGAATGCCCGCGTGCGCGAACGCCGGCTCGTTGGCCGTGTACATCTTGTCCTGCGGCGCCTCGTCGAGGTACATCATGCCCGTCACCGACGCGGTCCGGGTGTGCGTCCCGCTGAAGTTCACGATCGCCGACTCGTCGTCCGCCAGCATGACCGTCTGCTGCATCTCGTCTTCGGCGAAGCTGTACGCGACCTCGTCCGGGTTGGCGATGCCGAGCACGTAGGTGCCCGCCGCCAGACCGGCGAAGGCGTACTGCCCGCCGTTGGCCGTCTCGGTCGTCGCCTCGGCCGCGCCCGCCAGCGTGACCGTCACGCCGTCGAGACCCATGCCCTCGACGCTGACCCGGCCCGCAATGCCGGCGGTCCGCAGCAGCGTTCCCTCGAACGGCACGTTCGCGGTCTCGCCCGTCGCGACGGTCACGGTCTCCGAGGTGACCTGGAACTCGTAGTCGTCGGTGTCGTAGCCCGAGATCGCGATCTGGTAGGTGCCCGAACGCAGCTTCGCGAACGAGTAGAGCCCGCCCGCGTCGGTCACGTCGGTCGTCTCCTCGCCCTGGCCCATCAGCGTAACCGTCACGCCCTGAAGGCCCTCGCCGTCCACGCTCACCTGGCCCTGGATCCCCGCGGTGCGGAGATACGTGCCGTCGAAGCTCACGACCTTCGATTCGCCGACGCCGACCGTCGCCGCACCCGAGGTGCTCGAGAAGCCGATTTCGCCCGCGTCGAAGCCCGAGATCTCGACCGAGTACGTCCCGGCGCGCAGTCCCGTGAAGGAATACTGGCCGCTTTCGTCGGTCGTGGTTTCGGCGTCGGACATGCCCGTGAGGCGAACGATGATCCCATGCTGACCGGCACCTTCTACCGTTACCGTCCCCGTAAATAATTCGCGTGTGTGCTGGGGACGATGGATTCACGGTGTGGAGGAAGAGCATGAAGCAGCGCGATCGTGACCTGCCGGTCGAGGCGGCGAAGGTGGCCGACCACTACGTCGAGGCGATTCTCGCGGCAGTCGAGGGAAGTCGGCGCCCGGCCACGCGCCGGGCCTACGCCGGGGCCTGGAGGAAGTTCCGGGAGTGGGCGGAGGGCGAAGGACTCCAGTCGCTGCCGGCCGACCCGATGACGGTGGCGGCCTATCTGGTCTATCGGACCGATCAGGGCCTCTCGATGTCGTCACTGGAGATGGACCGCAAGGCGATCGGCTACTATCACCGGACCGCGGGCCAACCGAATCCGGCGTCGTCGGAGGGGGTGCGCAACACGCTGGCCGGACTGCGGAACCAGGCGACGGACAAGGGCCGCAACAATCCGCGCCAGGCGCGGGGCCTGACGGCGCAGTTGCTCAAGCGGATCGAGGAGACCGCGTGTCTGCCGCGCACCGGACCGTCGGGCCGCACCGAGTCGGCCGGCTTCGCCCACCGCAGGGGCCTCGTCGACATCGCCATGGTGTCGGTGATGCGCGACGCGTTGTTGCGCAGGGGAGAAGCCGCCGAGCTTCGCTGGCGGGACATCGCGTTCGTCCACGATGGAAGCGCACGCCTCACGATCCGGCGTTCCAAGACCTCTGCGACCTCGGCGGTACAGTTCGTCGGGCTGAAGGCCGCCATCGCGCTCCGCTACATCCGGCCGCCCAACCCCGATCCGGATGCACGGGTCTTCGGCATCGCCACGGGTCGCACGATCTCCAACCGAATCGCCGCGATGGCGCGCGCGGCGGGCCTCGGCGAGGGCTTCACCGGCCATTCGCCGCGCGTGGGGATGGCGCAGGACCTCACCGCAAAGGGGATGGGCCTGACCGCGATCATGGTTGCCGGGCGCTGGAAGTCGGAGAGGATGCCCGCGTACTACAGCCGCGGGGAGTCGGCTGGCCGCGGGGCCGTGGCGAGGTTCTACGAGGACTTCGGGTAGCCCGGGGTGACTATACTGTATGACCAGGAGGCTGCGAGGCTGTATCCATGGAAAACACCACCGACAACGTTCCGCGAGAGGCCCTCTACGACCGTTCGGCGATCCGCTCCGACGCTGAATCGGCCAGGCGACTCGGCGGCGACGGCTGATCCATCGGGGTCCGGCTTAACCGAATGATCTCCGCCACCCACCTCTCCAGGTCTTTCGGCGAACGGGTCCTCTTCGAGGGCGCGTCGTTCCGCCTCAATCCCGGCGAGCGCTACGGACTGGTCGGCGCCAACGGATCGGGGAAGACGACGCTGCTGAACATCCTGGCCGGGGACATGGAGGCGAGCGAGGGGTCGGTCGACATGCCCCGGCGGATCCGTCTCGGCGTGCTGCGGCAGGACCGCTTCCTGTACGAGGACGAGCAGATCCTCCAGGTCGCCCTCATGGGCAACGAGGAGCTGTGGGACGCAATGGCCGAGCGGGACGAGGTGCTGGCAAGCGCCGGCGAACACTTCGACGCCGAACGCTTCTCACGTGTCGAGGAGGTCTTCGAACGGCACGACGGATATACGGCCGAACCGCGCGCGGCGGCGATTCTGGAGGGCCTCGGGCTCCCCGCCAAGGTCCACCACGACGCGCTGTCCACCCTCTCCGGCGGCTTCCGCCTGCGGGTGCTGCTGGCCCAGGTCCTGGCGAGCGCCCCCGACGCGCTCCTGCTCGACGAGCCGACCAACCACCTGGACATCGTCTCGATCCGCTGGCTGGAGAAGTTCCTGCGGGGCTTCCGCGGCCCCGTCGTCGTGATCAGCCACGACCACCGCTTCCTCGACAACGTGGCCACCCAGATCCTCGACATCGACTACGAGACGGTGATCGGGTACCCGGGCAACTACACGAGCTTCGTGGGTGCCAAGACGGCCGAGCGGGACCGGCGCGAGAAGGAGATCGCCGTGCGGGAGCGCGAGATCGCGCACCACCGGAAGTTCGTCGACCGCTTCCGCGCCAAGGCGTCCAAGGCGCGCCAGGCGCAGAGCAAGCTCCGGCTGATCGAGAAGAGGACGGAAGCGCTCGTGGAGCTGCCGAAGAGCTCCAGGCGCTACCCGACCTTCCGCTTCGAGCAGCGGCGGCCCAGCGGCCGCGAGGTCCTGCGCGTCAAGGGAGTCGGCAAGTCGTACGGCGACAACCGGGTGCTTCAGGACGTCAACCTGCGGGTGGGCCGGGGCGACCGGCTCGCGATCGTCGGCCCCAACGGCATCGGCAAGTCCACGCTGCTGAAGATCGTCGTGGGACGGCTGGAGGCGGACGAGGGATCGGTCGAGTGGGGATACGAGACCTGGCCCGGGTACTTCGCACAGGACCCGAAGGACCACCTGGCTGGGGGCGGCGCCGCGGGCGGACGCACGGCCGGAGCCGGGGGCGGCGCCATGGCCGGACCGCCGGAGCGGCGGACCGCCGAGGCCTGGATCAGCGACTACTGCGAGGGCAAGGGAACGGGCTTCGCGCGCGGCAAGATGGGCATGGTGCTCTTCACCGGCGACGACGCGGACAAGCGCCTCGGCGCCCTCTCCGGCGGGGAATCGGCGCGCCTGGTGCTGTGCAGCCTGATGATCCGCGCCCCCAACGTCCTCATCCTCGACGAGCCGACCAACCACCTGGACCTGGAGTCGATCGAGGCGCTGGTCCAAGGCCTGAAGCACTTCGCGGGGACGCTGGTGTTCGTCTCGCACGACCGCTGGTTCGTCGGGCGGCTGGCCAACCGGATCGTGGAGATCACCGAAGACGGCATGCGCGACTACCGCGGCACCTACGAGGAATACGTGCACCACTGCGGCGACGACCACCTGGACACCGAAGCCGTGCTGGCGCACACGAGGGCCGAGAGCCGTCGTTCCCGAGCCGAAGAGGGCGACTCCCCCCGCAGCACCAGCCAGGACACCTGGGGAAAGAACCGCCGCGCCCGCGCCCGCCGTGACCGCAAGCTGCGCGAGCTGGAGGCCGCCGGAGCGAAGCTCGCCGAGCAGGTCGACGCGGCCGAAGCGCGCGTGTCCGAAATTGACGCAGTCTTTGCGTCGCCAACATTCTACGAGGAATCGGCGCCCGAAGAAGTCCAGACGCTGCAGGCCGAGCGCAACGAGTTGACCGGCCGGATCGCACGACTGATGCGTGAGTGGGAATCGGTGGAGGCGGAGGTGGAAGCCGCGAGTTGACGGCTGTCCTCGGAACTCATGTTCGAACGCCGCTGCGTCGGCTGATCGCAATGAGGCGTTGCCCAAAGTACCGAAGGAACAGTTCGTTTTCGGGATATGCGGCCGGATCGGCCCAGATTGCCCCGAGACGACCGACCAGCCCGGCGATCCAGTCCGCCGCCTGTAGTGTTTGGTAGCGGTGGCTCTCCAGATGGAACGGAGGCTCGATGAGGCGTCGGCGCCGATCAGTCTTCGCATACATGCTCTGCGCGGCTGCAGTGACGAGCGCCAGCCGTTGATCGTGCTCGTCGAGAATCAGAACAAAGTCGGCGACAGGCAGGCAGTCCTCGGCGCAGAAGCCGTCGATCCGCTTGATTGCCTCCAGGAAGACCCGCAGGTAGAGCCGGTTAGGGTCGTGGTCGGCTGGCGACTTGGTCTTCTTGATCCCAACATAGAAGACGAAGCCCCCGACACGCTCGATCTTGTTGAAGAGGCGGTTCGTGAAGACTCTGAGTTGAGGGTAGCGGGTCACATTCGGGATCGTGTAGAGCGCCGAGCCCTTCTTTTCCCACTGCGCGGGATGTTGGCCTGACCGCTCGATCTCGAAAGCAAGAAGCTGACACTTTCGCTGGAAGAACCAAGTGCCGAAACCTCGTACCGCTTCGGCAGGCAGGACGAAGCCCGCCAGGCCGAAGACCGGGCTGTCGTTGTGTTTGGAGTCGTGCCTGCTAATGTAGGGGCCGATGTGGCCGAATTCGTCGAGATAGGCGAAGTAGGTCAAGCACGGATCTCCAGATAACACGAAAGCCCGTGCCGGAGCACGGGCCTCGGAAAGAGGGCAAGTCCAATGGACCTGCGTCTCGGGCTAATGATACCTCCTTGACCCGAAGACGTCAAGATAACGAAGCCAAATGGCCACGAAATGGAAACTAAACATGACAAACTGTAAACTCTTCATTACAATCCGCGCTTTCCCTGTCCTGGCCGTCCTCGCCGCCGTCACCGCCCTCACCGCCGGATGCGCGGGCGACCCCGACCCCGGCCCCGATCCCGACCTCGACCCCATCTCGCCCGAAGTCCTCTCGGAGGAACACGCCGACTGGCGCGCGAACCGCCACCGCAGCCTCACGAACCCGGCTGCCGGCGTCATCAGCTGGGCCGGCCTCTGGGCGCTCGCCGAGGGCGCCAACCGCTTCGGTTCCGACTCCTCGCTGGCGATCGTGCTGCCGCCCGAGGACTCCCCTCCCTTCGCAGGAGTCCTCCACCTCGAGAACGGTGAGGTGCGTCTGGTGCCGGAGGCAGAGAGCGGCCTGACCCTCGACGGCGCGTCGGCCGTCACGGAAGAACTCCCTCTCCGCAACGACCGCGAAGAGAATACCACCATCCTCGCCCTGGGATCCCTCGGCCTGCGCATCCACTCCGAGCGCGGGACGGACCGCCTCTGGCTGCGCATCTGGGACCGCGACGCACCCCGCCTCGCCGCCTTCGAGCTCCCCGACTATTTCCCGGTGAGCACAGACTGGCGGCTCCCGGCCCGGTTCGACCCCTACCCCGAGCCCCGCATCGTCCCCCTCGCGGACGTGCGCGGCGGCACCGTCGAGAACGAGTCGCCCGGCGAGCTGGTCTTCGAAGTGGGCGGCCGCGAGCACCGCCTCGTCGCCTTCGCGCGCGTCACCAGCCGCACCTACTTCGTCTCGCTGTGGGACTCCACCGCCGTCTCGGACACCTACCAGGGCGGCCGCTACATGCGCGTCCCCCTCGCAAACGACGACGGCTGGACGGTCATCGACTTCAACCGCGCCTACAACCCGCCCTGCGTCTTCACCCCCTTCTCGGTGTGCAGTCTGCCGCCGCGTGAGAACCGGCTGGAAGTCGCCGTCACCGCGGGCGAGAAGCGTCCGGCGGAGCCGGCGTACTGACGTAGACCGGCATACTGACGTAGACCGGCAGCCGGACAGCTCGTGGCGGGACCGGAGTGCCGAGCGGTCTCCGCTAGCCGTCCAGATACCGGTCGGGGATCGGACCCGCGTCCGGCTCGTGCTGCCAGAAGATGGTGAGGATCCACCAGCGCTCGCCGTCGTGCAGGAGCTGGAACGAGTTGATGCCGCGGTTGAAGGGCTCCTCGTTGGGGTCGTCGGTGCGCATGGACGCGTAGCTGCTGAAGCGGTGCGCGATGTCGCCGTAGGTCTCGGTGACGTGGCCGATCTCGACCTCGAAGAAGCCCTGCTCCTCGAAGAACCCGTCGGACCCTTCCGCGAACTCCTCCGGGGACACCGAATTGATCGAGCTCCGGCGGCCGTTCTCCAGGTGTTCGGTGGCCACGGGCATCAGGCGCGCGCCCGGCAGGAAGAGGGAGCGGAAGCGGTCCCAGTCCCGCGGCACGCCGGCATTGCCCGAAATGGACTCGTACACGGCGGTCACGATCGCTTCCACCGACTCCACGTCGGCGGGGTCGGCCATCGGCGTGGGCGGCATCTCCACTTCCATGGCCGCCACGGATTCGGCGGCCGCGGAAGCCCCGTCGCCGGCTTGCTCCGGCACCGTGCACGCGACCGTCAGGGCCAGCAGGGCGGCGAACAGCGGCTGTCGCAACGTGTCTTGATTCGATCTCATGGCAGTCCCTCCAGGGGTGTGTCCTGTGGCTGTGCGGCCGGGGCCCCGCCACGCCCGCAGTCAGCTCCAAGGTTCGGTCTCCGCCCACAGGGCCGCAAGGTGGCCGCGACCCAAGGCGCCTGCTTCATTGCGCCGGTGCGCGGCGTTCCCGATACTTGCCTCTACACACCCGCATCCCGACGCCGCGAGATCCCCATGTCCCCTCCGCCGACCCAGGCCGGCACCAGCGTCCGTTTCGAGCCCGACGAGAGGCCCGCGTTTCCCGTTTCGATCGGACTGGCGCTGCAGTACTGCATCCTCACGCTCGGACCGATCGTCATCACGATCGCGATCGTGGTCCGCACCGCCGGCGAGAGCGAACTGTTCCTGTCGTGGGCGGCGTGCGCGGCGCTGCTCGTCAGCGGCATCACCACCATGGTGCAGGCCAGGCGGGTCTGGCGGTTCGGCTCGGGCTACATCCTGCTGATGGGCACGTCGGGGGCGTTCATCGCGGTGGCGGTCACGGCTCTCGCGCGCGGAGGACCCGGGATGCTGGCGAGCCTGGTCGCGGCGTCGGCGCTCTTCCAGTTCCTGCTCGCGTCGCGGCTTGCCCTGCTCCGTCGCATCATCACGCCGACGGTTGCCGGAACCGTGATCATGCTGATCGCGGTCACGGTCATGCCGCTCCTGCTGGACCTGATCGAGCAGGTGCCCCCGGGCGTGGCGCCCGCGGCCGGCCCGGTCACGGCGGTCGCAACGCTCGCCATCACGATGGTCATCATCCTCCGAGCCGGCGGCGCGATGCGGCTCTGGGGTCCCGTGATCGGCATCGTCTCCGGATGCATCGTCGCCGGCTACTACGACCTGTTCTCCTGGGAACAGGTGGCCGCGGCCCCGTGGGCCGGCCTGCCCGTGGCCGGCTGGCCCGGCTTCGACTTCAGCTTCGGCCCGACCTTCTGGGCGCTGCTCCCCGCCTTCGTGTTCGTCACCCTGGTCGGGGCCATCGAGACCGTGGGCGACGCGGTGGCCGTGCAGCGCGTCTCGTGGCGCGACGGCCGGGCCACGGACTTCCGCGGGGTTCAGGGCGCGGTCATGGCCGACGGGCTGGGCAATTTCCTGTCGGGACTGCTTGCCACCGTGCCCAATACCACGTATTCGAGCAGCGTTTCGATTGTCGAGATCACCGGCGTCGCCGCCCGGCGGGTGGGCATCTGCATCGGAGTCGGGTTCATGGCGCTGGCCTTCCTCCCGAAGTTCGTGGCCGTCGTCCTTTCGATCCCGAACGCGGTCATCGGCGCCTACGGGCTGGTGCTGATCGCCATCCTCTTCGTGCTGGGCATGCGCATTGTCGTCGGCGACGGAATGAACTACCGCAAGGCCGCGATCGTGGGCGTTTCGTTCTGGATCGGCTCGGGCTTCCAGTCCGGCGGCCTCTTCACCAGCCAGATGAGCCCCTTCTTCGCCGAAATGCTGGGCAACGGGATGACCTCCGGCGGCCTTGTCGCGCTCCTGCTGGCGGCGTTCGTCGAGTTCTCCGGGCCGCGGCGCAAACGGCTCGTCACCGACCTCGGCGTCAATGCCGTCCCCGAGATCCAGGCGTTCCTGGCCAGCTTCGCGAAGCGCGCGGGCTGGGACGACGCAATGGCCGGACGGGTCGCGCTCGCGGCCGAAGAAGGACTGCTGAGTCTATTGGGGGAGGAGGGCGACGATGGGGGCGAGGGGAGGCGCCTGCGCCTCAGCGTGCGCTCGGTTCCCGGGGCGGCGGAGCTGGAGTTCCTCGCCGCGTCGGGAGAAGGGAACATCGAGGACCGCATGGCGCTGGTCGGAGAACACTCGGTCGAGGTTCCCACGGAACACGACTTCTCATTGCGGCTCCTCCGTCACCTCGCGACCTCCGTGCGCCACCAGAAGTACCACGACGCCGACATCCTGAGCCTGCGCGTGGAGCGCAGTGTGCATACCGTCCCGACGCCTTGATCCCGGAGTGCCATCATGCGACCCAAGGCCGCAGTTTCCGCCCGTCTTCTCCTGATCATCCCACTCGCGGCCGTCGCCGTCGCGGCCGTCGCCGTCGCGGCCCTGCCGTCCCCCGCCGCGGCCCAGCCTGAACGGCGCCCCTACCTGTTCAAGGACGCGCGCGGCGAACTTGCGCAGGCGCGGGCCCGCGGCGAGAGCGAAGTCGTGCTGGTGATCGCCTCGATGCCGGGGCGCAACGCGCGGGTGGCGGCGGCGGTCGAAGGGATGGGTGGGCGCGTGGGATTCCGGGCCGACGAGGTCGACTACCTCCGCGCGTGGGTCCCGGTGGACCGCGTGGAGGAAGTGGTTGCGCTTGGCGACGTGCACAGCGTGGACGTGTCGATCACAAGACGCCCGCGTTCGTTCGGGCTGGCCGGTGGAGAGGCGGAAGCTCCCGCGCTGCCTGCCGACACCGTCTGGCCGCCCGTCCTCGGCGACCAGCCGCTCAGCAACCGCTACAGCCCGCTGGGCGACATGCGCGCGCTCGAGTTCCGGGAGGAGAACCCGACGTGGGACGGACGGGGCGTGGTGGTCGCCATGATCGACATGCTGCCGGACATGCTCCTGCCCGAGTTGCAAACCGCGCGTGCGATGGACGGCTCGGAAATCCCCAAGATCGCGGTCTACCGGAACGTCCTCGACCCCGAGATCGAGGACAATGGCTGGTGGGTGGACATGGACGACATGGTCGAGGCGAGCGGCGGCTCCTTCGTCTACCGCGATTCTTCGTACACGGCCCCGCGCGACGGCCTCTTCCGGATCGCGCTGTTCGACGAGGTCAGGGCGGACACGATGGGCGTGTACGGCTCCAGTCTGGAGCGCGACATCAACCGGGACGGCAATCCGGAGGGGTCGAGCCGCCTCTTCGCGGTGCTCTGGGACGAGGGCGCGGGCGATGTCTGGGTCGACACGGACCAGGACCTCGACTTCACCGACGAGACCACGCTGGGCGAGTACGACGAGAGGCCCGTGTTCGGCGTCTTCGGCACTGACGACCCGGACACCCCGGTGCGCGAATCGGTCGGTTTCGGGATCCAGATCGACCGTGACAAGGGCCGGGTCGCGCTCAACCTGGGGATTGCGTCGCACGGGACCCTGGTGGTCGGCGCGATCCTGGCCAGCCGGGGCGAGAGCGGGCGCTTCGAGGGGGTCGCCCCCGGGGCGCAGCTCGCCAGCGTCGGCGAGGGCGGATCGGCGTACGGGCAGACCGAGGCCACGATCGTCGCCGCGCGGGACGCGGACGCCGACCTCATCTACTTCGAGCAGAGTTCGAACATCACGCGCAACTACCTGCTGCGCGACGGCCGGCTTGTCCCCTCGGTGATCGGCGACCGGCTCGTGGAACGGTACGGAGTCTCCATCTTCTCGCCCACCCACAACTTCCCCATCCTCGGCGCGATCGACGACATCGTGATGGGACGGGGCGTCATCGGCATCGGCGGCCACGAGAGCAAGGACAACTTCTTCATGAACCACGGCGTGCGCGTCGAGCACGACGACAACCTGCTCATCACCGGCGGCTACGGGCCCATGGGCGACGGCACCCTCAAGCCCGACGTCATCTCGCCCTCCAACTACGTCAGCACCTGGCTGGGGTTCATCGAGGGACGCGCGATGGCCGGCCTCTTCCAGCTGCCCCCCGGCTACACGATTGCCGGCGGCACCTCGACGGCCACGCCCACCGCCACCGGAGCCGGCGCGCTCCTGATCAGCGCGGCGCGGCAGGCGGGCATTCCCATCGACCCCTACCGGCTCAAGTACGCGATCACCCGGGGCGCGCGCTGGGTGCCCAACATCGCGGCGTACAAGCAGGGCAACGGCGTGGTGAGCGTCGCCGGCGCGTGGGACATCCTGCAGCAGCTCGAGTCGGGCGCGCTGGCCGTCGACATCGAGGCGCGCTCCTCGGTGGTCACGCCGTACAGCCACCTCCTCCCGACCCCCCACGTGGGCTTCGGCCTCTACGAGCGGAGCGGCTGGAAGGCGGGCGAGCGCGGCGAACGCACGGTGACCTTCACGCGCACGTCCGGTCCCTCCGGCAACATGACCTTCGACGTCACCTGGGCCGGCAACGACCACGGCACCTACTCCTCGCCGCTGACCGTCACGCTGCCGCTCAACACGCCGGTCGACTTTCCCGTGACCGTCACACCGGCGGGGCACGGGGTGCACACCGCGCACCTGACGCTGCACCACGACGACGTGGCCGGGTACGCGCATCGGTTGCATACGGCCATTGTGGCGCCCGAGCCCCTGAACGCGGCCAACGGGTACACCGCCACACAGGAGGCGGAAGTCCCGCGTCCGGGGCTCAAGAGCTACTTCTTCGACGTGCCCGAGGGCACGCGGGCGCTCAAGATCGACGTCGCGTGGGAGGACCGCCCCGTCACCCTGGGCGTCTTCCGTCCCGACACCCGCGGCCAGCGCGGCGAGATGGTCCGCAACAACGCCGGGGGCATCACGCAGGTGGTGGCGAACCCGGTGGCGGGCACCTGGGAGGTGCGGCTGGGCGACATCGCCGACACGCGCACCTTCGACTGGGAGCAGGCGAAGGAGCACGAACCCGTGCCGCCCACGGCCGCAACGCTCACCGTGTCGGCGCTCGCGGCCGATGTCGAGGTCGTTGCCGCGGACATGGCCGCTGACAATGGGGGCCCGGCGGTCGCGGCGGCGGCCGGCACCGGGACGCACCAGGTGTGGATCACGAACCGCATGGCGTCCTTCACGGGCGGCGCGGTCAACACGCCGGTGGGAAGCGCGCGCCGCGTGTCCGGCACGATCGCGCCCCTGGGCCAGCAGGTCTACGAGATCGAGGTGCTGCCCGGGTCGTCGGCGCTGATGGTGCGCACCGAGGTGGAGAGCGCGGACGCCGCGGCGGGCGGGGCCGCCGGCGCCGACCTCGACGTCTACGTGTTCGACTGCACGGGCGACGAGTGCACCGGCGTCCGCACCGACGGCGATCCCGTGGGCGACGAATCGGTGGTCGTGCACGACCCGGCCGCCGGGATGTGGAAGGTGGTCGTGGATGCGGCCAGCGTGCCGGGTGAGGTGGCCTACCGGTACCTCGACGTCGTGTTCAACCCGGCCTATGGGACCGTCAGCGCCATTGACATGCCCCAGGAACGCGCGCCGGATGCGCGCTGGACCACTACCGCGCACGCCTGGACGGCGCTGGCGGCCCACGCCGCCGGGCGGGAGCCGTACCTGGCGTTGGTGGTGGAAGGGGGCAGCGCCGTCACACCATACCTGGTGACCATCGGGGAAGTGCGATAGGTGCGTTATATTCCCACTTATGAGTGTGGCGTTTCTGGGTCCGCGCGGGACGTACAGCGAAGAGGCGGCCCTCGAACACGCGAGCGATGCCTCGCAACTCGTGCCGTTCGGTACCATTGCGGCCGTGATCCGGGCAGTGGAGGAGGGCGCGGCCGAGCAGGCTGTCGTGCCGATCGAGAACAGCCTGGAGGGCTCCGTCACGCACACCGCAGACCTGCTCATCCACAGCACGGATCTTCTTATCCGAAGGGAGATCGTGCTGCCCATCCACCACTGCCTCCTGATCCAGACCGGCTTCGCGCTCCCCCTGGTACGCGTGGTGTATTCGCATCCGCAGGCGCTGGCGCAGTGCCGCGGCTACCTCGCCGAGTACCTTCCCAAGGCCGAGCCCTTGGCGTCCCTGAGCACGGCGGGCGCCGTCAAGGACATGGGGTCGAGCACCCTTCCGGCCGCCGCGATCACCAGCCGGCGCGCGGCGGAGATCTTCGGCGCGAAGATCTTCGACCACAACATCGAGGACTCCGCGAACAACAAGACGCGCTTCGTGGTGCTCGCCCGCAGCGACGCGGAGAGGACGGGCCGTGACAAGACCTCCCTCTGCCTCGACTTCACGGAAGACGCGGCCGGGACCCTCCACGCCACCCTCGGCGAGCTCGCCAGCCGCGGAATCAACATGCTCAAGGTCGAGTCGCGCCCCGACAAGCGGAGCCTTGGCCGCTACGTCTTCCTGATCGACATCGAAGGCCATCGCAAGGACGTGGTCGTCCGGGAGGCGCTGCGCGGCGTGCGGAATCGCGCCGCCCTGTTCAGGGTCCTGGGGTCGTATCCGCGGCCCAATGCCCGCGAAAGTGCTTGACGTCCGGCGCAAACCGTTGTAGCTATCGTTCAACGACAATTCATCGAGACCGGCTGAGGGACAGGCCCTGTGAAGCCGGGGCAACCTGCGGGAAGTGGCATTCCCGCAAAGGTGCCAACTCCTGCGGCGGACCGAGTGTCCGGCGGACCATGTCCGGCGAGCCCCGCGTCGCGCCGCAAAGATGACCGCCCACCGCTCTTCGGAGCGGTAGCCGGAAGTACCAGGGTGTCGAATCTCCGGAGTCCGATGAGAGGTCCAGACCCGGAGAACCGAAGATGCCCAGTTTCCCCGCCGGCGCAGCTCTCTCCTTCGCTCCCGCTCCCGCTCGCGCGGCATCCGCCACCCGTCCGACGCCTGCCACCCGCGCGACGCTCCGCACCCGCATCGACTTCGATCACCTCGGGCCACGCAGCGTGCCGGTGGACTTCGAGGCGGTGGGCCCCGACCACGCCCCGACTGTCGTGCTGGGCGGAATCTCCGCGGGCAGGCACCTCGCGCCGACGTCAGCGCACCCGGAACCGGGCTGGTGGAGAGGAGTGGTGGAGCAGGGCGGCGCTCTCGACCCGGCACGCCGGCTGCTCATCGGCATGGATTTCCTCGGCGGCCCGTGCGGAGACGACGTCCTCCGCCCGGTGACCACCCACGATCAGGCCCGGGCCCTCGCGGCCGTGCTCGACCACCTCGGCATCGCGGCGACCTCGCTGGTCGGCGCTTCCTACGGCGGCATGGTGGCCCTCGCGTTCGCCGAACTCTTCCCCGCGCGCACCTCGAAGCTCGTCATCCTCGGCGCCGCCCATCGGACCCACCCCATGGCCACCGCGGTGCGCACGGTACAGCGCGCGGCCGCCACCCTGGGCGCCGAGACCGGTCAGCCAGCGCGCGGCCTGGCCCTCGCCCGCGCCCTCGCGATGACCACCTACCGAAGCATCGACGAGTTCGAAGCGCGCTTCTCCCCCTTCGCCCTCGCACCGGCGACCCCCGGCCATACACCGTCGCGGTTCCCTGTCGAGGAGTACCTGGATTCCCGCGGCGCGGCCTTCGCCGAAGTCTTCGACACCGACCGATTCCTGGCGCTGTCGGAGTCGATCGACCTCCACGGCACGCGTCCCGAATCGCTCCCGGCCGACGCGCTCGTCGTCTCGTTCGACACCGACGTCATCGTCCCGCCCTGGCTCGTCGACGAACTCGCTCAACGCCGGGCGCGGCCCCCCGCGCGTCACGGCCGCAGTCCCGTCCGCCACGTCACCATTCCCTCATTGTTCGGCCACGACGCCTTCCTCAAGGAAACCGGGGAAGTCGCACGGCAAATCACCCTGGGCCTCGACGAAGAGGAGGCACCCCGATGAACCGCAGCCCTTCCCCTGTCACCCGCGCGGTCCGCGCCGGACTCTGCGCCGACCCGGGACACCGTTCCGTCATGCCGCCCATCCACCTGTCGTCGAACTTCCAATTCGAGTCGCCCGGCGTCTACGCCAAGTACGACTACACTCGGAGTGGCAACCCCACCCGCGACCTCGCCGCCGACGCGATCGCCGAACTGGAGGGCGGATGCGGCGCGGTGGTCACGTCTTCGGGCATGTCGGCGATTGCGGTCGTCACGCGGCTGCTGAGCGCCGGTGATCTGCTGCTGGCCCCGCACGACTGTTACGGGGGCAGCCATCGCCTGTTCTCGGCCGAGGCGGCGCGCGGGTCGTACGAGGTGCGTTTCGTGGACCAGACGGCGGCGGGCGCCAAGGCGCGTGCGCGGGCGATGCGGCCGCGCATGATCTGGATCGAAACGCCGAGCAATCCGCTGCTGCGGATTACCGACATCGCGGCGTGGGCCCGTCTGGCACGGGAGATCGGCGCGGTTTGCGTGGTGGACAACACCTTCCTGTCCCCGGTCAACCAGCGGCCGCTCGACTTCGGGGCGGATCTCGTCGTCCATTCGACCACCAAGTTCATGAACGGACACAGCGACGTGGTCGGAGGCGCGGTGATCGCGGCGGACGAGGAGCTGTTCGAGGACGTGGCGTGGTGGACCAACGCGATGGGGGTGGCCGGCGCGCCCTTCGATTCGTACCTGACCCTGCGCGGAATCCGCACGCTGCACGCCCGCGTCCGCGCCCACGAGCACAACGCGCTTCGCGTCGTCGATCTCCTCACGAGCAGCGACGTCGTTTCCCGCGTGAACCACCCCAGTCTGGCGGGGCATCCCGGCCACGAGACCGCCCGCCGGCAGCAGCTGGGATGGGGCAGCCTGATCTCGTTCGAGCTGCGCGGCGGTCGCGAGGCGGTCGAGACGTTCGCCAGCGGGCTCGAGCACTTCGCGCTGGCCGAGTCGCTCGGGGGCGTCGAGAGCCTGATCGCGCATCCCGCGACAATGACGCACGCGTCGATGGACCAGCACGCCCAGATCGTCGCCGGGATCCGTGAGGGCCTGCTGCGGCTGTCGGTCGGGATCGAGTCGGCGGATGACCTGGTGGCCGACCTGGAGCGCGCCCTCGCCCGCGTGGAGGAGGTTGTGTGCCAGGCGGCGTGACCGCGGTGGTCAAGTTCGGCTCCTCCGTGCTCGCGGGGCAGGTGGGCTATCGGCGCGTCGCTGAACACGTGAGGCAGGAGGTGGCCCACGGCCGCAAGGTGATTGCCGTCGTGTCGGCGATGGGCAACACGACCGAGTCTCTGCTTTCCACCGCGAAGGCCGTGGCGACCGAGCCCCGGGACGCCCTCGTGGCCGCACTTCTCGCCACGGGCGAGGAGGCGTCGGTGGCGCTTCTGCGGATCGCGCTGGCGGATGTCGGTGTGCCGTCCGCCGGATTCACCGCCGCGCAGTTGTGCGTGCGCACCCGCGGCGCGATCAGGGACGCCGACCCCGTGGCCGTCGACACCCGCCGAATCGCCGCGGCGTTCGCGTGTGCGGACGTGATCGTGGTCCCCGGCTTCGTCGGGGTCGACGTGACCGGCGTGCCCTCGCTGCTCGGGCGCGGCGGCTCCGACCTGACCGCGCTCTTCCTCGGTCACGCTCTCGGCGCGTCCGAAATCCGCCTGGTCAAGGACGTGGACGGGGTGTTCCCCGCCGATCCGCAGCGCAAGAGGGGCCTGACGCCGCTCCGCACCGTGAGCTGGGACCAGGCACGATGCATTGGCGGCGGCGTGGTACAGGACAAGGCCCTGCGCTTCGCCGCCCGCCACCGGCTGAGGTTTCGCGTGGCCGCGATGGGCGGACGGGGTACCTGGGTGGGGGATCCGACACCCACTCCGCAGTAGCTGCAGCCGCAGTGGCGTCCAGCGTCCGTGCGCGGGCGCGAGCCGGGCCGTTAGCTTGGGCCGATGTCCGCCCCTCCCTTTCAGCTTTTTGGCCCGCCCCACATCGCTGCCATGGTGCTGATGGTGGCGGTTGCCGCCGTCGTGACGACCGTGGCGCGGCGTTCCGGTTCGCGCCGGGTCACGCGGGGGCTGTGCATCGGTCTGGCCGTCGTGTTGCTGGCCAACCAGTCCGTGGGCTGGATCTACCGGTACGCCACGGAGGGCGGCGAGGTGTTCGTCCGCGAGCACCTGCCGCTCCACGTCTGTGGGATGACCATCCTGCTGTCGGCGGCGATGCTGCTCTTCCGCCGGCGGTGGACCTTCGATCTCGTCTACTTCTGGGGACTCGCGGGCGCCACGAACGCAATGGTGACGCCGGAGCTGTCCGAGGGCTTTCCGCACTACCTCTTCTTCCAGTACTTCATCTCCCACGGGGCCATCGTAGTCGCAGCGCTGTTCGCCACTTTCGGGCTGGGGATGCGGCCCAACTTCAGGTCGCTGGTCAGAGCGTTCGTCGCACTGAACGTCATGGCCGCCGTCCTGACGCCGGTCAACCTGCTGCTGGACAGCAACTACATGTACCTGTGCGCGGTCCCGGACACCGCGTCACCCTTCATCTTCCTGCCCTGGCCGTGGTATCTGCTCAAGCTGGAGGCGGCGGCCGCGGTCTTCTTCGGGCTGCTTTACCTGCCGGTGTACCTGGAGAGGCGGCGGCGGAGCTGAGGGAGTGGCCGGGGTCGATACTTAACAATATTGTTTAGCGTACGCCCGCGCCGCCGCCCTCCTCACTCAGGAACCAGTCGAGCGCCCAGTTCCAGTCGATGCGTTCGCCGTGCCACAGGGTGGTTCCGGGCCAGACCTCGATGTCCGGCCGGTCGTGCCAGCGGGTGAGCCCGAAGTCCTGCGGTGCGGGTGGCGGGCGGTTCGCCGGGGCCGCCTCCCCGTTGCCGTCGGGCAGCAAGCCGCCGATGTCCGGGGCCTCGGGAGCCACAGGCATGCGCACCCCCAGCGGATTGAAGAACCGCGGCACGCCCCCCTCGTCCATCTCCACCTGCCAACCCCCCTCGTGGACCGCGCGGTGATGCAACGGACACAGCAGCACGAGGTTGTCCATGGCCGTGTCGCCGCCTTTGGCCCAGGGGAGGATGTGGTGGGCGTGGGTGCGGAGCCGCGATCCGCATCCGGGGAAGCGGCAGCCGCCGTCGCGCGCGTCCAGTGCCTTGCGGAGCCGCCAGTCCACGGTCCGCCGCCGCCGTCCCACGTCGAGCACGCAGCCTCTCCTATCCCGCCTGATCGGCACGACTTCCGCGTCGCTGGCGAGCCGCAAAGACGTTTCAGCTGAAACGCGCACGCCCTCTTCCGTGACCACGCCGGCCGCGGCGCCTCCCGGCGCGCCTCCCGCCACGCCGTCGCTGGCGCCACCCCCCTCGAACGAGTGGACGACAAGCTGGACCTCGGGCTTCACTTGCTCCTCCAGCCACAGCCCCAGGGCGTCGGCCCGGCGCTGGTTGGCGGTGGTCTTTTTGTGGGTGCCGGCCTCGCGCTGCTCGCGGTAGAGCTTCCGTTCGGCCACCTCGAGCGCCCGGAGGAGCATGCTGCCCACTTCGGGGCTGAGCCGGCCGCGGATCTCGTAGTTGCCGTCGTCGGCGGTGTAGAGGTAGAGGTGCCGGCGCTCGGCGCTCTCGGCCTGGTCGTCCTCGCTCCGGCTCAGCCTGCGCAGGTTGCGGACGAGGCGCTCGACGTGGGCGGTGGTGCCGTGGTCGGCGAAGGTGAGGAGTTCCTCCTCGTTCTCGGGCGTGGCGACGCGGGTCAGGGCCCGCGCCTTCGAGTAGGAGAGCTTCCCCCTGGACAAAGCCTTGGAGATCCGGGGCAGGGAGGCGAGGCAGCGGGCGACGCGCATCTTCTCGCGGGCGGGC
Organism: Longimicrobiales bacterium; assembly: GCA_965116905.1. Taxonomy (GTDB): domain Bacteria; phylum Gemmatimonadota; class Gemmatimonadetes; order Longimicrobiales; family Gaopeijiaceae; genus Bin94. Next base: position 3,588,031 of record OZ220732.1, on the reverse strand, counting down.
CCGATCGAGATGCCGGTGCGCCAGGAGAGCCAGTGGGCGCAGGAGCGGAAGCCCTGCCAGCGCCCCTCCTCGTCGTAGGTCCTGAGCAGGCAGAGGAGCCGGTAGGTGGCGGCGTTGATGTGCGCGCAGAGCGTGGCGATCTCGTCGCCGAGCGGATCGGCGAGCGAGTTGGGGTTGGAGGAGGGGGAAGGGGCGGGCTGGCCGGCGGCGGGGGAAGTAGAGGAAGTAGGCATGCTTGTCTGATCCCGAGGTCAGGGGTGGGCGCGTTGTGTTCTCACCTCCTTATACCCCACAGTTCGGGAAATGTTCGGGTAGCGTATCGCAAGGCGTCCTGGCTGGACGGAACCGGTCGGCTGGGGAACGAGGAGCCGACTCACGGGGCGCTCGCCAGGCCAACACTAAACACTTTGGTTAAGTATCTTGCTTCCGCCGGGCCCGCTGACCCCGGATCCTGCGCCGCAAGTTCTCGTCCGTAGTCCCCATGGCGCACTATATTGACGGGAACCATCGCTGTTGACGGGAACCATCGCTCGTCTTGAGGATTGCCAACATGAAGACCTCCGCGCCCACGCTCGTCGCACGCACGCTCCTTCTGGCCGCGGTTGCGGGTTGCGGCGGTGGGGACACGGGTCCGGTAACGCCGCCCGAGCCTCCGCGCCCCGCGACGATCACGATCGAGCCGGCGTCCGCGACGCTCACCTACATCACCCAGGCCACGCCATTCAGTGCGAACGTGCGCGACCAGTTTGGCTCGTCGATGGCGGTCACGGTGACGTGGTCGGGTTCCGACGACAGCGTCTTCACCGTCGACGCCAACGGTTCGGTGACGGCCGTGGGGAACGGCATGGCCACGCTGACGGCCAGCACTGCGGACATCAGCGCGACGGCCCAGGTGACGGTGCAGCAGCGGGCATCGGCGGTCGGGATCGTGTCGGGGAACAACCAGGAGGCGCTGAGGAACGAACCCCTGCCCGAGCCGCTGGTGGTCCAGGTGGAGGACCGGGGAGGCTTTGGCGTGTCGGGTCTGCCCGTGGTCTTCAGGCCCAGTGCGGAGAGCGGTTCGGCAAGCCCGGATTCGGTGGTGACGGACGACCAGGGGCAGGCTTCGACGACATGGACGCTCGGCGGCAAGTTCGGCGCGCAGTCCCTGACGATCTGGGCCCCGGGAGGCGTCCAGAACATCGCCGCCGCAAGAGCCACGTCGGACAACCCGCTGCCGGATCTGAGCGTCGAGCGGTTCGACGTGTCGCGGGAGGAGCCCAGTACGCTCGAGATGATCGAGGTCGGCGCGCTCATCGGAAACAAGGGCGATGGCCAGAGTCCGGACAGCTTCGCCGTGAGTCTTCTGGTGGACGGAGCTGTCCTCGAGACGGTTCAGGTGGCGCAACTGCAGTCGGAGGACACGGTGCACGTGAGCTTTGCGGCGGCGGGTCCGTTCGACCAGGGGACGCGCCGTCTCGCGGTCGTCATTGACCCCGACGGCGGTATCGACGAGTGGGAGAGGGCCAACAACACGGGCGAAAAGCAGCTCACGGTCCTGCACCAGGAGGCGATTGCGCTGGGACAGGCCGTAACCGTTTCCTCGTCCACGGTGAACGAGGTGCTCCTCTTCCGGATCGACATCACCGAGGCCTCCGACGAAGCCCTCAATGTCGAGTTGTCGGGAGGGTCGGGCGATGCCGACATGTTCGTCCACTACGATTCCCGGCCGGACCACCACTACAAGTACCGGTGCCTGAGTGGCAACGCCGCTTCGGATGAACTGTGCCAGATGGTGCCGACGCGAATGGGGACCTATCACGTCGCGGTTCACGCGTTCACCGAATTCGGTCCCTCGACGCTCACCGTGACGGTCGGCGGAAAGCCTGTGGAGCCCTTCGACATCGAACTGGTGTTCCTCGACGGCGGAACGGCCGCGCAGGACCAGGTGATGCGGGATGCGGCCAAGCGATGGGAGTCGGTCATCGTGCGAGGCGCCGACGATCTCACCTACCAGGAGGCTGTTCCTGCCGGTGCTTGCGGGCCGGGATCACCTGCGATCGCGGCGGGCGAAGTGATTGACGACATTCGCATCTACATCACGATCGACTCGATCGACGGGGCGGGTGGGATTCTCGGACGGGCGGCTCCCTGCAGCCAGCGTCTAATCCGGTTTGAAGCGTCCGACACGATCTATAAGGAGGCACTCAGAGGCTTCATCGAACTGGACGAGGACGACGTCAACCGCCTGGAGGCCCAGGGCGCGCTCGTCAACACCGTCACTCACGAATACGCGCACGTCCTGGGCTTCGGCACGCTGTGGGGCGACCATGATCTCCTTCGCAACCCCTCGCGCTCCGGAAACTCGAACGCCGATACCCACTTCGTCGGGCCGCTTGCGCGGTCGGCGTTTGACGCGAGCGGAGGCCGGTCGTACAGGGGGGCCAAGGTTCCCGTCGAGAGTGGAGGACGCCAGGGCTCGGCGGATTCACATTGGAGGGAATCGGTCCTCGAAGCTGAGCTGATGACGCCCTTCCTTACCATTGGCCGGGAACCGCTGAGCAGGATCACGATCGAGTCGATGGCCGACCTGGGCTATGGGGTTAACCTGAGCGCGGCGGAATCCTACCGGGTCACTGGGTCGGGAGCGCCCGACGCTGCCGCCCAGGCCACGGGGCCGGTGATCGATCTGAGCAACGATATCGCCCGGATCCCGGTCCGCGTGTTCGACCAGAAAGGGCGTTTGGTGCGGATCGTGCCGCCGCTGCGCTGACCGTGCCGCCGTTGCGCTGAGGGGTCTGTGTCCTACCTCACCAGCAGGATCCGCTGGGTCACCGGGTACAGCCACTCCACGCCGCGCTCCGTGACGACCGCGTCGTCCTCCAGGGGGATCCGCACCTTGGCGTTGTCCCACTCGGGGTTGGCGGTGTAGGCGAATAGCTCCACGGAGATCAGGGTGCCCGGGCGCAGTTCGTAGGTGAGCTGCGTTGGGTTGAAGAACGCCAGTGACGGGCCGATGCCGTGGCCCCAGTTGCCGACCGAGTGGGGTCCGATCACGACATCCGTGACCTCCGGGTCGTCGGTGGGCTGGTTGAAGCCGATCCGGTTGAAGCCGGCGGCCTCGATTGCGGCCCAGGTGGCGTCGAGGGCCTGCTGTGCGGTCGGGGCGGGCTTGATCGACGCCTTCATGACGTCGCGCACCTCCATGGCGCGGTCGAAGGCGCGCTGGATCCCGGGCGGGGCCTCGGTTTCGCCCTCGCGCAGGACGTACGCCACCCGCTTCATGTCGGTATAGAAGTCGAGGAATCCGACGCCCCAGTCGATCATGAGGAGGTCGCCGCGCTGGATGATGCGGTCCGACGAGGTGGCCTCGATCCCGGCCGGGCCGGTGATGTACACGGACGGCATGTCGAAGGATGAATCGAGCCCGCGCGCGAGCAGCTGGTCCCACATCCACCACGCGACGTCCTCGAGGGCGGTTACGCCGGGCGTGATGACCTCGTTGGAGAAGGCTCGCTCGGCGATCTCGCGGCTCATCTCGCCCGCCTCGGCGAAGGCGGCGATCTCGGAGGCGGTCCGGGTCGCGCGGAAGTCCGACACGAAGCGCTCCGCCGACACGAGCCGGTCCGCCCACGGCGCCCCCAGCAGCTCGCGCAGGTGCAGATACGACGTGTGCGAAAGCCCGTCGGCGCCACCGATCGAGGCGGCCATGTTCACGCCGATGCGCTCGGGGTCGCGTTCGGCCACGTATTCGGCCAGCGACGCCGCGCTCCCGAAGTGATCGTAGACGCCGCACTGTTCCAGCATGTAGCCGCCCACGCCCAGCGCCGCGCGCTCGGTGCGCTCACCGCGGTCGGTAAAGACGTAGTACGCCCAGTCGCCCACGTAGCCGCGCCCGAGCGCGTCCCACAGGGGGTCGAGCAGGCCCTCGCGCATGACCACGATCCACATGTCGAGGTCGTTGTCGTGCATGGCGCCGGGCAGCACCAGATCGAACTTCTCCGCGCGGATCTGGCACATGCGCTCCCACCGCCGCCGCGCCTCCTGGGCATCGAGGGGGGCGGCCCACGCCGCGAACCAGCCGGCGGCCACCGCCACGGCCGCCGCGACCGCCAGCCCGAGCCTCCGCCCGCCGTGCCCAAGCCTCCGCCCCCTCATCGGACTGCCACCCAGCCGGAGCGCACGGTGCCGCCCTTGTCCGAGGCCGCCGTAACCCGCACGGCGCGCTCGCCGCCCACCGCGCGCACCACCCACGACACCGTGTGCGACCGCTCGGTCGCGGCCTCCAGGAACGGGTTCGACCCCGCCAGATGCGGTATCACGGTGCGCGCCCGCCCCTCGACGATCTCGAGCCCCGGGTGCGTCAGCGTCACGGCCGGCGCCCTCACCACCTGGCGGTCCACGGTCCCGTCCGCGCGCTCACGTCCCACCGCGCCCCGGTCGGTCACGCTCGTCGGCTGAAAGCCCGTGTTGGTCACGGTCACCGCGACGCGGAAGGTTCCGTCGCCCACCGCCGTGACCACCGGGTCGCTCACCTCGATCAGCGGACCCTGCTCGGCCAGGTAGAGGATCCAGTGCATCTGCTGCGCGGTCTCTTCCTCGAGGAACTCCGGCGGCGGATTCTGTCCCCAGAACTTGGCGTGCCAGCCGCCGATTTCGACGGCGCCCAGCTGCGGGTGGTCGTACGGCGTCCAGTCGGAGAAGTACCGGCCGCCCAGCTCCTCGTCGTTGAAGCGGTGCTGTTCGGCCTCGCTGATCTCGCCGTCGCCGTCGTAGTCGGTTACCCACGCCTCGGGCCCCGGCGAGAACTCGGGCACCCAGCCGATCACCCCGTGGTCCCAGTACCCCCACGAGATCAGCGTGCCGTAGCGGTGCTCGGTGGGATGCGTGGCGCTCGGGACCACCGGACGGCCGGTCGAGCGCGTGTACTCCTCGCCCAGGTGCACGATCAGCGACAGGTCGATCTGCGGGAACAGCGACGGCGCCGACGCCGACGGCAGCCGGTACACGAAGCCGCCCGAGGTGTGCCCGTGGTAGATCCCGGTGATGTTGCGGTGCGCGTTGATGAATTCCGCGGCGGCGCGCGTCTCGGGCTCGGACAGCGGGTAGTCCCCCGCGCCCGGCTGCATGTGCACGCGCTCCCAGTTGCGCGGGAAGTTGCGGTTCATGTCGAGCCCGCCGATCCCGTCCTCGTTGATGGTCCCGTCGCCGTCGCTGTCGACGCCCTCGCGCATGGTCGAGAAGCGCAGGCCCGCGCGCTGCATGTCGGGGTCGCGCACCATGATCCGGTCGTCCTCCGGGTCGGCCACCCAGATCCCGTCCGGGTCGGGGACCCGCATCTGCGTGATCCAGCCGTCGCCGTCGAGGTCCTCGGGCGGATCGTCGTCCGCGACGCCGTCCTCGTCGTCGTCGAAGGGGTGGGGGGTGCTGCGCAGGAACTGGTCGTCGATCAGCGCCAGGTCCGAGCCGTCCGGGTTGAACTTGGGCCGCACGTAGAAGGCGCGCGCATCGAGGAGCGCGGTGACGCGCGGGTCGTTGCCGTAGCCGTTCAGCAGGTGGCCGATCAGGTGGGTCGCCACCGCCGAGGCGGTCAACTCGCCCGCGTGGATGCCGCCGTCGACGTACAGCGCGGGCTTCTCGGCCGCCGGGCCCGTGGCCTCGTTGGTGATCGTGATCAGCATGAGAGGCTGGCCGTAATAGCTCTCGCCGACCTGTTGCAGTTCGGTCAGCCCGGGGTACAGGTCCGCGAACTCGCGCAGGATCTGGTTGGTCTCGGCAGCCGTGTAGAAGCGGTTCCAGTCGACGTCGCCGTTGGGCGAAACGAAGCTGGAGGACTGGGCGGCGGCGGGGGCGGGGGCGGCTTGCGCGAGGGCCGCGGCCAGCGTTGTCGCGAGCAGTGGGCGTGGTATCATGGCTTGTTCCAGATGATCCAGTAGTCGTCGATGGTGTCGTCGTCGTCCGCCAGCTCGGTGGGCCCCGGCGGCAGGCCGTTGAGCTGGAAGATGTAGGTAAGCGCGTCGGTGACCTCTTCGCGAGTCAGGCTGCCCGGGTTGCCGTGGGGCATCCGCTCGTAGATCCAGTACCACAGCCTGAAGACGGAAGCCTCTTCCCAGCGCTCCAGGAAGGCGGGGTCGGTCCAGTCCGCCGGCTCGTGGCATTCGGAGCAGATCCGGTTGTAGACCCCGATTCCGCGCTCGGCCTGCGCCGCGGTGTAGATCCCGTCGGTCGTGTTGGGCTCGTCGGCCTTGGAGCGAACGGCCGGCTGCGTCTCGGGCTGCGTCTCCGGCTGGACAGCCGGCTGTTGCGGGGCTGGCTCGGGCACGGAGGCGGTGGGCCGGGTCCCGGTCTGGCATGTAAGGGTTCCCAGAGCGACCAGGGCCAGCGCGGCCGCGGTACCGGTGAACGGACGGGCGGCCACTTCAGACCAGCACGAAGGAAAACGACGGAAGCAGATCGGCCTCGACCTTGTACGTAGTCCCAATTCGCGCCTCCACGAGCGGCGTGAGCGTTCCGGTCGAAACAATGTAGTCGCGACCTGCCTCCCGCGAATCTCCCGGCGGGGCGGGTCCCGGCGTGGCGGGATAGGCGGCGATCGCGGGCCCCAGCGAGTCATGCAGCTCGGCGAGCACATGGAAGGGGCTCCCGAGGACCGCGTCGCCCCGGCCCCGGGCCAGCACCTCGCCATCCGCAAGGAGCGACACCGCCATCTCCGGCAGCGAGCGGGAGAAATCCGGCGGCGGGTCTCCGTGCGGCGGGTCCCTGCGCGGGGGCAGGTCGACGGGGGGACCGACAATCAACCCGGCGTGGAGGCCGAAGTCCGCGACTCCGTCGGCGGGGCTGAAGCGCCAGCCCCTGTAGTGGCAGTCCACCAGTTCGACGCCCAGCGCGATCCAGATCGGCGGGATCCGGGGTCCGGCGGCCGTCTCGGCGTCGAGCGCGTCCGAGAACCCGAACACGACCTCCACCTCGAGGCGGGCCGAGGCCCGGGTGCCCATGGGAACGGACCGGTGGGGCCAGGCGGCTCCCCCAGGCTGGCTCGGGACGCGAAAGACCGTCTCACGGTAGACCGGCGCGATGATGGGGCGGTCCAGCCCCCACCGCAGCCAGATCTCGCGGTTCGTGAGCCCCACCTTCCACCCCGCGGGCCGCCAGCCGCTCCTCAGCCGCGCGCGGGCGATCCCGGCTCCGACGCGGTAGGCGTCCTCCAGCGCGAGGCCGTGGGTCGCCGAGGGAGCCTCGACGAAGCCGCCCGCGCCTTGCGCCTCCAGGAATCCCTCCGCCAGTCCGGTGATGTCCGGTGCGGTGATGTCCGGCGTCGTGATGCCCGGCGTCGTGATGTCCTTGCGGTCGTTGTGCGTATCGTCATACATGAGGACGAAGCTGCGACCGCCCTCGCCCGGAGGGCAACCCGATCGGAGGATTCTCTGAATGGACGCGTTCCTGGAACTGTTCACCACCAGGGGTAGAGTCAACCGCGCCTGGTTTTTCTGGCACATCCTTCTCGACGACCTGGTCATCGCCGGGATGGGTGCGGCGCTTGTCATGGCTCCCGACTCACTGGCCCCCGTCTTCAAGCTGCCGCTGGCCGGAATCACACTCGGAGCGGCCTGGGCGGCCATTGCCATCACCGTCAAGCGGCTTCACGACATGGGAAGGCCGGGACTGCACTGCCTGTACATGGCGATCCCGATCGTCAACATCTTTTTCGGCTTCCAACTGCTTTTCACGCCCGGCGACGAGGGCGACAACGAGTACGGCCCCGATCCCCTGGCGATCGGGAGTGGCGCCTAGCGCAACCGCGGACGGAAGTTTCTAGTAGGTTTCCGGTGCCTGGGGCGCTTAGCTCAGTTGGTTCAGAGCGCCTGCCTTACAAACCCCTGAGAGGAGAGGTGAAACCCGGCAAGGAATCGTCTAAGTCTAACCAGGACTGCACGATCTGCCGTTCTTGCCGTGACGCCGGGACCGGGCTTGTCGGCCTCGAATAGCGGGAAGACCGGGTCCAATAGCAGGAATTCGGCGGGGCAGGCCGCCTCGGCTGACCCGGATCTCGTCCCGACCACGCGGTGGGGCCTCCAGACGAAGTCCTTAGTGCATAGCCGACACGGCACTACTGTCGAAATAGCAGGCTCGTCGCGGTCGTCGAGACTTCGCTCGCCGCGTGTCATCGGACCCACCGCGACCGCTAAGTGGCACTTCAGGCCATTGGACCGCGCTCATGGCCATTAGAACAACTGAACCCATATTTGGGAGGTGCGTCGATCCCAAGAGGTCCGTAGTGTTAAGAGTGACTCGCGCTCTTGCGTTTGAGGAGCCTGTCACGTGACGCTCGGCGGTTCGCCGGACGCGTTCGGCGAAGGGAGACGCACATGAGTCTGGGGGAGGTTCGACAGGCCCGCAGTGAGGATTGCGTTCGCGTCCTGGACGATGTGGAAAGGATTCGACGGCACCGTCAACGCGAGTGCGTTCGTCTCCTTCAGGAACTGACGCCGCATCTGCACGCCGCCCGCGCAGTCGAGCGCGATCTGGATTGCCATCTCGCGCGTCGCTTCAACGTCTTCCGCTACCTCCGCGATGACGAACTCGGCCTCTCGCGGATCATCGCCGAACCGCTTCGGGGATCGATGATTCCTTGGCTTGTACACACGAAGACGGCATGGAGAGTACGCGAGTGGGTGCCGCACTGATGCTGGCCTTGTGGCTCACGATCTGCCCGTGTGCCCCGGAAACCGCCGCGCAAGAGGTGGGCGAGGTGTTCCGGGACTGCGAGGAATGCCCGGAAATGGTCGTCGTGCCCAGCGGCCGCTTTATCATGGGCTCTCCGGAGGTGGAGGAGGGCCGGTTTGATGCTGAAGGGCCTCGTCGGGTCGTGTCGATCGAGTCGTTCGCGGTAGGCGTCTACGAGGTCACCTTCGGGGAATGGGATGCCTGCGCGTGGGCCGGGGGGTGTGGCGGCGCGATTCCCGAGGATGAAGGGTGGGGGCGCGACGACTGTCCGGTGATCAACGTCAATTGGGAAGACGCTCAGGCCTACGCGGCGTGGCTCTCCGCAGGGACCGGCCAGGAGTATCGCCTTCTGTCCGAGGCGGAATGGGAGTACGTGGCGCGTGCGGGGACGCAGAGTGCTCGGCACTGGGGGGAGAGTGAAGGTGAGCAGTGCCGTTATGCCAACGGCGACGACTATGACCTGTCGTGTTCGGACGGCTACGAGTACACCGCGCCAGTCGGGTCGTATCAACCGAATGGGTTCGGGCTGTATGACGTTCTGGGCAACGTGTGGGAATGGACGCAGGACTGCTGGATTGAGAGCTATTCGGACGCCCCGAATGACGGGAGCGCCAGACAAGCCGAGTCTGACGAGTATTCTAGCCGTGTGCTCCGCGGGGGCGGTTGTTGGAGTTCTCCGAGGCTCCTGCGTTCGGCGATGCGAGACCGGCCGGTCGCAGGATGGGAGAGGTCGTTTCTGCGCGGTTTCCGCGTTGCTCGGAGCGTCCGGTGACTGCGCGTGCCGGAGTGCTGGCCGCCTTGGCACTTGCGGCCTTGGCCACCGCACCCGCCGCCGCGCAGAGCCCGGACAATCCCGTATGCGACCCCAATGGGTCCAACCCGTGGAAGCGGGACGTGCGGTTCCTAGAGATCTGGTGGAACGAGGCGAGACCCGTCCACATCGCCGAGTGTCTTGAAGCCGGCGCCGATCCGAATGCACATGCAATCCTGAGACATGCGGCCGAGTGGACGCGCTCCCCCGCCGTGATCCAGATGCTGCTGAGGGCCGGGGCGGACCCGAACCCCATCGGGGGGGTGGAGAGCCCGCTTTTCTGGGCGGTTCAGCGCACGGACAACGTGACAGTCGTTCACGGCGTGGTGGCCGCACTGCTCTACGCAAACGCGGACCTGGGCCCGGATCGCTTCGGCTACACGCCGCTCTACCACGTCTTGGGCAATCAGCCCAACAGCGTCGCACTGGTCGAACTGCTCCTCGACGCGGGTGCCGATCCCAATGGATCCTGGGGACTGGTGACTCCGTTGCACCATGCAGCTGAGAACACAACGAATCCGCAGGTGCTGGAAGCTCTGCTCGCAGTCGGCGCCGATCCGAACGCGAAGACCACTCTTGGGATGCCGCTACACATCGCCATCGACAGGTGCAGACAGCTTCTCGTGCGCGTGCTGCTGGAGTATGGAGCGGACCCGAACGCGACGAGGGGTCTCGATCAGACGCCGCTCGAGGTCGCCGAGTCGTGCTCCAACGCATCCGTCCGAGGCAGTATCGTGCGCATGCTTCGGGAAGCGGGGGCTACTAGGGAGCCATGAGCCGATCGCGAACGCCCCGGTGGGGAGGACTGGCAGGATTGGTCGCGCTGACGGCGATTGGGTGCTTGATGCCGACACGGTCAGCTGCGGGCCAGGCAGTGGGCGAAGTATTCCGGGACTGCGACGTGTGCCCTGAGATGGTCGTGATACCAGCAGGCAGCTTCATCATGGGTTCGCCGGAGACGGAGGAAGGGCGGCGCAGCAACGAAGGGCCTCAGCGGCGGGTCACCATCGGCTATACGTTCGCCGTGGGCGTGTATGAAGTCACGTTCGATGAGTGGGACGCATGTTTGCAGGGGGGTGGTTGTGGGGGTTATCAACCGCATGAGCTGTGGGGCCGAGGGCGCCTTCCCGTGCGTGACCTGCATTGGGAGGATGCGTGGCAGTACGCGGACTGGCTCACCCAACGAACCGGGGAGGAGTATCGGCTGCTGAGTGAGGCGGAGTGGGAGTACGTCGCGCGGGCCGGGACTCAAACGGCGCGGTACTGGGGGGATGGGACGCGCGAGCAGTGCCAATATGCTAACGGCGATAGCAGTGTCGGCTGTCGGGATCGGCAGGAAAACACGGCGCCGGTAGGCTCGTACCGATCGAATGGTTTCGGCCTGTACGATGTACTGGGGAACGTGTGGGAGTGGGTAGATGACTGCTATGGGGGCTACGAAGATGCCCCGACAGATGGACTTTCGTCGTACGCGGGGGATTGTGACTATCGCGTGTTGCGGGGTGGTGGGTTCTACTACGGTCCGGAATACCTCCGTTCGGCCCGGCGGCTCAGGGGCGATGCCGGTAGCCGGAACCTCCACTTCGGATTGCGGGTCGCGCGGAGCGTCCGATGACTGCTCGCGCCATAGTGTTGACCGCCGTGGCAGTGACGGCCTTGGCCGTCGCACCGGCAGCGCCCCCCGTTGCCGCCCAGGACTGCTCAATCGGTCGTTACAACTGGCACGACATCCAGCGGTTTTGGCGGTGCATTGACGGACTTGGACTGAAGGCGTGGAGTCCTTGGATACTCCAACGACCTGCGGAATACACCTCCAATCCGACGATGGTGCGGCTCTCGATGCAGGCCGGGGCGGACCCCAACGCACCTGCCGACAACGGGCTTACACCATTGCATCGGGGAGCGGAGAACAGCAACCCGATGGTGGTGACTCCCCTCCTGAACGCCGAAGCGGACATCAACACCAAGAACAGCGAGGGCTACACGGCCCTCCACTGGAGCGAAGCAACGAGTGAGACAAGATCGTACGCATCCTTCGCGCCTCGGGTGCACAGATCCGGCAGAGGCCTTGCGAGTAATCCCCCATTATCGCGCGTCGACTAAACACACTAGCAAATTGCCGAGGAGACCAAAACCATGCAGAGATTAAACAGATGGATCGAAGAAGCACGGACAGTTTCTATTCGCACTGGCTGCGGTCGCAACTATCGTAGTTGCAGTAGTAACGGTTCTTGGGTACAGGGCCGATCGGGAGGCCGAAAACAAGATCAACGAGTTGAACACTGCTTTAGTTGAGGCCGACGTCCTGCTGGCCGAGGCAAAGACGCAAAATGAAGAACTCCGGCACGACATCGATAGCTTCGTGGCCCAACTCCAAAGCAAACCGCCCCCAGATCCGCCCCCTCCGACCCGCTACTTCTTGCGCCTCCTAACCCTGTCGTGCGAAAGAACCGAGGACACCACCGGCGCGGACGAAGCATACTTGGAAGTGAACGGGCGACGGGTATGGGCGGCCAGCATGAACGACGGACAACACAAGAAGGTGGACGAGGAAATCGAGTTCACGGACTCAGTGTCCGTCGCCTTGTACGACGCCGACGGGTCAACGTTCTTCGACTCGGACGACTACTTGGGACAGACGCGCATTACCACCGCCGAGGCTGGCAACGGCGAGAAGCAGCAACGCTTCAGCCGGGACGGTGCGCGCTACGTGCTTGCCTATCAGGTCGTGAATCGCTGAAGGAGTGGGAAGTGTAAACCGCTAACCGTCCGTGAAAGCGGGGCAGGTCCACGTGAAAGCGGGGCAGGTCCACGCCGACCTCGATTCCTGTCCGACCCTCAAGACCAACCCATAGAGGACCTGAACCCATGAATCACCCGCTCAACACCATCCTGTACGGCCCTCCGGGCACCGGGAAGACCTACGCCACGTTTCGGCGCTGCGTTGAGATCTGCGACGGGTCGGTGGACGACAACGATTCCGTGTCCATCCGCTCGCGCTACGACCAACTGGTCGACGAAAAGCGCATCGAGTTCGTGACTTTCCATCAGGCCTACGGATACGAGGAGTTCGTCGAAGGCTTGAGGCCGGAGGCGGCGGAGGAGGGTGGCGGGCTGCGGCTGGTCCCGCGGGACGGGGTACTGAAGCGGATCGCGGCGAGGGCGGCGAATGCGCCGCTGGACGAAACGGGCAGTCGGCGGTTCTTCAAGGTGTCGCTGGAGCCCTCGGGGCTGTTCGAGGAGTGCTTGCGCGACGAGTGGGTGGGGTACTATTGGCCCGAAAACGAGGATTGGTCAGATCCGCGATACGACTCCGCCGATGAGGTGAAGAACCGCATCAAGGAGGGAGATCTGGGCTCGCCGATGGACTTTGCCACGATTACGACTGCGACCTTTCGAAGCAAGATGAAGCGGGGAGACCTTGTCGTGGTACCGGTGCGCGGCGGGTCCGAGAACCAGTGGGCCGCGGGAGAAAAATGGCGCTACTGGGCCATGGGCGAGGTCATCGGCGACTACGAGTTCCACGACGGAAAACACTTCCCTCACCGTCGTGCCGTTCGCTGGCGGTGGGTGTCGACTGACAACCCGCAACCGGTCAGTGACTTCCAGGATCGCGGGTTCACGGCTCACGTCCTGCACGGACTCCGCCCCGACCGCCCCAATGTCCTCCTCAAGCACCTCAAGAAGAACCCGCAGCGCCTCCCATACGTACTCGTGATCGACGAGATCAACCGCGCCAACATCGCCAAGGTGATGGGCGAGCTGATCACCCTGCTCGAGGACGACAAACGCGCCGGGGCGCCGAACGAGATCGCGGTGACGCTCCCGCATTCCGGCGACCGCTTCACCCTTCCCGGCAATCTCCATGTCCTCGGCACCATGAACACGGCGGACCGTTCGATCGCGCTCCTCGACACGGCGCTGCGCCGCCGCTTCACGTTCGAGGAGATCGCGCCCGATCCGGCGTTCCTGACCAAGGCCAGAGCGAACACTGGAATCGACCTCCCGGCTGTGCTTCGAAAAATGAACGACCGGCTGGAATGGCTCGTGGACCGGGACCATCGGATCGGCCACGCCTGGTTTCTGGGTGCGGAAGAGCGGCAGGACATCGACGAGGTCATGCGGCGCAAGGTCATCCCGCTGATTGCCGAGTACTTCTACGACGACTGGGAGAAGGTGCGGGCGGTGCTGGGGGGAACGGACGCCTTCGTCACGCGCGAAGAACTGGAGAACCCACCGGGCCTCGACCGTGCCGGAGAGAAACGCTTTCGATGGACTGTGCGGTCGCCCTTTGCGGATGACGCATACGAGCAGCTCTTGGGCTAAGACCTTGAGGCCGTCCAAGCTGATCACCTGCCGTGAGTGGGAAGAACTCCCCGCAAGAGAACTGACGCAGGCGGAGATCGATCGCCTTGTCCGCGCCGCCATGCACGCGGCCCGCCGTGCCGGGTTGGCGGAAGACGCCATCTTGCAACGCACGGAGAAGGGGCTCAAGGCGCAGCAGATGGTCGGAGTGTTGGCCGCTCCCGGTATCGTCGTCGAGATACTGCCCAAGGTGGATGGTCCGGACGGAGCCGTTCGGGCAGCGCTGGTGCAGATGCTGGCGGTGGTCCGGAACTTCAACGTGCCCACCAGCGACCTGGCGGCCATGAGCACCCAGCGGCACAACTGGCTGGAACTGCTGATCGAACTCTTCGCGAAGCGTCTGGGGACGGCCGTCCGGCGGGGGCTTCCGCGGCGCTATGTCCGGCACGAAGAAGATCTGGCGGTCCTTCGCGGCACGCTCAACGTGAAGCGCCAGTTCACGCACCTTCTGGTTCGCCCCGACCTGGTCGCGTGCCGGTTCGACGAGCTATCGGAGAACACTCCCCTGAATCGAGTGTGCAGGGCCGCCGCGACGAGACTCGCCGGGATGACGCGCTGGTTGGAAAACCACCGTCGCCTGATGGAGCTGCTCGCTCGGCTGGACAACGTCGCGGACTCGGCATCGCCCCTGAAGGAGCCGGTCTCCCTGGACCGCACCAACGTGGCATTCCACGATGTCTATCGCCTCGCGCGGGTGTTCCTGTCGGACCCCTGGCAGGACACCAGAAGCGGTAGCACGCCCGGCTTCTCGTTCCTCTTCCCCATGAACGTGCTGTTTGAGCAGTTTGTGGGAAGGTCATTGCAGAAGGCCCTGGGGCCGGGACGGGTGTCGCTGCAGGGCCCGAGCCTGCACGCCGTGAAGTCCGAAACCGGCGAGCATCGCTTTGGGCTGTGCCCAGACATGGTTGTGGACGCGGGCCGCTGTCCGGTGGTTCTCGACACGAAGTGGAAGAACCCCGCTGGTGCGCCGGGCAAGGGCGACACGTTTCAGATGCTGGCTTACGGTCAGGCCTACCGTGCCAAGCGCGTCATCCTCGTCTATCCGTGGCACAGCGGGATCGGCGACGAGGGGATTAACCGGCGATGGACCGTGACCGGGGCCGACTATCGCCTTGAGACCGCGACCGTCGATGTGGGACGCCCCGAGACGGTGCCGCAAAGCCTGCTTGGACTGTTCCTGGAGCAGGCTTGGGACGAAACTCGCCGGTCCGACGCCTAATGCCGGTTATAGCGACGTAGCGAATCGCCGTATCACCTCCGGTACATTGTTCGCACGCGACACAACGACACCTTGACCAGTGCTGTTCCGGCGTGTCCACCGCGTTCCGGCACCAAGGGTTCTGCCAACGATAACCCGGACGGCCCGAAGCGCCAACATCTCCAAGCATCGCCGGTTGGGGGGTGCTCCGGTGCTGGATGCTGGGGGCGGTGTGCCATTCCTGGGCTGGCGTCGAGAACCGCGCCGGTGCCCTCGGCTTCAGTGAAGCGGGCGAAAAAGAAGGTGGTGAGATTGCCCGCGATGGGCCCGACGCCTGCCGTGCGGGCGGTGGTTTCAGCCTTCGGTCGCCGAGGGCTGGCTTGAGCAGTAGCGTGCTCAAGCAGCATACCCCGTGTGTAACACGGAGGCTGACGAGGGGCTCCGCCCCTTCGATCCCTGAAAACGCGACCGAGGTGGGTCGCAAAGGCGGAGCAGGCCCCCACCAACAGCCTCTCGGGCGGGCGCCGGGGGCGCGACGCCTGCCCTACGCCGACGTCGTCGCGGAAGCGTCGAGATGTGCACGGCTGACCGCGAGTACCCGCCTACTTCGCTTCCTCCGCCTCGGGCGCGGCCGCCGCCTCGGTCCGAAACGCCAGGCACCGGAAGTAGTCGTTGATGCGCGTGTAGTCCGAGTCTTCCGCGGCCAGGAATTCGGTCACGGCGTGCAGCACGGCCTCCGTGACGGCTTCGGTTGACGTTCCAGAGAGGATCTCGTCGCCGACGAGTCGATGGTAATAGACGTTGAAGTAGCCGAAATCCTTGGGCTTCATCGGATACCTGTCGCGGCGGCTGCGGTCCACCGGCGTTTCGTGCATGAATGCCAGCAGGTCTTTCATCGCCTTCTTCTTTCGGCAACGCGCTGGGATCTCAAGCCCCACACTGATCTGGCGATGCTCGAAAGCCAGGAACCACTGGACGCACCATGGCATCCCCAGCGCCTGCGCCGCTTCCAACTCCCAGTTCAGCCAAGGTCCCCATTTCGTCGTCCCGATCTTCCGGCTCGTCAGCATTTCTCGCACCGTGTCCCGCAACCGCCCCGGCTCCTGCCCGAAGTCCTTTGCCAGCCGCACCACGGTGTCGCGGTAGTGCGCATGGCGCTCCGGGACCATCGCCCGGACGTTATGCTCGCCCTCTTCTTCGCCGAACGCGCCGGACATGTGCTTAAGCAGGGAATGGTGGTCGTCCAGCAGCTTCCTGAAGTAGCCCGCGTCGCTCTCCGGGCCGATCATCCGGCCGACCGCCACGAGGTATTGCCGAATGAAGGCGGCCACGTCCCTCTCCGCGAAGTCGCCATCGCCGTGCATCGTCTTGATCTGCGCGCCCACATCCCGCCAGCTCACATGCGCGATCGGGTGCTTCGTATCCCTGTCCTCCCCCTCGATTCCCTTCCGCGACGTGGAGAGCAGGACGCCGTGGATGTTCTTCTCGTGGCCCGGGTACTTCTTCTCCAAGCGCTCCAAGTGTCCGCGCGCCTGGTCGTAGTGCTCCGGCGAAGCCGGCGATGGCTTGTTCTCGATCGCGACAATGTGCCGACCCTGATCGCCCTCCAGAAAGATCACCGCGTCCACATAGTAAAGCTCCCGCTCCACCCGCACCGTCTGCCCGCCGTCGCCGCGGACGATTTCCGGGGGCAACCTCTCGGGCAGCTTCGCCCGTTCCAGAAACCACTCCAGGAACCTTCGGCCAATCCCGTGGGTCCTGGCGGGATCCAGCAGCCAGGCCAGCACATTGCTGTGGCGAATCTCGTACTCGGCGTAGCGCAGCACGTCGAAGGCGTTGAACTCGCGCCGCTTCTCTTGCTCTGCGTGATAGCGCAGGAATCCCGGATCGGCGACCAGCTTTTCCACCTCCTGCACCCGTGTCATCCGTCCTTCACCTTCCGGTCCATCGTCCCTCCATGGTCGAGGTGTCTGATGTGATCGCCCTTCGGCTTCGTTCCGACAATCAGTCATGATACGCCAGGCCAGGGCACTTCGCACCCGCGCGGCGGGCAAGGCCGACACGTTTCAGATGCTGGTGTACGGTCAGGCCTACCGTGCCAAGCGCGTCATCCTCGTCGACCCCGTGGCACAGGGGGGTCGGCGACGAGGGGATTCACCGGCGATGGACCGTAACCGGGGCCGACTACCCCCCTGAGACCGCGCCCGTCGATGTGGGGCGCCCCGAGACGGTGCCGCAAAGCCTGCTCGGGCTGCTCCGAAAGCAGGCTTGGGACGAAACTCGCCAGGCCGACATCGTCGCGCGTGAGGCGTGTAATCGGAATGCGCCGGCACCACGATCTCTCCGCAACCCTTGTGGAGCGCAAAGTGTCATCTCCACTATCCGGCAGTAACGAGCGAGCCGAAGCGTGTGACCGGTACTGAGCTTGGCCCACGTATGAGTCTGGAGGGCCAGATGAAGATTGTATCTGCCCGGAGGCCGATGCGGGCCTCGGTCCTGCTGCTCGCCCTCGCCTCGATCGCCCCCCTATCCGCCCAGGAACCTCGAACGCTCTCGTACGGCGAACCCGAAGACGTGGGTATGTCGTCGTCCGTTCTGGACGCCGCGATCGATCTGTATCACGACGCCGTCGAGCGCGGCGACCTGGTTTTTCGCCCAGACGTTACTCAACGGCGGAGTCTACGACGATGAGCGGATTCTGTCGTCCGAATCCGTCGATCGGATGACGAGCCCGCGTATGCACATACGTGAAGACGGAGACGGTGCGTGGTACTCCGGCTACGGATGGTGGATAGTGAACGGCACCTACGGCCAAGCGGGCTCTGACGGTACGAACGCGTGGGTTGACCCGGCGCGGGAAGCCGTCGTCCTAGTGTTCACGCAAACGCCGGACGGCGCGAACCCGATAAGGCGGTTCACAGATTTGGTGAATCTCTCGATCTCCGACCGCTAGCCTCGAGTATGCGGTCCTGCCGTCGATGCTCTGTCGCGCTACGGTGTCGGAGTCCACAGTGCTCCGGCCGAGCCAGGGCAGGTTGGACTTCCAGTCGTCTCGCCCGCTCCAAGCCCCTATTGGCGAGGGATGCTCCGTCCCGTTCGAAGCCCCGGCGCGCCGATGGCCAGCCTTCCGTGCTCCTCGAACCAGCGATAGGCGTCGCGCACGGAATCCGTTGCGGGTCTCGGATCGAAGCCGAGTTCTCTGCGCGCCTTGGCGTTCGATGTTCGGCGGTTGCTGGTTTCCAGAATCGTGAGCGCGGCTCGCGTGAATCGCGGACGGCGGCGCCGTAGGCGGTCCCACGCAACCTGAACGGGCGCCCAGACTCGCGCAACCGCGATTGGAAAGACGAATCGCGGGACCGGGACGCCTGTCACCGCTTGGCAGATCCGCGCCAGTTCAACCATCGAGTGCCACCGTCCCGAGAGGATGTAGTTCTCTCCGCAGCGTCCCCGGGATTCCGCCGTCAAGGCGGCCGCGACCACGTCCCGGACGTCCACCCAGTCGAAACCGCCCGTTACCAGGACCGGGACGTGGCGCCGGTAGATGTCAACGAAGAACTCCCCTAGATAGGACGGCTCGGCGTCGTAGGGACCGATCACACCCGTCGGGTTCAGGATCACGGCGTCAAGTCCCAATGCAACACCGCGTTGGACTTCTTCCTCCGCCAACCTCTTCGCCAGTTCGTACACCGTGTGGTGTGAGCCTCCAGCACGATCACGCCCCTCGTGCAACATCTCATGGACCGGCAACTGGTTGTAGGCATGAATCGAGGAAACGTGGATCATGCGGCGCACCCCGCACTCACGGGCGGCCTCGACGACATTCCGGGTGCCGACCACCGTCGTGTCCCGAACGGCATTCGCCATCCGGGGGTCCATCGAAACCAGCGACCCGAGGTGAAACACGACGTCGGCGCCCTGGAAGGCGGCAACCATGGAATCCCGATCCAGGACGTCGCCGTCGACCCATTCGATGCCCGGTTCCGCGAACCAGGGCCGTCTTCGGTGGAGGACTCCCCGGACCGAGCCCTTGCCGTCACGATCGACCAGACCGCGCGCCAGTACGCCCCCGATAAAGCCCGTCGCACCCGTGACGACGTTCATTGGGCATCCTTTCGCAACGAGCTACGCGCGAAGATCAGGCTCCGGCTCAACACAACAGTGAGAGCGAGGGACGCCACTTGAACCCCCGAGCACCCGATTCGTCGGCCGGTGCCGCGAAGCGGGGATCGTCCAGTCGATGGGCTCTGCGGGATACGCGTATGAGAACGCGATGTGCTACCGCTCACCCTCGCCGGACAGAGCGCGCTCACTACGGCGGGCCGATCCGGGTAAACCTCCCCGAACCGTCGTTATCCCACTGGAGGCCCCGCGGCCAGTAGCCATCCACCAGAATGTCCAGATCGCCATCGCCGTCGGTATCGTATACGCGTACCCAATCGATCGAAAACGCCTCGGCATCCCGATGGTCCGGCAACGCCGCGGCCGTCACATCGATGAACCGGCGCGTCCCGCGCTGCTCCAGTAGTTGCAGGTAATACCCCTGATAGAATCCGAGTGCGCCGGTCCCGTCACCCGTTCGCGTGACAACAAGATCCTTGTCCCCATCTCCGTCGATGTCGCCCGCGTCGATGTCGCGAATCACACCGTTGCCGCGGACCTTCGGGAACGCGGTTGCATTCGCATCGCGATAGGTTCCCGTGCTGTCGCCCCAGTAGACACGCGTGTCATAACCCTCGTGCTCGTGGCTGCCGACGAACAGATCGATGAATCCGTCGCTATCAACGTCAACCCATTCGGTAACCAGCAGGAAACCAACGTCCTGCTCCAACGCCGGCCATGCGATGAACGTTCCTTCGCCATCGTTGAGCCCAACCAGCGTAGCCGTCCCGCTGGCACCCGGCAGAAAGACATCGATGTCACCGTCGGCATCCAGGTCCGCTGACGCAACGGCGTTATAGGTTCCCGGGAAATCTTCCAACCGCGAACCGAGCCGATAGCCATTCGCCGACGACAGAATCAGATAGGTCTCCCGGTCATCCACTGAGCGTCCGGCGCCCACGACCAGGACATCCGTCCGACCGTCTCCGTTGTAGTCTCCGGAGACCGCCTTCGTCGCGTTGCTCACCTCGGGGGTGGGCCCGTCCAGGAGTCCGGAAGCCAGCGAGAACCCGTTGTTTCCGTCGTTCAGATGGAACTCCACGGGCCGAGGCGCTCCACTCTCCACCTGTGGCGCGTGGAACACGTCGACGTCCCCATCCAGATCGAAGTCAGCGTATGCGATGGCACTGGCCCAGCCGGGCCGCCCGGCTCTCAACTCGGAATGATCGACGCGGAGTCCCGCGTACTGCAGTGCGTGCGAACTGCCGGCGTCCGCATTCGAGTTGGGCGGGATGGGCCGCCGGGGCCCACCGATCCTCTTGAATCGGCCGGACCCGTCGTCTCCCACGCAAGATCCCGTGGCCCCCGCGTCACGTAGGTCACGACATCGTCCACCACGACATCCAAGTCGCCATCGTTGTCCATGTCGTAAACGCGGATCCAGTCGAACATCTCCGCGAAGCGTTCCTGGTTGTTTTCGAACAAGTCCGCTGTCACATCCGTGAAGCTGCGCAACCCCGTCTGGGTCAGGAGTTGCACATAGTACCCGTCATAGAACCCGGCACCGCTGAAGTCGCCCGTCCTGTTCACGACAATGTCCCGATCCCCGTCGCCATCGGTGTCCGCCACGTCGATATCGACGACGACGCCATTGCCAGGCACGACAGGCAACAGGACAGCCTGGGCTGAGGTGTAGATCCCGCTCTCGTCCCCCCACAGGATCTGGGTGCGGAATCCTGTATACTCGTGGCCACCCGCGAGGAGATCCACGTAGCCGTCCTGGTCTACATCGACCAGTTCCGCCGTGAAGATCCCGGCTTCATGGTTGATGTCCCGAATTCGCTCCGTGTCCTTTCTGAAACTGCCGCTTCCATTGTTGAGCAGGAAGTATGGACCTGTGCGCGTCTCGGTGACGAACACGTCCAGATCGCCGTCCGCATCGATGTCGGCCGACGCGCCACCGTGGTGAAACCCGATGATGCTGTCGAGACCGGAGCCACGAACGTACCCCTCACCTGAGGACAGGAGCGCGTAGTTGCTTTCACCCGGGAACGGATCCACGTCATATCCGTGGGCGAGCACGAATATGTCCGGGCGGGAATCCCCGTTGAAGTCTCCGGAAAGCGCCTTGCGGGCGTGTACGGTCGTGGGAGGGTCGTCGCCAAAGAAGCCCGGAGCGAACTGGAACTTGTAGCTGCCGTCGTTCAGGTAGACTTCTGGCGGTAACGGGCTGGGGGTCCAGTTCAAGGGCGCGTAGAAGAGGTCCGTATCGCCGTCCCGATCCAGATCGGCGTACACGATGGAGGGCGAGGTCCCGCTTCGGCCGTGCCTGATCAACCCGTGCGGCAGACGCATCTCGATCCCCTGCAAGGAGTGCGATGTACCCTCGTCCACGGCTGGGTTACGGGGAACGTACGGGAGCATGACCGTGATTCCTGCAGTACCCGAGATGGTATCAGCAGCTGCTGAGATCCGCGCCATTCCCCTGACTCGTGCATGCACCAAGCCGGTAGAATCCACGGTGGCGACCGACACGTCGGACGAGGACCACAGGAAACCCGTGCCCGCCACTTCGTTGGCCCCTGCATCGTGCGCCTCGGCCCGGAGGCGAAGGGTGTCGCCCTCCGCGAGCTCCGCCGTCGGCGGCAAGACTACGACCGATGACACCTGCTGCCGCACCGTCACCTCCGCGGTTCCCGTCGCCGTCCCCGACGACGCCGTGACCCCCGTCTCGCCGTTTCCGGTTGCAGTGACCAGGCCGATGGCGCTTGCGGTGGCGACCGAGGGGTTGCTGCTCCCCCAGGTGACAGCGGCATTCGACATGGTTCTGCCATTCTGGTCGCGCACCGTGGCCGTCAGTTGGACCGTCTCGCCGAGTGACCAAAGACTCACCGCGGTGGGTGACACCGTCAAGGAACTCGGGATCGAGGCCTGAGCAGGCGGCTCCGTCGGCTCTTCGTCTCCGCAGGCGTTGGCACCCGACACGAGCGCGCCGATCAGCAACGCCATCGGCCACGCGTTGGTCTGTCGCGCGCATCTACCCAATTGGACTGGCCTCCTGCCATCGAGGATCTGCGATGCGCCAATGTCCGATCCAGGGGGATGGCCGGCAAGGTTGCACAGCGGTCTTTGGACAACCCGTGGGGGTCGGCGACGGCAGTCATTCTCGCGAACTTCCGTAAGCGGGGTATCGCTAAGCTCCGAGCTTGGAGGCTGGGAGACACCCCACCACCATCCTTCAGTGCTATCAGCATGCGGACATTGATCGGCTCAGAGAGGCTCTGGAAGACCGCCGGAGGCCACCTTCCGTGCTCGAACAGCGGGAATAAACAGCGGGAGTCGCACCCCCCAGATCGCGTAAGTTGTTGTGGGGCGCTTAGCTCAGTTGGTTCAGAGCGCCTTACCAACGTCCCAGAGGGGACGTCAATCCTGGCAAGGAATCGTCTAAGTCTAACCAGGACCGCACGATCTGCCATTCTTGCTGTGGGGCTGGACCCTGCCGGACCGTGCCGGGAAAGCGGGAAAAACGGGTATGAATGGCGGGAAGTTCCGCGGGGGGCAGGTCGCTTGCTCCAGGACAATGGGTTCCTTGACCGGGACTGTGTTCGCCGACCTTGAGGAAGAGGTTCTCCAGCATGCAACGACCTATCTTCGCCACGACTCCGCGCTTGGGATTCCGCGGCTGAACAACACCTCCAGCCCCGTCGCGCCGACTCCCGCCGACGCGTCCGCGTCGGCAGCAGCTTGGGCCGCGGGCGGCACGTCGTGCAGGAAGCCGCGCACTTGCCCGCTGCGTGGATCGCGCCAGGATAGCCATCGGACGGTCGGTGGCTCCGTCCAGGGTGACCGTTCCGCCGGGGCCGGAGAGCGTGATGCTGGCGAGGTTGCCCTCCCACTCTGTTTGCACTGGAAGGGCTAAGACGAACGACGAGCCTTCGTCGCCGTCCGCCGTCGCTGGCATGGCGAAGCTGAGCAAGAACAGTTCGCTGCCGTCGGCGGTCCGCCCTGTGATCCGGTGATCGCCTCCCGAGACGGGTCGAGCCGCCGGCGCATCCACGACGAAGGCGGGTTCCAGATTGGGCGAGCCCGTGGAGTCTGCTCCGCCCCAGAGCAGGATCGACCGGACCGGGTCCGCGAACGCCGCGCCGCCGGGTCCCTCATCGGCCAGACGGAAGCGGAGCGCCTTGTCGAAACGGTAGCTGCCCACCCAGTCCGGCTCGCAACGCCCCGCTGATATGAGGGCTGAGAGAGTGGCGACCCGATTAGAATCAGATGTCTCATCGGTCCGTAGCGGGAATCCTGGCGTGCAGCACCAGCCGTGTCCTGGCCTTGGAGCGCCGGATGGTCATCGGCCCGTCGGACGCCCGGATTCCGCCCCCTAGGCAATGCCCGGACTATCAGCGCTTCCCGCCATTCACCTTCGCCTTGTGATTACAACGTCGTTCACAGGTGCGGAAGCAGCGGCGGATGCTCTGCTGGACCAGGGAGTCGTCACCGACATGTCCACGGTGTAACCTGCGTCCGCCAGCGCAGCGACGGAGAGTTCGTCCGGCGTGCGGCCGTCGCGCGCGGAGCCGATCATCAGTTCGGGCGAGACGGCGCCAGTCCAATGCCATCCCGACAACGGAATGCCGGGAAGGCTTGCATCGCCGCCTCCTTCGCGGAACGCGGCCACCGCCCTGGATCCGATAAAGTACTTGTAGTCCACTGTAACCAGACCCGTCGCCGGAGGAAACGCGCCCGTCAGTCCGAACACGTGCCCCAGTTCGTGTCGCATGACAAAAAAGCTGCCGAAAACGTTGGGCACACGCGCGTTGCTCGTCACGATGCCTGCCACAGGATAGTAATGTGACGGCTCAGTCGCCCGACCTTCCCTCCGTTGGCAACCCCACCCAGTCGCGCCGGCGGAAAAGGAGGGATCGGTCTCTCGTCTCGCCCAAATCACCAGATCGTTCCCTCGGGCGGCCACCGGTACGTTGCGTTTCCAGTAGTCGCAGTATTCACGAGGGTCCCGGCCCTCCCAGTCCGTTCCGTTGAGCGCGGACGACCACCAGTCCGCAGCCGCCGTGATGGTCTCGGCATAGATCGCCGTAGCCGGCTGATCCATCACGATGTCGATACCGAACGTCCCGACGGCCGCTCGCACCACAACCGTCGCGGTCGCGGTCGCGCCGCCACCGGTGGGAGCAATCTTCACTTTGGCTATACCGATTCCACGCGGGGAAAGCACCAGCCAGCCATCCTGGACCGATGCCGTGGTCACGTCGGGGTCAGATACGTCAACCGACAAAGGGTTGTGAAGGTCGTCGTCAAGCGCGAGCGACAGGCCGTCGGAGTCCTCACGCAGCAGTGCGCTGGGCAGTAGCCGCCCCCCCGGATCAGTGCAGGGACGCATGTCGAGCCTGCGCTCGCGCAGCCAGTTCTCGAGTTCCGGGGGGGCACAATGCTGAATATCGAGTCGCAGTCTCTGCAGGTTGACCAAGTTGGCGAACTCCAATGGGACTGGACCCGGATCCAGCTTGTTGTGGAAGAGGCCCAGGCCCTCAAGACGGATCAGGTTTCCGATTTCGCGAGGGATCGGACCAGAGAGAGAGTTATGGCCCAGGTTCAGCTGACTCAGACTGGTCAGCTTCCCGATATCTGGAGGGATCTGGCCAGACAGGTTGTTTTCGGGGAGATCCAGCCACCGGATCCTGCCACTGGGTGCGGACACTCCGTACCATTGCTGGAGCGGTCGGTCGCTCAGCCAATTCTCGTTGTTGGCCCAGTTCGGTCCGTCGGTGGACTCGTAGAGCGTCACGAGTACCGCCCGGTCCGGGTTCTCGACCGTGATCTCGGATGTGCCGGAGGCGTCTCCCGCCATCGCCGTGATCGTGGCCATGCCCTCCGCGACGCCCGTCACCAGCCCCGACGCGTCCACCGTCGCCACGGCGGCGGCGTTGCTCGACCAGCTGACCGTGGCGCCCGCCATCACGCCGCCGTTCTGGTCGCGCACCTCCGCGCTGAGTTGCACGGTCGCGCCGAGTGCCGTGAGCTGGGCGGTGGCAGGGCTGACCGTCACGGTGGTGGGTCGCGGGAGATCGGGGGGCGGGGGTTCCGTGCCGCCATCGCCGCAGGCATGCATCACGACCAGCGCCGGGATGGCCGCACACGGAAGCCACGCGGGCCGCAATGGTGCGTTGCGAGATGAAGACTTGGTCATGGAACGCCTACCTCCTACGGTCGGCGGGATCTCGAACCGGCACCGCCGGCCGGTTCATCGAAGACGAAGGTGCCTCCGGCGGGATCGGGACCCAGGATTCGGGCTCCATCCCGATGTGCCCGCACCGCCCTCACGCACCTCGATGATGCGGGAACAAGAGTCCGCCGGATCGATGGACAAGGAGAAAACGTGACCCGTCGCGGGATCGGTCGGGCGCAGGGGACTGTCGAACCGCGCGGTTCGCTCCCCACCCCATTCCGCGTTGGGACCGTAGGGAACCGTGCACTCTTCCAACTGGTATCCGAACCCGTGCTGATCGGCGCCGGAGATCTCCAGCCTCAAGTAGACCACTGAACCGACGACGCCTCATACCAATCGCCCTCCCACAACCGGTATTCCTCAGGCTCCAGTACAACCGGTGGCCGCTGGATGCCCCATCCAGCGGCGGCCAACACCGCGAACAGGCATGCCGCACCGGAGTCCTTCACCCGGGCTGTGACGGATCGCAGGGCGACGGCCCGCGCCAGAGGCAAGGAAGCGCGACCCATCGCCGACCCGGAAGGCTCGTCCCGCTGAGCGCACGTGAGATCATAGTGGGCAACCTGCATGGTGTGGGTCGTGAGCGATCGGTCGTCGCTACGCCTCCGCAAATTACCGACTCGATTTCAAGCGTGCGCCTCCCAAAAGGGGGGGGGTGCACGACGGGAACGAAACCCCCTGTTTGGGAGGCGCGCCCATCGGATAAGGTGGCGTCGCTGCACACTATGCCGGCTTTACGACCATCGGCGTGGGGGGCGGGGGGATGGGCCATCATGACCACTGCAACCATAGAGGCGGGAATGGCAGCTGACGCTGTTGTCCGGCATCCCGAACGCACCGCAAACCGGCGGGACGTTGCCACCTTGGTGGCGCTTGTCGCTCCGCGGCAGTTTCTGCGCGCATTCGTACGAGGGTACGAAGGAAGTCATTGGCCCCGCGTTGCGGCGTCGGCTTTCTTCGCAGCTATGTGCGCCTCATTGTTTGCGCCCGTCGCGGACGCGCAATTCGTCCGCACACATGCCCCGGCCGCGCTGCGGACCATGAGTGACGTTGCCAGGCTCGGCCCGAGCGCGCTGAGCGCGGCACTTGACGACGATACAGCCGGCATCAACGCCCGCGCGAGGCAGGTTCGCGAGGCCATCCTGGCGCGGATCGACGGTATCACCGACTGCGCGGACGTAACGAATGCTCATCTGGCAGGGATCACCGGCGAACTCGACCTGAGCTCCAGTGAAATCGACTCGCTCAGTGCGGGTGATTTCGCCGGGTTGTGTTCGGTGCGGACTCTCAATCTGTAACGACAACGACCTAACCTAGAAGTCCGGGGCCGCATGGCCGCTCGCGCGGGTCCGGAACGCCCCCAGCACCGGGTGCGTGAGGTCAACCGAGTTGTCCATGCTGTCGTCGATGGACAGATGCACGGAGACCCCCAACCAGTCAATGCAGTCTCTTCGGCCAGTCGATGCAGTCCGGCGGCATTCCAACTCAGCAGACACGTGTCCCACCACACCAGCCGTTCTTCACCGGCTACTGTTAGGGCTTCCCGCCCACCACTGCCCTACCCATTTGGTAGGCGCGCGCTGATGAAAGACTCCACATCATCGTTGTTGCCTCATCATTCCCACCTGCCAAGACAGGTTAAGAACGCGAAATGGAAGGCGACACGCGGTACTATGGAAGGTTGGCGCGACCGCGGATAGCTACCGCCATGGTGCCGCTCGCGCTTGCGGGTCCGTTAGCGTCAGGCTGCGCCGACGAGCCTGCCGGGCCGCCGTCGCCGGCGGCTGCAGCGCTGTCGTTTTCCGCCCCGGACATTCGGTCGCTTGCCGTCGGCGACACGATCCGTCTCGCGGTCGAGGTGCGCGACCGGTTGGGGCAGATGGTGGAGGAGCCGGCCGTGACCTGGTCGAGCCAGGATCCGCGGGTCGCGGTCGTTGGCCCCGAGGGGGTCGTGACGGCGGTGGCGCCGGGGACGGCCAGAATCACTGCAGCGGCCGGAGGCACCGCTACCGGCACCGTGCAGCTCTCGGTGTCCGATCCGCAGTACGCGGTCCTCATTGCTTTGTTTGCCTCGACCGGCGGCAACGGCTGGACGAGTAGCGACAACTGGGGGGATAACGGTCCACTGGGAAACTGGTACGGGGTCGAGACGGACAGCGCCGGCCGGGTGACGGGAATGGACCTTTCAGACGACAACCTGGTTGGAAGGATCCCGCCCGAGCTGGGCGACCTGTCCCATTTGAAGACACTCGACCTGAGTTCCAACGCGCTGTCCGGGGGGGTGCCGGCTCAACTGGGCCGCCTCGCGGCATTGGAGGAACTGCGCCTCGGCGACAACCGGCTTTCCGGCCCCCTGCCGCTGGCTCTGGCGGAGCTGCGGAATCTTCGGACGTTCGGCTACGAGGACACGGATCTTTGTGTCCCGACCGACGACTCGTTCGAGACCTGGCTGGAATCCATTCCGAACCACCGGGGCACCGCAGTTGAGTGCGCGCCCCTGTCGGACCGCGACATCCTCGTGGCCCACTACGAAGCCACGGGCG
Organism: Longimicrobiales bacterium; assembly: GCA_965116905.1. Classification (GTDB taxonomy): domain Bacteria; phylum Gemmatimonadota; class Gemmatimonadetes; order Longimicrobiales; family Gaopeijiaceae; genus Bin94. The sequence goes on along the minus strand of OZ220732.1, from coordinate 3,560,072 downwards.
GCCCGGAATGGGAGTACAGCACCAACTGGCTGACCGACGCGCCACTCGAATGGTGGCACGGGGTGTCGACCGACGGTGTCGGCCGGGTCGTGGGGCTGACGCTTGTGGGCAACGAGTTGAAGGGCAGCATCCCGGGAGAACTCGGCGGCTTTTCCAAACTAGAGCACCTGGAACTCAGGATAAATGAACTGACCGGCGCGATTCCGAAGGAACTCGGCGCTCTCACCAATTTGAGGACTCTGAGCCTCAAATCCAACGCCTTGGTGGGTTCCATTCCGACCGAGTTCGGTGGCCTCTCCAACTTGGAGACCCTCGACCTCTCCAGCAATGCGCTGATGGGCCCCCTGCCAACGCCGACTCGTTGTCACTGTAATCCCCGAGGTCCCGGAATCCATTGGAGGGAGATGAGGGATTGATGTCCAGCAAACCAGTCATGACGTATGAGGAGTGCCGGCGGTTCCGCGCAGGTCGCGGGGTGGTCCTGATCCTGGCTGCAATGCTGCTCAGCGCCTGCGTGGGCCGGTATGGCCGGTTCAACCCCACGGTAGCGGTGGACGTGAGACACCCGCCGGGCGTGGGCTTGGTCGTCGAGGAGGTCGTCTTCGCGCCTCCGGATCGCTCGTTCCTGGCCCAGCTGGACGAGTTGTTCACGCGGTCGGAGCGGCTGGATCCGAGCGGCTGCACAGCCGAGTTGGAGCAGGTGCTGACACAGAAGTTCATCGAAGGCGGTCTCCGAGTCGCGAGCTACGGCAGCCACGAGAACGCGGACGCGATGATCGGGATCGACGTGACCCGCTGTGTTGTCGGACAGGACCAGGACTACACGACGAGGGAAGTGGTCGAGGAGTACAGAGGCCACACGCGCCGTCGCGACGTGCATGAAAGCCATGCGCGGACTCGGGTGGACCTCGTCGCGCTGTTCGAAGTCACCGACTTGTCCGGCAACCGCTTGGTAGCGTCGCGTACGCTCACCTTCGAGCCCGAGCTGGTCGATTCGGGCCGGGAGGACTATCCGGACTACCCGCCCACCGGTGCCGTGCTGCAACTGGCCTACACCCTCGCGGCGGAGCAGATCCGGCCGGTGCTGTTGGAACAGCTGGAAAGGCGAGAGCTGATCTTCTTCGACGACGAGAGATGCGGCCTGGACCATGTCCTCGAGATGAAAGCCTTTGTCCATCATGAGACAACACTCGACTAGAGATCATTCACTCATTTGGGAGAAGAGAATGAAGAGGCTGACAGTTGTATCCATCATCTTGCTAATCGGGTGTGGAAGCGAAAGCGGACCAAGGCCCGATGATTCACCGGGAGTATTGCGAGGGAAGGAAGCTCGCGAGTTTCTGGAGAACTGGCGCGAGAAGCAGGAGCCACGGGTAGAAGAAGCAGCTCGCCGGAGAGTGGAAGAAGCCCGTGCGAAGGGAGCGGCGGAAATCGCACGTTCCAATGACGCTATAGAGATACTGGATAGGGCGATCGCGGCCCAGGAAGCGATGAAGCTGACAGTAGCCGCTCTTCCCACGGCTTATCTGACGGAAAGAGAGGTTTACCTGCTCCAGCAATCGCTGAACACTTCTCGAGCTGCAAATCGTGATCTAAGAGAGATAGGCCTGGAGACGAGCGACCACTCGATTACCGTAGCTGAAGAGGAGCTTGCTCACCACCGTGAAGTAGCGATTCTCCGCGCTGACGCGGAGAATCTTACGCAGGAATGGGCCAGAATGACTCATCGCCTGCAAAATCTTGAGGGTCTTTCTTCCGCGGAGCTTTCGGTCGTATCACGGGACGTGAACGGCCTGATTATCCAAGGCAATGATCTGGTAGCTCGGGTGGATGCGATCAACAGAAAAATCTCTCAGAGTCTGAGATCGCCTAACTGATGGACCTGTATCATCTCGGCAGTGGAAAGACCTTCGAACGCCGTCCAGTTGTAGGCCCGGCCGTTGGGATCCCTGACGGCGTGGGCCAACTGGTGCTCGATGAAGTCGGGCCGGAACCCCAGCATTATCTACCTGGAGGAAGGGGTATGCCAGCTACGATGATGACGAATGTCGCCACCCCATGTTGCGACCGCTGTGCGCCCGGCCGTGCTAGACCTTTACTGACGATGATGCTTGTCGCTGGGCTCGGAGCATGCGGAGACTCCGCGCCGACGCCTCCGACGCCAGTGGAGCCGGCCAACCGGGCCCCGGTGGCGGTGGGCAGCATTGCCGCATTGGAGCTCGCGATCGGAGACACGCTGACGCTGAACGTCGCGTCCTACTTCACCGATCCGGATGGGGATGCGCTGACCTATTCGGCGTCGGTGTCGGGCTCGGGCGTGGCAAGCGCAGCGGTAGCGGGCGCGGTGGTCACGATCCGCGCCCTTGGGGAGGGAGGCGCCACCCTCACGGTCACAGCGAGCGACGGAAACCTGAGTGCCTCCCAGGAGGCCGCGTTGACGGCGTTTCAACCGAACCGGTCCCCAGTCACGGTGGACAGCATTCCCGCTGTGGACTTCGCGGTCGGGGACTCGATCTCGTTGAACGTCGCGCCGTATTTCAACGATGCCGATGGCGATTCACTGACCTACGCGGCGTCCGTTTCGGATTCGACCGTCGCGAGTGCCTCGGTAGCGGGCGCGGTGGTCACGATCCGCGCCCTTGGGGAGGGAGGCGCGACCCTCACCGTCACAGCGAGCGACGGGACCCTGACCGCCTCGCAGGAGGCCGCGTTGACCGTTCTGCCCAGATCTCCGGTTGGGAGGGTCACCATTGGCCCGGACAATCCCCGCGTCTTCGGTCCGGCCGAGGAGGCGCAGTTCGTCGCTGCCGTGTTCGCCACTACCGGATTGGCGCTTCCGGAGGCGGCCGTCGAATGGTCGTCAAGCGCTCCTTGGGTGGCCACGGTGTCGTCGGAAGGAGTGGTTGCCACCGTGGCCGAGGGGATTGCTACGATAGCGGCAACATCGGACACGGTCTCCGGATCCGTGCGGGTTATCGTGGGTCCGCCCGCGATCCGGCGGGAATACGAGGCGCTTCGTGCAATCTACGAGCAGCTGGGTGGATCGTCCTGGAAGGAATCGACGAACTGGACGACGAACGAGGCGCTGGACACCTGGTCACGGGTCCAGATCGATCGCGCGGGATTCGTGACGCAACTACAGCTGGACCAGAACAACCTTTCCGGCACCCTTCCAGCCGAGATCGGGGCCCTCACGAGGCTCAAGCGCCTTGATATGGACCTCAACTGGGACATCGTCGGCCCCATTCCCGCCGAGATCGGGGATCTGGAGTCCCTCGAGTTTCTCAAGCTCAGCTCGACCGGTATCAGCGGCCCAGTTCCCAGCGAGATCGGCAAGCTGGCCAACCTGGAGGAACTCCTGCTTCATTTTACGCAGCTCACGAGCATCCCCCCCGAAATCGGCGACTTGACCAATCTGTGGTTACTGCACGGGTTTCTGAGCAAGTTCGAGGGGCCTCTGCCGGCGACGATTGGCAATCTCCAAAACCTCAGGGACCTGTGGATAAACGGAAACAGGTTTTCCGGCGCCATTCCGCCGGAAATCGGTGGCATGGCGGCTCTGGAGAAGTTGCATCTGCATGACAACGATTTCAGCGGTGCGATCCCAACAAGGCTTGCCGACGCGCCGAAGCTGTCCGTCTTGCGGCTGAGCGGGAATCGCCTGAGCGGCCAGTTGCCGTCGGAGCTTGGCAAGGCTCCGAACCTCCGCTGGCTCGCACTGGACCGGAATGAGCTGTCCGGCCCCCTCCCGACGGAGGTCGGCGATTGGACGAACCTCGAGACACTCGAACTGCAAGAGAACGGTTTCAGTGGTCCGATCCCGCCGGAGCTCGGTGGCGCCCGGTCCCTCGTCGCGCTGGACCTTTCAAGGAATCAACTGACCGGACTGCTCCCGGGGGACTTGGCGAAGCTCAATTCGCTCGAGCGTTTGTCGCTCAGCAACAACCGGGGGTTGACGGGAACGCTGCCTGCCGAGTTGACCGGAATGCGATCCCTCAGAGTGTTGTTGCTTGGGGGGACGGATCTGTGTGCGCCGACCGACCCGCAGTACCTAAGATGGCTTGACGGCCTCCCCAACGCTCACGTCAAACGGTGCGTATCCACCGATGCCAGCACGGCCTATCTGACCCAGGCAGTGCAGTCTATGGAATACCCCGTGCCCCTGATCGCCGGCGATTCAGCGCTGTTGCGGGTGTTCGTGGTGTCGGAGAAGGGATCAGGAGCGAACGGGAGCATTCCGCCCGCGCGAGCCACCTTCTACCGGGGCGGCACCGAGCTCCACGTGGTCGATCTCGACGGCGCGAGCGGACGGATTCCGGCGAGTCTCGACGAAGCCGATCTGAATCTGTCGCTCAACGCGATGATCCCCGGGTCCGTGGTCCAACCCGGACTCGAGATGGTCGTGGAGATCGATCCGGGCGGCACACTCGATCAGGCGCTCGGAGTCTCCCAGCGCCTTCCCGAGGCAGGTCGAACCCCGATCCGGGTGGAGGCTGTCGCACCCTACGAACTCACGCTCATCACCTTCCTCTGGACGGAGCGGCCGGACTCCGCGCTTCTCGCCAAGGTCAACGGGCTTGGTCCGGACTCCCCTCTGCTCTGGGCGACGCGGGAGTTTCTGCCGGTAAACGAGATCAACGTCGTGCACCGGGATCCCATCTGGCTCGACGAAAACCCGTCGGCCGATATCATGGTACCGATCATCCATGCGACGCTCGCCGCCCGGGAGGCCGCCGGGGGTCGCGGTCACTGGGTCGGGGTGTGGAGCGGGTGCTGTGGGCTTGCGTCCCCCGGGCACCACGTCGCCGCAGTCGGTCTTGAACCGACCGCGCCGGACCGTTTCTGGCAGAACAACAACGTGCTGGCCCATGAGATCGGGCACCTCATGACCCTTCCGCACGCCCCATGCAACGTCCCTGATCCCGACCCCAGTTTCCCATATCCGAACGGCCAGATCGGCTCTTGGGGCTATGATATGCGGGCCCATGAGCTCCGGTCCCCCGAGAGTCCGGAGTTCATGAGCTATTGTGGAGAGGAGGAGAAGTGGGTCAGCGGCTTCTACCATGCGCAGGCCCTTGGATGGCGGCTTGGGAACAACGCTTCCGCTTCGCGGCCCGGACCTCCGGTTTCGTCGCTGATGCTGTGGGGTGGGGTCAGTCCAGACGGCGAACTGGCCCTCGAGCCGGCCTTCGTGCTCGACGCCGTGCCGACGCCGTTCGTGCACCCCGGACCGTACCGGATTGCGGGGCGCGACCGCCAGGGCCGGGAGGTGTTCTCGTACTCGGTGGCAATGAGCCCCTTGGAGGATGTTGGCGGCAGCGCCTTTGCGCTGATGGTTCCGGTCGAGCCCCAATGGGAGACCAACCTGTATCGCATCGAGCTGACCGGTCCTGAAGGGAGAGCGGAGATCCTCAGGGACGGTCCGACGACCTCGGTCCTGCTGACCGACCCCAGGACCGGGCAAATCAGGGGCTTTCTGCGCCGCGGCCTTGATGTCGCGGCATTCGCCGAGGGTACTCGGAGCAGTGAATTGCTGCGAGCGATTGTGCCGGAGTCAGGTCTGGTGGCGAGTGTCAGTCGGGGGATTCCTGCCGCGGAAAGCTGGAGGCGGTAGCCGGCGGTCGTTCTCCCGTCACTCGATCTGGTGCAAGCCGGTCTTCGGATCTGGAAACACCCGGACCCGGTTCTGGCCCCATTCGCTAGCGCCGTACGAGCGCCGACTTCGTTTGGTGCGTGCCATCATTCGATTCCTCTCTTGATGGACTGCACGATCTGCGCGGTTGAAACTTCGCGCCGGGACGGCGTCTCCGCCAGACGGGCGGCTAACGGCGCGCCGGGCGCTGCGGCGTTCGGGTGGCAAGCGACTCGATGCCATCCTTAGCGGCTTGGACCCTGATCGCGATCCGGTCCCGGACGGCGCATCAGATACGAAGACCGCGCGGTCTCGCGACGGCGGATGTCCCGAAACACTCGGCCAAGCGTGTAACTTGCCCGTCGAGCCGCTCGATTTGCCGCTGCAAGACTGCGTTCTCCGTGCTCAGCCGCTCGACGCGCTGCCGCAAGGCTTCGTTCTCCACGCTTTGCCGCTCGACGCGCCGCCGCAAGGCTTCGACTTGCCCAGATTGCCGCCGCTGTTCCTGCTCCTACTGCGCGGACAACCTCCGCAAGGCCCTCGTCAACTGCTCCTCTAACGCGGTCATAGACCTCCTTCACTCGTTCGACAGCTTCAACGCCGGGCGACCGTCGACCCTCCAGGGCGGGTCGTCCAACGCCATGTCCGGCACCACCACGAACCGCTCGCCCTCGATCTCGTGGAACACAAGGCCCCAGGTGTCCACCTCCAGTTGGGCGAGCGTCCGCCGTGCGTCCTCGATGTCCCGGCCCAGTCCGGCGCGGGTCTCGATGCGGGTCTGGATGTTCCCCGCCAACCAGCGCATCGTCGCCCAACTTCCGCCGAAGAAACCGAGCCAAAGGCTCAGGCCGACGATCAAGGGGCCGTTGCCAAGCCTTGGCCAGCAACTCGCGCATCTTCCCGGTGGCCTCCTCCATATCGCGCTCGATGGTACTGAGCGCGTTCCTCGCGACGCGCCGCGAGTTCTCGCCGAGCCGCTTCAGCTCGCTCGCGGTCAACTCCTCGATCTCCCTGCGTTCGCTCTCCAGCCTGTCGCTCCCGTGCTCAAGGGGCCGGGCGCCACTAACGCCGACTCAAGCGCGAGCCGAGGTGGTCTGTCACGAACGGGATCCTGCGGCCGCTCGTGGATCAACGCGGCGCGGCCGACGGCGAGTGGGTGAACCGGAAGCCCGTGGGGGACATGCCGGCAGCCCAGGAGCGTACCCCCCTTTTTGGGAGGCGCGCTGCTTGGTACGAGTTGGTAGTCTGCAAATAGAGCAGTGACGAGCCGCTGACGGCCACGACATTGGGAAGCAGGTTACGCAGACTAATGACCACCTCTTCGACCCGCTTCGCGCCATTGCGGTCGGCATGGCTTGCCGGTGCAGTCATTCTCATGCTGGCAACGACGTTGTCCTGCGGCGACGGCGGCACGGAACCCCCGCCCCCCGATCCCCCGCGTCCCACCGCGGTCACGGTCACCCCGGCGACCGCCGAACTTGCGGCGCTGGGGGAAACCGTTCAGCTCCGCGCCGAAGTGCGCGACCAGAACGGACAGGCCATGGCGGGAGCCGCGGTCGCCTGGTCAAGCAGCGCCGCGTCTGTGGCGGCAGTGGACGCGGCCGGGCTGGTGACGGCGGCGGGCAACGGTATGGCCATGATCACGGCTACTACGGGCACCGCGAGCGGGAGCGCCGCGGTGACCGTTGAGCAGGTAGTGAGCGCGGTCAGGGTCTCCGCGCCGGCCGACACGGTGGTGGAGGGCGACACCCTCCGGCTCGCGGCCGAAGCTGCCGACGCCAACGGTCACCCGGTGCCGGGGGCCGAGTTCAGTTGGGTGTCCGGAGACACGGCGGTGGCCACGGTCGACTCTGCAGGGCTGGTGACGGGGGTCGGGGCCGGCGAGGTCGAGATCACCGCCACGTCCGCCGGGGTGGCGGGCGTGGCCGCGTTCACCGTCGTGGCCCCGGTCCCCGCGACCGTGGCCATCGGACCCGACACCGTTGCGTTCTCCGCCCTCGGGGATAGCGTGCGGCTCGCGGCCGAGGTACGCGACCAGATCGGACGTGTAATGGATGTCCGGGTGTCTTGGTCGAGCGCCGACACGACCGTGGCGACCGTCGACTCCACCGGGCTGGTGACGTCGGCGGGTAACGGCTCGGCCACCGTCACGGCGATGGCGGGGGAAGTGTCGGGGACCGCAGTCGTGACCGTGATGCAGTCAGCAGGTTCGGTCATCGTGTCGCCAGCCTCGGATACGATCACCCCAGGGGACACGCTACGCCTGACGGCGGAGGCCACCGACGCAAACGGCCACGTCGTAGCGGGGACCGAGCTCGCCTGGACCTCCGGGGACACGGCTGTGGCGGTGGTGGATGCAACAGGTCTGGTTCGGGGAATCCGCGAAGGGACGGCGACGATCACGGCGAGTACGGGCGGAGTGTCGGGTACCGCAACGGTGACGGTGTCGGTGGGGTCGAGGGTGACACTGGACAGCAGCGTGGGGTCGGCGCCGGAAGGCGGTGTGGTCACTCTGGGACTCACGTTGGATCCGGTGCCGGATTCGGCGATCAGCGTGCGCTACACGCTCGGCGTGGATGGCGACGCGTTGACCTCGGACGCGGACGGGGCCGACTACACCGACGGTGGAGCGGGCGCGGTCGAGATTGCGGCCGGGGCAAGTGCCGCGATGATCGAGATCGCCATCAATGACGACGACGAGATCGAGCCGGCGCGCGAGGTGTTCACGCTGACCCTGGACACGCCGGGAAGTGACGCCGGATACGGGCTTGGCGAGGTTGCCGGCGCAGCGGTGACGATCGAGGAAGGCGTGTGCGACCGGACGCGCCAGGTGGCAGAGGAGATCGTACGACAGGCCGGGGTCGGTGGCTGCTCACAGGTCGAAGACCGGCATTTGGCGTCGATCCATGGGTTGGGCCTGTGCTTTCGGAAGGAGGAGTGGCTGGATGGGTGCCGCGAGGATGACCCGATCACCGATTTGCGCGTAGGCGATTTCCTGGGCCTCCACGGGCTGGAATGGCTGAATCTGGACGGCAACGGCCTGGCGACGTTGCCCCAGGGGCTGTTCTCCGGCCTCTCAAACCTGCGGGAGATCATCTTGGGATTCAACGAACTTGCGGAGTTGCCCGAAGGGGCCTTCTCCGGACTTCGAAACCTACGGCACGTGGGTCTGAATGGTAACAGACTCACGGAGCTGCCTGCCGGCGTCTTCTCCGATCTGTCCCACCTGAGAGAGCTGTATCTGAGCGGCAACCAGTTGGCCACATTGCCGGCAGGAGTGTTCTCCGGTCTCACCAGCCTGGTATGGCTGGAATTGGACCTCAACCAGTTTACAGCGTTGCCCGAAGGAGTGTTCTCCGATCTCGCCAGCTTGGAATGGCTGGGTTTATCCCACAACAATTTGACCGCCCTCCCCGCGGGGGTGTTCTCCGGCTTGGCCAGCCTGAAAGAACTCCATTTGGGGGGGTGGAACCCGGGCTCTCCGTTTGCGCTGACGGTGTGGATGACCCGAACCGACGGCGGCGACGCGATGTCGCGGGACCCGGCGACACTGGGTTTCAGCATCGCCGAGGGCGCTCCGTTCGCGATGACAATCCCGCTCACCGTTCGGGGAGGCACGCTGTCGCCCCCCAACACGTCGTTCGCGGCGGGCGCCACGATCGGCCGGGAGGTCAACGTAACACCCTCTGGTTCCGGCGCGGTCTCGGTTGCCTTCGGCCCGGTGCCGACCGTATGCGAGGACCCCGAATCGAATACCGAGGGACCGAAGTGTTCGGGATTGGAGATCGTCGCGGGTGAGGCTCTGGTGGTGGCCAACCCCGAGACCGTTGCACTGTCGGTTCCGGCCGCCCACCTGACCCAAGTCACCCAGGATCTGAGCGGCAGCATACCGCTGATCGCGGGCCGTGACGCGCTGCTCCGCGTGTTCGCGACCGCGGACGAACCGTACGCCGTCGGGCATGAGGGGCAGGCCACCTTCTTTGTCCGTGGCCGGGAGGCGCATCGTGCCTCCCTGGAGCCGCCCGAGTCGGGCATTCCCGTCGATGTGGAGGAAGGCCGCCTTGCCCATTCATTCAACGCGAGGATACCGGGACGGGTCTTGCAACCTGGTCTCGAGATGGTTGTGGAGTTGGACCCCGACGGGGTGCTGCCGTTGCAGGAGGGAAGCGAGAGCCGGTTCCCGGCTTCGGGCCGGCTCGCCCTCGACGTAAGGGAGCTCCCGCCCCTGAACAAGACCATCGTACCGGTGCTGTACCATACTGAGGCCCGCCGGGAGAGCAACCCGATCGTTGACGCCACCACGCGTGACATGGTCGGTCCCGACACCTACGGTGCGGTTGCCCACCTCCGGGGGATGATGCCGATCGCCGACCTGAACTTGAGGCTCCGGGAGCCCTACTACACGTTCGCCGACACGATCGAGTCCGGCGGTGCCAATCATCTCTTCGGCGAGATCGATATGCTGAGGCATCTCGAAGGTGACCCGGGCGAATACTACCATGGGATCTACTATATCTTCCCCTCGGATTGGCCCGGTGGCCTCGGTGGCGAGGGATACACCGCCATCTCCGGGATATGGCGGCATCCCGTCCATATCAAGAATGTCTTCGCCCACGAATTCGGCCACGACCTGAGCCTTTGGCATGCCTGGTGCAACGTCCCACCGAGTCACCCGGCCTACACCCCCTACCCCGACGGTTCCATCGGAGTCTGGGGACACAGGTTCACGGACGGAGACGGCACGGGGTTCGGACAGTTGCTTGATCCCGAACTGCACAACGACGTGATGGGGACAGACAACTGCCCCGAGTGGAGACCCGATCTGCCGAATTGGCTCGCCGACCACAACTTCATCAGGACTTTCGAACATCGGCTGGATCTTGCGTCGGCCCGGGCCCGTGTCGCCCGGAGCGCGCCGCCGCGGGAATCCCTGCTGCTGTGGGGAGGCGTCCACCAAGGGAACCTGCGCCTGGAGCCCGCATTCGCCCACGACGTGCGCCCGAAACTCCCCGAAACGTTCGGTCCCTACCGGCTCGAGGGCTTCGATGCGGCGGGGCAACGCCTCTTCTCGTTCAGCTTCGCGCCGGACGAACTCGCCCACGGCGGCGGCAACAGGTTTCTGTTCGCGATCCCCTTCGAGTCCAAGTGGACCGATGCCCTGGACCGTATCTTGCTTACGGGCCCGGAGGGTTCGGCGGCCTTGGACCGGGATACCGGAGGGCGGGCGGCGTTGATCCTCGACCGTCGGTCGGGCCTGGTACGGACCATCGCACGTGACTGGCCTGGCGGCGACGCGGCATCCGCGGCGGCTATGGCGGCGAACGCGCAAGTCGAGGTCATACGGGGACTGCCGAGAAGGTAAGCATGATCACTTGCGCTCCAGCTACGCGGTCTCCTGGGATTTCGGGCCTCGGCTTCCTTGCGTCCCAACGCAGAATGGAATAGGGGAACGAACCGCCCGGTTCGATAGTCCCTTGCGCGCGACCGATCCCGCGACGGGTCACGTTTGTTGTCCATTGATCCGGCGAAGGCCTTACTCCCGCAACATTGAGGTCCGCGAGGGGGGGCGGGCACATCGGGATGGAGCCCGGACCTTGGGCCCGATCCTGCCGGAGGCTCGCTTGCTCTCGCGTGGCTGACCGGGAGCGCTGGCTTGAGATCCGCTTTCCTGATGGCTCCAATGGCGGAGAGGCGGCTACGCCCGTAGAGACAATCACAAGCACGCCTTGGAGACGGTCGTCTTACCAGACGACGATACCGTTAGTGTGATGGCGGCTGACCACCGCAGTGCGCCGAGACAAGGTAGGCCGGGATCCTGTACAACGTTCGCGACAGCCGGGTCGACTCCAGGCAGTGACCGATGCGTCGCTGGCCCGCGAGATCGGTCATTCAACCGGGAGGTCAATGGTCCAATACGCGGACTGGCGCGGCGTTCATCGGCTGCGGCTCAAGCATGCCGGAACTGGATTGCAGGCGACCGGGATTCCCGCCATTCGATTCCGTCCTTCCCGCTATTGTGACACCATCGAAACAGGTGTGCTGCTAAAGCAGGAATGGCAGATCGTGCAGTCCTGTATGAACTTACGTGATCTCCTGCCGAGATTCGCGTCTCAGGTGTTCCGCATACCCCGTGTATAACACGGAGGCTGACGAGGGGCCTTGCCCCTTCGAACCCCAAAGAGGCTCACTCGCTGGCGGAAGTGTGCCATCGGTGGGTCGCGCGCACCCCTTCCAACAGTCGCTCGATCAAGGGCAATCGCTGGGCCCAAAGCGACGGAGGGTCGTCAAGGTCGGAGCCTTTCCTGCATTCAGTCGGATACTTGCGCCGCCTTCGCTTTCGGGCCAGTCATGGGATCGATTCGCCAGCGCTCAAGAGCGAAATCGATGATCTGCGCGCCCCGCTCTTGAATGGTCGACTCGTTCCATTGCTCGTATTTCGCCAGGTCGCGTTGGACGCGCAGGCTCGAATTGCGATAGTAACAGATCTTCTCGTCGTCAGGTTGCCCCCAACCGTCTCGTTTCTCCTCGAAGGAACGGTTGCCCATCTTCTTGTTACATTCCGCCAATGCGATCGTCAGGTTGCCCAAGAGATGGACGATCTCTTGGTGGGCGGCTTTCTCTTCCTCATCCAGGTCCCGCGCCGGTTGCTGCGGCAGGATATGCTCCGTCTCATACTCGGATGACAGGATCTCCACGAGGGACACCTGCAACCCCCCGCGCTCCTCCCTTTGGCGCTTCATCTCGTACTCGGCGAGCAGGTACTTGATCGTACGCGTACCGAGATGCCCGTAGCGGTGCGGGGCGGCCAAGCTTCGGCGGAACGTATCGTCCCTCACGTAGTACAGATTGATCTCCCTCAACCACTGGAGGAAATCGGCGAACGTGGGGTCGTCGCGATGAACCTGACGTGCCAGCCCGTTCAACCAGCTTGCGCCCGTATGACTACGGTATCCGACGATGAGATACACCCGGAATACGAAAGCCTCGAACAGACGGAGGATCTCCTCGCGCTGCGAGTCTTCGCCGAACTTCTGCCACGCGGCGATCAGAAGCGGATACAGATTGCCCACGCGCCCGACCCAAAACAGCCTGTCGATTGACTCCCCGAGCGTTTTCCCATCCTTTCGGATCCTTCCGGCTCTTCCCCATGAGAAGCTCCTTGAGCACTTGCATGTGCCTGTGCGAGTTCTGCGGGCCGATGAAGAAAATGTGGTGATAACGCTGGATCTCGCCGGCATCGCGGAGTCCGAGCCGTTCCTCGATGTCCTGGAAGCACCTGTAGATTCCCGCGAAGTGGTCGTTCAACTCATCGAGCAGCGTGTCCCGGGTTTGCGGATGGTCAACGACCAAGTACGAAGCGTACATCAGGATGCTCTTCGTCTTCTCCAGATTGGTCAGCGGGCGGCCGCGGTCGTTCACCGTCTCGAACATTCGGACCGCCTCGGCGGTCGTGGGCACGATGTACAGCATGACTTCCAGCCGGTCGATCCGTCTCTTGAACTTCTTCAGGAACTCGACGTACCCATCCGGCTCTTGTTCTCGTTGTCGATCAAATTGGTCTCTGAAGAAGGCCTGGGCGTTTCGCAGCCGCTTCTGGGCCCCCGTCTGTGGGTCGCTGGCCGACGCCCCGGCCAGGATGGAGTCCCGGAAGAAGGACTTGTCGTCGCCGCCCATGGTCAACTTGTAGTGGTGACGGTAAACGATGTAGTCCTCCTCGAGCTTGGACGCCTCGTCGCTCACTTCTCGGTCGCCGAATTCCTTGATCTGGGTGATCAGCTCACGTAGCAGGACAAGAGTCGTCGTCAGCCGTTGCTGGCCATCGATCACCTCAAAGTGCTCGAAGGTTTTCATTACGTCTTCGGTCGTCCTGTCCGTCTCCTTCAGCAGGATGGTGCCGAAATAGTGTTTGCGGTCGCCGAGGTAGTCGAGATCGTCCCACAGATCCCGGAGGTTCTCCTCTTCCCAAGCGTAGCCGCGCTGGAAGATCGGGATCTCGAAGAGCCGGTCGCTCTTCAGGAGCTGGTTCAGGTCAGTGAGTGTGCCGTTCATCGGTACTCTGGCCGCCTCCGCGTCAAGTCTAGGTGTTGCCAAACCGTGGGGGAGTTCAAGGGCCAGTGCAAGGTCCCGAACCAACTGGCCCGAGGCCCAGCGCCAGCCGCAGTTTGAATCTAACTGTGACCGACGCCGCGACGAGCACTCGGGACCAAGGATCGCACATCAGGCTCGGAGCACTCGGTTCGGCCTCGCGCTATACCGTGCCGCCTGCAGCTCCGGCACCGGCACGGAGAAATGGGGGTCTAAGGGGGGCTCAGCACCCCCTTGCCAGGCCGCCACGTTCAACGTGGCGTGGGCTGGCTTACGGACCTCAAGGCCGTCAGCCAGCCCTTTGGGAACCGCGCCGGGAGGCCTGCGCCGGTCCGGGCATCGCCCCCGGTCCCGGCCGGATCTCGCTCTGAGACCCGACCGGCAAGTGTGGTGCTCTAAGCTCCTCTATTGAACCGGAGGAGGGTGATCCGGGATTCGATCGCCGCAGAGTTTAGCACCTTTTGCGAAAAGGCCGGTGCGACCAAGATGCCACGTACCTTGTCAGCGGGTACACCCCTCGACTCCAGATTCCCCATGTAGGATGTCAGCTGAGTGTAATCTCCTCGGCGCGCCTCGACGATCTTCAGCTCGATTGCGATGTGCTCGCCCGACCTGCCCTTGGCGAGGAGATCGACCCGATCGCTCGTGCTGTCGCTCAGGCGTTCCTGCTTCCCGACGAGGTAGATGGGCCGGTCGAAGCCGACGTCCATTGCCTCCCAGTTGGCCCACAGAAAATCCTCCAGATCCTTCTCCTTCCATCCGTCTGGAACCGTGAGAAAGCCCCTCGATGCGGTCTGAAGCCGTTCCAAGGTCCATTTCGCTCCACGCTGCGCGCTCGGTCGCGGCTGGCCGGAAAACAGATCGAATGGACTCGGGCCGTTCTCCGTGTCCTCCTCGTCTCCTTCAAGGTCATTCAGATCGTGGGCGTCGTCGGGTTCCGGCAGGTCGGGGTCGTCGTCCTCCAGAACGGCCTGCGTCTCCTTGTAGTACTCGCTCACGCCGTATCGCAACCCCCACTGATCGTAGAGGACATGTTCCATCGCCTCGTCGAAGAGCAGTGTCACCAGCTTCGAATCATCCGCTCGGGGCGTGATGCTCCGACCGGCGGCGTCGGCCCTTATCAGGGCCACCACGCGCTTTCCGCCCGTCGAGATGACCAACTGCGCCACGGCATTGGCAGCGCCCTCCTCGCCCCGATCGAAGGTCAGTGCGTCCCACCACCCCACCGGATCGTCGCCGGTGACCAGGACGCCGAATGCGTCATGGATGTGCGCCCGGGTAGTTGCTGGTGAACTCGGGAGCGCTTCAAGCAATTCGATGAAGTCGCGAGCGTTGATGTCGTTAAAGAACATGGCGGTGCGAGCCAACAGCGTTGGTCGATTCCCCAAGCCTCGCTGCGGCCGGAGGTGAACCAAGTAACGTAGCGTAGAGCCTTTTCAGATCAATTGGGGCGGCTCTGAGCGCCGATCAGTCTTCGACCGGCTCACCTGCGCTCCCAGCGCTCTCCGGCGAGCTACACAGCCTCCACCTTCATCAGCGCGCGGTGCGGGAAGAGGAACGTCGTGCGGCTACAGGCCCGCTCGCCGAGGCGCGCGGGAAGCTAGGGGGAGACGCCCCGACGGTCGTGGCATGACAGACTGCAGGATACCGGCCAGAGGGTTGACAGACCGGCTGATCCCGCACAGGTTCGAGGGTTCCCGCACGATGACGAGTGCTGAGCAGCGTCGTCACCGCGAAGAGGAACTGGCTATGTCACGACAACTGCTGTCTCTGAACGAACAAAAGAACAGCGTGGCGATAGTCCTGCTCCTGCGGCGTTAGACGTCCAGTGCGCCTGTCCCCGATGCGATCACTGGTGACGCCGGCCTGCATAGCCGTTCTGTTCTGTGCCGAGGTAGACACGGCGGGCGGCCAGCAGTCATGGGTGAGGATGGGTGGAGACGGCCGGCCGATTCAGTATGTAAAGCTGGGCGAGGCTATCGAGGGGTTGCCGTCGGGTCAAGGGACCGCGAGCCTGTCCATCTCATGTGGTACGTCTCCACCGTCTGTGTTCGTTGTCCAGCATGGTGGCCCGTTCCTGGATGACACCAGCCTAACCGGGCAGGCTGTGTTTCACACTGAGGACTTTAGGGCGCCGGGAGGATGGGCTTTCGATCATGGGTATCTGCTCGGATGGCACCGCGTGGAGTATGGGTCTGTGGCGGTGCTGTTCGGTCCATCGTATCTCGCCATCGACGGAATGACCGATGTGAGGCGATACCTTCGCGAGAGTGGGAGACTGACGGTCATGCTACCCGGTGAGGAACTGAACGACGCCTATTGGCGATTCGATCTGGAAGGGTTCGCCGCACGGGAGAACATGTGTAGTAACTGACGGTGATCCCCTACTGCTCGGCTTCGGTTGGCCGATCGGCCAGGAATAGGATCCATCGGGACGTTCACGCACAGCATAGCACCCCACGCTCACACCACCCGCCCCACACGCGTCTCGGCGGGTTGCGCCACCGCTTGACCGAACGCTTACGTCTGCCAACGTCCGCCAAGGTCGCACAGAATCCCGTTCTTGAATAGGGATGGGAAAAGGGGATGATTATCCCATACGACATTGTTGTTGGCGGGCGCGCAAAGTTGCACACATGTGGGCATCGAAAGTGGCACAGTGCCGGACGAAGGGCGGGAGTCCATCGGGCGGCGATTTGCGGACCGGGGCGAGGCCGGGTCAGGAGGGGGATCGGGATACTCTGTTGTCTCCACTCAACGAGGGAGGCGCAGTGTTCGAGAGAGAGAAGAGGGTCCTGGCGAGGCACTATCTGGACGAGGGGGTGAGCAGGGCGGAGGTTGCCCGCCGCGTCGGGATCGGCAGGCGGACGTTGTACAACTGGATTGCGGACGGGCTGCTTGAGGGTTGCCTGGGAGACCAGAAGGGTGGATACGGTCCCCGGCGCCCCCGATCATCGAAGCTGGATCCCTTCAAGGAGATCATCCGGACGCGGCTGGCCGCGTATCCCGAGCTGAGCGCGGCGCGTCTGTTCGAGGAGGTGCGGGCAGCGGGCTACCCCGGAGGGTACGACCAGGTGAAGCGGCATGTTCGGGAGGTCCGCCCGCGGGAGCCCGCGGAGCCGCCGGTGCGGTTCGAGACGCCGCCGGGGCATCAGGGCCAGGTGGACTTCGCGGAGTTCCGTCTGCCCTGGGGCAAGCGGCACGCGCTGATGGTTGTGCTGGGGTTCTCGCGGCGGATGTGGCTGCGGTTCTACGAGCGCCAGACGATGGGGGTGGTGATCCACGGGCTCGAAGAGTCGTTCGCATGCTTCGGCGGGGTTCCGGCGGAGATGCTGTTCGACCAGATGAAGGCAGTGGTGCTCGCGGACGGGCGGAACTCGGGCGGGCGCTTGGTCGAGAACCCGGAGTTTCGGGGCTTCAGCGACCACTGGGGCTTCCGGATCCGGGCATGCCGCCCGTACCGTGCGCAGACGAAGGGCAAGGTCGAGCGCCCGGTCCGCTACGTGCGGGGGAACTTCTTCTACGGCCGGGACTTCGTGTCCGATGACGACCTCAACGCACGGGCGCGGCGATGGCTTGACGAGGTGGCGCTGCTCGCGGCCCAGATCGAACTGCGCAACGGCCGCCGGCTGGCCACCGCGATGCGCTCCAGCCGTCTGCCCGAGCTGAAGACGCTGGCCGACTTCGACTTCAGCTTCCAGCCCACGGTCAAGCGCGAGCAGATCGATGCGCTGCACGAACTCGGGTTCCTGGAGCGCAAGGAGAACGTCGTGTTCCTCGGCCCCCCCGGGGTGGGCAAGACGCATCTGGCGATCAGCCTCGCGGTCGCAGCCGCCGAGAGCGGTCGGAGGATCTACTTCGGAACGCTCGCCGATCTCATCGACTCCCTCGAGGACGCCCACGCCGCAGGCCGGCTCAAGCAGCGCCTCCGGACGCTGACGCACCCCGCCCTGCTGGTCGTGGACGAGATCGGCTATCTCTCGGTCACCCCGAACGGGGCCAGGCTCTTCTTCCAGTTGGTCAATGCTCGCTACGGACGCGCCTCGACCGTGCTGACCTCGAACAAGGGCTTCGAGCACTGGGGCGAGATCCTGCACGACGAGGTCATGGCCGCTGCTCTCCTCGACCGGCTGCTCCACCGGTGCCACATCGTCAACATCCGGGGCAACAGCTTCCGGATGCGAAGGCACATGGAGCTGTCCAAGGCCATCCATCCGATGGCATCCAGGGCGGCGGACGCCGAGAAAGCCCACGAGGGGGACGGGTCGTGAGCCGTCACCACCCCCAACCGGCCCCCGCTCCGGTCGCTACGCTTCCTCCGCGCGGGCCGGTCCGGAGTGTGCCATTTTCAATGCCCGAAAGTGTGCCATTTTCAATGCCCATTGACAATTGTAACACGTTCTGAGATATGTACTTATAAAATCACATCGAATAGGAGGAACTTAACGAGCATCGGTCTCTGGGCTCTCGACGGCAGCCAGCGCCCAGAGTGTACAAGTACGGTAATCACCTGACACCCGGCCTCGCCGAGGTCAGTTCTACGCTGCGGTCTTGACCTCCTTTCTGGTTGCGGGCTTCCGGGTGCGCCGCTTCGGCGGGATCCCGGCCTTGAAGACCTCGTAGGGCGTCCTGCCCTCCATCCCGCGGCCGCGGTGGGGCCGGCGAGTGTTGTAGGTCTCAAGAATAGCCGTCCAGGTCCTTCTGCATCTCCTCGAGGCTCTCGTACCAGGTGGTCCGGCCCTTGATTCGGAGATGCTCTTCGAGGAGCGTGCGGTGGAACCTCTCGATGTAGCCGTTCGACTGGGGCCTGCCGACCTTCGTGGTGCGGTGTTCGATCTCCTCGAGCTGCAGGAAGAGCTCGTAGGGATGCTTGTCCGGCCGGCCGCAGTACTCGCGGCCGTTGTCGCTCAGGATCGTCTGGACCTTCACGTCGTGCTCCTCGAAGAAGGGCAGCGCGTGGTTGTTCAGGATCTGCACGGCTGTGACCGGCATCTTCGAGGTGTAGAGCCGGGCCCAAACGAAGCGGCTGAAGCAGTCGAGCACGGTCTGGATGTAGACCTTGCCGACGCCCTTCAGCGTGCCCGCGAAGAAGGTGTCCACGGCCACGAGTTCGCCCGTGGCGCCCACCTCGATGTGCCGCTCGCGGTACTCGGGATCGAAGCGCTCCAGGGCCTGGATCTGCTCGTCGCTCAGCTTGATCTTCCGCTTCCGGACCGTCTCCTCCAGCCTCAGAAGCCGATGGTGGCGGGTCAGGAGGTCGTTGCGCATCCAGACGCCGCGCACTCCGCCCGAACTAACCTGGATCCCCCTCAGCATCAGCTCGTCCGCGACCCGCTGAGCGCCGTGCGTCGGGTGCTCCAGCGCGTGCGCCAGGATCGCCTTCTCGACCGGCGCCGGAACGCGGTTCGGGTGCGGCCCCTTGGCCCCCGGCAGCCGATCGATGAGTCCGTCGGCGCCGTGCAGCTGGAAGCTCCGCCGGATCTCGTAGAACTGCTGGCGGCTGTAGCCCACGATCCGGCACGCCTTCGAGACGTTGCCGAGTTCCTGGGCGAGTTGTAGCAAAGACAGCTTGCGTCGCGCTATCTTCTCTGCTTGGACGGTGGTCATTCTCGTTCTCCTCTCCAGTGGTCGTTGAGTGGTTTGAGCACTTCTCAACTAACCCCGGCGAGGCCGGTCTGGCCACCGTCCTTTCTTTGGGCCTACTGTCAGGTGATTACTGTACTACAACACCCAGAGCGCCCGCTCGATGGCGACCAGACGGGCGACGATCTCGACGGCCTCGGCCGCCCCCTTGTGGGTGTTCGCCCACCGGGCGATCTGGTTGAGGTTGTTTCCGATGCGAGCGATCTGGCAGGTGCGCTCTCGCTCGACGGACCGCGCCGACGCGGTCCGCGTCCGCGCCATCGCCTCGCGAAGCAGCGCGGACGGCGACACCCCCGCCGCGGCCGCTTTCGCCCGCCAGGTGGCGTGCTCGGCGGGCGTGACGCGGGTGGCAACCAGGGCGGTGCGGTCAGCCACGTCCGCACCGGGGGCGGGACTCGGGGCGCGGTCGCCCGCGCCCGTCCGCTGACCTCTCAGCGGAGCGGAACGCAGGGGGATCTGAAGGGGGGCGCAGCATCCCCTCGCCAGCCGCGATGTTAGACGTCCAAGAGAGGACGTGAATCGTGGCAAGGAATCGTCTAAGTCTAACTGGGACTGCACGATCTGCCGTTCTTGCCGTGAGACCGTGATTGGACTTGTCGGCCTCGAATAGCGGGAAACCCGGGCCCAATGGCGGGGAATCCGGCGGGGCAGGCCGCCTCGGCTGACCCGGATCTCGTCCCGACCACGCGCAGTGGGTCCGGGTGTGATCACACGAGGGGAGCGACATCTCGACGACGAACGGCCCTCCAGCGACATCAGGGAACAGCGGTGGCATCGCCATTTGCCGATGGGGAAGCTGCCGGATCTTCTCGCCGCGCAGCCCGGGCCCGGCACAAGTGGGGAGTCACGGCCGGAAAGACAGCCGTTCGGCGCACCGGAACCCGCCTTAGAAGCCCCTAATGCCCCCCATTTGGTAGGCGACACGGGGCGGGCACCATCCCACCTTGTTTGGTAGGTGTATCCAAGACTTGACACAGTGATTGCACTTCGCGCGAGGATGTCACATGCAGTATATGTCTTCTTTCCCCGAGGCTTCGCTCTGCGTTGCTCTTGAGCCGAGGGGCCAATGAGCCCGGAGGATCTGTTCGAGCGCGTGCTGAGGTCACTTCACGAAGCCACGCTGAACGAGGGCAACTGGCCAACGGCCGCGTGCCAGATCGATGAGCTGATCGGGATCGGGGTCAATACGCTGGTGGTCGGCAAAGGGCGAAATCAGGCGGAATCGGACCCGTTCTTCGTGCGGCATTGTTTCGGTGGAGAACGGCGTCAGGACTGGGAGCGCCGCTACTTCAGGGACTACTGGCTGCGGGACGAGAGCATTCCGCGCATCGGCATGCTCCCCGACAGCCAGTTGGTGCAGACGATGGATCTGTACTCCGACCGCGAGAAGAAGACCTCGCCGGCGTACGAGTCGAGGCGTATGGCCGGGATGCAGAATGGCCTTAGCGTTCGCATGGATGGCCCGGACGGTTCGCACATCGTCTGGACCCTTGGCAACTCCAGGCAACGCGAGGTCTGGCACTCGGTGCAACTGGAGACCATCAAGCGGCTTCTGCCACATGTGCGCAGATTCGCGCAGGGAAGGCAGGCGCTCGCCGATGCGGGCGCGCTGGGCAAGTCACTTGCCGAGTTGCTGGACAGCACCCGCTTCGGCGTCATCCAACTGGACCGGCACGCACGCATCGTGGCCGCGAACGACGCGGCGCAGAGTCTCCTGATGCAGGGCGACGCGTTGGCAGACTCGCACCGCGTCCTGCGGGCCCGGCCAGCGGAAGACGCCAGGTTTCAGCGGTTGTTGGCGAAAGCGCTGCCCTCATTCGGCGCCGTGGGGTCGGCGGGCTCTATGACGCTCGGACGCGCCGGGGCCCGGACACGCCTGCTGGTGCACGTCATGCCAGTGACGGATCGCGCGTCCGATTTCCGCGCCTCGCGGGTGAATGCACTCGTGCTGGTGGCCGATCCGGAAAGAAAGATCAGGACCGATCCGGCCGTCATAGGCGCCGCCATGGGCCTCACGCCGACCGAGAGTAGGTTGGCGGCAATGCTGGCCATGGGCCGGACGCTTCAGGAAATCGCCGTGGTTACAAGCCGCAAGGAAGGCACCGTTCGCTGGCATTTGAAACGAATCTTCAGGAAGCAGGGGATCTCGCGGCAGTCGGAGTTGGTCCGGCGGGTGTTGTCGCTGGAAGGCTTTCCCGGGGCCGCTGATGAGGGTTGACAGTGGCGAGGCGCCACAGGGCGCCTGCTGGCATTCAGGGCATCGCTGGATCCAAGTCTGTCCGCCCCGATTGGACTCGGTTCCACACGGAGGCTAAGGCGGTTCGGCGGACGCGTCCGCCGAAAGGAGGCACACTATGAGTCTGGGCCTGTCTGGCCGACATCACCGACCACACACCTCCGAGGCGGCAGCGCCGGATTCAGTATCCCGACTGCTGCACCACCTGGACGAGGTTCGGCAGGCCCGCAGTGAGGACTGCGTTCGCCTCCTGGACGATGTGGACGGGGTTCGACGGCAGCGCCAGCGCGAGTGCGTTCGTTTCCTTCAAGAGTTGACGCCGCACCTACAAGCGGCCCGTTTGGTCGAGTGCGAACTGGACCGCCATCTCGCACGCCGCTTCAACACCTTCCGCTACCTCCGTGACGACGAACTCGGCCTCTCACGGATCATCGCCGACCTGCTCGCCCCAGATGGCGAGCACGGTCAGGGCGCGATTTTTTTGGAAGCGATGCTGGAGCTGCTAGAGGTTGCACACGCGGCATCTGATTCAGGCCGCATCCGCGTCGTCACGGAGCGCGGGTTCGGGGGCAGGTTCATCGACATCACGGTGGACATCCCCACGAGCGGCGGCACCTTCTGTCTCGCGTTCGAGAACAAGCCCTTCGTCGGCGACCAGCACAGGCAGTGCATTGACTATCTGGAGTCCCTCGAGAAGGAATACGGTGACCGCTTCCTACTGGTCTACCTGCCACCCCACTACCGGATGCCCGACGAATCCAGCCTTCCGCTCGCGGACTATCGCAGGTGCTGGACGAATCATTTCCGCGTGCTGCCCTATGTGGCGGACGATGCTCCGCATGGCGACAACGGACCCTCCAACGAGGATGGCGGCGCGCTGGTGCGGACCGAGTCCGGCCCGGATGATGCGCTTGCCGATGACGATGCGCTTTTCGGGGACACCGCCGCCGAACACGAAGCCACGGCCGCTGACGCGGTCGTCGGTGATCGTGCCGCGCTTGCTGAATGGCTTGGAACCTGCTGCAAGGTCTGCGATGCCGAAAGCCTGAGGTGGTTCCTCAGAGAAAGGCAACTGTTGTGCCAGCACCATTTCGGAGAATCAACAATGACCGACACCAAGCCCGCTACATCCGGGGATTCCTTGACGAGAACGGCCTTGACGACCTCGACCGATGGTGCCGCCCCATGTCCGTGTACGCGTCATAGCCCGGCATATCAGCGCCGAGCGCGGCCCGGCAGCTGGCCCACCAGTTGACGGACTCGGCAGACGTGAGACGATGTCCGGCGACCACGACCGAGCGACGCCTGGACGCGTGTTTCCGGACCCCTAGAAGCGTCCGGCGGGGGTAACCGGATGGGACGGTTCTAGAAGCCCAGGGTGTGGTCATCGGAGCCAACCGCATCGGCCGCTTGGACTGCCGCGTCGATACCCGGTCGGGGTGCCCCCGCGGGAGGCGTTCCGGCAAGCCGCTGGCACCGGTGTCCAACGGCCCGGATACCCTTCAAGACGTTCCGAAACTTCGTGGAACATCAGTACGTTGCCCGCAGGTTGACCCGCGCTGCAAGCGGTTTCTCACCGTTTCGGGCATGGACACGCAGAAGCAGCGGTTCAACTCGGCGGCTAGCGAAGCGCTCGCCCACTTCAAGGTACGCGTGAAGGTGCTGGAGCCCTCGGCTGGACCGGACGGCGGGCTCAGTGGATCGCCTTGGCCTGTTTGCCACGGGGGCGTGTTCACCGGTGCGCAGTGGACGAGCTTCCTCGGGTGCCACCACGACGAGGTTGGCCGCGCCGTCCGCAAGCTCGTCGCGCTGTGCGTGGCCATCGAGGAGAAGCCGCCCGGCATCAATGGCATCGGCCAACCGGCCTCGCCGGATCCACGGTCGCAGGATCTACAAGGCGCTTGGTGCCCGAGACCACCCCGCCGCCGGATCATGTCGCCGGAAGTGATGATGCGGCGCCTGCTCGCGCTCCGCGACGCCGTTGCACTCCGGCTCTCCCACGTAGGTGGGTGTGGAGCGGATGCCGAGCCACGTGATCTCGGCCTGGGACTGGCTGGCCCTGTACTGCGGGCCCCAGTCGTGCCGGATGTCCTCGCCCCGTAGCAGCCACGAAGGGCCATGCCCCCCTTTTTGGGAGGCGCGCCCAATCGGTTCGACTCGCTACGATAGTTGGTTCCGGCATAATACGCCGACTATATACGACCATCCGCGTGGGTGCGGACGGCGATGGGCCATCATGACCGCTGCAACCAACAGAGGCGGAAATGGCAGTTGACACCGTTGTCCGGCATCCGGGATGCCCTGCGCACCGGCGGGGGGTTGCCACTTTGGTGGCGCTTGTCGCCCCACCCCGAGCAGTACGCGGGCACGAGAATCGTCTCCCGAGAACGCCGTGGCCGCGCGTTGCGGCGCCGACCTTCCTGGCAGCGCTGTGCGCTGTATTGCTCGCCCCCGCCGCGGATGCGCAGTTCATCGGCTCGCCTGCCCCGGCCGCGCTACGGGTCACGAAAGGCGTTGCCAAGGCCGGTCCGAGCGCGGTGAGCGCGGTGAGAACGGCGCTCGATGGCGATACAACAGGTATCTGCGCCCGCACGAGGCAGGTCCGCGAGGCTATTGTGGCGCGGATCGACGGTATCAGCGACTGCGCGGACGTAACGAATGCTCATCTGACAGGGATCACCGGCGAACTCAAGCTGAACTCGAGTGAAATCACCTCGTTGAGTGCGGGAGATTTCGCCGGGTTGTCTTCGGTGCGGACTCTCAATCTGTACGACAACGACCTCACCACTCTTCCGTCCGGATTGCTCGCCGGGATGTCGAACCTCCAGGTGCTCTACCTCGACAACAACGACCTCACCGCGCTGCTGTCCGATCTCCTGGTACCAGTGCGAGATCTCGTCGAACTGTGGGTCCGGAACAACGAACTCACCGAGCTTCCGGCCGGGTTCTTTGCCGGCGTATCGAGTCCCGGATTCAACGATCTACACTTGTACAACAACCCGGGCGATCCCGATCTCAGGCACCTCAGCGTATGCTGGACCAGGACGCATTGCGCCGGGGGAGCTCCCATTCCCATCGAGTTTTCGCTGCAAGCGCTCGGGCAGGGACGATTCAAGGTGGTCGTGCCCGTCGGCACCCCGTTTGACTTGAAAGTGGCTCTCGACGTGACCAACGGGACCATCGCAAGCGACACGATCACGATACCCGTCGGCCGCGTGCAGAGCGACACCCTTACCGTCACCCGTGCGGCCGGCACCACCGCGGCCGTAATTGTGGACATCGTCGATCTGCGAGCGACCGATGTTGACCCGAGGCGGCTCCGGACCCGGGGCGGTCAGGAGCACGTGCTGCCGTTGTACCATGCCGGTATCGCGCTTGTGAAGGCTGCCGACTTGCCCGTGGAGGTACTGCCCTCCGTTGACGACGACGAGGCCCCGGTGGTGACCGGTTCTACCTCGTTCACGGTGACCGAGGGCGAGACCGCAGTGGGGACGCTGAGCGCGACCGACGAGGACACCGCCGCGGAGGATCTGGCATGGTCGCTCGCGGGCGGCACCGACGAAAGCCAGTTCGCGCTGACGGCGGCCGGCGTGCTGAGCTTCGACTCGGCGAAGGACTACGAGAACCCGGACGACAGCGGGTCCGACGGGACCTACGACGTCACGGTCGAGGTCAGCGACGGCACGAGCAGTGACACGGCGGACGTGACGGTGACGCTCGCCAACCGGAACGAGGCGCCTGCGGCGGACGCCGGCTCGGACCAGACGGACATCGAGGGCGGCGCGACGGTGACGCTGGGCGGCTCCGGCTCGGATCCGGACGCGGACGAGACTCTGAGCTACGCCTGGAGCCAGACGGCGGGCACGACCGTGACGCTGGCGTCGCCCTCCTCGGTGGAGACGACGTTCAGCGCGCCCTCGGACCTGACGGCGGATGAGACGCTGACCTTCCGGCTGCGCGTGACGGATTCGGGAGGCCTTTTCGACGAGGACGACACGGACGTAACCGTCCTGGCCGCGCCCTTCGACCCCGACGGCACCCGCGAGGGGGCCACCAGGCTGCCCGCGAGGCCGCGCCGCACGGTTCACCGATTGGTGACCGACTCGCTCGAAAGGGCGGCGGGCGACAGCATCGACTACTACGTCTTCACGCTGGACGAGCGCCAGGTGCTGGGTCTCGGCGTGCGCGACCAGACGATCGACCTCGACGCGACGCTCGAGGACGCCTCGGGCAACGCGCTGATCAAGTCGTGGCCGCCGCCGGCCGACGCGACGGTCGAGTGGCTTAAGACGACGCTGGACACGGGCACCTACTACAT
The DNA here is from genome assembly GCA_965116905.1 of Longimicrobiales bacterium. Lineage (GTDB taxonomy): Bacteria > Gemmatimonadota > Gemmatimonadetes > Longimicrobiales > Gaopeijiaceae > Bin94. The sequence continues at coordinate 3,534,158 of OZ220732.1, read as the reverse complement.
TCGGGTCGAGGCGGTCGAGGACGGTGCCACGGCGTACCGGATCCGCTTCGGGCTGGAGGACCCGCCACCGCCGGCGGCCCCGGAGGTGACCGGCTCCACCTCGTTCACGGTGACCGAGGGCGATACCGCGGTGGGGACGCTGAGCGCGACCGACGAGGACACCGCCGCGGAGGATCTGGCATGGTCGCTCGCGGGCGGCACCGATGAAAGCCAGTTCGCGCTGACGGCGGCCGGCGTGCTGAGCTTCGACTCGGCGAAGGACTACGAGAACCCGGACGACAACGGTACCGACGGGACCTACGACATCACGGTCGCGGTCAGCGACGGGACGAGCAGCGACACGGCGGACGTGACGGTGACGCTCGCCAACCGGAACGAGGCGCCGAGCGCGAACGCCGGGAGCGACCAGACGGATATCGAGGGCGGCGCGACCGTGACGCTGAGCGGCTCCGGCTCGGATCCGGACGCAGACGAGACCCTCACCTACGCCTGGAGCCAGACGGCGGGCACGAGCGTGACGCTGGCGTCGGCCTCGTCGGCCGAGGCGACGTTCAGCGCGCCCTCGGATCTGGCGGCGGACGAGACGCTGACCTTCCGGCTGCGCGTAACGGACGCGGGAGGCCTTTTCGCGGAGGACGAGACGAACGTGACCGTCCTGGCGGTGGTCGCGGCGCCGAAGCTGACAGTGGACTACGCAGAAGTGGATGAGGGTGACACGGGCACGCGGAACCTCACCTTCACAGTGACGCTTTCGCCAGCGAGCGACACGATCGTCAAGGTGGAGGTCAACACCGGACCCGCCCCGGGAGACATCACGGCAAGAACGGACTTCTCGCGACCGGGCGGACCGGACTACCAGCCGGTAACGGGGCTAACGCTCACCTTCGGGCCGGGCGAGACGGAGAAGACCGTTGACGTGCTGGTCAATGGCGACCGGGTGGACGAGCTTGATGCCGAGAGATTGATGCTGCATCTCTCCAACGCGGTCAACGCCGACATCCAGACGGAATCGGCAATCGGTTACATCCTGGACGACGACCCGCCACCCCAGCTGACGATTGAGAATCGGGTAATCACCGAAGGCGATGCGGGCACCAGGACCATGACCTTCACGGCCAAGGCCTCGCCGCCGTCCGGGCAGGAGATAATCTACTACGTCGATGTCGTTGGCGGCACGGCGACGGAGGGTGAGGACTACAGGGTCGTGAAATCGACGAATCAGGTAGAAGCATCACTGTGTCCACGCGCCGACCACGTCCAGGGCGCAAGTACAGCCGCTATGGGCAATGACGACCTCCAACGTCCCCAACAGCAGATCATCTCGGGGAAGAGATGCCAGACGCAGAAGACGTTCAAAGTGCTGATTATCGGCGACTCCGTGGAGGAGGACGACGAGACGTTCCAGATCGCCCTCACGAAACCAAAGAACGTGATACTGCCCAGCTCCCCGGTTACCGGCACGATCGTCGACGACGACGCAACTGCGGCGCCGCCGGGCGCGGTTCGGAACCTGGTGGCGACGGCGAACGGGCAGACGCGGATCGACGTGTCCTGGGACGCGCCGTCCAGCCATGGCGGGTCGGCGGTCACGGGCTACAGGGTGGAGGTCTCCGACGGCGGCACCACGGGCTGGAGCGATCTGGCGGCGAGCCACGGCAGGACCAGCTACGCGCACACGGGCCTCGGGCCGGGGACGACGAAACACTACCGGATCTCGGCGCTCAACAGCGTGGGTGCGGGTCCGACGCAGACGGCGAGCGCGACAACGGAGACGGCGGCCCCGGAGGTGACCGGCTCCACCTCGTTCACGGTGACCGAGGGCGATACCGCGGTGGGGACGCTGAGCGCGACCGACGAGGACACCGCCGCGGAGGATCTGGCATGGTCGCTCGCGGGCGGCACCGACGAAAGCCAGTTCGAGCTGACGGCGGCCGGCGCGCTGAGCTTCGACTCGGCGAAGGACTACGAGAACCCGGACGACAACGGTACCGACGGGACCTACGACGTCACGGTGGCGGTCAGCGACGGGACGAGCAGCGACACGGCGGACGTGACGGTGACGCTCGCCAACCGGAACGAGGCGCCGAGCGTGGACGCCGGTTCGGACCAGACGGATATCGAGGGCGGTGCGACGGTGACGCTGAGCGGCTCCGGCTCGGATCCCGACGCGGACGAAACCATCACCTACGCCTGGAACCAGACGGCGGGCACGAGCGTGACGCTGGCGTCGGCCTCGTCGGCCGAGGCGACGTTCAGCGCACCCTCGGATCTGGCGGCGGACGAGATGCTGACCTTCCGGCTGCGCGTGACGGACGCGGGAGGCCTTTTCGCGGAGGACGAGACGAACGTGACCGTTCTGGCGGCGCCCGCGGTACTTGGGGCGCCGACTGACTTTCAGGCGGAGGCAGGCAACGAACAGGTCACCCTGACCTGGAGGGCCCCGGAATACGACGGTGAGATCACGGGATACGAGTACCGCTTTTGCCGGGTGATAACGCCGACGGATTGTCGCTACCAACAAGCGGCGCCGACCGCCAGCGAATCGGGATGGTATCCCACTGAAAGCTCGACCCGTCAGACCGTCAAGTACTGGTACTGGAAAATCGGCCGCCAGACGCACGGATTCCGGCTGGCGAACGGGATCAGTTACAGATTTCAAGTGCGAGCCGTGGCGGGTGATATCCTGGGCGAGCCAACGGCCGAGGTGGAAGCAACGCCGAAGGCCGCGAATCAGTCGTCCGATGCTTCAAGTGCGAGCGACAGCGACGGAGAAGATGAGTCCGGAGGGGACAACTCCGAGGCGCTGCTTTTCCTCGAAGACGTCACGCCTGAGGCCGCCGCAGCCGCCCTGTTCGGTGATATGGAACTCGGCGAGGCGCGGCTTGAGGCCCTGGACCGTCTGGGCAACCGCAACGGCCGCTACGACCTCGGGGACCTGCTTGCCTGGCGCGCGCGCTGCCGCCGGGGCGAGGCGCGCTGCGGCCGTGCATCGGTTCCGGACGGGGCGGTGCTACCCGGTGCGATCATGGCGCCGGGCGCGGCGGCCGGCCAACGCTGGCGGACAAGGCGCCGGAAGACGGCGCGGGGACGTGCGGGCCGTTGCCCACCACGCTTCCGAAGCGCTTCGTCATGGCTGCGGATCCTGGTGCTGGCCCTGATCGCCGGGGCTTGGGCTTGCGGCCTCGGCGACGACCCGGTTCAACCGCAATCGGCGGACGCTCCGGCGGAACTGCAGCCCGGGCGGCTGCTCGTCACGCTTGAGGCCCCATCCGGAGCCCGCGCGGCCGGCGCCATGATCCTGATCGAGGGTCCCGCCGTCGATTCGCTGCGCGCTCCAGGCCGCGAATTGATCCAGGCCGACGAATCCTCCCCCACCGGGACGGCGGCAATCGTCGCGGGAGCGTTGGGCAGCGGGCCGGTTCTCGAGGTCTGGGTACCTCATGTGGGTGCCCACGGTCACTACAGGGCGCGGCTTCTGCAGGTAGCGCGCGAGGACTACACGCTGCGCGATCCGAGGGAATACGCGGTCGTGATCTCGCGCTGAGAGAACCCGGACGAGCGGCCAACCCCGGAATCGTTGAACCCGGCTACCGGACTGGCGCGGCAACCGCCTGACCGTGATCACCGGCACATCAAGCTAGTCCGTTGCGACCAACGCGACGAGGCCATCGGGACCAAACGCGTCCGGCATTTCTAGAACATATGGAAGGGCCGGCCCCTGCCGGCTTACCGTGGGTTAGCGCCGACGGTGAGCGGAGGTGCCAGAGCCACAAGCGACGCTTCAGGTCGCTAACCGGGACCGGAGACCCGCCCTATGAAGAAGAAGACGAAGGTGTACGTCGGGATGGATGTGCACAAGGACACGGTGACGATCGCGGTGCTGCCCGAGGGAGCGCGGGAGCCGACGCTGGTGAAGCGTCTGTCTCACGATCCGCTGGGCATCAGGCTGATGCTGGACCGCCTGGCCCGGGAACACGAGGTTCGCGCGTGCCACGAAGCGAGCGGCGCGGGCTACGTGCTGGAGCGGAAGATCCGGGCGTGGGGCCACGCTTGCGAGATCGTGGCCCCGTCGCTGATCCCTCGGCGCCCGGGCGAGCGGCGCAAGCACGACCGGAAGGACGCCGAGAAACTCGCGAGGCTCTACCGGGCGGGAGAACTGGTGACGATCCGAGTACCGACGGAGCGGGAGGAACGGGTGCGCGATCTGGTGCGCTGTCGGGGAGCGTTCCAGCGGGAGGCCGAGGACCAGGTGGCATTCGGCGAGTATCTGGCGCTACTGGACTACAAGGTGGACCGCCGCGACGAGCTGGACCGCCAGATCGAGGCGCTGGCGCTGGAGCCGTTCTACAAGGAAGCGGTCGGCCGACTGTGCTGCCTCAAAGGGAGCAGGTGGCAGTTGGTTGCATGCGGCGGAGTTTCGAGCCTTGCCGATCGCACGAAGGGCGCGTCCACCGTAGCCACGGAAACGTCGCTCGACGACCAGCTGAACTGCGCGCCATCGACCGAATGGCCGTTCGCGTCGGTCGCCTCGGCCGTCAGGCCCACCGTGTCGCCCCAGGCCACCAGCGTGTCGGCCGCCGGTGCGACCGCGACCGCGCTCACCTCCTGCATCACCGTCACCGCCGTGGTTCGCCTGCGGCCGCCGTGATCTCCGCCGTCCCGTTTGGCGGCGGCCGTCACCAGCCCCGACGCGTCCCCGGCCCACGGCGGGGGCGGTGCTCGGCCAGTTGATCGTGGCGCCCGCCATGACGCTGCCATTCTGGTCGCGCACCTCCGCGCTTTGTTGCACGGTCGCGCCGAGCGCCGTGAGCTGGGCGGTGGCGGGGCTGACCGTCGCCGTGGTGGGTCGCGGGGGGTCGGGGGGTGCGGATTCCGTGGCGCCGTCGCTGCAGGCAAGCGTCACGACCAGGGCGAGGATGGCCGCACACGGAAGCCACGCGGACCGCAATGGTGCGTTGCGAGCCGAAGACGTGGTCATGGAAAGCAAACCTCCTCCGGTGAGCGGGATCTCGAGCCGGCCCCGCCGGTGGGCCCATCGAGAACGAACCTGCCGTCGGCGGGATCGGGGCCGGGGGCGGCACTCCACACCGGCACGCCTGGACCTTCCCTGCGCACCTCGACGGTACGGGCGTCAGAGAACTCCAGCGGTTCCGCGATCGCTACCGTCGTGCCCCCGCCGCGCGCGGCACCTGCATTCTCGTCCGTCGGTCGATCCATACCGCAGCCCGTACCCGCCAAGACCGTCAACAAGCTTGCCGAAACCGGGCCGGCCACCCTCCGCGCCGGTTCCCCAATGACCTGACACCCGCTCAGGGCACCACACGGGCCACCGCCCCGTCGACGCTCAACTGATCGTAGTCCCTGCCGACGCCCTGCGTCACCGAAGCCGCATAGCTGTCCGACTCGGTGAAGTCTTCGGTCCAGAATGTCAGGATCGCACCCGACTGCGGGATGTCCCCGGCGACGAACACCGCGACGCCGCTGGGCAAAGCAACATCGTAGGCCTCCAGTGGGGGTGGGGCCCTCAAGGAGTCGAGCGCCGGACCCTCGACGAACAGCACCAAGGCCCCGACATTCGGTTCGGGATAGTCCAGAACGACCTGGAGGAAGCCGGGTTTGCCGACGACCGTGACCGCGATGCTCTGGGCGGCTGTCAGCCCGCCGGGGTCGCGCGCCGTGACCGTCACCGTAGCGACGCCTTTCTCGGTTCCCGCGATCAACGACACGACACTTGCTGCGACGGACGCGGTTACCACGGCCCGATCTGAACTGGATGCCGCATACGTCAGGACATCGCCATCCGGATCGGTGAAGTAGCCCGCCACGTCCACCGTCGCCGTGTCCGTGGCGGCGGTTTCCAGCGGAGGAATCGCACCTGCGGCGGCTGGTGCCCTGTTGGGGGGTTCGGGCACGACAGCGGCGTCCCCGTCGCCGCACGAGTAGGACATGGCGATCACGCAAACGGTCAGGAGCAGCCACCCCGCGTAACGCTTCATGGCCGCCGTCTCCCGGGGAGTTCCTCGGCCGGTTGGGCAGCCGGTGTTGTCGCGGGGCGACAACCGGAGCCGTTCTCGGTCGCCCGGCAGTGATCCAGCCACCTCAGAACGTCCCCGGCGTTGAAGACACCGTCCTGGTTGCCCAGCCAGTCCAGGAAGCCGGGCTGCCCCGGAAGGAGGCGCTCCAGGCCGAGCAGGTGATGGGCGGCGTCTTCCACGGAAATCGGCTCGAGCACATCGAACCGGTCCACGATGATGCCCCGTAGCTCGGGCCGTCCTGCCACGCGGACCATGATCGTGTCCTCATGCACGCCGGGTTCGAGCGACTCGGCGGAGCGGCTCCAGGCAATCGGATCCGCCGCGCCCCCGGATTGACCGGTCAGAGTCACCCAGGAACCCGTGCTCTCAGCGACCCACTGAGCCGAGTCGGCACCGAATCCGGTGATTCCGGGAAGCAGGGAATCGCCCGGCGCCAGATCGAGGCCCGCCACGCCGATGCCGGCTGCGGCCCGAATCGGCGGAAGCGCCAGCGCGGGCTCCACGGAGAGGGTGTCCACAAAAGCGACGGGGCTGCCGGCCGCCAAGACGCCCGCCACAAACACGGTGTCGACGTACACGCCCACGGGCAGATGGCTCACATCTCCCTGCCAGCCCACGGTCCCGCTGCCCGTCCCGGACGCGTGCACGAGTTCGGCCCAGCGCGCGCCTGCGCGGGTCGCGGTCCAGCCGGTGAGGTCGGCGCGCGCCCCCTCCAGCGTCACATTCAGCGAGTCGATCACGGGCTCAGCGTGGCCTGCCGGGACGGACGTGCGGCCTCCCGCGCGGTCGGTCGCGATTCGGCTCCAATACTCAGCCCGAAGCGACACGGGAACCTCAATCGGATCGGCACCCGCGACCGTCACCGTGACCGTTGCCCGGTGGTCGCCTGGCGCGAGCCCGGTCCCCGTCGCTATGCGGTAGTCGAACCGTCCCCGACCGGTCCCCTCGCCGTCATCCAGCGTCAGCCAGGGAGCTTCCGATGCTCTCGCGCTCCATGCGGCCGCGTGGTCAAGCCTCCCGAACGGTGCGGCGATGACCGTTCCCGCCAACGTCGTGTCCGTCGCGGCGTACACAGTGTCCACGATCGCGGCGGGTCGGGTCCTGGCCACCAAGGGTACCTCGATGGGGATCTCGAACATGCCGCGCCCGATGGTGGACGCGACCAGCCGGCCGGTGCCCGGCTGAGCGGCAAGCTCCAACACCGGAACGTTCGGCAGGCCCGTCGAAAGCAGTGTCCACACATCGCCGCCCGCGGACGAATAGAAGACGCCGAGATCCGTTCCGACGTAGATGGCTTCGTGGTCCGCGGGGTCGTGGAGCACGGCGTTGACCGGTACGTCGGGCAGGTTGCCCGTGCGGTCCGTCCAGGTGTCGCCGCCATCCGCAGTCTCGAAGACATGGCCGGTTCCGAACCCCCCAACAACCGCGTATGCGCGGTCGGGATCAGCCGGATGGACCGCAAGATCGCCAATGAAACGTCGGTCCGGCAGCCCGGCCGACTTGTCCGACCATGTTTCGCCGCCATCTCGCGTCACGTAGACGCCTCGCGACAGCGATCGCCATTCGTTTTTGAACCCGAGCAGCGTGGTGCCGGCCGCGATGTACACGGTGTTGGGGTCGGAGGCGGAGGGGGCGATGGCGGATGTCACCTCGCGCTGTCCGCCCGGGATTGTGAACAGCGGAGTCCATGTCCCGGCCGCGTCGTCGGTCCGGTAGAGCCGGGACGTGCCGAAATAGAGCCTCCTGGAATCGACGGGATCCATTACGAGAGGAGGTATGAAGAGCCCGGGTTCACTCTGGTCTATCCCGGAAGCGGCCAGTACGCCGTTCCTTCTGGGTCCGGAAGCGCTGCTCGCTCGGGACCCCGGCATCCACTGAATCTCGTTGTACCACACATCCGGATCTTCCGCATCGAAGGCCGCATACCCGCCGTCGCCTCCAAACACCTTGTCCCAGATGGCGGTTCCAGCGGACGACCGCTGGGTGCCCTGATCCTGGGTTCCGCCCAGCGTCACGCCCGGATCGGATGGATGCAGGGCGATTCCCGGGTAGAACTGGGTGATGGCCAGGTTGGTCGAAAGCGAGGTAACGCTCATTCCGCCGTCGCCGGAACGCCATAGCCCGCCATCGTTGGCGAAATAGACCACACCCGGGCCACTCAGTGTGTCGAAGACGATATGCTGCTGGTCAACGTAGCCTGGTTGGTCGATCTGGCGGAACGTCCTCCCGCCGTCCTCCGACAGTTGCAGGTACACGTCGCCGAAGTAGACCCGCTCGGGATCGTTCGGATGCACGGCCAACGCCATGAATCCGCAAGACCTGCAAACCAGGCCTTTGGCCTCCAGGTACCGCCACGTTTCCGCGCCATCGTCGCTGCGGTAGAACACGAGCCATGGACTTGCTTCTATCCGTATACTCGCATACAGCACGTCCGGGGCAGAGGGCACGACCGCAAGATCCAATTGGCGCAGCGTATGCCTCGCTACGCCGTCGGCGGCGAAATCCGGCGAGGAATCGGTCCACGACATGCCTCCGTCCATCGACCGGAAGATCCCGCCACCGTGAAACGGGATCCCGGCGTAGACCACCGAAGCATCGCCGGGCTTCATGGCGATGACGGCTGAACCACTTCCGGGACGAGGATGCGCCAGCACCAGCTTCCATGTGCGACCGCTGTCTTCGGACCGAAAGACTCCGTAGTCGGACGCCGCCAAGACCACCGTGGAGGACGCGGACCCTGCCGTGCTCGGATTGATCACAACCCGCTTGATCCGTGCACCGCCCTGGAGGCGCCGGTCTACGAACACATCTCCACCAAGCTGCTCCCACGACGATCCGCCGTCCAATGACCTGAGCACCCCGCATCCGTAGTAGCTGCTGTACCCGATCGGCGTCTCGCCCGTTCCCGCGTACACGATGTCCGGATTGACCGGGTCGATCGCGACCGATCCCATCGACAGCGAACACTCGTTGTCCGTCAGCGGCCGCCACGTAGCCCCCGCGTCGTCCGTCCTCCACACGCCCCCGCCCGCGGCGCCGATGTAGATGACGTTGGGGTTGGTAGGGTGGATCGCAATCGAGGAAACGCGCGCCGAAGTCCGATTCCCGTGGGACCTCGTGCCTTCGGGACCCAATGCGCGCCAGCGGGGCGAGAGGATGGACGCGGCGCCGGGCGCGGAGGGAAGCGCTGGACGGAGCCCCCGGGCGCGTGCGAGTGCAGCGGACAGATTCACGCTGCCGCCCGAATAGAGACGCAGGGCGTAATAGCCCTCGCGTGCGCGCATGCCCTCTTCCTCTTGCGCCGAAACGCTTCGCGGTCCGCATGCAGGGATCAGCACCAGGACCGACGCGAACAGGATCGAAACGGCGGTCGGCGGCACCCATCGAAATGGCAGACTGGATAGACCATCTTCATCCACGTTCCGGGCGCGCGACGAGACGGCCATCCCCGGCATCGAGAGCATGGCCGAAACCGGCGCCACGGGCACGGTGGCCGCCGAGATCCGGTTCCCGGGGCCGCTCAGGCTACAGTTTGGGAGTCCGGCGCCGCCCCCAGCGTGAACGTCAGCGTGAGGAACCCTTCCTCCGCGACGGATGGCGAGAAGCCGCGAGGGCCGCAATGGTGCGTTCACCATCGTCTCCAGGCCGCCGCATCCGGGATTCCGCGGCTGAACAACACCTCGACACGCCCGACCGGCTCGGTTCGGCCTGCGGCCATCGCTTGCACCTCGGCCGGGTCCGCGATGTCCCGCAGAATCGCTCGCACCCGCCCCGTTGCCCGGTCGAGGACAAGCGCCTCCGGGGGGGCGCTCCCCTCCTCGAGGATCGCCGAGCCCTCCGGGCCGGTGAGGACGATGCGCGCCAGCGTCCCGGCCCACTCGTCCGGAGCTGGCAGGGCGAAGGTGAAGCCGCCTCCCCCGTCTCCGTCGGCGATCTCGGGCATGGCCAAGTCCATTGCAAAGAGCACCTCGCCGTCCCGCGTCTCGCCCGAGACCCGGTAGCCGCCACCGCGCGGCAGCGATGGCGGGGCGTGAAGCACAAACGCCGGCAAGAGCGCCAATTCGCCGCCGGCCCCGACGCCGCCCCGCAATACCAGGACTCTTCCCGGAGCGCGGTGCGTGGCGGCAGCCGCGCGGGCACTCCTGTATTCGGACGCCTTGGCAAAGGAATAGTCGCTGATCCAGTCAAACCGTCGGCAGTAGCTCATCAGATCCTTGTGCGTGTCCGGATCGACTAGTTCGCCGCTTGTGAAGTCGTACCCCCACGCCCCGATGGAGGCATGGATGTGGGGATACTCGGGGTCCACCCCGCCAGGGCGGCCGCACGGAGTGTGCGAGAGCGAAAGGTTGTGCCCGAACTCGTGAGCGATCGTGTGACCGCTCAGTTCAGACACGCTCGCAAAACCCGGTTTGCGGGCGATGCCGCCAACGCCGTCTCGTGCCGCCAGCCGGACTCCCATGTAGTACCTGCCGTCCCCACCGTCCGCGACTCGCACGAGGTCGGTGTCCCGTAGCAGCCGAAAGATGTCGTCGGCGGGATCGTAGTCCACGGTCACGGGCTCGCGCGCCCTGATCTCCAACTCCGCCACCGGCAGCCAGTCACGGGTCTCGCGGAACAACTCGTGGTCCGGATGCAGTTCTGCGACCGCGCGGACGACCGCGGAATCGGGGTTCGCGCTCCACAGGAACGGGACGGCCGTCACGCGGAACGGCGCCGCCGGGCGCACGTCCAGTGCGGCGCGGCCCTGCTCCGGGATGCGGCCGCCGATCCCGAGCGCGGGGTCCAGCGAGCCGTCCGGATCGATCACGACGACCATCTCCGTACCCGGAAGGAGCACCTCGCCCGGGATGACCGCGTTCGCCGTGGCGCCGAGGTCGTCCTCCGCCATGTAGTCCGGCACCCGGCCCGCGCCCGCGGGAATGTCCGAGCGATACACCTCGCCGCCGCCCCGGTGGAACGAGGCCGTGACCGGCGGCATGGAGACGTCGACCCCGGCGGGCGCCGTCACGAAAACGCGCAGCAGCGCCGGCTCCTCGGCCACCAGCGGCACGGCGAAGTCCGCCGACTGCACCGCCTGCGTCAGATATGCGCCGGCCCCCCGGGGCGCCGGCTCGAAGACGATGTCGAGCGAATAGGCCCCCCGCGCCGTTTCGTCCCCGCCACCCACGCCGATGTAGTACGTTCCGGGGGCGACCCTGCGCCCGAGAACGAAGTTGACGCCGTCCGCCCCGCCCGGCTCCGCGTAGGCCAGCTCGACGCCGGATACATCCAGGAGCTGCCCCCAGACCAGGACGCTTCCATCGGTCCGCGCCTTCAACGTGCCCCTTTCGAGCACCTCGACGCGGAAGAAATCTGCATCGAGCGCGCTCTCGATCTCGCCGTCGGCGGACTCGCCGGCCGCGACGCCCGTGGCCGATTCCGGTCCGTTGCCGTGGTCATCCGGGCAGAGCGGACCGCGCGCGTCCGCAATGCCGGACAGCCAGTCGCGAAACGCCCGGTTCCCCGGAGCGCAGAGTCCCGTCTCCTCGAACCGGAGTCTCGACAACCCCAACCCCGTCAGATCCATCGGGAGTTCGCCGGCGAGGCCGCCGTTCCCGTTCAGAACCAACTCTTCGAGCGTGTCCAGGAGGTCCAGTTCCGGGTTCACCGTGCCCGAGAGCCCGTTATCCGGCAGATGGATCCGCGTCACGCGGTCCGCCGTGTCCGCCGTAATCCCGTGCCAGTCGTTCAACGGCGCGTCGCTCAGCCAGTTCGTCGCCGCGTTCCAGCCTCCGCCCCCGGCTCGCTCGTGAAACGAAGCGAGAACGTCCCTGTGCGAGAGGAGATCCTCGCACCAGAGCGGGCGCGCCGGCCGCACGCGGTCGATCCCCGGCAGCCATTCCCTGAACGCCGCCGTCGGAGGCAGGCATATGCCCGTCCCGTCGAAGCGAAAATCCTCCAGTTTGCGCAGCGACGCGAACTCGTGCGGTACTCGCCCCAGCAGCCCCGGGTTGGAGCTCATGCGCAGCGACACCAGTTCCGACAGGTTGCCCAACTCCGGCGGAATGCGGCCCGTCAGGTTGTTTCTGCTCATCCAGAGCGTCTCGAGGCGGGACAGGTTCCCCAGCTCCGGCGGGATGCGGCCGCTTAGACCCTGCCACCCCATGGACAGGAACTCGAGGTTGGAGAGCTCGCCGAGTTCGGGAGGAATCGAGCCGGTCAGCGAGTTTGCACTGATGAACAGGTACTCCAGTTCGGACAGCTTGCCCAACTCCGGCGGCACCGGGCCCGTGAGCTGGTTGTTGCCGACAACAAGAGAGCGAAGTCTGGCCAGCTCGCCGAGTTCCGGCGGAATGCGGCCCGTCAGGCCGTTGTCATCAAGGCTCAGAATCTCCAGACGCGCAAGGTCCCCCAACTCCGGCGGGATCCGACCCACGAGCTCGTTCTCCGAGATTTGAAGCCACTCAAGTTGGGCCAAGCGGCCGAGCTCGGGCGGGATCGGTCCGGAGAGAGCATTGCGGAATAGACTCAGATCCTTCAGCTTCGCGAGGTTCGCAAGCTCGCTCGGGATGGGGCCAACCAGTAGGTTCGTGGCAAGGTCCAAAGACTCAAGGTGTGCCAGCTTCGCGAGTTCGCCGGGAATCTCGCCCGAAAGGCTGTTGCCGGAGAGGGCCAGAAAGCGCAGGGTGGCGAGGTTGCCAAGCTCCGGAGGCATCTCGCCCGAAACGTCGTTTGCGCGGATTCGCAGAGTATTCAGGTTGGCGAGGTTGCCAAGTTCGGGAGGGATGGGGCCAGTCAGGGCGTTGTCCGACAGTGTCAAAGAAATGAGGTTGGCGAGGTTGGCGAGTTCCTTCGGGATCGGGCCGGTCAGTTCGTTATGGCGGAGATCAAGCGTTCTCAGCCTGGTGAGGTTGACGATTTCGGTCGGAATCGGGCCCTCAAGGCCATGGCGCACCCGCTTCCGCAGTTCGCTGTCGTAGCGGCCAGCAAGGGTAAGTTCCACGACCCGGCCTGACGCATCGGTGTCCACGCCGTACCATTCCCCGAGCGGCTCATCGCTCAGCCAGTTCGTGTTGTCCACCCAGTTCGGGCCGTCGGTTGCGTTGTAGAGCGCCACGAGCGCCGCCCAGTCCAGGTTCTGCTCCACCGTCACTACCGCGCTCCCCGAGGCCGAGCCCGCGGTCGCCGTGATCGTGGCCGTGCCGTTACCGGCCGCCGTCACCAGCCCGGCCGCGTCCACGGCCGCCACGGCGGGGGCGTTGCTCGACCAGTTGACCGTGGCGCCCGTCATCACGCCACCGTTTTGGTCACGCACCTCCGCGCTCAGTAGCACGGTCGCGCCGAGTGCCGTGAGCTGGGCGGTGGCGGGGCTGACCGTCACAGTGGTGGGTCGCGGGGGATCGGGTGGCGCGGGTTCCGTGCCGCCGTCGCCGCAGGCGTGCATCACGACCAGGGCGAGGATAGTCGCACCCGCAAGCCGTGCGGGCCGCAATGGTGCGTTGCGAACTGAAGTCATGGCCATGGTACGCAAACCTCTTCCGGTCGGCGGGCTCTCGAGCCGGCCCCACCGGTGGGCCCATCGAGAGCAAACGTGCCTCCGGCGGGATCGGGCCCAAGGTCCGGGCTCCGTTCCGACGTGCCCGGACCAGCCTCACGCATGTCGATGATGCGGGAGTAGGGGTCCGCCGGATCGATGGACAGGAAGAAGACGTGGCCCGTCGCGGGATCGGTCGCACGCAAGGGATTGTCGAACCGCGCGGTTCGCTCCCCACTCCATTCCGCGTTGGGACCGTAGGGAACGGTGCGCTCTTCCAACTGATAACCGAACCCGTGCCGGTCGGCGCCGGAGATCTGCAGCCTGAAGTAGACGTTGTCTTCGACAGAACCCGACGACGCCTCGTACCAATCGCCCTCCCACAACCGGTATTCTTCAGGCTCCAGTACAACCGGCGCACCAACGGTCGAGTCCGCTGCGGGCGCGCGGCGAGTCACCGGCGATTCGGTGACCGCTTCCCTCGTGTTCGCGCCGGAGACCGCACCTGCACTTGCTTCCGGTGGTCGCTCGATGCCGCATCCAGCGGCAGCCAACACCACGAACAGGCATGCCGCACCCGAGTCCTCCACCGGGCTGTGACGGGTCGCAAGGCACCGGCCCGCGCCAGAGGCAAGGGAAGCGCGACCCATCTCCGTCCCGCGGAGCGCGCGTGAGATCATAGTGGTCAACCTGCATGGTGTGGGTGGTCAGCGATTGGTCATCGCTGCGCCTCCGCAGATTACCAACTCGATTTCAAGCGTGCGCCTCCCAAAAAGGGGGACACACGAAAGGGCGCCGACCGCGTACCAAGAAGAACGCTGACGACGATTCGGACGATGCCCCCTATTTGGCAGGCGCGACTCCGGCTTCGTTCCCTCTTATTTCGGTTGGGTATCCGGGTTCAACGACCGTGCTCCGGTGGCACGCGCGAACAAGGGAAGCCGTGGTGAATCCACAGGATCCTTTCGGACGTATCCTGGCGTCGTTGCACAGGGCTGCACTGGACCCGGACGACTGGCCCGCCGCGGCCGGCCTGATCGACAAGGCAGCCTGCATCAAGGGCAATGCGCTGGCGATTTGCACGGGAACCGGGAGAACACGGGAAGAGATCGCCTTTACGCAGATCTGTTTCAGCGGGCGACGTGACGAGGATCTGGAACGCGAGTACTTCAGCGACTACTGGCCGCGGGATGAACGCCTGCCACGCCTCCGGGGGCTCCCTGACGGCGAACTGGTGCCCACAGGTGATCTGTATACGGCCAGTGAGAAGGAGAACTCGTCCATGTACAACGAGTTGCTGAAGAACACGGGCATGCAGAAGGGGTTCCACGTGCGCCTGGTCGGGCCGGATCAGTCTCAGATCGTGTGGACCCTTGGCGAATGCACCGATGCCAGGGGCTGGTCGTCAGCCCAGATCGACGCAATCGAGAGCCTCTTGCCGCATGTGCGGCATTTTGCCTCGGTACAACGGCTGGTGGCTGGTGCCCGGGCAGTAGGCAACTCGCTCGCCGGGCTGCTTGACGATGCAGGCACCGGCGTCATTCAACTTGACCGGCAAGGGCGTATCGTGGAGTCGAACGACCTTGGCGACCGGATTCTGCGGCAGCGCGGCGGGCTGTTCGACTCGGCCGGGTCCCTGAGGGCCCTCAAGCCAACGGAAGACGCGGAACTCCAACGTCTGCTGGCGTGCTCTCTTCCCTCCTACGGCCTGGAGGCCGTGGGCGGCTCGATGACGATCGGGCGTCCCAAGGCCAGGACACGGCTGGTGGTGCACGTCAGTCCCGTCACCGAGAACGGCTCGGCCTTCCGTCCATCGCGGGTGGCCGCACTCGTACTGGTGGTCGATCCGGAGAAGCGGGTCCGGATCGCCCCCGAGTTGGTGAGCGCGGCCATGGGCCTGACTCCGGCGGAAGCCCATGTGGCGGTGATGCTGGCCACCGGCCATTCCCTGCGCGGCATCGCCGCGGCCACGGGCCGCTCGGAGGGGACCGTGCGCTGGCACCTGAAGCGGATCTTTCGCAAGCAGGGCATCTCGAGGCAGAAGGACCTCGTGCGTCGCGTGCTGGCGTTGAACGGCTTTGGCGCTTCCTGACGAAAGGCCCGGGAGGAAACAATTGCGGTGGAGGGAACCACTCCGAGGGCAGGTCGCGGTTGTCACCGGCGCCGACTCGGGCATCGGGCGCTCGACGGCCGAATTGCTTCTCCGCGCGGGCGCCCACGTTACGATGATCTGCCTCAGCCGCCGGGACGGGGAGCGGGCACAGGCGGAGTTGCGCGACACGGTGGTCGCAGGGTCTCCCGAGGCGCCCATGAGCAGGGCAGCCCGACCCCGCGTCGCGCTGGAAGTGGCCAACCTGTCGCGCCAGGCCGATGTGCGATTTCTTGCCGAGCGAATCGCCACCCACCTCCCCGCGATCGACATACTGGTCAACAACGCCGGGATCTATCCGGCGGGCCGCGACCTTTCTGCCGACGGCTTCGAACTGACCTTCGCCACCAATCACCTGGGCCATTTCCTCCTTACGCGACTCCTTCTCGGGCGGCTCGAGGCCGGACGCGGCCGCATCGTGAACATCACCTCCCGCGTGCACAAGGGCGGCGCGCTGCGGCGGGCGAGCCTCGAAGACATCGCCCGGGGACGGGCTTGGAAGGGAGACCTGCAGGCCTATATGGACTCGAAGCTGGCAAACGTCCTCGTGACCCTCGAATCCGCGCGGCGATGGGGTGATCGGGGAATCACCGCCAACGCGCTCCATCCCGGCGTGCTCCGGACCGGCATCTGGAAGACCAGCCCCCTTGTCGCCCGCCTCCTTGTCCGCCCGTTCGCCTGGGCCGTCAAGAAGCCTGACGTGGGTGGCGCGGCGGTGATGAGCCTCGTCGGAGACCCCTCCTGCGACGCGTTGACCGGACGGTATTTCGAAATCCTGGAGGAAGCGGAGCCATCGGACCTGGCCCGGGACACGACGCTGGCGCGCGAACTCTGGGAGCGCAGCGCAGAGTGGACGAAGGGGTAACCCCCCCAATGATAGGTGCGCGATAGCGGTTCGGGCTGGTAACCTTACAAGGAGTTGCAACGGCGTGGCGCCGGGTCTTCAACCCCCGGCGTGCTGGTGGCCGTCCCCTCGCGGATGCCCGAACGAGCCCCGCGCAGTCCACCGACGCGACGGAAGCATCGCTCGACGACCAAGCGAACTCAGTTCACCCTCACACAGTGCGCGCTGGCGGCTTCGCGGCCAGGCGCAGCGCGTCGCCGGCCGACACCTTTTAGCGGGATTCGGGTGACTGGAGGGTCCCGAGCGGTGCCGGGGCGCAGCCTAGGCTTCCGGTAGGATGCAGACAGCCCCCCGTCCAGATTTGAGCGATTCTGGGGGAACGTCTTCCCCATGCTGCAACAGTGCAATGCGCGATACCTGAACGCGGACTTTCCCGAAATCGTGGCATGGGCCGACAGGGTTGATTGGGGTCCGGACAGGGTTCAGCCGGTCACCACCTGTGTGCTTCCGGTCGTGGTTGCCTAACGGCGGGACATTCAGCTGTGGCTGGTACAGGAGCGCAATGATCCGCTTGGGCGGCTTGACACGGTGCCTCAATCATCAGGATGGAGGAACATCGAGGGGAGGTTCAGCCCGCCGAAGATCCACGCATGGGGTGGCGCCGGGCAGGAAGCCCGCAAACCATGTTCGGACGATCCCCCCTCTTTGGGAGGCGTCCCCTTCGGATCGATTCGGTACCATGTGGGTTGATCAGTGACGGCCCACATCATGGCGACTTGAGACGATCCGCCGCGCGGCAGGAGATGGACCATCATGACGAGTAGCGAAGGCGGTCCACACTTCGGCAAGGAATTCGCAGGTGTGGGCGTGCATGGCCGGTCGGCCGGGGATGTCCAGCCGGTTCGGTAGCGCGCGGCGCGCGAAGCACGGTCGAGCGCTTCCCGGGACATGCAGAGGGGGTTGCGTGGCTGTTTCGGGCCGTGACTCCCACCGGATCGTTTCTCTCCCGCTTCGGCCGAGCGACGGCGCGTCAGGCGGTGGGCAGGGCGGTCGTGCGGGGCCGACCCTTCCGCCGCCGCGCAGCGAGTGCTGGTCGAGCAACATCGAGCAGTCACCATCCGGGGCCTCCTTAGTGCAAGATCATGATCTGGCTCAAGGGCTCCAACCGGGCGTCTCCACTGCTGGCGACGCGCTCACCAGCATCGAGATGAAGTTCAACACCCAGTCCGACTCAACCGAGACGGTGACCCGTGGCACCTGGTCTCGAACTCCTGCAGGTCGAGGATCCCCAGACCGCAACAGATCGTCGTCGCGGGCGAACTCGGGACGGGTCCACTTCTACAGTTCCGGGTGCCGGACCGCGGCTCGCACGCCGGCGGGGCCCCTAACTGCGAGGACTGCGCCCTGAGGGACAAGGTCGAGTGTCCCAGGGTCGTGATCACGCCGAACTGACGGCCTCGGGCCGCGATGGAAGCTCCGACGTGCGCGGCCAGGCCGCCCGCGGCTTCCCTCTACACGCCCGGAATCGACCGGCCCGTCCGCCGCCGTCCTCCTCCGGCCAACCCGGCTCGTCTCGCACCCCACCCACCCGGTCTCGCATCCGCTGCCTCGCGGAGGTGCTCTGCCGCCGCACTGGCGGCGGCCTCCGAAAGTTCCGGGACGACGTGGGATAACTATAGACACCAGAGACACTTAGGAGATTTCCTAAGAGTTGACTTCCTTGAAGTGACCGCTACACCGTTACGGGCATGACGCAGCTGAAACGGCAGTCGAATGGCTACGCTGGAGGAGCAATTCAACACACGGATAAGCGGGTTTCTCGACAGCACGGGGATGGCGCCGACGACGCTCGGCATGCTGGCGGTGGGCGACCCGGGCCTGCTGCGCCAGATCGAGCGGGGACGCTCGCCGACGCTCAGGACGGCGGATCGGGTTGTGGCATTCGCCGACAGCTGGGAGCTGGACCCGGGCGGGGCCAGGGCTCCGCCGCGCCGGCGGGGCGGGCCGGGGCCCGCGCGGCGCGCGAGGAGCGTGAAGCGGAGCGGAGCGATGACCGACAGCCGCGCCGATGAGAGAACGAAGCCGGCTCCGGCGACCCGTTTCCTGCGGATCTCGGAGGTCCAGGCCCGAACGAGCCTGGGACGGAGCACGATCTACCGCTGGTCGGCCGAGGGACGCTTTCCGGCCCCGGTCGCGCTGGGCGGGCGGGTGGCCCGCTGGGTCGAGGCCGAGGTGGACGAGTGGGTCCGGAAGTGGCTGGAGTAGGGCCGGGGCGGGGGGCGCCCTGGCCGCAGGACGCAACTGAACTCCAAGGAGGAGAGAGCATGAGAGCTTTGTCGAAAACGCTGCATGCGGCCGCCTGGGCCGCCGCGCTGCTGGCGCTGGTGCCCGGCGCGCTGCTGGCGCAGGGCACGAGCCCGTGGGTCGAGGCGGTGAACGAGCTTCAGACGCAGTTCACCGGGCCGATCGCGCGGGGCCTGTCGCTGATCGCGATCGTCGTCGGCGGGCTGATGTTCGCGTTCGGCGAGGGCGGGAGCAAGCGCACGCTGGCCGGGATCATCTTCGGGATCGGGATGGCCGTGGGCGCGGTCAACTTCCTGGCCTGGCTGTTCTAGTGAGGGGTCTCGACCGCTGGCCAGGCTACGGCGCGCTCAACCGTCCGCTCACCGTGCTGGGCGTCGAGCGCCGGCTGTTCCTGCTGGGTGCGACCCTCGCGCTCGCGGTGTGGAACGCGACCGCCTCGCTGGTCGCCGGCGGCGTGATCTTCGCCGGCTGCTACGGCGCGGGCTGGCTCGCGGGCAGGAGGGACCCCGCGATGCTCGCGGTGCTGCGCGCGGCGTCGCGCCACCCGGCCCGGTTCGATCCGGGCAAGTGGGCGGACGAGCCGTGGCACGTGCGCGTTCGGGAGAGCGGCCGGTGAGGATCGCGGACGAGCTTCGGGCGCATGAGGCGGCGGGCTCGCTGGCCGAGGAGCTGCCCTACTGGGGCTGGCTCGGCGACGGCCGCACCTGTCTGGCGCGCTCGGGCGAGCTGCTCGCGGCGGGCAGGCTGCGTCCCGCCGCGGTGGACGGCCGCACGCCGGAACAGGTCGACCGCGTGCTGGGGCTCTGGCAGCGGCTCCTGTCCGGGCTGCCTCCGGGGGCGCGCCTCTACTTCTACCTGCTGCGGCGCCCGGCTGCCATCGCGCGCGGGGGGGAAGAGGATGGGCCGGACATCGCCGCCGTCTCGAAGCGCAAGCGCGGCGCGTTCCTGGAGGGCCGCGTGCAGCGGCTCGAGGCCTACGTCGTGTGGTCGCACGGATCCGGCCTGCGTCCCGTCGGGAAGAGCACCCGGCCGGGACCGTTCTCGCGGCTCGCGCGGCTGCGCAAGCGCTCGAGGAAGGGTGCGCCGACCTACCTGGCCTCGGAGATCGAGGCCGCGGCGGGCCGGCTCCGGGCGATGGTCGAGGCGGGCCGCTCGCTCGTTGCCGAGCACACGCCCGTTGAACTGCTGGGAGCCATCGAAGCGTCCCGGCTGCTCTCCGAACTGATCAACCGCCCGGGCATGGCATGGGACGGTGCGACGGGCAGCGGCATGAACTGGCGGCTTGCGCTCTCGGAGCTGGAAGCGGAGCGCAGTCACCTGAGGCTCGACGGCGAGCCGGTGATTCTGTATTCGCTGCTGTCGCCGCCCGGCCAGGCGCACGCGAACCTGCTCAGGGATCTCTACCGGCTCGACGCCACGCTGACCGTGTCGCTCGAATGGCGCCCGTGGACGGTGGAAGCGGCCAGGCGCCGGATCCGGGGCGCGCAGCGCCACTACTTCTCGCGCCGCTACTCGATGATGTCGCACGTGCAGGAGACCCAGGGCACGGCGGCCGCGATGGTCGATACGGCCGCTGCGGCCGAGTCGGACCGGCTGGGCGCTGCGCTCGTCGAGCTGGAGGCCGACGGCGTGGCCTACGGCGAGGCGTCGCTCACCGTGGCGCTGCACGGCAGGCTCGATGATGTCGAGCGGCTGGACGGCGACGTGCGCCGCCTGTTCGCCGCGCACGACGCGAAGGCGGTCCGGGAAGGCTACGGGCAGTTGCCCGTGTGGTTCTCGCGCCTGCCGGCCCAGCCGCCGAAGCGGCAGATCCGCAGGGTCTTCGTCTCGGCGGGGCTGGCGGCGTGCCTCGCGCCGGTGTTCGGGCCCCCCAGGGGTTCCGCCCGGAGCGGGCACCTGGACCGCGAGGCGCTCGCGGTGTTCGAGACGCCGTGGCGGACGGCCTACCACTACGACCTGTTCCGCGGCGACGTGGGCCACACGCTGATCCTGGGCGCCACGGGCTCGGGGAAGAGTTTTGCTTTGAACTTCCTGCTGGTCGAGGCACTCAAGTACTCACCCCGGGTGCTGATCCTGGACCTGGGCGGCTCCTACCGCTGGCTGACCCGGTTCCTCGGGGGCTCCTACCTGGAGCTCACGCCCGGCGATACGGACTCCGGGCTCAGGCTCCAGCCGTTCGCGCTGCCCGCGGGCACGCGCACGTTCCAGTTCCTGACCGGCTGGGTGCTGCGGCTGCTGAAGCTCGGCGGCCACGAGCCGGGCGGCGCGGACACGAGCGAGATCCGCGAGCGCATCGAGGATCTGTATGCGCTCGGGCTTGAGCGGCGCACCCTGAGCGTGCTGGCCGGTTCGCTTCCAGCCGCGATGTGGCCCGCCCTGAGCCGCTGGACGGTGGGCGGCGTCTGGGGCCGGTTCTTCGACAACCCGCCGGCGGGCGGGGCGGACCTCGAGCTGGGCGACTGGCAAGTGATCGACCTGGCGGGCGCGGCCGAGCACGCGGACCTGTGCGAGGCGGCGCTCGCCTACCTGCTCGAACGGATGCGCCTCGAGATCGAGGATCCCGCCGAGACCGCGCGCCTCAAGCTCATGGTCGTCGACGAGGCGTGGCGCTACCTGGCCGACCCGGCCGTGCTCGCCTACCTGGCCGAAGCGGCCAAGACCTGGCGCAAGAAGAACGCCGCGCTCGTGCTCGCGACCCAATCCGCCGTGGACGTGTCCGGCACGTCGGGCGCCTCGGCGCTGCTGGAGTCGATCCCGACCAAGCTGTTCCTCGCCAACCCCGAGCTGCCGGACGAGGTCGGCGAGCTGTTCCGGCTGAACACCTCGGAAGTCGGGCGGATCCGGGAGCTGACGCCCAAGCGCGAACTGTACCTCCGCCGCCCGGACGAGGCGGCCGTGCTCCGCCTCGAAGTCGACCCGGAGAGCTACTGGCTCTACACCTCCTCGCCGCTGGACGCCGAAAGGCGCGCCGAGGCCGTCGAGAGACATGGACTCGCCAAGGCGCTGGAGGTCCTGGCAGGCCCCCGCACACCCCACGCCCACACCTGAGAGGACAACGCCCCATGAGGTTCAACGCCACACCGATAGCCCTGACGCTCCTGCTCGCGGCGGTTCCGGCCGCCGCCCAACAGGACAAAGCCGTTCGACATCACGAAGAGGACGCGGCGTTTCTTCGAGTAGCGGCCGCCGAGGACGGCGGCGACCGCATCCACACCATTCGCGCGCGCGTGCGCCACACGACCGTAATCATGTTGCCCGCCGGAGAGCGGATCCTCGACTTCGTGGCCGGCGACTCCGAGTACTGGCACCTGACGGGCGCGGCGAACGTCGCATACCTCAAACCCCTGGCCGAGGACGCGGCGACGAACATCGCGCTCGTGTGCGAGTCGGGCCGCATCTACTCGTTTCTTGTTAAGGAGCACGGCGAGGAGCCGCCGCACCTGGTTGTCCGGGTCGAGTCGGGCCCCGACGCCGCGGGCATGACCGGCTCGGGCGCGCCCGCGTTCGTCGCCCGCAGCGAGGTTGCGGCCTACCGGGAGATGGCCGCCGAGGCGGTCGAGGCCGCGCGGACCGCCCGCGCGGCGGCGGAAGCGGAGATCGCGGCGTTCCGCGCCTCCTATCCCGAACGGCTGCGGTTCGAGTATCGGCTGGACTCTCGCGCATCGCGGCGGCCGTTCCTCGTCGAGGCGATGTGGCACGACGGCCGGTTCACCTACCTTCGCTCCCACGCCCAGGAAACGGCGGCGCTCTACGAACTCAAGGACGGCGACCCGGCGCTGGTCGCGTTCGATCTCACCGAGGACGGCCTCTACGTGGCCCGCCATGTGCTGGGCGACGGCTGGCTCCAGATCGGCGACGAACGCGCGCGCTGGCGGTTCGAGCCGCAGGATGCGCGATGAGCCGCTGGAAGCAGTGGATCAAGGAGCCCAAGGGCGCGCTTCCGGGCGGGATCGTCACGAAGGCCGGCGTCGTGCTGATCGCCGTGCTCGTCGCCGGCATGCTGTTCTCGTCGTCGCTCACGGGTCCCGACGAGGACCCCATGGCCCCCGCCCCGGCTGAGCCGCAGGCGGTGGACGAGCGCGCGGGCCGCGCGTTCGCGGGGCGCCTGCGCGCCGAGGCTGAGCGCCATGCCCTGCAGGCGGCCGCCGAAGAGGCCCGGGACGGACAGGAGGGGCGCCCGGCCGGACAAGCCGTGGGTGAAGGGGCCGCCCGGACCGGCAGCGAAGGCGGAGCGGGTGGGCGAGCAGCCGAAGCGGCTGGTGCAGTTGTCGGCATGCCCCAGGCGGAGCACGAGCTTCGCGAGACGCTCCGGCTGGAGGAGATCGAGCGGCGCACGCGCTCGCTCCGCGCGCTTCCCGTCGCCCGGTCGCACCGCGATCCGGACCGGAGCCGGGATGATGGATCGCCGCCCGCCGAAGGTGGGGGCGGTGCGTCCGGGCCGGAGGACTACCTGGACGGGACCCTGGATGCGGCGCTCGCGTCGTTCGAGCGGTCGGTCTCCGCGCTTGAGGCGGAGATGCACGCCGGATTGACGGGCGAAGCGCTCCTGCCGGGCCTCGCCGTCCAACCCATGGACCCGCCCGGCTGGGAGCGGATCCGAGAGGGCTCGTTCCTCGAAGCGGTGCTGCTCACCCAACTCTCAGGCGAGTTCCCCGGCCCGGTCCTCGCCATGGTGTCGGTGCCTCTGTATTCGGCCGACCGCCAGCGGGTGCTCGTTCCGCGCGGCGCGCGCGCCGTCGGCACGGCCCTGGCCGTGCAGGACCGGGACCAGAGCCGGCTCGCCGTCGCGTTCCACCGGCTGCTGCTGCCCGACGGAAGCTGGGTCGACATCGAGTTCCAAGGGCTCAACCAGGCGGGCGAGGGCGCGCTCAAGGACCGGGTCAACCGCCGCTACCTCTCGACGTTCGCCGCCGCGGGCGCCGTCGGCGCGCTGAGCGGCCTCACGCTGGCCGGAGCTTCGGCCTACGGGCTCCGCGCCGGCGTCGGCCAGGGCCTCGGAGGCAGCGCCACCTCGATCCTGGACCGGTATCTCAACCGAATGCCCGAGATCACGATCCGCGCCGGACACCGGCTGCGCATCTGGTTCACCGGGGACGTGCTCGTCCCGACCCCCACCCCACACCGCTGACACGAAAGGATTTTTCCCATGCTCTACCGCATCCTCCGACCCTCCCTTCTCCTCCCGCTCCTGCTTGTCGCGGCCCCCCAGCCCGCGAGCGCGCAGTTCGACATCGGCAGCTGGATCCAGCGGGCCACGATCATCGCGAACCAGATCACGCAGATCTCGCACCAGATCACCCAGATCCGGTCGATGGCCCGCCAGCTTACGGAACTCGAGGACCAGCTCGACCACATGGAGCGTGCCGCGAAGGGCGAGATCGACGCGCTGCTCCAGCCGTTCTCACGGCTCGCCGCCGAGCCCGTCGGGCTCGTGCGCGACGGACTCTCTTGGGGCTCCGACTTCCAGGGCGCGGCCCGCGAGACGGTCGATGCCGTCCGCGACATGGGCCGGGGCGGCCGCTCGTTCACGGGACTGTGGCGAAGCGCCCAGGGCGCCGCCGACCGGGTGTCGGAAGGCGACATCCTCGCGCTGTACCGCGACCTTCCGCCCGGGGCGGCGACGCGCGCGGCCGACGACTACCGCCGCGCCCGACTGGCCGCCGACCGCCAGCGCGCGCTCGACTACGCAACGCTCGACGCCGCGGCCGCGCTGGCCGAGACGGTCGAGAGCGCGCAGGGCTCGTTCGCGGGGCTGACCGCGAACGGCAACCTGTCAAGGCAGCACGTAAGTCGTTGTGTTTATTGGCTCATTGGCTCGCAGGCCTCCGAGATGCCCCCAGAGTTGCCCCAAACGTGCAGTCGCCTCCAACAACCCACGTCAGCAGGACTCGTTGCCCTTCAGCGTCCTGAGCCCTCGCGGCGAGGCCGTTCGCCGACGCTGGCGACGGCCAACCGGGTACTCGTGTTCACTCCGAGCACTACGGGACCAACGCCCGGATGATTACGGGATTCACCATTGAGAGAAGGAGACAGGCCGATGACGAGTGTGACCGAACGAAAAAAGCGGGGCCAAATACGATTTCTGCGGCTGCCGGAGGTGCTGGCCCGCACGGGCTTGTCGCGGAGCACGATCTACGTGCGGCTGGATCAGGGACGCTTCCCCCGGGCCGTTTCGCTGGGCGCGCGCGCGGTGGGCTGGATCGAGGCCGAGGTGGACGAGTGGATCCGGGAGCGGATCGCCGCGAGCCGAAGCGACGCGGGCTGAGGGCGTCCGGTGTCATGGCCTTTTGTAGTACAGAATCACCTGACAGTGTGTAGAACGGTCAGCGGAATGCCGGAGGCGCAAGTCACGCCAAGGAATCAGGTAAGTTCATACAGGACTGCACGATCTGCCATTCCTGCCGTTAGCTTGTAGCTGATTCGGTCTGCCGAAAACGGCGGAAAGCCGAGACCGAATGGTGGGAAGCCGCGGACGCTCTGAGAGACTGCCGTGTTATTGCTTCATCGCCGCCATGCATCCGCGTCCGGGATCCCGCGACTGTACATCACGTCCAGACCCTGGACGCGCGCCGTTCCCGCGTCTGCGGCCGCCTGAGTCGCAAGCGGCGGGTCACGCAGGATGCCGCGAATCTGTCCGGTGCGCGGGTTGCGGAGGATGGCCATGGGGAGGTCGCTGTCCCGGTTGAGCGTTGTCGATCCATCGGGTGCAGTCAGCGTGACGCTTGCGAGGCGGTGCTCCCAACCCGGCCGTACCGGCAGCACAAAGGCGAAGCTGGAACTCCCGTCGCCGTCGGCCGTCACCGGCATGGTAAAGGCCAGCGAGAACAGTTCGGCTCCGTTTTCAGACCGCCCGGTAAGCCCGTATTCGCCAGCGGAATCCGGTAGCGTTGGCGGCGCCTCGATCACGAACGTCGGTTCGAGGTAGGGTACGCTGTCGGCGCCGATTCCGCCCCACAGGAGTAGCGACCTGGTGGCGACGGCCGCTGCCGGAGGACCCTCGTCGAACAGGCGGTAGCGGAGCGAGTTGGTGAAGGAAAAGTCGCTGATCCATCGTGACTGGAAGCAGTAGGACATCAGGTCGGGCCTGGACGGGCGCACGAGGCTTCCGCCATCGCGGAAGTCGTAGCCCCATGCGCCAATGGATCCGTCCAGATACGGATACGAAGGGTCCCCAGATGTTCCACAGGGCGCGTGCTGGAGGTTCATGTTGTGGCCGAGTTCATGGGCGATCGTGGATGCGCGCGGTAGCGAGAAACTCGCCCGGCCAGGCAGAAACGCCACACCGCCGGCACCCGTCACCGGCCGGGACATCATGGCCATGTAGTGTCCGGTTCCGCCTTCCATCGCGCGGATCGCCTTGGCCTGGTCGCGCAACACGAATGCGCTGTTGCTCGAGGTCATTACGGGCTCGTGAGCCGTCACCACCAGATCTCCGACCGGCAGCAGCGTGCGCGTATCCGAAAGCATCTCGTGGCTTTCGGCGTCCGCAGCCATGGCCTTGACCAGGTCCACGATCGACGAATCGTGGCTCTCGGTCCAGATGAACGGGATCAGCGTCAGGTCGAAGAGGGGCATCGCCCGTACATCCACCGCCAGCCGGCCCGTAGCCGGGATCCGTTTCGCCACGCCCAGCGCCGGGTTCAGGGTATTGTCCGGGTCCACCTCGATTACCATCTCGAGCCCCGGCTGAATCACATGGCCGGGTATCTCGGCGTTCGCCGACTTCGAGAGACTGCTCTCGTCCAGTTCGGTGGGGATCGGCGCGGGCTTGCCCGGGATCTCCTCCACGTGCGTCTCCCGGCCGTTGCGGAAGAAGCGCGCGCGGACCGCCGGAATGCTCGCGCTGGTGCCTGTTGTGGCCGTCACAAACACCCGCAGCAGCGCGTCCTCGTCCGCGACCAGCGGTACGGGGAACTCCCACGACTGTACGGCCTGGACCATGTACGCCGTCGGCGGGTCGCCTTCGGCACAGGGTTGGAGCCGACGCTTATGGACCCTTTCCAACCAAGCTTGGAAGGCCGGATCCGAGGGCGCGCACAACTGCGTGCCCCCGGCCATGAGCGCCTCGACCTGGCCCAGAGCGGTCAACGCGGTTGGAAGGGGGCCCTCCATCCCGGAATTGTTCGCCAGGCCCAGTTCCGTCAGGTTCGACATCCTGCCAAACTCCGGAGGCACTTGGCCCGAAAGGTCGTTGTTGTCCAGAAACAGTTCCTCGACGGTCGAGAGGTTGCCGAGCTGGGGGGGGAGGTCACCCGGCAAGGCGTTCTCGTCCAGCGCCAGGTAGGTCACGCTCGGCAGGTTCCCCAGCGCGGCCGGTATCGGGCCGGAAAGCTGGTTGTCGCTCAGGGAAAGAACCCTTGCGCTGGGGAGATTGCCGAGTTCCGACGGAATCTCGCCGGTCAGGGCGTTGCCCCAGAGAAGGATTACCTCGGCGGTGGTGAGGCGGCCGAGTTGTCCCGGGATGGCGCCCGTCAAGGCGTTCGCCTGCAGGTGAAGTTCGGTCACGCTTGACAGATTGCCGAGTTCGGGAGGGATGGTGCCCGTCAGGTTGTTGGTGCTGAGTGACAGGTAGTCCAACTTGCTCAAGTTGCCGAGTTCGGGAGGGATAGGACCGGAAAGATCATTGCGCCACAGGAACAGCCTCCACAGTCCGGTTAGGTTGCCCAGTTCAGGCGGGATCGGACCTTCGAGAGCATTGCCGCCGAGTGCCAGGAACGTCAGGTTCGAGAGGTTGCCCAGTGCAGGCGGAATCTCACCCGTTACGGCGTTCCGGGTGAGATTCAGTTGCGTCAGGTTGGCAAGGCTTCCGAGTTCCGGAGGGATGGAGCCAGTGAGGTTGTTGGAGTTGAGGGACAATCTCCCAACCCGGCCCTGGCCGTTCACCCGGACACCGTGCCATGTTCTCAGCGGTGCATCGGTCAGCCAGTTGTCGTTGTTCGTCCAGTTCGGTCCACCTGTTGCGTCGTAGAAGATTTCAAGGATCTCGCGTTCCGTCAGCGGAGCACACTCCTCCCCGGTGCCCTCGTGCGACGGTATTCCGGCCAGCCAGGTCTGGAAAGATTCGTCGGATGGCGCGCACAACTCCGTGTCTGCGTAGTCGAGTTCGACCAGCGACAGACTGCTGAGCGAAGAAGGCAAGCGACCGGACAACGCGTTGTCCCCGATCCGTAGGATGGTCATCCCGGCCAATGTGCCAAGATTGTTCGGCAGCTGACCCGTCAGGCCGTTCCGGGTGAGATCAAGGGTTACGACCCGGCCGAGGGAATCCGCCGTCACACCATGCCATTGCGCGAGCGCCGGAGTCCCGAGCCAGCCTTCGGAGTTCGTCCATTCCCGCCCGCCGGAGGCGTCGTGGAGGGCTTCGAGCACAACCGCATCCGCCGCGTTGCAGTAGAGCCCCTCGTCGCGGTTCTCGATGGTGTCCAACCATGTCACGAAAGCAGACGTGCCCGGCGCGCAGAGACCGGCGTTTTCCTCAAAGTAGAAGTATCTCAGCCCATCAAGCTTGAAAAAGCTCTCGGGGATCGGGCCGCTCAGGTCATTATATCCGAGATCCAGACTCCGCAGCCTGGCGAGCTTTCCAAGTTCAAGCGGGACCGGACCGGAAAGCTGGTTGGAACCGAGCGAGAGTTGCCACAGCTTGGCGAGGTTGCCGAGCTCGGGTGGGATCGCATCCGCGAGCCGGTTGCCAGCAAGCCCCAGATTCCTGAGGTCGCCGAGTCTGCCAAGTTCGAGTGGGATGGCGCCGGAGAGGTCGTTGTCGGAGAGCCACAACACCGTCAAGCTGGCAAGGGCGCCCAGTTCTGACGGTATCGGACCCGTGAGGCGGTTGCGCCAGAGGTCGAGTCGCGTCAGCCTCGCGAGGCGGCCGAGTTCTGCCGGAATCGGACCCACAAGTGCGTTGTGGCGGAGGTTCAGCTCCGTCAACTCGGTGAGGTTGCCCAGTTCTGGCGGTATCGGACCTGCGAGGCCGTGCGGTATCCACTGGCGGCTGTCCTCGTCTCTCTGACCTCCGAGATCAAGACCGACGACGCGCCCGGAAGCGTCCGTGTCCACCCCGTACCACTCGCCCAGGGGCGCCTCCGTCAGCCACTTCTCGCTGTTGACCCAGTTCGGACCGTCGGTTGCGTTGTAGAGCGCGACGAGCGCCGCCCGATCCGGGTTCTCGACCGTGATCTCGGAAGTTCCCTGGGCATCCCCGGCCCCCGCCGTGATCTCGGCCATCCCCTCGGCGACCCCCGTCACCAGCCCCGACGCGTCCACCGTCACCACCGAACCGTTGCTCGACGACCAACTGAACTCCGCGTCTTCGACTGCATGCCCGTTCTCGTCGAACGCCTCCGCCACCAACCGCAATGTGTCGCCGAGCGCCACCGTGTCTGCCGAGGGTGACACCACGACCGAGCCCGTCGATTGCATCACCGTCACCACGGCTTCGCCCGATGCCTCGCTTGCAGAAGCAGTGACCGTTGTTGTTCCACTCCTCACCGCCGTCACCAGACCGGCCGAGTCGACCGTAGCGACGGTGGTGTCCGCGCTCGACCAGGACACTTGTACGTGCTCCATCGCGCGCCGGGCTTGGTCCAGCACCTCGGCGGCGAGTTGCACGCTCTGTCCGATAGCCGTAAACGCCACCGTGTCCGGCGTCACCGACAACGTCGTCGGCACCGGGGCTGCGACGGTCAGTTCAGCGTGGCCGCTTACCCCTGCGGCCGTGGCCGTCACCGATACCTCGCCGGGTTCGATTCCCGTCACCAGCCCGGTGCTGTCCACTATGGCCACCAGCGTGTCGGCGGACACCCACCTGAACGCCGTCCCTTCCACGACGTGACCGTTCGCGTCGCTGGCCTCGGCGGAGAGCCGCAACGTGTCGCCGAGCGCCAGCAGCGTGTCGGCGGCTGGCGTCACTGTGACCGCGCCAACCTCTTGGGCCACCGTGATGCTCGCCGTGCCCGACGCCGAGCCCGCCGTGGCCGTCACCGATACCTCGCCGGGTTCGATTCCCGTCACTAGCCCGGTGCTGTCCACTATGGCCACCAGCGTGTCGGCGGACACCCACCTGAACGCCGTCCCTTCCACGACGTGACCGTTCGCGTCGCTGGCCTCGGCGGAGAGCCGCAACGTGTCGCCGAGCGCCAGCAGCGTGTCGGCGGCCGGCGTCACTGTGACCGCGCCGACCTCTTGGGCCACCGTGATGCTCGCCGTGCCCGACGCCGAGCCCGCCGTGGCCGTGATCGTTGCCGTGCCGTTGCCTGCCGCCGTCACCACGCCCGCCGCGCTCACCGTCGCCACCGAGGTTGCACCGCTCGACCACGTGACGGCTGCTCCCGCCATTGCCTGTCCGTTCTGGTCGAGGACCTGTGCCGCCAAGTGCACGGTCGCCCCGATCGCCGTGAGTTCAGCGCTCGCCGGCGTCACCGTCACGGTTGTCGGCCGAGACGGGTCGCGGGTGGGCGTGGGCTCCGTCGCCCCGTCGCCGCACGCATATGCCCACACCGTCGCCGACAGCCCTACTGCGGCCATCGCGAAGATTCGATAGCGGCTCACGGTTGCGCTCCTCCTGAAGTTTCGTGGTGTCTTGATGGCTCCGCCCTAACGGAGGGATCACCCAAAGGTAGGGCTGCATCTCACGACCGCACAGCTTACGAGGGTCGTTCGTCCGGAGCCGCAACCACGCCATGAAAGCGGGCTTCGACGGCCCACAGGAGGCGTTTCGACAAGCCGCTGGCGGCGGTGCCCAACAGCCCGCGTACCTTGCCGGACATCGTCGGACATCGGTGGACTGCAGGACGTTTCCTACGAGTTGACTCCCTTGGGAACGGCGCTTCAACGTTCGAGTCATGGAGATGCTGGAGCAAGTAGTTGAACTCGGCGGCGAGCGCAGGCATCGTGCAACTGCGCGGGGCTTGGTCGCCGAGGAGATCGCGCCCGGCATTCGGGGAGCGGATGAGTCCGGGCATCCATGCGCGGAGCCGCTTACCGGGCGCTCGCCGCCGAGGGAAGCCCAAGCCGGGGTCCCCGGGGCGGGCAAGCATGTCGAAGGGGTCGATGCGACGCGTTGAGCCGGAGCATCCGCGGCTGCGGCGGACGGGCTTGTCGGACACCGCTAAGGCCGGGGAGCCAGCACACGCAACGTTAAACGTTGCGGCTGGCGAGGGGGTGCTGCGCCCCCCTTCAGATCCCCCTGCGTTCCGCGCCGCCGAGAGGTCGGCGGACGGGCGCGGGCGGCCGCGCTCCGACCCCCGGCAACGGTGCGGACGTGGCTGACCGCACCGCCCTGGTTGCCGCGCGGGTCACGCCCGCCGAACACGCCGCCTGGCGGGAGAAGGCGGCTGCGGCGGGCGTCTCCCCCTCCGCGCTGCTTCGCGAGGCGATGGCGCGGACGCGGACGTGGACCGCGTCGGCGCGGGCCGTCGAGCGCGAGCGCACCCGCCAGATCGCGCGCATCGGGAACAACCTGAACCAGCTCGCGCGGTGGGCGAACACCCACGCCTCGACGGCCGAGGCCGTCTCGGTGATCGCTCACTTGGTCTCCCTCGAGCGCTCGTTGCTTGCCGTGGCCCGTATCGGCGAGGAGGCCGGCGATGCTCGTTAAGTTCCTCTCCCACGGGAAGGGCTCGGCCCGCGCGGCGGTCGAGTATCTCGTCGGAGAGCGCGACGCGGCGGGACACGAGCGCGAGGGCGTCGAAGTCGTGCGCGGCAACCCGGACATGGTGGCCGCCGTGGCCGACTCGCTCGACTTCGAGCGCAGGTACACGTCGGCCGTGATCGCGTGGGCGCCCGAGGACCGGCCGACCGAGGAACAGATCGAAGCCGTCCTCGACGAGTTCGAGAAGACGGCCTGGGCGGGGCTGGACCCGGACCGCTATGCCTGGACGGCGGTCCTGCACCGCGAGCGCGGCGGAGGCGTCCACGCCCACATCCTCGCCGCGCAGTGCGACCTCCAGACGGGCCGCAGCCTCAACAGCAAATGCCATTGGAGACGCATGTTGTTGTGAGCGTGTAACTTGGGAGTTTAGGTAGTTCGACTCCCGCCGTTTGATTCCCGCTGGTTGGGATTCTATCGGGAGCGAACCCTCCGGCGGCTTTCCAGAGCCGTCCTGAGTCGTCCCGTGTTCGCCTGCTGGTAGCAGGTCAGGACCGTCTGGGGGTTCTTCCACCCGCCGAGTTCGCAGAGCACTTTGAGCGGCTGGTCCATCAGGTCCGAAGCAAACTTGCGCCTGAGCGAGTGCCAAGCCCGCCCGCGCTTCGGTTCGAGCCCCGCGAGGGTCGCGGCCCTGTACCACCATTTCAGCGCCCGCCAGCCACCGAGGCACTCCGCGGGGTTTGTCGGCGCGGGCAGCACCGGACCGTCGCCGCCTTCGGGATTCATCCGCCGTGCCTCCTCCAAGGCGGCCACTGCGTCGTCCGTCAGCGGCGTGGTGTGCTCGTAGCCCGTCTTCTCGTGCTTCGCCCGCCACCTCACCATCGCGCCCTCAAGGTCGATGTCCGACCACATGAGATTGCGGATGGCTCCGATCCTGTGCCCGGTTTCGTGCGCGAGCACGAGGGCAACATGGAACCGCCAGTCCAACCGCCGCGAGACCCCGAGCAGCGCCTGATACTCCTCTTCGGTGAGAACAACCCGGGTGGGATTCTTCTCGACCGGCTTCCGGAGACCTTTCAGCGGGTTCCGGTCCAGCAGCAGGCGGCCCTGCTCGTCCCTCGACCGTGCCGCCCAGTTCAGCACCGCCATCAGGAAGGTCAGGTCCCATTCGAGGGTGCGGTTGCCCACGGGTTTTCCACTGGGACCGATTCTGCCCGCGCGCCGCTCCCGGATGAACCTGTCCCAATCTCGCCGGGACAGGGTCTCGGGCCTTCGGTCCGGCCCGAGGAAGTCGCGGAACATCGCCATCGCGATCCAGTCGTGCCGTTGGTTGCGCTCGTCCTTCGAGGGCGTCACCTCCTCACCGTAGATTTCAAAGAGCGTGCCCAGGGTGAGCGGCTCCGGCTCGGCTTCCGCCTTGCCGTTCAGGTCCGGGTTTGCAAACCCGGCGGCAAACTCGTCCGCTTGCCGCTTCGCCCTCGCCCAATCGCGGTGTCCGAGCGACCGGGTGAGCCTTCGACCATTCTCGCGCCACTCCACTTGGAACAAGCCGGTCTTCGGGTCGGGAAACACCCTGACCCGGTTCCGGCCCCACTCGCCGGCGCCGTAGCTCCGGCGGCTTCTTCTCGTGCGTGCCATCGTTCGATTCCTTTCGATTCGATGGACTGCACGATCTGCGCGTTTGGAAGCTCGCGCAGGGCGGGCGCGTCGTCCAGAGTTGGTGCCCCGGTCGCGCGCGCCACGGGGGCGTTTGTTTCTCCGGTTTGTGGAGGAGCCAGATGTGTTTTCGCTTCACGAAAAACTCTGGCCGGGGGATACCCCCGGACCCCCGCACTGCGTCCGCGCGGTGCTCTTGGCCTATCTTCATCGTGCCGTGCGCGCCACGGGCCACCGAGGCGCGCGGACGACTCAACCTCGTGCCGCCTCCATGATCTCGGCCACGTAGTCGTCCAGCCGGGCCATGACCTCGATCACTTCCGCCTTGCTCTCCGCGTTCGCGAGTTCCTTCGCCAGATCGAGCAGCAGGCGGCGGACCGCGAGCGGGTCGCCCTCCCCCGCCGACGATACGTCCGGGGCGGTGGGCTCCTCAGCCATTGCTTCCTCCGGTTCCGGCGGCGTCTTGGGCTCGGGCGCGGCGGCCTTTGCGAGCCGCGCCTTCACTTGGAGAGGGTACTTCGCGTGGAACTGCCGAGCCGAGAGTTGCGCTACCGAGGGGTCGATCTCGCGGGCACCCGCGAACAGGTCCGCGTTCGTGATTCCGGGGTTCGCCTCAAGCGTCCGCTCCACGTACTCCATGACGGCAACCCCATCACCTGATGCCGCAGGCGCGGGTTCGGGTGTCGGGGCCGCCTTCGCTTGCCGTGCGGGCCGTCGCTGTTCCGCCATCCGCCGCGTCACCGGCAGCCGATACCTGGCGTGGAACTGTTGCGGCCTAAGCTCCCCGATCGACTCGTCGATCTCGCGGGCACCGGCGAACAGGGTGGCATTCTTCACGCCGGGGTCCTTCTTCATTTCCTGTTCCACGTACTGCATGACGGCATCATGCGAGCTGCCCATGTCCGTTACCCTTTCTGGAGGCAGGTCCGCGCCCCGATGGACGCGGATGAGTTGGAGGCCGGTCAATTGTACCCGATCGGGAATACTCGACGAGTGGTTGGGTGGCGTCAATAACGGCGCTTCGACCTCGACCGCCGTCAGGCGGACGGCGACCATGGCCGTGCGGGCGTTTTCGAGCTTCCGGGACTGGGCCGCGGAGCCCACCGACGCGCCCCACGCAGTCATGGAGGCCGCGCTGGCCCACGCGGTCCGTGACAAGGTAGAGGCGGCCTACGCCCGCTCGGACTTGTTCGAGCGCCGTCGCGTCCTGATGGAGCAGTGGGCGGAGTATCTGGCGGGCCGGGAGGGGCAACGGAGCCTGATCCGACCCCTCGGTCCCGTCTACCCGCCTCGACGGGCTCGGAGCCCGTTTGCGGGCGGTCCAAGGGGCCTTTCGGGTCATATGCGGGCCGCAGGATCGCCTCTGACGCACGATCTCGGGTCTCCGAGGGGTAGAGCTCGGGTCTCCGAGGGGTAGAGGTAGGGCCGAAAACGGGCGCGCGGCAGGGCGAACCGCCCGTCGCCGACGCGGCGGAGCTTGCCCGCGACGGCCCGGCCGAGGCTGTACCGGGCGATGCCCGGAGCGGCGTTGCGGAGGCGGCCCTCAAGGGCTGGCTCCCGGCGTGCTAATGTCCGGGAGCCGGCACACGCAACGTTGAACGTCGCGGCTGGCAAGGGGCGCTCCGCCCCCTTTGACCCCAAGGCTTCCGCGCCGCTGCCAAGGCAGCGGACGGTCGTGGAGAACTGCGCCCTGAGCCCATTCTCCGGTGCACTCACGTAGCTTGCCCCGCAGATGATCCGCGCATCGGCGGCCAGAGTACCGCCGATAGACTGCGAGGGGCAGTCGTGACTGGCCTTGCGAGACCGGTTGCTCACTCTGACTTTCCGGTGGTCCGTATCGAAAGGCGCGGTCTGCACACCGCACTCAGAGGAGGGGCGAGGATGGAAGGCGACCTGCGGAACCTGATCGACGACTCCCGGTTCCGCGCATACCATCGAGAGCTCGTGGAGCCAAGGGAATTCAACACGTTCGATGTTCTCAGGTACTCGGGCTACGAAATACGCCACAGCAACGTGCTGGCGTGGCTGCTCCGGCCCGCCGACACCCACGGAATCGGCGTGCAGTTCCTGAAGTGGTTTGTCAACCACGTCACTAGGCGGTTCGCGGAGGAGGATAGGGAACATCTTCCCGAGGCCAGCTTCCATGCGGGGAATGTCGAGGTCTGGAGAGAACGGGACTACGTCGACGTCACGATCTTCTTCAAGAAGGAGAAGTGTTTGATCGCCGTCGAAAACAAGCCGGAATCCGCGCATCCCCACCATCTTCACCAAGTGATGGGCTACCAAGAGACGCTACTCAGAAAGCACAAGGACCACACGGTGAGAAGCGTCCTGTTGACAACCTCGCCGGACGGAAGCGTGAACTTCCGGGGCATCGCCCATGTCGGCTGGGACTCTGTCCGCGATGAGATCGGTTCGATCCTTGCAGCTGGGGGGTTTCCGTCTCCAAACGTCCAGGCATTCATCCGGCAGTACCTCGATATGGTCGAGAGGTGGTTTCGTCCCGGTAGCGAGGGCTTCAAGGCGCTTCTCGACCACCATCGCTCCATCCTGAAGGAGATGCGCCGGGTCCTGGACAAGGACGGTGACGACGGCGTTCGCGGGATGGTGCCGACAGACCGGACAGAGTACCGTGACTCGCTAGCCAAGCTGGTGCGGGAGTCCAGACACGATCCGAAGCAACTGCGGGCTGCGGTGGCAGGCTACTTGAAGGGCCGGGGCGTTACGCCTGCGTATTCCAACAACCCCTCTCGGACCTGGTACTGGTTGGGATGGACCGACGCGACCCTGCGTGACGCCGTGCAGAGAATGGGCGGCCACCGGGGTTCCCTTTCTTGGTACATGGCATTCTCACATCAAAGAGTCGAAATGGACTTCACTTTCTACAGCAAGAGCAGCGAGGAGCGTTCCTTCGTGGATCGGCTAAAGGGGTTCATGGAGAAGACGCCGATCAACAGACAGAAACCAGACGGGTACTCCGTCTGGGACGCGGGCTACGGCTGGGAAAAGGGCTATCGCACGGAGATCCTCTCCAACGAAGAACTCGTCGAAATGTCAGCACCCGAAGTCAAGGACGAAGTGATCCGAAGACTGGCAGACTTCATGAATTCGGACGACTCGGAGTACAGACGCATTGACGACTACTTCCAGTGCCTCGCTTTCAGATCCGACGACTCGGCATCCACCGGGGAGGACTCGCCGTAGGGACGACCTTATCTGCCTCTTGATCGGGGGCCGGATTCTGAAGGGTGGTAGACATGGGCCGCGCCCCCCTACCGGGTCCATTGCCCCGGTTGCCCCATGACGGGAGGAGCTAGGCTGTGCCGAGTGCCGCGGGCGCTGGCCTTTAGGGGATCGAAGGGGCGGAGCCCCTCGCCAGCCCCTTTGTACCCACAAGGGGTAGGCTGGCTTAGCCACATTAGCGTGGCTCAAGCCACCCCGCGGACGCCCGCGAGGACGCTCCCGCGCACCGCCCCCGAAGCCGCATCCACCAAGCCGTCACGGGCAAGCTCCTTGGCCTCGTGATCGTCGGCCTCTGGGTCGGCGAGGACGACGGGGCACTCCGTGGAGTCTTTGCGCGACGGCGCTCTCTGCCGCGCACCGATTTCCACCTTGCCCGTACCCTTCGGCGACCGGAGATCGTCGATCCAAGGCCATCCGACGACCCGAAAAGCCCCCGCTCCGCCCGGAAACGGCCTCTCAGCGCGCCTCTGGCCCCACAACTACCCGGCTACGTCGGAAGCCAACTCGAACCCTGTGGAGCAATGCTTGCAGGTGACGTGGACGCTGATGAGCAGGCGAGGCACCTTGGTCTTACCGCCGCATTGCCGACACACGACCACTCGCGGTTTCAACGCGGGTTCCAGATAACCGGAACGCGGGGTGCGTCCAAGCTGAATGGGCCAGTAGCTCGCCGCTTCGTCGAGAGCCCGTATCACGGTGGTGATGGGGACCTCAAAGAACTCCTTCGCTGGGTTGACCCGCGAGGCCGCCAATGCCTGATGGACATGGCCTTCCGCTTGGTCGCGATCCGAGACATGCACGAAGTACACCAACTGGAAGGGTCGATACACGGACGTGGAACTGCTCAGCCGCTCGACCCGCACGACCGGCGAGACCTTCGTCTGGCCAACCTTGAAGACGGGATCGGCAAAGCACGGGCTCCGCGCGGCGTAGACCCACCCCAGCCTCTTGTATTCCCGTCGGCGTTTGTCAAACGCATCGAGCCAGACGATACTCTGCATGATGGGGGAACTAGTCATTCTCACACTTCCCGCTTTGACAGCGCGGCCCAGCGGCTGCGTCACAACAGAACGGGAGCCGGTCTTTGGAAGCACCTGAAACCGCCCGGCGCGAGATTCGATTCTGATCCGGAATCGCCGCGCCTATAGGGTGAGATCCCGTCAAGCCCTATCCACGGCGCAACGTCATCGAGGTCTGTCCGCCGTCCGGGTCGTGTAGGACGCCGCTCAACACGTCGTCGCTCGTCCGCGTTCCCACCCATCGAAAATCCAACGTGTCGCCAGGCTCGAAATGTACTACCAAGGTCATCCTGACATCGGGGTGGGTGTACGACCCGGTTACGTCCCCCGTGACGGTCACGGGATCGAGGGTGAACGATGCGGAACCGGCGATCACGCCTCCGCTTTCCCGAAGCTCCCACGTGAACGAAACGACGGTGCCGTCCACTTCAGCGCTTCCGGTCCATGTCCCGGAAAGGGGAACGTCTTCCGGCTCCGTCATGCAGCCGGAAATCGCCAGTAGCGCCACCAGCACGAACGCCGTAGCGCGAGTCATTGGCCTCCCTCCTCGGTGTGGGGGATGATTCAGGCTGGATCGGCTCAAACCTAACAGGTTCCGCCGCGATCTGTCATTCCGAGACAGTTCCGCCGCCATGACTGGCAGTTGCTTGGGGTTCGGCGGTGAAAGCTCTGCCCTTGCAGGCGTTTCTGCTTCGTGGCGGACTCCCGCCATTCAGGTCCGGTTTTCCCTCTTTCGCGGCACGGTCCAGCAGGGTCCAGTACAACGGCAAGAAACGCAGATCGTGCAGTCCAGATTAGACTTAGACGACTTCCTGCCGGGATTCAGACCTTCGGCGTTCCGCCTCAACATCGCGCCCCCCGGCTGGGAGAAGACCTTCGCTCCGCTACGCGACGCCTTCAACCACGAGCACGGCTGGAGCCGCCCGGACGACCCGGCGCGCGCGAGGGCGCAGCGGCCGGGCCACGTGGCCTACATCGAGGCGTCGAAGCTGCGGGCCGGGCTCGAACACGAGGCGGACCCGCGCACACTGATCCGCGACTACCTCGTGCAGCGCGTCGAGCACGGCGCGGTAAAGGGCCGCGCCGACGTGGTCTCCGCCCTTGAGGACGTGGGGTTGGAGGTACCGCGCCAGGGCCACGACTACATCACCGCCCGCGATCCGGACAGCGGAAAGCGGTGGCGGCTGAAGGGAGAACTGTATGAGCGAGACTTCGAGCCCGGGCGACTTGACCTCCCGGCTGAGGAGCAGGCTGGAGGCCGACCGGCAACGGATCGAGGACGCGGCCGCGAGAGAGCTCGCGCGGCTTGGAGAGAACTTGAGCGCCGTCGCAAGCGGCGCGCTGCGTTCCATCGAGGCCGATACGGAGAAGGCGACCGCGCGGATGCGCGAGTCGCTGATGAGGGTCTGGCTCCGGCCCCTGATCGTCGGCCTGAGCCTTTTTCTCGGTATCTGCGGCGGCAGCTGGGCGACGATGCATTGGCTGTCGAGGATCATCGACTCCCGGTTCGAGACCTTGACGGAGGTGAACGTGCGGATCGAGCGGGCGCGCGAGACCCTGGCCGGGATGCAGGAGACGACCTGGGGCGTCGAGTTGCGGGAGATCAGCGGGGAGCGGTACGTGGCGCTCCCCGCCCGCACTCCGGTCCGTCCGGCGTTCACGATGGACGGGCGGCCCTACTTGAAGCTCTTGAGAGAGTGAGGAGGAAGCTGCGTGAACGATTTGGAACGGCAGTTGACGACCGCCTTGGAGAGGTTGTCCGCGCAGTACGAGAGGGAACAGCGGCGGCAATCCGGGCAGGTCGAAGCCTTGCGGCGGCGCGTCGAGCGGCTGAGCGGGGAGAACGAAGTCTTGCAGCGGCAAATCGAGCGGCTCGACGGGCAAGTGACACGCTTGGCCGAGTACTACGGGACATCCACCGGCGCGAGACCGCGCGGCCTCCGTATCTGATGCGCCGTCCGGAACCGGATCGCGATCATGGTCCGAGCCGCTGACGATGGCGTCCAGTGGCTTGCCACCCGAGCGCAGCACCGCGCGGCGGACCGCCCGTTTGACGGAGACATGGTCCCGGCGCGAAGTTTCGACCGCGCAGATCGTGGAGTCCATCACGAGGGAGGAAGTCGACGATGAAACACCTGGCCGTCCTGGTCCTTGTCGCCGTTTCGAGTTCCGGCTGCGCTACCCTTTTCAACAGCGAGGTAAAGGCAGTCGGCATGTATTCGAGCCCAATGGAGGCCGAGGTATGGGTCAACGGAATCATGCGCGGCAAGACTCCGCTGTCCGTGGAGCTCGACAACCAGGAATCCCACACAGTTGTCTTCAAGAAGGACGGCCACTCCGATGTCGCATGCATCCTCGGATCCGAATTCGAAGTCGGTTGGCTGCTCGTTGACGTTGTCCCCGGCATCCTTCTGAGTGTGTTTCCCGCGGTGATTGACGCCGCAACGGGCGACTGGCGCGGGATCAGCAGAGACGCTTGCAACGTCGTCCTGCCGCCGACGCCAAACGTCGCCGAGGAGAAGTCTTCCCCGACCGAGATATCGAGCTCGAACGGATTCCGAAGCGGGGTTCCGTCATGATGCGTTTTGGGCTCTTGCTGGTCCTGACCCTCGGCCTCCCGGTCGGCGCGCAGGCACTCCTCGCCCAGGACCGTGGTGACCGCGTTCGGGTTCGAACCGACGTTCGCCTGCTGATCGGACAGGTGGTGGCGGTGCACGAAGACAGAGTCGACCTGGCCCTGGACGGATGGGAATTGGTCGCGTTGGAGGGCCCGTTCTACTCCGTCGCCCGGGCGGACATCCGCCTAATGGAAAGAAGCCACGGAGTGGCAATGCCTTGGCTGGGGATCGGTTTGGGGGGTCTTGGGGGAGGATTGGTCGGTATAGTGTTTGCCAACTTCTGTCCCGGCACTGGCTGTGCCACGAACCCCAACACGTGGTGGATCGCTGGGATCGGCGCCGTGGTCGGGGGCGGACTCGTTGCTGGTTTATCCGCCCTCGGCGGAAACGAACGCTGGGTGCCCGCTCCGGTCGAAGGTCAGCACTCCACCCTCAGCCCAACCATCGAATTCGGAGGCAATGATGGCCTTCCTGCCGTTGTTCTTGGCGCGCGGCTCCGGTTCTGACCGCTCAACCGGGACTGAGCACTTCTCCAGAAGGCGGCTCGCACGCCACGGGTCTCTGAGCCGGGAGGAGGTGTCTAACAAGATTCCTGGAGTCTTCCTGGTCATGGCGGTCGGCCTCGTGGCTGCCCCCCAGCCCCTGCTCGGGCAGCAAGTCGGCGATCGCGTTCGCGCAACCACGACCGCTGGTATGGTGGTCGGCGAGATCACGGCGGTAAGCGGGAACGGATTTGAATTGGCGCTGGACGGCGCGAGGGAAGACATCTCCTTCTCCGTCGCTTATGCAGAGATTATCTCGTTGGAGAAAAGCCGCCGAAGCAGGACTCCTTGGATAGCGGGCGCTCTTGGCGGCGCCTTTGGCGGGTTGGTGGGTCTTGCGGCGTCTTCGCGTTGCTCCGATCAAGGTCTCATCGGGTGCAAGCAGGGCGCCGTGTACTACGAAAACACTGCGCGGAATCTGTTCGCCGGGGTCGGGATCGGAGGCGCCCTGGGATTCGCGGTTGGTTCGTTGCTCAGTGGCGACCGATGGGTGCCCATTCAGATCGGCGTCACGGAATCCGCCTTGAGCCCAGTCGTCCGTCTGGACTTCCATGGCCCCGCTGCGGCGTTCGTCGGCCTGCGACTCCGACCGTAGCCGCGGGGCCCATGCGGCCGGGTGTTCTTCCCAGTGCGCTTACTTGGCCGGTGCGATGGCAGAGCACCAACTGTGGCGGTGCAATCGTCTTCCCCGCACTGCTGCCCTTTTTCACGCCAGGCATCGGCTTAGCGTTCGCCGTCGTAGGGACAACGCCGTGACGTTGGGCTGTGGGCACGCTAAGGTGCTTTGTGAGGCCGGGGCTCGATCTCCCCGGCCCGGAGGCGGTCGAGGTAGTCGGCCCACGCCTGCATCATAACGCGCCGCTCGGGCAGGAATGCCGTCCGGTTGTACGCCCGTCCGTTGGGATCCCTAACCGCGTGGGCCAACTGGTGCTCGATGAAGTCGGGCCGGAACCCCAGCACCTCGTCCAGAATCGTGCGCGCCATCGCCCGGAACCCGTGCATCGTCATCCGCTCCTTCGGGATGTCCAACGCCCGGAACGCGCTCCAGAGCGTGCCACGGCTCATCGGCAGTTCCCGGTACGGAAAACGCGCGTTCGGGAAGACATAGCGGTGATGCCCCGTCATTGGATGAACCTCGCGCAGGATCGCGACCGCCTGACGCGCCAAGGGCACCACATGCGGCCTGCCGGTCTTCGTGACCGTGTAGCGCCACTCGGCCCCCTCAAGGTCGATGTCGGCCCACTCCGCCGCGACCAACTCGCCGAGGCGCACGAACACCAGCGGCGCGAGACGGAGCGCGCAGCGAACGGGAAGCGTTCCGGAGTAGGTGTCCAACTGCCGGAGCAACGGACCGACCTCCTTCGGGTCGGTGATCGCCGC
Organism: Longimicrobiales bacterium; assembly: GCA_965116905.1. GTDB lineage: Bacteria > Gemmatimonadota > Gemmatimonadetes > Longimicrobiales > Gaopeijiaceae > Bin94. The sequence continues at coordinate 3,492,269 of OZ220732.1, read as the reverse complement.
GAAGTGCTTCGTCTTGACGGGCGGCAGCGCCCCGCGCAGATCCGCCGACACGTCCCGCTCCGCGCGTCCCGTCGCCACCGCGTAGCGGAGTACGCGGCCGCAGACCTGGAAGACGGTGTGCGCCTTCCTCAGATGACCGCGCGCCTCGACGCGGCGGACCACCGCCAGCAGGTCCGGTGCGGTGATTTCCGCGACCGGACTCGCGCCGATGTAGGGGAAGGCCTCCCGCTCCAGCTCGCGCTCAAGCCGCCGAACCCAGCCCGTGGACCAGTTGGGCGAGTGCTTGGTCAGCCATTCGGTTGCCACGGCCTCGAAACTGTTCCTGGCCCCCTGCCGCCGGGACTGCTTCCGAGCCTTCCGGTAGGCGCTGGGGTCGATTTCCCGCGCCAGCAGCTTGCGGGCCTCGTCCCTGCGCCGCCGCGCGAGCTTCAGCGAGACCTCGGGATAGATCCCCATGGAGATCCGCTTCTCCTTGCCCGCGAAGCGGTACTTGAAGCGCCAAGCCTTCGTGCCGCGGGGAGCGATTTCGAGGTAGAGGCCGCGGCTGTCGTAGAGCTTGCGCGGCTTCTCGCGAGGCTTGGCCTTGCGGATGGCGGTGGCTGTCAGTGGCATGTTGGGGCATCCTGTAAGAGCTAGAGAGAGTTGCCCCTGAATGATGCCCCAATAATCACCGGGATGTCAAGGAGTGGGAGCGGATCGCGCTGGAGGCTGTATGTCCTGTAATCCCTTTGCTTACAACACTTATTGGGATTCTAGCGAACGTCCCTGAACCTCGATCGACAGAAAACGGCAACCTGTCCAATACAGCCCTCCAGCAGGCCGAAGTGGCGGCCGCGCTGAGCCAGGGCCGCATTGACGCGGCCGTGGCCCAGGTGTTCGCCCACCAGGCGGCCCAGGAGGCGAGCCGGGCGCGGCTGGCCGAACTCGCGCAGCTCGAACGGCTCGCCGAATGGCGCGAGGGCCGGATGCGCGCGAACGCGCTGGCCGGGACGCTCCGCGACGCGGCTTCCCGCAACCGCGACGGGCTCCGCGACGGGCTGCTCCTGAAGATCCCGTCGTTCTACGGGGGCAACTAGGTGGCGTTCGCCGTGCAGCAGTCGATCGATCCGAACGTCCCGACGCAGATCCCGCCGGATCAGCTCCAGGACTTCAAGGGGTTCCTGGACGTGGTGCTCGACACCGTCGTCGGCGGGGCCGCGTCGGACGTGCACGCGCTCGGACTCCAGCTCTGGGGCGGGCTCGCCGCCGTCATGGTCGCGTGGACGGGGCTCAAGATCGCGTTCAGCGGCACGTTCCACCCCTGGGAGATCGTCAAGCTCGTGATCGGGATCGCCATCCCCCGCACGCTGCTCCACTACTACGTCGTCCCGATTCCCGGGGTCGGGCTCACGTTCCCGGCCATGCTCGCCTCCGGCGGGATCTGGCTCCAGAACCTGTTCCTCTCCGACGTGGTGTCGGCGGGCTACACCGAGATGACGTCGCTGGTGCAGGCGTACGGCGCGCACCTGGGCAGCGCCTGGTCGAGCGGAAGCGTGCTCTCGATCATGACCTCGGGCCTGACCGTCATCTTCTCTTCGCTGGTCTCGCTCGTGATGGGCGCCTCGCTCGTGGTCTGCCTGCTCGCGCTCTTCTGCATCACCTACGGGCAGGTCATATGGGCGCAGGTCGCCATCGCGATCGCGATCCTGCTCGGTCCCGTGTTCATCGCGTTCCTGCTCTTCGAGCCGCTCTCGTTCCTGTTCTGGGGTTGGTTCCGGACCATGATGGTCTACACGCTCTACGGCGTCGTGGCCGGCGCCATCCTGCGGGTCTTCATGGGCGTCGGGCTCGGCTACATTACGACCTACGCCGAGGCGCTGATGGGCACCGGCACGGCCGATCCGGCCGAGCTCTGGCTCTGGGCCGTCGTGCTCATGCCGCTCGTCGTCTCCGGCCTCATGGCCGGGCTCAAGGTCGGCGAACTCGCCTCGATGCTCGTGTCCGGCTCCGGCTCCGCAGGGTCCGGGTTCGTCGCCCTCGTCATGCAGGGCGCCAGCAAGGCCGCCGCCCCCGTCAAACCCGTCTGACCACTAGGAGATGCCACGCATGAAACGAGCCCGAATAAACGGAGATGGAGACGCTGGCCGCGAGTACGCCGAGATCTGGGGCGAGGCGGTGCAGGCGAACCGGAAGCTCAGGACGATCCTGATCTTCCTGTCGGCGAGCATCGTGCTCGGCGTCTTCGTCCTGCTTCGCCTGGCGGGCACCGAGCCGCCCAAACCCATCGTCGTCCGGGTCGACGATGTGGGCCGCGCCGAGGCACTGGCCTACGAGGCCGCGACCGCGCAGGCCGATCCGCTCGATCCCACGACCAAGTACTTCCTGAACCGGTTCGTCACGGACTTCCACTCGCGGCGCCGCGCGACCGTCGAGGAGCAGTGGACCCGGAGCCTCCGGTTCCTGTCGACCGAACTCGCCAACGCCGCGTTCGCGCGCGACGGCGACGAGGTCGCGAGCGTGGCGGCCGGCACCGCCGAGACCGAGCGCCAGGTCGAGCGCGTCGTGCTCCGCATCCACCCCTCGCCCGAACCGCCCCACGGCGCGACCGCCGATTTCGAGCTCGTGCATCTCGCCGGAGGGCAGGAGGTCCTGCGCGAGCGCTGGTCGCTCTCGCTGCGGTTCGAGTTCCTTGAGACCATCCCGCCCGAGCTGGTCGTCCACAACCCGATGGGCATCCTCGTCACCTACCTGCAAGCAGACCGGGCGCTGGTGACCGGAGAGGAGCGATGATCGCGCATCTCAAGGGCCGCGAGCAGGCACTCGAAGCGTTCGGCTGGACGGGCAGGAAGGCCGAGTGGATCGCGCTCGTATGCCTGCACAGCGGGGTGTTCACGCGCGCGCAGGCGACGCGGTTCCTGGACACGCACCACGAGCGGGCGCGCCGGCTCGTGGTGGCGCTAATCGGGCAGGGTCTGGCGGCCGAGGAGACCGTGCCCGGCATCCGGGGGATCGGGCGCGTGTGCCGGATCTACGCGCGGGGCCTGTATCGCGCGCTCGGCGCGGAGCACATCCGCCACCGCCGCAAGGCGTCCCCCGAGGTGCTCCTGCGCCGCCTGCTCTCGCTCGACTACGTGATCGAGCACTCCGACCTGCCGTGGCTTCCGACCGAACAGGAGAAGGTCGCGGCGTTCGAGGCGCTCGGGATCGAGCGCGACCTGCTGCCCGTCAAGGTCTACCGGGGAGCCGCCGGCACGACCCGGCGCCACTTCCCGCTCAAGCTGCCCGTCGCGCTGGACTCGGCGCGCGCCCTGTTCGTCTACGCCGAGCCCGGCCACGACACGGCGACCGCGCTCCGTTCCTGGGGAAAGGCGCACGGTGGGCTCTGGCGCGCGCTCCGGAGCCGGGGCCTGTCGTCGGAGATCGTGGCGGTCGCCCGCACCACCCGAGAACTTGAACGGGCCCGGCGCGTGACGCGCGGCTGGGCCGAGTCCTCCGGTCCCGGCGAGCCCGACCCCGGGATCGTGGAGGAGCTGGCGCGGATCGAACGGGCGATCCTCCAGGGCGCGGTCCATGTCCTCGAGGATTTCGGCGGCCTCCAGGCCGCCCTAAAGCGGAGCATCGCGCTCGAAAGCCAGGCGCGGCGCGGTTCCATCGACCGCGGACTCGTCTGGCAGACGGTGCGTCTCCAGGGGGCGCGATACCGATGAGCGCCCCGCGACTTACGGCCGTACCTGAGCGCGCAAACGACGTGGGGGTCCGATGCGCACTTCAGGGCTTCCGCAGTGCGCACCGGCACCGGCGCGCAACCGCTGGCGCGGCAACGTCCTGCGCCTACGCGATCCGGCCGGCCCGTGCCGCGCGGGCGGCACAGGCCGTGACGCTAGCGACCCCCCTCGCCGAGGGCTCGGTACGGGTTCGAGGCCGGGTGTGCTTGCGCACCACCCGCCCCCGCCCTCCAGGGGTCGCTAGCGTCGCAGCAGTCCCTCCGGGAAGGGTGTCGGACCGATGAGGCCGTGGACGCTCGTCATCATCGGAGTGGCGCTCATGGCGCTCGCCTGGCGCGCGTTCCTCGCGCCGTTTCCCGGTCCGGGCGGCAACCCGTACCTGGACCTGATCGCTGACCACGATCCGGGCCTGCACCGGGCGATCCACCTCTGGTACTTTCTCGCGCCCGGCGTGGCCGTGATGCTCGCCGGATCGATCATGCTCTCCGTCTCGCGGGTCTGGCTCCAGCCGCTCGCGCGGCGGAACCGGGGCAGGCTCCCTGCCTGGCCCGCTTCGCCGAACGACGACGCGCCGTCGATCGTTGTCGGCGAACTGCACCACCCGACGGTGTCGGAAGAGAGCGAGCGGCCCTCCTGGCTCGTCGTCCCCGAGAAGGGACTCTACACCGGCCTGCTCGTGGTCGGGGCCGTGGGCACCGGCAAGACGACCGCCTGCATGTACCCGTTCGCCCGGCAGTTGCTCTCCTGGCAGGCCGGCGATGCCGGCCGCCGCGCGGGCGCGCTCGTGCTCGAAGTTAAAGGAGACTTCTGCCATCAGGTGCGGCAGATCCTCAATGACGCCGGCCGGGAGGACGACTACCTCGAGATCGGGCTCGGCGGCTCCTGGCAGTGGAACCCTCTCGACGATCCGCTGCTCGACTCCTACTCGATGGCCTACGGCGTCGCGTCGCTCATCAACCAGCTCTTCGGGAAGTCCCGCGAACCGTTCTGGCAGCAGGCGTACACCAACCTCGTGCGGTGGATCGTCGAGCTTCACCGGCTCCTGCCGGGGGACTGGGTCACGCTCCGGGACGTGTACCGCTGCACGGTCGACGCGAAGCTGTTCGCGAACAGGATCGGAGAGGCGAAGGCCGAGGCGCTGCGGCGGTGCCCCATGCGGGCCGTCATCGCCGCCAAGGATCTCCACGACCACAAGAAGGCGCTCGGAGACTGGGGCTGGGACGTGGTGCCGGGGGCCGGGACCGTGGCGTGCCGGTTCGATCCGGAACGCGGAGCGCAGCTCGCGAAGCTGAAGGTCGAGTACGCCACGGAGCCGGTGGGCGGCGGCGCGGGACGCGAGTACGCCGAGCAGGTGGACGCCGTCGAGCGGTGGTACCTGAAGGACTGGATGGCGCTCGACGCGAAGCTCCGAACCTCGATCGTCGAGGGCATCAGCGTGTTCCTGTCGCTGTTCGACCAGCCGGACGTGGCCGGCGTGTTCTGTCCGCCGCCTCCGGACGACGATCTTCCGGCCACGGAGACGGTTGCCGAGGAGGAAGAGGTCCCGGACGTTCGGCCCATGCCGGGCCTTCGCCGGAGGCTGCCGCCGCTCAGCGACCTGATCGAGGGCGGCAAGGTGCTCGCGCTCAACATGCCGGCCGGAGCGAACCCGGCGCTCGCGCGCGCCATCGGGGTGCTGCTCAAGAACGCCTGGATGCAGGCGCTGCTCCGGCGGCCCGCCGAGGCCGCGCGTCGCCCGGACCGCTACATGCGGCCCGCCGTGTTCATCTGTGACGAGTACCAGGCGTTCGCCACCGTCGGACAGGACGACCCCTCAGGTGACGAGAAGGCGTTCGCGCTCACGCGGCAGTGCCGCTGCATCCCGATCGTTGCCACGCAGTCGATCTCGTCGCTCCGCTCCGTGCTCCCCTCGGGCGAGGCGTGGCGCACGCTCGTCCAGACGCTCCGCACCCGGATCTTCCTGTCGCTCTCCGACGACGCGTCGGCCAAGATCGCGTCGGAGATGTGCGGCTCCGTCATGAAGACGCAGCCCTCCTACACGTTCACCGAGACCACGAACAAGCCCGAGTTCTCGCTGCTCTCCGGACGCGCCGGAGGCGGGCAGGGCACCATCGGCGCGAGCAAGTCGTTCCGCCGGCAGAGGGAGCCCGTGTTCACGCCGCGGCAGTTCGGGCTGCTCGCCAACTACCAAGCGATCTGCCTGCCATACGACGGCGTCAAGTCGCTGCCGGCCACCCGCGTCTACCTCAAGCCCCACTACCTGCCCAGGACCCAGGGCTACTGGCGGCAACTCGAGGAGGGCCGGATATGAAGCGCGCGAGCGGCGTCGGCCACCTCACTCCGTTTCTGCCCGGCCTGGAAAGGCTGCTCGAAGACTCCGAAGTCTCCGAGATCATGATCAACGGACCCGGCAACGTCTGGGTCGAGCGGGCCGGCAGACTGGAGCCTCACGAGGCCCCGGCCCTCACCGCGGCCTGGCTCCACCGGGCCGCCATCCACATCGCCCGGCCGCTCGGGCTCGATCCCGCTGCGCGCCCGATCCTGGACGCGCGGCTCGAAGACGGGTCGCGGGTCGCCATATGCACGCCGCCCGCGAGTCCCGAGGTCGCGATCACCATCCGGCGGTTCGGGGGCCGCGCATTCTCGGCCGAGGACCTGGTGCGGCTGGGCTCGCTGCCCGAAGACATCCTCGAAGCCGCCCGGAGCACGCTCGCCGCCCGCCAGAACATCCTCGTCTCCGGCGGCACGGGCTCGGGAAAGACCACGCTCCTGAACGCGCTGATCGAACTGCTGCCCGAGGACGAGCGGATCGTCGCTATCGAGGACACGCTCGAACTCAGGATCGACCGGGCGAACTGCGTCCGGTTCGAGGCCGGGGCCACGCTCACCGAGACGCCCGTCGAGATCCGCGACCTGGTGCGCCACGCGCTCCGCCATCGGCCCGACCACATCGTCGTCGGCGAGGTCCGGGGCGGCGAGGCCGCCGACCTGCTGCAGGCGCTCAACACCGGCCACGGCGGATCACTCACCACCATCCACGCCAACAACGCGCGCTCCGCGCTCTCGCGGCTCGCAAGCTGCGCCATGCAGGCCGGCGACGCGCTTCCCTGGGAGGTCACCTGCCGGGGCGTCGTTGACGGGATCGCGCTCGTCCTGCACGTGGCCCGCCGCGCGGGAAAGCGGTTGGTCGAGGACGCGCTCGAAGTATGCGGCTACGACGCGGCCACCGGCCACTGGATCACCGCGCCGCCCGGAGCGGAGCCCGGGAGAGACCCGCTGGAAGAAACGACCCAACCACCGAAGGAGGTGAACCCATGAGCTGGAACGGCAGCACCATCCCCATCGAGACGTTCGAGGACTTCGACCGCGAACTCGCGCGCGACGGCGGCGAGACGCTCGAGGTCTCGGCGTACATGGCCGAGGAGTACGGCCTCTTCCCCGAGGACGTGGGGAGCGAGGACGACATCGCGGCCGCCTGGAACGACCCGCACGGCGCCGGCGGCGAGGAGGAGGTCCGATGAACCACGACGAATATCACCGCAAGTTCGCCGACGCGATCATCGAGCAGATCAAACAGGGCACCGCGCCCTGGCAGAAGCCGTGGGCGCCCGGCGAGCGCGTCATGCCCATGAACGTCGACACGGGCCGGTCCTACCGGGGCGGCAACAGCCTGCACCTCGCCTCCGCCCAGCAGGAACACGGCTACGGCGACGTGCGCTGGGGCACCTACCGCCAGATCCAGGCGCGCGGCGGACAGGTCAGGAAGGGCGAGCGCGGCACGCGCATCCTGTCCTTCCAGGACCACAAGAGGATCGCCGTCACCGACGAGAGCGGGAAGCCCAGGAGGAACGCTGAGGGCAAGCAGATCTACCGCTACGAGAAGCTCAAGACGCCGTTCGTGCGCCAGTACACCGTGTTCAACGCCGAGCAGGCCGACGGGCTGCCGGAGCGCCCGAACCCCACTCCCGAGCCGCTCTGGAAGGCGCACCAGGAGGCCGAGAAGGTCATGGAGGACGTGGGCGTGAAGGTCCGCCACGTCCAGGGCGACCGCGCCTACTACCACATGAAGCGCGACGAGATCGTGCTGCCCGAGCGCGGACAGTTCCCCTCGGCCAACAACTACTACCAGACCGCGCTCCACGAGCTGGGCCACAGCACCGGCCACCCCGAGCGGATGGACCGCGAGACGCTCGCCGAAGGGATCAAGAACGGGTTCGGGTCGCCCGACTACGCGAGGGAGGAACTCCGTGCCGAGATCAGCGCCATGATGACCGGCGAGCGCGTCGGCGTCGGCCACGACCCGAGCCGGGGCGCCGCGTACGTCGAGGGCTGGGTCCAGGCGCTCGAGGAGGATCCGCGCGAGATCCGGCGCGCCGCCGCGGACGCGCAGAGGATCTCCGACTTCGTGCTCGCGCGTCACGTCGAGCGCGGGCACGCGCGCGACAGCCAGCAGCCCACGCGGGAACCCATGGCCGTCGCGGCGACCCGCGCGCCCGGGTTCCAGCGGATCCAGGTGCCCGTGCCCCAGATGCCGGTGCCCAACCGCAGTGCCGGACCGAGCCGCTGAGCAGCCGTGAGAGGTAAGGAGATGTTCGGCCGCAAGGCCGGATCGGACCCGCGCCCCGCCGCGCCACCCAGCCGCAATCGCCAAGGCATGCGGAAAGGCCACCGCCGAGAATACGCCGCGGGCCGGGAGCGCGGGTCCACCATCTCTTTCCGCGAACGCTGCGCGCGCGGGCTCACCGACATCGGCGTCCACGGCGCGGTCTCCTACCGCGACCTCGCCGAGATCCGCTTCGGCGGACACCCCTACACCACACGCCGGGCCGTGAACGGCTGGATCGACGACGGACTTGCCCAGGAGACCACGGTGAGGGGGCCGAACGGCACCCCCTTCAAGATCCTGACCCTCACGCCCCTGGGCGTCGTCAAGGCCCGGGAGCACGCCGCCGGGCGCGGGATGAACCGGGGACAGCGGATCGAAATCCCCCGGATCCGGGACGCACAGGCCAGCCACGACACCGCCGTCTACCGCGCGTGCGCCCGAGAACGCGAGCGCCTGCGCGAGCAGGGCGCCACCGTGCGGCGCGTCCGGCTCGACGCCGAACTGAAGGCCGCCGTGGCGCGCGCCAGCGAGTCGGAGCGCCGGAAGAAGGGCAAGCGGGCCGCCGACGCCGAACGGCACCGCATGGCCCGCCAACTCGGGCTCCCCGTCGACGACGACGGACGGGTGCTCCACCCCGACGCCCAGATCGAATACGAGGACGCCGAGGGGCGCACCGGCCGCGTCAACATCGAGGTCGCGTCCGGCAACTACAGCAAGGAGACCGTCAAGGCGAAAGCCGCCGCCGGGTTCGCCGTGCACGCCAGCGGACCCGCCGCGGCGCGCACGCTCCGGGAACTCGGCCTGGGCAGGGGCGACGACGGCTCCTGGCTCAGGGGACCCGCCGACCGCGACCCCGCCTCCGTCGAACTCTGACGCACGGGAGGACTCGCCTATGCAACCTTGGAAGATCAGCGCGGGACTCACCGCCGCACTCGCAGGCGCCACGTTCTTGCTCGCCGGATCCCGCCTCGAATACCTCGCGCCCCATTGGCCGCTCATCCTCGCCCGGCACGGCGTCCCGGTCGCGCTGCACGCGGCGTTCGCCGTCGTCACCGTCGTCGCCGCCATCTACGGCGTCGCGCGGGCCACGGGGCTCGCCGACCTCGGCAGCCGCGTCAATCTCGCCGAACGGTCCGCCCGCCGCGGGGAAGGGGATCATGACCTCGCCGATGCCCTCCGCAGGGACGCCGAGGGAGACTGGGAGTGAAGCGCAGCGCGAAGGACCTGCCGACGGTCGAGGCCCTGCCCGCCGACTGGCGGAGGCGGGCCAAGTCGCTCCGCCGCTACGGCGGCGAGACTCCGGCCGTCGCGATCGAGCGCTGCGCCGACGACCTCGAAGCCACCCTCGTCGAGCGCGACGAGACCACGTTCTCGCTCGTCGAGGCTTCCCGCGAGAGCGGATACTCCGCCGACCACCTCGGACGCCTCGTGCGCGACGGCAAGATCCCCAACGCCGGACGGCCCGGCGCGCCCAGGATCGCGCTGAAGGATCTGCCCCGGAAGGCCCATGTCCCGGCCGAGCCGCGACTGGCGGACGAGCCCCTCCGCCGCGATGTTTCGAACGTGCAGATCGTGCAGTCCATCATCGAGAGAGGAATCGAATGATGGCACGCACGAAACGTGGCCGGCGCGCGTACAGCGCCGGAGAATGGGGCCGGAACCGGGTGAGGGTGTTCCCCGATCCCAAGACCGGCCTGTTCCAGGTCGAGTGGCGAGAGAGGGGTCGAAGGCTCAGCCGGTCGCTGAGGCACCGCGACTGGCAGCGGGCGAAGAAGCAGGCGGATGCACTTGCCGCCGGGTTCGTTAGCCCGAGGCCCCGGCAGGAACGCGAGCCCGAGCCGCTCACGCTGGAGGGGCTTTTTGACATCTATCGAGAAGAAGTAACCCCCAACAAGAGTGGGCGGGCGCAGAAGTACGACCGCCGCACGATGGACATGTTCCTTCGGTTCTTCGGAAGGCATCGGAGGCTGGCCACTCTTTCCCAGCGCGACTGGGACCGGTTCATCCGGGAGCGGCGCGCGGGCAGGGTCGGGAGGAGTCGAAGGCCGGTGTCCGACCGCACCGTCGGATACGACCTGAAGTTCCTGCTTGCGACCCTCAACTGGGCCGCGAAGTCGAGGGACGAGGAGGGAAGACTCCTTCTCGAGTTCAACCCGCTGAGGGGGCTCAGGGTGCCGCAGGAAAAGAACCCGAGGCGTGTAGTCCTCACGGACGAGGAGTACGGGGCACTGCTCAGGGTGTCACCACGGGTTGATTGGCGGTTCCGCGTGGCGCTGGTCATCGCCCACGAAACGGGACACCGTATCGGCGCCATCCGCCAGCTTCTCTGGTCGGACATCGACATGGAGGACAGGATCATCCGCTGGCGCGCCGAGAACGAGAAGACAGGGTATGAGCACCGGACGCCGATCACGGTCGAGGTGCTCTCCGTCCTGGCGGAGGCCCGGACACGGAGCCGCAGGGCTGGGAACGCTCCCGTGTTGCCGGCGCCGAAGGACCCGTCGCGATGCCTCGACCGGTCGCGGGTGCGGGTCTGGTGGCAGAAAGCCGAGACGCTTGCGGGACTGGCACCCAAGCGCGGGCGCGGTTGGCACTCGCTGAGGCGCAAGTTCGCGTCAGACCTCATGGACCAGCCGCTGAAGGTGCTCTGCGAGCTCGGCGGCTGGAAGACGCCCCACACGATCCTTCAGTGCTACCAGCACGCGGACGTGGATCGGCTCAGAGAGGCTCTCGAAGACCGCCGGAGGGCCCCCTCCGGGCTCGAACAGCGGGAATGAACAGCGGGAACTGCACCATCGAGCTCCCGTAACTCGTTGCGGGGCGCTTAGCTCAGTTGGTTCAGAGCGCCTGCCTTACAAGCAGGAGGTCGGCGGTTCGAATCCGTCAGCGCCCATTGAACTTACGGGATTTAGGGTACCCGATGTTCGCTATTTATGTCCGCTAAATGGGCCGCGAACCCGGCTTCCGGCGGTCCTGCAGCGCCTTCCTGAGTTGGTCCTCGTCGGCCCGCTGGTAGCAAGCACTGAAGAACCGCCGAGTACATCCACCGCCAGGCGCCGCCGGATGGGCTCATGCGCCGCCTTCGGTCGCTCGGCTACATGATGAGTACCCCGTATTGTTCGAGGTCTTCTTCTTCGGACGCGTCCGGTCCAGCTTCGCGAGATCCTCCCGCGTCGGCGTCTCGATCCCCGACGCCCTGGCCACCTGCTCCAGCCACTCCTCGTAGCCCTTGCCGTCGTCGCGCCGCACGATCGAGCGCATCGCCGCGTTCGCCTCAAGCGTCGTCGAGTCCACCCCCAGCGTCCTGCCGCTCGGAAGACCCGAGGACCGCAGCAACTCCACCACCCGGCCGAACACCGCAGCGCGATCCCCCGCTCCGAGCGCCCGCCGACGCTCCCGCGAGGGGGCGGGCGCGGACGGCCGCTCAGCGCGCTCCTACCGACTCCCGAACCGACTCGAGCAGCTTGGCGGCGTCGTATCCGACCCCGTCCTTGAAGACGATCTCAACGTTCCGGATCTCGGCCGGCCGGCTCACGGGATCGCCCGAGATCACGACCATGTCCGCCCACTTTCCGGCCGTGATCGATCCGACGCGCTCGAACTCGCCCAGGACTTTGGCTCCGTTGGCCGTCATGATCTCGACCGCCTGGAGGGGCGTGAAGCCCGCTTCGATCAGCAGCTCGAAGTTCCTCTGGTCGCCGAAGCCCGGAATCGCCCCTCCGTTGCCGGTGGGATCGACCCCCGCGACCAGGAGCCCGCCGGCGTCGACGAACGCCTTCTCGAAGGCGAGGGCGTTGTTCCACACGAGTCCCATCACCGAGGACGCCGAGCTCTCCTGCAGCATCCGGTGCCGCTCCAGGAACGCCTCCCGCACCTCGGGCGACATCATCTCCAGTACGCGGTCCTCGACGGGACGGTCGGGCGTGAGCTGCTCGATGACGGCCAGGGTGGACGTGATCGCCACGCCGTTGTCGACGGCCTTCTGGATGAGCGCCTGGACCTCAGGGCCCTCGACATCGAGGTCGACGAGGCTCTCCGACTGATCGGGCGGGCAGACGTCGGGCTCTTTGTCGGCTACGAAGTCCGAGGAGACGAAGACGCCGTGCTCAAGGTTGTCGATCCCCATGTCGATCGCCTCGGAATAGGTGACCGAACAGACGTGTCCCGTGAACTTGATCCCCTGCCTGTGCGCCTCATCGATCGCCGCCGCCAAGTTCGCACGGGTGATGCGCGAGTGAGCCTTGATCCAGCTCGCGCCCTCCTCGGCCCAGTAGCGAACGATGCGCCGGGCCTGCTCCTCGCCCGTGGGCGAATAGTTGGCCAGCCCTTCGGAGAGGCGGGGGCCCGTGATGTACATGCGCGGACCCGGCGTCTCTCCCGCGTCGATCGAGTGCTTGAGGTTCAGCTCGATGTAGGGCGACATGCTCCCGGTGGTGCGCGTGGCCGTGACGCCGCTCGCCAGGTACATGCGGGGCGCGCTGAAGCCGAGCGTGAGCCGACCCCTGGCCCCCGCGTAGTCCGTGTGGTTGTGCATGCCGATGATGCCCGGGATGACGGTGTGATTCGCGAGGTCCACGACCCGCGCGCCGTCCGGCACCTCGACCTCGGCCCTCGGACCCACCTCCGTGATCAGCCCGTCGGCCACCACGATCGTCTGGTCGTCGAGCGGAGACGCGCCCGTGCCGTCGACGACGCGCACTCCGCTGAGCGCGAACGAGGGCTCGGAGACGCTCACGAACTCGAGGACCTCGGCGGAGAGCGAGGCGGCGGACTGGGCGCTCGCCGCTCGGGTCGGCGTGAGCGAAGCGAGGAGAACGAGGCAGAGGGCGGGCGTGAACTTCGGCATGGATGGGCTCCTTCGAGTTCGCGAGCTGCCGGCGAACCTCCACTCTCGGCTCGGGACGCGTGGCGCCTGGGCCTGGATGCTCGCTTGACACTGCTTCGGCGGAACCCTACCATACGCCGAAAGCCGCGCGGGCGTAAGGGCAATAGATGCGGTCCTCGCAGGAGATGTCGCCGGGCCGCGCAGAGGTCGAACAGCTTCGACACGAGGAGGACGACGTATGAAGCGATCGACGTCAGTCTTGCTGCTGGCTCTCTTGATGGCAGCCTGCCGCCGAGCCTTGCCGCCCAGGATGCCGGCGTCCTCACGGGTCAGGTGACCGACGCCGCGACCGGAGGGCCGATCGCTTCGGCCCAGATCTTCATCCTGGGAACCGGTCGAGTCACGCTCACCAACTCCGAGGGCCGCTACCTCCTGGCTCAGGTTCCGGTCGGCGAGTACGAGCTGCAGGCCGAGCTCATCGGGTTCGCCGCCTCCACGCGGCCGGTCACGGTCGTCGCCGGACAGACCACCATCACGGACTTCAGCCTGTCGGTGACGGCGCTTCAGCTCGACGAACTGGTGGTGACCGGAACGGCGGGCGTTCGCCTCCGCCGCGAGCAGCCGGCGACGATCGCTCAGGTGGACGCCGCCGCCCTGACGGAGTTCGCACCGATCTCGAACGTCGCCGACGTCCTCCAGTCCCGGCTCCCGGGAGTGTCGATGAAGCAGGGGAACGGGCAGTCGGGAGCGGGGCAGGTGATCCACATTCGGGGGGTCTCCTCGATCTCGCTCTCCAACCAACCGCTGATCTACATCGACGGCGTCCGGATCGACTCCCGCAACGAAGTGGCGCGTCCCGACGGAGAGGAATCGAGCCCGGCGACGAGCTTCGACGCGACGGGCGGCGGGGCGGCGGGGCGGCTGAACGACCTCAACCCCTACGACATCGAGAGCGTTGAGATCGTGAAGGGGCCGGCGGCGGCCACCCTGTACGGCGCCGATGCCTCGGCTGGGGTGATCCAGATCATCACGAAGCGGGGCGGAGAGGGCGACTTCCGCCAGAACATCCAGGTCGAGTTCAATTCGATCGACAAGTCGTTCGACCTCAAGGAGAACTGGGCCGCGTGCACCCAGGCGGCGATCGACGCCGGCGCGTATCTGTGCCAGGGCCAAGCCGTCGGCACGCTCGTCTCCGACAACCCGCTCGAGCGTGCCGGAGCGTTCCGGAAAGGCAATCGATGGAGCACCTCGTGGAGCGGCCGGGGCGGCGGGGAAGGCTACGGATACTTCACCTCTTTGAACTGGATCGACGAGGACGGCACGATCTCGAACAACTACTTGGAGAGCCTCAAGGGCCGCCTGAACTTCGACTGGCAGCCCCATGAGACCCTCCGTTTCGAGGCGGGATACGCGCTCGGCAAGATCGACAACAACCTGCCGATGAGTAACCACAGCCCGCTCGGCATTCCGACGAGCGGGTATCTGGGGAACCCGCTGAGCCTCATGACGCCCGACGACGACGGATGCGGCTTCGGCAAGTGCGTGGGGATCCTCGAGGCCGAGCACTATGTCCGCACGCTGCGGAACACGCTTTCGCTCACCACGCGGCACGCGCCGTTGGATTGGTTCAATCAGTGGCTCACGCTCGGCGGCGACTTCACGCGGACCGAGCGCCGGCAGTTCTTCCCGAAGAACGATCAGGGCTGGTACTTCGGCGAGATCAACTCGGGATACGTCGACGAGAACCGCAACTCGTTCGAGAACGTGACCGTCGACTACCTCGCCAACGCCCAGTTCTCGTTCGGAGGCGACGACCAGTGGTCGAGCGACGTCTCGGCCGGGCTCCAGTTCATCCGGAGGCGCGAGGAGTTCGTCGTCTCCACCGGCGTCGGCCTCACGACCAATACGGCGCGCACGGTATCGGCGGCCACAGAGAGGGCGGGCGCGCAATGGTTCCAGGATAACCGGTCCCTCGGCTACCTGGCCCAGTATCAGCTCGGCTACCGGGATCGGCTCTTCCTCCAGGTGGGCGCGAGGTGGGACCAGAACTCCTCGTTCGGTGAGGCCGCGCCGGTCTTCTTCCTCCCGAAGGTCGGAATCTCCTGGGTGCTCTCCGACGAGCCGTTCTGGCGCGAGACGTTCCCCTGGATGGACCAGTTCCGCCTGCGCGGGGCTCTGGGCACGACGGGCCGCGCGCCCGAAGAGGGAGTCGCGCTCCGGACCTACGACCCGGCTCCTTACGTCAGCGGCCCGAACAGCATCGCTCCGGGGGTCCGGCTCGCCAATCCCGGCAACCCGGACCTGACGGCCGAGCGGGGCACCGAGTTCGAGGCCGGGTTCGATCTCGCCCTCCTGCGGAACCGGCTCGGGGTCGAGTTCACCTACTTCAACAAGACCACCAACGATCTCATCCTCGAAAAGCCCGTCTCCCCCTCGCTCGGATTCCTCCAGAACCCCCTCGTCAACATCGGGGAAGTCCTGAACCGGGGCGTCGAGGTGGCGGTGCGCAGCGACATCGTCCGCCGGCCGAACCTGGCCTGGTCGGTCAATGTCGGGATGAACACGCTCTACAACGAGCTGGTGTCGCTCGGCGGGCTCGAGGCGTTCGGAAACCGCGGCCGGAGGTTCGTCGAGGGGCTCCCCCTCGGATCGGCCTTCGTGCGCACGATCCGTAGAGTGGAGGCGGACCGCACGATCGTGTCCGACACGCTCGAGTACGGTGGCGACGGAATTCCGGACTTCGAGGGGAGCTTCCAGTCGAATCTGACGCTCTTCGAGGTGCTCGACATCCGAGGCCAGCTCGACTGGAAGACCGGGTTCCAGATCCGGAATTCCACAGACGAGTTCCGGGAGACGAGCATCGTTCGGGCGCGAGAGCGGCTCGACGAGAGCGTCCTTTCGCCGGAGGAGCGGCGCAGGCGCTACGGTCCGTTCTACAGCGAGTCGGGGTCTTCGGTGCCGATCAGCCAGGCGGATGCCGTCTATCTGCAGGACGGGGACTTCCTCAGGCTCCGCGAGCTCACGGTGAGCGTGTCGCTGCCCCAGGAGGTCCTGGCTCGGATCGGAGCCCAGAGCGGGCGCTTCATCGTCGGAGGTCGCAATCTCGCGCTGTGGACCGGCTACGAGGGCGTGGATCCGGAGACGACACCCAACATCCTCAACAGCGAGAGGGCCTCGTTCGGCTCATACTCCTTCTTCACGCTCCCGCCGCCAAGGCGCCTGATCACCCGCATCAGCCTCGCGTTCTGAGGGGAGGATGAAGACGATGAAGACCATGGCGAAAAGGCTCACGACCCGCGTGGCGGTGCTCGCAACGACAGTGCTCGTGGCGGCCACGACCGGGTGCGGTCTGCAGGACGGGCTCCTCGAGGTTGAGAACCCCAACGTGATCGACGCCCGAGAGATCGATCCCGCACGCGATGCCGACCTTCTGGCCGGCTCGACGATGCAGGACTTTGCCGCGGCGTACCCGTGGCAGATTTTCTACACCTCGTACTTCACGGGCGAAATGATGGGCGCCGACATCGGATCCTCGATCAACCGGGCGGCCCGAAGGGACTTCCAGGGCGAGGAGGGTGGCCTCACCACCATCTTCGGACGCATGAACATCTCGCGCACGTCCGCTGAGTCGCTGCTCGAGGTGCTGGCCGGGGTTGCCGGCCAGGAGCAGAACACCGCCATCGCATCGACGGTGGCGGGCTACTCGTTCCTGATGCTGGCCGAGACCTTCTGCCGGGCCACGGTCGCCGAGGGCCCGGCGATCGATCCGCCCGCTCTCCTCGACTCGGCGGTCGTGCATCTGACGAACGTGATCAGCGTGGGGCGCTCCGCCGGGACGATGGCCGCGGATTCCTTCGCGAACGCAGCTCTGGTCGGCCGGGCGAGGGCACACCTCCAGGCGGGCCGTACCTCTGAGGCGCTGGCGGACGCGTCGTCGGTGCCCGCCGGCTTCCAATTCGACGTAACCTACGTCTCCGACCTGGCCGACCGGAGCACCGAGGACCCGCGCGTCGGAAACCCTCTGTACGACCATACCTATGACGGAGACAAGAGCCTGTCGGTCGCCCCGGCGTTTCGTCTCGACGATCCGCGGGTCAGGGCGGTCCCGCCCGAGGAGCACGGCATCCCCGCCCGGGACGGCGTGACTCCCTATTGGACCCAGACGAAGTACACGGCGTGGGACGCGCCGATTCGCCTGGCCTCGAAGCTGCTGGCCGACTACATCGCGGCGGAGGCGCAGGGCACCTCGGCGATGCTCGACATGATTCAGGCCAGGCGCATGGCGAACGATCAGCCCGCCTATGACGGGGCCATGGACGCTCAGAGCGTGCTCGGGGAGTTCCTCTGGCAGAAGTCCCTCGACTTCTACTTCGAGGGCACTCGCATGGCCGACTCGAGGCGGCATCCCGCTGCGATCAGGGCCATGCCCGTGCCGGGTGCCGAGTACCACAAACAGCCCTTCGATCCGATCCGCGACCAGACGTGCTTCCCGATTCCGGACAGCGAGATCGACAACAACCCGAACCTCTCAGGCTGACGAAGCACGGCGCTTGGAGTGGCATGAGGCCCTGGGGGCTCGGCGGGATGCAGTGACGGACCAGCGAGTCAACCACCCCCGCCCGGGCGCGCTCGCGCCGGTCCGCCGGTCCTCGGGCATGCTCGTCTTCCTCGCTCTCTTCGTGGCCCCCCCCGACGCGAGGAGCCAGCTCGCTCCAACCCCCGAACATTGCATCCGAGTGGAGGTGCGGAACGACCAGTTCCTCGACGTCAACATCCGCCCCTACGTCAACGGGATCGCCGTGGGGGAGAAGCTCTACGTGCAGGGGCTGAGGAGCGGGAGCTTCAGCCTCCGCGCGGCCACGTATCTCAACGCCCAGCTGCAGTTCGCGATCGATCCCGTCGGGTCGTCCGAGGTCCACTTCGTGCCCGGCCACAGCGGCCTGCACATCGCCTCCACGTCGACCCTCGTGGAGATCCGCGTCGCGAGCCGCATTTGGCTTTCCACCCTCTCCCTCGTCGATCTCGAGGACCCGCCGTCCGGCTGTCCCCCTCCCCGCTAGGCGGCGCGTTCGGGACGAGAGATCGATCCCGCACACCTCGATCCTTCTCGGGTTCAGACCTCCGGGCGTTCCGCGAGACCGCTCCACCGAAGCGTCGCTGCTGGACCACGCGGTGCCGGCCACCGCCATTACCTTACCGTTCTGGTCCCGCACCTCAGCCCTTAGCTGGACGGTCTCGTCCAGCGCCCCCAGCGTAGCCGTCGCCGGGGTGACGGTCACCGTCGCCGGCCGGGGCGGATCGGGAGGCGGCGTGATCGGTTCGGTGCCCCCGTCCCCGCACGCGTAGGCCCACAGGACGGCCGTCACGGCGGCTGCTGCGATTGCGAGGGTTCGCCGACCGGTCATTCGTCGGGTTTCCATGGAAATGCGGCGTTGGCTTATCCGCGCCCGAACTGGATACCGTAGGACCCCGAGCGCATCGGACAGCGGGTTGGTATGTGAATGGTTTGAGGGTGCTCCTCCCGCTTTGGAGCTCGAAGAGGACGCTATCGCCTTGGGTCGCTTCGGGCGCGTGCTAACGTCTCTTGTCATTCCTGGCCTTCCCGACCCGGAGGAACTCGCGATGCAGTCCGGCGACGAGGAAGACGCAGACTGGCGCAGCGCCTTGCGAGGTTATCGGATGGACTAGAGGTCAGCCGCGTAAGCACGCCGGCTCCGTTGTACTGTGGGCTTGACCGAACATCAGAGCGCCCGGCGGTTCGAATCCGTCAGCGCCCATTGGACGGCCCTCGGATGGATGTGTCCCTATGGTGTGTCCCTATGGCCATGGGCGAGACTTTGGCGTACTATGGGGGACACATTTAACCCGAACGCGCACGCGCGCCTGCGGGCGCGCACACATGTGAGCCACGCGATTTCCAGATTCCCGGGGGGTTATTGCCACGGTTTGGGGGCCGGTTACGCCCTCAGCGGTCGGGAATCTGACGCCGACGTCCCAAAAACCGACCCTCATGCAGGCCGAACCACCCTTGAGAGGCCGTTTTCGCCCCATTTCGGGGTCTGGCAGGTTGGCACGCTGCTTGCGCAAGGAAAACGGGCATGAGCAATCCCCTTTTCTACCGTCCCCTCGATTCGCGAGGCCAGGACGTGAACATAGACCTCCGGTCCGCAGTGGACCCACCGGCGAGTCGCCGGTGGCCGGTACGGGCCGATTTTCCCCATTCCTACCGAAAGGACAGTGGAATGAGAGACAGTCTCAGAAAGTACTTGGCGGCGGCAACGTTGCTGGTGCTCCCGATCATCGCCGCGTGCGGAGAGGACGTCATGCCTCCTCCGCCGACGGGCTCCATCGTGGGCCAGGTGTCGATCGAGGGCATGGGGGTCGACGGAATCTCCGTCTCCCTTAGCAACGGGGCCTCCACTGCCACGGCTGGTGGCGGGAACTACCGCTTTGACAATGTGGAGCAGGGCTCCTACACGGTCACGATCAGCGGATACCCCGCGGACGCCAGCTTCGATGCAACCTCAGCTCCCGCCAGCATAGGCGACACCGGCGGGACGGTCACCGTGGACTTCCGCGGCACCTATATCCGCACCGCAGCCATTATGGGGACGGTAACGGTAGAGAAAATGGGTCTCCCGGGCGTCACTGTCAGGCTTTCGGGCATGGCGGACGCCGAAATGACCACCGACAACGACGGCGTCTACAAGTTCGATGCGCTGCGTGGTGGCACGTATTCGGTGGAGATCTCGGGGTTCCCGGACACCGAGGTCAGCTTCTCGAGCACCTCGGGCGCCGCGACGGTCGGCGTGGGCGAGACGAAGGTCGTCAGCTTCGACGGCACCTATGTCCGCACCGCGGGGATCCAGGGCCAGGTGAGCGTGGACGGCGAGGGCCTTCCGGGCGTGAGGGTGACGCTGTTGGGCGAGGGCGAGGACCGCAGCGAGACCACCAACGCCTCGGGGCAGTACTCGTTCGCGAATCTCAAGAAGGGCACCTACCAGGTCGGGATCACGAACCCGGATCCGGACGACTACGAGTTCCTGGTCACCTCGAAGAGCCAGACGATCGCGACGGGCGAAGTTGCGAACGTGCCGTTCGAGGGCACGCTGCTGCGGACGGCCGGCATCGCGGGCCGGGTCAGCCTCGACGACGGCATGGGCCTGGACGACGTGACGGTCACGCTTGCGGGCGCGGCCGAGGCGACGACGATGACGAAGAACGGCGGACAGTACTCGTTCGCGGGTCTGGCGGCGGGCACGTACGTGCTGAGCATCACCAACCCGGATCCCGTCGCGTACAACTTCGCTGAAGATCAGCTCCAGAGGACGGTCGTGCTGGCGGATGACCAGTCGGCGATCGAGAACTTCGAGGGGACACACACCCGGACCGCTTCAATCTCGGGCGTGCTGTTCATCGACGAAGTCGTGCCGAACAAGGAGCACAACGAGGGCGAGCCCTCGATCACCGCAGCGATCGCGCCGCTGGTGGCAGCCGGCGCGCTGGACGCGGAGGTCGTAGCCGGCCTGCTGGCCAAGGCGAAGGTGAAAATGCGGGGTCCGGATCTCGCCGACCCGCCGGTAGACATCGCCATCATGCCGGACGGCACGTTCTCGACGGGCGACGCCCTGATGGCCGGGTCGTACCAGCTCGAGCTGCCGGTCAACGACGATGACGTCGCGGCCGGGCTGGCCGCGGCCGGCGTTGCGTTCGTCGGCGAGTCGGAGGTGGTGACGGTTGCAGCCGGCGGCAGCGAGATGGTCAACTTCCCGTTCCGGATCACGATGCAGACGATCAGCGTCGGCGCGGTGATGGGGAACAGAGAAGAGATCACCGATCCGCCGTTGCCGGTTTCGGACGTCGACCTCGAGCTGTATCCCACGGCCGAGGATGCGGAAGACGGAACGAACATGCTGGGTGAGGGAACCACCGCCGGCCTGATGGACGAGGGCGGCATTCCAGGCATGGCCGTGTTCTCCTTCGCGCGGGCCGAAGACACCAACCCGGCCGGCGACGCCACCGACAACCTGGTATTCGTGAAGGTCGTGGGCCATCACGACGACCTGTCGGTCTCCGACAACCCGATCATCGAGATCGAGTATCCCGGTGTGTCGCGCCTACATGCAGCGCCTGCGCATGTCCGGCTGCTCAACACCGCGGTGAGATTCCAGTTCTGGGTCAAGAGCGACATGGAAGCCCGCAGTGGCGACATGCCTCTCGAAGGCTGGCACACGCTAGTGTTCATGGGCGAGATCACGGACGACTCCGAGCCGCTGATGAAGCCCGACCCGGAGGACGCCACCAAGATGGTGAACCTCACCGACCCGACCGAGGGTGACGAGGAAGACGACGAGGAGCTGGGCCGGGCAATGGTCTCATACTCGGTCGACACGGACGATCTGCCTGCCGTCTTCACGGTGGTGGTCACACCGGACTCGGACGACTTTGCACAGCCGATGGCGAAGGGCGAGACGTGGGAAGAGGTCGGCGATGACCGCCTGATGCACATCCACACCGGGTTCGAGCTGCCGGCGCTGAACACGCATGAGGCAAACGACCTGATGGCGACCTACGTCACGTTCACCACGCAGAAGCTGACGGTCGGCGCGTACCGCGAAGCCGACGACGAGCCCGGCTTCACGGACTTCCAGAGCCGGGTCTCGGAGGGTGACCACCGGCCAGCCGCTGGTGTAGGACTGGAGGTATCAGTCATGGTCGAGGCGACGGGCCGCAGAGGCCTCGAGGTCTACGACGCGTGGGACCACGACGACGATCCCGACACGGATCCCATCGACGCCACGCTGGCCCTCTCGGGCGGTATGGCCACGTTCGGCAACCTCCCGGCCGACATGGACTTCACGGTCCAGTTCAATGAGGGCAGCAACCGCGTTGCGGTCGGCGGTCCGGACAGCCGGAGCGACCGGGTCCAGACGTTTGGCGCCGACCTTGAGTTGGGCACGTCGGTCGGCGCGTTCGGCGACATGAGCGGCGCGGGCCCCGAAGTGAAGCTCTGCCCGCTCACGACGGACATGCGGCCCTCCAGCCTGGGCGACGACGACAGCGACTGTGCGACGTTCGCCTACCAGTGGAACACGGGGACGATCGAAGGCAGTCTCGACAGGGACATCGAGGATCTGGATGTCGACATTGAGGCGGAAACCGACGTGCACAGCGAAGCGCCGCGCCCGACCGAAACGGACGACGACGGCGAGTTCAGCGTCAGCGGCGTCCAGGACGGTGTCTACACGGTCACCATGGCTTCTTCGGATGACTACAGGGTCGTGCCTGACGACGGCGTAAGGGTTTCCGTCTACCACGACGAGACCGACGATGACGATCCAGACGACAATATCTTCGGCAATCCCGACACTGGTACCGCCGACTTCTCCGCAACGAGGCTGCGCCTCTCGATCAGAGGGTACGCGGCGAACATCTCGCACGAAACGAACGATGTCGTGCGCGGCGACGAGACGTATGAAGACGCCGAGTTGGAGCTCTATGCGTACAACCCGAACGCTGCTGCCACGGTGAAGATCAAGAAGACCGGGCCGGTCCTGGCGACCACCATGGTCGGCGCGGACGGACTCTACTCGTTCGACGACCTCGACGACGACGGCACCTACGTGATCGTCGCGAAGAACACCGACGACTACGAGATGCTGACCACGGGGCCGGATGTCTACTACATAAACAATGTTCCCGCACAGGTCTACGGGGACCCCGGCGAGGCAAGTCTGACGCTGCCGTACTGGGACTATATGGAGAGCGAGGGGATGCAGCTTGCCAGCGGCCCGCACCCGCTCGATCCGACCAATGCAGCGTCGCCGACCTACACGTTCCGCAACTTCGCGTTGCTGCACGGGGACGGCGAGTTCTCCGGCCGCGTCGTAGAGGCACGCCGTGATCCGGGCGGCATCGCGGTCGAGTTGAGGCGGTGCCTGACGTACACGGCTTTTGACGACAACGACACGCCGGGCGACGACACGGACGACACTGCCGAGAGCTGCCGCGAGGAAGTCGCCTTCGACGCGCAGAGCACGAGCGCAAGCGGTTCCGGCAGGTGGGACATCACCAGCCTCCGCGAGGGCTACTACGTAGCGAACATCGCCGCGACGACGTACAACCGTGCGAAGTGGGATGCGACCAACGGCATCGACGATGACGCGGACAACTGCGAGGGTACGGCCGGTGCCGACGCCAACTGTGACCAGGTCCGGACGACCGACATGTACGGGTTGCTGGAAGGCAAGCGCGCCTTCAACCGTGGCGGGGCCACGTTCTACGTCTACAACCGGACGTTGGACGCCGACGCCGACGCGAGCGATCTCGAGATCAAGGGCACGGACGCCTCGAGCCAGGCGACCATCAATGCTGGCGAAGTCACGCTGAGCACTCTGCCGGCTGGGGATGTCGCCGACGGTGCCGGTCCAGGTAACAGTCTACACACGATTACGTGGGCATCCGGTGGCATCAAGATCACGCCGGACATCCCGGCGAACGCCACGTTCGAGGTCGAGGTCGAGGCTCCGATTGGTACCGGTGGAGCGGACGTGACCGTTTCCGGCGCTAGCGGCGGTGACGGTGACGAGGTCACACTCGCACTGGGGGCCCACAGAACAAGCACCACCGACGGTTCGAACGCCGGGGACGTTGAAAACACCGTGTCCGTCAGAGTCGTTGCGCAAAATGGCTACAACGACACGAACTTCAGCTTCATTGTGACCCGGACTGCTCCGGTGGACGCTCAGGTGGATGTCGGAAGCGGTGGCCTGACCGTAGGAACCACACGGGCAGGAACCGACGGGGTCTTCGCCCCCGCCTTGGCGGGCGCTGAGGACGAGTACACGGTAACCGTTCCCCCGGGTGGCGGTACGGGTAACACCATGTCGGCGTATATCAGGGTATTCCAGAAGGCAGGCCAGGGAGATCTGACCGTCATGCACAACGGCAACGCCGTCGACCGCATGGCTGCCCTGGGTGGTCAGAGTGCTCAGGCGCACGACTACCGGATCACGATCGCCCGGACGGGATCGCTGCAGGGTCAGCGCGTCACGATCACGAATACCTCGGAGGATGGGAGGGAGTTCACCATCGAGGTCGCGTTGCACCGCTAGTGTCTTGAGTACTCACTCCAGCCGGCTTCTTCAGAAGCCGCGGGCAGTAACGGGTCGCCCCCCGTCCGGGTTCGCCGGACGGGGGGCGACCCCCTCGCTTGGCCTCACTCAACTCAGTGAGTCAAGCCAGGCACTGAATCGATCATCCACTACTACGCGGAGCGATTCAGCGTGATGTAGTACGTCTTTACCACTCCGTCTTCCGAGGTGACTTCGATCGTCGCCGTCTTGTTGACGACGCCGGTCGCCGGAACCGTGATCTTGTAGACGCTTGCGTTCGCCGCATCGTTCGTGTGCCGGGACTCGGCTGAGATCACGCTGCCGTCCGACACCACCTCGATGCCCGTCTGGCCGACCTTCGTAGTGGCAAACAGGTAGACAGTACCGGTGCCGGTCGGAACCGTCGCCCGGTACTCGTCACAGTTCTCGCCCAAACCAGTTGCGTTTGCGGGGTCGCAGGGGCTGGGATCGGATGCAGCGATGACGATGGCATTGCCGCTACCGCTCCGGTTTCCATTGGCCGTTAGCAGGGCGAGGTTGTTGTCCACCGGCGCTGCACGCTCCACGTCGAACGTGTAATCGTGGTCGTGGTAGCCGTTTTCTGCTACGACTCTGACCGTGATCTGCACCGTGTCCGACTCTGCCGTCTTACCGGCGAGCGTCGTCTCCTTGTTATCTCGTTTGGAACGGATGGTACCGTGCCGCTGGAGTGGCCAACAGGCCCGTCATCTGTTCCCGTGTTACTGAGGACGAGATAGCTCGCGTTATCTGAGACGTCGGCGTCGACTGTCACGCTGGCCGATGCAAATGTGATCTGCCGCATGCCGACATTACTCGTACCTGCCCCGAGCGCTGACGTGGTGCCGTCGTTCGGACCGGTTGGAAGGGTCCACTGGTCTTCCGCGATATCGATGTCCACGGAATCGGGATCCGGCGTTCCCTCCACTTCGAGTCCGATCAACTCGTCCGCGGTGTCCAGCAGCCTGTTGTAGAAGTAGAACGTGACGCCGCCACGGTTGAAGGCCTGTTTGCCTTGAAGCAGGCCGTATGATACATCCGTCCCGACCTCGTCGCAGCCGACATCCGCTCGCGCATTGTTCGCGTCGACTACACCAGTGCCGCTGCAGTCGATCGCGTCGTCGTCGATCCTGCCGCGGTGGTCGTATCTGGCCTGGCGGTACGCGTTCCCGGCGATATCCACCACGTAATAGCCCTCGCGGAGGCTCCCTACACTCCAGGAACCTGAATTCGACGCGTTCGTGGTCTGCATGTCGAAGTCGCCGTCCGGGCGGCAGGACTCGGGAACCTCCGGCGGGCCGTCGTCCGGCTCCGTGTACGTCACGCAACGGTCAACCACCACGGCGATGCCGCCCGGCTGCCCGCGCGCTTCCCTCACACGGCCGGCGAACTCGCCGTCTCCGTGCAACAGCGCGAAGTTATAGAACGTGAAGACATTTCCGCCTGTCGCGCTATTGTCGTGGGGATCGGTGGAATTCGAGACAGTGCTCGCCGCGTAGTCCCAACCCGGCAGCATCAGATCCTGCTCAAGAACGTCGTCGTAGGTCTGGGCGGAAACGTTGTTCTTGTAGTGCTGGTCCGGCCCTACGTGGTACATCTCGTAGTCATCGGTGTTCTTCGCGATGATCGTGTAGTCGCCTTCCGTGAGGTCGGTGAACTCGTACATGCCGTCGTCGCCGACTTCGGCCGTGGCGATGACGCCGCCCTTCGCCTTGATCGTCTTCGACTCCGAGTCCGGGTCGTATTCCCTGAGCTCCAGCATCGCACCCGGGAAGGTCTCGTCACCCCTCACGACGCCGCCTGGCGCGGGCTCGTGCCCGACGTTCGCCACGTACCCCTTGATCGCAAGGCGCATCTTCGTGGCCGAGAAGCCGGCATTATCGCTTCCGGCCGTACCGACGTACTTCGTGTCGGGGTCGTCATCGTCCTCGAACTCGTCGTGGTAGACATCCACCCGGACGGTCTTCGGGGTGACCGTCCAATTGTCCGAGGAGATCACCGAGATCGTGTAGCTCCCGTCTTGGACACCAGAGAAACCGAAGGTGCCGTCCGTATCGGTGTCGCGCGGCGCCTCGCTGTGCACGTCCGTGTCCGCAGTGATCGTGACATCGAGATCCTCGCCGAGTTCCCTTCCGCCACTGGCGGTAACTTCCCCGGTGATCGTCCCGGTCGTCCACTGGTAAGCGAATGTCGCGCAGGCGCTGTCTTCGGCACCCAGGCTCAAGGGTCGTGAGTCCGTCGTGAGCGGGCAGAGCTTCACTTCGGGACCCGCGCCGCTCATGTCGCCGAACGCGCCGACCGACGTGCCCAGCTCAAGGTCCTCGCCGAACGCCTGTACGCGGTCGCTCCGACTGTCCGGACCGCCGACCGCAACGCGGTTGCTGCCTTCCGAGAACTGGACCGTGAAGTCCATGTCCGCCGGCAGGTTGGCGAACGTGGCCATACCGCCCGAGAGGGCCAGCGTGGCGTCGATGGGATCCGTGTCGGGATCGTCGTCGTGGTCCCACGCGTCGTAGACCTCGAGGCCTCTGCGGCCCGTCGCCTCGACCATGACTGATACCTCCAGTCCTACACCAGCGGCTGGCCGGTGGTCACCCTCCGAGACCCGGCTCTGGAAGTCCGTGAAGCCGGGCTCGTCGTCGGCTTCGCGGTACGCGCCGACCGTCAGCTTCTGCGTGGTGAACGTGACGTAGGTCGGACCCAGGTCGTTCATCTCGTGCGTGTTCGTCGCCGGAAGCTCGAACCCGGTGTGCGTGTGCATCAGCCGGTCGGCGCCGACCTCTTCCCACGTCTCGCCCATCGCCATCGGCTGTGCAAAGTCGTCCGAGTCCGGTGTGACCGTGACCGTGAAGGTGGCCGGCAGATCGTCCGTGTCGACCGAGTAGGAGACCGTCGCCTTACCCATCTCCTCGTCGTCCTCGTCGCCCTCGGTCGGGTCGGTGAGGTTCACCATCATGGTGGCGTCGTCGGGATCGGGCTTCATCAGCGCATCTTCGCTCTCGCCCATGGTCACGACCGTGTGCCAGCCCTCCAGCGGCATGTCACCGCTACGGGCGTCCGCGTCGCTCTTGACCCAGAACTGGAATCTCACCGCGGTGTTGAGCAACCGGACATGCGCAGGTGCGGCATGCAGGCGCGACACGCCTGGATACTCGATCTCGATGATCGGGTTGTCGGAGACCGACAGGTCGTCGTGATGGCCCACGACCTTCACGAATACCAGGTTGTCGGTGGCGTCGCCGGCCGGGTTGGTGTCTTCGGCCCGCGCGAAGGAGAACACGGCCATGCCTGGAATGCCGCCCTCGTCCATCAGGCCGGCGGTGGTTCCCTCACCCAGCATGTTCGTTCCGTCTTCCGCATCCTCGGCCGTGGGATACAGCTCGAGGTCGACGTCCGAAACCGGCAACGGCGGATCGGTGATCTCTTCTCTGTTCCCCATCACCGCGCCGACGCTGATCGTCTGCATCGTGATCCGGAACGGGAAGTTGACCATCTCGCTGCCGCCGGCTGCAACCGTCACCACCTCCGACTCGCCGACGAACGCAACGCCGGCCGCGGCCAGCCCGGCCGCGACGTCATCGTCGTTGACCGGCAGCTCGAGCTGGTACGACCCGGCCATCAGGGCGTCGCCCGTCGAGAACGTGCCGTCCGGCATGATGGCGATGTCTACCGGCGGGTCGGCGAGATCCGGACCCCGCATTTTCACCTTCGCCTTGGCCAGCAGGCCGGCTACGACCTCCGCGTCCAGCGCGCCGGCTGCCACCAGCGGCGCGATCGCTGCGGTGATCGAGGGCTCGCCCTCGTTGTGCTCCTTGTTCTGCACGACTTCGTCGATGAACAGCACGCCCGAGATTGAAGCGGTCCGGGTGTGTGTCCCCTCGAAGTTCTCGATCGCCGACTGGTCATCCGCCAGCACGACCGTCCTCTGGAGCTGATCTTCAGCGAAGTTGTACGCGACGGGATCCGGGTTGGTGATGCTCAGCACGTACGTGCCCGCCGCCAGACCCGCGAACGAGTACTGTCCGCCGTTCTTCGTCATCGTCGTCGCCTCGGCCGCGCCCGCAAGCGTGACCGTCACGTCGTCCAGGCCCATGCCGTCGTCGAGGCTGACCCGGCCCGCGATGCCGGCCGTCCGCAGCAGCGTGCCCTCGAACGGCACGTTCGCAACTTCGCCCGTCGCGATCGTCTGGCTCTTCGAGGTGACCAGGAACTCGTAGTCGTCCGGATCCGGGTTCGTGATCCCGACCTGGTAGGTGCCCTTCTTGAGATTCGCGAACGAGTACTGCCCCGAGGCGTTGGTGGTCTCGGTGCGATCCTCGCCCTCGCCGCTAAGTGTCACGGTCACGCCCTCAAGACCCGTACCGTCAATGGTGACCTGGCCCTGGATGCCCGCCGTGCGGACATACGTGCCGTCGAAGCTGACAACCTTCGACTCGCCGACGCCGACCGTCTCAGCCTTCGATGTGCTCGAGAAGCTGACCTCGGTGGCCTGGAAGCCCGAGATCTCGACCGTGTACGTCCCGGCACGCAATCCCGTGAAGGAGTACTGGCCGCTGTCGTCTGTCACGTCCTCGCTATCCGCCATGCCGGACAGCCTGACAGTGATTCCGCCCAGGCCCATGTTCTCGCGTCGAAACGGAAACGCCTGGGCTTTGAATGTAAAGAACAGTTGGCAAGTGCGAACCGTAGCGCCACAGGTTAGGAATAATTGTCAACTATAGTTGTCATGATGTAAACTGGAGTTGACTGTCCTTTGGCTACCGAAACCTGTAGGCTCTTGCAGGCCGCTGTGGGTCACGATAATATTGTGTTTTGGGGCGGAAAGATCGCTGTCCAGTCGCAATTGCAGGACATTCTGTGATATGATCGGCGCGAATACATAGATGTCAAGTATAGTTTACACAATGTAAAACAAAGTGTACTTTTTTTGAAAGGGAGCCGTGGCGATGCCCTCACGGACCCATAATGCCCGACTGAAGCGTCCCTACCCCTTGGCCCTGGTGGTGCTCCTCGCGCTCATCGCGGCGAGTTGCGGCGACCCTGAGAGCGCCGCGGTGCCCGAGCCGCCCCGTGCGGACGCGATCTCGATCGAGCCGGCTTCTGCGAACCTGGTGTCGCTGGGGGAGCGGGCGACGTTTCGGGCGACCATTACCGACCAATACGGCGCCGCATTCCCGGGAACGGTCGGGTGGTCGGGCAGTAGTGAGGGCGTGTTCGCCGTCGACCTCGAGGGGACGGTCGTCGCGGCTGGCAACGGCACCGCAACGCTCACGGCGGCGTTCGAAGGCCTGAGCACGACCGCCGAGGTGCTCGTGCAACAGGTTCCCGCGTCGCTGGCACCGGTGTTTGGCAATGCCGGCGCCTCGGAGGCCGGAGCACCGGAAGCCGCACTCGTCCTGGTGCCCGCCGAAGCAAGTGCATGGCCGGTAGCAGCCCGGGTGCTGGACGTGGGTGGGTCACCCGTGGCCGGCGTGGCGGTGACGTTCACGCCGGGCGAGGGACACGGCGTGGCGGATCCGGAAACGGCCGCAACCGACGACGACGGAATCGCCCGGACCGAGTGGACGCCGGGTTCCGCCGAGGGCGTGCAGACGCTGGCGGCGGCCTATACGGGTAGCCCTTCGGTGCAGGTGGCCGCTGCGGGCGCCACGGACCGCGCGGCGCTGACGTCGCTGTACGAGGCGACCGGTGGTTCCTCGTGGACGAACAGCGACAACTGGCTTAGCGCAAGCCCGCTGGCGGAGTGGTACGGCGTTACGGTGGACGCGGACGGGCGGGTCACGGCGCTGGCCCTGGGGCAGAACAACCTTACGGGCAAGATTCCGGGCCAGATTGGCGACCTGACCAGCATCAATGTTCTCCAACTCTTCGGCAACAAGCTGACGGGCGCGATTCCGACCCAGATCGGCAACCTCGTCAACCTGGAGGTCCTGTTCCTCGATGAGAACGGCCTCTCCGGCCGACTTCCCGAAGCACTCGGACAACTCGGCAACCTGGATCTCTTGTGGCTCAATGACAACGAAGACCTGAGAGGCGCGTTGCCGCTTTCGCTATCGCAAGTCTCCCTGACCCAGTTCCACTATTCCGGCACGCAACTCTGCATTCCCGCGGACCCCGTGTTTCGCCTCTGGCTGAACCGCATTGAGCATCACGTGGGCACGGGCATCGAATGCACGCAGAGCGAGCGCGACATCCTGGAGGCCTTCTACCACGCTACGGGCGGCGGCGTCACCTGGGACGAGGACGACAACTGGCTGACCGCCCTACCGCTCGACCAATGGCACGGGGTTTCTACCGACGCATCCGGCAACGTCACGGCCCTGAATCTGGCCGGCAATTTTCTCGTCGGCCGGATGCCGCCGGAACTGGGGGGACTCTCGCAGCTGGAGAGACTCGATTTGTCGTGGAACGGGCTATTGGAGGGTCCGATTCCGGTTGAACTCTTCGATCTCACGGGCCTCACCAGCTTGTACCTGCGGGGAACCGACCTCGGGGGGCCGGTACCGCCGGAAATCGGGAGGCTGACCAACCTGACGCACCTCTACTGGAACGGCGGCAGCCTCACGGGCCCGCTGCCGCCCGAACTCGGTGATCTGACGAACCTGAGACGGTTGGTCATGGGGGGCAACTATCTGACCGGCCCCATTCCAGCGGAGCTGGGGAACCTGACCAATCTTGAAGTTCTGGATCTCTACTATAACGAACAGGAGGGCCGGATCCCGCCGGAACTGGCGAACCTGTCGAAGCTGGAGCAACTCTACTTGGGCCGGAATCACTTTGTGGGCGAGATCCCGCCGGAACTCGGCGATCTTGAGTTCCTCACGGACCTGAATCTCGCTTACAACGAACTCTCCGGAAGCATCCCCGAGTCGTTCGGCAATCTGACCCGGATCTGGGGGCTCTACCTGAACGACAACAACCTCGCCGGCGCCATACCTGCATGGCTGGGCAACCTGGAAGGAGTGTCGCGGCTGCGGCTCCACAACAACGCGCTGACGGGCGGTCTTCCCACCGAGATCGGGAATATGACCTACCTCCGGGAACTCTGGGTCGGCGACAACGAGGGACTGGTGGGCCCGGTGCCCACCAGTTTCGCCGGGCTGGAGCGTCTGCGCACCTTCAAGGCGGGCGGCACCGGCCTCTGCGCGCCGCAGGATGCAGGCTTCCTCGAATGGCTGCTAGGGGTTCCCTTCCATCGCCTGCCCCGCTGCGAGCCGACGCTTGCGTACCTGACTCAGACGGTGCAGTCCCGCGAGCACCCTGTCCCGCTGGTGGGAGGCAGGCCGGCGCTGCTGCGGGTGTTCGTCGCGTCGCCACTTGCCCAGGGCACGGCGATGCCCGAGGTCCGGGCCACCTTCTACGCCGGTGGCGCCGAGGTCCACACGGCCCAGATCGCCGCCGGATCCGGGACCATTCCGGCTGACGTCGACGAGAGCTCGCTGGACCATTCGGCCAACGCCGACATTCCGGCGGACGTCATCCGCGCCGGCCTGGAGATGGTGATCGAGGTCGATCCGAACCGCACGCTGAACCCGGGCCTCGGGATCCAGCGGCGTATTCCCGCGACGGGGCGGATGGCCATCGACGTGGTCGACCTGCCGGCCTTCCCGCTCACCCTGATCCCGTTCCTCTACGAGCCGGATCCGGACAACGCGATTCTGGAAATCACCAAGAGCATGGCCGCGGACCCGGAGAACGACCCAATGCTTACGCCGACACGGAACTTCCTGCCGGTCGGAGAGTGGGACATCGACCTGCACGATCCGGTCCTTACGTCCACCACCAACGGCTTCAGGATCCGCAACGAGACCGAGATGATGCGGCGCATGGAGGGCGCGCGCCCCGGCTACTGGCTCGGCATGCAGACGCCCATCCGGTTCGGGTTGCTGGGGGTCGCGTACGGTATCCCTTCCTGGACGAGCTTCTCCCAGGCGCTGCCGACCACCGTGGCCCACGAAATCGGGCACAACATGGGCCTGTGGCACGCCCCGTGCGGCGGGGCGGGCGGACCCGATCCGCTGTATCCGCACCCGTGGGGCGTGATCGGTTCGTGGGGCTACGACCGCGAGAACGAACGGCTCGTCTCCCCTCACACGCCCGACCTGATGTCCTACTGCGGCGGCCAGTGGATCAGCGAGTACCACCTCGCCAACGCGCTGCGGCACCGGAGGTACACGGAGCAGGCTGCGGGCGACTGGACCCCGACGCGCGCGATCCTTGTGTGGGGCGGCGTGGACGCCGACGGGCAACCATACCTCGAGCCTTCGTTCATCACCGATGCGCTGCCCGGCCTGCCGCCGGAGGGTGACGAATATCTGCTGCGGGCGACGACCGAGGACGGGCAGGAGGCGTTCTCCTACCGGTTCGACATGCCGGTGACGCTTGACGTCGACGACGGGCGGTCCGGGTTCGTGTTCGCGATTCCCGTGACCTGGGACGGCGAGATCAGCCGCATCCGGCTGAGCGGCGCCGAGGAATCGTTCGTCCTCGACGGGGACACGGACCTGCCCATGACCATCCTTCGCGACCCGGTCACGGGTCAGATCCGCGCGATCCTGCGGCGGCCGGTCGCCCAGGCAATGGATGCGGTGGGCGAACCGAACTTCGAAATCCTCTTCAGCCGGGGGATCCCGGAGTAATGGGTCTATAGGTGTGTTGCGGTCGGACATCTCGAGGCCGATCCGCACCTGTGCGGTGGCGGGTATTGTGACCGGGCTGGTCGCAGCCTGTGAGAGCCCCCGGGCGCCGGTCTCGTGCGGCCCGATTCCGCAGCAGACGGTCAACGTGGGCGAATCGGCGAACGTGACCGCGTGCTTCAACGACGCGAACGGCGACGTGCTGGGCTACGCCGTGAGTTCGTCGAACGCGTCCGTGGCGGTCGCGACCCACAGCGGTGTGGAGGTCGTGGTAGCGGCCCGGGCCCCGGGTAGCGCGACCATCACGGTAACGGCGGCGGATCCCGGTGGGTTGCAGGGGCAGCAGAGCTTCGCGGTCGTCGTGCCGAACCGCCCGCCGCGCGCGGTGGGGAGCATCGCGGCCCGGAAGGTGGCAGTGGGGGGGGGCGTCGTCATCGATCTGGCACCCTGGTTCGAGGAGCCCGACGGCCAGAGCCTCACCTTCCGCGCTGCTGCGGCGAACCGGGCGGTGGCGGGTGTGGCGCTGTCGGGAAGTCACGTGACCCTGGTGGGATTGACTAAGGGGTTGACTAACATCACGGCGACGGCCGCGGATCCGGGCGGACTCGAAGCGGTGCAGGTGTTCGGGTTGGAGGTGCCCAACCGGCAGCCGGTCGCCCTGGGTACGATCGAAGGACAGGTCATGCAGCGCGGTGAGGTGCGCACGATCGATCTCGGCCCCTGGTTCGACGACCCCGACGGGGATCCGCTGGCCTACACGGCGGCGGCGTCGAGTCCCGGGGTGGTGACGGCCGCGGCGTCCGGCGCGCAACTTCGCCTGACGGTGGTCGCGGCCGGGAAGGTGGAGGTCACCGTGACCGCGCGCGACCCCGACGGGCTGGCGGCGACCCACAGCTTCAGCGCCGAGGTGACAAACCTTCCTCCGAGCCCGGTGGGATCGATTCCCGCGCGGGCGATGGGCGTGGGAAAGACGGCGATCATCGATGTTTCCTCCTACTTCACCGACCCCGACGGGGACCCGCTCGCCTATGCGGCTTCCTCGTCGAACGCTGTCGTGGCCGCTGTTTCCGTAGCGGGTTCTGTGGTGACGATCTCTGCGGTTGCCGGCGGCTCCGCGACGGTCACGGTGACGGCCACCGACCCGGGCGGCCTCGGTGCGACGCAGCACTTCGAGGTAACCGTCGCAAAACCCAACCGGGCCCCGCAGATCGTGGGCCCGATCCCGGATCAACGCGTCCGCGCCGGCGAGGCCGCCACGCTCGACGTTTCGCCCTGGTTCATCGACCCCGACGGGGACCCGCTGACGTACACGGCCTCTTCCGCGGACGTCACCGTTGCAACGGTCGCAGTCTCGGGCACCACGCTGGAGCTTTCGGGGCGTACGAGGGGACGGACGACGATCACCGTCACGGCCACCGATCCGGGCGGACTGGCGGTCATCTCGACGTTCCTGCTGACGGTGGAGGACCCGCCCGTGGACCCGGGCACGTTCCGAATCGAAATGCGCTTCGCGACGCCGATGAGCGCGGCCCAGGAAGCGGCATTCCGGACCGCTGCGGCGCGCTGGATGGCGGTGCTGGCGGACACGGAGCTGCCGGACATGCCCGTGCCCGAGGGCTTCGTCCGCTGCCAGTTCCCGGAGCGAGCCTACGAACAGCCCGTGAGCGTTGTGGACGACCTGTTGATCATCGCGGCCGCGGCCGAACTCGATGGTGAGGGGGGGACGATCGGGCGGGCCGGCTTCTGCTCCGTCCGCAGTACTTCGCAGCTTCCCTGGTTCGGTATGATGGAGCTTGATGCCGCGGATCTCGACTGGATGGAGACCAACGGCGCCCTCGAAGCCGTGATCCTCCACGAGATGGGACACGTGCTGGGGATCGGTACGCTGTGGGACCACTTCGGGCTGCTGCGCAATCCGTCCGTGGCCGTCGAGGCCGAGGTGGACACGCACTTTGCGGGCCCGCAGGCGATTGTGGCCTTCGACGGCGCCGGGGGTGCTTCCTACACGGCGGGTGCCAAGGTGCCGGTGGAGAACCGGGGCACCCGGCCCGGCAGCGACGATTCCCACTGGCGCAAGACCGTCTTCGGCCCGGAGCTGATGAGCCCCAGCATCTCGCCCGGCTCGAGTCCCCTAAGCAGCGTGACCGTCGCTTCGCTCGCCGACCTGGGCTATGCGGTGCGAATGGATCTTGCGGACGCATACCGGCTTCCCGGCCCCGCGGCTTTGCTCGCTCATCGGCGGCGCGCGATCGATCTGGGCAACGACGTGATCCGCCCCGACGTCGAGGTGCGTGACGAGACCGGACGGGTCGTGGCGATCAGGCCCGGCCCATTGAGGCACCCCAATTGACCTGTACGCCCCTCGTGCGGGGACCCATGCAAACTCTCTCCAAAAAGAGGAACCAGAAGATGAAGCGCTCCCGACACACCACACAGAGGTTTCCATGGGTCCATGGAGCAGGCCTGCTGCTGATCGCGCTTGTGGCAGCCGCCTGCGAGAGCCCCGCGGCACCGACTGCCTGCGGCTCGCTCCCGCAGGTCACGGTGAACGTCGGCGAGACCGCCAACGTCAGCGCGTGCTTCGGCGACGCGAACGGGGATGTCCTGAGCTATACGGCCACATCGTCCAATCCCCAGGTGGCCACGGCTACCATCTCGGGCACGTCGATCACCGTCACTGCCAACTCACCGGGTAACACAACCGTCACGGTCACAGCCACCGATCCGGGCGGACTCCAGGGCCAGCAGAGCTTCCCGGTCATGGTTCCGAACCGGGCTCCGGTACCCCGCGGCACAATGGCGAACGTCACGCGGCCCGTGGGCGAAACCACGACGATCGATGCGTCCCAGTACTTCGCCGAACCGGACGGGGAGACGCTGACCTACACGGCCAGCGCGTCGGCCCCGGCCGTGGCGGGCGTGAGCATCGCCGGCTCCACGGTGACCGTTGCGGCGCTGGCCAAGGGCACCGCCACGGTGACGGTCACGGCGAGCGATCCCGGAGGCCTCTCGGCCAACCAGTCCTTCCTGTTCATGGTGCCTAATCGCGACCCGGTTCCGGTGGGCACCATCGAAGCACGGACCATCGAGGTGGGCCAGTCGGCCACCATCGACGTTGCCCCTTCGTTCGATGATCCTGACGACGATCCGCTCACCTACACGGCGGCGTCCTCGATCCCCACTGTGGCGCGCACGAGCGTGTCGGGCAGCGTCCTGACGATCACCGCCGCCGGCCCCGGCACCGCGACGGTCACCATCACGGCGACCGATGACGACCGGGCGACCGCGACGCAGACCGTGACGGTGACGGTGCCGCAGCCGAACCGGCCCCCGCAGCGCGTCGGCTCGATTCCTACGCAGTCGATTGACGTGGCCGAGAGCAAGACGGTTGTCGCATCGCAGTACTTCTCCGATCCCGATGGCGATGCGCTGACCTACACGGCGACATCTTCGGCTCCGGCCGTGGTCAGGGTGTCCGTTTCGGGCGCGATTGTGACCATCACGGGCCTGACCGCGGGGAGCGCGACCGTCACCGTGACCGCCCGGGATCCCGAAGGGCTGACGGCAACGCAAACGGCACGGGTCACCGTTCAGCAGCCCAACCGGGCGCCAACACCGGTGGGGACCATCCCCGCACAGTCGGTCAACCCGGGCCGCAACGTCACCGTCAACGCGTCCTTGTATTTCAACGATCCCGACGGGGACGTGCTCACCTACACGGCGACCTCCTCCAACTCGCTCGTCGCCAGGGCCTCCGTTTCGGGCTCGACGGTGACCATCACGGGAGTGACGGCGGGGAGCGCCACGATCACCGTGACCGCCCGCGATCCCGGCTTCCTGACCGCGACGCAGAGCATCAGCGTCACCGTGGCGTCGGCAGGGGCGCCGGACCTGCAGTTCACTACCGTTACGCCTACGTCGGTGACCGGGTCGCCGGGCGGGTCGGTGGAGGCAGTGTTCACACTTCGGAACAGCGGCAACGCCACGGCGGCCGCTACCACGGTTCGCGTCTACCAGTCCACCAACTCGTCCATCTCGACCAGTGACACGGAGATTGGCAGGACGTCCATCTCAAGCACTCCAGCGGGGCAGAGCAGGAGGATCACGGCAACTGTCAGGCTGTCCAGCCAGGCCTCCGGCACCTTCTACTTCGGGCTATGCGCCGATCGGGTGTCGGGCGAATCCAACACGCAGAACAACTGCTCCCGCGGCGTCCGCGTGACGGTGACCGGGTCGGGCGGGCCGGATCTGGTCATAAGTGTCTCGAGGTCGAGCGTGACCGTCGCGCCGGGAGGCAGCTTCACGTACGACGTGACAATACGCAACCAGGGCGATGCGGCGTCCGCTGCGACCAACTGGCGGGCCTACCAGTCGGACGATGCCACCATCACCACGAGCGACAACGAAATCGGCCAGCCGGAACCAGTCGGCGCCTTGGCTCCTTCCGCGACTTTCCGTGGCACGAGCAGGATTACGGTACGCGCCGGGACCGCCGCCCGCACCATCTACATCGGCGACTGCGTCGACGCCGTTTCGGGCGAAACGGACACGAGCAACAACTGCTCTTCGGCAATCACGGTTACGATTCAGGACGGTGGCAGCGGCAGTGACACGACATACACGACGGGCCAGACGATCGAAACGCTGCCGACCGGCTCCTGGTTCCCCAACCAGCTGGGCGGCGGCGCCACCTTCCAGTCTTCGGGCGGCACGATCACGATCACCTTCAGCGGCACCAGCGCCTACATGGTCTACAACAGCATTCGCTACAGTTGCCGGACCAGCAGCGGCTGCCAGATCGTCAACCGGCGCGTCACCAGAGGCAGCATCCGCGCGACGGCGGTGTCCGGCAGCAACCTGATCACGGAACCGCAACAGGGAGGCCGGATTCTCCAGTTGATCCGCACAACCGAACTGAAGGTGGTGGAGGATGCCGAAACCGGCGTCACTGCCGCTGGCGCCCAACGGCAGGTACACAGCGCGACGATCACCGTGTCGAGGGGCAACCGGTAGCGACCCCCGCAAGAGGAGCCAGAGTCGAATGGAGTCGTGATACTATCATGCGTATGTGTTCAGTGATCAGGCAACTATCGTTCTAGGGCAGATCACAGTGATAATCCGATCTTGCGTTGAGCGGTTGCGGACCCCTAATCTGACGGGATAATGCTGCGCGCAAGTGAATGACCCAAATGTAGGACGCTACTCTCTACCAAGTGAGGGAATCATGACCAGGCTCGGAAGAGCAATTCTGGCGCTCGCCATCGCCTACGGCTTGGGATCACCCGGCCTCGCAAGCGCACAGACCGTCATCGGACTCGTCTACGACAGCATCGCCGGCGAACCGCTGCCCGACGCCCAGGTCTACATCATGGGTACGGGGTTGACGACCACGACGGGAGACGACGGGCGGTTCCAAATCGACAACGTTCCCTTGGGGGACGCCGTCATTTCGTTCTTCCACCCCCGGCTTGCG
Source organism: Longimicrobiales bacterium (assembly GCA_965116905.1). Taxonomy (GTDB): domain Bacteria; phylum Gemmatimonadota; class Gemmatimonadetes; order Longimicrobiales; family Gaopeijiaceae; genus Bin94. Next base: position 3,453,893 of record OZ220732.1, on the reverse strand, counting down.
GCCGTCAGCGCGAACGGCACGCCGCAGCGAATCGGCGTCGCGGCCAATTCGACAACGGATGTGTACCTGGCCGGGCCTTCGCGGCGAACGATGCTCGCGACTTGGTGCCTGGGTGAACAGGGCAGCGGGAACCTGAACCTTGAAGGGACCGTTGCCGCGGACATGGGAGGCGGTCCCCTTCTGGGCGCCACCGTACAGGCATTGAGCGACGACCCGGAGCTTCCGCAGGATCAGAGGGTCATCGCCACAGCCCGCACAGGGGCGTCAGGCGAGTATCGGCTCTGTAATCTGGACTCCGGTCAGGGAATCACGATTCAAGCCATGTTCGGGGCGAACAGCAGCGATCCCGTGCAGGTTTCCGGGTCCGGTTCCCAGACTCATGATCTGCCGATTCGCATCTCGGCGCCCGTGACATTGGCGGGGTCGGTGACGGACTACACCACGGGCACCGGCATCGAGGGTGTAACGGTATCGCTCGTTGGCGCGGGGATCGCCACCTTTACGGGTCCAAACGGGGAGTTTCGCTTCACCAACGTGCCGCCGGGTCAACAGATCATCGAGACGAGGCAACTTGGGTACACTACCCGGACCGATTCGTTGACGGCCCTCGGCGACGCCCTGGGATTGGACATCCAGTTGTCAGTGGATGCCATCGAGTTGGAGCCGATCGTCGCCACAGGCCAGCGTCAACGGGGCGCCGGCGGCGCGGCACGCTACCTGGGCTTGACCGAAGCCTCGATGGATTCGCTGCGCTATCGAGTGTTTGATTTTGAGGGCGTCATTCGAAGCGCACGGATCCCGGGGCTGCGCATCGGCCAGATGTTGGATCCCACGACGATGAGCAGGCAAGGCATTTGTCTGACGTATCGATCAGCGGGGACCGTGCGTGGTGGCGACCCCTGCGCGAACGCCGTCGCCGTGTTTATCGACGATGTCCCGTTGGCAACGGAATTCGCTCTGACCTCTCTGATTTCGCCCAGTGACATCGCCAGCGTGCAGTTTGTTCCGCCCATAGATGCCGCAGCCCGGTACGGACGCCAGGGCACGAACGGCGTGCTGCTGGTGTACACGCGACGTCGCTGAAGTCGCAGGCATGACCGGCGCGGCCAGCTTCTCGTTCGCGTCGCCGGGGCGCGGCGGCCTTCTTGCCGTCGCGGTCGCTACGGCGGCGTGGGGAGGTTGCGGCGGCGGCGATGGCCCCAGCAGCCCCGAGTGGGACCCCAACGACGCGGTGAGCGTGATCGAACTGGTGGGGACCCTGCCAGCGACGGTGCCGCCGGGGCGGTCGGTCGAAGTGACAGTCCGGGCCCTGGGAGGCGCGGGCCTGGACCCGGTCGCCGGCGCGACGGTGCGGTTCACACCCGCTCAGGGCTCCGGTTCGGCGAGTCCGGCCGCGGCGACGACCGACGGCCAGGGCTACTCCCGGACGCAATGGACGGTCGGCACCCAGGGCGGTCCGCAGACGCTGACCGCCTCGGTCGGCACCGCGTCCGCGACCGCCTCGGTCCAGGTGCTGCCGGTGAGCGTCGAACTGGCGGGGAGCCTGCCGGCGACGGTGCTGTCGGGGGACGTCGTCGAAGTGACGGTGCGGGCCCGTGCGGGCCCGGATCCGGTCGCCGGCGTGACGGTACGGTTCGCACCCGCTCAGGGCTCGGGTTCGGCGAGTCCTCCTGCGGCGACGACCGATGGCCAGGGCATCGCCCGTACCCTGTGGACGGTGGGCACCCAGGGCGGCACGCAGACGATGACTGCCTCGGTCGGCGCCGAGTCCGTGACCGCTGCGGTCCGGGTGCGGGAGGTGAGGATCTCGCTGGCTTCGGGCGCCGGTCAGTGGGCGGTGGTGGGCGCGAAGCTGCCGAACCCGGTGGAGATCAGCGTGGCGGACGAGAGCGGGCGTCCGCTGGTAGGAATCGAGATCGTCTTTGAGGGTGCGTCGCAGGGTCACGGCTCGGCGAGCCCCGCCTCGGTGAAGACCGATGGCCAGGGCCTCGCCCGGACCGCGTGGACGCTCGGGGACATCTGGGGCACACAGCGGCTCCGGGCGCGGGTGCGGGACTCATCCCTGCAAGTGGTGGTCGAGGCCGAGTCGTACAGCCAGGATCGCAAGCCCCTGGAAGATTTGTACAACGCCACCGGGGGCCCAAGCTGGGAGAACCGCGAGAACTGGATGGCCGAGGGAGTGCGGATCGACCGGTGGTACGGGGTTACAACCGACCGCGCCGGGCGAGTGGTCGCACTACACCTCCGAGTCAACAACTTGGCGGGCTCGATCCCCTCCAGTCTCGGCAATCTCACCAACCTGCAACGGCTAGATTTCACCCAAAACGACCTGACGGGCCCGATCCCCTCGGAACTGGGCAATCTCACCGATCTGCGGACTCTATACCTCAACAGCAACGATCTGACGGGCCCGGTCCCTTCCGAACTCGGCAAACTCACTCGCCTGGTACACCTGGACCTCGGCTGGAATTGGCGCCTGACCGTGGGTCCGATCCCCGGATGGCTGGCCAACCTCACCAACATGGAGTCCCTGGACCTAGCGGGCAATAACCGGACGGGCCCGATCCCCTCCGAACTCGGCAACCTCGCCAATCTGGAGTACCTGAACCTCCAGGCAAACGACCTGACGGGCCCGATCCCTTCCGAACTCGGCAACCTCGCAAACCTGCGAACCATCTGGGCTTGTAACAACAACCTGACGGGCCCGTTCCCCAGCTGGCTGCGTAACCTCAGGGGCTTAAGGAGCCTATGCCTCAGTCGCAACGACCTAACGCCGGGCCCGATCCCCGGCTGGCTGGGCGATCTACCCTTATGGGACCTGATCGTCTCCTCCAGCAACCGGACGGGCCCGATCCCCTCTGAACTCGGCAATCTCGACCTGTGGCGCCTAAAACTGGATGACAACAATCTGACGGGCCCGATCCCCTCCGAACTCGGCAATATCACCAACCTGCGACAGTTGGAAGTGCACAACAACGCCAACCTGACCGGCCCGTTGCCCCTGTCCCTGACGAACCTCGGCTCACTTGAGCTGTTGTACTTCAACGACACCGACCTGTGCGTTCCGAACAACGCCTCCTTCGCGGCGTGGCTGCAGGCGGTCAACGACGTAAGCGGCACCAACAGAAAATGTCCATAGGCATGAACCGGCACAGCCGGCTTCGCGTCCGCATCCCCCAGGGCGCGACGACTATTCGCAACAACAATCCGTTCACCGGAGACAGAACATGAGACGACGCAATCGGGAAATCAGCATCTTCGGGATGTCGGCGCTGGACCTGTTCGCATCCGCGCTGGGTGCGTTCATCCTCATATCGGTCGTGATCTTCCCGTACTTTCCGAATACCTCCCCGACGCCCGTGGATCCGGTCGTCTGCCCCGTTTGCCCGCCCCCCGCGGAGCCCGAGGAGCCGACGCCCTGCCCCGATCCCGTCGTCTGCCCGGTGTGTCCGGTCGTCACCCCGGTGACATGTCCCGAACCCACTCAGGACCTGGCCAGGACCCAGTTTCCGCACTTCGACCTGGTCATCGCGTTGGATATCACCAGCAGCATGGGCCAGCAGATCGAAGACCTGAAGTCCGAAGTGGGCCAGCTGAGCGAAGTCCTGAGCCGTCTGTCCCCGACTCTGGGCATCGGTCTTGTCGCGTTTGGCGACCGGTTCTTTGAAGAACCCCTCACGACATTCGATTTGCGCGAGATAAGCGGGTCGCCCGGCAATCTCGCGGCGTTCAGGGACTTCGTGAACGAGCTCGAGATCGGCGTGGGAAGGGGCGGCGGCGTGAACTCCGACGTTCCCGAGGCTTTCCTGATGGCGCTGAACCAAGCCGTTGGGATGTCCTGGCGCCCACAGGCGGAAGAGCGAGCGATCGTGCTGATCACCGACAGTCCGGGCTACCCGGAGGACGTCACCCAGACTTTCGCCCTGGCGAACAATCTCTCCGGATCGGGCGGCTACCGGATCTCTACGGTCTATGTGGAGACGGGCGTTGGCGGCGGCACAGTGGAGTCGTTTCTTGAACGTGTCGCCAACGTGGGCGGCGGCCAGTTCGTGCGGGACACCGGCGGTTCGCTCACCGTCAACCTCTTGCTGTCCCTGCTGTAGTTGCGGACCAGGGCCGGCGCTATCGGCTGAAGAGGCGCTGCCACAGGGACCTCGACGAACCGCGCGAGTGCCGATAGGCAATGACGGTGGTGTTGTCCTGCGCGGTCCTGGCCCGCTCCGTGACAGCCATCAATAGCTCGGAAACCACGGTGTAGGGAGTTCGGTGTTCGTCGCAGAGCTGCCGTAATTCGTCCGCCTGCAGCGTGTTCAGCCCATCGCTAGCCACGATGAGCCAGTCATCGGCCTTCAGCTCGACCGCTTCCGCCCCTTCGTCGACGAGCGTCAGACCCTCGCCCGTCAACGCAGAGCGCAACTGGTTGACCGGGCCGTGTTCGGCCTCCTCGGGCGTCATGCGGCCCAGGCGGACCATGTCCTCCAGCACTGGCCGCATCGAATGATCTTCATTGAGACGAGTTACGGTGCGGCTACGACCGGCGGGCAAGTGGAACAGCAGTGAATCTCCCACGCTGGTCCATAGCGCTGTCCCGTCTTTCATCACGACACAGGCCACAAGTGTGCAACCCATCCCGGAATAGCCGTCATGCTGGTCCGAATGCTGAGCGACGGCCGCATCGGCCGCATCGAGAGAAGCGCGTAGACGCTCGGCCGTTCCTTCCCACTTCGCCGCCTTGAATGCGTCGGCGAAGGCCGAGACCGCGACGCCGCTGGCTTCCACACCACCAGGATGCCCGCCCATCCCGTCCGCCAGTATCATGAGATGCGCACACTGATCTCCGTCGTCGATCAACCTGACCACGTGAAAGTCATCCTCCTGGCGCTTCCGAGCACCGATGATCTGACCTCCCGCAACCCGATCGCCGTAGCGCCTGGGATTGTCCCGGCTTGCCATGGCTTCAGCCGTCCCCGTCCCAATCGAAATCGGGCCCGCACACCGGCACAAAACGCAGGTCCGTCCGTCCGATTCGAATGTGCATGCCGGGTTTCAGCTCCTGAACCGAAAGGACGGGCTCGCTGCCGATGTACACGAGATGAGTTCCCCTGTCGTGCTGGAGGAAGAACTTCCGGTTTTCCTGGTCGTACGCGACGACGCAATGCCGCACGCGCGAGATCGTCTTGTCCCCGTAGTCCAGCACCACCCGGTTCTCGTCACTGTTCTTCCGTCCGATGGCGTTCGCGCCGACACCGAGCTTTACGAAACTGCCTTTCCCGGGGCCGCCCACGATCACGAGCCATCCCACCGGCGGATCGCCCATGGCGCCCTTGATCGTTTCCCCCGCACTCCGCCGCAGCACCGTGGCCTGGTCGCTCGGCGCGCTTCCGCCCTTCTTCTTGGCCGGGTTCGCCTTGGTCTGTTCGAAAACTACCTTCCCTTCGTCGTCTCGTCGCAACGGCATGTCTGTCATCCTCCGTGTTCGTTGTGGGTTGCCCGGTCAGGCCTTCTGTTCATGTCCGGCGTTTGGTTCGTAGAGGCGGTTGACCAGGTTCTTCAGGCAGTACTGGCCAACGCGGTTGAGAGCCCGCTCCTCGCGCTCATGCATCAGGTGCAGGGCGAACATCAGCACGGCGGACTGCAGCAAGGCGAGCAGCGTCGTATAGAACGCGACTCCCAGGTCGGCCGTCATGCCCTCCATCATGGTTGGTCCTATCGACACCATATCGGATGTCGGGTCGGCACCGGCAAACACGGTGCCAGCCGTCCGCAACGCGAAAGCGATCCCCATGACCGTGCCGACGAATCCGAGTGTGGGGATGAGCCAGACGTAGTAGCGAAGCATGTTGTATCGCAGCTCTATCTCGTTCTGGCAAAGTTCCAGTGACATGTTCAGCATGGTGCTGACCTGCTCGATCGAACCGGTGCTCTGGTATTGGAGCAGAGAGCCGGAAAGCAGGCGTTGCAACCAGAACTGCCCGTCGGGGTCAGACTCGCTCACACGCCGGTAGACGGGCCCGATGTCCCGTTGGCGAAAGACGGTCCGGTGGTCCTCCGGCAACAGTCCCAGCGCAAGCTGCTCTTTCTCGCGCCGCCCTGCCATGAGCCTGACGACAAGCTCCCCGGCCGCCATGCTGAAGACGATCCACATCAGGTTCTGGATGGTGAACGGATACGGAAACAGTCGGGTATTCCGGTCCAGGAGCAGATCGGCCGCTGTACTCTCGGGGTTTCCGGACAACAGGACCGTAAGCAGCGCGACCCACAGCACTCCGGCCAAGAAGGAAACGCCTAGAACGATGACCCGATTGGACACCTTCAATCGCTCGGACACGTTGAATCGATTGGACACGTGGTACTCACCTCCTCCTTGGGTTGGAATCCGGCTGTCGGTTCTGGAGCCCGCTCCGGGGCCCGCTATGTGATTGCATGAGGGTCATCTGCCGCACATCGGCAGGTTGACGTTTCCCTGTTGAGGATTGATGGTCGACTCGAAGCGCTCCAGGCCCTCCGGTATGCATCCGGACAGGCGATTGCCCTGAAGTCGCAGTCTCTGCAGGTTGCCCAGTTGCCCCAATTCCGGCGGTATGCTGCCAGAGAGCTGATTGTCTTCCAGATACAGCAACTCCAGGCCGGTCAACGCGCCGAGTTCCCGTGGCAGTGCGCCCGAGAGTTGGTTGTTGACGATGCGCAGGCGCCTCAGGCTGGTCAGGTTGCCAAACGTTGGAGGGATGCTCCCCGTCAACTCGTTGTTGTCGATGAACAGGTCTTCCAGATTCGTCAAGCGGCCCAGTGCCGCAGGGATCTCGCCCGACAACCGATTGTCGTCCAGGTACATGGCCGTAAGCTGCGTCAACGATCCTATCTCGGACGGTATTGGGCCACTTATTCCGTTGCCGAACAAACTCAGGTACTCCAGCCCCGACAAATACCCCAGCGCCGCCGGGAGCACTCCGTTCATGGTCATGTTCTCGGCGCTGAGGCTGGTGACCTGGTCGCCAGCAACGACCACTCCATCCCACCGGAAAACCTCCAGGTTGGGGTGCCAATTGGGCTGCCCCGTAGTGCCAATCAGAGCGTTGCCAACGACCAGGAGGATGTCACTATCCGAACGGGAGGCCAGAGCTCGCGCCGCCTCGGCCTGGCGCTCAGCCTCCGCCTGCCGCGCCGCCTCGGCCTGGCGCTCCAGCTCTGCCTGGCGCTCCAGCTCTGCCTGGCGCTCTGCCTCTGCCTGTCGCTCGGCTTCGGCCTGCCGCGCTGCCTCCGCCTGTCGCTCCAACTCGGCTTGCCGCTCTGCTTCGGCCTGGCGCTCGGCTTCGGCCTGCCGCGCCGCCTCCGCTTGGCGCTCCAGCTCGGCTTCGGCCTGCCGCTCCAATTCGGCTTGCCGCGCCGCCTCCGCCTGCCGCTCCAACTCGGCCTGGCGCTCGGCTTCGGCCTGCCGCTCGGCTTCGGCCTGCCGCGCCGCTTCTGCCTGGCGCTCCAATTCTGCCTGCCGCGCCGCTTCTGCCTGGCGCTCGGCTTCGGCTTGCCGCTCGGCTTCCGCCTGTCGCTCCGCTTCCGCTTGCCGCTCCGCCTCGGCCTGCCGTGCCGCCTCGGCCTGGCGCTCTGCTTCGGCTTGCCGCTCGGCCTCGGCTTGGCGCTCGGCTTCGGCCTGCCGCTCGGCCTCGGCTTGGCGCTCGGCTTCGGCCTGCCGCGCCGCCTCCGCCTGCCGCTCCAACTCTGCCTGGCGCGCGGCCACTTGCAACTCCGCGTCGCGTTCCGGAATCAACAACGCCGTCATGCTGACACCATCCAGGTATCCCGTGGTAGGGATTCCACGAGCAGCCTGCCATTCCCGCAATGCGTCGCGCGCACTCGCGTCCAGCATGCCGTCGGGCGGCCCCGGATCGAACCCGGCAGTCAGCAGTCCGTTCTCGATGAGTCGTACGGTTTCCAGGTCCAGATTCAAGGCCCCTTCTATCTCGGCCGCCCTTTCTTCCGGCGACGTGCCGAAAAGGCCGAAGGCCAATACGACCAAGGCAGTCACCACCGCCGCCGCGCCGACGCCCGTGGCGTACGGCCTGGTCTTCAGCAGCGAAGGTCCTGTCTCCGGCTCGGGCTTGGCCTCGGGCTGTTCCGGCTCCTTCAACAGAAGGGTGCGCCAGGTGTCCAGATCCGCAGGGCGGTCGGACTCGTCCACGTTCATCGCCCGCCCAACCGCCTCCGCCAGCCTCGCAGATACGGGCTCGGGGGTAACCTCACTCAACTCCGGCAACGTGTCGCGGCGCACCCGCTCGGTCGCATCGACCGGCGTCTCGCCCGAAAGGGCTCGATAGGCCACCGCACCCAAGGCGTAGATATCGGTCCACGGTCCCTGGTTGCCCTGTGTGCTGTACTGCTCAATCGGCGCATACCCCGGCGTCAAGACGGCCGTCAGCGACCTCGAAATCGCGCCGCTTTGCTGCCTCGCCGAGCCGAAGTCGATCAATACGGGCGTTGAATCCTTGGCGCGCAGCATCACGTTCGCCGGCTTGATGTCGCGATGCAGCAGTCCCAACTCGTGGACCTCGGTCAGGCCCGCAGTAAGGGACTTCAGCATTGCCCAGACCTGCTCTTCCGTCAGAGAGCCCACTGCGGCCAGTTCATCGGCCAGGCTGCGGCCCTCGACGTACTCCATGATCAGGTAGGCCGTGCCGCGCAAAGTGATGATGCGATACACCCGCACGATTTGCGGGTGGTTCAAACTCGCAAGGACCCTTGCCTCTTCCAGAAACCGTGCCAGGCCCCACTCGTATTCGGTCGTCACCGTTGTCGATCTTGGCCCTATGGATCCATCGGGCCGGCGTGTAGCCCAGTCCCTGGGCAAGTACTCCTTGATGGCTACCTTGCGTTTGAGCCGGACATCGAAGGCAAGGTAGGTGATGCCGAATCCCCCCGCTCCCAGTTCGCGCTCGACGACAAACTCCTCAATCTCGGCCCCTGGTGCGAGCGCATCTCCGGTGTCGCTCATCGGCCCATCCGGGTCCACCGGAGTTACCAGACCAACTGGAAGCCGATCGCGGTCCGCCGCCCGACCGGAGTGGCGAACAAGCCGACAGCGACATCCGAGTGGGCGGCCGACAGCGGGAGTTCCAACGCGGCCGACCGTGCGCCGACTTCCGCGTCAATGGCAGCCACCTCGCTGGAGCCAGCGCGCCACTGGTAAATGCCCCATGCGCCCAGCGCCCCGCTCAAGGCCATGGCCCCGTTCCGCACCCGTTCGGCATTCTTCCGCCGGTCGAGAGCGACCTGGTACGAAGCATCATCGTTGTAGTCGCGGGGGTCGGGGGCGGCCAGGTAGGGGACCCAGTTGACTGTCGCGTAGGACGCGCCCGCGAGAGCGATGCCCCACAGGAGCTTCTTCCTTCCCGAGCCGATCCGCTCCCTCGCGATGGCGTACCGCAGTTCCACGCCTGGCGCCGCTGCGCGACGCGCTTCCAGTTCAACATCGGCTCTCATCCTCGAGGCACGGACGACCTGACCAATTCCCCATGCGGAGACCGCCAGCCCAAGGCCGGCCAACACCCTCTGGCCGGTCTCGGCGTTGGATCGCCTGTTCAGCGCGGCCTGATAGGAACTGTTGTCCGCATAGTCATCCTTGTCTGGAACCGACAGGAACGGGAGGAACTGCAGGGCCGCCCAGGACGTGCCGACGAGCGCGAGGCCCACAAAGATCTTCCTTTTGCCAGACGATTGCATCGCGTCCGCCGCGGCGTATTGCGGCTGCACGAAAGAGGCCCTGCGCGGCCCGGGTCCGTGATCGCCGACGGTCGTGAAGAGCACGCCAGCGAAGGGTCCATCGCTGACGACCTGCTCCAGGATGGAGCCCGCGTCAATGGTCGCCACGACTGGGCCATCCGGATCCGGAGCGAGTCGCACCTGTGTCCCGTCTGCGATCACGCGCACTCGCTGAGCGCTGGCATTGGGGGGTATGGCAACCAGGAATGCCGTGTTGACCACGAGTAGCGCGACCAATCCCAACAAATGCTGCCGCATTCCGCTTCTCCTGCTTAGGATCCTGCCTGACGACCCAACAACGCCGCAAAGTAGTTGCCGCTCGAAGGTGCGGCAAGATGGAATCGCGGTAATCTCACTGTATCGAGCGATAGAGTATGAGATTATCGCTACGCGTCACTATTTCGTGATTTTCTCGAAACGTAAGGATATCGGTCGAATGGCACGACCGGGCGTTCCGCCGGGGCACCGGAATTGCCGTTGCCGTGGCGGAAGCACGCAGGACCGTGTCGAGGCCGTCCTACCTGGTGACTCGCCCGGCTTGCAGCACGCCATCCAGGCTTGCAGCACGCCATCCATCACGATACTCTCCTGGAGTTGGGATATTCTATCGCTATGTAATCGTTCTTAATCTCCAACTACGATAATATGATCGCGACTTTTGCCCAGGTGATCACCGCTTGGCGTGTCGCCTGCTGCGGACACGCTGGCTGCGGACTCGCGGGCGCCACCTCCGCAGGTGAAGCGCCATGAATGAAGGACTCAGATCCCTTCTGTGCCGGCTTACCCTGCTGGCGGGAATCCTGCACGGTGCCACGGCGCCGCACTCTGCCGCCGCGCAGGACGAAACGACGGACGGTATCATCGCCCGGATGGAGTTCGACCGTTTGCGGCTCTATTCGGGTGTCGGCGTTAACCTGGCGGAGCGCTTGCAGTTGGCGCGGAGGCAGGTGGAGGCCATGGCGGGAGCCGGCCCCTTCCCAGGCTCCGTGGTCTCGTCCCGATGGCGTTCGCTCGGCCCGGATCGCACGGATGATTTTGGCTGGGACACATCCGGCCGGGTATCGGCGATCGCGATTCATCCCCGCAACCCCAACACGATCTACATCGGCGCCGCCCAGGGTGGTGTGTGGAGGACGGACGATGCCGGCGCGTCGTGGCGGCCTCTGACGGACAGCGAATGTTCGCTTGCGATGGGGTCGATCGCGATCGACCCCGTCAACCCCGAAATCATCTATGCGGGCACCGGCGAGCAGCATTTTTCCGGAGACAGCTACTACGGGTGCGGCGTTCTGCGGTCGACCAACGGCGGAATCACCTGGGAGCAGCTCGGATCCAGCGTGTTCCAGCGCCAGGGCTGGGGTGGGACCCGGATCTCGCGCGTGCATATCGATCCGAGTTCGGCCGGCACGACGAACGCCACGGTGGTCATGGTCGCGTCGACCTACGGACTCTTTCGGTCGGAGAACAGTGGCCGAACGTGGAGGACAGTCCTGGACGGAGTCGTGACGGATCTGGTCATGAGGCCCGGTGATCCGGCTCTCTTGTATGCTGCGCTGAGACGAGATCGCCGCGACGCCAGGGACAAACCCGTGATCTACCGTTCCATGGACGGTGGCGTGTCGTGGATCTCCGTGTCGCCGGCGTTTCCCGAGCATGCCGAGGTGGGCCGGGTCAACCTTGCCGTGGCGCCCTCGGACCCGGATGTGCTGTATGCGAGCATCTACGACCGGTCGGAGGATGCCCGGCGAGAGGGCTTGCTGATGTACCGCAGCGACGATGGCGCCGATACCTGGACGCACGTCGAGGCAACCGGGGCGAGCTGCCATCGTCAGTGCTGGTACGACATGACGCTGGCGGTGCATCCGGAAGACGCGGACCGGGTCAACCTGGGCACCCTGCTGCTGTATCTGTCGGAAGATGGCGGCCGCACATTTCGTGAGTTCCACCCCGAGGATACCTATGTGGACCAGCACCTGATGGTCTTCGATACCCTGACCGGCCCCGACGTGCTCTACCTGGCCAACGACGGCGGCGTCTACCGTTCGATGGATGCGGGCGCGACCTACACGTCGCTTTCCACCAACCTCGCCATCACCCAGTTCTACTCGGGGATCGCACTGCATCCGTTGGATCCGGCCGTCACCCTCGGCGGTACGCAGGATCAGGGGACTCAGCGGTCAGCCGCGGGCACCACGATCTGGACCAAGGTGATGGGCGGCGATGGCGGGTTCACCGCTTTCGACGCCGAAGATCCGAGCATCTGGTACGGGGAGTACCAGCTCGACCAGCCGCGCAGGAACGGCGAATTCGTCGGCATGGGCATCAACGAAGACGATGAACGCCTCTTCATACCGCCTTTCGTCATGGACCCCATTGACTCAAGGCGGCTCTATTTCGGCACGACACGACTGTACAGGACGGACGACCGGGCCGAGACATGGGTGCCGGTATTCGAGGGGGACGGGCGGTCCAGGATATCTGCGATAGCGCCTTCCGCGTCAGATCCTGATGTCGTCTACATTGGCCTCTCCTACGCCAGAAGCGGACCGATGGTCTTCGCCACTCGCGATGGCGGCGCGACGTGGTCCGGGCAAGAAGGCAGTCTGCCCAGTCGCTACGTCGGCGACCTGGCCGTCCACCCAACCGATCCCGATCAAGCCTACGCCGTCGTCGGAGGGTTCGGAACCGGCCATGTGTTCGAAACCACCGATGGCGGAGAGACGTGGGAAGACCGGTCGGGGAACCTGCCGGACATGCCGGTCAATGCCGTTCTCTACGATCCCGCCGACCCGGCCGGAGTCTACATCGGCACCGACCTTGGAGTGTTCTACTCGGCCAGGGGCGGGGGGATCTGGAGCCCGTTGGATGATGCGTTTCCAATGGTTGCGGTGTTCGACCTTGCGGCCCAGCCGGGTACGGGCCGTCTGGTTGCGGCCACGCACGGACGCGGGATGTTCGAGATTCCCATCGACATTCCGCTGCTTGCAAGCACACGCCCTGGAACGGTGGCCGATACGGCGTTCGCTGCAACGGACACGTCGTTTGGCGGCACGGTGATCGTGGCTCCGCGCGGCCGCGGCGACTACGGTGCTCCGTGGACTGCGCGCACAGCGGATCAGCCCTGGCTGTCGGTCGCGGACGGTGCGGGTGTCGGACGGGGACGGTTCGATTACACGATCGCGACGGGGGCGGACCTTCTTCCAGGAGACCACAAGGGGACCATTACCGTAGATGTTGCGGGAACGGACCCCGTCGTGATTCCTGTTGAACTTCGAGCGCGGTACTGGAGCACGATTGCCGCCGCGCGCACCGGCAGCAAGAGGTCCCTGCCCATGGGGCACGGAGAAGCGGTCACGGACTCGGTGGACGTCGAATTCGATGGCCCTCGCGCGGCGTTGACGCCGTGGAGCGCGACCCGATCCGGACCGGGATGGGCCGACCTCGTCCAGGCATCGGGGACAGGTGACGGTACGGTGACCTGGACCGGCGACGTTAGTGAACTGGGTGTCGGACTCTACGTCGATACGATTCTCATTTCCGGGCCGCTGGCCGCCGAGAGCCCCGTGGCGTTTCTGGACAGCCTGTCGGTGGAACCTCCGCTGGCGCTGATCGCCCTACACATGGCCGACGGCCTGGGCGTCGCGGGCCTGGCTCGGGCGCAGGGAGACTCGCTGTCTGTCGGCCTGTCGGGATTTGGAGCCGAGTCGGCGGTGTGGTTTGCGGAGAGCGGCGGGTCGTGGCTGGAATTGGAGCAGACGGCCGGCGGCCGGTCGGATCCGATCGTCTGGAACCGGTCGGCCGCTGCGCTCGAGGCGGGGATCCATGAAGACACGATCAGGATCGGCGTGAGGGACCATCCACACCTGCATGGCCTGATCGTGGACCGCTTCGACGTGCAGGATCCGATCGGTGTAGACGCGGCGGCGCTTCAACTCCTCGGCCAGGAGCACCTTGCGGATGCGCAGGTCCGTTTTCTGGAGTGGTTCGGCAACCAGGATGGCAAGTTCAATGCCGGTGACGTCCTGAGGTGGCTCCACCATTGTGCCGCGCCCGATGCCGGTGGGACCGGCGGCGGGTGTGCGCCGACATCCGCGCCGGCTCCCCGAACGGTGAGCGATTCTGCGGGGAGGCGGCCATGAAGCGGATCGCACTGCTGGTGGTGGGCGTTTCGGTCATGGCCGCGCTCTATTCCTGTGGGGACGACGCACCCGTGGTAACACCGCCGCCCGTCAACCAGGCGCCGGTCGCCGTGGGCAGCATTCCGGCCCAGGAGGTGCCGGCCACGGATACGGTGACCGTCGATGTGTCCGCCTACTTCAACGACCCCGACAACGACAGGCTGGTCTTTTCCGCGACGACATCGAACGCGTCCGTGGCAACCGCGTCGGTGACGGGCGCGGTCGTATCCGTCGTCGCATTGACGAAGGGGACGGCGACAGTCACAGTGACCGCCAGCGATCCGGGCGGGCTGTCAGCAGCGCAGACACTGGTCATCACGGTCGTCGCCAAACCCGGGCCGCTGCACGTCATAGTGCAGGATGCCGTGCCCGACCTGGGAGCCGTCGTGTTGCGCGTGGAAGGGCCGTCCCTCGACTCCGTGCAAGCCGGACCGAATCTGACGGCCTACCAGGTTTCGCTCGCCAATGGCCTGCGCGCGTTCGTGGCCAATCCCGTCCAGGGAGCGCGTCTGGGACAGAGCGACGTCATGCTGCGTTTCTGGAGCGAGGACATCAGCGAGCTGCACAACTACGTGGCCACCGTGGAACAGGCGGCGACTACGATGTACGAGCAGGTTTCGGTTGGGTCGGTGAGGGCGGCGGTGGTTCGGTAGGGGAACCCAGCGACAAGTTCGGCCATGCGACCGGCGCGGTTGCAAACCCTCTCCGACCACCGTAATCTCGTGCGGTCGATTCTGGAATCCCCCATGCCCATCACTACATCCCCGACCATCGTCATCCCCGGGATCACGGCATCCGTTCTGCACGACGAGTACGAGCTGCCGCCCGAAGCCGTCTGGACCGCGGTGCGCAACAAGCGCTACGACCGGATCACCGTGCATCCGGAGGACCAGCGCTACGAGCTGCTCGAGCCGGCCCGCGTCTCTTCCGGCGGTCCTTTCCCGCTCATCTACGAGGACCTGACCGAGGAGCTGCGGGACGGTCTGGCCGGTGAGGAAGACGAACCGGCGCCGGTCTTTCCCTTCGGCTACGACTGGCGGCTGCCGCTGGACCGGATCGAGGAACGGCTGGCCGCGTTCGTCCAGGAGGTCATCGACCGAACCCTGCTGCTGAAGCACTACAGGGACGACGAGGACTACAGGCGCAACCCGACGGTCAACCTGGTCGGGCATTCGATGGGCGGGCTGATCATCGCTGGCTACATCGAACGCCACGGCGGCGGCGCCGTCCACAAGGTGGTGACCCTGGCGTCGCCGTTTCAGGGGTCGCACGAAGCGATTCTCAAGCTGGCCACCGGCACGGCCGACCTGGGCGACAATTCGGGCGGGGCACGGGAACGCCGCATGGCGCGCATGACGCCGGCGCTCTACCACCTGCTGCCGAGCTTCGACGGCGCGCTCGTCGTGGAAGACGGCATGGAATCGGACATCTTTCACCCGGACGCCTGGCAGCCCAGCGTGATCCGCACGATCGTGCACCAGGTCAGGGGCTGGCGCGTGGCAGGCACGGACTTGTTCAAGGACATGCTCGACGCGGCCAGGGCGCACCGGGAGCGGATCTCGGGGTTGAGGCTGGTGGCCGGGAGCGGCACGGCGGGCGAGGAAGCCCGCAACGAGTCGAGCGGGAACATCCTGCGCGACGACGACTGGCTCGCGGTCGCGGGTGTCGATACGGAAACCCGTGTTGCGCTGCGGGTCGGGCGCGACGAGGAGAGCAGGCCCCGCTTCCTCCTCAGCTCCGACGAGCGCCGAAACGACTGGGAATCGGAGGACCAGGGTGTCAGGCGCAACACCGGCGACGGCACCGTGCCGCTTGCGGGCGCCATCCCTCCGTTCATGAACGAGTCCCGCGTCATCTGCGTCACCCCCGGCGACCTGGGCTACTGGGAACTGAGGGACCGGGCGCTGTCCGGGCTGGCCGGCTTCCACGGCTTCGTACCGAAGGTGAACATGCTGCACCGGCTCGCGATCCGGTTCCTGTCGGGGGCGAGCGATCCCTACGGCAACACCTGGGGCCGGCGGCTGCCGGGAGTGGAGGAATGGCGGCCGCCGCTGGAGTTGAGGGAGAAGGAGTAGGGGCGGGAGTGGTCATCCGTGCCCTGGCATGGCTTGGCCCTCATGAGATCGAGGACGGCCTCGACGCGGTCTTCCAGCTTCGACAGCAACGAGGTCAGAGGCGTCTGGCTGCCACACGGCTCGGCCAGCGGCACGCCGACATGCTCTGGAAGGCCCTGGCGGTCGAAGGCAGCTGGCTCTACCTGTTCGTGCTGCTCAAGTTCCAGTCGACCATCGATCGCCGCATGGGGCGCTGCGGATGATGGACTACACCGTTGGTATTCTGCGGGGACTCGGCAACGAGGAACGGGATCAGCAGTGGTCGGATAAGGGCAGTGCGGAAGGCCGTGCCACAATGGTTTGCCGACAGGCGAGGCTCAAGTTCGGGCCGGAGACGGCCGAGCGTCTGTCGCAACTGCTGGAGGGGGTCACCGATCCAGAGCACCTCGCCCGTATTGGCCAGCGGGTCATCGAATGCGAGACGAGCGCCGACCTGCTCGCGAGTGCCCGGGAGAGCTGAGCGGATTGACTAACCCCCTAGTCATGCCGTGATGTTCCAGGTTGGGCAACAAAGAGAGGCGGCAGCCTCTCGCCGAACGAGAGAACCGCCCGCCCCCCAGGCAACCGTTCAGTCGGGTTGCCGAGGCAACCGCGCCGGTCGCTTGTCTGAACCTAACGCTATGTGCCGTAGCCCCTCATTAGTCGTCGCCGGCCTGGATGTCCAGAGCGTCGATGAGCACGTCCAGCTTGGCTTCGACCGCGCTGAGACGGCCCTCCATGCGGACCTCCAGGGAGTGAATCTCGTCCCGCAACTCGGTTCGGACTTGTCCGATGCTGGTAGCGATCCACAGCGTACCGCCTACCACCGCCGCCATGATTGTAGCGACAGCCTTCCACGACTCCAGCCATTCCTTCATCACACCGTCCCTTCCCCTGGGCAGCACGACCTGCCCGTCCCCGTTTCGCCCCCTACCGCAACCTAGCCGGTCACCCGTCAATCGCAAACGCGGACACCGCCGCGATGACCCGTCCCATCCCGCTATTCGGGCGCCCCTCGATCCATCGAGATTCTGGATCGGCGCGATTCCGTTGCGGCCCCCGTCGGTCGGTCGGTACCTTCGGTGGGTCGGGGACCGAACACCGGCACGGGAGGAGGACGGATGGATTGGTGGCAGGCCGCGGGTCTGATGGGGACGTTCGTCTTGAGCATTGTGGGGGTGATGGGCATTCGGCTGGCGCATGGTGGAAAACCTGCGCCGCGAAAACCGCAAGGCTCACGCGGAGATTCGCGGAGAACTGACGGGGCGTGACCCGCTCCGTGGACACGCTTCGGCAGGACTTTCGCGCGCACGTCCTGGGCTCGGCCGGGGCGGGGGGCTGACCGCGACACCGACCCGCCGGGTGACACCTTTGGGGCACCCAAGACCGGTTTGGGGGTGCTGACCGGTCGCGGAGATCCCGATATGGACCGGAAAGAATGAACCGGAGTCTCCGATGACGGCCATGAAAATGTCATGTAAAGTTGTCATCGCGACAAACGTATCGCTTAGAGGTCGTATGATGACGTCGGCGATGTCACGGGCGGCCATGGCGCCACGGGGTGGCTGGGGCACGAATGGTGCACGACCGGCCCTGGTGGCGGTCCTGCTGGCCTGGACCGTCGCATGCGGCGATGGCGCGACCGGGCCCGCACCCCCGCCCACAGATCCACCTCGCGCGACGACGGTGACCGTTACCCCGTCCACCGCGGAACTGACGGCGCTGGGCGAGACCGTGCGGTTCTCGGCCGAGGTGCGAGACCAGAACGGACGGGTGTTGGCGGGAGTCTCGGTCGCCTGGTCGAGCGCCGACGCCTCGGTCGCGACGATAGACGCCTCCGGACTTGCGGCGGCCGTGGGTAACGGCACCGCGACGATCACAGCCGCAACCGGGAGCGTACAGGGTACCGCCCGACTCACGGTGGACGCCCCACACCGGGCTCCGCCCTATCGCGGCACTGTCTTCCTGGACCCGGACATCATTCTTCCATCGGACACCACGGACTTCGTGGATCTCGAGCCGGCCGGCCGCGGCGAGCGGCTCGTCTACGACCGGCGCCCCGCGAGGTGGATCACGATCCAGGCCTACCTGTTCGACGCCACCTTTGCCAACGGGCCGACCACCGAGTTCCAGGTCAACCCGGAGTTCGGCACCTGGACGGAGGCCGAGGCGGCAGCCCGCGAATACGCGCCCGCGATCGGCCGGATTCCGGCTGCACTTCGGGAGGACGTGGACGCCGTCTGGATACACCGGGGCAACGAGGCGTTCGGGGGCGGCAACCGCTCGCTGCTCGTACACACCGGCCGCGGCGAAGAATACCGGCAACAGGGGTTCCTCGCCGAGGCGTTTGTCCATGAGGGTGTCCATACGTCGCTCGATTCGACGCACGCGGACGCGCCCGGCTGGCGGGCGGCGCAGGCAGCCGACCCCACGTTCATCTCGACCTACGCCCGGGATTACCCTGACCGTGAGGACCTGGCCGAGAGCTTCAGCGCCTGGCTCGCCGTCAGGCACCGCAGGGACCGCATCACCGAGGGCATGGCGGACACGATCACGGCGGCGATCCCCAACCGCCTCGCGTACTTCGACAGCCTGGACCTCAACCTGTGCCCCGTTGTCGATGGAGGAGCGTGTGTATCAGGCGGGCAGGGCGGTCTCGTGCCTCTCGGGCAGCTGCCGGGTGAGGGCTGGGTCTACCCAGACCCCGCCGGCATGAAGTACCCGACCCCGCGCTCGTTCCGGACGTACTCCGGGTTGGCCGCGTCGTCGCCCAGCTTGCGGCGGAGCCGCTTGATGACGGCCCGCACCAGCTTGGGGTCCGGCGGGCGCTGATCTCCTCCGCGCCAGGCCTGCCGCAAGAGCGACTCGTGTGTCACCACCCGCCCCGCGTTCACCGACAGCACTCGCAGCAGCTCGTACTCCGTGGGGGTCAGCTGCACCTGCTCGCCGGCGACGGAGACGTGCCGCCGGTCGTATCGGATGGCCAGTTCCCCGAGGACGAAGGGCTCGGGCCCCGCGACGCGCCGCAGGGCGGCCCGCACCCTGGCCGTCAGCTCCGACGGAGAGAACGGCTTGACGATATAGTCCGCCGCGCCCGCGTCCAGCGCCCTGACGATGGTTTCGTCCCGCCCGTAGGCAGAGATGAAGATGACGGGCACGTCGCTCAACTGCGGCACCCGCTCCATCAACGCAATGCCGTCGGTACCGGGAAGGAGCAGGTCCAGCACGACCAGCCCGGGCTTGTGCTGCGCGACGAGGCCGGCAACGTCGTCCGCGTCCCCCGTCACGACGGTGGCGTAGCCCGCGCCGGTGAGCGCGTCCCGGAGGTACCGAAGCATCTGGGGGTCGTCGTCCACCACCAGGACGCGCGTCTTCTCATGCGTCTGCGGAGCTCCGCGCGATCCGGCCATGGCGACGCGCTCGGACACGGTGTCCGGCTCCTCGGCCACGGGCACCGTGAAGGTGAATCGCGTTCCCTGTCCCACGCCGCCGCTCTCGACCCAGATCCGGCCCCCGTGGGCCTCCACAAGGCCCCTGCATATGGTGAGCCCGAGCCCGGCCCCCGCCTCGCCTCGCTCGCGGTCTCCTCCGACCGGCGCGGCGTACTTGCGGAACAGGTGCGACAGCCGGTCCGGCGGCACACCGCGGCCCTTGTCGCTCACGGAGATCGCGACGTGCACGCCGTCCCGCTTTGCGTCGATCGTGATGGGCAACGCTTCGGGAGAGTACTTGGCGGCGTTGGACAGAAGATTGCTCAGGACCTGGACGATCCGCGCCGGGTCGGCCAGCACGCGCGGCAGGTCCTCCGGCAGGTCGATGTCGAGCGTGTGCCTGCCGGTCCCGCTCACGAACGTACTCCGGGCCTGATCCACGAGAGCCGCGACATCCGTGGGCTCGGGCGACACCGAAAGGGTGCCGGTCACGATCCGCCCGTGGTCGAGCAGCTCGCCGATCAGGCCGCGCATGCGGTCGGCCTGCTCGTCGATGACCCGGAAGAACTGCAGCATTTCGGCCGGGTCCGGCGCCGGCGAGGCGCCCAGGACGGTCGCCGTGGAGCCCTTGATCGAGATGAGCGGCGTTCGCAACTCGTGACTCACGATCCCCAGGAACTCCGCACGCATGCGCTCCAGTTCCTCCAGCGGCTCCAGATCCTGCAGCGTGACCATGGCCGAAAGCACGGTCCCGTCGTCAGCCTTGAGCGGCGTCGAGTTGACCAGCGCGGTCACGCTCCGGCCATCCGCGACGGAAAGCGTCATCTCCTCGGCGCGCAATGTCTCGGCATTGACCAGCAACTGCGCCATCGGAAACTCGGCCAGGGCAATCTCCCGCCCGTCCGCGCGGTGGCAGATGATCGTCTCCAACAGTTGCTCCGGAGCCTGCCCCGGCGTGCTCAGCGCGTCGACGATCCGGCGCGCTTCGCGGTTGAACGACACCAGCTCGCCGGTTGGCCCGTCGAAAACCACCACCCCTACCGGCGAAGTCTCGATCAGCGTCTCCAGATCCGCCCGCGCCCTGCGCTCCTCGCGGTGCGCGCGAGCGTTGGCGATCGCGGTAGCGGCCTGGGCGGCGAACAGCGTCAGGACTTCCTCGTCGGCCTGCGTGAACTCCTGCCCGCCTTCCTTCTCGCCGAGAAAGAAGTTGCCGACGTTCATGTCCCGGTGTCGCAGCGGCGTGCCCACCATCGTCTTCGACGGCATCACGTCGCCCGAGAAGCCCAGCGCACGGACATAGGCAGGCAGGTCCCCGACGCGAATCGGCGCGGCAAGACTTCTGAGGTGTTCGAAGAGCTGCGGGCCGTACGGCCAGGCGACCAGCGCTTCGTGCTCTACCGGATCGAAGCCGGACATTACCCACTCGCCGGCCTGTCCAGTGCTGTCGACGGTGACGATCACGCCAAAGCGGGCCCCGGTCAGGGCGCATGCGCTGTCGAGCACCTCCTGCAGCACGGTGTCCAGGTCCAGGCTGCTGCTCGCGCGCAGGACGGCGGCGCTCAGCCTTGAGACGCGTTCCCGGAGCGCCTCGATCTCTTGTCTCAACTCGCTGGAATTGTCCGCCAATTCGTTGACCCTTTCCGAACCGGCGAACCGCGCTCGGCGTGGGTGCTCCGCGACGTGGCCGGTTCCTGCGCGTCACTTACTTATCACGAAGATATATCCGATTTGTCGCGTGACAAGGGTGGCACGTATCGTTACTGCCATGCCCGTGGGATTGCCAGGCCGATGGTCGTCGCCCCATCGTGGCCACTGCGACGGGGCGGATGCGGTCACGGTGGGTTCCGGCCATGTCCGTGCCGCCGTCGGTCAGGTTTGGTGTACGCTGCCCCGTGGTGTACGCTGCCCCGATGCCTGGGAGAAGCGTCGTTCCGAACTACGAGGATGCCAACTAGCGGTGGGTTGGCCTACGCGTCCGGATGACGGAAACGGTCCTCTCTCAAATCCACGGAGAAAAGGGACTCTCCATCTTCACCGCAGCGAACCACCGCATCCCAGAACTTGCCTTCACCATCATCGTAAACCGTTCCGACAAGCTGGCATTCGCCGTAGGTGGGAAGGGTAAAGGTGACCACTCGATGCTCCGGATCCTCGAAGGGGATTCCGATCCCCTTGACGTCGGTCATGAACCAGCACAGCGGATCGCTGGAAGGCAGCCAGTCGAGATCGCAAGGATCCGGTTCGGTCTCCCAGATCACGAATGTGCCGTACACCATCTCGGACTCGACATCGCGCTGATGATTGAGCACTACATATGTTGTGTCCGCAGTCGACACGACCGGATCGTCCGTTCCTCCATAGGCGGCCACTTCCGGCGGTTGGGTAACCGGAATTGCGATACCCTTCCACACTTCCATCGTTTCCTCCGGCGTCATCAGGTCGCAGGACGCCAGAACGAGCACCGAACCAACGAGCAGGACTCTCATCGTTTTACCCTTTCGCTCACGCGATCATGAATGGACAATGTATCGTTAAGCGCGAGAGATCCCCGCCGCGTCCTCAATATTGATGATATTCGTCAGATTCTCCGGTCCTGTTGTCTTTCCGGTTATATTCGTCCGCCTGGTGCCCGTTCGCGCATGCGCCTTTGTGCATCTTACGGAGTGATCCCATCAGGCATCCCCTATTGCCCTAGTTCCCGGAGCGTCACGTGATCCGGTCCGCAGCCATCAGTGCGATCGTCCTGCGGGAGCGCCTCCAGAGTGGGGTCGCGTACAACCCGCTGTCGGCACGGACAACTCAGGATCCTTACCCTGTGTATGCGGCCCTCCGGGCCCGGGCCCCGGTGCATCGGAGCCGGTTGCTTAGGGCCTGGGTGTTCACCCGCTACGTCGACGTGGATGCCATCCTCCGCGACCATCGGCACTTTGGCAACGACCCGCGAAAGGGCTCACTTACGCGGCGACAACTGGCCATGCTGCCGCCGCCGCGCGAATACACGATGTTGCTCCTCGATCCGCCGGACCACAGCCGCTTGAGGGCGCTGGTCAGCAAGGCCTTCACCAGGAAGGCGATCAACTCGCTCGAACCGCTCATCCGCAGGACGATGGCAGCTCTGTTGGATGACGTCGCCGACCCGGCAGCGTTCGACCTGATCGAGGCGGTCGCCCGGCCGCTACCGATGATCGTAGTGGCCGGGATGCTTGGTGTTCCAGTTGAAGACAGGTCCCAATTCACCGTTTGGGCGGCGCGGCGCGCACGTTTGCTGGAACCGGTGATCAGCCGTCGCGAGCGCGAGGCAGGAGAAGCGGCATCGCGCGAGTTCGATGCCTATTTCCGACGGGTCATCGAAGAGCGCCGAGCCTCGCCACGGACCGACATCGTCAGTGCCCTGGTTCAGGCACAGGCCGAAGGTACGCGTCTGAGCGACCGGGAAACGCTGAACATGCTGCGACTGCTCCTCAGCGCCGGGACGGAGACGACGGCGAACCTGGTCGGTAACGGCATGCTGGCTCTGCTTCGTCATCCGGATCAGCTTCAGCGGCTTCGCGACGACCCCGGTCTGATACCTGCGGCCGTGGAGGAATTGCTGCGCTTCGACGCTCCGGCGCAGACCGATTTTCGCCGTGTCCTCGTGGACTGCGAGGTGAATGGCTTTCCGCTGCGGAAACGCGACAACGTGGCGCTACTCCTTGGCGCGGCTAACCGGGATCCGGCCGTATTCGAGAATCCGGATCGCCTCGATGTCGAGCGCCGCCAGGGTCCGCACCTTTCGTTCGGGCGCGGGATACACCATTGTCTCGGCGCGCCGCTGGCGCGGCTGGAGGGGCGGATTGCTCTCGAGATGCTGCTTCGCCGCTACCGTTCGATCAAGCTGTTGGACGGCCCTCCGCGGTTCCGCAAGGGCGTCGTGCTGCGAGGGCTCCAGTCCCTGCCCCTTTCGTGCATCCGAGCCTGAAGAGCCGAGGAACGTCATGAGGGAGTTGCTGAATCGACTGATTGGGGCCGAATGGGATACCAGCATCTTCCCCTCCCATCGATGGCGACGTTCGCGGTCTGGTCTTCGGTGACGGTGACGGTTTTCGGTTCGAACACGAACAGGCAGGCCGGATGATCAAGCGTTTCGGCAGCGTACAGCGTGTAGCTGCCGACCTCCACGTCGGTGAACCGGAAGATTCCGGAATCGAGTGTCGCGATCTCCGCGGGGCCTGCACCCTCCAAGGTGATTTTGACATTGGTCGTCGCCGACTCGCAGACGGGTTCGACCAACGACGCGGCTGTTGTGCAAACGGTGATGCGGCCTTCGATGTGGCCGGTGGCTGACGGTTCCGAGAGGCCGCAGCCGGCCAAGGCCAATGTTGTGGCGGCAAGGGTGATTCTGCGGGTCACTGGTCGGGGTCCTTTCGTTGGGTGGGGGTGTCTTCCGGCTCGCTCGTACCCCCCTTTTTCCGGCTGCGGACGCAGTTGAAGGACGTACCGGTGGCGCAGGACAACTGTTCGGGGTCGGGCACGGGAGACGCCAGATATTGGAGACCAAGCAATCAAATCATCAGTTATGCGGTCTGTCAACAACCCCCCGCAAATATCATCAGAATTGAGGACACGGAGACTGTCGTCTTCCAGGTCAGCAGGTGATTCAACAGCGAGACGATCATTCTCAAACGGTATTCGCTACCTTTAGTCATGAGTGAACGAGACGCGTTCGATCGCATACTTGCATCGATACATCGAGCCACGTTGGATGATGTCCACTGGTCGGCAGCCTCGCGTCTCATCGAGGACGAGTTGGGCGCAAGCAGCACCAGTCTTGTGTTCGGAGCCGGGAACTCCGACCAGGGAGTCCGGATCTTCATGGCGCGGAGCTTCAGCCGCGGCGAGTCCCGTCCAGAGGTGGACCGAGAGTACTTCGATGTCTACTACCCGAGGGACGAACGGGTCCCGCGCCTCCGACGCCTGCCCGATGGCCAACCGGCCCCCATCACTTCGCTCTACACCGACCGGGAGTTGAAGACATCCGCGGCCTACAACGAGTTCCTGGTGCCCCACCATGCCGGGAATAGCCTCATCGTCCGCATGGCCGGACCCGCCGGCACGCGCATCGTTTGGGTCGTCAACGATCCTATCGACGATGGCGGCTGGTCCTCGGCCCAGATCGAAGTGATCCACCGTCTTCTTCCGCATGTTCGCCAGTACGTGAGCGTCAGGCAGGTGCTGGTCGGAGCTGGAGCCTTGGGCACGTCGGTTGCCGCGATGCTCGAGGCCACCGGGCCGGGCATCATCCAGGTCGACTGGCGGGGAAAGGTGGTGGCGGCGAGCGACGGCGCCAGGAAGTTCCTGCAGACCGGCGACGCCCTCTTTGACTCCGGCCGCCTCCTATTTGCCCGTTCCCCCAGGGACAATGCCAATCTGCAGAGACTGTTGACCCGTGCGCTGCCTCCGTTCGGCCGACAGGGCACCGGCGGCTCGATGGTATTGAGGCGCTCGGCGGACCGTAATCCGGTGGAACTGCATGTCATCCCCGTGGGGCAGCAGGAGGCTGCCCTATGCGCGTGGCCGGTCGCGGCGCTGGTGCTGGTTGTGGATTCGGGGAAGAGGCGAACCGTGATCAACCCCGATCTCGTGGCGGCGCGCTTTGGTCTGACGCAGGCCGAGACCCGCGTCGCGGTGATGCTGGCCGACGGCAACAGCGTGGCTGACATCGCAGAGTCCACGGTGCGCGGAATCAGTACCATCCGCACCCATGTGCAGCGCATTCTCCGTAAGACTGGAACGAACCGGCAAGCGGATCTCGTGCGGCTCGTGCTCTCGGTCTCGGGCGACACCCGCCCGAGGCACTGAGGATGTCGGGGCGACCCAGACCCCTGAGGTGTTCGAAGAGTTGCGGGCCGTACGGCCAGGCACCCATGTCTTCGTGCTCGGCCGGAGCCGGCGCTCCGCGACGTGGCCGGTTCCTGCGTGTCACTCACTGGTCGTGACAGTATATCCGATTTATCGCGTGACAAGGGGCAGCATCCCGGCTCGAATCCGCTTTGCTGACGCCAGGAGAGCGACAGGCGAATCACGATCACGATTTGTAAAGTAAGGTTTACAGGATCGTAGGTGTCACGAGCAGGATAGTATTGTGATGATAGCGAGGTTTCGCAATACTCCGAGGGGTCGCGCGCAGGGTTTCCATGGCTGACGGATGTGGCAATCCGGGCACAGCGTGCGCGGAGGCACGGGGGATTGCGGGGAGTTTGGCCGCTGGAAGAGGGAGAATGTCAACCATAGTTGTCATTTCGAGCCCTGGGTGCGACGTCCTGCGCGTGATCGGCGACGAGCCACCACGGCGGTCTAGGTGCCCCCCATCGGAGCCCAGCGCCCCCGTTCGTGGTTTTCAGGGCCTGGCGGCAAGTGAGGTGGGTGACCCGGGTGGCGGCAGCGGCATAGGGGGAAAAGACGTCGCCCCCGCCCGGCGAACCGGACGGGGGCGACCCCCTTACTGCGCCGTCATGAATTCCTGGTGTGGAATCCCGACGGGTTGGTCCGCGCCTACTTCCTGGTGACGATCAGGATGTAGTCGCGGTTGTTGTTGGCGTTGGCGTCCGGGTTCGTCTCACCGTCGGTGTCCGCGATCCGGAAGCAGACCCCGTCGCTTCCCTTGTCGGTCGCCGTGTTCGCCGGCAACGTGAGGGTGCCCGATGCTGTGCCGGCGAGGCCGGTGAAGTCCGCGCTGGAACACGCGACGGGAGTCGTGGTCACGTCGACGGTGCCAAATCCGGCCACGCCGAATCCCGTGGTCATGCTGGTGGCTGTAACTGTAAGATCCGTAATCGGGATATCCCCGTTGTTGTCGCCCTTGTCCACCGTGACCCTCAGGGTGGTCGTCCCCGTCACCGGGTCCGTCTCACCGTCGGGATCCAAGTTGAGCGCGTCACGATCCAGTTCGATCCTGTCGCCGCTCCACGAGATCGTGACTTCCTTCACGCGCACATCGGCGTCGCGCCGGAGATGGAAGCCCTCACTCGTCGCGTCGTTGGACGCATAACCGTCCTCGGCCGTGACGTGAACGAAGAACCTCCTGCTGCCAGGCATCGACAGCGTGACCGTCGTGGCTCTGCCGTTTCTCAATGTCTGCGAGTACGTCCCCGTTCCGGTGGGACTCGCGTCCGTCGCACTCGAACTCAGACGGACGACCGCGCCCGTGGACGCGGTAGCGACCACCGAGAACGATCCGTCCTCGTCATGGCCGCAGTTTTCGTCCGCAGGGTTGGTGGCGGTGCCCCTGGTGCACGCAGTACCGTCGATCTCGACACTCGTAAGCGTAGCGCCGTCACCCGCGTTGCGATCCTTGATGTGGAACGTCTCGGTGCCGGCGTCCGCACGACCGCCCATCAGTTCGATGTCCTGCTGACTGAAGTAGCTGTCGTCGTCGTTGAAACCGGTGTCGCCGTCGGTGCGCCCGCTCGCGTCGACGTGCACATACCCGGCCGGCAGGTCCACGACGACCTCCCATATGCCCTCCAGAAGGTTTTCCGCGAGCCACTCGCCGTCCGAGTTCACGGACGCTTCCTCGACTTCGCCGGAGTACTCGTCGCACCCGCCCCTCACTTGGTTCGAAACCTTGCAGCGGTGCAGCTCTACGACCGCGCGCTGATGCGCGGCCCGTACGCTCGGATCCGACACCGTGCCCTCGACTTCGCCGTCCTTGTAGAGCAGCACGAAATCGCTCAGCGCGCTAGCACCGAGCATGCTTGTGGAGTAATCCCACGTGGGGAGGTCAGGATAGAGCGTATTCCATTCATGATCGGCGACATCGGCGGTGATCGCTGGATGGATGGCGTAATCCACGACCTCCCGGAGTTCAACGTCTTTCAGCCCTATCGGGGTGTTCCTCACGGCCTTGTACAGATCCGTTTCCGGAACCCTCACCAGATAGAACTTTTGACCGCCGTCACTCTGCCGAAGCTCAAGATCCTCGAATCGGTAGTTACCGTCCTCGTCAGTGGTGGCCGTAACCGGATCACCGTTCTTATCCGTGACCGCATCACCCTGAACGAATCCCCTGGTGATGTTGCCCGGTGCGTGGTAGATCTCGACCACGACACCAGCGCGTGACTCGTCGCCGTTCAGAGAGCCGTTCCCGTTCACGTCATTGGCGATCCTGCCGATCAGCACGCCGCGCAGGTCGCTGGCCGACAAGTCGTTGCCGCTGCTGACGTCGCCGGTGTAGTGGTCTTCGTCGTTTTCTTCGTCGTGCATTACACCGCCGACCTGGATGGTGTCGCCGCGCCATGATCCTGTAGTGGCCTCCAAGATGACCATGTACCGTCCGTCCGCGACGCCCGTGAAGGAGTAATCGGCTGTTCCGTCTTCGCCGGCGGTCACCTCGACCTCATCCTTGAGATCGGACGCATAGTCTTCGTTGCTGTTGACCGGCATCAGGATCACGGCCGCTTCGTCGCCTTCCTGAAGACGCGTTACGGCACCCGAGACCGTCCCCGACGTCCACTTGTAGGCGAAGGTCGAGCAGTTCTCGTTGGGATCGTCGTTGTCGAGTCTCCACAGCGGGCAGATCCAGACGTCCGCACGCGCGCCGCTGCCGTCACCGAAGGCGCCGACCATCTTGCCGTCGGGATAGTCGTCCAGCTGATCGCCGAACGCGTCGATCTCCCTCGTGGATCGATCGTCGGGAACGATCATCATGTCGCTGCCCGCATCGGCCACGACCGTGAATTCGGTATCGGCGGGAATGTGGGCGAATGACACCATGCCCGAAGCGCCGACGGTCGCCGTCGCTTCGACATCCTCCGTGTCCTCGTCCATGTCGTGGTCATACTCGAAGGCTCTGAGACGCCCTCTGCTGTCCGCGACCATCAGGCTGACCTCGATCTCGTCCACGCCGGTGCCCATGGGACGGGCATCGCCGTCTCCGACACCGATGAAGTCGGTAAACCCGGTCCGGTCGTCCAGCTCACGGTGCGCGCCGACGTAGACGGTCTGCGTCGTGTACGTGATCCGGATGGGGCCGAGGTCGAGCATGTCGTCGTCCTTGCCCGGCGGAAGGTCAAGCCCCGTGTGCGTGTGCGTGAGCGCGTCGCTCTGCTCCCACATCTCGCACTGGTCGGGCTGATCGGATACCGCCATCAGGCCCGATCCCTTACAGTCGGCCTCGTCGTCCATGGCCGCCATCACCGTGAACGTCACGGGATAATCCACCATCGTCGGGTCGGCCACGTACGCGAACGTGCTCTTACCCAGATCGTCGCCCTTCGTGGTGTCCGTGGGCAGGGTGGCGTTGACCATCATCGTGGGATCCATGGGATTCGGAAGCATCAGAGGCATGTTGTCCTCGTCCTCCGGATCGCCCAAGTAGACCTCGGTGCTCCAGCCGCCGAGGCCCTCGTCGCCGTTGCGGGCCATCTCGTTGCTCTTGACCCAGAAGTCGAACGCGACCGCCACGTTGATCAGCGTCGCCACTTCCTTCTCGGCGTCCGCAGCGTAGAGACGCGCCGTCGACGCGTGGTTGATCTCGACAAACTCGTTGCCGCTCACGTGCAGCGCCGGGTGCCCCGAATCCATGGCCTTCACGAATACGATGTTGTCGTTGCCCACGGGACCCGTGTTGTCCGCGCGCGCGAAGTTGAACGTGGCCATGCCCATCTCGTCGGTCGTGGCTTCGCCCAGCATGTCGGTGCCGTCGGCCCGGGCATACAGCGCCAGCTCCACGCCCTCGACCGGGAGACCGAAGTGGCCGCCGCCGCCCATGCGGGCACCGGTCACCACCGTCTGCATCGTGATCCGGAACGGGAAGTTGACCGTCGCGCTGCCGCCAGCCTCGACGTCGACCACCATCGACTCGCCGACGAACGCGACGCCTGCCGCGGCGAGACCCGCCGCCACGGTGTCGTTATTGACCGGCAACTCGACCTGGTACGACCCTGCCATCAGCGCCGGGCCCGTCGTGAAGCTGCCGTCCGCCATGATGGGAATGTCATGCTCGTCGCTGAGATCCGGGCCGCGCAGCTTCACCGTCGCCTTGGCCAGCGCTCCGAGCACGGCCATCTTCGCCGGGTCATCGTCAGCCAGCGACCCCAGCCAGGGTCCCAGCGCTGCGACGATCGTGGGCTCGCCGTCGGTGTACATCTTGTCCTGCATCACTTCGTCGACGAACAGCATGCCCGACACCGAAGCGGTGCGGGTGTGCGTGCCGCTGAAGTTCACGATCGCAGACTGGTCGTCTTCCAGCATGACCGTCTTCATCATCTCGTCTTCGGCGAAGCTGTACGCGTTGGCGTCCGGGTTCTCGATGCTGAGCACGTAGGTGCCAGCCGCCAGCCCGGCAAAAGCGTACTGCCCGCCGTTCGACGTCATTGCCGTCGCCTCGGCCGCGCCCGCCAGCGTAACCGTCACGCCGTCAAGGCCCATGCCGTCGTCGAGGCTGACCCGGCCCGCGATACCGGCCGTCCGCAGCAGCGTGCCTTCGAACGGCACGTTGGCGGTCTCGCCCGTCGCGACCGTCGCGCTCTTCGACGTGGTCGTGAACTCGTAGTCTTCGGGATCCGGGTTCGTGATCGCGACCTGGTAGGTGCCGCTCTTGAGCGCCGAGAACGCGTAGAGCCCGCCCGCATCCGTCACGTCGGTCCGCTCTTCGCCTTCGCCCACCAGCGTCACCGTCACGCCGCCGAGGCCCTCGCCGTCCACGCTTACCTGGCCCTGGATCCCCGCCGTGCGGAGATACGTGCCGTCGAAGCTGACGACCTTGGACTCGCCGACGCCGACCGTCGCGGCACCGGAGGTGCTCGAGAAGCTGACCTCGTTGGTGTCGAAGCCGGAGATCTCGACCGAATACGTGCCGGCGCGCAGTCCCGTGAAGGAAAACTGGCCGCTGTCGTCGGTCGTGGTCTGGCCATCAGCCATGCCGGGAAGGCGCACCGTCACCCCGCCGAGACCGCTGCCCTCAACAGTGATCGTTCCGAGGATCGAGGCGGTGCGGATATAGGTGCCGCGGAAGTCCACGGTGACCGTCCCGCCGGTGTCGCCTATGCTGGCGGGAGCTGAGGTTGCATCGAAGCTGGCGTCCGCGGGGAATCCGCTGATCGTCACCGTATAGGAGCCCTGCTCCACGGTGTCGAAGCGGTAGTTCCCGCCACCAGCCGTAGCAGTGGAGGCCCCGTTGCTAAGGGAGACGGTTACCCCGTCGATCCCCATGCCCTCGATCGACACCTGGCCCACGATGGAGCCCGTCGGCGGAGGAGGAATGACGTCCTCTCCGCACGCGGCGATGATCGGAAGCACCAGCAACGTCGCCATTCCCAGGAACCTCCTGAGCCTGTCCATGTAGTCGTCCTTGTCCGTTAGATGGTCTCTGTGGTCGGCATCCGGCACGCTTCCGCGCGGGCTCCGAAAACGGTGTTGCCCCCGCCCGGCGAACCGGACGGGGGCAACCTTCCTGCGCCATCGCGATTCCTCGCAGAATCCCGACGGGTTGGTCCGTTCCTACTTCCTGGTCACGATCAGGATGTAGTCGCGGTTGTTGTCCGCGTTGGCGTCTGGATCAGACTCACCGTCGGTGTCGGCGATCCGGAAGCAGACCCCGTCGCTCCCCTTGTCGGTCGCCGTGTTCGCCGGCAACGTGAGGGTGCCGTCTCCGCTGAGGCCGGTGAAGTCTGCGGCGGAACACGCGATGGGAGTCGTGGTCACGTCGACGGTGCCGAATCCTGCCACACCAAATCCCGTGGTCATGCCCATGGCCGTAACCGTGAGATCCGTAATCGGGATATCCCCATTGTTGTCACCCTTGTCCACGGTGACCCTCAGGGTCGTCGTCCCGGTGACCGGATCCGTCTCACCGTCGGGATCCAGATTGAGCGCGTCACGATCCAGTTCGATCCTGTCGCCGCTCCATGCGATCGTGACTTCCTTCACGCGCACGTCGGCGTCGCGCCGGACGTGGAAGCCTTCATTGGTCGCGTCGTTGGATGCGTAGCCGTCCTCGGCCGCGACGTGAACGAAGAACCTCCTGCTGCCAGGCTTGGACAGCGTGACCGTCGTGGCTTTCCCGTTACTCACCACCACCGAGTACGTCCCCGTCCCGGTGGGCGTCGCATCCGTCGCGCTCGAGCTCAGACGGACGACCGCACCCGTGGACGCGGTAGCCACCACGGAGAACGATCCGGCCGCATCGTGGCCGCAGTTGTTGTCCGCGGGGTTGGTAGCGGTGCCCCTGGTGCAAGCAGTACCGTCGATCTCGACACTCGTAAGCGTAGCGCCGTCACCCGCGTTCCGGTCCTTGATGTGGATGGTCTCGGTGTCGTCATCGGCGCGCCCACCCCTCAGGTCGACGAACTGCTGGGCGTGGTAGCTGGTGCCGGTCCCGTCCGTCGTACCGGCCGAGTCGGAAACGACATAGCCCGCCGGCAGGTCGGGAACCACCTCGTAGAGGCCTTCCCGGAGGCCATCGGCACTCCAGTCGCCGTCCTCGTCTACGTCGGCTTCCACAACCGTGCCCTCGTACGCATTTACGCCCCCGCCGCATCCAGTCGCAGCCGTGGTCACTGTGGGGGGGTCTACCGAGGTATCAAGCACCTGGTTCGACGTCCTGCACAGGTGCAGTTCGACGACCGAGCGACTGTGCGCGGCACGCACGCTCGGATCCGACACCTTACCCTCGACCTCGCCGTCCTTGTACAGCAGTACGAAGTTGGCGTCGCCATTGGGTGTGGCCATGCTCGTGTGGTAGTCCCATGTCGGGATTCCTGGCTCGGTGCCCGCCCTGGGCGGCAGTCCAGCTGTCACGAGCGCGTGCGGCACCACATCCGTGGCCTTCTCGGCCGTCTTGCCGATGCTCGTGTTGCCGTTCCTGACCGAGATGTACAGGTCGGTCTCCACCGGCTTCAGGAAGTACATGTCGCCAACCACCAGGTTCTCGAACATGAAGACGCCTTCGCCGTCGGTCTCGGCCATCACCTCGTCGCCGTCCGCGTCCGTCACGGCTTCGTCGGGCACGTAGTTGTTCTTGGTGGTGCCTGATCCACCGACCTTCTTCGCCGAGTAGATCTCCACCACGACGCCGGCCCTGGACTCGTCGCTCGTCAGGCCCGCTCGGCCATTCGAGTCGTTCGCGATCCGGCCACGGATCACGCCGCGCAGGTCGCTGGCGGACAGGTCCTCGCCCGCAGTCGCGCCGGTGTATTCCTCGTCTTCGCTTTCCTCGTCGTGCATGACGGAGAGCACTTTGGTCTCGTCCTCTTCCCAGCTTCCTGCTTTGGCTTCGAGCGTGACCATGTAACGGCCGTCCGCAACACCCGTGAAGGAGTAGCTGGCCGCTCCGCCCGTCCCGGCGGTGATCTCGTCGTCGTCCGCGAGGTCGTCCTCGTAGTCTTCGTTACTGTTGACCGGCGTCAGGATCACGGACGCCTTGTCGCCCTTGCGGAGACCGTCGATATCGCCCGAGATCGTCCCGGTCGCCCACTTGTAGGCGAAGGTCGAGCAGTTCTCGTTGGGATCGTCGTTGTCGAGTCTCCACAGCGGGCAGATCCAGACGTCCGCACGCGCGCCGCTGCCGTCACCGAAGGCGCCGACCATCTTGCCGTCGGGATAGTCGTCCAGCTGATCGCCGAACGCGTCGATCTCCCTCGTGGATCGATCGTCGGGAACGATCATCATGTCGCTGCCCGCATCGGCCACGACCGTGAATTCGGTATCGGCGGGAATGTGGGCGAATGACACCATGCCCGAAGCGCCGACGGTCGCCGTCGCTTCGACATCCTCCGTGTCCTCGTCCATGTCGTGGTCATACTCGAAGGCTCTGAGACGCCCTCTGCTGTCCGCGACCATCAGGCTGACCTCGATCTCGTCCACGCCGGTGCCCATGGGACGGGCATCGCCGTCTCCGACACCGATGAAGTCGGTAAACCCGGTCCGGTCGTCCAGCTCACGGTGCGCGCCGACGTAGACGGTCTGCGTCGTGTACGTGATCCGGATGGGGCCGAGGTCGAGCATGTCGTCGTCCTTGCCCGGCGGAAGGTCAAGCCCCGTGTGCGTGTGCGTGAGCGCGTCGCTCTGCTCCCACATCTCGCACTGGTCGGGCTGATCGGATACCGCCATCAGGCCCGATCCCTTACAGTCGGCCTCGTCGTCCATGGCCGCCATCACCGTGAACGTCACGGGATAATCCACCATCGTCGGGTCGGCCACGTACGCGAACGTGCTCTTACCCAGATCGTCGCCCTTCGTGGTGTCCGTGGGCAGGGTGGCGTTGACCATCATCGTGGGATCCATGGGATTCGGAAGCATCAGAGGCATGTTGTCCTCGTCCTCCGGATCGCCCAAGTAGACCTCGGTGCTCCAGCCGCCGAGGCCCTCGTCGCCGTTGCGGGCCATCTCGTTGCTCTTGACCCAGAAGTCGAACGCGACCGCCACGTTGATCAGCGTCGCCACTTCCTTCTCGGCGTCCGCCGCGTAGAGACGCGCCGTCGACGCATGGTTGATCTCGACGAACTCGTTGCCGCTCACGTGCAGCGCCGGGTGCCCCGAATCCATGGCCTTCACGAATACGATGTTGTCGTTGCCCACGGGACCCGTGTTGTCCGCGCGCGCGAAGTTGAACGTGGCCATGCCCATCTCGTCGGTCGTGGCCTCGCCCAGCATGTCGGTGCCGTCGGCCCGGGCGTACAGCGCCAGCTCCACGCCCTCGACCGGGAGACCGAAGTGGCCGCCGCCGCCCATGCGGGCACCGGTCACCACCGTCTGCATCGTGATCCGGAACGGGAAGTTGACCGTCGCGTTGCCGCCAGCCTCGACGTTGACCACCATCGACTCGCCCACAAACGCGACGCCTGCCGCGGCGAGTCCCGCCGCCACGTCGTCGTCGTTGACCGGCAACTCGACCTGGTACGAACCGGCCATCAGCGCCGGGCCCGTCGTGAAGCTGCCGTCCGCCATGATGGGAATGTCATGCTCGTCGCTGAGATCCGGGCCGCGCAGCTTCACCGTCGCCTTGGCCAGCGCTCCGAGCACGGCCATCTTCGCCGGGTCATCGTCGGCCAGCGACCCCAACCAGGGTCCCAGCGCTGCGACGATCGTGGGCTCGCCGTCGGTGTACATCTTGTCCTGCATCACTTCGTCGACGAACAGCATGCCCGACACCGAGGCGGTGCGGGTGTGCGTCCCGCTGAAGTTGACGATCGCAGACTGGTCGTCTTCCAGCATGACCGTCTTCATCATCTCGTCTTCGGCGAAGCTGTACGCGTTGGCGTCCGGGTTCTCGATGCTGAGCACGTAGGTGCCAGCCGCCAGCCCGGCAAAAGCGTACTGACCGCCGTTCGACGTCGTCGCCGTCGCCTCGGCTGCGCCCGCGAGCGTAACCGTCACGCCGTCAAGGCCCATGCCGTCGTCGAGACTGACCCGGCCCGCGATACCGGCCGTCCGCAGCAGCGTGCCTTCGAACGGCACGTTGGCGGTCTCGCCCGTCGCGACCGTCGCGCTCTTCGACGTGGTCGTGAACTCGTAGTCCTCGGGATCCGGGTTCGTGATCGCGACCTGGTAGGTGCCGCTCTTAAGCGCCGAGAACGCGTAGAGCCCGCCCGCATCCGTCACGTCGGTCCGCTCTTCGCCTTCGCCCACCAGCGTCACCGTCACGCCGCCGAGGCCCTCGCCGTCCACGCTTACCTGGCCCTGGATCCCCGCGGTGCGGAGATACGTGCCGTCGAAGCTGACGACCTTGGACTCGCCGACGCCGACCGTCGCGGCACCGGAGGTGCTCGAGAAGCTGACTTCGTTGGTGTCGAAGCCGGAGATCTCGACCGAATACGTGCCGGCGCGCAGTCCCGTGAAGGAGAACTGGCCGCTGTCGTCGGTCGTGGTCTGACCATCAGCCATGCCGGAAAGCATGACAGTCACGCCCGCGAGGCCCATGTTCTCCACCGTTACCGTCCCCACCTCGCAAAGAAAGTGGTTCGTCGGTACCTTCGGTGGGTCGGGACCGAGTACCGGCACGGGGAGAGGGGCCAAAGTGGGGGGGAGGCGGTTATGGATTGGTGGCAATTCGCTGTTCTAGCGGGAACGTGTGTGGGAACTGCCTTGGCAGGGATGGCGGTCTTGCGGTACAAAGTCGAAGAACTGCGCCGAGTGGGTTGGGAGAGGTGGGCGGGGAGCCCAAGCCAGGTCACCGGGCGAAGTGATTGCCTTGTGATGAGATCATCCACCTACCATCCGCGATCGGCATGGGAACTGCGTCGACGCTCCGACCTCCGCCACGAGGTCGCCGACATCGGCTACAAGGTCGCCGGCCTCCAGAGGGAACAGACCGAACTCCGCCGGGAACAGACCAACCTCCGCCGGGAACAGGCCCAACTCCAGAGAGAACAGGACGAACTCCGAAGGCAGCAGGCCGCACTGCGAAGGCAACAGCAGACCCTGCGTCAAGGCCTCGCGGAAGTCCGCGGCTACCTGAGGGGCCTCAATCTCTAACGTAGCTAGATAATTAGCTAACTTAGAGGTCCGTCAGCGCCCGCCTCCCGGCGCCGCGCCGTTCCCGTAGAAGTTCGCCACGGCCCCGCGGCCGGCCGATTGCGCGCGGCTGTAGTACGCCGGCATGCGCTCCGACTTCCAGCGTCCGGCCACCATCAGCGCGGGCAGGCCGACCCCTGCGGCCGTGAGGTCCTGGGCCATGCCGATGCGCGGCGAGTGCCCGCTGAACCCCTCGCCCAGCCCCGCCGCCCTTGCCATGGCCGCGATCCGGTTCGCGATCGAGCGGCCGGAGCGCAGACCGAAGACGCGGTCGCCCGGGTCGGCGTCGGCCGGACGGATGTGCCGCAGCGCCTTCGCGGCGCGCGTGCCGACGTACAGGACGGCAGAGGCTTTGCTGGTCTTCGACTGCCGGATGACGACGCGGGCCGAACCGTCCGACCAGAACTCCACCTCGCCCCAGCGGAGCCGCGCGGCTTCGCCCCTTCGGAGCAGGGCGTCCCGCATGACCGAGGCCAGCGCGATGTCCACGTCGCCCCGGTGGTTCGCGGCCCCGAGCGATTCCGTCCGGCCCGTGGGCCCCCGCCGCCGCCGGTGCGCGGTCCGCTCGATCGCCCGGAGCGCGCTCCCGGTCAGCGCACGCGCCTGCCTGGGGTCGCCGCGGCCGTCTTCCGCCGCCTGGTTGCGGAGCCCCGCCAGCGTGGCCTTGACCCCCTCGGACGCCGTGGGCGACGGATACCCCAGCTTGCCGTGGTGGTAGCTGATGGCCTTGCGGTCCAGCGCCAGCGTGGAAGGGGAACGCCCGATGCCCGCCCTGTACGCCAGATAGGCCGCCACGGTCAGCGGATCGGCGGGGAGCGGCTCCAGCCCCTCCGACACCGCCCAGGTCCTGAAGCGCTCCCAGGCGCGCTCGTAGGCGCGCAGCGTAGCCGGGCGCCGGCTCTTGTCGAGTGCGGCGGCAATCGCGTCTATGTAATGATCGGCGAGGCCGTTGCTCGGCCCCGAGACAGCGAACATGCCGTGGTTCATTTTGGATCCCCCGCTATCTCCTGCCTCCTCCCGCACGCCCCTCACCACCACCCCGTTGCGGCATCGGTCACCGGTCCGATGTCGCCGCTCTGCTCTCCTCCTCATCAACAAAGTGCTCGGCAAACCACTCGAACATGCGCTGCCAATGATCCGCGAAATCGGCCGCCGTGCTGGCGCGCCCGGCTCCGTGACCGCCCGCGGTGTAGTGCACCCACACGACCTCCTTCCCCAGCCGGCGGAGCGCGTAGTACATCTCGCGCTGGTTGGTGGCCGGCACGTTCCAGTCGCCCTCGCCCGAAAGCATGAGCAGCGGCGTCTCGATCCGGTCCGCGAACATGACCGCCGAGTGCTCGATATACTTGTGCGGCTGCTCCCAGAGCGTGGCGCCGATCCGGTCCTGCCCGACCTCGGCGGCCGCGTAGTTGCGCGTCGTGATCTTGGGCGAGTCGCCCAGGAACGAGATGATGTTCACCTTGCCGGACACGTTCGCCGCCGCCGCGAAACGGTCGGTCTGGGTGATCAGCAGGTTGGTCGCGTAGCCCCCGTAGCTCTGCCCGTAGACGCCCACCCTGTCGGGGTCGACGAGGCCCCGCTCGATGATCTTGTTGATCGCGTTGGGCACGGCCTTCAGCCACGCCTCGCCGGGAAATCCCTCCTCGAAGCGCACCGACGGGCGGAACCCGAACCACCCCTGCGCGGTGATCAGGTTCATGTTCTCGTTGAAGCCGTTGTCGAAGAACTGCTCGTAGATCTCGGCCACGAGCGGGTACTTGCGCCCGGGCTCGTAGTTGGCGGGGTAGTAGAGGATGCCGTAGAGGGTGTTGCCGTCGACGTCCAGGTACTCGACGAGCTCGCTGCGGGTGAGCGCGACGTCGTCGAGCCCCGGGTTGGAGGTCGTGAGCCGGCGAGCCGCCGGGAAGTCGCCGCGCGCGACGTGGATCTCGTCGGGGCGGTCGCCGTCGGACATGGTGTAAACGACCGTTCCGCCGTCGTCCGAGACGTTCCAGGAGCGGTAGAGGTTGCTGTCCAGGACCAGGGTCTCGATGGCGCCGGTGGCGGTGTCGAGGCGCTTCAGGCCGCGCTGCCAGCGGTCGCGGGCGGAGTAGCTAAAGTGGACGTGGCGCCCGTCGTCGCGCCAGCCCTGAACCTGGCGGCGGGGCCGGGCGTCTTCGTCGTCCTCGAGTTCGAGGAGGGTGCGGAGGTTGTTGCTGGCGGGGCCCGTGCCCGGCTCCAGCAGGTGCCAGGCGTCCTGCGAGGCGAGCAGCAGCGCGTCCCCGGACGGGCTCCAGCGCTGAACGGAGAAGCGGATGCGGGCGGAGTCGGCGGCGGAGTCCGAGTCGGCGTCGGCGTCGGCGTCGGCAGCGGCGTCGGCCCCACCGGCCTCTTCCGCGTCCCCCCGGTGCGCCGCCGTCACGTCGACCGCCTCGTCCTGATCCAGCCTGCGCACAAACACCGACCCGTCCTCACTGTACGCGAACGCATCGCGCGCGTCGTTCCATGTCACACCCATCCGCTCCTCGCCGGTGTCCCGCAGCAACTCGGGCTCGCCGCCGTCCGCAAGGTCGAGCCGGTACAGCGCGTACTCGGTTCCGTCCCGCCGCGTGTACGACGTCTTCGTGCGCGTCGCCGTCGAATAGGTCACGTACGAGCCGTCGGCCGAGAACCCCAGCCCGGAAGGCGTCGCACCGGTCAGCACTTCGCGCACACTGCCATTGCTGCCGCCGCCGCCGTCTTCGAGTGAGACGAGCGCGATGATCTGCCGCGCGGCGATGTTCCTCACGCGGTCCCAGGCCAGGAAGTCGTTGCGGGAATCCTGCACGATCACCGGCGCCTCGGTCAGGGCTACGAAGGCCGCGCGAGCCTCCTCGGCCCACCCGGCCGGCCGCAGCCCGAGGAGCACCCCGGACGCATCGGGAGCCCACACGAGCGGCGACGACGACGCGATCTCGTTGTCGGTGCCGAGCGCCACGGTCTCGGCGCTGCCCGCGCGCGCGTCGAAGATCCGGAGCCGGTACTCCCCGCCCTCGACGGCGAAGTAGGCCAGCCGCTCCCCGTCGGGCGACCACGCGAAGCCGCGCAGCTGGGCCGGGTCCTCGTGCACCCATGTGCGGTTGCCGCTCCGCGTGTCGATCACCATCAGCCGGGTCGAGGTGGGCGAGATGTACGTGGGGTCGCCGAAGCGCTGATGGTCGACATCGGTGCGGTCGCGCCGGGTGCGCACCGTCGCGGCCACGCGGGAGCCGTCGCTCGTGACCGCCGCGATGCCCACCAGGTTGACGTCGAGCGCGACCTCAGTCGTGAAGGGGCGCTGCTGCGCCTCGGCGGGCAGGGCAGGGAGGACGGCGAGGGTGGCGAGGACGGCGAGGGCGGCGAGGGTGGCCGTCAGGGCGGCGAGGGTGGCCGTCAGAGCGGCGGCCCTGGTCGTGGGCGAATACGGAAAGGCGGCATACATCGGAGTCGACTCCTTGGCCGGAGGACACAAGCCATATGTCTCAACGCCGCCAATATGATCAAGCGTTACGCAAGGGACAATACGATGTCACGTGTCATCCCAGGATCACAAAATGTAAACTTTACTTTACATTTCGCGTCAGGAGGTCTCCGGCACGAAACCGATCGACGTGCGCTCCTTCACCGACATCCAGATGCCGGCGGCCACACAAAGGAACGACGCCACCCAGATCCAGTAGCCGGGCAGCAGGTCCGACACCGGGTCACCCTCAGTCACGACCCAGATCGGCCAGTACGCGAGGTTCAGGATACCGGC
Organism: Longimicrobiales bacterium; assembly: GCA_965116905.1. Classification (GTDB taxonomy): domain Bacteria; phylum Gemmatimonadota; class Gemmatimonadetes; order Longimicrobiales; family Gaopeijiaceae; genus Bin94. The sequence goes on along the minus strand of OZ220732.1, from coordinate 3,414,196 downwards.
GCCTCCCACGAGCCATCGGAGCCAGCGGCCGCGCCCGCGCCGGGAGGTGCGGAGGATGAGCAGGCTGCCCAGCATGATGAGGTTGGTCGCGGCACTGAGCCTGCCCAGCCAGTCGCCCCAGAATACCGCGCTCTGGAACGCGCCCCAACCGGACATGGTCCCGAAGGAGAAGATACCGTGGCCCGGACCCTCGGCGTACGCCGGCAGCACGAACGAGACCGCAAACAACGCCCATCCGGCGTAGATCAGCTGCCGCCACCTCGGGCTTCCCGCTCTCGCGAACTCTTTCGACAGGTCCGCCGGTTCGCCCATCCCCCCGCTCGCGTTCGCGAACGCCGTCACGCGGGTCTGCTCAGGAGTCAGTTCCATCTCCAGGTCGAAGTGGGCCCGGAGGTGATCCTCGAGTTCGTCCACCTCGCACGGCGACAGCGAGGATTCGCTCTCCAGCTTCTTGCGCCAGCGCCCGACCGCCCTATCCAGGTCAAACATGGCTGCCTCCCCAGGACATCTCGAGCGCCCCATGCACGGCTCGCCAGTTCTGCCGGTCACTCGCCAGCTGGCCCTTGCCGCGGCTGGTGAGCCGGTAGTACTTCCGCCGCCGTCCCGCCTCGGTCAGCTGCCACCGGCCGGCGATCAGCCCGTCGCGTTCCAGCCGGTGCAGGACCGGGTACAGCATCCCGTCCGACCACTGCAGCTCTCCGTCCGAGAGCAGCTTCACCTGCTTAAGAATCTCGTAGCCGTAGCTCTCGCCGCCCGCCAGGATCGAAAGCACCATCGGCCGCGACGAGGCGGCCACGAGTTCCTTGGAAATCGATTTCTTCACCCTGACCCCTTCTTCACCTCGACCGCGCCGGTTGCCTTGATCTGCAATGTACCTTGAGGTACAATGTATAGGAAGGCGGCCGGCGGGACAAGGAGGCAACCGGGTTGCGTTCGCCTACCGCAGGCCGTAGTCCTTCGGGGAGGACTTCATGTCTCGCGGGAGGTCGCCATGTCAGTGGTGGAGCGCATGGTCAGGAGTTGGCGGCGCCTGTTGCTTGCGGGATGGGCGATGTTCGCGGTGTCGTTCGTGTTGCCGGCGACGGCTGTACCCCCGTTAGGCCCACGCCTACCGCCACCCCCGCCACCCCCGCCACCGGCGTTCACGGAAACCGCGGACCCCGAGCCGGTTCAACCCGCCGATACCGGGGGCGCCGAGGAGCCGGCTGAACGCCGCCCAGGGGTCCCTGGCTGGGAGGCCGCCTTCATGGCGATTCTCCTCGTCACTGCGATGTCCTCCGTGGAGGATCTCGTCGCCGTGCTCAGCGGGCTCAGCAACCTTCTGATTCTGCTGACCTTCCTGAAGCTGGGAGGCGTGCGGCCTCCAGAGAGCCGCTGGCTGCTCCGGCTGGTGGCAGGTGCGGCGGTGCTCAACCTCTACTGGGCGTTGTCGGCTCTGTTCGGCTGGCCCCACTTTTGGCGGGACGGTATGGGCCACCTGCGCGTCGGCTACTGGGTTTGGGTCGCATCGTTCATCTGCGTGGCTTCCGCGCTGCTCCTTCGCGACCGGGAATCCGCCGGCCCCACCTGACCCCAGCCGGGGCTACAGCACGATGTCGCCGCCTGGATCCCGGCGGCGCAGCCGGTCGAGGGCGGCCTCCGCCTCCTGCAGGCGGGCCCGCCGCAGTTCCTCGTCCACCCTCGCGGCCTCCCAGTCCGGCCCCTCGTCAGTCTCCGGCACGCGCAGGACCGCACCCGCCCGCGCACCGGCCGGCAGCCGGGCCAGCGGCACGTCCACCTGCCGCTCGTCGTCGTCCGCGACCACGACGGCCATCGGCGGCTCCACGCGGTCCACCACCCAGATCCGCGTCACCGGCATTCCTCCGCGCCCTTCGGCCCCGCCGCCCCCTGCGGCCCCGCCTCGCCCGCTCAATACCTGTAGGCGACCACGACCGCCCTCCGTTCGTCGTACAGTGTTGCGGTGTCCCCGCCGTTGTTCCACACGGCCCTGCGATAGCCCATGTAATATCGGCTGCCGTCGGAGCGGCCCTGCCCGCTGTAGAGCGTGATGGTCCCACCGGCCGCCAGAACCGCGCCCGCGGGGAACTCGAAGCAGTGGTTCGCCAGGTCGCACAAACTCCACCCGCCGATGGCCTGTGCCACCGCCCCGAGATTCTGGATCACGACGTACTCGCCGTTGGGATTGCGGTTGTCGTTGCCCGGCGCATCGGCGTAGACGCTGAGTCTGAGGTCCGCGCCGCTACCGGCTGCAGTCACGCCTGCCGCGCCCGCCGCGCCCGCCGCGTTCGTGCCTGCCGCCCCCGCCCGTTCCGCCACGCCCCCCGCCGCCCCCGCGCCAACCACAGCCTCCGCTTCCGCGACCACCGCACCCCCGATCCCGTTCCGCTCCCCACTCGCCCGCATCACCAATGCCACCTGCTCCCCGCGCACAACCCCGAAGTCCCCATGCTCATACCCGAGAATCGCGACATGCCCGGCCTGGTCCGTCCGCAGCACCGCCGCCCCCACCTCGGCATACGCCCGCAGCGCTGCCGGCCGCGGATGCCCATAGCCGTTCCGGCCCACCGAAATCACCACGACCTCGGGCCGCGCGGCCTCCAGAAACGGCCACGTGAACCCATTGTCGCTGCCATGATGCGGCGCTTTCAGCAGCGTCAGCGCGGGAACGGCGCCCTGGCCGACCAGATGTGTCAGCTGCCGCACCCCAGAATCGCCGCTCAGCAGCGCCGTGAAGCTCCCGAACCGCACGATGAGCGCCACCGAGCGGTTGTTCCGATCCGCAGTCGCCCGCGGCAGCAGCGGCAGCACCTCGATCTCGGCGCTCCCCAGCGAGATCGTCCGCGGAACCGCCTCCAGGTACGTGATCTCCGGCTTGGCCTCGAGCGCCGCCAGCAGCCGACGGTACGTCGCCGTCGTGTGGGGCTGCCCGTTGTCCATGAAGAACCGCACGGGCATCGACCCGATCACGTCCGCCATCCCCCCGATATGGTCCGCATCCGGATGCGTCGCCACCAGCAGATCGATCCCGTCCACGCCCATCTCGCGCAGCAGCGGAACGATGTCGCCGCGCCCCGCATCGACGAGCGCCGTCTGGCCCTCCGGCGCACGGATCAGTACCGCGTCCCCCTGACCCACGTTGAGGAAGGTGATCGCAAGGGTGGTGTCGGTGGGGGAGGGAAGCGCGATGTCCGCCATCGCGGCCCCCGAATCCGCACGACCTGCCCCGTCCCCACCAGGGGCCGCCTGCGGGAGAGCGGCCAGGGCGAGCCCGGCGAGGACCGCGCACATGGCCACCGTGGCGAAGGCGGCCGGCCTGGGCCCGGCGATGTTCGAGGAGCACATGCGTCCCAGAGTAGGGACGCTGGCGTGCCGGGGCTACCGTGTGGGGTCATGCCTCTGCCGCGTGAGTTGCGCCCACCCGGCCGGCGACCCCTTCAACCGTTCGGCAGGCTCCGCACGCGGTTCAGGAGTTCGTCACCCGTCCCACACGACGCGACCGCCCCCGCTTGGGTGCCACGGTTGCGTGGCGGTAACTGGGGCTTCAAGCTGAGCCGACATCCGGGGCACCTACATGGCTGGATCGGCCAGGTGCCGCTGCCCCCGGCTTGCTGCTCATTCAAGAGACCAGATATGAACCGTCGACCGGTCCCCTTTTCCGTCCCCGTCCCGCTTCTTCCCGCCGTCCTCGCACTCCTCGGTGCCTGCGACGCCTCCTCCGGGCCGGCCACCACGATCGCCATCGACAGCGCCGGGGTAGAGGTCGTCACCAGCGATCCGTTGAACTCCGACGCGGTCTGTTCGCTCGGGGCGGAACCCATCTTCAGGGTCGGCGACAACGAAAACGACGAGGCGCATTGGTTCAGTTACATCCGTGGCGTGGGACGCCTCTCGGACGGCTCGGTGGCCGTGGTTGACCGGACCAGCGCCGAGATCCGGATCTTCGATGAGACGGGTCGGCATCTGCGTTCGATGGGACGGCCGGGAGAGGGGCCTGGCGAGTTCAACGACGCGTGGAAACTCTGGATCCTTCCAGGCGACACGCTGTGGGTTGGCGACTACCGTCCCTGGAGGTACCAGGTCTTTACGGCGTCGGGCGATTGGGTCCGCACCGCCCGACTGGATCCCGTCTATCCGAGTCCTTCGCGCTGGGGCGGCGTGCTGGACAACGGTCTTTCGATCAACACGACGGAGCGTAGGAGCAGTCGGCGTGACGACTTCTCTACCCCGGACACCCTCGTCGTCGAGCTTCACGACGCGGGCGGGCGAATGATGGGCACGCTTGCCCGCCTCCCGACGAGTCCCGCAGGCCGGATTCAGATTTCGGAGAGAGCGGGCCTGGTTCGTCGACCGATCTTTGCGCCATCACCCCTCGTAGACGCCGGGGGTCGCACAATCGCAATTGCGGTGGGTCGGGACACGGAGGTCAGGCTGCTGGACGACGGGTTCCGACTGCGGCGCATTGTCAGGTGGTCCGACCCCGACCGGGATGTCACGGGTGCCGATGTCCAGGCGTGGCGAGATGAGTACATCGAAAGCCGCGGAGGCCGCGATTCGCCGGAGTGGAGCGAGCGCGAGGAAGCGATCATTGATCCCGAGGTCCCGGTTGCCGATCAATTCCCGTCGATGTCCAAGGTCATGATCGGCCGCGACGGCCGACTTTGGGTGCTGCCCTACCAGCGGCCGCGCGCCGACCGGGTCCGGTGGATGGGGTTCGAGCCGGACGGCAGCTTTCTCTGCCATCTGGAGAGCGCCCAAAGCGGGCTCAGCACCTTCGAGTTCGGCGAGGACTACTGGCTTGGCGTTCACAGCGACGAACTCGGCATCGAGACAGCGGTCATGTACGACCTCCACACTCCGGCCCCCGCGGCCCCGGCCGATGCCCCGGCGGGCTCCGAGATGCCCTGACTGACACTTTCCCGGCGTCGCCTACGAAGAGTGAAGTCCAGGCCGGGACGGAACCCGGCCGACAAAGCGCAAAATGATTGACACTCCCGGCGCGGCGGGCCAACTTCCCATGCTGGCGTCGCGACGGTTGCGGCTTGCGACGCCGTCATCGCGGGCGCGAGCGCGCAGCCCTCGCCCGCCTGCGGTCGCCGAGGGTTCACGAAGGGGTCAGGACGCACATGCTAAAGTCATTTCGGGGCCGGATCATCGTCATTCTGGCGGTGCTCGGCCTCTCGGCGGGTTATCTGTGGACGAGGGGTCTGAAGCTGGGCCTCGACCTTCAGGGCGGGATTCACCTCGTCCTCGAGATCGACGATCCGGATGAGACCCTGACGCCCGAACGGCGCGCGGACGCGATCGACCGGGCCGAGCGGATCATCCGCACGCGGGTCGACGAATTCGGTGTGGAAGAGCCGCTGATCCAGAAGAGCGGCGCGGACCGGATCATCGTGGAGCTCGCGGGTCTGGACGACGAGAGCCGGGCCAAGGAGATCATCAACCAGCAGGCGTACCTCGAGTGGAAGCTGGTCCTGGAGACGACCGAGATCGATCCGGCGCTGGAGCGACTGGACCGGGCCGTCGTCGCGGCCATCGGCGAGGAGGGGCTGCGCGAGATGGGCCGCGCCACCGAGGTCGCGGAAACCGGCACCTCGATCGAGCAGCTCCTGTTCAGCGACCCGGAGGATACCCTGGCGACGGCCGCTGACAGCGCGGCAGCGGCGGGCGATCCGGCAACGGGCGATCCCGCGGCGGGCGAAGCCACGGCCGACGCCACCACCGCCGAGGACGAGTCCGTCGACGCCCAGCCCGAGGAGGGGGAACTCAACCTCCGACCGTTCACCGGTCTCCTCAACCGCGGCGACGTCGGCACATACACGGTCGATGCGGCCGACATGGAGACCGCGGTCGAATTCATGGGACTGCCGGAGTTCCAGCGCGCGATGCCCAGGAATGTCAGCCTGCAGTGGGGATGGGACTCGATCCCCATCGGCGGACGCTTCTACCGCGAGCTCTACGTCCTCGAGGAGGAGCCGTTCCTCACCGGCGACCAGCTCGATGACGCCACGGCCAACCGCGACCAGCAGTTCAACCAGCCGCAGGTGCTCTTCGAACTCAACCGCCGCGGCGGACGCGCGTTCCAGCAGCTGACCGGAGCCCACATCGGCGACCGTATCGCGATCGTACTCGACGGAGAGGTCGTCAGCGCGCCGGTGGTGCGTGACCGGATCGGATCGCGGGGCTCGATCGACCTCGGCACCGCCGACATGAGCGAGGCGACGGATCTGGCCCTCGTCCTGCGGGCCGGTGCTCTGCCGGCTCCGCTCCGGATCATGGAGGAGCGCGCCGTCGGGCCTTCGCTGGGACAGGATTCCGTGGACCAGGGGAGGATCGCGGGTATTGTGGGGATCGTCCTCGTGATCGTGGTCATGATCCTCTACTACAAGGTCGCGGGGATGCTGGCGATCACCGCGCTCGGCTTCTACCTGGTTCTGGTGCTCGGGGGACTGGCCGTGCTCAACGCGACCCTGACGCTTCCCGGGATCGCGGGGCTCATCCTCTCGATCGGCATGGCCGTGGACGCCAACGTCCTGATCTTCGAACGCATACGCGAGGAACTTGCGGCGCGCCGCGCGCCCCGCACGGCGGTGGACGAGGGCTTCGGCAACGCCCTGTCCGCCATCGTCGACGCCAACCTCACGACCCTGATCACGGGGCTGATCCTGTTCCAGTTCGGCACGGGGCCGGTACGCGGCTTCGCGGTGACGCTCTGCATCGGGATCGTGGCCTCGTTCTTCTCCGCCCTGTACGTGACCCGCACGCTCTTCCTGATGTACCTGTCGGGCAAGCGCGGCTCGGATCCCGTCAGCATCTAGCAGCAAAGGCAAGGGACCAGCACAGCCATGTGGCTTTTTCACGAAGCGAAATACCAGTTCATCAGCATGCGCCGGAAGGCGTACGTCTTGTCCGGCATCCTGCTGGCGCTCGGAATCGGTGCGATGGTCCTCAACATCGCGCTCATCGGATCCTGGCAGAACTACGGCGTCGACTTCACCAGCGGCGCCCTCGTGCACATCCGGTTCGAGGAGCCCACGAGCGACGACGAATTGCGTGAGGCGCTCGGGGGGGTCAACGCTCCATCCATCACGCGTTTCGGGCAGGGCAACGACGAGTTCGTGGTGCGTGCCGGGCTCGCGGACGTGGATATCGACGATGTCGCTGCTGGCATCGCGGCGCAGATCGCGGCCGCGTACGGGGAGGACGGTTTCGAGGTCGTCCGGCGGGAGCTGGTGGGACCGAAGATCGGCCTCGAGCTCGAGCAGCGGGCGGGCCTCGCCATCATGTTCTCGCTCGTGCTCACGCTGATGTACATCGCGATCCGTTTCGAGATGCGCTTCGGCGTGGCATCGGTGATCGCGACCGCCCACGACATGCTCATCACCCTGGGCCTGCTCGCGCTCTTCCGCGTCGAGATCTCCCTGCCCACGGTCGCGGCCATCCTGACCATCCTGGGGTACTCGCTGAACGACACCATTGTCGTGTTCGACCGTATCCGCGAGAACCTCAACAGGAAGGGCGGGCGGCGCGAGGATCCGTACAAGCTCGTCAACCGTTCGATCAACGAGACGCTGCCCCGGACGGTGCTGACCTCCGGGACGACGCTGGCCGTGCTGCTGTCGCTGCTCGTGCTGGGTGGCGGGGTGATCCGCCCGTTCACGATGGTGCTGATTCTCGGGGTCCTGATCGGCACCTACTCGTCCATCTTCATCGCCGCGCCGGCCCTGCTGGAAATCCAGAAGCGGTACGGCACCGGCGAGGACAAGAAGAAGCAGCGTGCCGCGCGGAGGGCCGCGGCGGTGTAACGGGGTGAGGTTCGCGGATTCCCACTGCCACCTCACCGACCGCGCATTCGGGGCGGATCGTGCAGCCGTCCTGGCACGGGCGCGCGAGGCCGGCGTCAGGCGCGTCGTGACGATCGCGTCGGACGCGGACGACTCGCTCGCCGCGCTGGAACTTGCCCGCGCCCACGACGACGTGTGGTGCACGGCGGGGATCCATCCCCACGCGGTCGGCGGATCGGGCGCTGCGGCATCGACGGACGCGGCCTCGACGCTTGACGCTGCGTCAGCGATCGACGCGCTGCGTGACGTAGCCGCCCACTCGCGCTGCGTCGCGATCGGCGAGACCGGGCTCGACTACTTCTACGACAACGCACCCCGGGACGCGCAGCGCCGGAGCTTTGCACGGCACGTGGAGCTTGCCGCCGAGCTGGATCTGCCCGTCGTGGTGCACTCGCGCGAGGCGGAGGCCGACACGGCGGCGGTGGTGCGCGAGTCGGCGGGGCAGGTGACGGGCGTGATGCACTGCTTCACGGGGTCGCGGGACCTGCTCGCCGAGGCGATGGCGGCGGGGTGGTTCGTGTCGTTCACCGGAATCGCGACGTTCAAGAACTTCGACGCCGGCCTGGTGCAGAGCGCCCCGGCCGACCGCTACATGATCGAAACCGACGCGCCGTACCTCGCGCCCGTGCCGAAGCGCGGTCGCCGCAACGAGCCCGCCTTCGTCGCGCACGTGGCCGCGGCCCTGGCCCGGCTTCGTCGGGAGACGCCGGAGCGAGTGGCCGAGGACACATGGGCGAACACGGCCTCGTTCTTCCGTCTCCCGGAGGAGCCGTCGTGAATCGGATCCGGGTTCTTCCCGACCACGTGGCGAACCAGATCGCCGCGGGCGAAGTCGTCGAGCGTCCGGCCTCGGTGGTCAAGGAACTGGTCGAGAACGCGCTGGACGCGGGGGCGGGCGTGGTGCGGGTGTCGATCGAGAGGGGAGGGAAGGGGCGGATTCTCGTGGCCGACGACGGTTGCGGCATGGTTCGCGAGGACGTTCTGCTCTGCCTGGACCGGCACGCCACCAGCAAGATCCGGCACGCCGAGGACCTGCGGGAGATCCACACCCTCGGCTTCCGCGGCGAGGCGCTGCCATCGATTGCGGCGGTGTCGCGCATGGTCGTCGAGACCGCGGTGGACGGCGAGGAGACGGGCACGCGGCTGCGGTCGCTCGCCGGCCGGATCCAGGGGGTCGAGGACGCGGCGCGCCGTCCGGGAACCACCGTCGACGTGCGCAACCTGTTTCTGAACACGCCCGTGCGCGCCCGCTTCCTGCGCAGCGCCCGGGTGGAGACGCGCGCCGTCGCCGAGGTGGTCCACGCGCTCGCGCTCGCCGATCTGGGCACGCGCTTCATCTTCGAGGTGAACGGCGACATCGTCTTCGACCTTCCGGCGGACCGCTCTCTGGCTGCGCGGATCGGCGCGACCTGGAAGGACGCGGAGGACGCGGGGCTCGTGCCGCTGTCCACGCAGCACCAGGGAATGCGGCTCGCCGGCGTGGTGCAGCGCCCCGACCTGGCGCGGCCCGGTTTCCGCCGCGCCGGCCTCTTCATTAACGGGCGCCCGTTCCGCGACGCCGCGGTCATCCGGGCGGCGGACCGCGGGTACCGCACCACCGTGTCCCGGGACAAGCGGCCGTGGGTCTTCCTGTTCCTGACCGTGCCGGGGGGCGAGGTGGACGTGAACGTGCACCCGGGGAAGGCCGAGGTCCGCTTCCGCGACCGCAGCCGGATCGAGAAGTTCGTCGAGGCCTCCGTCCGCAAGGCGCTGGAGGGAATCGAGTCGGCGGCAACCCTGGACAGACCGCGCCCGGTTCATGTCGTCCGCGAGGGCACGGGCGAGGGCTTCCCGACCCTCGAGGGCGACAGTGCGGGCGATCCTGCGAGCGACCGTGCGGGCGATCCCGCGGACGACATCGCGCAGATGCACCTCTTCCGACGCGGGGCTCCAGGCGAAGGCGATTCCGCGCCGGCCGAGGAGGGCGCCGCCGGCCGGGCCCCGCGTCCCGAGCTGCTCCAGGTCCACAACAGCTTCATCCTCGCCGAGACCCGGGACGGCCTGATCATCGTGGACCAGCACGCCGCGCACGAAAGGGTGCTCTACGAGCGGATCATCGCGAGCTTCGAGCGCGGGGGCGCAGAGGGACAGCGGCTGCTCTTTCCGATCGCGATCCGCCTGACGAAGCCGGAAGTCGAAGTCATCGAGTCGATTCTCGAGCCGCTGGCGGCGCTCGGTTTCGAAATCTCCCCCTTCGGAAACGACGCGATCCTCGTGCAGGCGGTCCCCAGTCCCCACCGGTACTTCGATGCGGAGCGGTGCGTGCGCGAGATGCTGCACGAACTCACCCACGGCTCCGACCTGATGAACTCCGCGCGCAACCAGAACGAGCGCGTGGCGATGAGCTTCGCATGCAAAGCGGCGATCAAGGCCGGGTGCGACCTCTCGCACGACGAGATGCAGGAGCTCTTCGACCAGCTCTTTGCGACCGAACTGCCGTACCACGACGTCCACGGCCGCCCGACGATCGTGAGGCTCGGCCTGGGCGAACTCAGGCGCAAGTTCGGCCGATCATGACGACGGCGATACGGAGCGGGGCGGCAGCGAAGCCGACATCCGCCGCGGCCGCGCCCGAGGAACCCCCGCCGGGCAAAGCCCCGCCTGTCGGTGCCCCCGCCCGTTTCCTCGCGATCGTGGGGCCCACGGGCGCCGGGAAGACCGCGCTCTCGCTCCTGGTTGCGCGGAGGCTCGGCGGTGAGATCATCTCGCTGGATTCGCGGCAGATCTATCGCGGCATGGACATCGGCACGGCCAAGGTCACGCCCGCCGAGCGGACCCTCGTGCCGCATCACGGCCTCGACCTGCGCAACCCGGACCAGCGCTACAGCGCGGGAGAATTCGGCCGTGACGCCCGTCGCTGGATCGGCGCGATCGAGGGGAGGGGCCGCGTGCCGGTGCTGGCCGGCGGCACCGGATTTTTCCTTCGCGTGCTGACCGAACCGCTCTTCCGGGAGCCCCCCATGGACCCTGCCGAAAGGCGCGCGCTCGAGGATGCGCTCGCCCGGCTCCCGCGCGCTGAACTGGAGCGCTGGGTGCGCAGATTCGATCCCGACCGCGCCGAGGTTGCGATCGCGGGGGGATACCAGCGCATGCTCAGAGTACTGTCAATCACTATCCTGACGGGTCATAATCTATCCTGGTGGCATGGCCGACATCCCACCGAGGGTGAAGCCCTTCCCGGCATGGTCTGCCGTCTGGAGGTCCCGCGGGAGGTGCTGGACGAGCGCATCCGCCGGCGTATCGGCGACATGGTGGAAGGCGGACTCGTGGACGAGGTGGCGCGCCTGATCGAGGACGGCTACCGCCCCGGCGACCACGGGATGAACGCGGTCGGCTACCGGGAGGTGGCCGAACACCTCGCCGGTAAGATGACCCTGCGCGAAGCGGAGGAGCGGATCCGGGTGGCCACCCGCCGCTACGCCCGGCGGCAGCGCACGTGGTTCCGTCACCAGCTGGGGCCCGGGGCCGTGTCGGTCGACGGGACGGCGCCCCTCGAGGCGCAGGCGGGCGCGGTGATCGACGCCTGGCGGCGGCGGACGCGATGAAGATCGGGATCACCTGCTATCCGACCTACGGCGGTTCGGGCGCCGTGGCCACCGAGCTCGGGATCGGATTGGCCGCGCGCGGGCACGAAGTCCACTTCATCTCCTACGCCCAGCCCTTCCGCCTCTCCGGCTTCCGCGAACGCGTGTATTTCCATGAAGTGGAGATGGAGCAGTACCCCCTCTTCGAGCGGCCGCACTACACGCTGGCGCTGGCGGCGGCGATCCACGACACCGCGCGGCGGGAACGGCTGGACCTGATTCACGTCCACTACGCCATCCCCCACGCCACGTCGGCCTGGATCGCGCAGGAGATGCTCGAAGAGAACGGCGGTCCACCCCTGGTGACGACCCTGCACGGCACGGACGTCACGCTGGTCGGACTCCACCCGTCGTTCCACCCCATCACGCGCTTCTCGATCCTGCGCTCGCAGGGGGTCACGGCGGTGTCGCGCTTCCTCAAGGAGGTCACCGTGCGGGATTTCTCGGTGCCCGAGGAGCGAATCCGCGTAATTCCGAACTTCGTCGATACCGGCGTTTTCCACCGGGGACGCGATCCCTGTCACCGCGAGGTCTTCGCGCCCCGCGGCGAGAAGATCGTGATGCACGTTTCCAACTTCCGCCCCGTCAAGCGCGTCGTCGACGTGATCGAGGTCTTCGCGGGCCTCCGCGCGGCGGTTCCGGCCCGTCTGGTCATGGCGGGCGACGGTCCGGACCGGCCCAGGGCGGCCGCACGGGCGCGGGAGCTCGGCGTCGAGCGAGACGTGGTCTTCCTCGGCAAGCACGCGGCCGTCGAGGAGCTGCTGGCGTGCGCGGACCTGTTCCTCATGATGAGCGACCGGGAGTCGTTCGGCCTGGCCGCCCTGGAGGCGCTTTCGTGCGGGGTGCCCGTGGTGGGGTACCGGGCCGGGGGGCTGCCCGAGGTGGTGCCGGACGGCGAGGCGGGGTTCCTCGTCCCGGTGGGCGCCGTTGAAGACGCGACGGAGGCGGCGATCGGCCTGCTCGGCGACGCGGTCCGGTGGGAGCGGTTCAGCGAGGCGGCGCGGACGGTGGCGGTCGAGCGGTACGGCGTGCAGCGCGTGCTGCCCCGCTACGAGGCGTACTATGCGGAGGTGCTTGGGGGGCCGGCGGGGGGAGCCGGGCGATGACGTGGTACGAGGGCGCGTTGCTCGGGTTGCTGCAGGGTGTGACGGAGTTCCTCCCGGTGTCCAGTTCCGGCCACCTCGTGATGGGCCAGGCGCTGCTGGGCATCGAGCTGCCGGGAGTGACGGTCGAGGTCGTGCTTCACTTCGCCACGCTGCTGTCGGTGCTGATCGTGTACCGGGAGCGCGTGGCCAGGCTGCTCGCCGGAGTGGCGCGCCTTGATCCCGCGCAGACGCGCTACGCGGGGCTCATTCTCCTCGCCTCCGTTCCGGCGGCCGTCGCCGGGCTCGGTTTCGGCGGGTTCTTCGAGTCCCTTTTCGACACGCCGGCTGTGACGGGCGTGGCGCTTCTGGTGACCGGTCTGGTGATCTGGACCGCGCGGCGGGCGCTGGCGCGCGAGCCGGACGGACGACCCGGCGCGGGTGTGGCGATCGTGATGGGGCTCGCCCAGGCGGCCGCGATCGTGCCGGGGATTTCGCGGTCGGGCGCCACGGTGGTCGCCGCGCTCTGGCGGGGCGTGAGCCCGTCCGAGGCGGCCGCGTTCTCCTTCCTGATGTCGGTGCCGGCGATCGGGGGTGCGGCGCTGCTCAAGCTGCCCACGGCGGCCTGGGAGGGCGGCGGCGCGCTCGGTGGGGCGCCCGGAGGGGCGCTCGGAGAGGCGCTCGCCGGCGCACTCGCCGTGGCAGCGGTGGTGGCGTGCGTGACGGGGGTGTTGGCGATTCGCACCTTTCGCATGATGCTCGAACGCCGCGCCTTCCACTATTTCGCCCCGTACCTGTGGGCGGCGGGCGCGGCCTTCCTCGTGTTCACGGGGCGGGGATGAGCGCGGCGCGCCCCGCGGAAGCCGCGCCGGACGGACCAACGGCCCTGTGGGAGGGCCGCTCCGCCGAAGCATGGGCCCGTCGGCTCCCGGTGGAGACGGTCGAGCTCCACGCGCGAATCACCTCGACCAATGACCGTGCGCGCGACCTGGTCGCCCGGGGATCGCCGTTGCCCGCGCCGCCCGCGCTCCCCGCGTTGCCCGCGCTGGTCGTGGCCGACCGGCAGAGCGCAGGACGCGGCCGCCGGGGCCGACGCTGGATGTCCGACACGCCCCTGGGCCTGTGGTGCACGGTCGTGCGGAGCTGGACCGGCCGAAACCTCGGGCCCCTGTCGCTCCGGGTGGGCCTCGCGGCGGCGCGCGGGATCGAATCGGCGGCCCCGGGGCTTCGCGTCGAGGTGAAGTGGCCCAACGACCTCCTTGTCTCCGGGCGCAAGCTGGGCGGCATTCTGTGCGAGCGGGCGGGTGGGGCGGTACTCGTCGGAATCGGCGTCAACGTCAACCAGCACCTGCGCGATCTCCCCCTGGGGCTGGCGCCGGCGCCGACCTCGGTGCTCGCGGAGTCCGGACACTCGACGCCGCGCGGGCGGCTGCTCGAGGCGATCATGGAATCGCTGGAGCAGGTGTGGGCCCGTCCCGGCCATTCGATACCCCGGGCGGAGCTGGCCGCGCTGCAGGCTCGTTCGCCCCTGGGCGGGCGCAGGTTGTCTGTTGACGGCGCCGTGCGCCATTCTTCCGGAGGCCCGCGGACGGTCCGGGGGCTCGTCGCCACATCGACGGGTCTGCATTCGGACGGCTCGCTCGGGCTGAAGGACGAGGGCGGTCGGTGCCTGGCGCTGATCGCAGGATCCGTTTCATGGCAGTCCGCGTTGAAACCCGGGAGTTGAGCATGGCTTGCCAGCTGGTCGCCGACGTGGGAAACACGGAAACCGTATTCGGACTGCTGGACCTCGACGGCCGGGAGGTGCTGCGGCACTGGCGGGTCAGCACGCGGGTGCCGAGGACCGAGGCGGAATACGGCGTGCTGTTGCGGGCGCTGTTGTCGACGGACGCAGGGCTGTCGACGGGTGAAGGGCCGCCCGCCCCCATCCGGCGGGGTGTGATCGGCTCGGTGGTGCCGTCCGGGGACCGTACGCTGCGGCGCGTGATGTCGGCGCTCGTCGATGGGAACGTATTCAACGTGAGCGCCCGCTCCGACCTGCCGATCCGGCTGGACGTGGAGGAGCCGCTGACGGTTGGGGCGGACCGCATCGTCAACACCCTCGCGGCCAAGGTCCGCTTCGGGCGCGACACGATCGCGGTGGACCTCGGCACGGCCACGACCTTCGACTGCATCACCGCCGACGGCGTTTTCCGCGGCGGGGTGATCGCCCCGGGGCTGAGCGCGGGTCTCGACTGGCTCGCGCGGAGCACCGCAAAGCTGCCCACGGTCGAACTGGTTCCGCCCGACGAAGTCGTGGGGCGCCGCACGGAGACGTGCATCCAGAGCGGCGTCTTCTATTCGGTCGTGGATGCGATCGACGGGATGGTGCGCCGAATCAGGGCCGACTGGGGGTCGGAGGACCTCCTCGTCGTTGCGACCGGCGGCTTCGCTCCGGTGGTCGGACCCCACGCGGCCACGGTGGACCGGATCGAACCGTTCCTGACGCTGGAAGGCCTGGGGATCGCGGGGGCGCACCTGGACCACTAAGGGGGGCCGGCGTCGGCGCGGACGGCCAGTTGGCCGGGGCGCGAGCAGGCGAGAAGGCGTAGCCGGCACCGGGGCCTTGACCGCTCAGCAGCGATACGCGAAACTCCATTGCTGTTTGTTAGCACTCACCTACTTCGAGTGCTAACGGCGGGCAGATCGCCCGCGATTCCAAACCAACCCATTCCAAGGAGGAGCGCGCATGTCGGCCGCGAACAAGATCCAGCCCCTGGCGGATCGGGTGGTGGTGAAGGCACTCGAAGAAGCCGAGCAGATGCGGGGTGGCCTGTACATCCCGGACACCGCCAAGGAGAAGCCGCAGGAAGGCGAGATCGTCGCCGTGGGACCGGGCAAGCTGTCGGACGAAGGCAACCGGATCCCGATGGACGTCGCTTCGGGCGACAGAGTGCTGTACGGGAAGTACAGCGGCACCGAGGTCACGGTCGATGGGGATCAGTACCTGATTCTCCGGGAATCGGACATTCTGGCCATCGTCAACCACTAACCCGGCCGGGGGCGCCCGCTGGCGCTCTCCGGGAACACAACCAGGAGACAAGCGAAAATGGCAGCGAAGGAACTGGACTTTGACATCGAGGCACGCGCCCGCCTCAAGGCCGGCGTGGACAAGCTCAGCAAGGCCGTTCGGGTCACGCTCGGGCCCAAGGGCCGGAACGTGGTCATCGACCGCAAGTTCGGCTCCCCGACGGTGACCAAGGACGGCGTGTCCGTGGCCAAGGAGATCGAACTGGAGGACCCGGTCGAGAACATGGGTGCCCAGATGGTCAAGGAAGTGGCCACCAAGACGTCCGACGTGGCCGGGGACGGCACGACGACCGCGACCGTGCTTGCGGACGCGATCTACAGCGAGGGGCTGAAGAACGTGACCGCCGGGACCAACCCGATGGGCATCCGCCGCGGGATCGACAAGGGCGTGGACGTGGTCGTGAGCGCGCTCGCCGGCGCCTCCACCGAGACCAAGGGGAAGCGCGAGATCGCCCAGGTCGGCGCGATCTCGGCGAACAACAACATGGAGATCGGCGAGCTGATCTCCGAGGCGATGGAGAAGGTCGGCAAGGACGGCGTCATCACCGTCGAGGAGGCGCGCGGCCTGGAGACCGAGCTGGATACGGTCGAGGGCATGCAGTTCGACCGCGGCTACCTGTCCCCCTACTTCGTGACCGATCCGGAGCGGATGGAAGCGGTGCTCGAAGAGCCCATGATCCTGATCCACGACAAGAAGGTCTCCTCGATGAAGGACCTTCTGCCGATCCTCGAGAAGGTCGCCCAGATGGGCAAGCCGCTCCTGATCATCGCCGAGGACGTCGAGGGCGAGGCGCTCGCGACGCTCGTCGTGAACAAGCTGCGCGGCACGCTCAAGGTGGCGTCCGTGAAGGCGCCGGGCTTCGGTGACCGCCGCAAGGCCATGCTGCAGGACATCTCGGTCCTGACCGGCGGCCAGGTCATCTCGGAAGAGGTGGGCTTCAAGCTGGAGAACGCCGTGGCCAGCGATCTCGGGACCGCCAAGCGGGTCGTGATCGACAAGGACAACACCACGATCATCGACGGTGCCGGCGCGGAGGACAAGATCCACGGCCGGATCGAGGAGATCAAGGTGGCGATCGACAAGTCGACCTCCGACTACGACCGCGAGAAGCTGCAGGAGCGGCTCGCCAAGCTGGCCGGCGGTGTGGCGGTGATCAACGTCGGCGCCGCGACCGAGACCGAGATGAAGGAGAAGAAGGCGCTCGTGGAGGACGCGCTTCACGCGACGCGCGCTGCCGTCGAAGAGGGCATCGTGCCCGGTGGCGGCGTGGCCCTGCTCCGCGCGCAGACGGCGCTGGACGGGCTGAGCCTCGATCGCGAGGACGAGCAGGTCGGCGTGAACATCCTGGGGCGTGCCCTGGAGGCCCCCATTCGGCAGATCGCCGCGAACGCGGGCGCCGAGGGGTCCATCGTGGTCGCGAAGGTGCGCGACGGCGAGGGCGGTTTCGGGTACAACGCCCAGACCGACGAGTACGAGAACCTCGTCAAGGCCGGCGTGATCGATCCGACGAAGGTCGTGCGCAGCGCGCTGCAGAACGCCGCGTCGATCGCGAGCCTCCTGCTGACCACCGAAGCCGTGGTGGTGGAGCAGCCCGAGGACGAGAAGCCGCCGATGCCGGGCGGCGGCGGCGACATGGGCGGCATGTACTAGGGTCGCATCAACGCCGCGAACAGGCTGCAAGCGGGGTCCGGGCGCGTGAGCGGCCGGGCCCCGTTTTTCGCGCGGCCCTGGCCCCTAGTCCCCCGGTGACTCCGTGAAGTCGTCGACCAGGGTGTCGGTTCCCAGGTAGCGGTCGTCCGCGTTGGTGAACCACCGGCGTTCGACCGGGATCCTCATTCCCCGGACCTCTCGCTCTCCGCTCAGCAGAATGTACTCGCCATCGCCCGCCGCCTCGTCGTGGTAGAAGCGATAGCCGATCATCCGGTGCGTGCCGGGCTCGAAATGGAAGTACCAGGTGTCGGAACCGACCTGGGGATCGTAGGTCACCTTGACCACACGGCTCGGCTGGCCGTCGAATTCCTCGTCGCCGATGACCGGGTCGATGTGGGTGCCCGGATCACGGAGCTTCATCGGCAGACCCCATAGATACAGGTAGTAGTCCCGCATCCGTTCGATCCCGGCGCAATCGAGACGGTGCGATGCCACCTGCTCTTCCGTCGGGGCCTGTCCCCCGATCGATGCGAAGCAGTCCGGGCCGGCCGTCCCCTTGATCAGGAGCCCGTCGGACGTGTCCTCCCGGTAGCTGTACTCGCTGCGGGCGACGTCCATGTGGATGGTGGCCCGGCGTTCGCTGCCATCGGGCCGCGACTGGTCGATCACCAGCGTGTGCTTCAGCCGGGGCCAGTTGCCCTCGGGATCGTGATAGGCGATGGCTGCGTCGACGAGTTCGGGGCCGGTGGCGGGGGGGCCTGGCGGGGTCCGCTCTCCGGCGCACGCCAATGCGAGGAGAACGGGCGCCGCGGCGGTGAGGACGATACGAGTCATCGCCAAGGGTCCTTTTTTGGGGTCGGCTGTCAATGTGAGGGGCTCGCGAGAGAGTGGGCAACCCGGCCGCGTGGTCCTTCCAATCGAGCCTCCGCGGGCCCACCTTGAGCAACGCGCAAGCCCGCCACATCGCGAATGGCCCTGAACCGGAGGACAAGTACCGTGAAACCGACCCGCCTCGCCTTCCTCGGCTTCTTCTTCATCCTTGCCCTTGCACCTGCCGCCGCCCAGGAGGTCGGCCCCGAGAACGGCACCCTGATCGTCGCGGGCGGGGCGCTGACCGATCCGGCGGTGTTTCGCCAGTTCGTGGAGCTTGCGGGCGGACCTTCGGCGCCGATCGTGATCATTCCGACGGCGGGCGGCGGCGACAGCTACGACCAGTACTTCGGGGGGCGGCGGCGATTCGAACAGGCGGGCGCGCGCCACATCACGGTCCTTCACACGTACGACCCCGAAGTCGCCGATACCGACGCCTTCGTGGCACCGCTGCTCGAAGCGCGCGGCGTCTGGTTCACCGGGGGACGCCAGTGGCGACTGGCCGATTCCTATCTCGACACGAAGACGCACGACGCGCTGTGGGGGGTTCTCGACCGTGGCGGCGTCATCGGCGGGTCCTCGGCCGGAGCGTCCATCCAGGGATCGTACCTGGTCCGCGGGGACACCCGCACCAACACGATCATGATGGGCGACCACGAAGTCGGCCTCGGCTTCCTGAAGGACGTGGGCATCGACCAGCACCTGCTCCGGCGCAACCGCCAGTTCGACCTGATCGAGGTGATCCGCGCCAAGCCCGAGCTGCTCGGCATCGGGATCGACGAGAACACGGCCATCGTGGTGCGCGGAGACCGCTTCGAGGTGGTCGGGCAGAGTTACGCGGTCATCTACGATGCCAACGCGACGCTCGACAGCGGCGGGCTGTTCTACTTTCTCGCGCCGGGAGACCAGTACGACATGGCGGCGCGTGAGGCCTACCGTCCCACCAGGGACCAGACGCGGTTGCAGCGGGTCACTGGGACGCCCTGGCCTCCATCGGGATAGGGGTCACCGGGACGCTGCCGAGGGCGGGCGGAGGAGCACCTGACCTGCGTGCGCGCAGGGCCCACGCGTGCTCGCGAGGGTGTTAGCTTTCGCGCCATGAACGCTCCAAGCATCCACGCAACCCTCCCCGACGGCACGTCGGTCGCGCTCCCCGACGGTGCCACCGCGGGCACCCTCGCGGCCGAGATTGGACCCGGCCTGGCGCGGGCTGCGCTCGCGGCGGTCGTCGACGGCGAAATCGTCGACCTGGACCGGCCGCTCGCCGACGGCGCGTCCGTGCGCCTCCTCACCGAGCGCGACCCGGAGGCGCTTGGCGTGTTGCGCCATTCCGCCGCCCACGTCCTGGCCACCGCGGTTCGCGAGATGATCCCGGGCGCGGGCATCGGGTTCGGTCCCGCGATCGACGACGGCTTCTACTACGACTTCGACGTGCCCGAGCCCTTCACGCCCGAACAACTCGAAGCGATTCAGCAGCGGATGGACGAGGTGGTGAAGGCCGACCACCCCTTCGAGCGCCGCGTCGTTTCGCACGAGGAGGCGCGGGAGCTCTTCGCCGACGACCCCCTCAAGCTGGAACGGCTCGAGGAGTTTGCCGAAGACGAGGTCATCACCGTCTACCAGGACGGCCCCTTCCTCGACCTCTGCCGCGGGCCGCACGTACCCAGCACGGGACGCCTCAGGCACTTCAAGCTCCTGAGCGCGGCCGGCGCGTACTGGCGCGGGGACGAGCGGCGCCGGATGCTGCAGCGGATCTACGGGACGGCGTTCTTCGCGGCGAAGGACCTGCGCAAGCACCTGCACCGCCTCGAGGAGGCGCGCAAGCGCGACCACAGGGTGCTTGGGAAGCGCCTCGACCTCTTCTCCATCCAGGAGGAGGTGGGCCCGGGCTTCGTCCTGTGGCACCCCGCCGGCGGACGCGTTCGGAACACCATCGAGAGCTTCCTCAGGGAGACGCTGGTCGACCACGGCTACGAAATCGTCTTCACCCCCCATGTGGCCAGCGAGGAGTTGTACCGGATATCGGGCCACCTGGACGTCTTCTCCGACGACATGTTCCCGGCCATGGACGACGACGGGGAGCGGTTTCGCATGAAGCCGATGAACTGTCCCCATCACTTCATGATCTACCGTTCGCAGATCCGGTCGTACCGCGACCTGCCCCTGCGCTTTGCCGAGTTGGGCACCTGCTACCGCTACGAGCGTTCGGGTGCTCTCCACGGCATGCTGCGCGTGCGTTCGTTCACGCAGGACGACGCGCACATCTTCATCCGCGAGGACCAGATCGAGGAGGAGTACGACCGCCTGCTCGACCTGGGGGACTACCTGCTCGGGGTATTCGGCTACGAGTACCGCACGGCCCTTTCCACCCGTCCCGAAAAAGCCATCGGCGACCCGGCCGTCTACGACGCGGCCGCGGACCGCCTGGCGGACGTCCTGCGGAACCGCGGGCTGGACTACGAGCTCGACGAGGGGGGCGGCGCGTTCTACGGGCCCAAGGTCGACATCCTGGTCACCGACGCGCTGGGGCGCGAGTGGCAGGGCGGCACCTTCCAGCTGGATTTCCTGATGCCGGAGCGTTTCGGGCTCGAGTACGTGGGCTCGGACAACCGGCGTCACCAGGCGGTGGTCATCCACCGCACGCTGCTGGGGTCGATGGAGCGCTTCATCGGGGGGCTGATCGAGCACTACGGCGGCGCGTTCCCGCTGTGGCTGGCGCCCGAGCAGGTCCGCATCCTCCCCGTGTCGGAGCAGTGGGTCGAGTCGGCGCGGGAACTGACCGGGCAGCTGACCGAAGCGGGGCTCCGGGCCGAAATCGACGAGCGCGACACGCTGGGCTACCGGATCCGCCATGCCGAGACCATGAAGATCCCGTACATGGGCATCGTGGGCGAGCGCGAGGCGGAGGCGGGCACCGTGTCGGTGCGCAAGCGGGGCGCGAAGAAGAAACAGGTGACGATGGAGCGGGGGGAGTTTCTGCAGCGGCTGAAGAGCGAGGTGGAGAGTCGGGCGCTGGGGTGAGAGAGCCGGACGCTGGCGTCAGGGAGCCGGACACGCGCCTGGCCGCTTGACACGGACCACCCTGATCGCCGATTATTAGGATCTGTACCATCTCCGCCGACCGGCGGTGCTGACAATCAGGAAGCAGAGGACTGACAGCCTCTCACCCTCGTAGCTATCGGGCTTCCGGGTACCAGGTCGGCGGCGGGCGCATGCGCGTTCACCGCCAGGTCAAGAGGCCCGGTCTTCCGGGCCTTTTTTGGTAGCCGGCGGATCCGTTTCGTAAGCGCGGAAGGTGATAGGCGGGGAACAAACGGGGGCCCTTGGGCCACCCCAACGACAAGGAGAGTTCCAAGATCGCAGACAGACGTGTTCGAGTGAACGAGCAGATTCGAATCAGCCCGATTCGACTGATCGCAGAAAACGGAGGACAGGTCGGAATAGTTTCGCTGGACGAGGCGCGCGCCCGGGCCGCCGAACGGGGACTGGATCTGGTCGAAGTGGCCCCCGATTCGAGGCCTCCCGTGGTCCGCATGATGGACTACGGGAAGTACAAGTACAAGGCGGCGCGCGCTGCCCGCGAGGCCCGGCGAAAGCAGCACACGACCCAGATCAAGGAAGTGAAGTTCCGGCCCGGGATCGAAGACCACGACTACGAGTTCAAGCTCCGCCACGCGCGGCGCTTTCTTGAGGAGGGGAACAAGGTCAAGCTGACCATGATGTTCCGAGGGAGGCAGATCACGCATCCCGAACTGGGGCGCCAGGTGTTGCTCCGCCTGACGGAGGATCTCGGCGAGCTCGGAAAGATCGAACAGTATCCGAACTTCGAGGGTCGTCAGATGTCGATGATCCTGACCCCCGTGAAGTAGGGACTGCCGACGGGACGAAGTCGTCCTTCTCGCACCAACCAAACGTGGATCCAGGAGAGGACCCATGCCGAAAATGAAGACCAACCGGGGTGCCGCGAAGCGGATCCGGAAGACGGGGTCGGGAAAGCTGGTCCGGATGCGGGCCTACAAGTCTCACATCCTCACCAAGAAGAGCCGCAAGCGGAAACGCAGACTTCGCAGCAAGACCACGGCCTCGAAGGCCGACGCCGGCCGGCTCCGCCGAATGTTGCCGGGATCATAGCCAAACAGTCGTCACTGCCAGGAGAATAGACCGATGCCGCGTTCGACTCGCGCCGTCGCACGGAATAAGCGGAAGAAGAAGGTCCTCGGGTCCGCGAAGGGCTACTTCGGAGGGCGCAAGAACCTGTACCGGACGGCCAAGGACGCCGTGGAGAAGGGGTGGGAGCATGCCTACCGGGACCGGAAGAAGAAGAAGCGCAACTTCCGGCGCCTGTGGATTACCCGGATCAACGCCGCGGCCCGCCAGAACGACCTTTCGTATTCCCGCTTCATGAACGGGCTGCGGCGGGCCGGAGTCGAGCTGGACCGCAAGGCGCTCGCCGACCTGGCGATTCGGAGTCCGGACGCCTTCGCGTCGCTCGCGGATCGGGCGAAGTCGGCCCTCGACAGGTAGCACAGGGCGGCGACGGGAACCCGCGGATGACGGATCCCGCGGGTGCGTCCGGCTGCGCGGCGATCCGTGATCGAGGACCTGAGGAGGCTGGAGGAGGACGCCATTGCGGCAGTCCGTGCGGCCCGCGATCAGGCCGCGCTTGAAGAGGTTCGCGTCCGCTATCTGGGCCGCAGGGATGGCCTGGTTTCCGGGTTTCTCAGGCGCCTGGGCGGACTGAGTCCCGAGGAGCGGCCGGCGGCCGGGGCCGAGGCGAACCGGGTCAAGGGTGCCGTCGACAAGGCCTTGGAGGAGAGGCGAACGGCGCTGTCGCGGGATGGCGCGTCCGGCCGGGAAGGCCCGGACCTGACGCTGCCCGCGCGGACGGGCTGGCAGGGCACCATTCATCCCGTCACCCGGGTCATCGACGACATCTGGTCGATCTTCCGCAGTCTGGGGTTCACCAGAGCCCGGGGCCCCGAGGTCGATACGGAGTGGTACAATTTCGTCGCGCTCAACACGCCCCTCGATCATCCCGCGGCGGACGAGCAGGACACGCTCTACCTCGCGCCGGGCCTGCTGCTCAGAAGCCACACCTCGCCGGTGCAGATTCGCACCATGGAACAGCACGCCCCGCCGATTCGCATTGTCGCGCCGGGCATGGTCTACCGCAGGGACACCTACGACGCGACCCATACACCCGCCTTTGCGCAGATCGAGGGGCTCGTGGTCGACGAGGGAGTGACCTTCGTGGACTTCAAGGCCACCCTGGCCGAGTTCGCGCGGCGCTTCTGGGGACCGGGAACCCGCGTGCGGTTCCGTCCGTCGTTCTTCCCCTTCACCGAGCCGTCCGCCGAGGTGGACGTCAAGAGGATCATCGTGCGCGAGGACGGGCGGGAGGAGGAGACCGACTGGATCGAGATCATGGGCGCGGGCATGGTCGATCCGGCGGTGCTCGACAACGTGGGATACGATTCGGAGCGCTACACCGGCTGGGCCTTCGGGATGGGGCCGGCCCGGGTCGCGCTCCTGAGGCATGGGGTGCGCGACCTCAGACTCTTCTACGAGAACGACATGCGCTTTCTGGGGCAGTTCAGGTGAGGGCCGGGGAGGCTGGACGGTGAAGGTCTCGTTCCGCTGGGTCCGCGATGTGGCCCCCGGCATCGGACTCGGTGCCGCGGAGACGATGGAGCGCCTCGCGCTGCGGGGGGCGCCGGTCGAGGACGCGGTGGACCTGGCCGAGGGGCTGAAGGACATCGTGATCGGCCGCGTCCTGGAAGCCGGCCCGCACCCGAACGCGGACAGGCTCACGCTGTGCCGGGTGGCCGGGCCCGATGGAGAGGTGCCGGTGGTGTGCGGTGCCCCTGTGGTGCGGGTGGGAGCGCACTATCCCTTCGCACCGGTGGGCGCGGTGCTCCCCGGTGGACTCCGGATCGGGAAGCGCAAGATCCGCGGGCACTACAGCGAGGGGATGCTCTGTTCCGAGCGGGAGCTCGAGCTGGGCGAGGACCATGCGGGGATCATGCTGCTCGAGGGGGATTACGAGGTGGGGGCGCCCTTCGCGGCCTCGGTCGGACTCGACGACGTCCGGATGGAGGTGGAGGTGACCCCGAACCGCGGAGACCTCCTCTCGCACGTGGGCATCGCGCGGGAACTCCATCCGGCGGGGCAGGGAGGGATCGCGTTGCCGCCGTTACCGGGCGGCGAGGGTGGGCCGGCGGCGCCGCCGATGTCGGGACAGACGGCCGGGCAGGCGGCTTCGTTCGCGCGCGGGCGCGCCGAGGCCGCTTCGGCGGGGTGCCGCATCCGGATCGAGGACCCGGAACTGTGTTCCCGCTATCTCGGGGCGGTGATCCGCGGGGTCACCGTTGGTCCGTCGCCGGCCTGGCTGGCCGACCGCCTGCGCGCGGCCGGGGCGCGTCCCATCAACAACGTCGTCGATGCGACGAACTACGTCATGCTGGAACTGGGCCAGCCCCTGCATGCCTTCGACCTGGAGAAGCTGGCCGACGCCACCATCGTGGTCGGGCGCGCCCGTCCCGGGGAATCGCTGGTGACGCTCGACGGCGAGACGCGGGCGATCACTCCGGACATGCTCATGATCCGCGACGCCCGGCAGCCCGTCGCGATCGCCGGCGTGATGGGCGGCCGGGACTCCGAGGTGTCGGAGCACTCCTCGGACATCCTGCTGGAGTGCGCGCTCTTCGAACCGCGACAGGTGCGTGCGACCCGCCGCGCGCTGGCGATGTCGACCGACGCGAGCTACCGCTTCGAACGCGGGGTGGATCCCGCCTCGATGGAGGTGGCGGTGTTGAGGGCCACGCAGCTGATTCTGGCCACCGCGGGCGGGACGCTCGACGGGGAGATCATCGATGCCCACCCCCGTCCCTGGACGCCGCCGGTCGTGAGTTTGCGGCCGTCCCGCGTCAGCCACGTGCTCGGCGTCGATTTCACCCCGGAAGCGATCTCGGAGCTCCTGGCCCCGCTCGGCTACGCGGTCGAGACGGCGGGCGCGGACCGGCTCGACGTGACGGTTCCCGGCCACCGCAGCTACGACACGCTGCGCGAAGTGGACCTGATCGAGGAGGTGGCCCGCACGCACGGCTACGATGCCTTCCCGGCGGTGATGTCCCCGGCGCGGACCGGTGCCGTCGCCGATCATCCCCTCTTCCAGCTCGAGGACCGCCTGCGGGTCCTGCTTGCGGCCAACGGCATCAGCGAGGCGCAGACTCCCGCGCTGGGGCCGGAGCGGCACGGCGACGTGGCCCTCCTCAACCCGATGTCGCGGGACGAGAGCCATCTTCGCCGGGATCGTCTTCCGGGGCTGCTCGCGCACGTGGAGAGGAACATGTCCCGGGGCGTGCGCGATGTGCGCCTCTTTGAGATCGGGACCGCATTCGCGCCATCGGGCGAAGGCCCTCCCGCCGAGTCGTCCCGGGTGGCGGTGGTGCTCACCGGGGGGCGCACGCCGCCCCACTGGTCGTCCGAAGCCGAGCCGTTCGACGTGCACGATATCGCCGGTGTGCTGGAACTGATCGTCCGGGAAGCGTGCCCGGGTGCCGCGGTCGTGCCTGCGCGCGCGGAGGGCGCACGCTCCGGCCCCGAAGAGGCTTCGCGCCGGGAAGCGGATTCGCCCTGGGCAACGCCGCGCCTGTTCACGCGGGGGAGGTGCTACGAGGTCGTATCCGGTGGCGGGGACGTGGTGGGATGGGGCGGCCAGGTACGCCCCGAGCGGATGGACCTTCCGCGCTGGGCGGGTGCGGTGGTGGGGGCCGAGGTCGTGCTTCCGGCGGTGCCCGCTCCCCGTCCCGACGTGACCGCCCGGGACCTGCCCGATCAGCCCGCGGTCCAGCGCGACATGGCGTTTCTGGTTCCCGCCGGCACGCCTGCCGGCGCGGTGCTTGGCGCCGCGAGGAGGGCCGCGGGCCGGTTGCTGGAAACCGGAGATGTCTTCGATGTCTACGAGGGAGACGACCTGCCTCCCGGGACGCGTTCCGTGGCGCTGCGCTTGCGTTTCCGCGCGCGGGGACGGACCCTGACGGACAGGGAAGTGGACAAGGTGTGCCGCCGCGTGCTCAGAACAGTAAAGGAGAAGACCGGTGTCGAACCGAGGAGGTGAGTTCTCGGCCGTACCCCGGGTTCCGGCTTTGGACCCGCTGGAGTCGGCGGTGGAGCGCGCGGTAGAGGAGGTGCGTGTGGCCCGGGAGCGGGCCGCGCAGGCGGAGGCGCGCGCCGAGCGAAACGAGCAGCTGCTGCGCCAATTCGTGGACGGACGCGAGGACCCTGGCGCGCTTGCCAGCCGCGTCGCGGAGCTGGAGGCCGAAAACGAAAGTCTCCGGGCCCGGATCGAGCAGGGGCGGGAGGGCGTCGACCGGATGCTGGCCAGCATTCGTTTCCTGGAGGATCGGCGATGAGCGGGCCGAGGGATGGATCACGCCACGCGATCCAGGTCCGGATCGCGGGAGAGACCTACACGCTGCGCACCGACGCCGACGAAGAGTATACCCGGCGCTGCGCCGCGCTGGTGGACGAGCGCATGCGCGAAATCGGCGGAGAGACGGGGCTCGACGCGAAGAAGACCGCGATCCTGGCCGCGCTCGCGCTTTCCGACGAACTGTTTCGGCAGGAGGCCCGCACGCGCGCCCGCGCAACGGCCCTGGCCGGGAAAATCGAGAACGCACTGGCAGAATAGCAGACAGGGGAGGATCGAGCAGATGCCCGACACCGAGCACACCCGCCTTTCCCGCCGCGCCTGGCTCGCCGCTTCCGGAACGGCGGCTTCGGGGATTGTGATGACCCGCTGGGACGCGCTCAGGGCGGAGCCGTCCGGGGGCACGATCCCGGTCCCGGCCCCGGCACTGCAGGAGGTCGTTCCCGCGCCCGCCGACCCGACGAAGGTCCCGGGACGGTTCGTCTCCGAGTTGGGGACGCGCGCCCCGGGCGAGCAGCCGCGGCGCCTCCTGCGCACCCTGGCCCTGTCGAGTTCGTCGCGCACGCCGCTCCAGGACCTGCAGGGTACGATCACGCCCTCGGACCTCCACTTCGAGCGCCACCACGCGGGCGTTCCGGACATCGCCGCGGAGGATCACGAGGTTCTCGTGCACGGCATGGTCGAGCGGCCGATGGTGTTCCGCATGGCTGACCTGAGACGGTATCCCCAGACGTCCCGGATCTGTTTCGTCGAATGTTCCGGCAACGGTGGCGGAGCGTACAGCCGCAGCCGAATGCCCACAGAGATTTCGCCGCAGCAGCTGGACGGACTGCTCAGCACCAGCGAGTGGACGGGGGTGATGCTGTCGACCATCCTGCGCGAGGTCGGCGTGCGGCCGGGCGCCAGCTGGATCCTCGCGGAGGGCGCCGACGCCGCGGTCATGTCCCGGAGCGTTCCCCTGGACAAGGCGATGGACGACGCCATGCTGGCCTACGGGCAGAACGGGGAGGCGATTCGTCCCGAGCAGGGATACCCGGTGCGTCTGCTTCTGCCGGGCTGGGAGGGCAACGCCCAGGTGAAGTGGCTGCGCCGGATCGAGGTCTCGGACCGGCCGACCATGACCCGGGACGAAACGTCGCGCTACACCGATCCGCTCAAGGACGGTACGGCTCGGATTTTCAGCTTCGTCATGGACGCCAAGTCGCTCATCACCTTTCCGTCCTACCCCTATGTCCTGCCCGAGCGCGGCTGGTGGGAGATCGAGGGCCTGGCCTGGACGGGTCGCGGAAGGATCACCCGGGTCGAAGTGAGCACCGACGGCGGCCGGTCGTGGTCCGACGCCGCGCTGCAGCCGCCCGTGCTGTCGAAGTCGACGGTCCGCTTCCGGCATCTCTGGAACTGGGACGGCCGCGAAACCGTGATCCTCAGCCGCGCGACCGACGAGACCGGCTACGTGCAGCCCACGGTGCAGCAGCTGTGGGATGCGCGCGGAGACCGCACGTCGTACCACCACAACCATCAGCGTGCTTGGAAGGTCGCCGCGGACGGCGTGGTCACCTTCGGTCTGGGGGACTTGCTGTGACGCCCGGCCGCGGGATGCCACGGTCGGCGATGTCCCAGTCGGCGATGCTCCGGTCGGCGATGCCACGGTCGGCCATGCTCCTGGCCGCGGGCGCGCTGGCCGCGGTGGCCGCGTGCTCGCCGGGGGCGCCTGCGCCCGAGGCAGTGGTGGGGGGGACGCCCGCAGCCCGGGCGGTGGCCGAAGAAGGCGACGACTGGCACGTCGCGCTGGCGGAGCATGCGCCCGGGCGCTTCGGATTCGGAACACCGGCCACGGAAGAGCGGGTGGCCCTCTGGGATATCGACGTCAAGCCGGACGGCGAGGGGCTGCCTCCCGGCAGCGGGTCGGTCGCCGAGGGACGGCTGGTCTACGAGACCCACTGTCTCCAGTGTCACGGCCCCACGGGCACCGAGGGCCCCAACGACCGGCTGGTCAGCCCGGGCCCCTGGGAGCAGTGGCCGGCCGGCCGCACCGTAGGCGGATACTGGCCCTACGCGACGACGCTCTACGACTACACCCGCAAGGCGATGCCGCAGACCACCCCCGGGATCCTGAGCGACGACGATGTCTATGCCGTCGTGGCCTACGTGCTTCATTTGGGCGGCCTGGTGCCCGCGGACGGGGTCATGGATGCCGCCTCGCTGGCGGCGGTCGAGATGCCCTATCGCGACCGTTTCGTGCCCGACAACCGGACGGGTGGGCCGGAGATTCGCTAGCGATCCGCGGACCACCCCGGCGTCCCATACCGGGCCGGCGAGGCGCCGCGCCGATGCTTGCGTCAGGGTCGGCACGGGAATAACGTAGGCGCAATCAAGGAAGTCCGCGGCCGGATCCCCCGCCGTGTTTACCTTGTCGAATCACGCGGCCGGACGAAGGTTCGGCCTTGGAGAAAATACATGGATCCGCTGGGTATGTCCCTGGCGGTCGGCGCGGTTGTCGCGGCAATCCTCGGTTACCTCCTGGGGAGGAACCGGGAGCGCGCGCGGCAGCGTGAGGAAAAGGAAGAGGCACGGGACGAGGCGTCGCTGATCCGCAAGCGGGCAGGGGAAGACGCAGAAAACCTCCGCCGCACCGCCGAACTGCAGGCCAGGGAAGAGGTCTACCGGCTCAGGGAGACCTGGGAGTCCGAAGAGAGCCGGCGCCGCGAGGATGTCGAGCGGGGTGAGCGCAGGCTGGTCAGCCGCGCCGAGGCCGTCGACCGCAAGTCGGATCTTCTCGACCGCCGTTCCGATGCACTGGAGGAACGGGAGGAGGGCCTGAAGCGCCGCGAGTCGGAGGTCGCCGGGCGGGGAGCGGAAGTCGAGCGGGCCCTGGCCGAGACGCGGACCCGGCTGGAGTCGCTGGCGGGGCTCACCGCCGAGGAGGCCAGGGGCGAACTCGTCGCCGAGATCAAGGACGAGGCGCGCGCCGAAGCCGCCAACCGGGTTCGGGAGATTCGCGACGAGGCGCAGCGCACGGCGGACCGCGAGGCGAAGAAGCTGGTGGCGATGGCCATCCAGCGCATGGCGGCCGACGAGACGGCCCAGCTTACCGTCTCGGTCGTGCAGCTCCCGTCCGATGAGATGAAGGGGCGGATCATCGGGCGCGAGGGGCGCAACATCCGCGCGTTCGAGCAGGCCACCGGCATCGACGTGATCATCGACGACACTCCGGAAGCGGTCGTCCTGTCGGGGTACAATCCCGTGCGCCGCGAGGTCGCTCGCGTCGCGCTGGCCCGGCTGATCGAGGACGGCCGCATTCACCCCGCGCGGATCGAGGAGACCGTCGCAAAGAGCGAGAAGGAGGTCGAGGTCGAAATGCGCGAGGCGGCCGAGGAGGTGCTCTACGGCCTGGGCATCCACAGCGTGCACCCCGAGGTCATCAAGGTGCTCGGGCGCCTGAAGTTCCGCACCTCCTACGGGCAGAATCAGCTGGCTCACGCGAGGGAAGTCGCGCTCCTGGCGGGGAACATGGCTGCCGAGATGGGGCTGGACGTGCAGGCGACGAGGCGGGCGGGGCTTCTCCACGACGTCG
This sequence comes from Longimicrobiales bacterium, assembly GCA_965116905.1. Classification (GTDB taxonomy): domain Bacteria; phylum Gemmatimonadota; class Gemmatimonadetes; order Longimicrobiales; family Gaopeijiaceae; genus Bin94. The sequence goes on along the minus strand of OZ220732.1, from coordinate 3,384,052 downwards.
GCAAGGGTTTGACGCACGAGCAGGAACTCACGCACGTGGAACTTGGCTACCGGCTCTGCAAGCGCTTCAAGGAGCCCGATGTCGTGCTGAACGCGATCAAGGCCCACCACGACGAGGAACCGCACCGCTATGCGGAGGCCTGGCTCGTGACCGCCGCCGACGCCATCAGCGGGGCCCGCCCGGGCGCGCGCCGGGAGATGTTCGAGGGGTACGTGAAGCGACTCGAGAAGCTCGAGGAGATCGCCACCGAACACCCCGGCGTCGAGCGCTGTTTCGCGATTCAGGCGGGACGCGAGCTCAGGGTCATGGTCGAGCCGGAGCAGGTGTCCGACGACGCCATGACCCGGATGTCGGAGGCGGTGGCCCGGAGAATCGAGGACGAGTTGCAGTACCCGGGTCAGATCAAGGTCGTCGTGATTCGCGAGACCCGTGCCATCGACTTCGCGCGCTAGCGGGAATGCCGCCAGCGGGAACACCTTTCATTGTTCGGGGTCCGCGATCCCCTGATCGGGGCCCTTGCCACCACACGCAACCAGCGGAACTGGGGATTCATGTCGGCCAAGATCATTTCAGGGAAGGACATCGCCGGAACGATCCGGAATGAGTTGAACGAGCAGGTCTCGGCGCTGGCCCGGGAGGGGCTTGTGCCCGGTCTGGCGACCGTGCTGGCGGGCGAGGATCCGGCCAGCCGGCTGTACGTGGGCATGAAGAACAAGGCGGCCGCCGCCGCCGGGATTCACTCGCGTCAGATCACCCTGCCGGACTCCGTCGGCGAGGCCGACCTGCTCGACCTCATCGCCGACCTCAACGCGGACCCGGCGATCCACGGGATTCTCGTGCAGCTTCCGCTGCCGCGGCAGATCGACGAGTCCAAGGTCCTCATGGCCATCGACCCCGACAAGGATGTCGACGGCTTCCATCCCGTAAACGTGGGCCGCCTCGCGACGGGCGACCCGAATGTGCTGGCGCCCTGCACCCCCCGGGGCGTGATCGAGATGCTCGTCCGGAGCGGCGTGGACCCCTCGGGGAAGCACGCCGTCGTGGTGGGGCGGTCGAACATCGTGGGCAAGCCCATGGCGCTGCTGCTGCTTCGCAAGGCGGCCGGCGGCAACGCCACGGTGACGGTCGCCCACAGCCGCACCCCCGACCTCGGCGCCGTCACGCGTACCGCAGACATCCTGATCGCGGCGGTCGGGTGGCCCGACACCATCACGCGCGACATGGTCAAGCCCGGAGTCACCGTGATCGACGTGGGCACGAACCGCGTGGACGACCCGACCCGGGAGCGGGGGTACCGCGTGGTCGGGGACGTGGACTTCGAGGGCGTGAGCAAGGTGGCTTCCGCGATCACGCCGGTGCCGGGTGGAGTGGGTCCGATGACGATCGCCATGCTTCTGGCCAACACCGTCGAGGCGGCGATCCGGCTGAACAGCCGCGCACGGTGACCGACGGCACACTGGATCTGTTCCCGGCTCCCCGCGTGTGGAAGGTCCGCCAGGTCAACCGGGCGGTGCGCCTGCAGCTGGAGCAGAGCCTTCCGCAGCTCTGGGTGGGCGGCGAAGTCACGAATTTCCGGCGGCAGCGCTCCGGGCACTGCTACTTCACCCTGAAGGACGATGCCGCCCAGCTCCGCTGCGTCATGTTCCGAAGAGAGGCCGCCCGGCTGCCCACCGATCCCCGCGAGGGCATGACCGTGCGCGTCTTCGGCGGACTGACGCTGTACGAGGCGCGGGGCATCTATCAGCTCGTGGCGGCCAGGCTGGAGGCCGAGAGCGAAGGCGGCATGTGGAAGCTCGCGTTCGACCGGCTGAAGAGGCAGCTGGATGCAGAGGGGCTGACCGACCCGGCCCGCAAGCGGAGCCCTCCGCCGTTCCCCGGCACGGTGGGCGTCGTGACGTCGCCGACGGGTGCCGCCCTGAGAGACGTGATCGCGGTGATCGCGCGGCGAGCCCCGTGGGTGCGGCTCCTGGTACGGGGGACGCGTGTGCAGGGCCGCGGGGCGGGCGAGGAGATCGCGGCGGCGATCTCGACCCTGGCGTCGCGGGACGTGGACGTGATCATCGTGGCTCGCGGAGGCGGCACGATCGAGGACCTCTGGGGCTTCAACGAGGAGGCCGTCGCGCGCGCTGTTGCCTCGAGCCCGGTGCCGGTCGTGTCGGGCGTGGGGCACGAAACCGATGTCACCATCTGCGACCTGGTCGCGGACGTGCGCGCGGCGACTCCGTCAGCGGCGGCGGGGGCGGTGGTTCCGGATCGGGAGGCGGTCGTCCGGACGCTGGCCAACGTCGGGACCAGGCTGGGGAAGGGGCTCGCCGCCCAGGCCCGGTCCCGCCGCTGGAGGCTGGATCAGGCGCGTGACCTGCTCCAACGGCGCGGCCGGCGGCGGGTGGGGACCTGTCGAGAGCGGCTGGCGAGAGAACGGGCGCGGATGGCCGGCATCATGCGGGAGCGGATTGCGCGCCTTCGGGCCCGTCTCGCCCGGGACGCGGCGGCCATGGAGGCGCTGTCTCCCATGTCCACCCTGGCGCGCGGGTACGCAGTCCCCCTCGACGGCGAGGGCCGGCTCCTGCGCACGACGGCGGACTTCCCCCCGGCGCTGGACTTCGGCTTGCGGGTCGTGGACGGGCGCGTGGCGTGTACGGTCGCCGACACGGGCGATGATCCCGGGGCGACCCCGGGCCGCGCCGGGACAGGTCGCCGCTCCGCCGGGAGGCCTCAGCGTGCCGGCTGAAGGCGGACTGGACGGCCGCCTCAGGCGGATCGAGGAGATCGTCGCGGCGCTGGACTCCGATGAAATCGACCTCGACGAGGCGCTTGCGCTGTTCGAGGAGGGCGTCGGCCACCTCCGGCGCGCACGAAGGATTCTCGAGTCGGCCGAGCTGAAGGTTGAAGAGTTGATCGGACCGGAAGGGGAGGAGGCGCGCGAGTTCGGGGCCCCTGGCCATAGGCCCCCTGGCCGCGGCGACCGCAGTGACGGGGACCGCAATGACGGGGACCGGAGTGACGGAGACCGCAATGACGGAGACCGCAATGGCGGAGACCGCGACTGACCTCTCCTTCGCGGCGTGGCTGGACGACCGCAGACAGCGTATCGAGGCCGGAATGCGCCGCTGCCTGGACGAGATGGCCGCGGTGGTGCCTGACGGGTTGCTCCCCGCTGTCGAGGGCGGGGTCATGAGTGGGGGAAAGCGCCTGCGGCCTCTTCTGCTTGCCACGGCTCATGAGGAGACCGGGGGCGAGCCCGGGGACTCGCTCTACGACCTTTCGGCCTCGGTGGAGCTGATCCACGCGTATTCGCTGATTCACGACGACCTTCCCTGCATGGACGATGCCCCCCTGCGCCGGGGGAAGCCAACGGTCCACGTCGCTCATGGCGTGCATACGGCCACCTATGCGGGTGCCGTCCTCATCCCCTGGGCTGCGGCATGGGCCTATGGCAGCGCCCGCGCGGCGGGTTGCACGACTTCCGGAGCCCGGGACATCACAGCGCACCTGCTCGAAGCGGCCGGAGCCGGCGGCATGATCGGCGGTCAGGCGCTCGACCTGCTCTCGGAGGGCCGGTCGCTGACGGAGGAGGAGCTGGCGACCCTGCACGGCCTCAAGACGGGTGCGCTCCTCGCCGCCTCGCTGGAGATGGGCGCGATGGCATCGGGGGCCGGGGAAGGGGCGCTGCGCGCGATCGGCAGCTACGGCCGCGCGCTGGGAGTGGCCTTCCAGGTGATGGACGACGTGCTCGACGCCACGGAGTCCGCGGATGTGCTCGGAAAGCGCCCTTCCGACGCGGAACTGGAGAAATCCACCTATGTTGGGCTGTTGGGTGTCGATGGGGCGCGCAGGCGGGCAGAGGAGCTCATCGCCCGCGGACTGGCGTCGCTCGACGCTGCGGGCCTGGCCGCACCCAGGCTCAGACAGTTGGCGGATTTCGTGATTCAACGCAAACGGTGACGACCTTGGCATTCCGGCATATCGCGGTTCTGGGCAGGGACGGCGCGGATCCCGGCATCCGCGACGCGTACCAGCAGGTCGCGCGGGTTGCGGGTGAATTCGGCGCTTCGGCGTCGTTGGAGCCGGATCTGGGGTCACCGGTGGCGCAATCCGCCGAAATTGTCGCAAGTATGTCCGATTTTGTCGTATCCGCGGAGCGGCACGACCCCGACGCGGACCACCCCGTCGACCTGGTCATCTCGCTCGGCGGCGACGGCACGCTGCTGCGCGCCGCGCGGTCCGTGTTCGGCCGCGGGATCCCCGTACTGGGAATCAACATGGGGAGCATGGGGTTCCTGACCTCGGTGTCCGGCCAGGCGATCGAAGAGGGTCTCCGGCGGGTGCTGGGTGGCGAGTACTCGATCGAAGAGCGACGGACGCTCGAGGCAGAGGTGCGGTCCCCTGAAGGGATGGCCCGGGCCAGGTTCACCGTTCTGAACGACGTGGTGGTTCACAAGGCGGGAGCCGCCCAGGTCATCCGTCTCGACCTGTGGGTGGGACCGGAGGACGATCCGGAGGAGATCGGCAGCTTCTCCGGGGACGGCGTCATTCTGGCCACCCCGACCGGGTCTACCGCGTATTCGCTTTCTGCCGGTGGCCCCATCATCGTGCCCGAATTGAACTGCTTCCTGGTCACGCCCATCCTTCCCCATACCCTCGCGGTCCGGCCCCTGGTCGTGCCCGGCGACGAGGAGATCACCGTCACGGCTCTGGACCGCCGCGAACCCCTCTTCCTGACCGTGGACGGCCAGGAGGGCGGGCCGGTCGGATACAGCGACCGCGTGGTGGTGCGCATGGGGGCGTCACGGGTGCCGCTCGTCCGGCTGCCCGGCCACTCCTTCTTCACCACGTTGCGGCAGAAGCTGAGTTGGGCCGTCCGGCCGATCGACGGCGGGTGAAGGGGCACGCGGGGCACCGCGCCGCCGTGGGGGCGCCGATGCCGCAGCCTGTGGCGTCCATGCCGCTGCTGGTGGCGTCCATGCCGCTTCCTGGGGCGCCCATGCGACTATGGCGGCGCCCGTCCGCAGGCGCCAACGTGAAGGTCCATGTTCATTGAACTCAGAATAAGCAACGTCGCTGTCCTCAGGGACTTGCGTGTTTCTCTTGAACCAGGACTGAATGTGCTTTCGGGGGAAACCGGGGCCGGCAAGTCCATCGTGGTGGACGCTTTGGAGGTTCTGCTGGGTGGCCGCGCCTCGTCGGGAATGGTGCGCGCCGGGGAAGCCCGCGCGCTCGTCGAGGGCGTGGTGGACGTCGGCGACCTCGACGCCGTCACGGAACTGCTGGCCGAATTGGGCCTGGAGTGTGACGACGACCACCTGGTGCTGCGCCGCGAGGTTCGCGCCGAGGGCCGAAGCCGGGGCTGGGTGAACGGCTCGCCCGCGACCGCCGGAATGCTGCGCCGCATCGGGTCGCTGCTGGTCGACATCCACGGGCAGCACGAGCATCAGCGGCTCCTGTCGCCGGGCTTCCAGCGGCAGGTGCTGGACGCCTTCGGAGGGTGCGCCGAGTTGGCCGTGGAGGTTGCGGACGGCTACCGTCGGGCGGCGGAACTCGGGAGTCGGCTGGCATCGCTGGAGGAGCGGCGCGGGGAGCTGGAGACCCGCGCCGACTTCATCCGCTTCCAGCTCGGCGAGATCGTCGGCGCGAAGCTCCACGCGGGCGAGGACGAGGAACTGCGCATCGAGGCGAACCGGCTCGCGCACGCCGACACGCTCGCGCGGGAGGGTCACGCGCTGCACGAGCTTCTCCACGCGGGCGAGGACGCCGTCGCGGACCGGCTCGCGGATTCGGCGGCCCGTGTGCGGCGCCTGAGCGAGATGGACCCGGCGCTCGGGGCCAGCGCGGCGGCGCTCGACGACGCGTATCACCAGGTGGCGGATGCGGCCGGCGCGCTTGGGGACTACGCGGCGGGCATCGACCACGACCCGGCCCGGCTCGAGTCCGTTCGCGAGCGGCAGGCCCTGATCCAGCGGCTCGAGCGCAAGTACGGCCCCTCGCTGGCCGTGGTCATCGAGCGTGGCGAGACCCTGCGCCGCGAACTGGACGAACTCGAGACCGCCGACATGGACGCCGGCGCCCTGCGGGCCGAGCTGGACCGGGCCGATGCCGCCTGGCGAGCCCGTGCGGAAGAACTGTCGCAGCGGCGGCGGGAAGCGGCCGCCCGGTTTTCGGCCGAGGCGGAGGCCGTCTTCCCCGGACTCGGGCTGGAGGGCGGGCGCCTGGAGGTGCACTTCGAGGACCGGGCCGGGCCGTCGCCCGGCGGACTGGAACGCGTTCGCTTCATGGCCACGATGAACCCCGGGTTTCCGCCGGCCCCTCTCTCGCAGATCGCTTCCGGCGGCGAGATGTCCCGCGTCATGCTCGCGCTCAACTCCGTGCTGGCCGGCATCGACGATCTTCCCACCCTGGTGTTCGACGAAGTGGATGCCGGCGTCGGAGGCGGCGTCGCTGCCAGGGTGGCGGACCGGCTCGCAGCCGTGGCCCGCGGACGGCAGGTGCTCGTGGTCACTCATCTCGCGCGGGTCGCGGCGCGCGCGTCCAACCATCTTGTGGTCGAGAAGCGTGCGGTGGATGGTGCGGCGGTCAGCGTCTTGCGGCGTGTGGGCACCCGGGAGGAAAGAGTCGGGGAGATCGCCCGGATGCTGGGTGGGGACCCGGAGTCGGGTCCGTCACTGGAGCACGCGCGAGAGCTGTTGGGAGGGGCGGTATAGTGGGATCGCCGCATTGCCAAACGTCCTGATGGATCGCTGGGCTTGGGCGGGTGTCCGGACGGGAGTCCTGCTTGTTACCGCGGGACTCCCGTTCCTGACGTCGTGCGATGCGACGTCTGAGGCTCCCGATAGCGCGTTTGCCCGCTTCACCGAGAGCGATTCCGCTTACGTCATTCGGGGCCTGATCGCACAGTTGGACATCAATGACGAGCGGGCGATGTTCGGTTCTGTCGCCGCCGTGGTGGAGAACGCCGACGGAGGGTACGTTGCCGCCGACGGCTTGAACCAGAGGCTGGTCTTCATGGACCGCAGCCTCAACCCTGTGCGAACAGTGGGAAGGCACGGTGAGGGCCCCGGCGAATACCAGTTTCCGAGGGTGATGGTGCGCGATGAGGATGAGATCGTAGTGCTGGACGAAGGACACGCGCGCGTAACCCACCTCACTGCCAGCGGCGAGTTCGTAAGCATGCAACAAATTGGAGGGTTCATCCGGGATATGGCCATTCATCCCGAGCTCGGACTCCTGGTCGCGGGGATGGAGTTCTCCGGCCACTACCTGAGCCGCGTGATCGGATCGGAACAGACTCCCTTCGCTGCGAAGCCGGTCGAGTTCCGCGCTGACCCCGCTGTCTTTCAACTGCCCAACGATCTCGTGGAGGGAACGCCAGACGGCAAGATTCACGTGTTTGACGGCCGTCACCTGGCATTGGTCAGCTATGACAGTGCTGGACATCTGCTGGGCGTGGCGTACCTGCCACAGGAAATGCGCGTGCATTTGCTGGAGCGGGACGCTGAAACGACGGAGGCATTGGGCGGACCGACGGTGGTCCTGGGGTCGGAATTGGGGACCGCGCTTCATGCGTTGGGGGACCGCCGACTCTTCTTGCGGATCACCTATCTGGACGCCATGGGTTTCGTCCTGGACCCCGACTCCCTACGCGCGACGCCGGTGAGGGTGCCGGAGGGTCCGGAATGGCGTTGGTTGCGGCGGACCGCGATCAGCCTCTTTGACGGCAAACGACTGGTCGTGGAAGGGCTGGAGGACGGACCAGCCGCCCTGGTGATCGCAGAGACCGAGCTCGTTGCAAGATGAAACCCCGCGCGTATCCGGGCAGGTGCACATGGCCGAGAGCGTGACGAGACGCCGAGATTGGTCCCGCGGGCATGCTGGAAGGCTGGTCGCCGCTGGATTCCCGTTCCTGGTGCTGGCGGCGTGCAATGCCCCGTCTTCCGATTCCGTCGCCGACATCGCGGTCTTCACGGAGAGCGACTCCGCGTACGCCATTCGCGGCTTGATCGCACAGTTGGACATCGATGACGAGCGGGCGCTGTTCGGCTCTGTCACGGCCGTGGTGGAGAATGCCGACGGAGGGTACGTCGCCGCCGATGGCCTGAATCAGCGGCTGGTCTTCATGGACAGGAATTTGAACCCCGTGCGAACGGTGGGAAGGCACGGCGAGGGCCCAGGCGAATACCAGTTGCCGGGGGTGCTGATCAGGAATGGGGACCAGATTGCCGTAGTGGACCAAATCCACGCGCGCGTGACCTACCTGACTTCCCGCGGTGATTTTGTCCGCATGCACCAGTTGGGGGGTTACTTGAGCGATGCAGCGGTGCATCCCGAACTCGGCCTTCTCGTCGTGGGGATGGAGTTCTCCGACCATTACCTGGGTCGCGTGACCGAGTCTGGGCAGACGGCCTTTGCCGAGGTACCCGTGGGGTTCCGGGGCGAACCGGATGTGTTCCAGCTACCTATCGACCTGGTGGCGACAACACCCGATGGCCGAGTGCACGTCCTGGATGGCAGCCAACTGGTTCTTGCCAGCTATGACAGTGTCGGAGATCTGGTGGGATTGGCCTATCTGCCCGAGCCCATGCGCACGTCGCTGCTGGAGCGTGACGCCAACCGGATTGAGGCGATGGGAGGAGCGGCAAGAGTCCTCGGATCCCAGTTGGCGCTCTCGCTACAGGTGTTGGAGGACGGCCGGCTTTTCGTGCGGATCACCTATGTTGACACCCTTGGCTTCGTCCTGGACCTTAACACTCTGCGCGCGATTCCGGTGAGGAGACCGGAGGGCAGCCAATGGGCCTGGATTCCGCGGACCGGAGCCAGTTTCTTCGACGGTGACCGGCTGGTCATGGAAGGGCTCAATGACGGACCAGCAGCCCTGGTGATCGCAGAGACCGAACTCGTCGCACGATGAAGGGCCCGAGCTAGACCTGCCCGCCGTGCCCGCGTAGACCCTAACCCCCCCACAACCCCACGAAGAACCTGAACCCGGCCTCGAACGAACGCGCGTTCGGCACGTCCCCGCCGCTGCCTCCGACCACGTGGCGGTACACCGCGCGGATCTCGAGGGGTCGGCCGGCCACCCCGTCGCGCACGGCGACATCCCGGTTGTAGACGAGCCCGAGCATCACCCGGCCGGACGACGCCCCGCTCTCGGGCACCAGCGCTTCGGGGTCGGGAACCGCCGACAGCCTCGCGTCTGCCGCGTCCGCTGTTGCGAGGGCGAAAGCCGCGGCGCCTGCGGGCGGCACGGTGTCCGGCGGCGGGGCCGTGCGGATCGTGAACGCGTCCATCCCCTTGCGGAAGTAGCGGTATCCGGTCATCAGCCGGAGCGTGGGCGCCACCTGATACCACGGCGAGAGCTCCAGGAACTGGTAATCGCCCGGATTCCAGTCGAGTTGAACCTGCGACGCCATCGGAGCGAAGGTGACGTTGGGGTCGAAGGCGCGGCGCTCCGTGGTCCCCGTCATCTGCACGCCGTAGCGGAGGTCGGCCCACAGTCCCACCCTTCGCCAGCGGCCGTTCATCCAGGCCCGGGCTTCGATGTCCATCTGTGCGTCCCCGCTGCCGATGTCGATGAAGTTGGCCGGGTCGTCCTGCTGTCCCGTGGGGAGGCGGACGAGCGCGCCCGCGCCGGCGAAGACGTGGGTCGGCCCTTCCGGATCGCCCGACTCCAGGAGGCGCGCGTCCACCCGCGCTTCGATGTCCCCGAGCGCCCAGAGGGACTGCCAGTTCTCGAACGGATGGCTGGCCGCGATGCCGTACGCGGGGTCCATGACCAGACCCAGCAACTCCTCGAAGGTCAGGGCGCCCGCGGCCAGGGGGACGGAGGCGGGGGTTCCCGCAACGCCTGCGGCCTGAAATGCTTCCGCCAGTGCCGCCAGCCGGGCCTGCAGGGCCATGCCGGCGGGTGACCAGCCCACGGGCGCGAACATCGTGCCGTACATCGTCGCGAGCGAATTGCGGAAGATCCGCGCGTCGGCGACCAGATCTGTCGCGTCGCGGCACTCGGGCGAGGTGGGATCGGTGCCGCAGGTGGCCGCCCGAAATGCGTCGTACGCCGTGATCGAGTTCTGCAGACGGGAAAGGAAGCCGTTCACCACGCCGGGATCGGCCATCCCGGGACTGAAGCCGGCGTCGGCATTCGCCGAGTCGGCGGCGAAGGTCAGGGAGAACTCGGTGTCGCTCCGGACGAGCGGGACCTCCGCCCCCACGGTCAGCCAGTCGAAAACCCCCACGTCGAGGGACACCGGCACGCGCACGGTCGCTTTCTCCATCACGGCATCCAGCGCCCCGAGACTCACGGCGAACGGTTCGCCCGCGGCGTTTCTCAGCGCCGTCGAGAACGGTGCCAGCTGGGGGAAGACGTTTTCGTTGGCCGGGCCGGAAAAGGCGTCGCTCAGCTGCTCCAGTCCGGCCGAGCCGGTCCCCCACATGCCGAAGCGCGAGGAGAAGGAAACGTAGTCCCCGCGCAGGCCCAGGCGCACCATGCCGCGGGGCACCAGCGGTGAATACGGTTCCTGCGCGGCGGCGGCGACGGGTGCGCAGACGCAGAGCGCGCAAAGGAGTTTCGAGATGAAGGTCGAGGTTCGGTGCACGGCTTTTCCGGGTGGTCGTGGGCCCGGGGACCGGGCGCTGACGCCGCGAACGGGATCGCGAAGACAAGATAATGCGGCCCGCCCGCCGGGCGAACGCGTGGAGAGCCGCGGCGGGCCGTCACAGGCGGGGACGATGGCCTCGTTCCGGGGCCGCTCCGACGCTTGACACCGCAACGTGGCGCGCCTAGGGTTTATTCCCCCGCTTCGCGGGCATCGATGCGGCGCGGAGTGGTTCAATCGCGGGAATAGCTCAGTTGGTAGAGCACCACCTTGCCAAGGTGGGGGTCGCCGGTTCGAGTCCGGTTTCCCGCTCTGACGACGGCAGTCGGGTGCAGGGATGCCTCGCCACGGATGCGGGCGGGCAGCTTTGACAGCCGAATCGCCGGAGGGGGCGACGGCCGGTGCCGGACGCCCCTTTGCTGTCGGCGCCGTAGCCAAGTGGTAAGGCAGAGGTCTGCAAAACCTCCATTCGGCGGTTCGAATCCGCCCGGCGCCTCTATAAGTGCGTGCCCGCGGGAGCGCGTGCCCGTGGGCCTACGGAATCAGCGGTCTCGGCCCGGGCCTCAGCAGGAACACACCCTCGTACATGCTGGTGACCACCACCGTCCCGCTCTCGAAGAACGGATAGGCGGTCCACGCGCCCACGAACCCGGGCGGATCCCCTTCGTACGGCGTGGTGTCGAACCAGCCGATCTCGACCGGCGCCTCGGGGTCGCTGATGTCGAAGAGACGGAAGCCGGCCTGGTAGTTGGCCTGGTACATCCGGTCCCCCTTGACGTACAGGTTGTGGTCCGTGGCCCCGGTGGGACCGTCGACGCTTCCCACCAGGATGGGGTCGTCCAGCTCCGCCACATCGAAAATGAAGGTCCGCGTGGCGGGTGCCGTGCCGACCAGTTCGTCCAGCTCATCGTCCAGGTAGTAGTAGCGCTGGTCGTCGGTGAGCCAGCCCTGGTGCACGTAGGCCAGCCCGGGATAGGTGGCCGTGCCGATCGGCGCCGGGGCCTGCTTGTCGGTCACGTCGATGATCCGGAGCGCGGTCTCGTTGGACGCGAAGCATAGCTCCCGGCCCTGGAAGCGGTCGTCCGGCCCGCGGTAGACCACGCACTGGGCGTCGTGGGTGCGACCCGGGTAGATCAGCCCCTCGGTGTCGGTGAAGCAGCCGGCGAAGACGGGGGACTTCGGGTCTCGCACGTCGACCATGTGGAGGCCGCCCCCGCACGTCTGGCCGCCGCCGCTGGCCCCGACCGGGAACGCGAAGCCGCTCTCCGGGTCGAGCACGAGGTTGTGGGCGCTCGCGATGCCGCGGTAGATGGCGTCCGGGGAGAATTCGACCGGATCCGGGCCGGCGTCGCGGAGCCGTGTGAGGTCGAAGACGACGAGGCCGTGGTCGCCCGCGCCGTCGCCGGTGAAGAAGAGGTGGTCGGCGTAGACCTTCAGGTCGCGCGCACCGCTCGGATTGGCGGGGACCACGCCCACGTACCGGGGGGCCGCCGCGTAGGTCACGTCGACGATCGCCGCGCCTCCTGAGCGGCCGATGAGCGCGTATTCACGTCCCGTGACGGGATCGGTCCACCCCCAGACGTCGCTGACGCGTTCGCCGGGTGTGCCGCCGAGGGCGGACGTGGGCAGGAATGCGAGGAGATCCACGCCGTCGCAGGCGAATCCCGCGGCCGCGCCGTCGGAGCAGCGCACCTCGCCGCCGGTGACGGCTTCGAGACCGTTGTCGGGGACAAGCCGCGCCCCCGCCGCCTGCCATTCGCCGCCCGGCTCCCGCGTGAAGACGTGGGCGGCTCCCGAGCCCCCGTCGGTGCCGGGCGCGCCCACCACCGCAACCGTCGGGCCGAGGGCGAGCGCGGCCCCGAACGCCGCTCCCGGGCCGGCCGTGCTCTCCACGGGCCCGGCGGTCTGCCAGCCCCCATCGCGCAGCTCGTAACGGTGCACCCGTCCTGCGCCGGCGGCGGCCCCTGGTGCGCCGATCCACAGTTCGTCGCCCAGGATCGCGACCGTGCTCCCGAAACGCCGGGGCTGCACGGGGCGCTCCTGGGCGGCGGGCGCGGCGGTTGCGGCGTCAGTGGCGGCGGCCCCGGTGGCTGCGGCGTCAGTGGCGGCCTCCGAGACCGGCGCGGCCTCCGTTCGCCCGGCATCCGGCGGATGAAGGGTCTGGTCCTTCTCCCACCCTCCGTCCATCGCCCGCCGGTACGCATACACCGCGCCCGTACCCTGACCCGATCCGGGCGCGCCGACCACAAGCCTGTCCCCCGCGCGGGCGATGGCCGCGCCGAACCCTGCATCGGAGTCCGTGGAATCCGGGAGCAGCAGGGTGCGTGGGATCCACTGGTCCCCGTCGTGGGCCAGGACGTGCACCGTCCCCCCGCCATCGACACTCCGGGAGGACACGAACAGTTCGTCGCCGTCCAGAACCACCGTTCCCAGGTCGTCCACCGGGGTTGCCGGGAACTGGATCATGGTCGGAGGTTCCCATCCGCGTTCAGGGTGGCGGGTGAAGATGTGCAGCGCGGGCGACGACGCCCCGTTGCGGCCCACGGCCACCGCCACCCGGTCCCCCTGCACGGCCACCGCCCGAGGTGCGGGCTGCAGGATTCGCATGATCCCCGCGAAGTCGACGGCTGCCGCTCCGGGGCCCGTCTGCGCTCCTGGGCCCGTTTGCGGTTCGGTGTCCGTCTGCGGTTCGGGGTCCGTCAATTCCTCGAGGGTCGGCATATCCAACAGCTCGAGGCTGGTCTCATGTGCCCAGTCTCCACCTCCGGCGTCGCGGAAGAGGTGGGCTCCGAAGCGCACGTCCGGATCCCCCGCCGCTACCACCAGCCGCCCGTCCCGCCACTGCAACGACGGCGACCACGGCCGTCCCGCGGCCGCCTCCGCCGCCACCGACATCGTCCCGGCCAGTATCCACGCGCCTCCCGCCGACCGCGCGTACCGGTACAACGCCGCGGGTCCCCGGGCCGAGCCCGGCTTCCCGACGATCACGACCTCCTCCGACACGGCGACCATGCTCCCGAAATCGTCCTGGGCCAGCGCGGGGCCCGCAACCGCCCAGAGCGCCGCGGTGGCGCCCAGCAGACCTGCCATTCGGCTCCGCGCGCGGCTTCCCGACCCGCCGCCGCGCCGCTCTCGTTGCCCCTGCGGGCGGGCCCATGGGCTCCCCGTAACCTTGAACATCGTCTTCTCCCGGGTGTAGGCTGATCCGACAAGCTGAGGGTAGATTCCACGACCTGCAAACCGGGGAACGGAAACCGGAACACATGGCACACATCAGATACGTGGGGCGCGGCGACGCGGGCGAGCGGCTGGCCACGCTCTACGACCGGTACTCCGACCCCCGCGGGCGGCTGGACAACATTCTGCGCATCCACTCGCTGAATCCGCCGACAATGGAGCACCACTACGACCTGTACAGGCATCTGATGGCGGGTCCGTCCCCCCTGTCGCGGGTCCAGAGGGAGATGATCGCGGTGGCGGTATCGGTTGAGAACGACTGCTTCTACTGAATCAACCACCACGGGGCGGGACTCCGTCGACTCACGGGCAGTGCCGATCTTGGCCGTGCGCTGGCACGGCGGAGGCGGCCGGCCACGCTGGCTGCGGCCGACGCCGCGATGCTCGACTACGCGGTCAAGCTGACGCGGGATCCGGGAGCGATGGCCGCGGCCGATGTCGAGCGGCTGAAGGATGCGGGGTTCGACGACCGTGCCGTCCTCGATATCTGCCAGGTAGCGTGCTACTACAACTACGTGAACCGTCTGGCCGACGGCCTCGGGGTCGAGCTGGAGGAGGAGTGGGAGGACGCGCGCCACACGTTGACCCGCGAGGAATTCGATGCCGGGCGGCGAACAAGGCACGACAACGCGGACGACCGCCCATGATCACGATCGACGGACAGGGGCTGACGCTGGCGGAGCTGGAGGCCGTGGCGTGCGATCGGCGCCCGGTGCGCCTCCACCCCGAAGCTGCCGGACGGGTACGCCGTTCGCGCGACATCCTGGAAGAGCTTCTTGGCAGCGGCCGGCCGATCTACGGCGTGAACACGGGGTTCGGCAGGCTCGCCGACGTGCGGATCTCCCCCGCTGACCAGCGTGCCCTTCAGCACAACATGGTCCGCAGCCACGCCGCCGGAGTCGGCCGCCGGCTGCCGGTGGCGGAGGTCCGGGCGATCATGCTGCTCCGTGCCAATACGCTGGCGCGCGGCCAGTCGGGTTGCCGGCTCGTCGTCGTGGAGCGGCTGCTCGATCTCCTCAATCACGGGGTCCATCCGGAGGTTCCGGAGATCGGTTCGGTCGGCGCCAGCGGGGACCTGGCGCCCCTGTCGCACGTGGCGCTTGCCCTGACGGGGGAGGGCCGGGCCGAGCGGGACGGCGAATTGGGAGACGCCACCGAGATGCTGCGCGCCGTCGGCATCGAGCCGCTCGATCTGTCCGAGAAGGAGGCGGTGGCGCTGATCAACGGCACGCAGGCCACGACCGGAATCGGGGCCCTCGCGCTACGGCGCTTCGAGCGAGCTCTCGACGCGGCCGACGTCGCGGGAGCCATGTCGCTGGAGGGGCTCAGGGGGACGCCCGATCCGTTCCGTCCCGAGATCCACGCCGCCCGTCCGCACCCGGGCCAGATCGCGACCGCCCGGCGGCTGTGGGCGC
Source organism: Longimicrobiales bacterium (assembly GCA_965116905.1). GTDB lineage: Bacteria > Gemmatimonadota > Gemmatimonadetes > Longimicrobiales > Gaopeijiaceae > Bin94. The sequence goes on along the minus strand of OZ220732.1, from coordinate 3,368,814 downwards.
TGCTCCACGGCTCCGGGATCCGGGAGTCGCATCGCACCGGCGACCCGCGCGTGCAGGACGCGTACTCGCTGCGCTGCATGCCGCAGGTACACGGGGCCGCGAGGGAGGCGTGCGGCTATGCGCACCGCATCCTGAGCACCGAGGCGAATTCGACCACGGACAACCCGCTCGTCCTGCCGGGCGAGGCTGTCGGGGACCGGCCGCAAGCGCCCCTCGGCGAGCACGGCCCCGGCGAACCCGTCCCCGGCGAGGCCGCGCCCGGCGTGGTGCTCAGCGGCGGCAACTTCCACGCGCAAATCGTTGCCCAGTGCCTGGACCTGGTTGCCATCGCCGCTGCCGACATGGCGTCGATCTGCGAGCGGCGGATCGACCGCCTGCTCAATCCCGACCTCTCCGCGCTCCCGGCCTTCCTTACGACGCGGCCCGGCATCCGGTCAGGCCTGATGATCGCGCAGGTCACCGCCGCCGACGCCCTGTCCGAAATGCGCGTCCTCGCGACGCCCGCGAGTATCGACTCCGTGTCGACGAGCGCTGCCCAGGAGGACCATGTCTCCATGGGGATGGCCGCCGCCAGAAAGGTGCGGCGGAGCGTCGAGCTGCTCGAAATCGTGCTTGCGGCCGAGTTCCTGTGCGCCGCTCAGGCGGTGGAGTTCCACCGTCCGCTGCGCGCGGGGGTCGGCGTGGAACGCGCACTGGCGAGCGTGCGCAACCACGTCCCGCGTCTGACGGAGGACAGACCCCTCGGTAACGATCTGGAGGCGCTCGCGGCACTGGTTCGCACGGGAGAACTGCAATGACGATCATCGGCCGGACGCGCACGATCCGGGCTCCCCGCGGCGGGACGCTCACCTGCAAGGGGTGGACCCAGGAGGCGGCGCTGCGGATGCTCATGAACAACCTGGATCCCGAGGTGGCCGAGAAGCCGGAGGACCTGGTGGTCTACGGGGGCACCGGGCGGGCCGCGCGGAACTGGGCGGCCTTCGACGCCATCGTTGCGGCTCTTCGGGCGCTCGAGAACGACGAGACCCTGCTGGTGCAGTCCGGCAAGCCCGTCGGCGTCTTCCGCACCCACGCCCACGCCCCCCGCGTGCTGATCGCCAATTCGAACCTGGTCGGCCGCTGGGCCACCTGGGAGCACTTTCATGAGCTGGAGCGCAAGGGGCTCATGATGTACGGCCAGATGACCGCGGGCTCGTGGATCTACATCGGTACGCAGGGCATCCTGCAGGGCACCTACGAGACCTTCGGCGCCATCGCGCGGACCCACTTCGGCGGGACCCTGGCGGGGCGGTGGATCCTCACGGGGGGCATGGGGGGCATGGGGGGCGCCCAACCGCTCGCGGGCACGATGAACGGGGCCGCGGTCCTCGTCGTCGAGGTGGACCCCGAGCGCATCCGCCGCCGGATCGAGACCCGCTACTGCGACCGCATGACGCACGATCTCGACGAGGCGGTCGGCTGGGCGCAGGAGGCGGCGGGGGCCGGGGAGGCGCTGTCGGTGGGGCTGGTCCGCAACTGCGCCGACGTGCTCCCGGAGCTGGTCCGGCGCGGCGTGACGCCCGACATCGTGACCGACCAGACCTCGGCCCACGATCCGGTGGATGGGTACGTGCCTTGCGGTTTCTCGATCGATGAGGCCGCCGTCTTGCGGAATCGCGATCGAGCCGAATACCGGCAGCACGCGATGGCATCGATCCGCCAACACTGCGAAGCCATCGTGGAGATGGCCGCGCGAGGCGCCGTGGCGGTCGACTACGGCAACAACCTCCGCGGCTACGCGCGGGAAGCGGGCTTCGAGGACGCCTTCGCCTACCCGGGCTTCGTGCCCGCGTATGTGCGCCCGCTGTTCTGCCTCGGCAAGGGGCCCTTTCGGTGGGTGGCGCTTTCGGGTGACCCTGCCGACATCCACCGGACCGACGACCTCGTGCTGGAAATGTTCCCCGGCGACGAGCATCTCTGCCGCTGGATCCGCCTGGCGCGCGAGCAGGTGGCGTTCCAGGGGCTGCCGTCGCGGATCTGCTGGCTGGGGCAGGGGGAGAGGGCGGCGTTCGGCGTCGCCATGAACGATCTGGTCGCCAGCGGCGAGATCAGTGCCCCCATCGTGATCGGACGCGATCACCTCGACACGGGCTCGGTCGCGTCGCCCTACCGCGAAACCGAGGCGATGAAGGACGGCACCGACGCCGTGGCGGACTGGCCGGTCCTGAATGCGCTTCTCAACACGGCGTCCGGCGCGAGCTGGGTGTCGTTCCACCACGGTGGCGGCGTGGGCATCGGGGACTCGCTGCACGCGGGACAGGTGCTGGTGGCCGACGGCACCCCCGAGATGCGGACCCGGATCGAGCGGGTGCTGACCAACGACCCGGGGCTCGGCGTGGCCAGACACGCCGACGCGGGGTACGAGGCAGCCATCGCGACCGCGCGCGACAAGGGCGTCCGGATCCCGATGCCGTAGGGCGGCGGACGTCGCGGGCGCGGTGCGGCGCGCGTTCCCGCCGCCGCTTTCCGTGCAAGGGCGGGTCTATCTGCGGCGTGCCAGACCCTCCACGGCCCGGGCATACGCGCGCCGCACCGCCTCCTCGCGCGGGTGACGGCCATCCCTCACCACCCACTCTCCGCCGACCATCACGTCGCGCACCGGGTTGTCGGTGCCGGAGAAGATCCACGAATCGAGCACGGCGTGGCCGCGGCGCCCGACCAGCGCCGGGTGGTCCGCGTCCAGGACCGCCAGATCCGCCCGCATCCCGGGCTCGATGCTTCCGCAGTCCACGCCCAGCGCCTGCGATCCGCCCCGCCAGGCGTGGCGCAGGAGCGTGCCGCCCGCCCCGGACAGGGCTCCGACCGCCCGTGTGGCGTCATCCCCGGGCTCGCCGCCAGGTCCCCCCTCGCCGGCACCGCCCAACACGGTACGGCCCTCCGACCGAAGCCGCTGTCCGTAGTCCAGCAGGCGCAGTTCCTCGACCGGGCTGCGCGACACGTGGCTGTCCGTGCCGATGGCGAAGCTCCCGCCCCGGGCCGCGAAGGCGCGCAGAGGAAACAGCCCGTCACCCAGGTTCGCCTCGGTGGTCGGGCACAGCCCCACGACCGCACCCCGACGCGCGACGCCGTCCAGCTCCGCCTCGGTCGTGTGGGTGGCGTGGATCAGGCACCACCGTTCGTCGACGGCCGCGTGATCGAGAAGCCACTCCACCGGGCGCGCGCCCCGGTCGGCGATGCACTCGCGCACCTCCCGCCGCTGTTCGGCCACGTGAACGTGCACGGGCGGGGCGCCGTCTTCCGCATCGCCGGCCAGCAGCGCCGCCAACTCCCGAAACGACCCGGGCGACACCGCCCTCAGGCTGTGCAGCGCCCACCCCAGGGAGACCGACGATCCCCGAGCCTCGCTTCCCAACATCTCGTGCAACCGCACCGCGCCCGCCAGGTCCATGCGGAATCGCTCCTGACCGCCCGCGAGCGGCTGTCCGCCGAAGCCGCCCGACTCGTAGACGGCCGGCATGTGCACCAGGCACAGCCCCGATGTCCGCGCCGCGGCCAGGATGCGCCGGCTCATCTCGGCGGGATCGTCGTACGCGCCACCCCCGGGCGGGCGGTGGAGGTAGTGGAATTCGCCGACGCACGTGAAGCCGGCCTTCAGAAGCTCGACGTAGAGGTGGGTCGTGATCGCCTCCAGGTCGTCGGGCGTCAGCCGTTCGAGGAAGGAGTACATCGCATCCCGCCAGCCCCAGAACGAATCGGGCCCCGGTCCCTCCGCGAGCCCGGCCAGGGCGCGCTGAAACGAGTGACCGTGTACGTTCGGCACCCCGGGCACGGCCCACCCCGACACCCGTTCGCCGCGGGACTCCTCGACACCCGCCCTCACCTCGGCGATCCGGCCGACCCCATCCACCCGGACCTCGACATCGCGTCGCCAGCCGTCCCCGACCAGGACCCGATCGAACCGGTAGGCGCGGTATCCGGAGTTTGCGTTCAGCGTGTTCTCGGCCACCGTGCTCCTCGGCTGATCGGTCGACTGCGTTGCGAAACGGCGCGCGGCCATGCGACAATGCCGCGCCAGACGCTCAATCTAAGCCTCCGTCACCGGACCGCCGCCACATGCCCGCCAAGCCCTGGGACCGACTCTGGACCGGCGTCAACCTTGCAACCATGACCGATGCCTCGCTGGGACTGATCGAGGACGGCGCCATTGCGGCCACCGGCGGGCGGATCGCCTGGCTCGGACGGGAGGCTGAACTTCCGGCCGGCCACGCGCAGATGGCCCGGGACGTCGTCAGCTGCCACGGCGCCTGGCTCACCCCGGGTCTCATCGACTGCCACACCCACATCGTCTTCGGCGGGGACCGAACCGACGACTTCCGGCGTCGGCTGCGGGGCGAGTCCTACGCCGAGATCGCCAGAGCGGGCGGCGGCATCATGTCGACGGTGCGCGCCACCCGCGCGGCCACACACGACGCACTGACCGCCGGCGCCGTCGCCAGGGGCCGTGAACTCTGCTCCTGGGGCGTCACCACCATCGAGGTCAAGTCAGGCTACGGACTGGATCCGGACACCGAGCTTCGCATGCTCGATGTCGCCGCCGGACTCTCCGGCCACCTCCCCGCGGACATCTCGCCCACGCTGCTCGCCGCGCACGCGCTCCCGCCCGAATACGCCGGGCGCCGCGAAGACTACGTCCACCTGGTCCTGGACCGCATCCTGCCCGCCGCGCTGGAACAGGGTCACGCCACGGCCATCGACGTCTTCTGCGAGGACATCGCTTTCACGCCCTCGGAAAGCCGCCGCATCCTGGAAGCCGGGACCCGGGCGGGGCTGCACGGGCGTCTCCACGCCGACCAGCTCGCCGACCTCGGCGGAGGCGCACTGGCCGCTGCCGTGGGCGCCCGCTCCGCCGACCACCTGGAGTACCTTTCCCCTCAGGGCGTCGCCGCCATGGCCGAGGCGGATGTGTGCGCGGTCCTCCTTCCCGGCGCGGCCTACACTCTGGGGGCGGACCGCAGGCCGCCCGTCACCGCCCTGCGGCGAAGCGGCGTGACGATGGCCATCGCCACGGATGCCAACCCCGGTTCCTCACCGATCACCCATGTGGGCGCGGTCATGAACCTCGCGTGCATCCTCTTCGGACTCACCCCGGAGGAGACCCTGCTGGGACTGACCGCCGCCGCGGCGAAGGTCCTGGCGCTGGAGCACGACCGGGGCGTTCTGCGGCCCGGGATGCGCGCCGACTTTGCCCTGTGGGATGTTCGCGACGTGGCGGAGTTGTGCTATTGGGTGGGAACCAGTCCGCTTCGGTCGCTGGTCAAGAACGGCGAGCCGATCTCCTGACCCGCGGCCCCGGACCCGTCATCCTCCGCGCCGCCGCGGCGGCGCGCTTCGCTTGGCGGGCGCCCTCGAGGGGGGGCGCTTGGGCGCCGGACGGGCCTTGGGCGGTGCGCGCCGTGGCGCTGGACGGGCCTTGGGCGGTGCGCGCCGTGGTGCCGGACGAGCCTTGGGCGGCGATCGCCGCGGCGCCGAGGACCGTACCTTCGGCGGCGAGCGGCGAGGCGCGGTCGACCTGACCGCGGGCCGCCGGGGCGCGGTCCGGACCGCTGGCGGACGCTTCGGAGGCGACGTGCGCACCGTGGTCGGCGTGCGGCGGGGAGCCGGCGTCCGCACGGAAGGCTGTGGCCGCCGCGTCGGCGCGGAGCGCGTCTGCGGCGTCGGTCGCCGGGTGGGCTGGCGGGTGGTCACGGCTTCCGGACGCCTGGTCACCTTCGGCGGCGTGCCGCGGAGCGGTGAGGGTCGTCTGGTCGCGGTGGGCGCGCCGCGCGTCGATGGCCTCGGGGTCGCCGTCCTGGCTCCCGGCTGGTTGCGCGGACGCGCCGTGCGCACCCCCGTGTTGCCCCGCAATTGGGCTGCCCCGTCCCCAAGGCGGCTGCGGCCGCGCCGGGAGTCGATATCGTCCAGGGTTGCATTGGGTCCTCGTGGCCTCAGGGTGGCCACCGGGCGCTCCGGACCGTTGTCGGTCACGTACACCGGTGGCTCCTTGAATTGAGGGCCGAAGAGGGGCGACCGGCCACCGTAGCCATCGTTCGCGTAGCGGACACGGGATCGGTACCGCCAGTCGTCGTCCCAGTTTCCGTATCCCCAGGACCGTCCCCCGTACAACCCGTATGGGTAGTGCGACCAACTCGGCGCCCACGCATAGGACCAGCTCGGTCCCCACCCGTAGGTCCAACCCGGCGCCCACCCGTAGTAGTGCCGGGCGACATAACGGCGGGACGGCCAACCGAGAAATCCGAAGGGCCTCAACCAGGGGGTGTCCCACCCGTACCATCCGAATGGGCTGTAACCGAGTGGACCGACGCCCCAGCAATCGAAGTACGGATCGTAGAGGAATGGATCGTAGTAGGCATCCCAGCAGTGGGAGCCCCCGAGGAATCCGTGTCGGTATCCGCCCCAATAGTCGTCCGACCATCCGAAGCCAATGCCGAACGACACACCCAACCCGAATCCGAACCCGATCCCCCGGCGCAGGCCGAACGGCTCGTAACCGAGCCCGACTCCGGGGACGGTCCAGGACGGATAGCCGCCCGCAGCCAGACCCATTTGCCAGGAAACGTGATTGGTCACCTGAGCACCGGCCGAGGCCGGCCCCGCAAGCATCGCCGCCGCCACGAGTATCGCTCTTGCGTGCTTCATATTTCGGCCTCCGCGTAAGAGGGAATCGCGGCTAACGACACGCATCGATCATGCCAAAACGAAAGATCGGACTAACTCCTTGTCCCGGCAAGGGTTGACGGCAGGCGGAGATACCGGTCCGCCTGCGCCTGTCCGGGTCTGAGGACACCGTCCGACACTCCCGGTGGACAGACGTCATGCGAACAGCCACCGGTGCACCAGCAGCAACCCCAGGAAGGCGAGTAGGGGCGCAGCGGTAAGGACGAGCTTGCCCACGGTACTCGTGAAGGCGCGCCGCGCGCTGGAAGACGCTCCTGGTGCGCCGGACGAGGCTCGCTGCGTTTTGGAGCCTGCTCGTTGCGTGCTGGAAGACCGGGTCAAGGTTCTCCTCGCTGCTGCCGGTGCGCGGCCGCCGCTTCCCGTCCGATGCGCCTGCCGGGATGCGTGAATGGGCATGGTCACGACTGGCCTCGTCCAAGTGTTGACGCTTCGGTTTCCATCCGCAAGTGGGCATCGTGCGACCGCGGTCCGGGCGCCCGTTCCGGGAGGGACCCTTGCCAAGCACGCCCCCCTGGTCAATCTTGATTACATCGACACCGTGCTCGGCATCGAGACGAAGGAGTGCCCGCACGGGGTGTTTTTTGGGACCCGCAGTTCCTGCCCCCACTCAAGGCCCGTGGTGTTTCCCGGAACTGCCCCCTTGGGGGACGGGCATGGTTCGACCGGGTCCGCAGCCCTTGCAAACGGCGGGACCACACCTCGCTCAAGACCGGGTTCGCGCTCCGCACGACGCCGGGTGCGCGGCCCGCACGAACAGAGTCCTACTCTCTGCAAGGCGTGACAACCGTGACCGAACAAGCCCCCACAGAATCCCGAGAAAACAGACAGCCCCGGAGAGGTCGACGGGGAAGAGGGCGCGGGCGCCGCAGGCGAGGGTGGCGTCCCCAGGAGGAAGACGAAGTGCAGGTCAACGACGAGAACAGAGAATCCGGCGAGGTTCTCGGGGTGCTCGAAGTACTCCCGAGCGGGTCGGGCTTCATTCGCAGGCCCGACGACGGATACATCCCCGGCAAGAACGACATCTATGTGGGATCCCGCCTGATCCACAGGTTCGGCCTCCGTACGGGCGACCAACTGGCCGGGATCGTCGGACGTCGCCCCCGCAACGGAAAGAGTCCGCCGCTCCGTTACCTGGACCAGGTCAACGGACAGGCGCCGGACACCGCCACCGGCCGGCCCGATTTCAACCGGCTCAGCGCGATGCACCCGCGAGACCAACTCCGATTGGAGTGCGACCGCGTGCACGCCGGAGAGCCGGACATGACCAATCGGATCATCGACCTCTTCTGCCCGCTGGGCAAAGGACAACGCGCAATGATCGTGGCCCCCGCAAAGGCGGGGAAGACCACGATCCTGCAGGCCGTGGCCGAGGGTGTCGTGAATAACCACCCGGAGTGCGAGCTCATGATCCTGCTGGTCGACGAGCGGCCCGAGGAAGTCACCGAGATGGAGATGTGCGGCTTCGGCGAGGTCATCGCTTCGACATTCGATCTCACCGCCGAGCGCCACTGCCAGGTCGCCGAGATGACGCTTGCGCGTGCCCGCCGGCGGGTCGAGGCGGGCCACGACGTGGTCATCATACTCGACTCCATCACGCGCCTGGCGCGTGCCCACAACACGGTCGAGGAGGGGAGCGGGCGCACGCTCTCGGGTGGACTGGACGCGAACTCGCTCGAGAAGCCCAAGCGGTTCCTCGGGAGCGCACGGCTGATCAAGGAGGATCAGGGGGGCGGATCGCTTACGATCATTGCCACCGCCCTGGTCGACACGGGGTCGCGCATGGACCAGGTGATCTTCGAGGAGTTCAAGGGTACGGGGAACAGTGAGCTGGTGCTCAGCCGCGAAATCGCCGACCGCCGCATCTTCCCGGCCATCGATCTGCGGGCCTCCGCGACGCGGAAGGAGGAGCTGCTGCTTTCGCCGGAGGCGCTCAGGCTGTCGCGGGCCATGCGGCGCCAGCTTTCGTCCTCGCATCCCGCGGAAGCGATGGACGAGCTCCTGCGGGTCATGCGTCAGACACGGTCCAACGACGAACTCATTGCCGTGGCTCTGGAGAGACTCTAGAGACTCTGGCCGGCCGCGCCGCTCCCACGTTCTTCAACGAGCCGCTTCAGCATTTCGAGGCTCTCGCTCAACTGCCGGCCCTGGGACTCGTCCAGCGTCAGGGCCGTCCACCCCAGGATGGGATTCCAGCCGAGATCGGCCCGCTCGGTCCAAGTGACCAGCGATCCCGGTCCCCCGGCCTCGATGGCGATCGTTCCCTCGAAGCGTATGGCCCCATCCTCGATTTCAACGAGGTAGTCCACCCTTGCCGGCGGCCGCGTGTCCAGCAGCGTCAGCGATCCGGACCCCAGCGAGGGGTCGTCCCAAACGCGGCGCGCGCCAGCGCCCCCGCGCGGGCCTTCGAGCCGTGAGTCCACCTCGCCCCACGGCGTCCACTCCGTCCACGCCTCCAGGTCGTTGACGAAGGGGAACACCGTCTCGGGAGCTGCTTCGATCTCCACCGTCCGCCGGACCTCGACGATCCCCGACAGGAGGATGCCCACGATCAGGAATGCGGCGGCCAGCAGGGCGAGGATGCCCGCCACGATCACGCCCGGACGCGCCACGGTGCGCAGCATTCAGCAGGCTCCGTCCAACGCGCAGCGGTCGGCGAGGTAGCTGCCGAGAAAGGACCAGACGTGGCCGGCCACGGCCTCGTGCCCCGCGGCATTGGGGTGGATACCGTCCGGCTGGTTGAGAGACGGGACCGTGGCCACGCCCTCGAGAAGGAACGGAATCAGCAGAACCTCGTTCTCCTCGGCGATGCGCGGGTACACCGCCCGGAAGGCCTCGGTATAATCAATCCCCAGGTTGGTGGGGGCCTGCATCCCCGCCACGACGATGCCGACCCCCGGATGGTGGAGCCGTGTCTCCCGGATCATCCAGTCGAGGTTCTCGAAGAGGGCCTCGGGACTCTGTCCGCGCAGACCGTCGTTCGCACCGAGCTCCAGGAAAAGCACGGCCAGCCGGGAACCGTGCTGCTCGCGCAGGCTTGCCAGGCGCGCGCGTCCACCGGCCGAGGTGTCGCCGCTGACGCCCGCGTTGACCACCCGGTACCCGTGTCCGGCGTCGGCGATGCGGCGTCCGAGCAGGGCCGGAAACGCCAGTCCGGGATCGTCCAGCCCGTAGCCGGCGGTCAGGCTCGTCCCGACGAAAACGATGCGGGGTGTACCCGTCGAATCGCGTTCGCCAGCTTCAGAGGGCGTTGCGACGGCTGCCGGCGGGGTGCCGGGACGGTCTGAGCCTTCGCTGCAGGCCGCGAGTGTTGCCGTCCAGGCGGCCGGTGAAAGGACAAGGATCGCGCGGAAGATGATCGAAGCCCACGGGCTCACCCGGACATTCAGGAGCGGCGGCCGTCCGCTGGAGGTGCTCAAGGGCGTCGAACTCGAGATTCCCGCCGGCGAATTCGTGGCGGTGGCTGGGCCGTCTGGGAGCGGGAAAACCACCCTTCTGGGTCTCCTTGCTGGGCTCGACCGACCGACGGCCGGACGGGTCATCGTCGACGGGCAGGATCTCGACGCCCTCACTGAAGATGAGCGAGCGCGATTCCGGGTCAACCGCATCGGCTTCGTTTTCCAGACCTTCCACCTGCTTCCCACCCTGACCGCGCTCGAGAACGTGCTGGTGCCCCTGGAACTGGCGGGCGCCGCGGCGGCCGGGTCCCGCCACTCCGCGCGCCATGCCAGGGTCCGTGCTGCTGCGCTTCTCGATCGCGTCGGGCTCGGCGACCGGGCCCATCACTACCCGGTGCAGCTCTCGGGAGGGGAACGCCAGCGGGTCTCGCTCGCGCGCGCATTCGCGAATCGTCCCCGGATCCTCTTCGCCGACGAGCCCACGGGGAATCTCGACCGCGAGACCGGCGCGAAGGTTGCGGCGCTGCTCGAACAGCTCAACCGCGACACGGGAACGACCCTGGTGCTGGTCACGCATGACGGGGAACTCGCGGGCCGTGCCGACCGGATCCTGCGCCTGGAGGGAGGCCGTGTCGTGGAGAAGCAGCGCATGGCCGTCGGGTAGGATGGACGCGTTCCCCCTCCGCATGGCGCGGCGGCAGTGGCGGGCCACGCTACGCCGCCTCGGGGTCTACATGACGTCGATCACGGTGGGCGTCGCCGCCCTGGTCGCGCTGCACTCCTTCCGCGACGACGTCGTCCGTTCGATCGAGGCGGAAAACCGGACCCTGCTGGGGGCGGATGTCCGGATCGGGGCCAACCGGCCGCTGCCCGATTCGGTGACGGGCATCGTCGACTCACTGGTGGCGGGGGGCGCCGAGGCGGCGCGGGTGACCGGTCTCCTGTCGATGGCGCTGGCCGAGGAGAGCGGTCGCACCCGGCTCGTTCAATTGCGGGGCGTGGAACCCGGCTTCCCCTACTACGGACAGGTCACCACCGATCCGCCGGGCCTGTGGGGAGGGCTGGCACGGGGCGCCGTGCTCGTCGATCCCGCCCTGATGGCCCAGATGAGCATCGCAGCGGGCGATGTCCTGCGCCTGGGGCGTGCCGACTTCGTGGTCGCGGGGACCGTAGCCGGCCTGCCCACCGACGTGGGGTTCCAGACCGCCACGGGACCGCGCGTCTTCGTCGCGCACGATCGGCTCCCGGCTACCGGACTTCTCGGAACGGGGAGCCTTTCGAGGCACAACGTCTACCTCCGGCTTCCGGCGGGCGCGGATCCGGACGAGATCGAGGAGGCGCACGAAGAGGTGCTGCGCGCCGCCCGGGTGTCGTTTCGCACGCCGGAGGAACACGCCCGCTCCCTGACGCGGTCCACCGACTTCTTCGCCGACTACCTGGGCCTGGTCGGCCTGGCTGCGCTGCTGCTGGGAGGTATCGGCGTGGGCAGTGCGGTCAACGTGTTCGTGCGCGCCAACTTCACATCCATCGCGGTGCTGCGCTGCGTGGGGGCAACACGCCGGCAGGTGTTTGCCACCTACCTTCTGCAATCGGTCGGGATGGGATTCGTGGGCGCCGTTTTCGGGGTGGTGGCCGGGCTCGCCGTGCAGCGCTTCCTCCCCCTCCTCATCCGGGATGTCCTGCCCGTCGAGGTCGAGTTGTCGATCTCCGCCGGGTCGGTCGCTTTCGGGCTCGCGCTGGGGACGTGGATCGCCTTCATCTTCGCGCTCCTGCCGCTGCTGGAAGTGCGGCACGTCTCACCCCTGCAAACCCTGCGGGTGGTGGCCGAGGGTACGCGGCGCCGGGACCGCGAGCGGATTGCGGCCGTGGCATTACTTGCCGCGACCGTCCTGGCGCTCACGCTTTTCGAGGCTCCGTCGCCCGGGGCCGGCGTGTCGTTCGCGGGTGGCCTGGCGGTGATCACCGGGCTGCTCTGGTTCGTCGCGCTGGGTCTCGCCCGCGGCACCCGCAGGTTCTTCCCGCGTCGATTCGGCTACACGGTACGGCAGGGAGTGGCCAACCTCCATCGCCCCGGCAACCAGACGGTCGCCGTGACGCTGGCTCTCGGTTTCGGCGTGCTCGTGGTGGGCGTGATCGCCCAGCTGCAACGCAACCTCGCAAGGGAACTTTCTTTCGAGCGCGGCGCCAACGCGGCCAACATGATCCTCTTCGACATCCAGCCGGACCAGGAGGCGCCGGTCGAGGCCCTGCTGAGCCGGTACTCGGAGGGCGCGCCGGAGGTGGCGCCGATGGTGACGGCCCGCCTGGCCGCGCTGAACGGCCGTCCCGTAACCGATATCCTGGCCGACAGCCTCGACGAACGCCGTCCCGAACGTTGGACGTTGCGGCGCGAGTACAGGAACACCTATCGCGCCGAGTTGAAGGAGAGCGAGGCCGTGGTCGCGGGGGAGTGGTGGGATGGTGGGGAAGCGGTGCCGCAGGAAGCGAAGTCGCAGGAAGCGGGGTCGCAGGACGGGAGGTCACAGGAAGCGGGGACGCAGGACGGGAGACCGCGGCAGTCGGGATCGCCGCAAACGGGCCGTGTGTCGGTCGAGGAGGAACTGGCCGACGACCTGCGCGTGGGTGTAGGTGACGAGATCACGTGGACGGTGGCCGGCAGGGAGATCCGGACCGTCGTGGGCAATGTGCGCAGCGTGGACTGGGCACGCCTGGACACCAACTTCTTCGTGGTCTTCGAGCCGGGCGTGCTGGAGGACCTGCCGCGTACCAGCATCATGCTCGCCAGCGTGCCGGACGGCGACGATCGGGCCCGGTTCCAGGAAGCGCTGGTCCGGGACCATCCCAACGTGGCGGTTCTGGACGTGGTGACGATCAGGGAGACGGTCGAGGCCGTTCTTTCGCGCGTGGTCGCCGCCGTTCGGATTCTGGCCGGGATCTGTACGGCCGCCGGGCTGATCGTGATGACGGGATCGATCGCGTCGACGCGTGCACAGCGTCGGCGAGAGGGCGCCCTCCTTCGGACGCTGGGGGCCAGGTTCAACCAGGTACGCCGGATCCTCCTGAGCGAATACGTCGCGCTCGGAGCCCTGGCGGGGCTTGCCGGCAGCGTCCTGTCCATCGCGGCCAGCTGGCTGCTGACCGTCCGCCTCTTCGGACTGGACTACCGGCCCGCCCTGGGTGCCACCGCACTCATATGGGTGGCGGTGGTGGGCCTGACGGTGCTCACGGGCGCGGCCAGCGGGCGGGGAGGCGGCCGTGCCACACCGCTGCAGGTACTCCGGGCGGCGGAAGACTAGAAAAAGGACGGGGCGCCTCCTCGGCGGAGGCGCCCCGTCCGGCATGCAAACGCCCGCCGCGCCATCCGGCGGTGCGTTTCAGTCGCGCTCAGTCGCGTTGCCGCGTCGCGCTACTGGGTCGCGCCGGAAGTGGTGGAGACCGCGGAAACCGTCGACTCGATCCAGCGGTTCCGAAGGTTGTCCCGGATCTCGTCCGGCATGAGGGGCGAATTGGCGAGCAGCCGGGCCCGGTCGACCAGGTCCAGCGCCTTCGCGCCACGACCGTTCTCGTCGGCGACCCATGCGGCGTCCACGAACGCGTTCGCGGCCGCGATCACGTCGCCGAGCGCGAGCGCGCGCCGGCCTGCCGCCTCGAAGTCACGCACGGCATCACCCTTGTCGCCGTGGTAGTAGGCAAGGCGAGCCGCCTGAAGGAGGTCGTCCACCCCCACCGGGTCGCTCGACGGGCGAAGCTCGGCCGCCCGGCGGAACAGTGTGGCCGCGCGGCCCCAGTCGCCCAGCTTCTGCATGTGCTCCTGAGCCTTCATCTCGAGGGTTTCGATCTCGCCCACGGGGACGTTGGCGGTGGTCTGCGCGGAAGCCGCAGCGGCGCTGCCGGCCACCAGTACTGCCGCCATCGCGGCACGGGTCCATCCTGTGTTGATCTGCATATCGATTCTCCGTCTCCTGAAGCGGATGTTGGGTTCGGGCGCTGGCCGTTCACGCTGTCCGCGCCCCGGCGGCGGACTCCGATCCCGGCACCGCGCCGGAATCCTTTCGCCGCACGGTGGTCAGATACGCCTGTCGCGCGAAGATGTTTCACGGCCCCCGAAACGGGCCGGGTCCGCGACCGGCTCAGGCGAAGAAGCGGCGGAGCCGCGCGACCGCGCGCTCCAGGGTTTCCACCTTCTTGCAGAAGGCGAAGCGCACCAGCCCGTTCCCGTCCTCGTGCCGGTTGTAGAAGGATGACCCGGGAACGGGCGCGACGCCGCATTCACGGGCGAGCCAGGTGCTGAAGGCGGTGTCGTCGAGGGCGCTGAGCTCCGAATAGCCGGCCATGATGTAGTACGCGCCCTGGGGCGGCCGGCAGGCGAAGCCCGACTCGCGAAGCCCTGTGTAGAGCACGTCACGGCGCCTCAGGTAGTCCCGAGCGATGCCCTCGTAGTAGTCGCTTCCCAATGCCTCGATGCCCGCCGCGCACGCCTCCTGGAGCGGAGCCGGCGCTCCGACCGTGAGGAAGTCGTGGACCTTGCGGATCGCGTCGGTCAGGTGGGCGGGTGCAACGATCGTGCCGACTCTCCATCCGGTCACGCTGAAGGTCTTGGACAGGCCGGAGATGATGATCGTCCGTTCGCGCATTCCGGGCAGTCCGGCCAGTGGAATGTGCGCGCCCTCGTAGACGATGTGCTCGTAGATCTCGTCCGTGATCGCCAGGAGGTCGTTCTCGATGCAGAGCTTCGCAACCGCCTCCATTTCGCCGTCGTCGAAGACGCGGCCGGAGGGATTGTTGGGCGTGTTGATCACGATCGCGCGGGTACGCGGACCCACCGCCCGCTCGAGACGATCCGGGTCCAGCCGAAACCCCGGCAACGACAGCGGCACGAACACCGGCGTCGCCTGGCACAGGACCGCGTCCGGTCCGTAGTTCTCGTAGAACGGCTCGAGGACGACGACTTCGTCTCCCGGGTCGATCGTCGCCAGCATCACGGCGGCCATTGCCTCGGTGGCCCCGCAGGTGACGGTCACCTCACGGTCGCGGTCCACCTCGATCCCGTACCATTCCCGGTACTTGCGCGCGAGGGCCGCACGCAACGCAGGTGTGCCCCAGGTGATGGCGTATTGGTTGACGTCGTCCTGGATCGCCCTGCACGCCGCGTCCTTCAGCAGTTGCGGAGCAGGGAAGTCGGGGAAGCCCTGGGCCAGATTGACCGCGTTGAACCGGCGCGCGACCCGCGTCATGTCGCGGATGACGGACTCGGTGAACGTGTGGGTACGAACAGCTGTGCGCCGGCTCATGGTGGAGGACAGGATAAGCACGCCACCCGGGAGCACGCCAGTTGACGAAAAGGTGTTTTCGCAGTATACTATGAGTTCCCCTCATTATGATGGCCTCGTTTGCTTGACCCCTGTGAGAAACACCTGATGACCCAGCCCGACTACGCCGACTACCATGATGCCGTGGACCGACTTCTGGCGTGCGCGGTCCTCTTTCACGGCGCCGATACCGTAGCCGACCTGACCGGCATTGACTGGAACTCGCTCCTGGAGCAGAGCGGTCTCGAGACCGTGGCCGGCGAGATCGACTTCACCGGATCCGCGTCGGCGCTGCGCTCCGAAATACAGATAGGGCAAGAGTTTGCGAACGCCCTGCAGAGTCTCGACGAGAGGCGTCGGCGGATCGCGCTCAGGAGGACGTACGCCCGGGATCCGGTGAAGCTGGCCGCGCTGGGCGACGAGTTCGGGGTCAGCCGCGAGCGGGCCCGGCAATTGGAGGTCCGTTTGCGGTACGCGGTGGACCTGCAGGTGTCCGATTCCATCGCGAGGGCGGTGGGGTGGCTGCGGCGCGCCGTGGGGTCGGCCGCCAAACCGGAGAAGTTCGACAGGATTCTCGACTTGCTCGTGGGCGATGCGCCTTCCGATTTGAGGACGGCCGCGGAGGTCGCCGTAATGTCGGCGGGCGGATACGAACGCCTGGACGGTGTCGTGGGGGACGAGCGCTTCAGGGAATCGATCGCGGACGCGCGCATGCTCGCGCCCGGCTTTGCCAACGAAGCGGGGGTCGTCGACGAGGAGCGCCTGCGGTCGGTCGTCGGCGACGGCGAATCCCGCGAGTGGGAAGCGCTGGTCCGCAACGCGCGCCTGGTCCGCATCGGCCCCAGTCTCGTGGTCCGCGACACGCGAAGGGCACGCGTCTACGTGGCGCTGCGGCAGCTGGACCGGCCATGCCGGAGGGAGACGATCGCGGAGGTTGGCGGGCTGGCGGACAGCTCCTCTCTCTCCAGCCTGTTGTCGTCGGATCCGCTTTTCGTGCGGTTCACCAAGGATCGCTGGGGGCTTGCCGAGTGGGCGGAAGAGCCCTACGAGGGCGTCGTCGAGGCGATCATGAAGCGGATCAACGATGGCGGCGGCGAAGCCAGCGTGGCGTCGCTGGTCGACGAGATTCCGGCGCGCTTCGACGTACTTCCCGCTACGGTCAGGAACTACATCGGCACGAGGAAGTTCCAGGTCGTAGGGGACACGGTCCGCGTCGTCGAACGGCCGAAAACGCCCGTGCAGAGCCTGTCCGAGGCACGGGACGTCGTTTGGACCCGCGAGGGGCGGCCGGTTCTTCATTTCACGATCGGCGGGCATCATCTCAAGGGCAACAGCCAGAAGATCTCCGGAGCGGTTGCCCAGCATCTGGGCGTGGGTCTCGACGAGTCCGCCAAGATTCCCTTTGTGCACCCGGCCGGCGTGGATGCGGCCTCCGTGATCTGGCGATCCTACGATCCCAACGGCCCCGAAATGGGCCGCCTCCGGGAGGCGCTGCTCGAGTGCGGCCTGGTACCGGGAGACACAGCCTACGTGGTCTTGAACCCGGCTGGCCTGTCCATGCTGCAGGATGGATTCGGGCTGGTTGACGCGTCCCCCTGAGTTCGCCGGCCGGCTGCGGAGGCCACCGGCCGCGACACGGGACCGCAGACCCGATTGAGCACTCGGAAGTACGACGCCGGGGATTCGGACCCGCGCCGTTGGGGAATGCTCGTTCTGGTCGGTGTGGCCGAGCTTCTGGGGATGTCGCTGTGGTTCACCGCCACCGCCGTATCGGAGGACCTGGGTGCCCGGTGGAGCCTCTCGCCGGGCCAGATCGGGTGGCTGGCCACCAGCGTCAACCTGGGGTTCGTCGCGGGGACGGCGGTGGCCGCCGTGCTCAACCTTGCCGACATCGTGCCGTCGCGGCTCTACTTCGCCGCCGCCGCCATTCTCGCCGCTCTTGCCAACGGGGCAGTGGTTCTCGCCGGCGGATTCGGCCAGGCGGCCGGGCTGCGCTTCGCCACCGGTTTCCTCCTGGCGGGCGTGTATCCGCCCGCGATGAAGATGGCGGCCACGTGGTTTCGCTCGGCGCGGGGGCTCGCGATCGGCACCATCGTGGGTGCGCTGACCGTCGGCAAGGCCACGCCGTACCTGCTCAAGGCGCTACCGGCGGCGGGTCCGGAACAGGTGGTGCTCGGGGCCTCGATCGGTGCCCTGCTGGGGGCGGTCCTGGTGGCGCTGTTCTATCGCGACGGTCCGTTCCCCTTCTCCCGCCGTCCCTTTTCATGGGGCCTCGTTCGCACCGTGCTGCGCCACCGCGAGACGCGGCTTGCCACGGGCGGCTATCTGGGGCACATGTGGGAGCTGTACGCGATGTGGGCGTGGGTTCCGGTGTTCCTTGCGGCATCGAGCGAGGCCGCTGGCGCGGGGCACGAGTGGGTGGAGCTCGCCAGCTTCGGGGCCCTGGCCGCCGGTGGCCTGGGGTGTGTACTGGGTGGCTGGGCGGCGGACCGGATGGGCCGGGAACGGCTTGTGATCCAGTGCATGGCCGCGAGCGGCGTGTGCTGCCTCGCGATCGGGTTCCTGTTCGGGAAGGCGTTCATACTGGTCGCCGCCGCCACGCTCGCGTGGGGCTTCTTCGTGGTGGCCGACTCGGCGCAGTTCAGCGCGCTGGTCACCGAGGTCGCCCCTCGCGGCGCGGCGGGGACCGCCCTGACGCTCCAGACCTGCCTCGGATTCCTGCTTGCCGCGGCCACAATCCAGGCTGTGCCCGTGGTGGCCGGAATCACGGGCTGGGCCTGGGCCTTCGCCTTCCTCGCCTTCGGGCCCGCCGCGGGAATCGCCGCGATCAGGCGCTTTCGGCGGCTGCGCGCCGGCGGCGGATGAGGACCACGCCCCAGGTCAGCACGGGGGCGACGAATACCGCGAGGTAGCCGTAGGTAATCCAGCCGTAGCCCTGGGCAATCAGCGTTTCGAGGCCCAGTTGGGCGATCAACGCCCCCAGGCCCAGCATCACCAGCGCGGCGATGACACGCGTTCGCGGCGAGAGCTCCC
This sequence comes from Longimicrobiales bacterium, assembly GCA_965116905.1. GTDB lineage: Bacteria > Gemmatimonadota > Gemmatimonadetes > Longimicrobiales > Gaopeijiaceae > Bin94. The sequence continues at coordinate 3,350,363 of OZ220732.1, read as the reverse complement.
GGTCCCTCTCTTCGTACGTCTGAGCGATCCGTTCGTTGACGGCATGGATCATCCCGGCGCCGGTCTCGACCAGCGTCCCGAACAGCATCACCTGGAAGGCGATCTGGAAGCCGCGCGAGCCGAGCATCTCCAGCATGTAGTTCACCGGAACGGTTGCCACCACGATTTCCGGGTACTCGCCGGCGATCGCCACGAAGAAGAGCAGGGCGGGGATCATCGCGATCGGTCCGGTGAGCAACCCGGCGATCAGGGTGTCCCTGCGGCTCCGGTGGTGGCGAATCGTGATGAGGACGGCGGGGAGGACGGCCAGGTTGTACCCCGCGTACTCGAGGCCGCCCCGGATCCAGCTGGGCTCCGCAACCCCGGCGGCGAAGGACGCGTGGATGGCGGGGCCGAAGTTGCGCATGCAAAGGATGAAGAAGATGAAGTAGACCAGATACAGCACGCCCGACCATCCGGCGAAGGCCCGCTCGATGACGCGGTTCCCGCCGAAGACCAGGAAGCCGACGAGCGTCAGGATGCCGATCGCGCCGGCAAGGTAGGGCAGGCCGAAAGTCTCCTCCATGATTGATCCGGCGGCCGCGGCGATCACCGCGAGCACGATCATCATGAGCGCGAGATAGAGGATCTCGAACGCGATCCAGTATGGACCCAGCAGCCGCTGGAAGAAGCTTCGGTAGTCGAAGGCGCGGAACACGCGCGCGAACTCGTAGCTCACGACGCACACCGCGCTCCAGACGGCGGTGGACAGCGCCATGGCGAGAATGCCGCCCAGCGGACCGTGCGAAAGGAAGAACTCGGCCAACTCGCGGCCGGTGCCGTATCCGCCGGCGATCACGACCGACTGGAACATGAAGCCGGGGAGCAAATAGCGGCGCAGGACGCTCACGTTGGTCACCTCCGCTGGTTGGAGCTGGCGGTCAAGCTAGGACCTGATGCCGGGCGGCGCCACCACGGACTCCGCACGGGCAAGACCCCAGTCCACGAACATGGCGAGGATCGCCGCCGGCACGGCGCCGGACAGAATCATCACCGGGTCGGAGAGCGCGAGCCCGGCCACGATGGGGTCGCCGAGCCCGCCCGCGCCGATGAAGGCGGCCAGCGTCGCGGTCCCGACGTTGATGACGGCCGCCGTGCGGACGCCGGCCATGATCACCGGCGCCGCCAGGGGCATTCGGATGCGGGTAAGGAGTTGCACCTCGGTCATTCCCAGCGCCCGGCCCGCCGAGACCGCGTCGGGCGCGGCTTCGACGATGCCCGTGTAGGTGTTGCGAAGGATCGGCAGGAGCGAATAGAGGAAGAGCGCCACGACCGCCGGCGCCGCGCCGATCCCGAACACGGGGATCATGAAGGCGAGGAGGGCGATCCCGGGGATGGTCTGGAGCAGACCCGCGGCGCGAATGACGCCCTCCGCGATCGAACGCCGCCGTTCCAGTGCGACTCCGGCGGGCAGTGCGGCCAGGATCGCCGCGCCCAGCGAAGCCAGAACCAGCAGGAGGTGGCGGCCGATCTGTCTTGCAAGCTCCGTGCGCTCGTTCCACATGTACGCGGGCAGGGCGAGCAGGACGCCCCGGTCGGCGTCGCGCACCGGCCGGCTCCCGGCATCCCCAACCTCATCCCCAACCTCCTCCCGAACCCCCTCCGCCAGCCCGATGTCCACCAGGAGCAGGGCCGCCGCCTCGTCGACCGGCACGCCCTCGACCTCGATGCGCTCGTTCGCGCGCCGCACGGCCTCGACATCGACCCGCCCGGCCATGCGTGCCAGCGCGAGGACCGCCTCCGGGCGCTCGTCGTAGAAGGCACGGCCCACGAGCGGGGCCGCGTCGTACGGGGGGAAGAAGCGGCGATCGTCGGCCAACACGGTGAGGTCGTAGCGCGAGATCGCGCCGTCCGTCGAGTACGCATCGATCACGTCGACCGCGCCCTCGGCGAGCGCCTGGTACTTGACCGCCTGCAGGAGGCTGCGCGTTTCCCGGAATTCGATCCCGTACGCGGCGGTGAGTCCGTCGAGTCCGTCGGCGCGGCCCATGAAGTCCGGCGAGAAGCCGCCGGCGAGCCCCGGCGCAGCGTCTGCCAGCCCGGTCAACGTACGCAGACTCAGGGAGTCCGCCGCCGCCCTGCGCATGGCGATCGCGTATGTGTTCTCGAAGCCCAGCGGGGGCAGCCAGCGCACACCCCAGCGCTCCAGGAACGCGTCGCTGACCCTGCGGAACACCTCTGCCGGGCTTCCGGCCGCGGTTTCTCCGAGGATCGCCGCGAGCCCGGTGCCCGTGTATTCGGGGTAGACGTCCACGTCGCCGCGCAACAGGGCCTGGAACACCAGTTCGGTAGACGCGAATCCCGGTCGCCGGTCGACCGCATGCCCGTGCGACTCGAGCACCTGCGCGAACGCCTCGGCGAGCAGGTAGCTCTCGGCGAACGGTTTGGACGCGACGACGATCGGTGCCGTCTGCGCGCCCGCCTGGCTCCCCGCGGCCGGTGCCGTCTGCGTGCCCGCGTGGTCCCCCGAGACCGATGCCGTCTGCGCGTCCGCACGGGCCCCCGCGGCCAAAAGCGCCCACAGCGCGAAAAACGGCAGCACCAGGCCCGCCCGCCCCCGACGCCCGGTCACTGCGCGACTCCGGATTTCTCGAGAAGTTCGGCCGCGTAGCCCGTCGCGTCCTGTACGACCTCGCCGGCCGCCGACTCCATGACGACCTCGCCCGCGCGCATCACGGCCACCCGTGTCGCCACGCGCAGCGCCTCCCGCAGATCGTGCGTAACGAAGACCGCGGTGACACCGGCGGACTCGCGCAGCGCGGCGAACGACTCCTGCGCCTCGTTGCGGGTAATCGCGTCGAGTGCCCCGAACGGCTCGTCCATGAGCAGTATGTCGGGATCGGCCGCCATCGCCCGCGCGATGGCGACGCGCTGCCGCTGACCACCCGACAGCTCGCGGGGATATCGGCCACCAAAGACGGCCGGATCCAGCCCGACGGCGCGCAGTGCATCGCGCCCGCGCTCGGACGGGTCGTTGTGGCCGAGAAGCGCGGGGACCAGTCCCGCGTTGTCCAGGCACGTCCAGTGCGGAATCAGTCCGCCGTCCTGCTGCACGTACCCGATCGAACGCCTCAGGCGCACCGGATCCACGGCGTCGACGGTTCGGCCGCGAACGGTGACGCGGCCGCTGTCCAGCTCGGTCAGGCGATTGATGGTCCGCAGGAGCGTCGTCTTCCCGGAGCCGCTCTCGCCGACCAGGGCCAGGCAGGCGCCCCGGTCCACTCGGAGGGTCACGTCGTTCAGCGCCAGCACGTCGCCGTACCGCTTGACCGCGCGGTCTATGCGAATCAGGGCCACGCCGCCCCCTCGCGCAGGGCCCGCACGAGCAGGTCGTCGTCCAGGTTGCCGCCCGTGACCAGTGCGACGACGGGCCGACCGGGCTCGAACGGCACGCGCCCGTACATCAGCGCGGCCACCGCCGCCGCTCCGGAGGGTTCGACCACCAGCTTGGCCCGGGTCAGCAGCAGGCGCATGGCGGCGAGAATCTCGGCATCGGAGACCAGCACCACGTCCTCGGCGAATTCGGCGACGTACCGATAGTTCAGCTGTCCGGCCATGGGAGGCGCCAGTCCGTCCGCGATCGTGTCCGTGCCGTCCAGACGCGCGGCGCCCCCCTGATCGAGACTCCGGCGCATCGATGGAGCTCCCTCGGGTTCCACACCCACGATGCCCACCGCCGCCCCATGCCGCGCCACCCGGCCCGCGGCGGCCAGCGCCCCGGCGATCCCCGCGATCTGCCCCCCGCCGCCCACCGGCACCACGATGGTCTTGCGGCCGGGCAGATCCTCGTCGATCTCGAGACCGGTCGAGCCGTGCCCGGAGATCACCGCCGCCGAGTCGAAGGGGTGCAGGAATGTCAGCCCGTCCTGCTCGGCCAGACGCCGCGCCTCGCGAAAGGCGTCGGCCGCCGTCCCGTGCAGCACGACCTCGGCACCGTAGCCCCGGGTTGCCGCCACCTTGGTGGGCGACGCCTGCTCCGGCATCACCACGACCGCGCGGGTGGCGGTTCGTGCGGCCGCCCACGCCACGGCCTGCGCATGATTCCCGGCCGAAATCGTCACCACCCCGCGCCCCCGCTCCCCGTCGCCGAGACAGGCGATGGAGTTGAGCGCGCCACGAACCTTGAACGACCCCGTCCTCTGCAGGCTTTCGCACTTCAGCCACACGGGAGCGCCGATCCTGTCGCCCAGCGTGCGAAACGACAAAAGCGGCGTGCGGTGAAGCACCGGCGCCACACGCTGTCTGGCGTTTTCGAAGTCCTTCTCGTCAAGCCAGACCTTCATGCGCTGTCTCCCGGGCTCGTACGCCACCGGCGTTTGTCTTTGCCTCCGCAAGTTCGTAGTTTGGGCCAGACAGCGCCTCGGGCCAAGGCACCCATTTGGGCCGGGGCGACCGAATGCCGGGTGGCGGATCCGCCGCAAGCGACCCCGAACACGAGGATTGATCCCCATGAGAATCCGATCACGGTTTGAAGGTCTCGTTTTTGTCGCATCTGCTGTCTTGGTCACTGCTCCGATGCTCTTTCCTGCGGGCGCCGAGGCTCAACAGGGTACAATCACCGGCCAGGTGACGGACATCGAAACGGGTGCACCCATCGCGGACGCGGCGGTGGAGGCGCTGGGTGCGGCCGGACCGGTCGCCAGCAATGCGGAAGGCCGGTTCAGCCTCACGGTCGCGGCGGGTACGCACTCCGTCGTGGTGACCGTGATCGGCTACGAGACCACGCGGATGGACGGTGTCCAGGTGGCGGCCGGGGCAACCGCGAACGTGGACATCCCGATCCGCTCCCAGGCGCTGTTGCTGAACCCCGTGGTCGTTACGGCCTCGCGCCGCCAGGAGAAAGCGCTCGACGCGCCCGCCTCGATCGCGACGGTCTCCGAGGCCGACGTGGCGAGGGTCGCGGCGGTCACGGTGGCCGAGCATGTCAAGACGCTTCCGGGGGTGGACGCGGTCCAGACGGGCATCGCCCAGGGAACCGTGGTGGCGCGCGGCTTCAACAACGTCTTCTCCGGATCGCTGCTGACGATCATCGACAACCGGTACGCGCGTGTTCCGTCGCTGAGATTCAACGCGTACCAGATGTTTCCCACGACCGACCTGGACATCGACCGGATCGAAGTCTCGCTGGGTCCCGGGGCCGCGCTCTACGGACCCAATGCCTCGAACGGGGTGATGCATATCATCACGTCCTCGCCGATCGACCGGCAGGGGACGACGATCTCGCTGGCCGGCGGCGAGCGCTCGTTGTTCCACGGCCAGTTTCGCTCGTCCCACTCCCCCTCCGAGAACTTCGGGTTGAAGATCTCCGGCCAGTACCAGCGCGGGAACGACTGGGAATACGACGATCCCGGCGAGGCGCAGGCGCGCATGGCGGGATGCAGCATCTGCACCCGGAGCTACGACTCCGAGCGCTACTCGGCCGACGCCCGTCTCGACTTCCGATTCGCCGGCGACGGGTCCTTCATCGTCAACGGCGGGACCAGCGTCCTGGCCAGTGGCGTGGACATGACCGGCATCGGGGCCTTCCAGGTGAAGAACTGGGCGTACAACTTCGCGCAGGCGCGCCTGTCGAAGGGCCGGCTCTTCGCCCAGGCCTTCCTCAACATGACCGATTCCGGGGGCGATCCCAACGCGCCGGTCCAGGAGGGCACCTACGGCCTCCGCACCGGCGCCGCGGTCGTGGACCAGTCGCGCACCATGGCGGCGCAGTTCCAGTACGGCTTCGACATCGGGTCCTGGCAGAGCTTCACCTACGGCGTCGACTGGCAGCGGACCGACCCGCGCACCGGCGGCACGATCTTCGGGCGCAACGAGAACGACGACATGATCTCCGAAGTCGGGACCTACCTGCACTCGGAGACGTCGCTCGGCGACCGGATCGACCTGGTCGCGGCCATCCGCCTGGACGACCACAACCGGCTCACGGACGTCAACATCTCGCCGCGCGCCGCACTCGTGTTCCGGCCCACGGACGAGCAGAACTTCCGCTTCACCTACAACCGGGCGTTCGCGACGCCGACCACAACCAATCTCTTCCTGGACATCATCGCCGCGCAGATTCCGCTTTCCCCGCTGCCCATCACCTACAACATCCGCGCCCTGGGCGTGCCCTCCGGCGGCTTCACCTTCAGCGCCCAGTGCCCCGGCGGGCTCATGTCCTACTGCATGCGCTCGCCCTTCGCGCCGGGCCAGCCCCTTCCCGCGAACGCAGCGGCGCTGTGGCCCGGGCTCCTCGACATGCTGCCGGCGATCCTCCCCGCCAGTTTCGTGCCCTTCGCCGACCTTCTGAAGAATCTTCTGCAGAGTCCGGGCGCGCTGCCGGGTGATCCCATGATCGGCACGGTGCTCCGCCGGCTGAACCAGGCCGCCATCGATCCGGCGGACGCGTTCCCGCTCGACTCCTCGCCCGTGGAGACCATCGCCGACCTCACGTCGACGATCAACAACACCTACGAGGTCGGGTACAAGGGCCTGATCAACGACCGCGTGCTACTGGCCGCCGACGTGTATTTCAGCCGGGTGGAGAACTTCGTCGGCCCGCTCCGGGTCGTGACCCCGAACGTCTTCTTCGACCCCGAGAGCACCACCGCCTTCGTCGTTCACCGGCTGGCGCCGCTGATCCAGGCCGGCATCGTGACTTTGGAGCAGCTCAGACCGATCGTCGAGGGGGTGGCTCAGCTCCCGCTCGGCACCATCGTGCCGGACCAGGTGGATTCGTCCGATCTGCTGGTGACGTACCGCAACTTCGGCGAGGTCGACTTCTGGGGAACGGACCTTTCCGCCCAGATCCTGGCCTCCGACCGCCTGAGGATCAACGCCGGCTACTCGTTCCAGAGCGATGAGTGCTTCGACTTCAATGAGGACGGCAACTGCACCACGTCGGACGACATCGCGCTGAACGCCCCGAGCCACAAGGGGTCCGTCGGGTTCGTCTTCGACGACCAGACCTCGGGATTCACCTTCGGCGGGCGGATGCGGATGTCCACCGCGTTTCCGATGAACTCGGGCGTGTACATCGGGAATGTGGAGGGGTACAGCGTCCTGGACGCGTCGGTCGGGTACAGGCTTCCGTTCCAGCCCGGCACGCACGTTTCGCTGACGGCCAACAACCTGCTGAACAATCTGCACCAGGAGTTTGTGGGCGCCCCCGAGATCGGCAGAATGCTGCTGGCGCGGGTCAGGTACGACTTCTGATCGCCGGGCGGGCCATGGACCGTGACGGCCGGACGCCGCCGTGACGTCCGGAGGGAAGCGCGAGCGGCAGGCCAGGCTGCTCGAGATCATCCGACACACGCGTGTGCCTCATCAGGAGGCGTTGCGCAAGCTCCTGGCCGCGCAGGGGTTCCGGGTGGCCCAGGCCACGCTTTCGCGCGACATCCGGGACCTGCGCCTGGTCAAGGTTCAGGCGGCGGACGGCAAGCCCCACTACACGGTGCCCGAGGAGTGGGACCACGTACCGCCCCTCGACTCGATTCTCCCGGCGCTCTTCGTGTCCGCGGAGGCGGTGGGCAACTTCATCGTCGTGCGAACCCTGAGCGGCGGGGCGCAGACGGTCGCGTCCGGAATCGATTGGGAGGAGTTCGAGGGGCTCGCGGGGACCATCGCCGGGGACGACACGGTGCTGATCATTCTGCGTGACGACGCGTCCGCCCGGAGCGTCGTGGAGATTCTCAGCCAGCTGGCGGACGCCCGGTAAGCGGACGCGAGCCGGACTCCCGACGCCTCCAACCTGTTGACTTCCAACGACGAAATGCATATTCATTCATAATAGCTGTATTTTTTTTCTTCACACACGGCGGGAACCGCGGGTGGGTCCGGAGCACAGGGTGATGGATGTCGTACGGCCTTGGCGGGAGACGTACGCCCCCTGTGGCTCCGGCCCCCCAACCGCCGGGGGAAGCGAATCATGAAAGTGGTGCTGGGATACTCGGGAGGCCTCGACACTTCGGTCATCGTGCCGTGGCTGCGCGAGAACTACGGGGCCGACGTCATATGCATGGCCGCGGACGTGGGGCAGCGGGGCGGCGTCGGAATGCTGGCCGGAAAGGCCTTTGCGACCGGGGCCTCGGCCTTTTTCGGCGAGGACCTTCGCGAGGAGTTCGTCTCCGAATACGTGTTCCCGGTCCTGCGGGCAGGCGCGGTGTACAGCCGGAAGTACCTGCTCGGCACCGCCATGGCACGCCCGCTGATCTCGCGTCGCATGGTCGAGATCGCTCGCAAGACGGGGGCTCACTCCCTGGCGCACGGATGCACCGGCAAGGGCAACGACCAGTTGCGCTTCGAGCTGTCCTTCGCCGCCCTGGCGCCCGACCTGCAGGTGATCGCTCCCTGGCGGGAGTGGGACATCGGCTCGCGCGAAGACGCCTTCTCCTATGCGGAAAAGAGGGGGATCTCGCTCGAGGGCATCGACGAGGAGAAGCTCTACTCGCGCGACGAGAACCTGTGGCACATAAGCCACGAGGGCGGGCCGCTGGAGGATCCCGCGAACGCTCCCGGCGACGATGTCTTCCTGTGGACGCGTGATCCCTCCCTGGCGCCCGACGTCGCGCTCGAGGTGGAGGTCGGCTTCGAGAAGGGCATCCCGGTGACGGTCGACGGGGAGGCGCTGTCGCCGCTGGCCCTGCTGGAGGCACTCAACGCGGCCGGGGCGGAGCACGGTGTGGGACGAGCGGACGTGATCGAGGATCGCGTGGTCGGAATCAAGTCGCGCGGCGTGTACGAGACGCCGGGCGGCACGATCCTTCTCACCGCAATCCAGGAACTCGAGCAGCTGGTGCTCTCGCGGCAGTGCCTGGGACTCAAGGACCAGCTTGCCCCGCGCTACGCCGACCTGGTCTACGAGGGACGGTGGTGGACCCCCGAGCGCGAAGCCCTCAACGCGATGGTCGATTCGCTGATGGCCAACGTGACGGGGACGGTCCGGCTGCGCCTGTTCAAGGGACAGGCGACTGTGCTGTCGCGCAGTGCGCCCGCGTCCCTCTACGACCTCGATCTCGCGTCCTTCGGCGCCAGCGAGGGCTATGCCCACAGCGACTCCTCGGGCTTCCTGAAGCTCTTCAGCCTGCCTCAGCGCGCCGTTGCCGCCCAGAGGATCGCGGTCGCGGACGGCGCCGTGGACACGGCACCGGAATCGGTCGCACCGGAATCGGCCGGACGGAATGGCAGGCCGCCGAAAGCCGCCGGCCTGGTCCACACCAGGGACGGCTGACCGGCCACCTGGCCACCTGTCACCGTGGAGGGCTCGGGCCACGCGCTCTGGGGAGGGCGTTTCGACGACGGGCTGGCGCCCGACATGGAGGCCCTCAACCGCTCACTCGACACGGATTGGCGCCTCTGGCGTCAAGATGTCCGGGGAAGCCGGGCGTGGGCGCGCGGACTTGAACGTGCGGGACTGCTCTCTTCCGCCGAGGCTGCCGAGATCGATCGTGGTCTCGTGGAGGTCGCGGAGGAGCTGAAGGCGGCCGGCGGGCCGTCGCGCTTTGCCGACGAGGACATCCACACGGTCGTTGAGCGCCTGTTGACCGAGAGGATCGGGTCGGTTGGCGGCAAGCTGCACACGGGCCGATCCCGAAACGACCAGGTCGCCACCGACTTCAGGCTGTGGGGCAAGGAGGCGATCGACCTGCTGCGCGGGCACCTGTCCTCGCTGATTGTCACGATCGCGGACCGGGCGCGGGACAACTCGGACATCGTGATGCCGGGCTACACCCACATGCAGCAGGCCCAGCCGGTTCCCGCGGGACACTGGCTGTTGTCCAGGGCGTGGCCCCTGGTCCGCGACATGGAGCACCTGGGTGCCGTGCGCAGGGAGTGCGATGTCCTTCCGCTGGGCTCGGGCGCCATCGCCGGTTGCCCCTTCGATGTCGATCGCGGTGCCCTGGCGGCCGATCTCGGCTTCAGCCGGGTCTCGGAAAACTCCATGGACAGCGTGTCGGACCGCGACTGGGCCGCCCGGCTGCTCTTCGGAGGGGCCATGACCGGCGTGCACCTGTCCCAGCTGGCCGAAGACCTCGTCCTGTTCTCCAGCAGCGAGTTCGGGTATGTGCGGCTGGGAGACGGCTTCACGACGGGGTCGTCGCTGATGCCGCAAAAGCGGAATCCGGACGTGGCCGAGCTGACGCGGGGCAAGTCGGGTCGCCTCGTCGGCAACCTGATGGCCACGCTGACCGTGCTGAAGGGCCTGCCGACCGGATACAACCGGGACCTGCAGGAGGACAAGGAGGCCGTCTTCGACTCGGTGGATACGCTGGCCGTCGTCCTGCCGGCCGTGAGGGGTGCGGTGGCCGGCATGACGCTGAACCCGCGCCGGATGGGCGGGGCGCTCCGTGCCGAACTCCATGCCACGGACCTTGCCGACTACCTCGTGCGGCGCGAGGTGCCCTTCCGGGAGGCACATCACGTGGTGGGCGAACTGGTACGCGTGGCGGAGGGCGCGGGCAGGGGACTGGGCGACCTCACCCTGGAGGAGATGACCGCGGTTCACCCCGCGTTCGAGGAGGACGTATTCGCGGTCTTCGATCCGGTCGCCTCGGTGGAATCGCGGACCGTGCGCGGAGGCACCTCCGAGGCCGCGATGCAGGCCCAGCTGGAGGCGCTGGCCGAGGCTCTGGCGCGGGCCTGACCAGGCCTCCGGGACCGGGCGCTAGAGGGATCGGGCGCTAGAGGGACCCTGCGCCACAGGGACCTTCCCTACAAGGACCTACCCGCCGCCTCCGCGAAGACCGTCAGACCGTCCATCAGGTCCGCAAACTCGTCGAAGGTCAGTGACTGGTCCCCGTCGGACATGGCTGCTTCCGGATCGGGGTGCACCTCGACGATGAGTCCATCGGCCCCGGCTGCAAGCGCCGCGTAGCTCAGGGGAGCCACCAGGTCACGGCGTCCCCCGGCGTGCGACGGGTCGGCGATGACGGGGAGGTGCGTCTCCATCTTCAACCACGGAATGGCGGCCAGGTCGAAGGTATTCCGCGTCTCGGCCCCGAATGTGCGGATGCCGCGCTCACACAGCACGACCTGCATGTTGCCGCGGCTCATGACGTACTCCGCCGCCAGCAGCAGGTCCTTCAGCGTCGCCGACATGCCGCGCTTCAGCAACACGGGGCGCTGCAGCTGTCCCACCTCGCGGAGAAGGGAGAAGTTCTGCATGTTCCGCGCCCCGATCTGCAGCATGTCGGCGTAGCCGGCCACCAGTTCCGCCTCTCGCGGATCGAGCACTTCCGTAACGACGGGGAGCCCGGTCTCGGACCTGACCTCCGCAAGGATGCGCAGGCCTTCCTCCTTGAGTCCGTCAAAGGAATACGGCGAAGTACGGGGCTTGAACGCGCCTCCGCGCAGCAGCGAGGCACCCGAGCCGGCGACGGCATTCCCCGTCTCCACCATCATCGGACGCCCCTCGACCGAGCAGGGCCCCGCCGCGACCAGGCACTTCGGTCCTCCGAAGCTGTTGTCGCCGATTCGCACCCTGGTGGCCTGATCGGCGGAAAAGCCACGGGCCGCCAGCTTGTAGGGACGCATGACCGGGTGCACCGACTGCACCCCGGGAATCGACAGCAGCGGCATGCTGGCCAGCCGCGCCTCGTCGCCGATGCAGCCGATGATCGTGCGGCTCTCGCCGATCGATATGTGAGTGCGAAGCCCGACGGCTTCGATACGCTCGCGGATGTGGTCGATCTGATCCGCGGTGATGTCCTTCCTGGCGACGATGATCACGTTGAAGGTTCCCGGGGTTGCGATTCAAGTGGCGTGCTGGGGGAAACAAATGAAGTATAGCACTCCCGGCCCGGCCCGATCGGCACCGCCCGGCCCGCCCGACCGGAACCGCCCGGCCCGCCCAGCCGGAAGTGGTCGGCCGGCCCAACTGGAACCGCCCGGCGGCATGGCATAGATTTGGGTCTCGCCAACCCCCGCAACCCGTCACCCGGTGAGGCCTTGACTCCATCAACCGTCGACCCGCCCACCATACACGAGCTCAAGGGCCTGGCGGGGCGTGACGCGGCCGGCAGCGTCGAGTCGGGCATGCGGGTGGGGCTTGGCACCGGCTCGACCGTCGCACACTTCCTCATCCATCTGGGCAACCGGATCGCGCGCGGTGAGCTTTCCGAGGTGATCGGGGTCCCGACCTCCGTGCGCACCGAGAAGGCGGCGCTCGAGCTGGGGATCCCGCTGGGCACGCTCGGCGAGCTTGGGGCACTCGACCTCACGGTCGACGGTGCCGACGAAGTGGATCCGCGGCTGAACCTGGTGAAGGGGCTGGGGGGAGCGCTGCTCAGGGAGAAGATGGTGGCGCAGGCGTCCCGACGAATGCTGGCGATCGTGGACGACACGAAGCTGGTCCAACGGCTCGGGGAACGCGCCCCCGTGCCGGTCGAGGTTGTCCCGTTCGAGTTCGCGAGCCATTTGCCGTGGTTGGAGGGCATGGGAGCCGAACCCGTCGTCCGCCGGAGCGAGGACGGAAGCAGGTACGTGACCGACAACGGCAACCTGGTGATCGATTGCCACTTCGCGGATGGCATCCCCGACCCGAGTGCGCTGGACGATCGCCTCGGGCGGCGGGCGGGGGTGGTCGAGTCGGGACTGTTTCTGGGGATGGCCGACGAGGTTGTCGTGGCGGGGAAGGTGGGCGCCTACCGCCTGACCGGAGACGAGTCGCGGTGATACGGATCGCGCCATCCATTCTGGCCTGCCGCTTCGCCGAACTGGGGAGCGAGGTCCGCGCGGTCGACGAAGCCGGTGCGGAGTGGATTCACGTCGACGTGATGGATGGGCATTTCGTGCCGAACATCACGATCGGGCCCCTCATCGCCGACGCCGTCCGCGGGGTGACCGCGCGCACCCTGGACGTGCACCTCATGATCCAGGACCCGGACCGGTACGTCGCCGACTTCGCCGACGCGGGCGCCGACGTGATCACTGTGCACGCCGAGGCCGCGGTCCACCTGCATCGCACGCTCGGGCTGATCCGGAGCCTGGGTGTCAAGGCCGGGGTCGCGCTGAACCCGGCTACGCCGCTCGCCGCGGTCGAGGAAGTGCTCGACGACCTCGACCTGCTCGTCATCATGACGGTCAACCCCGGGTTCGGGGGACAGGCCTTCATCCCGCAGTCGCTCGACAAGGTCGCCCGGGCGCGGCGCATGATCGAGGAGCGGCGCCCCGGCGAGGTGGATATCCAGGTGGACGGCGGGGTGAGCGCCACGACGGCGCCCGCACTCGTCGAAGCCGGGGCGACGGTGCTGGTGGCCGGCTCGGCGGTTTTCAGGCACCCCGGAGGCCCCGGCGCGGGCGTCGACGCGATCCGCGCGGCCATACAGGACATCAATGCCACACAGGACATCCAGGCCATACAGGACGTCAACCCGCGGCCGGACGGAGGCTGAGGATACCGCATGCCGAAGCTAGTGCACGAAGTGGAGTTGCCGTTTCCGGTCGAAGACGTTTGGGACTGGCACATGCGGCCCGGCGCGCTCGAGCGCCTGATGCCGCCGTGGGAGGACGCGCGCGTGGTGGCCCGCGAAGGCGGAATCCACAACGGCGGCCTCGTGCACGTGAGAGTTCGGCGGGGCCCGGTCAAGGTGGACTTCAAGGCCAGGCACACTGCGTACGAAGAGGGCAGGCTCTTCCAGGACGAGCAGGAGTCGGGCCCGATGGGGTCCTGGGTGCATCGCCACGAGTTCGAGCCGGCTGGGAGTGGCGCGACGGTGCTTCGCGACCGCATCAACTACGATTCTCCGCTCGGTCCGGCCACGGCGGCTCTGGCGGGCGCCACCATCGAGGGCGAGTTGAAGCGTCTCCTGCGCTTTCGCAATCAGCGTCTCGTCCAGGACCTCAGGCGGCACGCCGCCCATGAAGGGCCTTCGCTGAGGGTGGCCGTGACGGGGGCGGGCGGGTTCGTGGGCAGCGCGCTGTGCAACTTCCTCACCACGGGGGGCCACGAAGTCCTGCCCATCGTTCGTCGCAAGCCGCGCCGCGACCGGGGGGAGATCTACTGGGACCCGATGGAGGGACGGATCGAGGGAAGCCGCCTCGAGGGCGTCGATGCGGTGGTGCATCTTGCGGGCGAGAACCTGTCGAAGGGCCGATGGACTCCCGCGAAGAAGAAGGCGATCTGGCAGAGCCGCGTAGTCGGCACGCGCGTGCTTGCCGGCGCGCTCAACAGCCTGCGCAAGCCGCCGGGCGTCCTGGTGTCGTCTTCCGCGATCGGTATCTATGGAAACCGGGGCAGCGAGCGGCTCGTCGAGGCCAGCAAGCCCGGCAAGGGGTTCCTGGTGGATCTGTGCAGGGAGTGGGAGAAGGAGGCGCGCCTCGCGGAACGGTCCGGGATCCGTGTGGTGCTGCTCCGGACCGGGCTCGTGCTGAGCCCCGCGGGTGGCGCTCTCGGCACCATGCTGCTGCCCTTCAAGGTCGGGATCGGCGGGCGTCTGGGCAGCGGACGGCAATACGTCAGCTGGATCGACCACGACGACCTCGTCGGGCTGGTCTTCCACGCCATCATTACGTCCACGTTGCGCGGGCCGGTCAACGGCGTTGCGCCCCACCCCGTCCCCAACGCCACGTTCACCACCATTCTCGGCCGCACGCTCCGCCGCCCCACGCTGCTTCCGGTGCCGTCGCTGGCGGTACGCGGCATGTTCGGCGAGATGGGCAGGACCCTGCTGCTGGAGGGTGCCCGCGTGATTCCGCAGGCCGCCACGCGGAGCGGCTATCGCTTCGACTTCGAGGGACTCGGCGAATCGCTCGCCTTTCAGCTCGGACGCGGGGCGCCGGGCTACCGGTAGGCCATGGCGAACGGCTCCGGCCCGTACGGCGGCTCACTGGCGCACGGCGACCTGGCGGCTGATCCGATCGAGCAGTTCGGGCGCTGGTTCGCCGAGGCCGAGGCCGATCCCGCAATCGTGTTTGCCGAGGCGGCCTGTCTCTCCACCCTGGGTCCCGACGACACTCCGGAGGGGCGCATGGTGCTGCTCAAGGGCTTCGATGAGCGCGGATTCGTTTTCTACACCAATCTCCAATCCGACAAGGGACGGTCGCTGGCCGCCCATCCCCGCGCGGGCATGACCTTCTACTGGCAGCCGCTCGGGCGCCAGGTGCGGGTGCGGGGTCCCGTCGTGCCCGTGTCGCCGCAAGAAGCGGACGCATACTTCGGCAGCCGTCCGCGCGGCAGCCGAATCGGTGCGTGGGCCTCGGACCAGAGCCGTGAACTGGAGAGCCGCGCCGCGCTGGAAGCCCGCGTCGCGGAGCTGGAGGACCGCTACGCCGGCCGGGACATCCCGAGACCCCCGCACTGGTCCGGTCTCCGGATCGTTCCCGACCGGATCGAGTTCTGGCAGGAGGGCCGGGCGCGGCTGCACGACCGCTTTGCCTACAGTCGCGGCGACCAAGGGGTGTGGCACCGCAGCCGCCTTCAACCCTGAGTCGGCTGGGCCGGGTCAGACCGTGAGCGCCGTCTCGGCCAGCACGGTCTCCAACGTCGCGATCAGAAGCGCGGCTTCCGTCTCGCCGAAGACGAGCGGGGGCTTGAACTTGAGCACGTTGTGGTCCGGACCGTCCACGCTGAGGAAAACCCCGAGGTCGCGCGCACGGTTCGCGATGTAGGTGCAGGCCTCCGGGTAGGGCTCGCGCGTTGCCGGGTCGCGGACGAACTCCATGCCCAGAAAGAGGCCGCGGCCGCGCACGTCGCCCACGATCGGGTAGCGCCGGGCCAGCTCCCCAAGGCCGTCGAGCAGGGAGCCGCCGACCTGGCGCGCGCGGTCCTGGAGCCCCCGTGACCGGATCTCGGCGAGGACGGCCCGCGCCGCCGCGCACGAAACCGGGTTGCCGCCGAAGGTGCTGAAATACTCCATGCCGTTGGCGAATGAATCGGCGATCTCGCGCGTGGTAACCACGGCGGCCACGGGATGGCCGTTGCCCATGGGCTTGCCCAGCGTCACGATGTCGGGCACCACGCCCTGCAGCTCGAAGCCCCAGAACGCGTCTCCCACGCGGCCGAAGCCGACCTGCACCTCGTCCGCGACGCAGACCCCGCCCGCGCGCCGCACGTGATCGAAGGCCGCCGCGAGGTAGCCTGGAGGGGGCTCGATCTGGCCGCCGCAGCTCAGAATCGGCTCGGCGACAAACGCCGCGACGCCGGGGCCGCCCGGACTTCGCGCCAGGCGGGAAGCGGCCTCGGCGACATCGTCGGCGTAGAGAGCCGCGGCGTCCGGGCTGCCGGGGCTCCGGTACCGCCCGCGGTAGGTATCGGGCATGGAGGCGACGGCCACCCGGTCTCCGCGTCCGGCGCCGCCCGGGCCGGCGAACTTGTAGTGGCTGATCTCGACCAGGGCGCCGGTGTTGCCGTGGTAGCCGCCCTCCAGGCAGACCACGCCGTCGTTGCCGGTGTGGCACCGCGCCATCCTGAGCGCAAGTTCGTTGGCCTCGCTCCCCGAGCAGACGAGGAAGACCACCTCGAGCGGCGGCGGGAAGTGCGCCAGCAGTTCTTCCGCGAGCGCGACGATCTGGGTGTGCAGGTAGCGGGTGTTGGTGTTGAGCACCCTGGAGTGCCGGGCGATCGCTTCCGCGACCCGGCGGTTGCCGTGGCCTACGTGGGGCACGTTGTTGACCGTGTCCAGGTAGCGCCTGCCGGTGTCGTCGTAGAGCCACGCGCCGTAGCCGCGCACGATGTGGACGGGCCGGGCGTAAGACAGACTGAGGGACGAACCGAGTTTCGTCTTGCGCTTCGCGGTTAGATCGGCAAAGCGGAAGACGGGGTCGGGTACGGGGGGTGGTGCGGCCGTGGAGGGCAGGCCCGCGAGCCGCGTGGGGTCCGGCAGGATGCACTCCCAGACCGCGCGGTGGCGTTGCAGCGCGACGCCCGGGAACTCACCGGGCGAGGGCGCCGACGCGCCATCGTCGTAGAGGGGGTCCAGGGCGATGACCTGGAAGTGCAGATGCGGTGGCCAGCCACCGTTGACGGATGCGTCGCCCAGCCAGCCGAGCACGTCGCCCGCCGCGATCGTCGCGCCAGGCGTGAGGTGTTCCAGGGTGGCCCGGTCGAGGTGGCCGTACAGGGTATGGAAGCCGAGCCCCTCGCCGGTTTCGTGCCGCAGGATCACGGTGGGGCCGTAGTCCCGGGGCCGGGCGTTGTCGGCGACGGACGCCACGGTTCCGGCGAGGGGCGCCCGCACGGGGGTGCCCGGCGGGGCGAAGAGGTCGAGGCCGAGGTGGATCGTGCGCGACTCCGGACCGTGATCTCCCCGGACCGCGAAGGCCGGGTCGTCGTAGAGGATTCTCGCTTCTCCGTAGCGGCCCACGCCCACGGTGCCGCCGTCCGCCGCGATTGTGTTCTCGACCCAGGCGTCCAGGACGCCCGCGGTGGCGAGCGCGTCCAGGTGGGGGAGGTCCAGGCTCTCGACCGACAGGTCGATCAAACGGGGGCGCTCCAGCACTTCGGGAGCCATGACCGGCGCGCGGGGGCGCGCACCGTCCATGTGGGCCAGCACGGGGTCGAGGCGCGGGTTCGGGACCAGCCCGCACGCGTCCCGTATCCTGCACTCGGCCACCCGCCAGTCGGCCTCCGCGAGCTGTGCGAGAAGCCTCCAGGCCGGCTTCTGGCTGACGGCCAGGTATTCGTTGCCGGGCTGTTCCCGCATCTGCCTGGCCTGGACACTCACCGAGAGACACAGGCGAAGCGCCACCATCGGGATGATCGCGCGGCACTCCGATGCCTCGAGCGGAGTGACGCCGGAGTAGCCGCGCGCGACCGCACACGCCGCGGCCACCGGATCGTGCAGCTCCATCATCGCGTAGGCTGCGGCGACGGCCACCTCGGCCGCCCGCCATCCGTGCGCCACGTCGCCGAAGTCGATCAGTCCCGACAGACGCGTCCCGTCCAGCGAGGGCGACACCATGACGTTGTAGTCGTTGGCGTCGTTGTGGATCACGCAGCGCGGGAGCGCGTCGAGCAGCGGGTCCAGCACCCTCGTCGCGCGGTCCAGGGTGCCCTCCACCCGGTCGCGCCGGTCCCCCAGGAGGGGCAGGTACGCCCCGATCGTCGGGGCGGCCGATTCCATCCTCCATTCGAAGTCGCGGGAGAGCTCCGGGTGGTCGAATCCGGACAGTGCCAGATCCAGTTCGGCCAGGAAGGCGCCGAGTTCCTCCAGCGTCTCCAGCGAGCGCGGCCGCACATCCGCGAACGGCCGGCCGGCCACGTAGGTCAGCGCGCAGGCGAGGTGCGGCGTCCCCTCGAAGTCGCCAATCGTCACGACCGGGCTCTGCCGTACCGGTGCCGCGGGCAGCACGACCCGGGGGATCACGGCACGCAACGGCGCGCCGTCGATATGCTGCAAGGACTTCGTCACCAGGTCGAAGACCGTATGCCGGGACGTGGGGCTCAGCTTGAGGACGAATTCGTGACAAGGCGCGGGAGCGGCCTCGTTCCGGGAGGCACCAGGGGGCACGGCCCGGTCGGTGCCGGAGGCCGACAGGCGGAAGTTCAGGTCGAATTCGCCGGGAAGCGCGCGCGCCTCGCCTTCGATTCCGAAGTGCTCCCGGGCGATCGCGGCCGCTCTGCGTGTCCGTTCGTTCAAGTCTGCCTGCATGTCCGGTTTGCCTGCAAGGACGGCCAGACTAGTCCGCGCCGCCATCCTCGTCAACGCTCACGCGGCACTGCGAATCCTCTGTACACAGGAGGGTACACGTCTCGGCGTCCATGCCTTGCCGAGGTCCGCGCGCCTTCGCTAGTGTGAAGGTGGTGCGCCCGTGCGGACGCTGTAGCATTCGCGCGCGGGGAGCGTCTGGAAGGAGCTGTGGAGCCCCAACGATGAAATCACTCGGAGTCCCCTTCCTGGTGCTGGGCGCCCTCCTTGTCGCGGTCGGACCGGACGGTGCCGCCAGGAGCGAGGGTTCCGGCCCCGGCGCATGGCCGGCCGGTCCGCTCGTCCCGGGCGCACCGGAGCCGGCGCTCTCGGAGCCGGCCCTCGCGGAGCCGCAAAGCGAAGTCGGCGAGCCGGATCACACCGAAGTGGTCCAGCGCGTCTGTGCCCGCTGCCACAACCAGCGTCGCCTGACCGGCAACCTGTCGCTGGAGGGGTTCGTGGTCGAAGAAGCGGATCGCCAGGCCGACATCGGCGAGCGCATGGTGCGGAAGCTGCGCGCGGGGATGATGCCGCCGCCGGGCACGCACAGACCCGCGGGCGACACGCTTGCCGCTCTGGTGGAGCGGCTCGAAGAGGTCCTCGACGGCGCGGCGGCCGAGCGTCCCGACCCCGGGGAACGCACCTTCCAGCGGCTCAACCGCGCCGAGTACGAGCGCGCGGTCCACGACCTGCTCGGCCTCACGGTAGATGCCGGCGACTGGCTCCCGCTCGACCAGATGAGCGCCAACTTCGACAACATCGCCGACGTGCAGGCCATGTCGCCGACCCTCGTCGAGTCGTACCTGAACGCAGCCGCCGAGATCAGCCGCTGGGCGGTCGGCGACCGGACGGCTCCGGCGGTGGACCGCTCCTACAAGGTCTCGGAGTACACGTCCCAGCACCCCTGGGACCGCGTGGAGGGGACCCCGTACGGGACCCGGGGCGGCGTCGTCGTCGAGCACGTCTTCCCCGCCGACGGCGAGTACGTCTTCGAGCTCGGCTTCTCCTCCGGCGCCAACTCGCGCTTCGAGGACATCGACATCTCGATCGACGGCGAAAGCGTGGCCCTGCTGCATCACGCGCGCACCGGGGCGGGTGCCGACGGACGGGGTGCTGCGCCGATCAGCACGGGGCGGATCTTCGTGCGCGCGGGCCAGCGCAAGGTGTCGGCCGCGTTCATTCGCGGGTTCGACGGCCCCTACGAGGACCTGATCCGGCCCCACGACTGGTCGATGGCGGGCGGCGGATCCGGTGGGGGAGGGATCACCACGCTTCCCCATGTGCGCGAGTTGATCGTCGGCGGCCCGTACGAGGTGACCGGGATCTCCGACAATCCGACGCGCCAGCGCATCTTCGTCTGTCGTCCGACCTCGGCTGCGGAAGAGGTGCCGTGCGCCCGCAGGATCGTCGAGACGCTGGCGAGCCGCGCCTATCGCCGTCCGGCGACCGCCGCGGACATCGACGGGCTCATGGCTTTCTACGAGAACGGGGCCGCGCTGGACGGCTTCGAGACGGGGGTGCGCATGGCGCTGGAGGCGCTGCTGGCGAGCCCGCGCTTCGTCTTCCGCACCGAGCGCGAGCCGGAAGGGGTGGAGCCCGGCGAGATTTACCCCATCTCGAGCGTGGACCTCGCTTCGCGGCTCTCGTTCTTCCTGTGGGGCGCTCCGCCGGACGCGACGCTGCTCGCCGCGGCGGCCGGCGAAGGTCTGCACGATGCCGACGAACTCGAACGCCAGGCGTTGCGCATGCTCGAGCATCCGCGCGCCCGCGCGCTCGGGGCCCGGTTCGCCAGCCAGTGGCTGAGGCTGCAGGACCTGTACAAGGTCCATCCGGACCCCAACTTCTTCCCGAACTTCGACGAAATGCTGGCCGACGCGATGCGGCTGGAGACGGAGACGTTCTTCAACCACCTGGTCGAAGAGGACAGGAGCATCCTCGATCTGTTCCGCGCCGACTACACCTTCGTCAACGAGCGACTGGCCACCCACTACGGCTTCCCGCCCGTTCCCGGCGCTCATCTCCGCAAGGTCGCCTACCCCGACAACCGGCGCGTCGGCCTGCTGGGCCACGGGAGCGTGCTGGTCCTCACGTCGCTGGCCAACCGCACCTCTCCCGTGCTGCGCGGGAAGTGGGTGATGGAGGTGTTGCTGGGAACGCCCCCGCCGCCCCCTCCGCCCGGTATCCCGGATCTGGAGGAGACGGAGGCCTCGCGCGACGGCCGCATGCTGACCACGCGCGAGCGCATGGAGATCCACCGCGAAAACCCGCAGTGCGCGTCGTGCCACCGCTTCATGGACCCGATCGGCCTCGCCCTCGACAACTTCGACGTGACGGGCAAGTGGCGGTCGCTGGAATACGGGATGCCGCTCGACACGCGCGGCGACTTCTACGACGGGACGCCGGTGCAGACCCCCGCCGAGCTCTCCGCCGCCCTGCTCAAGCGCCCGCTCCCGCTGGTGCGCACCTTCAGCGAAAACCTGATGGCGTACGCGCTGGGACGGCGCGTGGAATACTACGACCAGCCCGCGATCCGGCAGATCGTGCGCCGGGCCGCAGACGACGACTACAGCATCTCTTCGCTCGTGCTCGGCGTGGTGAAGAGCGATGCATTCAGGATGAAACGGGCCCCTCTGGCCACGGCCGAGGAGCAACCCGCAAACGGGACGGACCCGTCCCGTGACACGGCCAAGGAGAATTGACGACGATGCACTTCATCACCGGCAACCACATTCCGCGCCGCACGTTCCTGCGGGGCCTCGGGGCCACGGCCGCGCTGCCGCTGCTCGACGCCATGATCCCCGCCGGGCGCCTGCGCGCCCACACCCGTCCCGACGCGGGCCCGACCCGTCTCGTGTGCATCGAGGAGGTGCACGGCCTGGCCGGCTGCAACGAGTGGGGTGCGACCCAGCACCTCTACGCGCCCGCCACCAAGGGCAAGGACTTCGAGATCCTGCCGGAAAGCGCGCTGACTTCGCTGCGGCCCTACCAGGACCGCCTCACCATCGTCAGCAACACGGACTGCCGCCAGGCGGAGGCCTTCACCACGCCCGAGATCGGCGGCGACCACTTCCGCTCCAGCGCGGTCTTCCTCACGCAGGCCCACCCGAAGCAGACGCAGGGCTCGGACATCTGGGTAGGCACCTCGCTCGACCAGATGTACGCGCAGCGCTTCGGCCAGGACACGCCGCTGCCGTCCATGCAGTTCTGCATCGAGAATCTCGACCAGGCCGGCGGATGCACGTACAACTACTCCTGCGCCTACACCGACACGATCAGCTGGGCGTCGCCGAACGAGCCGCTGCCCATGATCCGCGATCCGCGCGTCGCCTTCGACATGCTCTTCGGGGCGGGGGGCACGCCCGAGGAGCGGGCCGCGCGGCGGGCGTCGCGCAAGAGCATCCTCGACTGGATGGCCGGCGAAATCGCCGCGCTGAAGCGTGAGCTGGGGGCCACCGACCGCCTGCGCATGGACCGCTACCTGAACAACGTCCGCGAGATCGAGCGCCGGATCGCCGCCGTCGAGTCCCGCAACACGAGCGGGGAGGAGCGCGAACTGCCGGAGGCGCCCGCGGGCGTTCCGGACTCGTTCACCGAGCACATGCGCCTCATGTTCGATCTGCAGGTGCTGGCCTTCGAGACCAACATGACGCGGATCATCTCCTTCAAGACCGGCCGCGACGCCGACAACCGAGTCTTCCCCGAGAGCGGCTCCGACCGGCCCTTCCATCCCGCGTCGCACCACGGTGCGCGCGAGGAAGCGATCCTCGAGTTCAACAGGATCTGCCAGTACCGCGTGGGGCAACTG
Organism: Longimicrobiales bacterium; assembly: GCA_965116905.1. Taxonomy (GTDB): domain Bacteria; phylum Gemmatimonadota; class Gemmatimonadetes; order Longimicrobiales; family Gaopeijiaceae; genus Bin94. Next base: position 3,327,917 of record OZ220732.1, on the reverse strand, counting down.
CCGTACTTCCTCGACAAGCTGCAGAACAGCATGGAGGGTGACGCCAGCCTTCTGGACAAGACCATGATCATGTGGGGCTCGCCGATGGCCGACGCCAACCTGCACAACCACCGCCGCTGCCCGCTCATCCTGCTGGGCGGCGCCGACGGGCTCCTGGAAGGCAACCTGCACCTCGAGGCCCCCGACGCCACGCCCATGGCCAACGCCATGCTGTGGGCTCTCAATGGTCTGGGGATGGAGATGGAGAGCTTCGGCGACAGCACGGGCGAATTCTCCCTCGTCTCGGGGTCCTCGGCGGCGACGCAGGGATGACCGCCATGGCAACACGGCAAGCGCGCCTGACCGGGGTCTTCCTCGGCTGCGCGGCGCTGACCGTCGCTCTCGTCGCGGCCACCTCCCCGGTCGCCGACTCCCCCGTCGCCGACGCGGCGATGGAGGGCGACATCGCGGCGGTGCGGGGCCTGCTCGCGGGCGGCGCCGATGTCAATGCGGCGCAGGGCGACGGCATGACGGCCCTGCACTGGGCCGCCGAGCACGGCAGCGCCGAACTAGCGGAGATGCTCCTCTACGCGGGGGCGGCGGTCGAACCCGTCACGCGGATCGGCGGCTACACGCCGCTCCACATCGCGGCGCGCACGGGCAGCGACGCCGTCGCGCGGATGCTCCTCGACGCCGGGGCGGACGCGGCTGCACCGGCGCCCGGCTCGGGCACCACGCCCCTCCACCTGGCCGCCACGGCGGGCTCCGCGCCGCTGGTCACCGCGCTGCTCGACGGCGGCGGCGACCCCGACGCGCGCGAGGACGTGTGGGGCCAGACCCCGCTCATGTTCGCGGCCTCCATGAACCGCGCCGACGCCGTCCGCGCGCTCCTCGCGGCAGGCGCCGATCCCGACATCGCCAGCAGGGTGGAGGATCTTCGGGTGCTCTCCGAACTCGACCGGATCGCGGGCCGGCGCCGCACCGAGGCGGTCGAGGCGCTGACGGCGGGCCGGTCGCGGGCCCCGACCCCCACCGAGTTCCAGACGGCGGTTCGGGCGTCGCGCACGGTGTACGAGGAGGGGCTCCCCGAAGACGAAGAGGAAGAGGAGGAGGACGACTTCCGGCCCCGGCGCATCGAGGCCAAGGGCGGCCTGACCGCCCTGTTGCACGCGGTGCGGCAGGGGTACGCCGAGTCCGCGGTCGCGCTTCTTGATGGCGGCGCCGACATCGACCGTGTCTCGGCCAGCGACGGGACCAGTCCCCTCCTGATGGCCACGATCAACGGCCAGTTCGACCTGGCGCTCACCCTGATCGAGCGGGGTGCCGACCCCAACATCGCGTCGGCGCTGAACGGCGCCACCCCGCTCTGGGCGGCGGTCAACGCACGCTGGCAGCCCCGCACACGGTATCCGCAGCCGCAGGAAATGGGGTTGCAGACGGCGACCTACATGGACGTCATGGAGGCGCTGCTCGCGGCCGGCGCGGACCCCGACGTCCGTCTGACGCTTCACCCCTGGTACATGGAGTACAGCGGGTGCGGCAACCGCAACTGCGGTCTGGTCGACACCCAGGGAGCCACCGCGTTCTGGCGCGCCGCCTACGCCACCGACGTCGCCGCGATGCGCCTGCTCGTCGGACACGGGGCCGACCCAGCCATCCCGACCGTAGCACCGCCCCGGCGCCGCCGCCTCTCGACCGACGAGTTCCTGCGGCAGCAGAACCGGACGCAGCTGGCGTCGGACTCCACCTACAGCGAACTGGACGACTCCGCCCGCGTGACCCTGCTCAAGTCGGTCCGCAACGACCTGCGTGAAGAGCAGCAGGGCGAGTTCCCCGACGACCTGCTCGCCGGCCTGGACGACGAGGTGCGGCAGAGCCTGATCCGCGCCTCGGAGGTCGCCGACTCCCTGCGCGCGCTGGAGCCCGACGCGTCCGGACTGCCGCCGGTCCCCGCGGGGGGTCCCGGGGTGTGGCCCATCCACGCGGCCTCGGGCGTCGGCTACGGCGAGGGCTTCGCCGGCAACGCCCACCGCCACGCACCCGACGGCTGGCTCCCGGCCGTGCGGTACCTGGTGGAGGAGCTCGGCGTCGACATCAACGCCCGCGACCACAACGGCTACAACGCGCTGCACCACGCGGCCGCGCGCGGCGACCACCCCCTGATCATCTACCTGGTGGAACAGGGGGCCGACATCCGCGCGATCAGCCGACGGGGGCAAACCGTGGCGGATCTGGCCAACGGCCCGGTCCAGCGGGTCTCACCGCGGCCCGCCACCGTGGCGCTGCTGGAGAAGCTCGGGTCGGCGAACAGCCATCGCTGCCTGACCTGCTGAGCGGCGCACGTCCGTCGCGTGCGGGGTGCAGGCGTCCGACCTGTAGCCGCTCGTCCGGTGCGCAACGGGGGCAAGGGTGACGCGCGCCCCTCAGCTCACCGGCCTTCCCCCCGCCCCGATCGTGTACTCGGGCGGCTCGACGCCCAGCAGGTGCCGTACGAAGTAGTCCCACCGCCGTCTCATCATGTAGGGTTCGCTGCTGAAGCCGTGGCCCCGGTTCGGCAGCATGATGAGGTCGAAGTCCTTGTCCGCCGCGATCAGCGCGTCCACTACCAGCAACGTATTGTATAGCGGCACGTTGGTGTCCATGGTTCCGTGGGCCAGCAGCAGCTTGCCCTTCAGGTTCTCCGCCACGAGCTGGTTGGCCTGGTTGTCGTAGTTGGTGGTCCCGTCAGGTTGGGTTTCCAGCAGCCCCTGCCACTTCTCGCCCCAGTCGTCCTCGTAGTTGCGGTTGTCGTGATTGCCCGCCTGCGAGACCGCGACCTTGTAGAAGTCCGGGTATCGCAGAATCCCGGCCGTACTCGCGAAGCCGCCGCCCGAGTGTCCCCAGATTCCGACGCGGTCGAGGTCCATCCAGGGGTGCCGCTCCGCGAGCTGCCGCACCATCCCGACCTGATCCGGCAGTCCGTTGTCGCCCATGTTGCCGTAGTACGCGTCGTGGAACGCCTTCGAGCGGCCGGGCGTCCCCATGGCGTCGACCTCGACCACGATGAACCCCAGCTCGGCCAGTGCCTGCTTGTCGCCCCGCGACGCCCGGAACGACCGCGAGCCCACGCTCCCCGACTGCGGACCCGGGTACAGGTAGTTGACGATCGGGTATGACCGCGACGGATCGAAATGGGTGGGCCTGTACATGAGGCCGTGCAGATCCGTCTCGCCGTCCCGCGCCTTGACGGTGAACGGTTCCGGCGGTTGCCAGCCGGAAGAGAGGAGGGCGGAGATGTCCGCGCGCTCCAGCTCGGCCACGACGTGTCCGTCCACGTCCCGGACGACCGTCACCGGGGGAGTGACCGGGGTCGAGTAACTGTCGACGAAGTACGCGCCGGACGGCGACAGCGTCACGGTGTGGTTCGCGCTGTCGGGCGTGAGCAGCGTCAGGCCGGCGCCGTCCATCCCGATCCTGTACAGGTACTGGAAGTAGGGGTCGCCGGGCTCGCGCCCCGTCCCGGTGAAGTACAGCGTCCGCGCGTCCTCGTCAACGCGCAGCAACTGGCGCACGTTCCAGTCTCCGGTGGTGATCCGGCCGAGCAGTGCGCCGGTGTCGAGGCTGTAGCGGTAGAGGTGTCCCCAGTTGTGCCGCTTCGAAAACCAGATGACCTCGTTCGACGCCTTGAGCACGCGCCAGTTCGCCCCGCCAGAGCCCGATTCGAAGAAGGTCTCCTCGGTCTCGTCGAGTACGTCGCGAACCTCTCCGGTGTGGGGGTCCGCGACGCGAAGCTGCGCATGCTTGTGGTCGCGGGAGTTCGACAGGAAGGCGAGCTGCGACCCGTCGGCGCTCCATTCCACGTCGAGGAAGACGCCGCCCCGGCCCGCCACGTGGTCGGTGGTCGAAGAGCGGTGCGGGTCGGGCGGCAATGCCAGGCGGACCACGCGGTGGGGCCGGCCGGCCGCCGGTTCGCCCACGTGGATCACGACCCGGCTGATGCGGAAGATCAGGCTGTCGCCCGGGAGCGGATACTTCCAGGACTCCAGCTCGGGGTGACCCACGTTCGTGGTTGCCATGTGCATCATGCCCACGCCGCGTGCGTCGTGCTGGAAGGTGGCGATCATGTCCGATCCCGGGGACCAGAGCAGCACCGGAGAGTCGCGCCTGACCCACCCCGCGTTGTTGGTCGCATAGCCGAAGTCCAGGGTCCCGTCGGTGGTGAGCGCGGTCTCGGCGCCCGTGCCCAGGTCGCGCAGCCAGAGGTTGTGGTCGCGGATGAAGGCGGCCCTGGTGCCGTCGGGGGACGGAATGGCGTTGGGGTCGCGGTCCGGTGCGGGTTCGGTGGCCTCGCACTGGTAGGTGGCCAGGTCGCAGCGGAGGTGCGTGTCGTCTGCCCGGGGCGAACGCCCGCCCGCGTCGGTGGGGCCTCCGCCCACCCGTGCCGTGAGGACGTCGCCGGACGGGCTCAGCTCGAAGGTGCGGAAGGGGAGGTCCAGGGGCGCGATCTCGCCGCCGGTCACGGCGCCGATGGCCGCGGCCAGGCGGTCATGGTCGAAAGCGTGGGCCCGGGTGCCCGCGGCGGGATCGGCGAGGATGAACTCGGTGCCGCCGGCTGTGGTGTTGCGGTACCAGAAACGGTCGCCGGCCAGCCAGTTGGGCTGCACGGACGCGCCGAAGACGAGGCCGGCGGTCCCGCCCGCGAGCAAGGACTCGGCACGCGCGTAGTCTTCCGCCGTGACCGTGACGGGGGACTGCTGGGCGGGGAGGGGGGCGGGCGGGAGCAGGAACGCCGAAGTGACGGCGAGTGCCGAGAGAACGGGGAGGCGGTTTCTCATGTCAGCTCGTGGGGGAAGTGGTGCACGGGGGCCGCCGAACGGTACTCCACCGGGTCGCCCCCGGGCAACCGGGTGTGCGCCGGTCCGATGGTGCGCGTCGGTCGCCGGTGTGCGCCGGTCGCCCGTGTGCGCCGGTCGCCCGTGTGCGCCGGTCGCCCGTGTGCGCCGGTCGCCCGTGTGCGCCGGTCCCATAGTGGCTCCCGCCCATCTGCAATTGACCTTAGTCATGGGGTTAGTCTACCTTCCTGGGCATGAGCCACTACAGCGTTCACCGGGCCAAGACCCACCTTTCCCGTCTGCTTCGCAGGGCGGAAGCCGGCGAGGATGTGGTGATCACGCGTTCCGGACTGCCTGTCGCGCGGCTGTCCCCGGTCTTCGGGAGCCGCCGCGTATTCGGCCAGGACCGGGGACGCTACGAGGTGCCGGAAGACTTCGACGCGCCACTTGATGAGGAACAGCAGCGGGCCTATGAGGGTGGCGAGTGAGCTACCTCCTCGACACACGCTGCTGGCTCTGGCTCCAGACAACTCCAGAGCGTTTTCCGGCGGAGTTGCTGGATACCCTTGCCGATCGTTCGGTCGACCTCTTCCTCTCCGCGGCGAGTGCGTGGGAGCTCGCAGTCAAGCACGCCGCCGGCCGTATCGAGCTCCCTGAATCACCCGGGAACCATGTGCGGGAAGGGATGCGGAGGAGTGGCACGCGGGAGCTGTCCATGTCGCACGCCCACGCGCTGGAGGCTTCCGCCCTGCCTCCTCACCACCGCGATCCGTTCGATCGCATGCTGGTGGCGCAGGCGCGGCTGGAGAGACTGACCCTGGTCACGGCCGATCGGATCCTCGCGGCGTACGATGTCGACCTGATCCGCGTTCCCCGAGCTGCGGACTCAAGACGTGGTGCGTCCGGTGCCGGCTCCGGGCGCCACCGGTGGAGCGGCGGAGAGTGAAGCCGCCCACCACCCGCCTCCGCACCGCGGCCGTCCACGCCGGCGAGTCCCCCGATCCCGCCACCGGAGCGTCGGCGCCCAACCTGGTCATGTCCTCGACCTTCGTGACCCGGGACGCGGCCGGCTTCTCGGCGCACGACCTCGACGAGGAGTCCGGCTTTCTGTACACGCGCTGGTCGAATCCGACCGTGGCGCAGCTCGAGGCGAAGCTGTGCGCGCTGGAGGGTGCCGAGGCCTGCCTCTGTTTCGGGTCCGGGATGGCCGCGGCGACGGGGGTGCTGCTCTCGCTGCTTGGAAACGGCGACCACGTCATCATGTCCGACACCAACTATGCGGGGGTGGCGGAGCTGGGGCGCGACACCCTGCCGCGGATGGGGATCGGCGTCTCGTTCGTCGATGCCTCCGATTCCCGTAATGTTGCGGAGGCGCTGCGGCCGGAAACGCGGCTGATCTGGCTCGAGACCCCGGCCAACCCGATCGTGCGGCTCACCGACCTGGCTGCCGTGGCGCAAGTCGCGGCTTCGCATCCGGGCGTCCGCATTGCCGTCGATTCCACGTTCGCCACGCCCGTCGCCACGCGCCCCCTCGAGCTGGGCGCCGACTACGTCATGCACTCCCTCACCAAGTACATCGGTGGACATGGTGACGCGGTGGGCGGTGCGGTGCTGGGATCCAGAAAGGACGTCGCGGCGCTGCGGCTCGAGGCCGGGATCCACTACGGGGGCGTCCTGTCGCCGTTCAACGCCTGGCTGATCCTGCGCGGTGCGGCCACCCTTCCGATCCGAATGCGCGCTCACGAAGAGAACGCGCTGGCCGTGGCGAGGTTTCTCGAGGATCATCCCCGGGTGACACGGGTGATCTACCCCGGCCTGCAGTCGCACCCCCAGCACGAGCTTGCCCGCCGCCAGATGGACAACTTCTCCGGCATGCTGACCTTTCAGGTGGACGGCGGCGCGACCGTGGCGGAGCGCATGGCCCGCGAGCTCGAGGTGATCCACTACGCGGTCTCGCTCGGGCATCACCGCAGCCTCGTCTTCTGGATGGACACGCCGTCGCTGATGGAGACCTCGTTCCGGCTCGAAGGAGCGCAGCTGGAGAGCTACCAGGCCTACGCCGGCGACGGGATCTTCCGCATGTCGGTGGGGCTGGAGGACCCGGAGGACCTGCGGGAGGATCTGGGACGGGTGCTCGGCTAGCGGGCGGGACGCGCCACGCCTGCGGCGGCGGACCTCTTTTCGGGAGGACGCCTCGACGCCTGCCGCGGCGGGGTCCTTCGCAGGCCTGTTCGCAGGCTGAAATCTGCGCCATACTGTCTGGCAGCGAGTTTTCAAGTTGGCGCTCGCTCCGGGCGGGCATGTCGCCCACGCGAGCATGTGAAAGGATTCACAACGTCATGACCTCCCCCTGCCGCCACCGATTCCCCACCGCAGCGGCGCTTTGCCTTGCGGTCGTCTCGTCTCTTGCGTATGCCCTCGTGGCCGCCCCACCCGCTGCCGCGCAGCAGTTCGGGGGCGTCGCCGCCGTCGCGGACGGCCAGGTGCTCGTCGGAGAGCCCGGCAACCAGACGCTGCCCGGCATCGTGTATGTGTACGCCCGCTCGGGCAGCGCCTGGGCCGAAGCGGGCAGGCTGACCGTCTCGGCCATCGATGCGCCGCCCGACGGGTTCGGCCGCTCGCTGGATGCGGACGGCTCCATGGCCGTCATCGGCGCCCCCGGATGGGACGGTGGGCGCGGCGCCGCGATGATCTACCGGCGGGACGGGGCGGGCGAGTGGTCGGAGGTCGCGCGGCTGTCGCCGGACGGACTCGGCGACGACGCCCGTTTCGGGTCGGCGGTCGCCATCGACGGGGGCCTGATCCTCGTCGCGGCCGCCGGGGCGAACGAGGGCGCCGGTGCGGTTCACGTGTTCACCGGGAGCGGTGCAGACTGGGTGCTTTCGACCGAAGTGCTGCCCATGGAAGGGGCCGGACAGGGCTTCGGGACGGGGTTGGCGCTCGCTGACGGGGCCGCCCTTGTGACCACCGCGGCGAGCCGCGACGCGCCGACCGAAGTCTACGGATTTACCGTGGACGGGATGTCCGGGATGGCCGGAGCCCTGGGCAGACTCGATCCCGCCGCGGATCTCGGGGAACGAAATGGCTTCGGAGCCGCGCTGGCGGTGCGGGGATCGGTCGGCCTGGTCGGCGCACCCGGCGCCGCGGGCGGCGCGGGGGCCGTGGTCACGTTCGGCCTCGACGGCGAAACGGGTGCATGGGTGCCGGGCGGAGTGCTGCGGCCGTTCTACAGCTCGGGACGGGACCAGTTCGGATCCGCCCTCGGCTTCGACGGCGACCAGCTGTGGGTCGGCGCCCCCGGCGCGAACAACCGGATGGGCGCGGTATACCGCTTCGACCGCGACGGCGCGTCCGGCTGGGGAGGCGTGACCCGATCCGCGAGGGACGACCTGACCGAGAACGCCTCGTTCGGCAGCTCGGTGGCCGTCGCCGGCGATGTCGCGGTGGTCGGTGCCGGCGGCATCGACAGCCGAGCCGGCGGAGCGGTCATCATGGCGCGCGGGGCCGGCGGGATGTGGGCTGGCGGAGAGCTGGTGATCGGCGACCACCGGGGGCTCCCGGCCATCGTCGGACTGGAAGACGAGATCCCCTGCATGGAGGGAGACGCCGCGGGCTACGAATGCGACAACGTCAACATCATTTCGTTCCTGCCGATCAAGGAGATGGCCGGCGGTCGCGGGGCCCGGCTCAACGACCTCTGGGGCTGGACCGACCCGGAGACGGGCCGCGAGATCGCGATCGTCGGACGCACGGACGGGACGGCCTTCGTCGACCTCACCGACCCATACAACCCGATCATGCTGGGGGATCTGCCCAAGACGCCCGGCTCGTTCAGCAGCGTGTGGCGTGACATGAAGGTCCACAACGACCACACCTACATCGTGGCGGACGGCGCCGGCCAGCACGGCGTCCAGGTGTTCGACCTGCGGCGCCTGCGCGAGGTGCGCGGCGAGCCGGTGACCTTCGAGCCCGACTTCCTGTACGACGGCATCGCCAGCGCCCACAACATCGTGCTCAACGAAGCGACCGGATTCGCCTATGTGGTCGGGAGCAGCGGGGGCGGCGAGACCTGCGGCGGCGGCCTGCACATGCTGGACCTGAGCGAGCCCTCGGTGCCCACCTTCGCGGGGTGCTTCTTCGACGGCCAGACGGGGCGGCGCGGCACGGGCTACTCTCACGACGCGCAGTGCGTGGTCTACGACGGCCCGGACGAGGACTACCGGGGCCGCGAGATCTGCCTGGGCTCCAACGAGACGGCGCTCAGCATCAGCGACGTCACGGACAAGGACAATCCCGTCATGGTTTCCATGGCGGACTATCCCGCGGTCGCCTACGCGCACCAGGGATGGCTGACCGAGGATCACCGCTTCTTCTACATGAACGACGAGGGTGACGAGCCGCAGGGGCTGGTCGAGGGTACCCGCACGCTCATCTGGGATGTCGAGGACCTCGATGAGCCCATCCTGGCGGCCGAGTACATCGCCGAGACGCCGGACACCGACCACAATCTCTACATCCGCGACAATCTGATGTACCAGTCGAACTACGGCGCGGGCCTGAGGATTCTGGACATTACCAACCGCACCGAGCCGGTCGAGATCGCGTACTTCGACAACTCGCCGTACGGCGGCGCCTCGTGGAGCAACTATCCCTACTTCGAGAGCGGCGTGGTGGTCATGACCAGCACGGGCGACGGCCTCTTCATCGTCAGGAATACGGGCAGGCGGAACCTGATTCCGTAAGCGCAATGGCCGCATGGGCGAATGGAGTGGGCGGGGCCCTCGCCGCCCGCGTTGCGGTGTCGTTTGCGATGCTCCTGCTTGCGTGCGGTGCCGACAATCCGGTCCGGCCCCAGGCGCCCGTGACGCTGGAGTGGGTTCCGCTCACGACGGCCCTGGGCGAGCCGGTCAACATCGCGGTCATCCGCCCTTCGGTGGCGGCGAGGGGCGTGGTGCTGGCGTTCCCGTGGGGCAGGGGCGACTCGGACCTGTTGCTCAGCCTGATCGACTCCTACTGGGACGTCGCGGCGCCGGCGGCGGGGTACGCGGTCGTGGGCGTGGAGGTGTACGGTCCGGGCATGTCGGACGGCGGCGAGTACGTGATGGCCGCCGTTCTGGAATGGATCGACGCGAACTTCGTGGGAGCTGCGAACGACATCGTGATGACCGGCGCCTCGGCGGGCGGCGTGGGGGTCTTTCACGCGGCGCTCGCGGTGCCCGACCGGGTGGGCGGGATCATCGCCATGCCGGGGCGCTACGAGGGCGGTGCCTCGCTGGCGCCGTTCGCCGGCCTTCCCGTTTGGATGATGGTGGGCGAGGAGGACGGGAGCTGGGTCGACCGGTCGACGGCGACGGCCGAGCTCCTTGAGGCGGCGGGCGCGGAGGTTACGCACGAGGTGCTGCCGGCCCAGGGACATGTCCTGATCGTGCCGCAGGACGCGCTGGTGGCGTGGATCGAGGGGAGGTAGCGATGGCGGCGGTGGCGGCCATGGCGCCGGTGGCGGCCATGGCCACCGCAGCGGCGCTGGCGCCCGGAGCCCCGGCGCAGGCCCGCGCCGGTGCCGCCGGGGGCCTGCACGCACAGGAGCCGCCCCGGTCGGTCATCGAGGTGACGGTGACCGAGGGCACGAACATCGCGGCCGCGCTGTCGCCCGACGGCACCGTGCTCGCCTTCGATCTGCTGGGGCGGATCTGGGTGATGCCGGCAGCGGGCGGCCGTGCCGAGCCGATCACCGACCCGGTGGGTGACGCCCGCCAGCCGTCGTGGTCGCCGGACGGGGCGCGCATCGCGTTCCAGGCGTACTGGGACGGCAACTACCACGTGTGGAGCGTCGCCCCGGACGGTTCCGGGCTGCGCCAGCACACGCGCGGTCCATACGACCACCGCGAGCCGCACTGGTCCCCGGACGGCGACAGGATCGCGTTCAGTTCGGACCGGATGGGCAGCTACGACATCTGGGTGCTCGCGGTGGACGACGGAGCCGTGACCCGGGTGACCGATGCGCCGGGAAGCGAGTATGGGCCGACTTTCTCACCGGACGGCCGCCGCCTGGTGTTTGCGGCGTCGGGGAGCGGAGACGCGGCCGGGATCTGGGTGGTGGAGGGGTGGGGTGGCGGCGGGGGCCCGGCGCGCCGCGTGGCCGGCACCGATGGCGGGCAGGTCAACGCGCCGGGATGGGACGCCCGCGGCGCGATGGTGATCTACAACGAGATCGGCGCGGGACGGTCGGTGCTGCGCGTGGTCGCCGCGGATGGTGGGGACGATGGGGGCGGCGGGACCGCGCCGCGGGTCCTCACGGGCGCCGACGAAGATGTGTTCCCGTTCCGCGTCTCGGCCACCACGCGCGGCTTCGTCTACACCGCCGACGGCCTCGTCCGCCGCCGCGGCTACGACGGCAGCGGCCTCGCGGACATTCCCTTCACGGGCACCGTGACGCTGGACCGCACGCCATATGAGCGGCGCCTGCGCGATCTCGACACACCGGGGACCTTCCCGGTGCGCGGCATCGTGTCGCCGGCCGTGTCGCCCGACGGCAGCCGCATCGCCTTCTCGGCGCGCGGCGACCTGTGGGTGCACAGCATCGGCGGCGGCACGGAGCAGCTGACCGACGACCCCTGGATCGAGATCGATCCGGCATGGTCTCCGGACGGCTCGCGGCTGGCCTTCTCGTCGGACCGCGACGGGCGAACCGACCTGTACATCCGGCGCATGGCCGACGGCAGCACCGTCCGGGTCACCGAGGGAGCGGGCGCGACCATGGCGGCATGGGCGCCCGACGGAAACCGGCTCGCGTTCGTGGGTTCCGGCTACCAGGTCGGGATCAGCGTGGCGGAGCTGGCCACGGGGTCGGTGCGCACGCTCAGATCGGGTCTGCGCGGCGCGGGCCGGCCGTCGTGGTCCCCGGACGGACGATCCATCGTCACGTCGGTTCACCAACCCTATGCCGACAGGTTCCGGGAGGGTGTGAACCGCGCCGTCGTGATACCGATCGAGCCCGTGCAGGCCGCGGACGGCGGACTCACGGCGGCTTTCCGGCCGTGGCAGGCTCCGGCGTGGAACGGGCACGTTCACGGGGCCCACACAGCCCCGCTCTCGCAGGAGCACGAGCGCTTCCTGGACCTTCCCGCGCATACCTCGATCGGCACACGCGGGACCGACGGTCCGATCCGGTCACCCGACGGCAGGTGGCTGGCCTACGTTGCCGGCGGGGTGCTGTGGGCGGTCCCCACGGAGGTGAACGGCGACCCGGCGACCTCGAGCCCGCGACGTCTCACCAACGAAGCGACCGACGATCCGACCTGGACGGGTGACTCGCGTTCCATCGTCTACCTGGGTGCGGACGGTCTCCGGCGCGTCGACCTCCTCGACGGGAGCGTCGAGGACATTCCGCTCCCCCTGACGTGGTCGCGGCCCGCGCCGCCGCAGTCCCTGCTGATCCGTGCGGGGGCGATGTGGGACGGACGATCGGAAACGCTGCGCCGCGACGTGGACATTCTCATCGAGGGCGGGCGCATTGTCGAGGTTGCGGACCGCGATCCCGCACGCAATGCGGCCCGGGTGGTCGACGCCGGCGACGAGGTCGTAATGCCGGGCCTGATGGAGATGCACGCGCATGGCGGTCTCGCGTCCGGCGAGCAGATTGGGCGTCTCTGGCTGTCCTACGGCGTGACCTCGGTGCGCTGCCCGGCGTGCGATCCGTGGGAGATGGCCGAGGCGAAGGAGGCGGGAGAGTCGGGCAGGCGAAACGCCCCGAGGTGGTTCGGTACCGGGGGAACGATCGACGGCAGCCGGATCTACTATCCCGGCGCTCCCGCGTTGGGTGCCCCGGCGCAGCTGGAACTCGAGATGGCCCGCGTCGCCGCACTCGGCTACGACCTTGTCAAGACGTACGTGCGGCTGTCCGATCCCGTCCAGAGGCGGGCCATCGAGGAGGCTCACACGCTCGGGGTCCCGGTTACCTCCCATGGGTTGTATCCCGCGGTGGCGTTCGGCGCGGACGGCGTCGAACATGTCCGGGGCACGAGCCGGCGCGGCTATTCGACGAAGATCTCGGAGCTGTCGCGCAGCTACGGCGACGTGGTCGCGCTCCTCGCGGCCTCCGGCATGACGATGGCGCCCACGGTCGGGATCTACGGTGCCTACGGCCTTCTTGTCGCGGAGGACCCTTCGCTGTTCGACGACCCGCGGGTCGAGACCTTCTTCCCGCAGGCCCCGGAGCTGGCGCGGCGGCCGGCGGATCTGGATGCGGCGCGGCGCCCGGTGCGGGACATGGCCTCGCTGCCTCGCCGGGTGGTCGAGGCCGGCGGCCGGGTCATCATGGGGACGGACGCACCCATCAACCCACCGGGGATCAGCCTCCTCGCGGAGATGGAGGCGCTGGTGCGCTACGGGGAGATGCGGAGCGTCGACGTGCTGAGGGCGACGACCTCGGCGTCGGGCGAGGCCCTGGGCCAGGAGGGCCGCCTGGGGGTTGTCGCTCCCGGCGCCATTGCCGACCTGATCGTGATCGGCGAGGATCCCACGCACGATATCCGGGCGTTGCGGGACCTCCGGGCCGTGATCCTTGGAGGCCGGGTTCACGAAGCGCCGGCGCTTCTGGAGCGAAGCCCGGAACCCGGGCAGGGAGGCGAACCGCGGGATCGGTGAACCTTCCGGCGCCGCGGCACGTAGGGGCACATGGAGATGAGGTGCAGGAGCACGGGACAGGACGGGCAGGACCACACGGAGGGACAACATGCTGGGATTCGTAATCCATATGCTGGCCAACGCCGCCGCTCTTTTCCTGGTGGGCAGGATGGTCGAGGGAATCAGCGTGCGCGACGCCAAGGCGGCGCTGTTCGGAACACTGGTGCTTGGGCTGGTCAACTTCGTGCTGGTCTGGATTGCGCGCGGGTTCATGCCGTCGCTCGGCATCCTCATGATTCCCGCTCTGCTGGTGATCAACGCCGTCGCGCTCATGGTGACGGGTTCCGTGATCCGGGGGATGGAGGTCAGGAACTTCCGCTCGGCACTCGTCGGGTCGGTAACGCTCGCGCTTGCGAACCTCGTGCTCGGCCTCTTCCTCGGATAGCGCGCGGGACCCGATCCCGCCGGGCCCGGCCGGGCCGCACCCGGTCCGGAGTCTTGCATCGGGAGTAGCCGCCGCTATACTTGCGGCACGGATGGCGGTGCCCGGGCGCTGCGCGCAATCGGGCCCCGGCGCAACGACCCGATCAGGCACGAGGATTCCGCGATGAATCTCCGAACCCGCAGTATTCTTGCGATCGCCGTGCTCTCCGCGGGCACGTGGGGGTGCGCTTCCGGAGGCGGGGGTCCGCCGGTCAGCGGAGCGCAGGCCGAGGAGCTGTTTGCCGCCTACTCGGGGCGCTGGGAGCTGGACGAGTCCAGCAGTTCGGCCCAGATCCCCAATCAGCTCGAGGGCGTGGCCGACGAAGCGCCGGTGGCCGACATCGCCCGCAACGAGAGCCGTGCGATGCGGCGCTACCGCCGCATGGTCGAGTCGCGGCGCATGTCGGTCTCGGATATGCGTGCGACCATCGAAGTGCTGCGCAGGCGGCCGGAAACGCTGTTGCTCCGCGCCAGCGCGGTCGAATTGGGGTACACGCCGGTGCCCGGCACGACCATCACCGTACCGATGGACGGCACCGATTTCGAGATGCGCGAGGGTGAACACCGGATTCGGACCAGCGTGTCGTGGGAGGGCCCGATCCTGAGACTCGATCACCAGGTAGTGGGTGGAGGCCGGGTCCGCGAGCAGCTGGAAGTCATCGGTGACCGGATGATCATGACCCGCACCATCGTGGCCAGCGGTCCGAGCGAGCCACTCGTCCTGGCGTACGATCGCGGCTGATCCGCACACGAGTCCATGAGCGCCGACGCGTGGCTGACGCTGGCGGTCGTCTCGGTGGCCGTCGTGGTGCTCGCTCGCGAACTGGTATCACCGGCCGTCACCTTCGGGGCCGCGGTCGTGGTGCTCATGGTGGCGGATGTCGTGAGTCCGGGGCAGGCGTTCCAGGGGTTCTCGAATCCGGCGCCCATCACCGTTGCCGCGCTCTACATCCTGGCGCGGGGGGTGGAAAAGAGCGGGGCGCTGCAGCCCCTCGTGCGCGCGACCCTGGGGAAGGCCCGCGGTCTGCGCACCGCGCTCGCGCGGATTACGGTTCCCGTGGCCGCCTCGTCCGCGTTCCTGAACAATACCCCGATCATCGCCATGCTGGCGCCGCAGGTGGCGGAGTGGGCCGACCGGCGCGGAGACTCGGCGTCCCGCTACCTCATGCCGCTTTCGTTCGCCGCCATTCTGGGGGGCATGACCACGCTGATCGGCACATCCACGAACATCGTGGTCTCGGGTCTGCTCCAGGCGGAGGGACATGATCCCTTCTCGATGTTCGAGTTGACCCGGCTCGCCCTGCCGATGGCCCTGTTGGGCCTCGTGATCACCGTCGTGCTCTCGCCGAAGCTTCTGCCGGACCGGCTGCCGCCGCGCCAGGAGGCGCGTTCAGAGGGCCGGAGCTTCTCGGTCCGCATGGTGGTCGAGCCCGGCGGGCCCGTCGATGGGCTGGCGGTCAGCGAGGCCCGGACGCGGTTCCCCGAGGGTGCGGTGATCGTGTATTTCGAGCGCGACGGTGAAGGGGCGGCGCAGGTTTCGGGGCGTACGGTGCTCAAGGGCGGCGATTACGTCACGCTGGTCGGAGGGATGGACACGGTGCTCGAGCTGCACGACGTGTCGGGCATAGCGTCGGCCCAGGAGCCGCACCTGCCCCACGAGGTGGGCAGCCCGCGGCACGCGTACTTCGAGGCGGTCATCGCGCCTGAGTCCCGGCTCGTGGGCCGCTCGCTCGTGGACATCCAGTTTCTGGCGCGCTATCAGGGCACCGTAGTGGCGATCCACCGGGCGGGGGAGCCGATCAAGGGTCACCTCGCGCGCGAGCCTCTCCGCGCCGGCGATACGCTGCTGCTCATCTCGGACCGGGGCTTCGGCGAGCGCTGGCGCCACCGCACCGACTTTCTGCTTGTGCCCCGCCTTGGGGACACGGCCCCGGAGCCCACGGGAAAGGCGGCCGTCGTGGCGGGTGTTGCCGCGGTCATCGTGCTCGGCGCCGGCCTGGGCGTGCTTCCCATCCTGCACCTGTCCCTGATCGGCGCGCTCGTCCTTATCGGCTCCGGCATCCTGACCACGAATGAAGCCAAGGATTCGATCGATTTCGAGGTCATCATCGTGATCGGCGCCGCGTTCGGGCTTGCCGCCGCGGTCGACAGCTCCGGCCTGGGCCAGTCTGCCGCCCAGCTCGTCAATGATGTCCTCGGGCGCTTCGGGCCCCAGGGCGCCATGGCGGGCATCGTGATCAGCACCGTGGTGCTCAGTTCCTTCATCACCAACAACGCGGCCGCCGCGCTCGTTCTGCCCATCGCGCTCTCGACGGCCGCGGACTTCGGGATCGACGCGCGGGCGGCGGCGGTGGCCGTCGCGCTTTCCGCGTCGGCGTCCTTCATGACGCCGGTGGCGTACCAGACCAACCTGATGGTCTACGGCCCGGGAGGGTATCATTTCGGGGACTACGCACGGCTGGGCACCCCGCTCACGCTTGTCGTGCTCGTGGTGCTGCTGATCGCCACGACGCCCGTGTAGCGGCGACGGGAGGCGCAGGGGTCACCGGGGTCGGGGTCAGGGGGTCGTGCCCGGGTCGAGGTCGTCCCCGCCGTCCGAAGTCAGGTGTCGCAGGACGGACTTCATCGCCATGGCGGCCAGGGCCTCCAGCTCGTCGGGACTCCGGTTCTGTACGGGGTGCGGCACCCAGGCGACGGCGGGATCGAAGCCGAGCGAGCGCGCCTGATGCGCGGCCGCGTCCTCGAAGGCCGTCGTGGCTACGAGGAGACCGGGAACGCCCCGATCGTCGAGCATCCTGATGTCATGCAGACCGCATGATACGCAGGAGCCTCAGTCGGCGAGCGCCACGACGACCGCATCCGCGCCCGCCGCGATCGCGTCCAGAGTCTCCGTGGACGCGGGCTTGGCGTTGGTCGGCTTGGCGAAGCGCCCGGTGGCGATGTCCAGCGCCCGGAACCGGGCTTCGAGGTAATCCAGGAACTCGTCCGAGCGTGTCTTGCCGATGTCGAACAGCGCCACCGTTCTGTCCGCCAGCGATGGAAGGGGAGGGTGGCGGGGACGGACGGCCGGAGCGGATTCGGACGTGGGATCGTGCAGCCGGATTTCGGGGTTGTTCATTCGACGATTCCTCGTGTGATGGGGTGGGATTCCTCGTAGTCGCGTCCTCCCGGCCAGCCCGACAGGATGGCGGACATCAACCCTGCCGGTCCGCCTGCGCGGACCAACAGGAGGCCGTTCGGATGAAACTTGGGTACCTGTTCGCCTCGGCGTGAGGGCGGCATGCCCTCCGCGACGCCACCCACCCCGGCCGCGACCTCGGCGCCGGGGCGCGACAGGGCCTCCTGGAGGCCGGTGGTGATCCGGTCACGGTCCCAGCCGGCCCCGCGGTAGATGGCGTAGTGCTCGGGCGAGAGAACGAGAACCGCCTGCACCCACTCGCACAGCTTCGGATGCCCCACTGCGGTGAGCGCCATGGCGAGGGAATGCGTCAGCTCGGCGGGTGTGCGCGCCTTCTGGTCCCAGACGCCCTGGACACCGTCCCCGGCGAAGACGGTGACGGCACTCGACCCGGGAGGAACCCCCCGTGCCACCGCGAGAGGCGTCCAGCCGTCGTCCGACTCGTCCTCGGCGAAGCAGAACGTGTACTTGCCGGGCGTACCCAGGGTGGCGCGATCGATTTCGCCGGGCCGCCCGCCGCCGACGTTTCGGACCACGAGGTTGAGCGCGCGTCCGATCGTCGCGTTGGCGCGGTTGCCCTGGCCGAGCGCGTTCATGCCCGAGTTCATGCCCAGGCGCTTCGCGATCGGGCCGTTGACGATGACGACGGGACTGGAGAAGCAGGTGCTGCAGGTCACACCGTGCAGGGTGAACGCGGGGTCCAGCGCGGCCTCGAGCGCGGCCAGCACTACGGGGAGGTACTCGGGTCTGCATCCCGCCATGACCGCGTTGATCGCAACCTTCTCCACCGTGCACGGGACCATGTCCGGCGGAACGCGGCCGACGATCTCGTGCGGATCGCGCCTCGTGCCGGCGAGCATGCGCAGGATTCGCTCGGGGGTCGGGGGCACGACGGGGAGGCCGTCGGTCCAGCCGCGATCGAAGCACGCCTCGACGGGGTCCATCATGTCGCCGAGAACGACCTCGCGTGCCAGGATCCCGGTCTCGCCGTAACGCGCCCTAAGTGCTTCCGCGACGCCCGGTTCGACCGAGCGTGAGCCGCAGCCGGGGCGACGGGCCGGAAGTGCCTCGCCGAGCCCTTCCAGGCCGGTCAGGGTGCGCCAGTCGGCCGCGTCCCATCCCTCGGTCCGTCTCGTCTCCGCTCCGTCTTCCAGCCGGATCAGGGTGGGGACCGTCACGATGTCCATGCGGAACGAATGCTCCAGATGGCGGTCGTCCACCGTGGCGAGAGAGGTCGGCAGAAAGGCCCCGTCGTCTTGCCAATACACGTCGAGCGGATGGCCTGCCGCCGCGATCTGTGCGAGGAGGGGTGCGACGAGGTGGCAGGTCTCGCAGTCGTCCTTGACGACCGCGACGAAGCGGGGCAGGGGGGGCGTGGTGGTCCTCGCGGTCGATGTGGGCAGGCCGGTCGATTGCACCGAAGTATGCCGTGCGGGGCGGTCCGGCACAACGGCCGCCCCGGAGACGGGCGGAGGCCGGGCGGGCGCCCACACGCGCCCACACCGGCCTCCTGTCCGCCGGCCGCCGGAGCGGCGCGGCGGTGTCCCCGTCAGTCTATCCGAGCCAGTAGCTCAGCTTGAGCATGAGCACGTCCTGGCCAGGCTGGTGGAGAAGGGTGTCGAGGTCGTTGCGGAAGGAGAAGTCGCCGGTCTGGGCGTAGTGGTCTCGCCCCTGCGACCACACCAGGAAGAGCGCGGACCCGGGCTGGTATTCCCAGCGCAGCACCACGTTCGAGCGGAACTGCTTGAAGTTGAAGTCCGGGTTGCGGAAGGTGTCGGCGGCGCCGTCGCCGTCGATGTCGGCCTGGAGGGTTCCATCGCCCCCGTCCGCGGTCCCCAGGTTGGCGAACCGGTCCGCGTAGGCCGTCGCGCGCGAGTCCGTGATGCGCTTGAACGATCCGTAGTCGGCGGCCGACACGAAGGGTTGCGCGTAGACCTGCAACGACAGGTTGGGCGAGAAGGTCCAGTCCGCCCGGGCGGTGATGCCGACGGTCGTCTGCGACAGCTCGGCAAAGACGTAGTTGGGGACCTCCGCCCCGAAACGTCCGACCCACTGCAGGTCCTCTTGTCTCCAGTTGACAAAGGGACCCGCGCTGAGGGTCGCGCGCGGCGACGGCCGCCAGCGCAGGTTCGCATCGGCTCCGTAGCTCCAGGATCCGCTCTCCCGGCGGAGTTGCCAGTTGTTGCCGACCTCGACCTGCAGCGGCTTGCGGGAATCCGACCAGAACCCGTACCAGCCGCCCCACGATGGGTCCCGCAGCAGCATCGGGCCACCGCGCAACATCGTATTCGACAGCCCCTCGGACTGTCTCATGACGCCGAAGTAGCCGCCCCAGAAGTTGTTGAGGGTAGCGCTGGCGTTGACGTTCGCGCCCCTGGAATAGGCCTCTCCGCCGAAGCTGTAGGGCGTCCAGGCGTTGAAGTTGACGTGCCAGCGCTGAAAGTGGTCGGTTGGCCGGAAGTGCTGGTAGCCTACCCAGACGAAGGGTGCGATGAAGTCCCCCTCCCGCATGAAGCCGAGATCGTTGGAGTCGAAGCCGGGTGAGCGCGCCATCGCCCCGGTCGCGAAACGCCAGTACCCCCCGGAGATCTTGGCCAGGGTGGCCGATCCCGCCCAGCCGCCCAGCGAGGTGCGCGTGGGGTCGTACTCGGTGTGTGTGGCGTCGGGACGCTGGAAGTAGCGGGCCGGGGAGCGCTGGGTGCGGGCGATCGCATCCGCCGAGCCCCGGACCGTCGAGCCGAGCAGGTAGCCGGAAACGATGAACCGATCGTCTCCGAAGCGGTGGCGGGCGTCGACGCCCCCTGTGTATGCGGCGCTGTGCAGACTGAGTGGGCCGGCTGCGGCGGGGTCGCGCCGCGTCCAGGTCGAGATCATTCCCACGGCGCTCTTCCCCTCACGGAAGTCCCTGCTTACCCGGGCCATGCCGTACTGGGCGCGTGGCTCGACCACCTGATCGCTTGTCGCGCCTGCTCCGGTGGCGAGGAGGGCCTCCTCCTGTCCGGTGAGCGCGTGCAGCACCCCGAGCGACCAGCCGGAGCGGGTCTTGCCCGACAATTTCATTGCGCCGAGGATGCGCGTTCGGTCGGGCGCGTCGAAGTAGCCGGACGACTGAACGCGTCCCTGCGGTGAACGGCCGATGCGCCGGGAGTAGAAGAGGCCCTCGCTGGCCATGTCTCCGTCTCCCTCGGAGAACCGGAAGGAGAAGATGCCGGCGCCCTCCACGAAAAACGGGCGGCGCTCCGGAAAGAAGGTCTCGAAGGCGGTCAGGTTGACCTGGGCCGGATCGGCTTCCACCTGTCCGAAGTCGGGGTTGATGGTGACGTCCAGGGTGAGGTCGGTGGTGAGGCCGTACTTGACGTCGGCCCCCACGGTCGAGGAGAAGTCGGAAGGATCGTGGAACGGATCAGCGGCGTTGCCGGGCGCGCTCTCCATCCGCACGAGGGAATAGGGCAGGACCTCGAGCCGGGTCGGGGGCGAGAGGTCGTGCAGCCCCACGAGATCGCCGAACCGTGAGACGAGTGCGCCATCGCCCCGCGAGATCGGGGCCCAGAGGCTGCGCTCCAGGTGCCTTGCGATGAAGCGGGCGAAGTTGATTCCCCAGGTCTGCTGCGTAGCGCCGTCGAACCGCAGTTGCGAGTACGGTATGCGGAACTCGGCCGTCCAGCCCTGGTCGTCGGTCCGCGTGGCGACGTCCCACACCGCGTCCCAGGAGTCGTCCTCGTTGGTGTCGTCGAACATGTAGGAATCGTTCTTCACGCCGGCCGGGTTGACCCCGAAACGAAATGCGGTGCGCTTGTCGTGGTAACTGTCGATCACCACGTCCACCCAGTCGGAGTGGGGTCGCTCGTCTCTTCGTGCCAGACGAGTGACGATGGAGTCCGGCGAGGCGTCGAAGGCGCGGATGCCGACATAGATGGCCTCTTCGCCGTAGAGCACCCGGGCTTCGGTATTCTCGGAGGGCGGCATGCCTTCGTTGGGCTCGAAGACCACAAAATCCCGGGCCACCATCGCCGCCCGCCAGTCCGCCTCGTCGAGCAATCCGTCGATCACCGGCGCGGGGCCGCTGATGCGGTGGGCCTCCAGCGCTGGAGGAGCCGCACGTCCTCCGGTTGCCGATTCCGTGCCACCGCTCTCGATGCTTTGGCCCGGGAGGGCCGCCGGTGCTGCCACCGACGCCGTCGCCGCCACCGCCACCGCCACTGCACACCAACCTCCCCGCTTCCCCTTCTCCACCGCGCCACACAGCCCCATGTTATTCCCCTCCCCTGTGCCGACCCCTCCCGGGCCCAGTCACTCAGTCTTTTTTTTGGTTTTGTGGCCGCCGGAGAGGGTGCTTTCGGCCTCCGAACCGGCGGTCACCGTGCTTGACGAGAGGAGACTCCGAAAAGTTGCATGAGGCCATCCGCGTTCTGCCGCGCTTCTTCAAGGCACACGGCCACGGCAACGACTACCTGGTCTTTGAACGGGGGACCGGGCCGCTGCTCACGACCCGGTTGATCCGGCGAATCTGTCACCCGCACCGCGGTCCGGGGGCCGATGGCCTTGTCGTCGTCGAGTGTGCGCCGGAGGGCGCGCCGGCACGGCTGCGCATGTTCAACCCCGACGGGCGGGAATTCGAGCGCAGCGGCAATGGACTCCGTATCGCGGGGGTGTACCTTGCGCGTGCCGGGCACACCGGCGGCAGACCGTTTCCGGTCGTGGTCGCCGGTGACGAGGTGTGGCTGGAGGTGTCGGGGCCCGGTGCGGACGGCCTGTGGGACGCGAGCGCGGCCATGGGTCCGGTGGAGTTCCCGGCCGGCCCCCCCTTCCTGGCCACGGGAAGACTCGGAGACGGAGGCGTCGTCTCATTGCGCCTGTCCACACCCGGAGGGCGCGAGCGCTGCGTCGACGTCGTGCCGGTCTCGGTCGGCAATCCGCACGCGGTTGCGATCCGCAGCGGCTGGAGCCGCCAGGAAGTGGAGCACTACGGGCCGTTGATTTCAGCCCACGCGGCGTTTCCCCGCGGTACGAACGTGCAGTTTGCCGAGTTGCCGGTTGGCGGAAGGATCGCGATCCGCATTTGGGAACGGGGGGTAGGGGCGACAACCGCGTCCGGCACGTCGGCGTGCGCGGCGGTGGCCGCGGTGGTGAGATCCGGTCTCGCGCCGTGCGGACGGTTGACCGTCGTGATGGAGGGCGGCGACATGGAGGTGGAGCTTGCGGCGGACTGGTCGGTGCGCCTGCGCGGGCCGATCGGGGAAGTCTGCACCGGGGAGCTTACGGCGGCCTTCCTGGCCGAAGAAGACTGCGGACGGGCCGCCGTGTCCGGATGAGGCGCCGGGAACGGGCCTCTCGCGGCGTGGGGTACGGTTGCCGGCGGGCTACGTGCGCACCCGAAACAGCAGGATGATCCCCACCGCCAGAAACAGGATGTTGGGTGACCACGCCGCCCACACCGGGGACAGTCCGCCCGTGGCCCCGATGGCCCCGAAGAGCCTCATCAGGAGTATGTAGAGGAGCGTGGAGCCGAGCGACACGCCCACGCCGAACGCGGGTCCTCCCTTCTCGACGGTGGTCGCCAGGGGGGCGCCGAAGACGATGATGACCAGCAGGGCCGCGGGTATCGCGAGCTTCTGTTCCTTCTTGACGAGAAGCTCGCTCGGATCTCCCCCTGAGCGGTGAACGGCCGCGGCCCTCCGCCCGAGTTCCCGGTAGCTCATCTCCTCCTCCTCGGGGGGGTCGTCGAGCAGCTCATCCGGCGACACGGTGAGCCCCAGGGGCCGGTAGCGGTCGAAGGAGTACGAGGTCTCCCGGCCCTCGGGATTGATCAGGCGCAGGTAACCCTGATGCAGGGTCCAGCTGTCCTCGGCGAAGAAAGCCTGGTCCGCCCAGACGTGCCGCAGTGAGCCGTCGGCGTCGAGGCTCTCGACGAGCACCCCGTCCATGGAATTCGTCGTGGCGAACAGTTGCTGGACGCTCAGGGTCTCGTCGGACTCGGTCTGGTAGACGAAGTCGTGGCGCCACTCCCTGCGCAGTTCGCGCTCCCCGAAGATCTCGGCAGCCCTGCGGTTGGATCCGGGGACGATGGCGCCCAGGAAGAAGGCGGCGCCCGTCAGGACGGCGCCCACCGGCCAGATCGGCGCGATCAGCCGGTGAAAGGAAATGCCCCCGGCCTTCGCCGCCTGGATCTCGCGGTGGATCGTCATGGAATGCACCGTGAAGACCGCGGCGATGAGCGCCGCGACCGGCGCCGACCAGAGCATGAAGTGGGGGTACATGTACATGTAGCCGTGCGCGATGTCGACGACGGTGAGGCCGCGGTCCAGGAACCGTCCCTGCTGCTCGGACAGGTCGCCGAGCACGAACAGGATGGGCACGCTCAGGGCGAACACGGCAAACAGCCACATGAACGTGACGGCCACCATTCGGTCCAGGATGCGCATCAGGCCGGCCTTCTTCGACGTCCGAACACCTTGCGGATCAAGCGCCTTGCGGCCAGCCAGAGGTCGCGCCAGCCACTGTCGCGGGAGGACGCGATCCATCTGCCCATGCGGGACACCATGAGCATCCCGATCACAAGGAAGACGAGGTTGGGGGCCCACATGGTCCAGAACGGCGCGGCGAGGTCCCGGTCGGCCCAGTCCTCGCCCGTGGTCAGGCCGTACTGGTAGACGCCGATGACCGCGGCGGACACGACGATCACCATGCTGATCCCGCCCCGGGGGAAGCGGATGCCGACGGGCATGCCGATCAGGACGAAGATGATGCACGCGCTGGCGATGACGAGCTTCTTGTGAATCTCGACGCCGTATTGGCTCGCGCGCTTTCGCAAGGCCGTCGTTCGGGCCGTGTGCGTGCGCGCGGTCAGCGCGACCGTGCGGGAGACGTCGTCGGAGGGGAGCACGTCGCCCGTGGTCCCCGGCAGCGGCTTGGCGAGGCCGACGCCGTGGGTCCGGGCAGAGTCCGCGATCTGACCCGTGCCAAGGGCCCGCTCCACCGCCCGTATCGTTTGCCGGCGCGCGTCCTGCCGGATCGAGTCCAGAGCGAGGCGCTTGGCCTGGGCGGAGTCGCGCAGAAGCGCGATGGACATCTCACGGTCGGTGCGTTGGTCGCCGCCCATGTCCTGGAACACGTCTCCCACGCCACGAAGGACGTACAGCTGTTCCTCGAACCCCGTCCGCTGGAAGGCTCCGATCTCCCGGTTGCCCACCTCGTACACCTGGCCATCGTGGAGCCGAAGGTGAAGGTCGGTGTACGTGTTGTTGAGATCCATCTTGCCGCGTGTCGCATACGTGGTGCGCCGGGTCCCCTGCTGACTCATATCATAGATGACGACCTCGGTGAGTTCGGCCGACACGGGATCGATCTCGTCCACCCTCAGAAAATAGGGGCCCAGCCCATTCTCTCCTTCGATGAGGTTGACCACGCGCTCGCGGAGTTGGAAGGTGGGACTCTTCTGGCGGATGGAGTTGCGGAGGTTCTTGAGCCGGTGGTTCGCCTCCGGCAGCACGAAGTCGTTGAAGGTGTACGTGATGCCGGTCAGAAGCGTGCCGAGGAGAAGCACCGGAATGAAGAGCTTGCGCGGCCGCACGCCGCTGGCGGACATCGCTACGATCTCGCTCGCGGATGCGAGTTCGCTGAACGTATAGAGGACTGCCGGGAGGACCGCGATGGGGAGGCTCAGCGCCAGGGTATGGGGAAACGATAGGATAAGGGCTTCGAGGATGATCTCGGTCGGCAGCCCCTTTCCGACCAGGTCCTCCAGCAACCGGGTCACCGTGTTCAGGTAGAGCAGGCCGGTCACAAGACTGAATGTGAACAGGAGCGGAACCAGGTGTGAGCGTATCAGGTAGCGCGTCAGAATCGTCATGGTCGGCTGGAATCGAACTGTGAAGCCACTTTTTTCGACGGGCGCCCCTTGGATTGCCCTCGACCCCCGGTTGGTTGTTCCGCTCGCCGGCGATTCGCGGGTCTCAACGGCCTGAATCATGAAATGTAACCGATCCCGCGGGAGTCTCCGGCGCCGCGAGTCCGGACCTGACCGGATCCGCTGGCGGGTCCGTGGCCCGGGCCGGCCAGGCGGAGGCGGCGGTCGGGCATCTGCGGCGGCCATCGCGCTGCTGCTCGCGTCGGCGGGGGGAATCGATGGCCAGCAGGAACGCGGCCCCCCTCTCGCGGACACCCTTCTCTGGATCATCCCGCAGTTGCGGCAACCACTTGAATCCCTGATGTCGCCGCCCGCGCCGCCACCACCTGCGGTGCGGCTCGGTCTCGCGCGCGTCCCCGTTGCGCGCTTCGGGCTGGCCCTGAACGCTCCCCCTCTGCTGCTCCGCCGCATGCCGGGCCAGCCCGTGTCGCTGAGCCCGCCGGTGCGGCCCGACTGGAACGAAGAGCCGCTGGCGCGGCTGGGCACGCTCGGGCGCACGTTCGGTTACGCGGACATCCCGGCGCCGCGCCCCCGCGCGGTGCTGGGCGGACGGGTCGTCGATCCGGAGAGGTTCCAGAACGAGTTCGCCGATCTTGGCTTCTTCCTGCGGGGGACCGGCCAGTTCGGCGGCGACTGGACACAGTTCCGTCCCTGCGACGAAACGGTGCAGGTGACCTGCGAGCTCCCAACGCTGCCGAAGCTCAACCCGGACATCCAGTTCGCCGCGAACGCCGACGGCACGATCACGAATCGCATCCTCGTCGACGTCGACTACGATCAGACCCGTGAGTTTCAGGGGGCGAACCGGGTCAACATTCACTACCAGGGCCTTCCCGGGGAGGTGCTGCAACGGTTCGAGGTGGGCGATGTGCGCCTGGATCTGCCCCCTTCGCGTTTCCTGCGCGAAGGCGTGCCCGCGGGCAACTTCGGCTTTCAGGCCGCATTGAGGGCGGGCCCCGTGGACATTCAGTCCGTGTGGGCACAGCAGAGCGGGGAAGTGACCTCGAGGCGTTTTCGGCTGGAGGGGTCGGGCAGGGGCTTTTCCCGAACCGACACGCTCATCATCGACGACGCCGACTACGTGGACGGGCAGTTCTTCTTCCTCTTCGACCCCGCGCAGCTCCCGGAATACCCGCACGTGGACGCGCTGGCGCTGACACCCGCGGACGCTCCGCCCGAGGTGGCCCCCGGGGATGACGCCATCCAGCTCTACCGCTCCGAAATCGACCTGTACGCGCGCCAGCAGGTGGAGGGCTACATACAGGCCGACGCGGCAGCCGGGCTCGCGGCGGACACGGTCGCCGAGTCGGCCTGGTTCCGGTACCTGCAGCCCGGCCAGGACTACGTGGTCCATCCCAGCGGGCTGTGGCTGGCGCTGCGGTCTCCGCTGAGTCCGGGCGAGATACTGGCGGTCACCTACATCACGGCGACGGGAGACACGATCGGCACCTATAGTCCCGAGCGCATCTACCGAGACGGCGGAAGGCCCCGGCTGCGGCTCCTGAAGGCTTCTTCGGCCCAGCACCAGCCCGACAGGCCCACATGGCGCACCGAGATGCACCAGGTCTACCGGGTGTCGTCGTCCGGCGATGTGGATCCCGGCACGGTCGAGCTGACGCTGTCGCTCGGAGAGGAGAGCGCCGGGCGAACATTCGCGCGCCGTCCGAACGGTGACGACCTGACGTACCTGCGCCTCTTCGGCCTCGACGAGGAATCACCTGCCGACCGCCTCGACCAGTCCCAGATCTATCGGCCTGCGCTCGACTCCTTCGAGGACCAGCCGCCCGTGTCCGGCACCTTCATCGTGTTTCCGACGCTGGAACCATTTGCGAATCCGCCCCCGCTGCGCAGCCTGGCGATCGATTCGGTAGAGGTCGCACGGATTCTCGGGGCCAACCGCAACGAACGCATCTACCGCGATCCCGACCCGTTCGAGCGTGACAACGGGGGGGTCTTCAGGCTCAATCTGGCCTACCAGGTGACCGGTGAGGGACTGCTGTCGTCGTTTGCCCTGGGGGCCGTCGGCATCCGCGAGGACACGGAGCGCGTGACGCTTGGGGAGCGTCCCCTGCTGCGCGACGTGGACTACGTGATCGACTACGACATAGGACAGCTGACCCTGGTCAACCCGGACGCGCTGCTGGCCGCCAACCCGGGTCGCGTGCTGGAGGTGTCCTGGGAGCAGCGCAGCTTCTTCCAGGTGGCGCCCACTTCCGTCTTCGGAGTCAATGCGCGCTATGATCTTGGCGGCTACGGAGCGGTCAACCTGGTAGGCCTGTACCAGAGCGAGGACGAACTGGTGCGACGTCCGCAGCTCGGCGTGGAAGCGGGGGCGGTCGGGCTGGGGGGAGTGAACGCGACCGTCAATCTCGACGCCCCGGTCCTGACCAGGGTGCTGAATGCGATCCCCGGCCTCGATGCGGGATCGGAATCGTCGGTGCACCTGTCCGGCGAGACGGCGGCATCGCTGCCGAATCCGAACACGCAGGGTGCCGTGTACGTGGACGACTACGACGGTGTGAACGCCCGGCCGCTGTCGGTTCAGAGCCAGGAGTGGCGTCGCGGCAGCCGTCCGGCGTTTCGAGACGGCGCGGAAGACGCGCTTCCGCCGATCATGTCACCCGAAACGGTGGCTTCGCTGACCTGGCAGCACACCTGGATCGACGAGGGCGCCGGCGGGGACAGCCTGGGGGTCTTTCAGGGCTTCAACCCCAGCGCGGACATCGACCGACAGATCAGGATCACCGGAAGCGCCATCCGCGAACCGGGGCTTTTCGTGCGATTCCAGCCCAGGAGCGGCGACGAGGAGGGCCCCGGCGGATGGGCATCGATGACCACGGTGCTGAGCCCCACGGGCACCGACCTGACCAAGAGCGACTTCATCGAATTCTACGTCCGCGACGGCGACTTTCTCCATCTGGTGCTCGACCTCGGCATCGTGAGCGAGGATGCCTTCTTTGTCGACACGGTCGGCGCGGTGAGCGGAGTGAAGCCGATCGTGCACGTCCCGTGGGGCGAGGGGATTCTCGATCAGGAGGCCGACCCCCGGCGCGGCGAGGTCTGGGGCAGGCTCGCAGACGGGAGGGGCGTATGGGTCGAGGACTGCTTTGCCGAGCGAGGACGGGTCTATCGGCTGGGTGATCCGAACGCGAACTGCACGCGGGGCAACGGGCGGCCCGACACGGAGGACCTCGACGAGGACGGCAACCTGGACACGCTGGAGCGCTATCGCCGCTTCGTGGTTTCCCTGGACGGGTCGTCTCCGTTTCTGGTTCGGGACCGGCAGGAAACCGGCACCGCATTCCGGCTCTACCGGGTCCCGCTGCGTCATCCGGCCGGGATCGACGTCGGCGGGGCGATCAGCGACGCGGAGTTGCGCGCGGTGCGTCACCTGCGCCTTACCGTTGCCGGCAAGCGCCGCGATTCCTTCGTTCTGGCCCGCATGGGGATCGTGGGATCGACGTGGATCAAGCGTTCGCTCACGGGCGTTCTCACCGGGATCGGCGGGGACACCGCATCGGTCCACGGACGCGTCGAGGTGGGTCCGGTGTCCAGGCTCACGGCGGGGAATGCGTACACGTCCCCGCCCGGGGTCATCGAGCAGCTGGACGATCCGACGATCGCCTTTGGAGGGCAGGGCGTCGAATTCAACGAACGCTCGCTTGCCGTGAGTTTCTCCGACCTGCTGCCCGGGGACCGTGTGGAGGTGTACAACCGGTTCCCGCAACGACCCCGGGATTTCCTGTCCTACCGGGAAGCCCGTTTGTGGGCGGTTGCCCCCAGGGGCGATTTCGGGGTGCAGCTTCCCGTGTACTTCTTCGTCAAGTTCGGGACCGACGACGGCAACTTCTACATGTTCCGGACACGCCTCGATCCAGCCGGCTCACCCGGCGCGGTCGCGGAGGAGGACTGGCTGCCCGAGGTGGTCATCGGCTTCGACGAGTGGCTCACGCTGAGGCGGCAGGCCGAGGAGCGGCTTATTCTCGAACCGAGATTGCCCGGGGACCCGCCCCTGGAGCTGTGGTCGGCGGACTCCACCTACGCGGTGGTGCTGCAGGACCGGGGCCGCGCTCCCAACCTCGCGTCGGTACGCGAGATCAGCCTCGGGGTCATGAACCAGTCCGGTGCTCCGATCTCGGGTGAGGTATGGGTCGACGAGCTTCGGCTGGCGAATGGAATCCGGGACGGGGGCCTCGTGTCGGCCGTCGACGCCGAGGTTCGCGGCGGAGAGTTTCTGCAGTCCCGTGCCTCCTTCCGCCGCAGGGGCGGGTATTTTCGCCAACTGCAGGCCGGTCCGACGTTCCAGAACGACCGTACGCTCGACGTGCAGGCCACGATGCAACTGGGGCGCTTCACACCGGAGTCCTGGGGCCTGGAGGCGCCGCTCTCCTTCACGCATGAACAGGAGGGACAGGCGCCCATCTTCCTCGGACGCAGCGATGTCCGCGCCGACCGGCTGGAGGGACTCCGGCAACCCGGCTTCAGCCGCTCGCGGATGGACATTTCGCTGCGCCGCCGGAGTGAGGAGGCGAGCGGTCCGTGGGATGTGCTGCTGGACGGGCTCGATGTGCGGGCCGGAATGGTGCGTACCTCCCTGCGCACCATTACGACGGAGAGCGACGGGTCCGGCGTGGACGCCTTTGTCGGCTACTCGGCAACCCCGGCGCGCCGCGAACTTCCGCTTTTCCCGGGGGTGGTTGGCGCTGCGTTGCGCGCGATCCTCCCGTCGTTCCTCGAAGACAGAATTGCGGGTGCCCGACTTCGGTGGACTCCCGAGAGCCTGGGCTTTACCGGCGAGCTCCTCAACCGCGACCTCAGCACGTTGCGCTTCGACAGGATCATTCGCAGTCCCGACGACTCTCTCGCCGTGGCCACACGCGCACCGCGGGAGCGGGTGACCGCATCCGCAACGATCGGGTTCCGTCCTGTGGAATCGCTCGCCGTATCGGCGGACCTGCTGAGCGGAAGGGACCTTCTGGCTCTGGAGGACCTGACAACCGACGACCGGCGAAGGACGCTCCTGGCCGCGGAACGCCGAAACGTGGGCGGCGTCGACCTGGGATGGGAGGTGAACCGTCACCTGCGAACCCGGTTGGTGTATCAGCCACGGCTCACGGATTGGGCCCGGACGAACGTCCAGGTGACCACGATCTATCTTTCCGAACGCAACGCCGATCTGATCGAGAATCGTGGCACCGGTCGCGACTCGGCGCTGGTGCTGCTGCGGAACGTGGACGGGCAGAGGAACCTCATCGCAAGCCTGTCCGTCGATCCTGGCCGCATGGTGGCGGACGAACCCGGTCAGGACACGCCCGCCAGGCGATTGGCTCGAGCCTTCGATCCCCTTTCATTCGCCTATTCCCACGGTCTCACGTCACGCTTTAATCGAGAGGCCGTAAATCCCAATGCCATTTATGAATTGGGTTGGGGCGGCCGGGACGACTTCCTGACCATCGGCGCCGACACGGCCTCGACGCTGAGCGAGCGCGACCGCGTCACGATTCGGGGTGGCATGAGGCTGCCGGGTTCTACGGCCGTCCGGCTCTCGTTCGACCGGGCCCTCAATGAAGCGCTGGATACGCGCTCCGACCGGCAAGATCTGAGGCGGGTCTGGCCCGATGTCCGCGCGACGATCGGCGAGGTGGGGATTCCGCGTTTCCTGACCAGGGTTGTCGAGCGTCTCTCGCTGGGCTCCGGATACCGGAAGGTGACCCGCAGCCTCGGGTTCGGCGAGGGGGCACAGCAGGACCGCTTCCGCGAAGACCGCCAGATCCCCATGTCGCTCACGCTGGGTCTCGCCCGCGGCATCACGCTGGCCTATGAGGGCCGGCTGGATCGGGGCAGCAGCCGTGATCCGACCGGCGACACGAAGCGGGAAGGGGACGCGCATTCGCTGCTCGTGACCGCCCTGCTGCGGTCCCCGGTGCGGGCATTCAGGGAAAGGGGTGCACCGATGCGGGTCACCCTGAATGTCCGATACGGGGACGAGGTGGAATGCCGGCTATCGAATCCGGACAGTCCGTGCGTGGCGTTCATCGATCAGCTGGAACGGGACGTCTCACTGGCACTCGACTCTACGGTACGGGATTTCCAGCTTGGAGTCAGGCTGCGATACCTCGACCGCCGCTCCTTCGTCGGCCAGCGTGCGGGATCGACCCAGTTTCAGCTCAACGTCTTCGGCCGGTTCCTGCTTACGTCCGATCTTCTTCGCCGCCCCTCCTGAGGGAAACAG
This sequence comes from Longimicrobiales bacterium, assembly GCA_965116905.1. Classification (GTDB taxonomy): domain Bacteria; phylum Gemmatimonadota; class Gemmatimonadetes; order Longimicrobiales; family Gaopeijiaceae; genus Bin94. Next base: position 3,296,703 of record OZ220732.1, on the reverse strand, counting down.
CGCGCCGTCGCGCCACACAGCATCCGGGCCGGATGCCGATTGTCCCATTCGTCTATGGAAACGCCCCTGAGAGGGGGTGACCATGGGTCCGGGCAGAAGCCCCGGGGTGCACCTCAAGAAAGGGAGGCAACGGTGACGGACCGAGAGAAGAAGAGCATGTTGCGTGCCGCTCTGCTCCTTGCCGGAGCGGCCCTGGTGAGGTTTCTGGTCTTTGCGCCCGGACCTGCGGAACCGCCGCTCGCGGATCGCCCGTCGATCGCGGACAGCCTGTTGGCGGCGGGCGACTCCGCGGTGGAAGCGCAAGCGCGTCGAAGTCGGCCCCTGGCCGCGGGGGAAACGATCGACCCCAATACGGCATCGGAGGAGGAACTGGACCGGCTGCCCGGAGTGGGCGCGTCCAAGGCGGCGCGCATCGTGCAGGACCGAGAGCAGAATGGCCCCTTTGCCCGCCCGGAGGATCTGGCGCGCGTTCCCGGACTGGGGGCGAGGTCGGTGGAGCGGCTCAGGCCCCATCTGCGGGTGGCGTCATCGGGGTCCCGCCTGCCCGCCGGTGAAGCCGGGTTCGGAGCGTCCCCTCAAGCGGTTGGCTCGGCCGAGAACGGGACGCCGGATCCCGTGTCCGGCGTCGAGATCATCGACCTGAACCGCGCGACGGCGATCGAACTCCAGAAGCTTCCGGGAATCGGGCCGGTGACCGCCGGACGTATCGTGGCCTTCCGCATTGAGAACGGTCGGTTCGCGGACGTCGAGGAGCTGATCGCGGTCCCGGGAGTGGGTCCCAGAACCCTGGCCCGCATTGCTCCGCTGGTGACCGCAAGATGACCGCCACGAGGCCGACCGGGATGCCGGGGCTGGAGCAACTGCTGAGGGAGATGGTGGGACGTGGCGCGTCGGATCTCCACCTGACCGTTGGCGAGCGCCCAAAGCTGCGGATCGACGGCACCCTGAGGGAGGTCGAAGACGTTTCGATCCTCGTGTCCACGGACACGGAAGGGTTGGCTGAAGCGCTCCTGACACCGGATCAGCGGCGGCGGTTCGAAGAGGAGCGCGATCTGGACTTTGCGTTCGACGTTCCGGATCTGGCCCGATTCCGGGGCAACTGCTTTTGGCAGCGCGGCCAAATCGCCCTGGCTCTGAGGCACATACCGCACAGGGTCGGATCGCTGGAAGAGCTGGGACTTCCCCCGATCATGCATCGGCTGGCCACGCGTCCACGAGGTCTTGTGCTGGTCACCGGGCCGACGGGGTCCGGGAAGTCCACCACGCTGGCTGCCATGGTGGACCTGATCAATCGGCGTCTGCGTGGTCACATCATCACGATCGAAGACCCCATGGAGTTCGTGCACTCACACCGGCGCTGCATCGTCAACCAGCGGGAGGTCGGCGTCGACACGCGCTCCTTTGCGACAGGTCTGAAATACGCGCTGCGACAGGATCCGGACGTGATTCTGATCGGGGAGATGAGAGATGCGGAGACCATCGGTGCTGCGCTGTCCATCGCCGAGACGGGCCATCTGGTTCTTGCGACCCTCCATACCAACTCTGCCTCGGACTCGGTCAACCGCGTCGTAGACGTATTCCCTGCACATGGCCAGCACCAGGTGCGCACGCAGCTGGCCTCGGTGCTGGAGGGAGTCGTGACGCAGATACTGCTCCCGCGGGCCTTGGGAAGCGGCAGGGTGGTGGCCACCGAAGTCCTGGTGTGCACCGACGCGATCCGTGCGGTGATCCGGGACGAGAGGGTGCACCAGATCCGGTCACTGATGGAGGCAGGCAGAAAGCATGGGATGCAGACGATGAACGATTCCCTCGCCCGCCTCTATCTCAACGGGGAAGTCCGGCTGGAGGTGGCACTGGCGAGCAGCTCGGATCCAGCGGCATTGCTGCGGTTCGTGGGAGAGCCCGCGCCAGACGGATTCAACGGACAAGGGGCCCTTGGGTGAAACACCTGCGGCGCGTGTCAACGCGCGAAGTGGCAGTGTTCATTCGCTTGTTCGCCACCATGATCAGCGCGGGACTTCCGCTCCTTCAGTCGCTGAATCTGCTTGCCCGCCAAACCGGACACCGGTATTTCCGCGGCGTGATCCGTTCCATGGTGTCGGCGGTCGAGTCCGGGCAAACGCTGGCCGGAGCGATGCGCCAACACGGCACCGTGTTCTCGGAGTTGGCCGTTAGCATGGTCGAGGCTGGTGAGACCGCCGGTGCGCTGGACACCATCCTCGAGCGGCTATCCGATTCTCTGGAGAAGCACCACGCCCTGGCCCGAAAGGTCCGCGCTGCCGTGGTCTACCCCGCCATGATCTTCGCGGTAGCGATCCCGGCCATGGTCATCCTGCTGGTGTTCGTGGTTCCCACATTTCAGACGATGTTCGCGTCTGCCGGCGTTCCCCTTCCGCTGCCTACACGCATCGTGATCGCGGCGTCGGAGATTGCGAAGGGCTACTGGTGGGCCGTGTTCGCCGTGCTCATGGCCGCCGCGTGGGCGACGGGGCGCCTGTATCGAACCGCGCGGGGCCGGTTGGCCCTGGATCGACTTGTCCTGTCCGTTCCTTTCGTCGGGACATTGCTGCGCAAGGCCGCGGTGGCCCGCTTCACGCGTACCCTCGGCACGCTTGCGACCTCGGGCGTCTCGATTCTGACCGGGCTCGAGGTCACGGCGCGAACCGCCGGCAACCGGGTGATACACGACGCCGTGATGAAATCGCGGGCCTCGATCGCCGGAGGGGATACGATCGCGGGCCCGCTCGAGGCCTCCGGAGTATTCATGCCGATGGTCATACGCATGGTGGAGGTGGGAGAACAGACCGGCGGCCTGGACGAAATGCTGGTGAGGATCGCCGATTTCTACGATCAGGAAGTGGACAGCGCGCTGGAGGCCCTCATCGCGGCGGTCGAACCGGCGATGATCCTGGTTTTGGGTGCGGTGGTCGGTGGCATGATCATTGCGATGTACCTGCCGATCTTCGACATGATCGGCGCCGTGGGATGACGGCCGGTCCAGTCGGTGTCCTTGCCCGGGGTCCGGTCAAGAGGCAGCAATAGCGGGACCGGCCACCGGCCGTTGACGAACTCCAAGAGGGGTCGGTCATTGTGCCGACGGTTGTTTCCGTGACGGGGACGGCCCTAGTTTGCCCGGCGCAATCGTCGGCCCCTTTTTGACGGAGCCGCCGCGACACCAGCGAAAGGAGCTCGCCCCGCCATGGACTTCATCCAACAAGCGACCGATTTCCTGACCACGTATGTCGTCGAGATCGGCATCCCGGTGGGGGGCGAGAACGTCCCTCTCATGGTGGTCATCCTGCTCGGGATCGGGACGTACCTGACGCTTCGCCTGGGGGTTCTGCAGGTCCGCCGCCTGGGGCACGGGATCGCGGTGGCTTCCGGGAAATACGATGACCCCGACGACGAAGGTGACGTCACGCATTTCCAGGCGCTCACGACGGCGCTTTCGGCGACGGTCGGGATCGGCAACATCGCCGGGGTGGCGCTCGCGATCCACTGGGGCGGACCCGGGGCCCTCTTCTGGATGTGGGTCACCGCGGCGCTGGGAATGGCGACCAAGTACTCCGAGGTCACCCTGGCGCAGAAGTACCGTGTCCACGAGGACGAGGGAGAGTGGGCGGGCACCGTTTCCGGCGGGCCCATGTACTACATCGAACGGGGACTGGGACCGAACTGGAAGTGGATGGCGATCTTCTTCGCCGTCCTCCTCGGCATCACGGCCTTCCTGACGGGCAACGGGGTTCAGGCGAACACCGTCGCCGACAACCTGGAGACCCAGTTCAACATTCCGACCTGGGTCAGCGGACTGGTGACGTCGGGGGTTGTTGCAGCCGTCATCCTGGGCGGGATCTCGCGGATCGGGCGGGTGACCTCGGTGCTGGCGCCGGTGATGGCGGTCGTCTACGTGCTGGGGGCGCTGACAGTGATCCTCATGAACATCGGCGAAGTCGCGCCGACCTTTGCGCTGATCTTCCGCGAAGCCTTCAACCCGACCGCCGGCGTGGCGGGTACGGGTGTGGGCGCGTTCCTGGTGACGTTGATGTACGGGGTCCGGCGGGGGCTCTTCTCCAACGAGGCCGGGCAGGGATCGGCGCCGATCGCGCACTCGGCGGCCAAGACCGAGGAGCCGGTGTCGGAGGGGGTCGTGGCGCTGCTGGAACCCTTCATCGACACGATCATCATCTGCACCATGACGGGCCTGCTGATCATCATGACCGGGGTCTGGCACGACCGGTTCGAAACCGAAATCACGCTGAGCGGGGGCGACCTTTCCTACCGGGCGGTGCAGGTGGACGGCGGCTACGCCGACATGTCCCCGGACGCTCCGATCCGGATCGACGGCGGTGCGCACTCGGCCACCGGGCCCGACGACCCGCAGGTCTCGTGGCATGAGGTTCCCGTGCCGGTGCTGTACGTGGACGAAGCGCAGACCGAGCCGTTCAGTGGGGTCATCGATCCCGCGACCGGCACCGCCACCGGAGACGACGGGGAGACGTACACCTCGCTCCACGGCATGGCGGTCGAGAGCGGGGCGCCGCTTACCATGGCCGCCTTCCGCCGCGGTCTGGCGCCGCTCGGCGACTGGGGACACTACATCGTGGTGATCTCGGTGCTGCTCTTCGGGATCTCGACGGCGATCGCGTGGAGCTACTACGGCGACCGCTGCGCCAACTACCTGTTCGGCGCGCGCGCGCTGATCCCCTACAAGGTCGTCTTCGTGATGATGCACTTCGTCGGTGCGGTCCTGCCGCTGAGCGTGATATGGGCCATCGGCGACGTATTCCTGGCAATCGTGATCTGGCCCAACCTGATCGCGCTGGGACTCCTGGCGCCCAAGGTGGTCGAGATGACGCGCGACTACTTCGAGCGCAAGCCGTGGGAGGCGAAGTAGGCCCTGCTCGGGGCAGGCCCTGCTGAAGGCGGACGCTCAGTGCTCCGGCCGGTCCAACACGCGGGCCGGCTGGAGCGCCTCGCGGCCGTAGCGGTCGCGGACCTGGTCTACCGCCCGGGCGATGGTCCGGTCGCGCTCCGTTTCCAGTTCCGGTCCCTCGCCGAAAAGATCGCGCTGTGTCGACGGCGCCTGGCGAACCAGATTGGACAGACCGACGCCGAGCAACCGCACCGCCGTCCTTCTCCGGTGCCGGAGTCGGTGGAGCAGGGAAGTGGCGGCGGCAAAGATGACCCGGTCGGTCTCGATGCCCTCCGGCATGGTGTTGCCGGCCTGACGAGTCCGAAAGTCCTGGTCGCGGATCTTGACGGTGACGGTCCGTGCCCGCAGTTCGCGTCCACGCAGAGCGCTTCCGACTGTGCAACTCAGCTTCAGCAGCCGGCGTTCCAGTTCCTCGTCGTCGTCGACATCGTTGAAGAAGGTCCGTTCCGAGCTGATCGACTTCCGTCGGTCGCTGGCGTCCACCTCGCTGGGGTCGATCCCTCTCACCCGCTCCCACAGCCACGCGCCTCGTGCCGGGCCGAACCAGCGTCCGAGCCACTCGCGCTCAACGGCGGCCGCGTCAGACACGGTCCGCAGGCCCTTGGCCTCCAGCTGGGCCAGAGACGCGGGCCCGATCCCCGGCAGATCGGCCAGGCGAAACCGGGCCATGAAGGCCGCCTCCTCACCGGGGGGCACGATATGGACCCCGTCGGGCTTGGCCAGGCGGGTCGCGATCTTGGCCACGACCCGTTGGGTGCCCCCTCCCAGCGACACGGCGATTCCCGTGCTCCTTCGCACCTCCCGCCGGATGCGATCCGCGGTCACGGCGAGGTCCTCGCTTCCGAGCATCCTCTCCGTGCCCGTGAGGTCCAGGTAGAATTCGTCGATGGACGCCGCCTGTACCACCGGGGACAGGTCGCCGAGCACGGCTCGGACGGCGCGGCTGCGCTCGACGCATGCGCCGCGGGGCACGGGCACCACGACGGCGCGCGGGCAGAGTTGCAGCGCCCTCATGGTGGGCATCCCCGAGCGAACGCCGAATTCCCGCGCAGCGTACGACGCGGAGGTAATGACGCCGCGGTTGCTTCGCCCACCCACGAGAAGAAGGGGCTCGCTGCCCGCTCCATCCGGGTCTTCAAGCCGTGCGACCTGAACAAAAAACATGTCGCAGTCCACGAGCAGGATCCGTTTTGGACCTTGCGGGGACCTCCTGCTTTTGGACACGTTCCAACCTTCCATGCTACGTGCTCCGAGAGGCTGGGTGCGCCCGCCCGGCCCCGGCGGGTTTTCCGCCCGCGTACAACCACGAATAGTAACCACGCCCAGGAGATGCCGACGATGGCCTACCCCTTTCAGCTTCCGGATCTGGACTACGCGCGCGACGCGCTCGAACCCCACATCGATGCCCGTACGATGGAGATCCACCACGGGAAACACCACGCTGCCTACACCGCCAACCTGAACGCGGCCCTCGCCGACCACCCCGCGCTTCACGGCAAGTCCGCCAACGAGCTCGTCGCCGACCTCGCCGCGCTTCCCGAAGGGATTCGCGCCGCCGTCCGGAACAATGGCGGTGGCTACGTGAACCACGCCATGTTCTGGAGGCTCATGACCCCGGGCGGGGCCGGTGAGCCGACCGGAGCGTTGGCCTCGGCCATCGACGCGGCCTTCGGCAGCGTGGAGGAATTCAAGAGCCGCTTTGCGGCTGCCGCGATCGGCCGTTTCGGCTCCGGCTGGGCGTGGCTTGCTGCCGATGGCGGCGGATCGCTCGAGGTCGTGTCCACTCCCAACCAGGACACGCCCGTCATGGCGGGCAAGGTTCCCATTCTGGGGGTCGACGTGTGGGAGCACGCCTACTACCTGAACTACCAGAACCGGCGTCCCGACTACGTGGCAGCCTTCTGGAACGTGGTCAACTGGACGGTCGTCGGCGAGAACTACTCGGCTGTCTAATGTCGCTGGCAAGCCGCTGGTGACGTGCGGTCACGGGGGTCGCGAGCATTCAGTGACCGTCGGCGAGGGTGGACAGCGTGGAGGCTAATACATATGTTTCGCGCTGCGAGCCGGCGATGCGATTCAGCCCGGAACTCCCAGAGGAGGAAGCGTACTTGAGGGCTCAGTCACGGCACGGATGGAGTGGTTGCGGGGCACTGAGGCGGTGTTTGCCGGTATTGTCCGTTGTTGCCATGGGCTTCTCCGGCCCCTTGGCCGGGCAGAGTCTGCGGGGCGGGCTCGCATCGATGCAGGAGCAAAACCGGCGGGCCATCGAATACGACTACTCCTTTGCCAGGGATCCAGATCACGTGCGGCGCCTCGTCGACCTGGGTCTCCTGGTCCCGCTGCGAGGCAACGACAGCTACGTGATCGACGACGAGGTGTCCTTCCCCTACGCGCGCGCCGAAGTCCGGACTTTCGTGGAACGGCTGTCGCGCCAGTATCGGAGCGCGTGTGGCGAGGTACTGGTCGTGACGAGTCTCACTCGCGCCCTGAACCGGCAGCCCCGCAACGCGTCCCGCCTGTCGGTCCATCCCACCGGAATGGCCGTCGATCTGCGCCGGAGCAACCACCGGCCGTGCCGCGCCTGGCTGGAAGACGTGCTGCTGCACCTCGAGGAGCGGGGCACGGTGCAGGCGACCTACGAGAGGTATCCGCCGCACTACCACATCGCCGTGTATACTCACGAGTACGCTCGCTACGTGGAGCGTATCGAAGCGGAACGTCGGGTGGCGGCCGCTTCAGGGTCGCAGGTGGCCGACGAGGGTCCCATGCCGTCGGTCGTCCGATATGAGGTCCGCTCGGGCGATTCCCTTTGGACGATCGCGCAAGCCTACGGTACGACGGTAGATCAGCTGCAGTCGGCAAACAGCCTTCGCAGCACGCGGATCTACGCCGGGCAGACCCTGGAAGTGCCGGTCGGTTCCAGGTAGCCGTTCGCGGCTTCAGTTGGACCGGCTTCCGCGGGCTGTTTCGAGTGTCGGCGCCGCCCTCCCCACCTTCGGCGGACACGCGGAACGTTGAGTAGCGCTGACCGTCCGCCGCCGGACCGAACCGGTCGGGCCCTGGCGCGCATGACGGTTTCGATCGTCATCCCCGTGTACAACGAACGCGCGACGGTCGAGGAGCTGCTGCGGCGGGTGGCCTCCGTGCCGGTCGCCAAGGAGGTGATCGTGGTCGACGATGGGTCGAGCGACGGAACGCGTCCGCTCCTCACCCGGCTGCACGGGATCGGCTTGATCGACCATCTGTTCCTCCACGACCGCAACCGGGGGAAGGGGGCCGCACTTCGAACGGGATTCCGGCACGCGACCGCGGACGTGGTGGCGGTTCAGGACGCGGACCTGGAGTACGATCCCGGCGAGATTCCGCGCCTGCTCGGGCCGATCGCCGACGGCAAGGCCGATGCCGTCTACGGGTCTCGTTTTCTGGGCGGGCCGCACCGGGTCCTGTTTTTCTGGCACATGGTCGGGAACCGGATTCTCACGCTGCTGAGCAACGTCCTGACCGACCTCAACCTGACCGACATGGAGACGTGCCAGAAGCTTGTCCGGCGAGAGCTTCTCCAATCCCTTCCGCTGACCGTGGACCGCTTCGGCATTGAGCCGGAGATCACCGCCAGGCTGGCCCAGGCCGAGGCCCGCATCTACGAGATGCCGGTCAGCTATGATGGACGCTCGTACGCCGAGGGCAAGAAGATCGGCTGGAAGGACGGCGTTTCCGCGATCTGGTTCATTCTCCGAAGCAATCTCCTGGGGCCGAAGCCGAGACCCTGGAAGGCCCCGCGGCCGGCATGGCTGGAGGAGGACAAGGGGGAGTAGCCGCCTGGTGCGGTCCCGATGTTTGCGCCAGTCCGGGAGTTTCGGACCCCGTCTGGACCGAATGGCCGTTTCCACTATGCCAGCGCCCATGATTCGGAGGCATACTTCGCCCGAAACGGCGTTCGCACCTCGGTTTCGGTTGGACCTTTGATCGCGGACTCCGAACGTCTCTCCGGGATGAAGCATGAAACACGATGGTGCGGCTGGGGCAGGACACGGGAATCGGGATGGTTGCGGTCGTCGCCGCTTCAGCGGCCGTTCTGGCGTTTGCCAACAGCCTTGGCAACGACTTTGCCTACGACGACCTGCCCGTGCTGGCCGCGAACGAGGACATTCACAGTCTGAGAACCCTTTCGGGCACCGCCCTGAAGCCCTATTGGCCCAACCGGCAGGGCCGGGCGCTGGGTCTCTGGCGGCCCGTGACCACATGGGTGCTCGGGCTCCAGTGGACATTGTGGCGTGGGGATCCGACCGGCTTTCATGCCGTCAACATCCTGCTGAACGGCACGGCCGCGGCGCTGGTTGCGATCCTGCTGGGCCGCCTTCTTCCCCCGTCGGCCGCACTCTTCGGCGCGCTGGTGTTTGCCGTGCATCCGGTGCACGTGGAGGCGGTCGCGAACGTGGTCGGCCTGTCGGAACTGCTGGCGGCGAATGCGTATCTGGGTGCTTGCCTCCTGGTGACCGGCCATCCGCGACGCTTGGGAATCCCTCGGCTTGCGGCTACGGGCGGCCTGTCTCTCGTGGCTGTCCTCTCAAAGGAAAGTGCGGTCACCCTGCCCGGCGCCGTCCTGTTGATCGACGCGGCTCGAAAGGATCCGCGCCTTTCGGCCCTGGGGCCCTATCTGAAGGAGCGGCTGGCCCTCTACACCGTGCTCGCATTGGTGACGGCCGTGTTTCTGACGGGCCGGGTGCTGGTCCTGGGAGGGATTGCCGATCCGTTGCCGCCCCTGGGGGCGGAAATCCTCGCGTCCGGAGAGGTTCCTCGAATCTGGACGGTGATGAATACATGGCCGGAGGTTTTTCGGCTGTTGTTTTTTCCGCTGGAACTGTCGTCCGACTACACGCCGGACGTGATTCCCGTGTCGTACGGATGGACGGCGCGAAACGGCCTGGGAATGGTGCTTGCGCTGACCGCTCTGGTCGTCGCCTGGAAGACCTGGAGGACCGCGCCCCTGACTCCGCGACGCTCCTCTCCGAGGGCAGCCGGATTCGGTGTGCTGTGGTTCATCATTACGGCTCTGCCGACGGCCAATCTCCTCTTTCTGACGGGGGTGCTCCTCGCGGAGCGGACGCTGTTCCTGCCCTCTGTCGGTTTGGCGGCGGGAGCCGGATGGATGTTCGCACAACTCGCGCGGGAGCGGCCACGCGTCGGGGTGCTGGCGGCAGTCACCGCGCTGTCCCTGCTGCTATGCCGGACCATCGCGCGCAATCCGACATGGCGAGACAACGCAGCCGTCTTCAGCACGCTGCTCCGGGATCGCCCGGAGTCCGGGCGCGCGCAATGGGTCATCGGCGACACGTACTTCGCCCTTGGCGAGCACGGACCTGGACTCGCGGCGTACCGTCGGGCCATGGGCAGGATCGGTGGCAGTTACGCCCTGCTGGTGGAAATCGGTCGCAACCTGCTCGCCGAGAGGCTGGACCGAAGCGCGGAGCACGTATTGAGCCGTGCCTGGCGCGACTATCCCCAGTACGGTGCCGCGCCCGCGTTGCTGGCTGTCCTCCACGACCGCCAGGGCCGTTGGGTGCTTTCAGAGGCTTCGTCGCGGGCCGCCCTGCGGGTGAAGCCTCATGACGGAGTCCAGCTCCATCTTCTCGCCCGGTCGCTCGAAGCCCAGGGACGGGCGCACGAGGCGATTGCCGTGCGTCTCCGCATCATGGGCGAGAGCGCAGGTCCGCCCCCGTGAAGCCGCGACGACCAACGTCCTTGCACGATGTCATGTGAATTATCAATAAAGGATCCTCAGATTATGAACACAAAAGGATTTACCCTAATCGAACTGCTCATCGTTCTGGTCATTATCGGCATTCTTTCGGCCATCGCGATTCCGCAGTTCTCGGCGACCAGGGAAAAGGCGTACTTCGCCGCGATGAAGTCGGACGTTCGCAATCTTGCGGCGCAACAGGAGCTGTACTACGCGACCAACTACCAGTACACGAGTTCCCTGGCCGACTTGAACTTCGTGTCCTCGGAATCGGTGACCGTGACGTCCGCCGCGTCGACCTCGGGTTGGTCGGCGACGGCAACTCATGCTGCACTGGGCGAGGACAGGGGTTGCGCGCTCTACTACGGATCGGCCACTGCGCCGACGATTGGCTCCGTCAGTCCCGAAGCCGAGGGCCAGGTCGTATGCACGCCGTGACCTTCCTTCTCTTCGAATCGGCATGCCTCGGAACAAAGGCCGATTCAGCTATTCAAACGCCCAATGCAGCCCGCGTTATTGAAGTTGTCGAACATGCCGCCACGTCGGAGGGAAGGAACATGATCGCAAGGAACGGACCCAGGAAGCGTCGGATGAGGTGGGGGGCGATGCCGCAGCACGGAGCAGCCGTGAATCCCACGTCCCGATCCGGTTACTCGATCATTGAGATCGCGGTGCTCCTGGTCGTGCTGGCGGCACTGGCGCCGCCACTTCTCAGCTCGGCACGCAAGCTGCGTACGTCGTTCTACCTGCAAAGATCCCGTGAAGAGGCTGCGAGGCTCTTCGCCGAAGCACGCTGGACCGCCGTGATGCACGGCGCCGCTACGGTGGAGTTGGTTGCCGATCCCGCCCATGGCGTTGTGGTCAGCGCTGCCGGCGACACCGTAGTGGCTGCGAGCCTGGACGAGGGCGGTGTTGCGCTTGGGCTCTCGCGTGGCCGGCCGACGGCAAGCGTCCGCTTTGGGCCCATGGGGCTCGGGATGGTCTCCAGCCAGACGCTGCGTTTCGGACTTGCTGGAGAGGAGCGCCGACTCGTGCTGTCCTCGCTTGGCCGGGTGTCACGCCGATGAACACGTCGGGGGTCTCGATGATGGAACTGGTCGTGGCGGTCGCAATTGTGAGTGTGGGTGTAGCCGGTGTGGCGTCGCTGACGGCGACCTCGGCACGCACTCTGGTGCGGGCCACCGCGCTGGACGAGGCCAGGGTGGAGCTTCAGAACTTCGTGGACTCGGTCATGCTGAATGGCGCCCGGGTCGAGGCGGCGGGCGTACGGGCACACCCCGCCGGCGTCTTGAACTGGAGCGTCTCCGCGCACCCCGGGTCGCCGGGCTGGGCAAGCTTCAAGCATGTGGCTCTCCCTGCTGAAATCCGCGTCGACTTTGCTGTTCGAACGACGCGCGACGAGCCGGAAGCATGATTCCGCGCAGCGGTCGGCGGCGCGAAGGGATGCTTGGCTTCGCTCTGACGGAAGCAGTGGTGGCAGGGACGCTGCTGCTCATGGTCGTGCAGGTGAGCTGGTGGGTCACGGCGGTCCAAAGCGTCGTGGCGACCCAGGTAGTCACCGGTGCCAGGATTCTCGACGAAACGAGATTGATCCACCATGTCCTCGGGACCGAGATTGCGTACGGCCAGCCCGGCGTTGACTGGACCATTATCGATGAGGAATTGCACCTCCGTGCCTTTCGGGGCATGGCCATCCGGTGTGCGACCGAGTTGCCGCAGGGTTGGGCGGTCGCGGTGTCCGGCTACCGCTCGCCCGACTCCGACAAGGACTCGGTTCTTGTACTGTCCGAGGACGGGCGGTGGAGCGTCTCGGCATTGACGAGATCGTTGCGGCGGAGAGGGCTCGACTGTCGGCGGGTTGCCGGGTTTTCCACCGAGGTGTGGCTGCTGGACCCGCCGGTCGACCGTCCCCTCGTGGGCATGTATTTCGAACGCGGTGCATATCGCTTCTCCGACGGCGCCTTCCGATACCGGCGCGGCGCGGCATGGCAGCCATTGACGGGAACGGGGATTGCAGTCGACTCGGCCAGCCTTGCGCCTGTGGCGAACGGCGGTCTGGAGGCCCGAATGACCTGGAAGGGACCAAGCCCCATTCCGCCTTCCTTCCGGTGGAGGAGCTGGGGACGCAGATGAGGCACGAAGGCGCGCGGAGGCACACGATTGCTTCCGGGCAGAGTGGTTTCGCCCTGGTCCTGGCTCTGTTGGCCCTGCTGGTCCTGGCCGGGATCGCCTCGGCGGCGGTGGCCGCGTCGGTGGGGCAGATGCGCGCTGCCACGATGGCGGGCAAGGTGTTGTCGGCGCGCACGGGAGCTCGCGGGGGCCTGGACATACGGTTTCAGCAGGCACGCGGAACGCCCGGCACGGAGTTGGGGTCCGCCGCCATGGTGCTGGACTCCGGAACATTCGGTCATCAGGGCACTTGGCGTGTGCGTGAACTCCGGCTCGCGCGCGAATTCCATCTCTTCATCGGCGAGGGGGAGGTGGGTGATGGCGTCCCCATGCGGGAAGCCCGGGTGGCCTGGTGGCCGGACCCGCTGGCACGGACGGCATCGCACCGCGCGGTAGTGGAAGCGGATTCGCTGGCAATGGGATTGGCGGCCAGTGTCCGCACGGACTCCATCCTTGCCACTCGGGCGGGGATGGAGGGGTGTGACGAGTTGGCGACGCTTCCCGATTTCCCTCTCGCGCAGCACCTGATGGCCTACGCGTCGCTGCCGAGTCCACCCGAATGGGGCTCCGCGGGAAACGCAGGCTTCGCCGACCTGAGGCTCGGGTGGTTCTCCGAACCATTGCTTGCGGAACTTGCCGACCATGTGCCACACCGAGGCACGTTCGGGACATTGGGGTGCAACCGGTGCTGGCGCGGTCTGGTGCACAGCCGGGGCGACCTTCTGTTGACCGGTCAGGAAGCCGGCATTCTGACCGTGCACGGAAGCTTGCGTCTTCAGGCCGGAGCGAGCTGGACCGGCCTGGTCCTCGCCTCTGGAGACGTGGACCTTGAGCAGGGCGCCACGATCGTGGGCCTGGTGCGCGCGGGCGGCTCCGTTGCACTTGCCGATGGCTCTGTAATCGACGGGTCCGCATGCGCCGCGTACAACGCACTCCGTGAGGCATTGACCCTCGCGCGCCCGATCCCGCTGCCGGGCCGCTCCTGGGCGGGCCCGGTCCCTCCGGCTGGCGGATAGCGCCATGGCGTGGTTTCGACGCGGGCGGAAGACCCTGGGTCTGGACGTGGGAAGTGCCTTCACCAAGCTCGTCGAGGTTGATCATGGAGGGGACTCGCCCGAGCTCACCAGCGTCACCGTCGCACAAGTGCCCCGAGGGGCCCTGACAGACGGGGAGGTCATCCGTCCGGGGCGCGTAGGCGCAGCGCTGCAGAAGCTGGCCGAGACCCTGCCCGGCGGATCGGCCGAGGTGGTCACGGCCCTTGGCGGACACCACGTCTTCATGAAGACCCTGACAGTCGAATCGCCGTTTGGAGCGACCCGTGACGAGGCAGTGCGCCGCGAGGCCGAACGGCACGTACCCTTCGATCTCCGGGAAGTGCAGCTGGATTTCCATGTTCTTCGAGCCGGCCGCGATGACACGTCCGCGGAGGTGTTGCTGGTAGCGGCCAGGCGCGAACGGGTCGAAGCCCGGGTTGCTCTGCTCAGGGGAGCGGGGCTCGGCGTGTCTCTGATCGATGTCGAGGCCCTGGCGCTGCACAACATGTTGGTGCACAACCATCCGGACGCTGCGGACGGAATGGCGACGCTCGTCAACGTCGGCCACGACGTCACGAGCGTCAGTCTCCTGGACGATGGCATGCCGGTGCTCTCCAAGGATCTTCCGGTTGGCTCCGGATGGATCCTGGAGCGATTGCGGCAGGAGCACGGCCTGACCCGCGTAAAGGCGGAAGAGTTTCTTCGAAGCGGGGACCGCGGCACCGCGTTCGCGGGTGTGCTGGACGCGGCGGCCGAACGCATCGTGACCGGTGTCGAGCGGGCGTCGGCGGTCGTCGGCGCGCGTCAGCCGGGCAGGGGCCTGGGGCGCGTCTATATGAGTGGGGGAGGCGCGTGCATCCCCGGTCTGGCGGATCTCATGGCACGGCGAGTCAAGGTGGAGACCCGTCTGGCGAATCCCTTTGAACGCGTCATGGTTGGTTCCGGCCTGGCGACCCACTGGGCCCTCGAACACGCAGCTCCGATGCTGGGCCTCGCCGTCGGTCTGGCCTTGCGGACAACCTGATGCGGGCGGAGACGCGAACCATGATCGAAGTCGACCTGCTCCGCGAGCGCCGGGGCCGTCGCCCGCGCGCCGAAGAGGTAGCGCCGTCGGGATTGACGAAGCCCCTCCCACGCGACGGGTGGATGATTGGTTCGACGGCTGTCGCATTGGCGGCTTCGATCACGGCGATCCTCCTGGTCACGGCGGCGGGGGAAGATTCGGCAGGGGTTGCGGGCCGCATGGAAGTCGCGCTCCGGGATTCGGTTCGGCTCGCGGTGACCATTGAGAACACGCGCCTTCTCGAGGCGCATCGAGATTCCATCGCTTCGCGGGTTGATCTCGTGCTCGAGTTGGACGCACAGCGCTACGTGTGGCCGCATCTGATGGACGAGGTTGCGGGTGCGCTGCCGAGGGAAGCGTGGCTGACGCGGCTGGCCCATGCGTCCTCGGCCGAAGACGCGATCCGTCTGCGGATCGAGGGCACGGCGCGGGGCAATCTCGCATTGACCCGGTTCTGGCACGCCATGGAGGGCTCTCCGTTCATGCGTGATGTTCGGCTCATCAACTCCGAGCGGAATGAACGACCCATGTTGGACGAAACCGAAGAGCTCTACGACTTCGTAATCGAGGCGGCCCACGAGACCCCCGATCCCGAACTGATCGATTGGGTCCCGGTGGCCGATACCGCCCAATGGTGAGTTGGCTGCCTCGTGACCCGGTCAGAAAGGCCGCGGTTCTAGTCGCGTTTCTGGCGGTCTCGAGTGTCTATTTCGTGTACACCTATGTTCACGTGCCGCGCTTCGAGCGCGTCGAGGAGCAAGCATCCAGACTCCGGCGTCTGGAAGCCCACAACGCCGAGGGGCAACGCAGGGCAACCGAAGCGCGGCTGCTGGAGCAGCGGGTCTCACGCAGCCAGGCGCAACTCGAACGGCTGGAGACGATCGTGCCGTCCGACCAGGAGCTGGCGTCGCTTCTGGCATCGCTCTCCGCCGCCCGGGGCGGGCCGGGTGTCCAGGTGACCAGGATGCGTCCCGGGCCAATTCAGGACGGGCCGTTCTACGATCATTGGAGCTACGAGATGGAGCTCCAGGGGACCTATCACGCAGTTGCGAGTTTCCTTACCGATGCCGCGTCCCGGGAACGACTACTGGTTCCGCAGGTCGTGACCATTGTTCCGGCGGTTGGCACACCGGGCGACATGAGGGCGCACAGCGGAAGCGTGACAGCCCACGTTCGCCTCACGACGTACATACGCAAGCCCGAGCTGCGGCAAACGCCGCGGGACTCTGCCACAGCATCGGAGCAACCCGACACATGAAGGAGCGGACAATGCGCGAGCCCATCTCCATGAATCGTGTCCATGGCGTTTCCGGCTCCCTGGCGCTTCTGGTTGCGGTCGGCTGGTGTGCCGCGTTGAGCGCCGGAGTGCCGGTTGCGACCGGGACGGCGAGTCACAGCCGGGAGCCGTACGGTGACGGACCCGGTTCGGCCGGCCAACTGGTGCTGGAGCGCGAGAGGTTCGTGTATCCCGTCCATGGGAGACGTGACCCATTCAAGCCTCTCGCGGTGCAACCGGCCGATGGGGATGCGGTTGCCGGCCTACAGGTCCTGGGGATCATCTACCACAGGATTCCACGGCACAGCCTCGTCTTGCTCCGCGCCGGCGGGGAGCCGGGCGTCGACGCCGGAGCCGGCGGACCCGGAGCCGACGGACTCCGTGCGGCCGAAGCGTCCACGCATCGGCTGCGTACCGGCGACACCCTGGGACCGCTCCGGATTGTCAGGATTCGGCACCGGCAGGTCGTCGTGGACCTCACGGACGGAGAGGGTGTCACCAGGCGGGTCCTCGAGGCTCCCCGACCGGTTCGGAGAAGCGGAACATGAGCTCCATCCGGATCCACCTGCGGTCGCTGTACCTTGCCGTGCTCACATCGGCGGCCGTCGGCGCCGCGGCCGAAGCCAGCGGGCAGGCCGATCCCCCGTCCGGCGTCTCCGCAGCGGAGACCGGCCAGCCGATCTCGGTGTTCTTTGACGAGACGCCCATCCGCGATGTCCTCTTCACCTTTGCCGAGTTCGCGAATCGCTCGATCATCCCGGGAACCGGTGTGGACCGGCTCGTGTCCGCCGAGATTAGGGACCAGCCGTGGAACGTTGCGCTTGACGCGCTCCTCGACGCTCATGGGCTCGTCGCATACGAGCAGGAGAGCGGCATCATCCTCGTGCTCGACATGCGGGGTGCTTTCGACCGCGAATCCGTGCTGCCCATCGTCACCGAGCCGCTGAGGGTGCGGTACGGAGACGCGCTGGAGTTGCAGGATCTGATCGCGGCGCTCCTGAGTGATCGAGGCCGCGTCTCGGTGAGCCCGGCGAGCAATACACTTGTCGTGAGTGACATCCCGAGAGTGGTGGAGTCGGCTCGGCGCCTCGTCGGCGATCTCGATGTACGGGCGCGGCAGGTGGATATCGCCGCCGAGATCATCTTCGTCAACCGGTCGGGGCTGGCGGGCTTCGGGATCACGTACGACCTCAAGGACACCGATGGCAACCAGCTCAACCTGCTTGTCCCGGGGGCCATCGACGTCGATGGAGACGGGGTCGTTTCGGCCACCGAACGGCAGGCCGAAGCCGGGACCGACGTGGTCTCTCTCGGCGGAAACTCGCTTGCGGCTCTGGGCAACGCGACCAACCGGGTCGCGAATCCGACCCTGTCGCTGCTTACCTCGCTTGTGATCGGGCGGAGTACACTCGTCGGTTTCATCGATGCCCTTGAAGCGGCTCAGTTGACGGATGTGGAGGCACGGCCTTCCGTGCGGGTGATGGACAACCGCACAGCGAGAATCGTCGTGGGTGAAGAAACGCCGGTCAGAGTGATCGACGCGGGGGCGCAGCTTCAAGCGAACGGGGCCGTCGGGACCCGGAGCACGGTCCCTGTCGCCACTGTGGACTACAAGGAGACCGGAGTGATCCTCGAGGTCACTCCCCGGATCACCGACGCGGACGAGATCATGCTCGACCTTGCCGCCGAACGTTCCTCGGCGGACCTGGCACCGTCGGACGTCGGTCTGATCTTTCGCCGACAGAAAGCGGAGTCGCGGGTGCTGGTGAGGGACGGCGAGACCGTGGTCATCGGAGGCCTGACCGTGGACGAGACCGGGGAGGTCCTGTCGGGCGTTCCCGTGCTGATGGACCTTCCGCTGTTGGGGCGGCTTTTCCGCACCCGCCGCGAGTCGTCAGTGCAGCGCGACCTGCTGATCCTCGTCACGCCCACGATCGTGCGTGCGGCTTCCCCGTAACCGAGCCCTTTGCTATCTATGGAAACCCGGTAATCGGGTGCCGGTACCCCAACACACCCTCCGCCCGCCTCCCCCATGCCCCTGGATCACGTTTCCTTCCGTACCGCCGGAGAGTCCCATGGCCGCGGCCTCGTAGCCATCCTGGAGGGGTTGCCTGCAGGGATGCCTCTCGATCCCGTTCGTGACATCGACCCGGACCTGAAACGCCGACAGGGGGGCTACGGCCGAGGGCGGCGCATGCTGATCGAGTCCGACCGGGCGGAGATCATGTCGGGACTGCGGTTGGGCTCGACGCTGGGTTCGCCGCTTTCGATGCTGATCTGGAACCGTGACTGGGAAAACTGGAACACCGCGATGGCCCACGAGCCGCCCGACCCGGAAGGGAATCCCAAGGCGCTGCGTCCCGTGTACCTGCCCCGGCCCGGCCACGCCGATCTGGCCGGAGTGCTGAAGTACGATCGGCGGGACGCCAGGGATGTACTCGAGCGGGCGTCTGCCCGCGAGACCGCCGCCCGGGTAGCTTGCGGCGCCGTGGCCAAGGTCCTCCTGCGGGAGGTCGGGACGACACTGGGCAGCCACGTGACACGTATCGGTGAGGTAGAGGCCCAGGTCCCGGGCGAGCTGCCGACGGACCTCAACGGTGCCGCCGATCCCTCTCCGGTGCGCACATTGGATCCGGCCGCCGAGACCGAGATGATCTCGGCGATCGAGGCGGCGAAGAAGGCGGGAGACACCCTGGGCGGGTGCTTCGAGGTCGTGGTGAGGGGCTTGCCGGTAGGCCTGGGCAGCTACGTGGCGTGGGACCGCAAGCTGGACGGGCGGCTGGCACAGGCGGTCATGTCCGTTCACGCGATCAAGGGCGTCGAGATCGGCCCGGCATTCATCAATGCGGGTCGACCGGGTTCCCGCGTGCACGATCCAATCCACCGGGACGAAACCCGCACCCGGTCCGGAGGTTTCCGACGTTCTCGCAACCGTTCCGGCGGACTCGAGGGCGGTGTGACCACGGGCTCGCCCCTGGTTGTGCGGGGGGCGATGAAGCCCATTTCCACGCTTCTCCGCAATCGGCTTCCCAGTGTGGATCTGCGGGACGGGACGACCAGGCATGCCACGGTCGAGCGCAGCGACGTGTGCGCGGTGCCGGCGGCCGCCGTGGTCGCGGAGGCCATGGTGGCGCTTGTGGTGGCCGACGCCATGATGGAGAAATTCGGGGGCGACTCGCTCGGGGAATTCAGGCGGAATCTGGATTCCTACGTGGACCGACTCAACTCCCGCGGCTTTCGGGAGCGAGGGCCGGAGCACGGGTGATGCCGGAGCGCAGCGTGGCGTCGGTGCCGCCGGTTCCGGCCGGGACGGTGGAGCGCATCGTATTGATCGGCTTCATGGGGGCCGGAAAATCTACGGTGGGCCCGGTTCTCGCCCGAACGCTCGGCTGGCGCTTCGTGGATCTTGACGTGGAGGTGGGACAAGCGGAGGGTTCGTCCGCGGGGGAACTGATCCGCAGCCGCGGAGTGGAACGTTTCAGGGAATTGGAGTCGAGGGCCGGGCGGCGCGTCCTTCGGCGTCGCCAGGTCGTGTTGGCCATGGGTGGCGGCTGGGCCGCCGAGCCGGGTCACATGGACCTGATCGACGAACACTCGGTGGCGGTCTGGCTGCGGGTGACTCCGGAAACCGCGCTGGCCAGGACGCGCACTGCGCGGCGCTCGCGACCGCTACTGGACGTGGAGGACCCACTCGTAGCTGCGCAGCGTTTGCTGCGGGCGCGAACTGCCCACTATCGACGGAGTCATATTACAATCGACACCGAGGACAGGTCGCCCGCACAGATCGTGCGGGAGATCCTGCGACAACCGGTCTTGTGCGGGGCGGGCATGGAGGAGTGAGAGTGAAGCTGGTCATTGTGGAGTCGCCTGCGAAGGCGAAAACGATTGCGAGGTTCCTGGGTCCGGAATACCGGGTGCATGCTTCCTATGGGCACATCCGGGACCTGCCGCGTTCAGCCAGGGAGATTCCCGGCTCCATACGCGACAAGAAGTGGGGCCGCATGGCGGTGAACGTGGAAGACGGCTTCACGCCCGTCTACGTCGTGCCGGAGGAGAGTCGGAGACACGTCCGCGAGCTGAAGAAGCTCCTCCGCGACGCCGACGAAGTACTCCTGGCCACCGATGAAGACCGTGAGGGCGAGTCGATCAGTTGGCACCTCGTCGAGGTACTGGAGCCTTCCGTACCGGTCCGCCGGATCGCCTTCCACGAGATTACGCGTTCGGCCGTCGAGGCGGCACTTGCGAACCCGGGCCAGGTCAACCGGCGGCTGGTTCAGGCGCAGGAGGCTCGTCGCATTCTGGACCGCTTGTACGGCTACAGCCTTTCACCGGTGCTGTGGAAGAAGGTGCGCACGAAACTGAGCGCGGGCCGCGTTCAAAGCGTGGCGCTGCGGCTCATCGTCGAGCGTGAGGAGGAACGGCGCCGCTTCGCGGTGTCCGAGTACTGGCGGGCCAGGGCGGTGCTTTGCAAGGGCGACCAGGAGTTCTCGGCCTTGCTGACATCCATCGGCGACAAGCGCCTGGCGACGGGCAAGGATTTCGATCCGTCGACCGGAGAACTCGCCTCATCGCGGCGTGTCGTTGCCCTGAATCGGCAGGCGGCTGAAGCGATCGTGGCGGCAGCGCCGGCCGCTCTGCCCTGGGAAGTCGGGACCGTCAACCGGAAATCCACCACGCAGAGGCCCGCACCGCCCTTCACCACATCGACGCTGCAACAGGCGGCGGCCGGTCGGCTGCGAATGTCACCAAGGCAAACGATGCGCGTGGCGCAACGGCTCTACGAGGGAATCGATCTAGGCGGTGGGGACCGCGAGGGGTTGATCACCTACATGAGGACCGATTCGGTCACCCTTTCCAATAAGGCCCTCGGCGATGCCGGCCGTTACATCAAGCAGGCGTTCGGTGCCGAATACCACCAGGGTCCGAGGCGCTACAGAACCAGGTCCAAGATCGCGCAGGAAGCCCACGAGGGGATCCGCCCGACGGAGATCGGACGCGTCCCCGCGGACCTTGAGCGATTCCTCGGACGGGACGAACTGTTTCTGTACCGGCTGATCTGGAGCCGCACGGTCGCCTCCCAGATGGCCGACGCCCGCGTCGACCGAACCACGGTCGATTTTGTGGCCTCGATTGACGGCGTCGACCACACGTTTCGGGCCACGGGGTCGGTGCTGCGGTTCGCGGGCCACCTGAGGGTGTACGGCGACAGGCGCAAGGACCAGCTCCTTCCATCCATGTCGGAGGGCGAAAGGGTCTTCGCAGAGGCGGACGCTTCGGCCACGGACTCAGGTGCCTCCTCCGTCGTTCTCCGCTCGGTCGAGCCGGATCGCCGCGAGACCCGGCCTCCGCCCCGCTACACGGAGGCTTCTCTGGTGCGGAAGCTGGAGGATGAAGGCATCGGACGGCCATCGACCTACACGCCCACCATCTCGACGATCCAGGACCGCGACTATGTGCGGAAACGGGGCGGGGCGCTCGTACCCACGTACATAGGAATGGCTGTCATCCAGCTGCTGCGTGAACATTTCGGGAGGTACATCGACCTCGGCTTTACCGCCCGGATGGAGGACTCGCTGGACGACATCGCGGCAGGCCAGGCGGAGTCCCGGGGCTTCCTCGAGGCCTTCTACAATGGTGAAGGGGAGCGCCCCGGACTGGCTCGCGAAATCGACACCACGCTGCCGAGCATCGACTTTCCCAGGATACCTCTGGGGATCGACCCCGGGACGGGGGAGCCGATCCGGGTTCGAATCGGCAAGAGCTCGGTTTTCGCCGAGAGGGGGGCGGGTGAGGCGGCGAGCCGCGCGACGATCCCCGCTGAGCTTCTGATCGACGAGCTCACCGTTGAGAAGGCCGCGGAGCTTCTCGCGGCCGGAGCCCAGGGCGGCGAGCTCCTCGGAACCGACCCCGATTCGGAGTCCCCTGTCTTCCTCCGAGTCGGACCCTATGGTCCCTATGTTCAACTCGGCCGGGCTCGGAGCGGCGGCGCCAAGCCGCGTCTGGTCGGGCTGCCGAAGGGCATGGACGCGTCGGACGTCACCCTCGAGTTTGCGCTGCGCCTGCTGTCGCTGCCGCGCGTGCTCGGCACCGATCCGAAGAGCGGCAGTGAGGTCAGGGCGGGGCTGGGGCGGTACGGTCCCTATGTCGCGATCGGAAAGGAATACCGCAGTCTCGAGTCTGCGGACCAGTTGTTTACGGTCACGCTGGAAGAGGCACTGGCACGGTTGGCCGTCAAGAAGACCTCCAGGAGGGGAAGGACCGTGCTCAAGCGTCTTGGCGCGCACCCGGAATCCGGCGCCGAAGTGGAGCTGCTCGACGGACGCTACGGCCCGTACGTGACCGACGGCGCCGTCAATGCCAGTGTGCCCAGGGATCGCGAAGCGGAATCCACGACGCTTGACGAGGCCGTTGAACTCCTTGCCCGCGCCGCCAAGCGAAAAAGGACACGGCGCCCGGCCAGACGGCGGGCGGCCAGGACCAGAAGGGGCTGAGCGGGCTCGGATGAGCGTTGTCACCGTGGTCGGCGGAGGTCTCGCGGGATGCGAGGCCGCGTTGGCGCTGGCGAGGCGGGGCCGGTCCGTGCGGCTCGTCGAGATGCGGCCGAACAGGACGACTCCCGCACATCAGACCGGGGATCTCGGCGAACTGGTTTGCACCAACTCCTTCAAGAACGAGCGCCCCACTACCGCACATGGTCAGCTGAAACGCGAGATGAGGTGCCTGGAATCGGCGCTTCTTGCGGCCGCCGAGGAGAGCAGGGTGCCGGCGGGAGCCGCTCTGGCGGTGGATCGGAGGCTGTTTGCCCGGGCTCTCACGAGTCGCGTCGCAGGGCACGCCGGCATCAGGATCGAGCGCGAAGAGGCACGGAGGATTCCGGAGGGGCCCACGGTCGTCGCGACCGGTCCCCTCACGTCGGCGGACATGGCGGCCAGCATCGCCGCCGAACTGGGTGAGGGCGGACTGGCCTTCTACGATGCCATCGCCCCGATCGTCCACGCCGATTCGGTGGACCGCGGGGTAGCGTTTGCGGCGGGGCGGTACGGCCAGGACGCCGACTACCTGAATTGCCCCATGAACGAGTCCGAGTACGACGCTTTTCTCAAGGCGCTGCGCTGCGCCGACGTGTACGAGGGTCACGACTGGGACAGGGTTCCGTACTTCGAGGGGTGTCTGCCCATCGAGGTCATGGCCGCGCGTGGCCACGACACCCTCCGTTTCGGCCCCATGAAGCCGGTCGGGCTGGCGGATCCACGTACCGGTCGGCGCCCCCACGCGGTTGTGCAGTTGCGACGGGAAGATCGCGCTGGTCAGATGTGGAACCTGGTCGGTTTCCAGACCCGGTTGCGGACCGGGGAACAGCGGCGCGTCTTCACCATGATTCCCGGGCTCGGGGACGCCGAGTTCCTGCGCTGGGGATCCATCCACCGCAACACCTATCTGAACTTTCCGGCGTGCCTTGACCCCGGCGGATCGTCGCGCAGCCGCCCGGACCTGTTCTTCGCGGGCCAGCTGACGGGCGTGGAGGGGTACACCGAGTCCGCCGCTTCCGGAATCCTGGCGGCCGTGAACCTGGATCGCGTGCTCAGCGGAGCGGATCCGGTCGTCCCGCCCCCGCAGACCATGCTTGGAGGCCTCTACCGCTACCTGAGGGACGCGGATCCGACGGACTTTCAGCCAATGAATTCGAACTGGGGACTGGTAGATCCCCTTCCGGACGCCCCGCGGACGAAGGCGGCGCGCCGGGAGGCGCTGGCGGAGCGCGCGGATCGATGCTTTCGGCGCTGGGTCGCGGAAACAGGTGCGGCACCCGGGAGAGCGGCAGTGGCATGAGGCGGGAGACCGTGCGCTTCCTCGAACACCTGGAGGTCGCTCGCAATCTGTCTGCCCACACGGTCGCGGCCTATCGCCGGGACCTCGGCGATCTCGAGGCCTTCGCCGGCCGCCACCTGGGTCGCGACGACTTCAGGTGGGACGACATCGACCGGAGCGTCATTCGTGCCTTCCTGGGCGACGCGGGACGCCGCGGGCTGGCGCCCCGCACGGTCGCCCGCAAGCTGTCGGCGGTGCGGGGACTGTTTCGCTACCTGCATCGGGAGGGGGAGATCCCGTCGAACCCGGCCCGCCCCGTCCGCGGCCCGAAGCTCGACCGTACGCTGCCCGCCCACGTGCGAACCGAGGAGATGTCCGAGCTCTTTCGCTGGGCGGAGGTACGGGCGGCCGAGGAGAACGGTCTGGTCGAGACCCGTCTACTGGTCATTCTCGAACTGCTGTACGGCAGCGGGATCCGCCTCGCGGAGCTGAGTGCGCTAAACCTCCGGTCCCTCGATCTTGCGCGGGGTCAGATGCGCGTGTTCGGGAAGGGCCGGAAGGAACGTATCGTGCCGGTCACGGACTCAGCCGCGCGCGCCGTGGCCGGCTACCTCCCCCGCCGTGCAGAGGTGGCGCGGAGCGACTCCAGGGCCCTGCTGGTGGGGCGTCACGGCCGCCGCCTGTCCAACAGGCAGATCCAGCGATACGTTCGACAGGTCCTCGCGGCCTTTGCCGACGCCTCGGGCCTGTCCGTCCATTCGCTCCGCCACAGCTTTGCCACCCACCTCCTCGACGCGGGCGCCGATCTCATGGCGGTCAAGGAGTTGCTGGGCCACGCGTCACTGAGCACCACCCAGATCTATGCCCACACCTCGAAGGAGCGGCTCCGGCGCGTCTACAAGGGTGCGCATCCACGAGCCTAGCAGGCCGAGCACTTCCGGCCGTGGATTTCGGTCGCGGATTCCGGCCGTGGACTTCCGGCCGTGGATGACCGTACCTAGCTTTTAAGGCTACACCCCCTCGTGCTGCCGTTGAGCCTCCGCGTCCGCTGCGCTCGAACCGCAACGCCCGACCATCCTGGAGCCCCCTGCGAATGAAGCCCGCGTCATCGCTTGTCCCGGGTGCCTCCGTCCACGCTACCACCGTGATCGCGGTGGCCCGCGGCGGCCGTGTCGCCATGGCGGGTGACGGGCAGGTGACAATGGGAGACACCGTGGTCAAGGGAGAAGCGCGCAAGGTCAGGCTGCTGAAGGAGGGGCGCGTGCTCGCAGGCTTCGCGGGGGCGGTGGCCGACGCCTTCACCCTGTTCGCGAAGCTGGAGGGCAAGCTGGAACGATGGCCGTCGAACCTGCCGAGGGCGTGTGTCGAGCTGGCCAAGGAATGGCGGACCGACCGCTACCTCCGCCGCCTCGAGGCCCTCCTCGCGGTCGCCGACCGGGACCACCTTTTCCTGGTGGGCGGTGACGGCAACGTCATCGAGCCCGACAAGCCGGTGCTCGCCATCGGCTCGGGGGGCGCGTATGCGCTGGCCGCCGCCCGCGCTCTCCTCGATAGCTCCGACATGGAGGCCGCCGGGATCGCCCGCCGCGCGCTGGAGATCGCCGCCGACATCTGCGTGTACACGAATCGCGAGATTACCGTCCTGGAACTGGACCCAGCATGACATCAGCAACCGCTTCCGCCGACACTTCCGCGCCCGTCGAGCAGGCGTCGCAGGAGGAGGGCCCCCGCTGGCTCGATCAGCTCACGCCCCGTGAGGTCGTAGCCGAACTCGACAAGTACATCATCGGCCAGGACGAGGCGAAGAAGGCGGTTGCCATCGCGCTCCGCAATCGCTGGCGGCGGCAGCAGGTGGAAGACGAGTTGCGCGAGGAAATCCTGCCGAACAACCTCATCATGATCGGGCCTACCGGGGTGGGGAAGACCGAAATCGCACGGCGCCTCGCCAGGCTGGCAGGCTCGCCGTTCGTCAAGGTCGAGGCCTCCAAGTTCACCGAAGTCGGCTATGTGGGCCGGGACGTCGAGTCCATGGTCCGCGACCTGGTCGACACGGCCGTGGCAATGGTCAGGGCGAGCCGCGAAGACGAAGTCGAGGCCGAGGCCGAGCGGTTGGTGGAAGAGCGGCTGCTCGACCTCCTCCTCCCCGATTCGGCCGTGCCCTCGGCACCCTCGGCGCAGGGCCGGGCCGACGACTCGAAGCCGGCGCGGCCCGCGGCCGGTCCGCAGTCTCCCGGCAAGGTCTTCGTCGCGGGGCCGGGTGGCACATCGCGCGCCCGTGGGGCCGACCCCAACGGCGACGCGTCGATCGCCGAACGGCGGGCCCGAACGAGGGAGAAGCTGCGCAAACTGCTTCGCGAGGGCCACCTGGAAGATCGTACGGTCGAGCTGGACGTCCAGCAGAACTCGCCCATGGGCGGGATGATGTTCCCGGTGGGCGGGATGGAGGGCATGGATCTCCAGTTCACGGAAATGCTCCAGGACATGTTGCCGAAGCGGTCGAAGCGCCGCACGGTGACCATCGGCGAGGCGAGGCGCGTGCTGCTCCAGGAGGAGCTGGATCGCCTGGTGGACATGGACGAGGTGGTGAACGAGGCGCTGGATCGCGCCGAGGAAATCGGGATCATCTTCCTCGACGAGATCGACAAGGTCGCGGGCAAGCGCGCCGGCACGGGTCCCGACGTGAGCCGGGAGGGGGTCCAGCGAGACCTGCTCCCGATCGTGGAGGGCTGCAACGTTCAGACCAAGTACGGCTTCGTCCGCACCGATCACATGCTCTTCATCGCTGCCGGGGCCTTCCACGTGGCGAAGCCGTCCGACCTCATCCCCGAGCTGCAGGGCCGTTTCCCGATCCGGGTGGAACTCCAGAACCTGGGCGCCGCCGAATTCGCGCGGATCCTGCGCGAGCCCCGCAACGCACTGGTCCGCCAATACAGCGCGCTGGTCGAGACGGAGGGTGCGTCGGTCGAGTTCACGGACGACGGGATCGAAGAGATCTCCCGGATCGCGGCGGATCTCAACGATCGCATGGAGAATATCGGCGCCCGCCGGCTCCGCACCGTTCTCACCACGCTGTTGGAGGAGCTGCTCTTCGACCTCCCCGATGAACAGCGCGGCGAGACGGTCGTGGTGACCGAGGCGTTCGTCAGGAAACGGCTGGATCGCATCGCCTCCGATGACGACCTCAGCCGCTACATCCTCTGACGCGCTGAAGCGATCAGACCCATGGCCGCCCCGAAGCGCGACTTCCTCGACATCGCCGCACACGATGCCGGGTATCTCCATCACCTCCTGAAATTGACGGAACGGCTCAAGCGCGGTGAGCTGGCCGGCCGCCCCCTCCAGGGCCGCACCCTGGCGATGATCTTTCGCAAGAGTTCGACGCGGACGCGCGTGAGCACCGAGGCGGGCATGGCGCAGCTCGGAGGCCACGCGATCATGATCTCCGACCAGGACTCCCAGATCGGGCGCGGCGAAAGCGTGGCCGATACCGCCGGCGTCCTGAGCCGGTACGTCGACGCGATCCTGATCCGAACGTTCGCGCAGGACGAGGTGACCGAGCTGGCGCGCGAGGCGACCGTGCCCGTGATCAACGGCCTGACCGACCTTCTGCACCCATGTCAGGTGATGGCCGATCTCTTCACGGCCGCCGAGGAGTTTGGAAGCGACCTGTCCGCGCTCCGCGTCGCGTGGGTGGGCGACGGCAACAACATGGCGAACTCCTGGCTCAACGCCGCGCTTCGCTTCGGGTTCAGCCTGCGGCTCGCGTGCCCCGAAGACTACGGTCCCGACCCGGCGATCCTGGCCAGAGCCCGTGCCGGCACCGACGTGGAGGTGCTCGGTTCGCCGGCCGATGCGGTTGTCGGTGCACATGTGGTGACGACGGACGTTTGGGCCTCGATGGGGCAGGAGGACGAACAGAGCACCAGGGAGAAGGCCTTCGCGGGCTTTCAGGTGGACGAGCCGCTCATGGGCCGGGCCGACCCCTCGGCGATCTTCCTCCACTGTCTTCCCGCGCACCGGGGTGAGGAAGTGACCGCCGGGGTGATCGACGGGCCGCGTTCCCGCATATTCCGCGAGGCCGAAAACCGCCTGCATTTCATCAAGGCCCTCCTGCTGGACCTGATCTGACCACACGAACGCTTCGGTTGCTACCATGAACGCCAGCCTGAGAAAGACGCCGCTCCACGATGTCCACACCGAGCTGGGCGGCAAGATGGTCCCGTTCGCCGGCTACGCCATGCCGGTACAGTATCCTGGCGGCATCCGCGCCGAGCACACGGCGGTCCGCACGGCAGCGGGCCTCTTCGACGTGTCCCATATGGGCGAATTCACCGTCCGCGGGCCCCAGTCCGCCGACTTCGTCCAGTACCTGACCGTCAACGACGTGTCACGGGCCGCCGCGGGTCAGGCGCAGTACTCGGCCCTCTGCAACGAACGCGGCACGATCCTCGACGACCTCCTGGTCTACCGTTTCCACGACCGCATCGTGCTGGTCGTCAACGCGAGCAACCGGGAGAAGGACTGGCGCTGGATCAGCGCGCACGCGGCGGACTTCGACGTCGAGCTTGCCGACGACTCGGACGACATTGCCCTGATCGCACTGCAGGGTCCCGCGAGCGAAGCCATCCTGACCCCCCTGACGGGCGTCGACCTCGGCCGCGTGGGCTACTATCGCTTCGCCGAGGGCGACGTTGCGGGCGTGAAAGCGCTGGTGAGCAGAACCGGCTACACGGGAGAGGATGGATTCGAACTGTACCTGCCGGCCGACGCCGCGGTCGACACATGGCGCGCGGTGACGGAGGCGGGTGAGCCGCACGGATTGACTGCGGCCGGCCTGGGCGCGCGGGATTCGCTGCGTCTGGAGATGGGGTACGCGCTGTACGGCAACGACCTCGACGAGGAACACACCGCGCTCGAGTCCGGCCTGGCCTGGATCGTGAAGCTCGACGCCGGCGACTTCATTGGACGCGCAGCGCTGGCCGCCCAGAAGGAGAGCGGTGTGACTCGCCGCCTCACGGGAATCCGGCTGACGCAACGGGGCTTTCCACGCCCTGGCTATGCGCTCGTCCACGACGCGGAGGAGGTGGGAACGGTCACATCCGGCGTCGCCAGTCCCTCCCTCGGGTATGGAGTCGCGCTGGGGTATCTTCCAGTAGGCGCGGCGCGCCCCGGCACCGAGGTCGGGGTGAGGATCCGCAACCGGGTCATCGCGGGATGCACCCAGCGGCCACCCTTCTACACCGAGGGTTCCATCAAGAGATAACGCATGGCCGAAACCGTCCTCGTCACGACGCACGACCTGCCGCTCGCCGGAGAGCTGCGTGCCGGGTTCCGCCACGCCGGCTACCGCGTTGAGCTGTTCACCGCCGGCGAGGATGTCGCCAGTGTCGAAGAGCCGGTTCTGCTCGTGTTCACCGGGGGCGCCGATGCGGACTCGGGCAAGCGACAGGCCGGCCAGGCGACGGAGCGGGGGGTCCCTGTCCTGGCGGTGGTCGGGGCCGGGCGGGCGGCGACGCCTTCGGCCGATATCACCCTCGCATTCGCGCGTCCGGCCGACCCGGAGGAGATCGTCCTGGTTGGCACGAGGGCGATCGAACGCAAGCGGCTCCGGCGGGCGACCGGGATCGTGGGTGAGACCGACGCAATGATGGAGGTGCTCGAACGCGTCGTCCAGATCGCCCCCGTCCACGCCACGGTCCTCGTGACGGGCGAGTCGGGCACCGGCAAGGAGCTGGTGGCCCGGGGGATCCATGCTCTGTCGCGCCGCCGCCACAAGAGCTTCATCCCGGTCAACGTCGCGGCGCTTTCCGAGACCCTCCTCGAAAGCGAGCTCTTCGGCCACGAGAAGGGAGCGTTCACCGGGGCGATCGACTCGCGCCGGGGACTGTTCGAGCTGGCCAACGGCGGCACCATCTTCCTCGACGAAATCGGGGAGATGCCGCCTCAGACGCAGACGAAGCTCCTCCGTGTGCTGGAGCAGCAGGAGTTCCACAGGGTCGGTGGCCAGAAGCTGATTCGCGTGAATGTCCGCATACTGGCCGCGACGAACCAGCATCTGCAACACCTTGTGGTGTCAGGAGATTTCCGAAAAGACCTCTACTATCGCCTCAACGTTCTGACCATCGCCCTGCCACCGCTTCGACACCGCCGGGACGATATCCCGCTTCTTGTGGACGCATTCATTCGTGAAGCCGGGGAGCGCCACGATCGCGGTCCCTTCCGCGGGATCTCCAGCGACGCGATGGACATCCTGATCCGCCATCGGTGGCCCGGAAACGTGCGCGAGTTGCGCAACCTGATCGAGAGCATGGTGGTCCTCGCGCCGGGTCGCCGGATCCGCGCCGAGGACATTCCCGACGACGTGCGCTCCGGGGACGGGACGCTCGCCCTGGTGCCCACCCGCCCCGGCCCCGCCCGGCGTGGTGACGGCAGCGCCGAATCGCTCCGGCCCCAACTCGAATTCATCTTCCGCACGATGATGGAGATGAAGGTCGATATCGAGGACCTCCGGCGCGAATTCGAGGCATTCCAGGTCGAAGAGCACGGTGGCGAACCTTCGGCCGAGATCGTCTACGAGCGACCGGCGAGAGCCGTCGCGTCCGGCCGGGACGAGCCCGCCGGCGATGAGCGGGTGCAGACCGGCACGGGGGACGGCGAGCTGCCCCATGCGGACGTGGAGATCCTTGCGGAAGCGGACACGGAGATCCTTGCGGAAGCGGACGCCCCCACCGGGGCAGGTGCCGCCACCGAGCCCTCGGATCAGCCGCCCGAGGTCGCCGGCGACATGGGCGCCGTCGCCTATCGTCCCGGCATGACCCTGGACGACATGGAGCGGGAGGTCATCGTGACGGTGCTCGAGTCGGTCGAGTGGAACCGGCGCCAGGCCGCCGAGATACTCGGGATCGGGGAGCGCACCCTCTACCGCAAGGTCAGGAAGTACGGCCTGCAGGAGAGCGGGGAAGAGGTCTGACGCCGGCCGTCCCGGATGCTTCGCCGCCCCGGATGCCGGGGGATTCGCTCAGGGACTGCTCGGTATCCTTCCCCGCTCCGCCTCGATGATCGCCACCTTGCCGGCCCAGGACGAGTCTTCGGCCTCGCGGTACACCACGGTGAGTTCGCGGGCGAGATCCAGCTCTCCTCCGAACGCGTAGACCGCCGTCGCGGTGGACTGCTGCTCGAGTCGCTGCCCGCCCCAACCCGGCGTAATCGCCCGTATGGCGGCGGGGCGCTCCCTGAGTCCCCGCGACATCAGGTGAAGATCGTCCGGGTGGAACTCGGTTCCGGGTTGC
This sequence comes from Longimicrobiales bacterium, assembly GCA_965116905.1. Lineage (GTDB taxonomy): Bacteria > Gemmatimonadota > Gemmatimonadetes > Longimicrobiales > Gaopeijiaceae > Bin94. Next base: position 3,265,390 of record OZ220732.1, on the reverse strand, counting down.
GCGCTCGAAAAGGACACGAGGAAAAGGGAAGGCGCGCCGTCGCTTCCCCCGCGGCCCATCGCTTCCCCGTGCGCCTCCGCGATTCGCCGGAGCCGGTCGCGTGTGTCGGGCGCCGCGGCCTCGAGCACCCATGCCGCCAGCGGCGTAACCTCGATCCGCAGCGCCCCGGAAACCAGTTGCACCGAGATCTGGTCCTGCCGGAGCGATCCGGCGGGCAGCGCAGCCTCGGGGGCGGTGCGCCGGGAAACGTCCGCCGGCACTCTAGCTCCGCCCGGCGGCGGCGCGGGAGCGCACGCCGCGGCCGCGGCCGCCGCCAGGCTCACGGTCCACAGCATCCGGCCAGGGTCCCTTTCCATTTACTCCTCCTCCAGTTCCAGCAGCGCCGCGATGGCGTCGAGCACTTCCGGGGCGCCCTCCCCGGTGCGCGCGGAAGTCGACAGCACCTGCTCCTCCGCGATCCCGAGGAGGTCCGTCACACGCCGCGCAACGCCGCTCTCGCGCTCGCGCTCCGTGGCCCTGAGCTTGTCGACCTTTGTGAGCGCAATCAGGGTTGGCAGCCCCGTCTCGGCGAGGTAGTCGACGAACTCCAGGTCCCCCGCGGTCGGCGGATGACGGGAGTCCACCAGGTATACCACCCCGCGCAGTGCCTCGCACCCCGCAAGGTAGCTCCGAACCAGCGTCCGCCACGAGTCCCGCACGGCCCTGGGCGCCCTGGCGTACCCCGACCCCGGCAGGTCCACCAGAAAGAACGCCCCGTTGACCTCGTAGAAGTTGAGCGCCTGGGTCTTTCCCGGCGAGGCCGACACACGGGCGACCTTGCGCCTGGGCCGCCCCAGTACGCGGTTGATCAGCGACGACTTGCCGACGTTGGACCGCCCTGCAAAGGCGACCTGGGGCAGCGCTCCCGGGTGGGGCTGCCCCGGCGCGACCACCGATCCGGCGAACTCGACAGTGCGGACAACCACGGCGCTGCCCTCACGAAACCTGCGCACCCAGCTCATGCGCGCCGGACACCTTGTCGTCGCGGGCCTGCCGCCGGGGCGTCCCGGCTGCCAGCGCCTCTCTGAGGACCTGGTCCATCGTCTCGACCGGGACCATCTCGACGCCGCTCTGCACCTCCTCGGGCAGCCGTTCGACATCCATCGCGTTCATCGCGGGCAGCAGGACCCGCCGGATGCCGCCCCTGAGCGCCGCCACCGCCTTCTCCTTGATCCCGCCGACGGGGAGCACGCGCCCCCGGAGCGTGATTTCGCCCGTCATCGCGAGTTCGGCGCGCGTGGGCGTCTCGGTGAGCGCCGAGATCAGCGCCGCCGCGATCGTGATCCCGGCCGAGGGGCCGTCCTTCGGGGTTGCCCCCTCCGGGATATGGATGTGGATGTCCACCTCGCGGTGGAACTGCTCGGACAGCCCCAGCAGGCGGGCCCGCGAGCGCGCATAGGTCACCGCGGCAAACGCCGACTCCTTCATCACTTCGCCCAGCGTCCCCGTAAGCTGGATCTTCCCGGATCCCGCCACCACGGCGACCTCGACCTCCATCACCTCGCCCCCCGCCGCGGTCCACGCGAGACCGCACGCGATCCCCGATCGATCCGCGCCCTCCTCCCGGCTCGGAGGCAGATGAACCGGCGGCCCCAGCAGCTCCCGCAGGTCGTCGGCTCCGACGGTGCCGAGACTCAGCGCACCGTCGCCCGTCACCCGCCTGGCCAGCTTGCGCGCCACCCTGGACAGCCTGCGTTCCAACTCGCGCACCCCCGCCTCGCGGGTGTATTCGGCGACGATCGTCTGAATCGCGTCTTCGGAGATCTCGGGGGAAAACGGCTCGATGCCGTGGTGCGCCACCTGCTTGGGCCAGAGGAACCGGCGCGCGATAGCGTGTTTTTCGGTGTCCAGGTATCCGGGCAGGCGGATCACCTCCATGCGGTCCCTCAGGGGCCCGGGCAGCTCGCCGAGCGTGTTGGCCGTCGCGATGAAGAGAACGTGCGACAGGTCGAATTCGAGCTCGAGGTAGTGATCGGCAAAGGCACGGTTCTGCTCCGGATCGAGGACCTCCAGCAGGGCCGCGCCGGGATCCCCGTGGAAATCGCGCGCCAGCTTGTCCACCTCGTCCAGCAGGAATACCGGATTCCGGGAACCGCTCCTGCGCATCCCCTGGATCACGCGGCCCGGCAGCGCGCCCACGTAGGTGCGGCGGTGGCCGCGGATCTCGGCCTCGTCGCGCACGCCACCGAGGCTCACGCGCACGAACTCCCTCTCCAGGCAACGGGCAATACTGCGGCCCAGCGACGTCTTGCCCACCCCCGGCGGCCCCACGAGGCACAGGATCGGCCCGCGCAGCTTCCCCACCAGCGACAGCACCGCGATGTGATCCAGGATCCTCTCCTTCACCTCCTCCAGACCGTAATGCTCGGCGTCCAGCACCGAAGCGGCCCGCGCCACGTCCAGGCTGTCGGGTGTCTCGTGCGTCCACGGCAGCGCCAGTATCCAGTCCAGGTAGGTGCGGATCACCGATGCCTCGGGTGCGACGGGGTTCAGCTTGCGGAGTCTGGCGAATTCCTTGTCCACCCGGGCGCGGACGTCGTCGGGAAGGGGCGTGCGCCCGATGGTATCGTCCAGTTCAGCCCACTCCGGGTCGGTATCGCCCGACTCGGGAGCGACCGGACCGAGCTTCTCTTCGAGCGGAAGACGCTGCCCGCCCGCCTCCACCTGAAAACGAATCTGCTCGTCCAGCTTCTCCTGGATTCGCAGGATCTCGATCTCACGCACCAGGATCTCGCGCAGGATATCGAAGCGCGGCCGTATCTCGGTGACCTCCAGGAGCTCCTGCCTCTCGGCGGAACCGATGACCAGGTGTCCCGAGATCAGGTGCGCGAGACGCACCCGGTCCGCCACCTGGCCGGCCGCGGCGATCACTTCGTTCGGAATCCTCTCCGAGAGCTTGACGTACTCGCGGAACATCTCGGTGACGGTCTGCACGCGCGCATCCAGATCCGGGTCCGGGCGGGGGTCCGGCTCGAACTCCCATTCCGTCAACAGCTCCACGGACGCCCGAAAGCTCGTCCCCGACGGCAGGAACCGCACGATCCGGGCCCGCCCGAGGCCCTCCATCACCACCCGCGTCGTTCCGTCCGCCAGCTGGGCGGCCTGCACCACGCGAATCACCGTTCCCGCGCGGTACAGATCGTCGCGTCCCGGTGCCTCCAGCGCGGGGTCCTTCTGCGCCACGAGAAGCACGAAGCCACCCTCCGCTTCGGCCTCCTGGAGCGCGGCGACGGAAGGCGCCCTCCCGATCAGGAGGGGCACCGCCATGTAGGGGAAGTAGACCAGGTCGCGAAGCGCAATGACCGGCAACTCGTCAGGGACGGTGCAGGTCCCGTCGAGCCGGTGCAGGGTGGCCATGCCCGGCGCCTAGTCCGTGGAACGGCCCGCGCGAGCACCGGAAGCGGTGAGGCGCTGGACCATGTCCACGGGCCGTCAGGCCTCTTTCCGCTGGGCCTCGGGCCGCAGTACGAGGAGCGGCGGAACCCTGCCGGTGGCGCACTCGGGCGTCACGACCACCTCCCGCACGTCGCTGCGCGACGGCAGCTCGAACATCAGGTCGCGCATGATCCGTTCCAGCACGGCCCTCAATCCGCGTGCGCCGGTTCCGCGGCCAAAGGTCTGGCGGGCGATCTCCCGCAGCGCTCCGGGATCGAAGGTCAACCCGATTCCCTCGATCTCGAACATCTTCTGATACTGTTTCACGAGCGCGTTCCTGGGCTCCTGCAGGATGCGGACGAGCGCCTCCTCGTCCAGGTCGTCCAGCGACACGGTGACGGGCAGCCTCCCCACCAGCTCGGGGATCAGCCCGAAGCGCTGCAGGTCCTCGGGCTCGAGACACGCCATGGGGTCGTCGTCCAGACCGTAGCGGTCGTCCGCCGCGGCTTCGGCGTCCTCGTCCTCTCCTCCGAACCCGATCTGCCGCTTGCCCAGGCGCTGCTCGATGATCTTGTCCAGTCCCTCGAACGCCCCTCCGCAGATGAACAGAATGCTGCGCGTGTCGATCTGGATGTACTCCTGCTGAGGGTGCTTGCGGCCTCCCTGCGGGGGCACGCTGGCCACCGTTCCTTCCAGGATCTTCAGGAGCGCCTGCTGGACCCCTTCGCCCGAGACGTCCCGGGTGATCGACGGGTTCTCCGACTTGCGGGCGATCTTGTCGAGTTCGTCGATGTAGACGATGCCGCGCTCGCACTCGCTGAGGTTGAAGTCGCTGGCCTGAAGCAGCCGCACGAGGATGTTCTCGACGTCCTCGCCGACGTACCCCGCCTCGGTCAGCGTGGTGGCGTCCGCGATGGTGAAGGGAACCTGCAGAACGCGCGCCAGGGTCTGCGCCAGCAGCGTCTTCCCGACTCCGGTGGACCCCACCAGCAGCACGTTGGCCTTGTCGATCTCGACCTCGTCGAGCTTCCCCTGCTTGTGGACGCGCTTGTAGTGGTTGTAGACGGCGACCGCCAGCGACCGTTTCGCCGATTCCTGCCCGATCACGTAGTCGTCGAGGAAGTCCTTGATCTCCGCGGGCGTGAGGGTGGTGATGGACGTTTCCTGGCTCTCCCGCTCCTCTTCCTCGGCCAGGATCTCGTTGCACAGCGAGATGCACTCGTTGCAGATGTATACCGACGGGCCGGAGATGAACTTCTTGACCGACTCCTTCGACTTGCCGCAGAAGCTGCAGCGCAGGTGCTTGTCGCTCGACATCGCGTCCCTCCTATTTCGAATCGGATCCGGCCTTGCGGCCGTTCTCCTTCGACAGGACCTGGTCGACCAGGCCGTATGCAACCGCCTCCTCGGCGCTCATCCACCGGTCCCGGTCCACGTCGGCATTGATCTTCTTGATCGTCTGTCCGGTCTGCTTCGCGAGGATCCGGTTGAGCCGTTCCCGGGTTCCCAGCACCTCCTTCGCCGCGATCTCGATGTCCGCGGCGGTGCCCTGGTAGCCCGAAGACGGCTGGTGCAGCATGATGCGCGAGTTGGGCAGCGCGCTCCGGCTCCCTTTCGCGCCCGAGGCCAGCAGGAGGGCGCCCATCGACGCGGCCATGCCCACGCAGTACGTCGAAACCGGCGCCCGCAGGTGGTTCATCGTGTCGAAGATGGCGAGTCCGGCGTATACGCTGCCTCCCGGCGAGTTGATGTAGAGGTAGATGTCGCGGTCCGGATCATCGGCGTCCAGGAACAACAGCTGCGCGACGATGATGTTGGCCACCTGGTCGTTGATGGAGCTTCCCAGAAACACGATCCGGTCCATCAACAGCCGGCTGAAGATGTCGTAGCTGCGCTCGCCGCGGCTCGTGCGTTCGATCACGTAAGGCGGGAATATGGCCATCCGCTATCGCCCTCCGGTGCCTTCGATGCTCATGACTTCTCCTCGTCGGGGGCTCCCACGATCTCCGACCGCTCCCGGAGAAAGGCGAAGAGCTTCGCTTCGGTCAACCCCCGCTCGATGCTGCGGAGCGCTCCGGACTTGCGCAGACGGGCACGCACCCTGGCGCGGGGCTCGCCCATGCTTCGGGCCAGGGCCTCCACCCGGGCGTCCACGTCCTCCGCCGACGCATGCAGCTCGTGCTCATCGGCGATCCGCGCCGAGAGCAGCTCGCGCCGCACGGCGAATTCGGAGGTGGGCCGGATCTCTTCCCTGAGCTTTTCGGCGGCCTCCTGCACCTCCTTGCCCTCCTCCCCCTGAATATCCCTGATCACCGCGTCGGTGTAGGCGGTCACCATGGATTCGGGAACCTCGAACGGGTTGGCTTCGACGACGAGGCGCATGAGCCGGTTGTTGACTTCGGACTCGGCACCGGATCTCGCCTCGCGCTCCAGGTCCTCGCCGATCCGGGCACGCAGTGTGTCCAGGTCCTCGAAGTCTCCCACCGTCCGCGCGAAGTCGTCGTCCAGGTCGGGAAGCTCCGGTACGCGCCTGGAAAGCAGCTCGATCCGGAGCCGCTGGCTGCGGCCCCGCCGGCTCTCGTCGGGGAAGTCGTCGGGAAACGCGATCTCGAACTCGTCCGCGTCGCCCGCGGCCAGTGACCGCACCGCGTCCTCGATGTCGGGGAGCGCCTGTCCCTGGCCGAGAATGAAGTCGTATTGCCGGCTGGCCGGCCCGTCCTCGTCGCTCTCCTCGGGACCGATGTCGAGCCGTGTCAGCGCCACCGTCACCGAGTCCCCCGTCTCGGGCTGGCCGTTGGCGGCGGTGCGCCAGGCGGCGTGCTCCCCCCGCAGCCGTTCCATAATCCTGTCCACGGCCTCGCCTGGCACGTCCACACCCGGGTGCTCGACCCGGAAGCCGCCGATGCGCCCGAGCGGCACCGTGGGCCGAACTTCGAATGAGGCGGTGAACGACAGCGGCCCTCCGGCAGGCAGACGGACATCGTTGACATCCACGTCGGTCACCGGCCGCAGCTCATGCTGTTCCATGGCGGTGTCGCAGGCCTTCCGCACCAGCCGCTCGACAGCCTCTTCCTCGATCGCCGCTCCATAGCGCTGCGCGATCACGTGTCCCGGGACCCTGCCCTTGCGGAAACCCTTCAGTTTCATCCGTGAGGCGTAGCTCCGGGTCAAGGCCCGCCGCTCGCCCTCGAGGTATTCGATCGGTACGGCCACCTCCAGGTCCCGGCGGCAGCCTTCGCCGCTGACGACCTTCACCTCCAGCCGGGATGCGTCCAGGGTGCTCATCTCTCAGTTCGCGGGGAGTGCGCTCTCGGTTCGCGGAGAGTGCGAAAGGGGGGACTCGAACCCCCACGGCCAGCGGCCACAAGATCCTAAATCTTGCGCGTCTACCAGTTCCGCCACTTTCGCTCCTGGTCGGGGCTCGTCGTCCGAACAGAACTCGACGTACGTCCGAACAGAACTCGACGTCCGAACAGAAAAGGTAATGCGGGAAGGGGGTTCACCAAGGGGCACGCCCCCTGCGGGTCGCGCTGCCGGGCGGCCGGCGGGGAGCCCCGCGCGGCCGCCCGTCCCGTCAGCGCGGAACGCGGATGTTGTACATGGACTCCACCATGCCCTGGTCGGCACGGGGGCAGGCGGCGATCAGCGAGACCACGTCGCCGGGCGCCACGTCGCGGAACGCGGCCTCCACATCGTCGGTGTCCCGAATCGCGCGGCGGTCGATCTGGCGGATGACGCAGCGGGGCCCGATGTTCCGGCGCGCGGCCGGGCCGCCGGCCTGAACGTCGCGGACCACGACGCCCTCGGTGCTCTCCAGGCGCAGTTGGTCGGCGATCTCCGGGGTGATGTCCACGACATCGATCCCGATCTTGTCCGCCGTCCGGGGCTCGGGTGCCGCGGCGACCGCGACATCGCCGGAGAACGGCGCCTCGTCGAGCCTGACCGTGACGTCGCGCGGGGCTCCGTCCCGGAACAGCGTGATCCGCACCCGGTCGCCGGGCGACCTGAGCGCGATCTTGTGCTGCAGGTCGTTGCCGGACACCACGCGTTCACCCTCGACCTCGGTGATCACGTCGTATTGCCGCAGGCCGGCTCTCTCGGCGGGCTCTCCCGGCGTGACCGACTCCACGAACGCGCCCGAGACCGCCGGCAGTCCGAGGTATTCCGCGTCTTCGGCGAACACCTCGCGGATGCTCACGCCCAGGTAGGCCCTCTTGACGTGCCCATAGGCGACCAGGTCCTCCATGACGCGGTGCGCCAGGTCGATCGGGATGGCGAATCCGTACCCCTGGTAGACGCCCGTGTTGCTGACGATCGCCGCGTTGATCCCGATCACCTGTCCGCGAAGGTTGACCATCGGCCCGCCGGAGTTGCCCGAATTGATGACCGCGTCCGTCTGGATGAAGTCCTCGAGGGCGAAGCGGGCATCTCCGGTGAATTCCGGATCCGCGAACAGACTGCGGTTGATCAGACTCAGCGACCGGCCCAGCGCCGACACGATCCCCGCCGTGACGGTGTAGTCGAGGTCGGGGGAGCCGCGCCGCGCGAACCCGGGATTCCCGATCGCGAGCACCCATTCGCCGACCCGGACATCCGCGGACGACCCGAGGGATGCCGTGGGCAGACCGGTGCCGTCGATCCTGATGACCGCGATGTCGGTGGTGGGATCGCTCCCCACGACCTCCGCGCGGAACGTCCGTCCGTCCTGCAGCGTAACCGTGATTCGTTCGGCGTTGTCGATGACGTGGTTGTTGGTCATCACGTACCCGTCTTCCGAGACGATGAACCCGCTGCCCCCGACCTGGACCATGTCCGGCATGCCGCGTTGCGGCTGCTGTCGGAAGAACCGGTCGAATCCGCTCTGCTCGCGTGTCTGCGCGCGGGACGCCTCGATCATCACCACCGCGGGCGTGACCGCGTCGGCGACGTTGACGAATGCCTGGCTCAGGTCGAGGGCTGGCTGAACAGCCTCCTCCGGGACCCTCGCGTCGGTCTGGACGACAATGGCTGGCGCGGGGGCCTCCACGAAGCCGAACTGGGAGGCCAGGCCCAGCCCGACGAGGAAGCAGCCCGCAACCGAAAGGGCGGCTTTGGCCTTTGCTCTTAGTGGATCATACATATGACCGCTCCGGATATCTGATGATTCGCTGATGTTTGGGACCTGCCGGTATTGGACGGCCCGCACCGCCGTCAACGTTGCCCGCGGGCCGCTCCGGCCCCGCCGCCTCCTATCCGCGCTCCTCCTCCACGATTTCGTAGTCGGCTTCCACGACGTCCTCATCCGCGGCCTCCGCCGCGTCGCCCGCGTCGCCCGCGTCGCCCGCGTCTCCGGGATCTCCGGCTTCGGCTCCGGCCTCCTGCTCCGCAGTGGCCGCTTCCGCTGCCTGGGCCTGGTACATCTCCTGGCCCGCCGCGCTGAAAGCCTGCATCAGCTCGTCGCGGGCCTCGTTGATCTCGCCGGTGTCGTCACCCTTGAGCGCGTTCTTCCCCCGCTCCAGCGCCGCGTCCAGACGGCCGCGCGTGCCCTCGGAGACCTTGTCGCCCCACTCCGCACCGTCCTTCTCGACCTGGTAGACGAGGGAATCGAGCTGGTTGCGGGCGTCCGCCGCTTCCCGGCGCGACTCGTCTTCCGCGGCGTGGGCCTCGGCGTCCGTCACCATCTTGTCGATCTCGGCGTCGCTCAGGCCGCTGGACGCCTCGATCCGCACCTTCTGCTCCTTGCCCGTGGCGCGGTCCTTCGCCGCCACGTGGAGGATGCCGTTGGCGTCGATGTCGAACGTCACCTCGATCTGCGGGACGCCCCTCGGCGCCGGCGGGATCCCGGTGAGCTGGAACTTGCCGATCGTGCGGTTGTCGATCGCCATCTCGCGTTCGCCCTGGAGCACGTGGATCTCGACCGTCGTCTGCGTGTCCTCGGCCGTGGAGAAGACCTCCATCTTCTTGGTCGGGATCGTCGTGTTGCGCTCGATCAGGGCGGTCCTCACGCCGCCCAGCGTCTCGATGCCGAGCGTCAGGGGCGTCACGTCGAGAAGCAGCACGTCCTTGACGTCGCCGGCCAGCACGCCGCCCTGGATCGCCGCGCCCACGGCGACGACCTCGTCCGGGTTGACCCCCCGGTGAGGCTCCTGCTCGAAGAACTCCTCGACGACCTCCTGGATCTTCGGAATCCGCGTCGAGCCGCCGACCAGAACCACCTCGTCGATGTCGTCGGGCGTCATGCCGGCGTCGGCGAGGGCCTTCCTCATCGGCGGGATCGTGCGCTGGATCAGCTCGTCGACCAGGTGCTCGAACCTGGCGCGCGAGAGCTGGTAGTTGAGGTGCTTGGGCCCCTCCTGGGTCGCGGTGATGAAGGGCAGGTTGATGTCGGTCGACGTGGTCGAGGACAGCTCCATCTTGGCCTTCTCGGCGGCTTCCTTGAGCCGCTGCAGCGCCATCGAGTCCTTCGACAGGTCGATCCCCTGGTCCTTCTTGAACTCGGCGACGAGCCAGTCGATGAGGACCTGGTCGAAGTCGTCGCCGCCCAGGTGCGTGTCCCCGTTCGTGGCCTTCACCTCGAAGACGCCGTCGCCGATCTCCAGGATCGAGATGTCGTAGGTGCCGCCGCCCAGGTCGAACACCGCGATCTTCTCGTCCTTCTTCTTGTCGAGCCCGTAGGCCAGCGCGGCCGCGGTAGGCTCGTTGATGATGCGCTTGACATCCAGCCCGGCGATCTTCCCCGCGTCCTTCGTGGCCTGCCTCTGCGCGTCGTTGAAGTACGCGGGGACCGTGATGACGGCCTCGGTCACCGAGGTGCCCAGGTAGTCTTCCGCGGTCTGCCGCATCTTCTGCAGCACGACGGCCGACAGCTCGGGCGGGGTGAAGGGCTTGCCCCCGTTGGGCAGATTCACGACCACACGGTCCTGTCCGTCGCGGGTCACGGTGTACGGTACACGCCTGCGCTCGGCCTCGACCTCCCCGTAACGCATGCCCATGAAGCGCTTGATCGAAAAGACGGTGTTTTCGGGGTTTGTGATCGCCTGCCGCCGGGCCACCTGCCCGACGAGCCGCTCGCCGTCCTTCGCGAACGCCACGACCGACGGGGTCGTGCGCCCGCCCTCGGAGTTCGGTATGACCGTGGGCTCTCCGCCCTCCATGACGGCGACCACCGAATTGGTCGTTCCGAGGTCGATTCCGATGATCTTGCCCATTGCGTTTCTTCCCTTTCCGTGACCGGCGCCCGCCGGCCGTTGCGTTCAAGTCGCCCCTTTGCGCTCAAGCCGTCCCGGCGCACCGGTCGTCCCGGCGCTCAAGTCGGGCGATGTCAAAGGTAACCGGCCTCCTATGGGCAAGGCGCGTGCCGGACGGCGGGGCCGAAATGAAGGATTTCGAGGGCAAAGTCTGCCATTTTGGCAGGTTTTTGGGTCTGGGCGCGGTGCAGGTCTGCCATTTTGGCAGGTTTTCCGGGGGATCCGGAGCTTGCGCCCGCTCCCGCCTGCTGCTGCGCCCGACCGCGTGGTTGACGCCCGGCCGGGTGGTTGGCGCCCGGCACGGCTCCCGGATATGATTCACCATGATCATGTTCCGGTGCCCGAGCCGCAGTCGGACCCGCGCCGCCGAACCACTCCCCTGGTGGCTCTGGGCTCTCGCGGCGCTCGTGCTTCCCCTGATTTCGGCCGGTGAACTCCACGCGTACGTCCCCGGCGGCGGGGCCGGTCCGGCGGACCTCGGGCGGGGCGCTGTCGAGGGCGCCATCCAGGCCACGGAAGATGCCGCCGGCCCCCTCGTCCGCCTGAGAGGTCTCTTCGGCGTCGTCCTGCTCGCGCTCGGCGCCTGGGCCCTGAGCGTGAACCGCCGCCGGATCCCCTGGCGCATCGTGCTGTGGGGACTGGGCCTCCAGTTCCTGTTCGGCGTGCTGATTCTGAGGACCACGGTGGGCGCCGGGATCTTCGATGCGGCCAACGACGTGATCCTGGCGACCGTCGGCTTCACCGTCGAAGGCGCCCGCTTCGTGTTCGGCGACCTCGTGGGGAACAACGTGCCGGTCGGCGTCGGGGAGCCCGGGAACGGGGCCTTCGTCGACGAGGGTCGGCAGGTGGCGCGGACCGGTGCGTTCTTCGCCTTCAACGTCCTCCCGACGATCATCTTCTTCGCCTCGCTGATGACCGTGTTCTACCACATCGGAATCATGCAGAAGGTGGTGGGCGGCATCGCGTGGGTCATGCAGCGCACCATGAAGACGAGCGGTGCGGAGACGCTCTCGGCGGCCGGCAACATCTTCGTCGGGCAGACCGAGGCGCCGCTGCTGGTGAAGCCGTTCGTCGACAGGATGACGCGGTCCGAACTGATGGCGGTGATGACCGGCGGCTTCGCGACGGTGGCGGGAGGCGTGATGGCCGCCTACGCGGGGATGCTGGTGGGCTTCTTTCCCGATATCGCGGGCCACCTCATGGCGGCTTCGGTGATGTCGGCGCCGGCCGCGCTGGTGGTGGCCAAGCTGATGGTGCCCGAGGAGGAGGTGTCGGAGACGGCCGGGACGCTGAAGACGACCCTGGAGCGGACCGACGTGAACGTGATCGAGGCGGCGGCCCGCGGGGCGGGAGAGGGGCTGCACCTCGCGCTCAACGTCGGCGCGATGCTGCTGGCCTTCCTCGCGCTGATCGCGCTGGTCAACGCGGTGCTGGGGTGGGCGGGTGGCCTGGTGGGCGTGCAGGGCCTGTCGCTGGAAGGAATCCTCGGCTGGGTACTGAGTCCGGTCGCCTGGGTGATGGGGGTCGCATGGGAGGACGCGGCCGCGGTCGGCTCGTTGATGGGGCTCAAGACCGTGGCCACCGAATTCGTGGCCTACCTGGGACTTGCCGACACGATGGCCGAATCGTCGGTGTCCGCGCGGTCGGCCACGATCGCGACCTATGCGCTTTCGGGCTTCGCCAACTTCTCGTCGATCGCGATCCAGATCGGAGGGATCGGGGGAATCGCGCCGCGCCGGCGGCAGGATCTGTCCCGGCTGGCGCTGCGGGCGATGATCGGCGGCTCGATCGCGGCCTTCATGACCGCGGCGATCGCCGGGGTGCTGATTTGAGTCCGGCGCGGGTCCGGGAGGGCGCGCGCGTGCTACTTGGCCGGGCCGGCATTCGCCCCCGTCTGCACGTGGTCCTCGGTTCGGGACTCGGCGGTGTGGCCGCGTGCGTGGAAAACCCTGTCGAGGTGCCGTTCGGCGAGCTTCCGGGCTTCCCCGCAACGTCGGTGGAGGGCCACGCGGGCAGCTTTTTGCTGGGCCGGATTGCGGGTGTGCCCGTTCTCGTGCAGTCGGGCCGCTTCCACTACTACGAGGGCGTGGGCACCGATGTCGTCGCGGCGCCGGTGCGCGTGGGCCGGGCCCTCGGTGCCCGTACGCTGGTGCTCACAAACGCCGTGGGCGGGATCCGCCGCGACCTGGTTCCGGGGTCGCTGATGCTTGTCGACGACCACATCAACCTCATGTTCCGGGCTCCGCTGGCGGGTCCCGTCGCGGACGGAGAGACGAGGTTCCCGGACATGAGCCGTCCGTACGACCCGGCGCTGATGGCGGCGGCCGAAACCGTCGCGCTGCGAAAGGGGATCCGGCTGCCGCGGGGCACCTACGGGGCGGTTGCGGGCCCGAACTTCGAGACTCCCGCCGAGGTCAGGGCGCTGTGTGCGGCAGGGGCGGACGCGGTGGGCATGTCCACTGTCCCCGAGGTCACGATCGCGCGGGCCGGGGGTCAGCGCGTGCTGGCCTTCTCGCTCGTCACCAATCGGGCGGCGGGCCTCGGCGACGCGGTCGTCGACCACGAAGGAGTGATGGCTTACGCCGAGGTGGCGGGCGGCACGCTGGGAGCGCTGCTGGAGTCGCTCATCCCGGCATTGGAGGGGACCGGCGAGAAGTGATTCAGCGGCCCGCTGCCCGCTCCCAGCCCCGGGGCGCCGGCGATCGCGGACTGCACCCACGCCAGCGCGGCAGCGACCGCGTCCGGCAGCGACGCGCCGCGCGCCAGCCCGGCGGCGATGGCCGCGCTCAGCGTGCACCCGGTGCCGTGCGTATGGCGCGTCTCGATACGGGGGTGGCGAAACACGTGGCGCGACCCGCCGTCCCGGTACAGGTCCACGACCTCGTCGCCCGGCAGGTGCCCGCCCTTCACCAGCACCGCCCCGGCCCCCGCGGCCAGGATGGCCCGTGCAGCCATGTCCATGCCCCGCAGCCCCTGTTCACTTACACCCGTAAGGAGCGCGGCCTCAGGCCAGTTCGGGGTCACCAGCGCCGCCATCGGCACGAGTTGGTCGCGCACGACAGTCACCGCATCGGGTTCGAGGAGGACATCGCCGCTTGTGGCCACCATCACCGGATCGAGAACGTACCGCACCAGACCGTGGTCGCGGATCGAGGCGGCGACCGCCCGCACGACCCCGATGTTCGCGAGCATCCCCGACTTGAGCGCGCCGGGCGCGAGGTCCGTGGCCACGCTCCGCACCTGGGCCTCGACGACGGTGGCCGGAACCGCGTGGACCTTCTGGACGCCGAGGGTGTTCTGTGCGGTCACGGCCGTGAGCACCGAGGTCCCGAAGACGCCCCACTGGTGGAACGTCTTGAGGTCGGCCTGGATGCCCGCGCCGCCGCCGCTGTCGCTGCCGGCGATCGTGAGCGCAACGGGCATGGGTGCGTGGCTGTCCATGAGAGCGTCCGGGTGAAGAGGTGGGAATGAACGCGATCAGCAAATCTAAACGGCGGCTGGCCCTTCGGCTTCGGTCGCGGCGGGGCAGGGAGCGCAAGGGGCTGGCGCTCGCGGAGGGTCCGCGCGTGGTCATGGAGGCGCTGAGATCGTCCGTCGAGGTGCGCTGGGTGGCGTGCGGCGACGAGTTCGCGGCCGGACCGGAGGGCCGCGCGATTGCCGAGGCGGCGCGCAGGAGCGGTGCCCCGGTCCTGATCGCGGATGGCGCGGCAGTGCGTGATCTGTGCTCGACCCAGGCGCCCCTGCCCGTGCTGGCATGCGTGAAGCCGCCGCCGCTCGTCGCGAGGCCGCTGGCGGGTGGACGCTACCTGATGGCGGCGGCAGTCCGGATCCCGGGCAACCTGGGGACGCTGATTCGCTCTGCGTGGGGATTCGGGCTGGACGGTGTGGTGATCGGGGCGGGAACCGTCGACCCCTGGAACGCCAAAGTCGTGCGAGCGTCGGCCGGAGGGGTGTTCCACGTCCCGCTGGTCGCTGCGCCGCGAGGCGGGAAGGGCGGGGCGCCCGCCACCGAGGGCACCGGGGCGGTCAACTTTCTCCAGGCCGACTCCGCAGGCGTGCCGGTGGACCGGGTCGAGGCGGCGAGGCGCCGGGACTGGGTGCTCGTGGTGGGCAACGAGGTGGGCGGGACTCCGCCGCTGGAGGGACCCGCCGCCAGGGTCTCCGTGCCGCTGGCCGCGGGCGTGGATTCGCTGAATGTGGCGGTCGCGGGGTCGATCCTCATGTACCTGCTGACGGAGGGCGGCCGGCGGGAGGGGGAATGAACGGGTTGTTGTGGATTGGGGTGGCCGCGGTGGTGGGGGCGTGCGTCGGGTCCTTTCTGACCGTGTGCGTCGCCCGGTGGCCGGACGGGCGGTCCGTGGTCTCGCCCGCGTCGCGGTGTCCGCGCTGCGAGGCTCGGCTGGCCTGGTGGGACATCGTGCCGGTGCTGGGGTACCTGCTGGTGCGCGGACGATGCAGGCGCTGCGGTGCGCGGCTCAGCGCGATGTACCCGGTCGTCGAAATCGCGGTGGCCCTGATCTGGTCGGGGATGGTCAGCCAGTGGGGCGTGCACCCGGAAGCCGTGCGCGGAAGCCTCTTCCTCACCTTGCTGCTCGGCATTGCGCTGACGGACGCCAGGCAATACGTCATTCCGGACCAGTTCTCGGTGGGGGGGTGCGTGCTCGGAATCCTTCTCGCCGGGTTGCCCGGCGGTCCTTCGCCCGCGACAGCGGCAACGGGAGCGGCGCTCGGATTCGGCATCATGTGGGGCGTCGCCGGGCTCGGGCGCCTCGCGTTCGGCAAGGATGCGATGGGGGGCGGCGATATCAAGATGATGGCCATGGTGGGCGCGTTCCTCGGCCCCGCGGGCGTGCTGTTCACCCTCTTCTCCGGCGCGCTCCTCGGTTCGGCTATCTTTGGACCGATCGCGTTCAGGACGGCGAGGCTGGTGCCCTTCGGCATCTTTCTCGCGATCGGGGCGGCAGTCGCCTACGGCTGGGGCGACCCGCTGATCGCGTGGTACCTGGAACTGCTGGGTTTGAACTGAACAGCCGGCACGAGAGGCGAAACGATGACCGTGGCGACGGAACACACCGTGAAGGCAGGGATCGGCCGCGAGGCCCGCAACATCCTCGACGCGCTGGGAATCGAGGACATCCATCCGGGCGGATTCGGCGGCGAGTGGATCGGGTCGGGGCCGCCGCTGGAGGTCTTCTCCCCCATCGACGGCTCCAGGCTGGCCACGGTGAACCAGGTTGCCGAGACCGAATACGACGCCATCGTGGAGCGGGCGCGGGGCGCCTTCCTCGATTGGCGGACCCTGCCCGCGCCGCGCCGGGGAGAGGTGGTGCGGCAGCTCGGCGAGCGGCTGCGGGCGAACAAGGAGGCGCTGGGCGCCCTGGTGACGCTGGAGATGGGCAAGATCAGGGCCGAGGGCGAGGGCGAAGTCCAGGAGATGATCGACATCTGCGACTTCGCCGTGGGCCTTTCGCGGCAGCTGTACGGACTCACGATGGCGAGCGAACGCCCCGACCACCACATGCGCGAGCAATGGCAGCCGCTGGGCGTCGTCGGGGTGGTCACCGCCTTCAACTTCCCCGTGGCGGTGTGGTCATGGAACGCCGCGATCGCGGCCGTCTGCGGCGATGCGACCCTGTGGAAGCCCGCGTCCGGGACGCCGCTCACCGCGATCGCCGTGACCCGCATGGCGAGCGAAGTCTGCCGCGAGAACGGCGTCGATCCCGCCGTGTTCAGCCTGGTGGTTGGCCGGGGCTCCACCGTGGGCGACCGCCTCCTTCACGACCGGCGCATCCCGCTCGTCTCCGCGACCGGTTCATGCGCGGTCGGCAGGCGCGTCGCGCAGGTGGTGGGCGGCCGCCTCGGCCGCACGATTCTCGAGCTGGGCGGCAACAACGCCATCGTGGTCACGGCGCACGCCAACCTCGACCTGGCGATCCCGTCGATCCTGTTCGGGGCGGTCGGCACGGCCGGCCAGCGCTGCACCAGCACGCGGCGCGTGATCGTGCACCGGTCGGTTCGGGACGAACTCGTCGCCCGCCTCGTGCGCGCCTACGCCGGCGTGCGCATCGGCGACCCGCTGAACGGTGACACGCTGATGGGACCCGTGGTGAACCATCAGGCCGTGGAGGACCTCATGGAAGCGCGCCGGAGCGTCGTGGCCGAAGGGGGAGAGATCCTCTTCGGAGGCGAGCGGCTCTCGGGCGACGAATACCCGGGTGGCCTGTACGTCACCCCGTGCATCGCAGCCGCGAAGAACCAGTTCGCGATCGTCCAGCGCGAGACGTTCGCCCCGATCCTCTACGTCATCGAATACGGCAGCAGGTCGGCGACGCCCGCCGAGGCCGTGGCGGAGCTGGACGAGGCGATCGCCCTGCACAACGACGTGCCCCAGGGGCTTTCGTCGGCGATCTTCACCGATCATGTCCGCGAGGCCGAGCACTTCCTGTCCCACCGCGGCAGCGACTGCGGGATCGCGAACGTCAACATCGGCACCTCCGGGGCGGAAATCGGAGGGGCGTTCGGCGGCGAAAAGGAAACGGGAGGCGGGCGCGAGTCGGGGTCGGATTCCTGGAAGTCGTACATGCGCCGGCAGACCAACACGGTGAACTGGAGCACGGACCTGCCGCTCGCGCAGGGGCTGGAATTCGGGTAAGGCGCCCCGGCCGCGCGCGGACCCCGGCGGTCAGGGGTCGCTGCAGTCGCGCTGAAACCCGCAGTTGAGGCACTGGATCTTGCAGTGCCGCTCGATCGTGGGGCCACCGCAGAGTTCGCACGCGGCGTCCGCCAGGTAGCGACGGCTCAGCGCGACATAGTGGCCCGAACTGCGCTCGGTCCAGCCGGCGGCCCGGGCGCCGAGCGGCCGCACCCTCCCGGGCACGCCCGCCACCAGGCTTCGCGGCGGGATCCTCGCGCCCTCCTTCACGACTGCGCCGGCGGCGATCACGCACCCCTCGCCCACGTCCGCGCGCTGCAGCACCGACGCCCCCATCCCGACCACGGTGCGCCTGCCGACCCGGCAGCTCTCCAGGATGGCCCCGTGCCCCACGGTCACCTCGTCCTCGAGCACAGTCGGCCCCTGATCGCTGGTGTGAATCACCGCGTTGTCCTGGACGTTGGCGCGCGCCCCCACACGGATCCCGTGCTCGGGGTGATCCCCGCGCAGAACGGCTCCGAACCAGATGCTGGCCCGCTCGCCGACCTCCACGTCCCCGATCAGCACCGCGGTTGGAGCGATGAAGGCGGAGTCGCCGATGCGCGGGTGGTTCCCCCCGAACGGGATGATGCGCGCCATCGGCTCTAGCAGTCCATCGGCTCTAGCAGTCCATCGGCTCTAGGAGTCCATCGGCTCTAGGAGTCCGTCGTTTTTCGCCGCAGCCGGGCCCTGAGTACCTGGGTGTCCGACGCCGTCACGACCTCGATCAGGACCCCGCCCGCCTCGAGCGAAGCGCCGGCCTCGGGAACCCGCCCGAGCTCCTCGAGGATGAAGCCGTTGAGGGATCGGTTCTCGCCCACGGGCAGATCGAAGTCGAAGCGTTCGTTGATCTCGCGCAAATCGGCACCCCCGGAGGCGATGATCTCGCCCTCGGAGACCGGCGTGAGCGGATCCTCGTCCACATCCGTCTCGTCCACGATCTCCCCCACCAGCTCCTCGAGCACGTCCTCGAGCGTGATCAGACCGTCGGTACCTCCGAACTCGTCCGCGACGATGCCCATGTGGATGCGCCTGGCGCGGAAGTCGGCCAGGAGTTTGGCCAGCGAGAGCGACCCCGGCACGAACATCGGTTCCCGGGCAAGCTGCGAAAGCGGCACCTTGCGCTGTCCGGCCACGTACGCGCTATAGGCGTCGCGGACGTGCAGGATGCCGGTCACGTCGTCGACGTTCTTGCCGTATACCGGGAGCCGGGAGTGCGGAAGATCCTTCAGCTCGGCGATCACGTCGCCCAGCGGGCGCGCGTCGGGAAGGGCCACGATGTCCACGCGGGGCGTCATGGCGTCCCAGGCGTTGAGTTCGTCGAGCTTGAACGCCCTCTCCACCAGGCGGTGTTCGTCGGCCTCGACCACGCCTTCGCCGGCCCCGATCTCGAGCGCTTCGCGCACCTGCAGCTCGTCGGCCGAGGCGTTGGCCCGGCTCGACCGTCGCGAAAGGAGACGGCCCAGCCATAGCAGGGGGTAGAATACGCGCCCGAGGAAGCGTGATGCGGCCAGAAGGAATGGTGCGGCCGCCAGAGCCACGCGTACCGGACTCCGGCTCGCGACCGCGCGGGGGGCCAGCTCTCCGGCCAGAAGGACCAGGAGGACGACGGCCGGGCCCCCGAACCACATTCCCGGTCCCCCCCAGACCTCCACCGCCGCCACCACTGCGGACGCGGTCGCCCCGAGGTAGCAAATCGCGCGCAAGACCGCGATGGGCGAGGTAGCGGCCTCGTCGGACCTGAGAAAGGCCAGCGCGTCCGCACCCGCGAACCCCTCCCCGGCGAGGATGCGCGCCTTGGAGTCGTCGATCCGGACCACGGCCGTGAGCGCAGCGGTCAGGCCGCCGGCGATGGCCAGCAGAAGAAGCGCTGCGGCTGCGAGGGCGACCGTCATCGGCGCGCGCCTCCCCCAGGTGTCGGAGGACTTGGAGGTTGGTCGTCGGGTGACGCGCCTTCTAGATCCATTTTCTGCTCTCGGCGAGCAACTCGCGAACCACGTCGCGCGTGCTCAACCCCTCGGCTTCTCCATCGAAGTTGACCACGATCCTGTGCGCCAGGATCGAGGGCGCGATGTCGAGAACATCGTCCATCGTCGGCATCGGTGCCCCGCGGAACGCGGCCCGGGCCTTGGCCCCCAGCACAAGGTACTGCGACGCGCGCGGACCCGCACCCCAGCTGATGTAGCGCTTTGCGACCCCCGCCTGCTCTTCGCCTCCGGGGCGCGTGGAGCGCGCAAGCCGCACCGCGAACCCCACGATCGACGGCGGCACCGGGATGCGCCGGACCAGTTGCTGGAGCTCGACGATTTCGTCCCCATGCACCACGGGCTGAACGTCGATGTCCTGCACCTCCTGGGTGAGGGTCGCGATCTTCTCCTCCTCGGCGCGGTCGGGATAGCCGATGCGCAGGTCGAACATGAAGCGGTCCAGCTGGGCTTCGGGAAGCGGGTAGGTGCCCTCCTGCTCGATCGGGTTCTGGGTCGCGAGCACGAAGAACGGTGGATCGAGAGCATAGGTGGTCCCGGCCGCCGTCACATCCCGTTCCTGCATCGCCTCGAGGAGCGCCGCCTGGGTCTTGGGGGGGGTGCGGTTGATCTCGTCCGCCAGGATGATGTTGGCGAAGATGGGCCCGCGAACGAAGCGGAACACCCTCTCGCCGGTGACCTTGTCCTCCTGGATGACCTCCGTGCCCGTGATGTCCGTGGGCATGAGGTCGGGGGTGAACTGGATCCGGTTGAACTTCAGGTGCAGGGCGTCGGCCAGCGTGGAAATGATCAGGGTCTTGGCGAGGCCGGGTACGCCCACGAGCAGGACGTGGCCGTTGGCCATCATGGCCGTGACGATCCCGTCGACGATGTGCTGCTGGCCGACGATGCGCCGCTCCACCTGGCTGCGCAGGTCGTCGGCGATTTCAACCGCGCGTTGCAACAGCCGCACGTCACGGTCGGCGGACAGGTCGGCTGCCACCGGGGCGGCGGAAGATGATATGGGGTTCATGGACGCTCCCGGGGGGCGCTTGGCGGGTTGGTGAGGGGCATCAACCGCCCTGGGGACTCGAGAATCGGGGGCAACCTAGTCCGTGGAGTCCGTGGGCTGATCGACGTATCGGATATAGGGCTTGGGCGACTCCCAGCCGTCCGGGTAGGTCTTGCGGGCGTCTTCGTCGGATACCGCCGGGAGGATGATCACGCGGTCTCCGCGCTTCCAGTTGACGGGCGTCGCCACCTTGTGGCTGGCCGTCAGCTGAACCGAGTCGAGCACGCGCAGAACCTCGTCGAAGTTGCGCCCGGTACTCATCGGATACGTGATGGTCAGCTTGATCTGCTTGTCGGGCCCGATCACGAACACGGAGCGCACGGTGGCGTTGTCCATCGGCGTGCGGTCCTCCCAGGTGTCGCCCGCGTCCCCCGGGAGCATGCCGTAGAGCTTCGCGACCTTGAGTTCGGTGTCGGCGATGATCGGGTAGTTGGGCGCATGGCCCGTGGCGTCCCGGATGTCCTCCGACCAGGCCCGATGCCTGTCCGGCGGGTCCACGCTCAGTCCGATGATCTTGCAGTTCCTCCGGTCGAACTCGGGCTTCAGGCTGGCCATGTAGCCGAGTTCGGTGGTGCACACCGGAGTGAAATCCTTCGGGTGCGAGAAAAGCACGGCCCAGCCATCGCCGATCCATTCGTGGAAATCGATGGTGCCTTCGTTGGTTTCTGCCGAGAAGTCCGGCGCCTGGTCTCCGACGGTCAGTGACATCGTTGCTCCTGTCGGCGAGCGGTTCCGATGTGATCAGTCCCTTCGATAATGGGCGAAATGCTCCGCAACTTCAAATGACGTCCGCCGCGGGGTGCCGTTTCGGCCGTCGCGGGGCGGGTCGGGCCGGTGTCCCCGGGCGCTTGCGAAAAATTTCACAAGCGTTAGCTTTGGCTGGGCATCGCGCCTGCGGCGCCCGTTTCGAGGTGGATCCCCGTTGTCCTTCCAGGGCAGCCGAAGGAGGCGGTTTGAAGGACGGTGAAGAGCCGTCGCGGCAGTCGTCCGCCGCCCTTCGCGACTTCGGCCGCTTTTCCGGATACGGGATTGCCTGGGGGCTGGCCGCGCTGCTGCTGGGATGGGGTGGCGCGGAGCTGGATGAACGCCTGGGAACGGGCCCGCTGCTGGTGATCCTTGGAGCCGCGCTGGGAATCGTGGCCGGCTTCATCACGCTCTACATGAGGGCCGTCGTCGAGCCGGCCGCGCGGAAAGGAGACACCCCCGGCCGCCGGGAAGATCACCCGTGAAACCGTCGATTCAATTCATCGTCGCCCTCGTGGCGGTGGTAGCGGCCGGAGCTGGCGTCGCCTTTCCATTCCTCCACGATGGCGCGCGCCGCGCGGTTCTGGGCGCGGCAGTCCTCGTGCTGGGGACCCAGATCCCGCTGCACCTGCTCCTCAGGGGATGGCGGACGCGCAACGACCGGCTGCTGGCCGCGATCGGAACCGGGTTCGCGCTGCGGGTCCTCGTCCTCGGCGCGGGAATCCTGTTCTTCGTGGTTCCGGGCCGGACGGAGCCCCTCCCGTTCCTGCTGTCGCTCGGGGCCTTCCTGCTCACGGTGGTGTTCGCCGAGTCGATCATCGAACAGCGCCGGCTGCGGGGCGAGTCGGCGACGGCGGGGAGATGACGGGGATGTTCGCGTTTCCACAGGAGCACGCGGTGGCGCAGGAGACCGCCGCAGAGGGGCACGGCGGCCCCTTCGACCTCGGCGAAATGCTGGCGCACCACATCCTCAACGCCCCCGAGTACGAGCTGCCCTTCCTCGGCTACATCCACTTCCAGCACTGGGACTGGGCCGTATTCCAGATCGGCGGCGTGACGGTCGACCTGTCGCTCACCAAGCATGTCGTCCTGCTGCTTCTGGCCGCCGTCATCACGGCCGCCATGACGCTGTTCGCCGCCAGGACCGTCGCGCGGCAAGGCTCGGGGAGGGCCCCGAGGGGGCTGGCCAACGCGATCGAAGCGGTGGTCGTGTTCCTCCGCGACGACCTCTGCAAGGAGTACATCGGGCACGGATACCAGCGCTTCGTCCCCCTCATCCTCACGCTCTTCTTCTTCATCCTGACGATGAACCTGCTCGGGCTGGTGCCGTGGGGAGGCTCGGCCACCGGCAACCTCGCGGTCACGGCGGCGCTGGCCGTGATCGTCTTCCTCGTGATCGAGATCTCCGGGTTCCTCACGCTCGGTCTTCGCGGCTACATGAAGACGATCTTCTTCACCCCGCCGGGAACCACCGGGGCGATGAAGTACCTGATGCTCGCCATCATGACTCCCGTCGAACTGCTGGGGAAATTCACGAAACCCTTCGCGCTCGCGGTCCGTCTCTTCGCGAACATGACCGCGGGCCACATGATGATCTTCACGCTGATCGGGTTCATCTTCATCTTCGGCCAGATCGCCTTCGTACGGTGGGCGGTGGCGGCCGGATCCTTCGCCTTCGTGTCGGCGATCCTGCTCCTCGAGCTGCTGATCGCCTTCATCCAGGCGTACATCTTCGCCATGCTGTCGGCCGTCTTCATCGGCCTCATGCGGCATGAACACTGACCCTGAACGGGCCACACACGTATAGGAGAAACCATGCTTGACCTGGCGATCACCGCGCTTCAGGAAGGTGGCGCGGCGGACATCGACACTGCCAAGAACACGGGCGCACTCATCGGCGCCGGAATCGGGGCCGGCCTCGCCGCGATCGGTGCCGGCATCGGGATCGGCGGCATCGGCAGCGGCGCGACGCAGGGCATCGCCCGGCAGCCGGAAGCGGCCGGCGAGATCCGCGGCCTGGCCATTCTTTTGGCCGGACTGGTCGAGGGTGCTGCGCTGTTCGCGATCCTGCTCGCGGCGCTCTTCAAGTTCATCTGATGGTGCCCGCGGGACCTTACCCCGGCCTGGCGCAGGAGGAGGGCCCCCTCTGGGACACCCTCTTCGCGGTCGATTCGGGGTTGGCCGTATGGACCGTCCTGACCTTCCTGACGTTGCTGGCCGTGCTGGCACGGTACGCGTGGAAGCCCCTGATGGCCTCCCTCGATGCCCGCGAAAAGGGCATCCAGGGCGACATTGACGAGGCCAGGCGCCAGCGGGAGGAAGCGGAGGCGCTGATCGCGGAGTACCGGGAGCAGCTCGCCGACGGCCGCCGACAGGCTCAGGCGCTCGTCGCCGAGAGCCGGGAGGCCGCCGAGGAGCTTCGCAGGGAGCTGGAGGAGAAGGCCCGGGAAGAGAGCCGCGTGATCCTGGCCAACGCGCGCCGCGAGATCGAGCGCGAACGCGACGCGGCGGTCGAGACGGTGCGGCGAGAGGCCGTGGAAGTGGCGATCGCAGCCGCCTCCAGACTGCTGGGCGAGCGACTCGACAGCGAGCGCGACAGGAAACTCGTGACGGAATACATCGACGACCTCGCCGGTTCCGGGGGCGCCTGGACGTGAGAGAGGACACCGTCGCGCGCAACTACGCGGAGACGCTCTTCGAACTGGCGGGCCGCCACGAGGGCGTAGAGGCCTTTGGCGCTGGCGTGGGTGCGGTGGGCGCGCTGATGGAAGACCGGGGCGTGCAGGAGTTCCTCGTTACGCCGCGGGTGTCGGCGGGGGACAAGAAGGCGGCGCTGGGGCGGGCGCTGGAAGGCGTCGTGCCCCCGATGCTGCTGCGGTTCCTGCAGGTCGTGGTCGACAAGGGGCGCCAGCGGCTGCTCCCGCGTATCGCGTCGGCCTACCGGGATATGCTCGAGCGCCACCTGGGACGGCGCCACATGGAGGTGATGGTGGCGCGGCCGCTCTCGCCGGGCGACGAGAAGGACCTGGCGGCGAAGCTCTCGTCGGCGACGGGGGCGACAGTCATCCCGCACGTGAAGGTGCGGCCCGGGATCCTCGGGGGCATCGTGATCCGCGAGGGCGACACCGTGTACGACGGATCCGTGAAACGGCAGCTCGACGCCATGCGGCGCAGGCTTATGGCCGCCGAGCTTCAACCATGAAGCCCGTGGACAAAATCCCCCCGGCATTCGAGCGGCGATGCATCCGATCTGATCGCTTCGCCTCATCTGTCCACGCTGTAAACTACACATTACGTTATGTCATGTATACTATACATTTTGCCACTCCAGGGCTACGCTCTGCGTTGCTCCTCAGCCCAATAGCGCCGCTATTGGCCCCTCGTCGCGCCTTGCCAGCCCGGCGCCTCGCCGCTCTCGGTGCTCGCGCGGCTTTATCCACGGACTTCTAGGAAAGAAGGGAAGAAGAGAAGACATGTCGGATTCCCAACTCCGGGCGGGCGAGATCAGGAACGTCCTCCTGGCGGAGATCGAAGGCTTCGAGGAGGCGCTCCACTCGGAAGAGGTGGGCGAAGTGCTCGAAGTGAAGGACGGCGTGGCGCGCATCTATGGACTGACGAAGGCCATGGCCAACGAGATGCTGGAGATCACGTCGAGCGAGAGCGGTGAACGGATCACCGCGCTGGCGCTCAACCTGGAAGAGGACAACATCGGCGCCGTGGTCATGGGCGACTGGGAGGGGCTGCACGAGGGCGACGAGGTGCGGCGCACGGGGCGGGTGCTGGACGTCCCCGTCGGTGACGGGTACCTGGGGCGCGTGGTGAACCCGCTGGGCGAACCGGTCGACGGGGGTCCCGCGATCGAGACCTCCGAGCGGCGGCAGATCGACGTGGTCGCGCCCGGGATCGTCAAGCGCCAGCCGGTGAAGGAGCCGCTGCAGACGGGGATCAAGGCCATCGACGCGATGATCCCGATCGGCCGTGGCCAGCGCGAGCTGATCATCGGCGACCGCCAGACCGGCAAGACCGCCATCGCGATCGACGCGATCCTCAACCAGAAGGACACCGACGTCATCTGCATCTACTGTGCGGTGGGACAGCGCGCCGGGATGGTGGCGGGCGTGGTCGAGACCTTCCGGCACCACGGGGCCATGGACTACACCATCGTGGTCACCGCCAACGCCTCCGACCCGGCCCCCATGCAGTACATCGCGCCCTACGCGGCGACGGCGCTGGCCGAGCACTTCATGTGGCAGGGCAAGCACACCCTGGTCATCTACGACGACCTCTCCAAGCAGGCGCAGGCCTACCGGCAGTTGTCGCTCGTGTTGAGGCGGCCGCCGGGACGCGAGGCCTACCCGGGCGACGTCTTCTACCTGCACTCGCGGCTCCTGGAGCGCGCGGCCAAGCTGTCCGACGAGCTCGGCGGCGGTTCGCTCACCGCGCTCCCCATCATCGAGACGCAGGCGGGCGACGTGTCGGCCTACATCCCCACCAACGTCATCTCGATCACCGACGGCCAGATCTACCTCGAGCCCGACCTCTTCAACTCGGGCGTCAGACCCGCGGTGAACGTGGGGATTTCAGTGTCGCGCGTGGGTGGCGCGGCCCAGGTCAAGGCCATGAAGAAGGTCGCGGGACGCCTCCGCCTCGACCTCGCCCAATTCCGTGCCATGGAGACCTTCGCGCAGTTCGCCTCCGACCTCGACGCGGCAACCCAGCAGCAGCTGGCGCGCGGACAGCGCACCGTCGAGGTCCTCAAGCAGCCGCAGTACCAGCCCGTCCCGGTGGAGCGGCAGATCGTGGCCATCTACGCCGTCACCAACGGCTATCTGGACGACCTCGACGTGGAGGACGTGCGCAAGTGGGAGCGCGGCTTCCTCGAGTTCGTCGAGAGCCGCTACGACGATGTTCTGATCGGGCTCCGCCAGGAGGGCCAGCTCACCGAGGACATCGAGGGCCGCCTGCGCGAGTGCATCGAGGAATACAATCAGGTCTTCGCCGCCGAGGTGGGCGAGGCCATGGCGGGAGCGGCGTAGCGTGGCCGGGGCCGGCGCCCGCGAGGTCATGCGGCGGATCAAGTCCGTCCGCAACACCCGCAAGATCACGCGCACCATGGAGCTCGTGGCGACTTCGAAGCTGAAGCGCGCCATGGACCGGATGCAGGCGGCGCGCCCCTACGCCGACGCCTTCCGCGATCTGCTGGGGAGTCTGCACGCGCCCGGGTTGGCCCAGGAGCACCCCCTGCTGCGCCAGCCCGCCGAAACGAAGCGGGCCGCGGTGCTGCTCCTGACCGCGAACCGGGGTTTCTGCGGCGCCTTCAACGCCAACCTCATCCGCGAAGCCCGCGGGCGGCTCGAGGAACTCGAGGCTGCGGGCGTGGAGACCGACCTGCACATCGCGGGCAAGAAGGGACTGGCCTTCTTCCGTTTTCGGGGATCCGCCATCGCATCGGCGACAACCGAGATCGGCGACGCTCCCACCTCCGAGGACGCCGAAGAGCTGGTCGCGCCGCTCCGCAGCAGCTTCGAGGAGGGCGAACTGGACGCCGTCTACATGGTCAGCGCCGAGTTCCGCTCTGCCATGTCCACGCCGCCCCGTATCGCACGCATCCTCCCGGTCGAGCCCACCCCGGGCGCCCGCTCGGTGGACGGCTTCATCGTGTCACCCCGCCCCGGGAGACTCATCGGGCAACTCCTGCCGAGCTACCTGCGCATGACGGTGTACAGCGCGCTGGTCGAGAACGCCGCCGGAGAGCAGGGAGCGCGCCGCGCCGCCATGAAGAGCGCGACCGACAACGCGGGCGAGATCCTCGAAACCCTCACCCGCACCTACAACCGGGCACGCCAGGGGCAGATCACCCAGGAGATCGCCGAGATCGTGGGTGGTGCCGCGGCGCTCGAATGAACATGACTCTTGTGAAAACCCGTGGCCGCGCCGAAGCGGCCGGAGAAGACGAACAACATGGCTGACAACAACAACGGTCGCGTGGTGCAGGTGATCGGACCGGTCCTGGACGTGGAGTTTCACCCGCAGCACCTGCCCGAGATCTACAACGCGCTGAGGCTGACCGCCGAGACGGAATCGGGCCGCGAGATCGACCTGGTGGCCGAGGTGCAGCAGCACATCGGACGCTCCCAGGTGCGTGCCGTGTCGATGAGCTCGACCGACGGCGTGCAGCGCGGCATGGAGGTGGTGGACACGGGACGCTCCATCGCGGTTCCGGTGGGCGAGCCTGCCCTGGGCCGTATCCTGAACGTGCTGGGCGAACCGGTGGACGAGCAGGGTCCGGTCGTGAGCGGAAACGGCGGGGAAATCGAACGCTGGCCGATCCACCGCCCCGCACCCCGCTTCGACAACCTCGAACCCAAGACCGAGATCTTCGAGACGGGAATCAAGGTGGTCGACCTGCTCGCCCCCTACGTGAAGGGCGGCAAGACGGGCCTCTTCGGCGGCGCGGGCGTGGGCAAGACCGTCATCATCATGGAGCTGATCAACAACATCGCCATGGAGCACGGCGGCCGTTCGGTCTTCGCCGGCGTGGGCGAGCGCACCCGCGAAGGCAACGACCTCTGGCTCGAGATGAAGGAATCGGGCGTGCTCGACTCGACCGCCCTGGTCTACGGGCAGATGAACGAGCCGCCCGGCTCCCGGCTGCGCGTGGGCCTCTCGGCGCTGACCGTCGCCGAGTACTTCCGCGATGTCGAAAAGCAGGACGTCCTTCTCTTCATCGACAACATCTTCCGCTTCACGCAGGCGGGCTCCGAGGTCTCGGCGCTGCTGGGCCGCATGCCCTCGGCGGTCGGCTACCAGCCCACCCTCGGCACCGAGATGGGCGAGCTGCAGGAACGCATCACCTCGACGCGCGAAGGGTCGATCACTTCGGTGCAGGCCATCTACGTCCCCGCCGACGACCTCACCGACCCTGCCCCCGCCGCCGCCTTCGCCCACCTCGACGCCACCACGGTTCTCTCCCGTTCCATCGCCGAGAAGGGCATCTACCCCGCCGTCGATCCCCTCGACTCCTCGTCGCGCATCCTCGATCCCCAGTTCCTGGGCGAACGGCACTACGAAGTCGCCGGACGCGTCAAGGAGATCCTGCAGCGCTACAAGGACCTGCAGGACATCATCGCGATCCTGGGCATGGACGAGCTCAGCGAAGAGGACAAGATCATCGTGAGCCGCGCGCGCCGCATCGAGCGCTTCCTGTCACAACCGTTCTTCGTGGCGACCGCGTTTACCAACATTCCCGGCTGCTACGTGCGCCTGGAGGAGACGATCGAGTCCTTCGAACGCGTGGCGTCCGGCGAGTTCGATCACCTGCCCGAACAGGCGTTCTACATGAAGGGCGGCATCGACCAGGTGATCGAAGCCGCCCGCGAGATGGGGGTGGAGGTGGACTGAGGTGGCGAAGTCGATACAATTGCGCGTGGTGACGCCCGAAGAGGTCGTCTTCGAGGGGTCCGCCCGGTCGCTGGTGGCGCCCGCGTGGGACGGATGGGTCGGCGTGCTGCCTGGTCATGCACCCTTCCTGACGCTCATGGGGGAAGGGCCGCTGACCGTCGAACCCGAGTCCGGAAGCTCGCGCAAATTCAGGATCGCGGGCGGCGTGATGAAGGTGGAGGACAACGCCGTGACGGTGCTCGCGGACCAGGTTTCGCCGGGATAGTCGCCTTCGGGCAACGGGCTCCATGAAGCTCGACCTTCACGTGCACTCGACCGCCTCCGACGGCACCGTGCCGCCGGAAGAAGTCGTCGACCGTGCGGTCGCGGGTGGGCTGGACGTTGTCGCGCTCGCCGATCACGACACGGTCGCCGGCGTCGAGCGCGCGCGCCGGGCGGCTGCGGGCAAGCGGATTCACATCATTCCGGCCATCGAGATGAGCAGCACGTTCGCCGGATCGGACATCCACATCCTGGGCTACTTCGTGGACACGGGGTCCGATGTGTTCGCCCGGCACACGCGGCGGACCCACAAGCGGCGCGACGCTCGCATGCTGGAGATGGTCGAACGACTCTCGCGTCAGGGAATCAGGGTCTCCCGCGAGCAGCTCGACGAACAGCGGGGGTCGGCCGAAGTCGCCTATTCGCGCCCTCATCTGGCGCGAGCGCTGGTGCGAGCCGGTCATGTCCGCAGCGTGCCTCAGGCCTTCGCCGAGCTGATCGGCAACGACCGGCCCGCCTACGTCCCGACCCTGGTGACGACGCCGGAAGAGGCGATTCGCCTGATCCTGGGCGCCAGCGGCCTTCCGGTATGGGCCCATCCGCCCGCCGAACTCTTCCGGAGACTCCTTCCGCGCCTGGTGCGGGCCGGTCTCCGGGGGCTCGAGGTGTACCGGCCGACTCACCGTACCATGGGCGTGGCCGAGTTGGAGAAGGCGGCCGATGAGGACGGTCTGGTCGTGACCGGAGGATCCGATTGGCACGGCCCTGAGGGGGGGAAGAAGCTGGGCGACTTCTTCGTGACCGCCGACGAGGTCGCTGCCTTTCTCGGCGCCGGAGGGATGTAGTCGGCCAGCGCTCCCGGCCCGTTTTCGGTCGGAGACCGGCCCCCGTTCGGGCTCATTTGCCGTTGGACAAGACGGGTCGTTGACTTCCCCCGTCGTTTGACTATCTTTCAAAGCTGTCCGTCACGCGACGATGAACGCCCGTGTCCCAACGCGGACCCGTCTTGGCGAAAAGCGTGCGCGGACCATGAGTTTCTTGAAAACCAGGGTAGAGGAAGGAAAGTGCCTTAGGCGCTCCGGTCGCACCGGTTGGACGATCCCGTTCAGGGTGTCCGGCCAGCGGACGACAGGAGCGTACGTGTAGGAAGGCGATACGGTGGTGGGCTGGCCCGAAGCGAATGGAAACCGGACCGCGGCATTCGGATTGACGAGTGTCCGCGTTCGGCCTGAGAAGAGGGCTGGTCAAGCGAGAAAGTGCACACGGCGGATGCCTTGGCACAGACCGGCGATGAAGGACGTGGCAAGCTGCGAAAAGCCTCGGGGAGCTGCAAGCTAGCTTGGATCCGGGGGTGTCCGAATGGGGGAACCCGGCGGGAGCAATCCCGTCACCCCGTGAGGGGAGCCAACCCAGGGAACTGAAACATCTAAGTACCTGGAGGAAAAGAAATCAATCGAGATTCCCAGAGTAGCGGCGAGCGAAAAGGGAAAAGCCCAAACCCGGGTGGGGAGACTCAACCGGGTGTTGTGGGGCCGCGTGGGAGGCGAGTCGAAGCATAGCGGAACGGTACTGGAACGTACGACCGCAGAGGGTGAGAGTCCCGTATGCGAAATGCGAGTAGACGAGCTGGCGCGGACCCCGAGTAGGCCGGGACACGTGGAACCCTGGCTGAATCCGGGAGGACCATCTTCCAAGGCTAAATACGAGTCTGTGACCGATAGCGAATAGTACCGTGAGGGAAAGGTGAAAAGAACGCCTGACGGCGAGTGAAATAGACCCTGAAACCGTGTGCATACAAGCGGTCGGAGCCCGACCCGGATCTTCGGATTCCCGGGGATGGGTGACGGCGTGCCTTTTGCATTATGATCCGGCGAGTTACTCCTCATGCGCGAGGTTAAGGGCCTCAGGTCCGAAGCCGAAGCGAAAGCGAGTCTGAACAGGGCGACGAGTGCATGGGGGTAGACCCGAAACCGACGCGATCTATCCATGGCCAGGGTGAAGCCGGGGTAACACCTGGTGGAGGCCCGAACCGTTGTGGGTTGAAAACTGCTCGGATGAGCTGTGGATAGGGGTGAAAGGCCAATCAAGCTCGGAGATAGCTGGTTCTCCCCGAAATATATTTAGGTATAGCCTCAGGGGATTGTCTCGAGGAGGTAGAGCACTGGATGGGCTAGGGGCCTTACCAGGTTACCGAACCCAACCAAACTCCGAATGCCTCAGAGATGTATCCTGGGAGTCAGTGGGCGGGCGATAATGTCCGTCCGCGAGAGGGAAAGAGCCCAGACCGTCAGCTAAGGCCCCCAAGTCCGTGCTAAGTGAGAAAGGATGTGGATGTGCAGAGACAACTAGGAGGTTGGCTTAGAAGCAGCCATGCCTTTAAAGAGTGCGTAATAGCTCACTAGTCAAGTGGATCCGCGCCGATAATGGTCGGGACTCAAGCATGGCGCCGAAGCTACGGATGACGCAAGTCATGGTAGGGGAGCATTCCCTGGTCAGTGAAGCGGACTCGGAAGAGCATCCGTGGAGAGCAGGGAAGAGAGTATGCCGGAATGAGTACGCGATAAACAGGGTGAGAATCCCTGTCACCGAAAGCCTAAGGGTTCCGGAGCCAGGCTTATCCGCTCCGGGTTAGTCGGTCCCTAAGCCGAGGCCGAAGGGCGTAGGCGATGGGAAACAGGTTAATATTCCTGTACCGGTCAGGTAGCGTTTGACCATGAGGGGGGACGCGGGAGTGACAGGACCGTCGGGTGGTGGAAAATCCGATGTAAGGTGGTAGGCGATGAGGGGGGATAAAAGACCTCTTTAGCCGAGCGCCGATGCCGAAGGGGAAGTATTTCCCCGCAAAGGGTCCGTAATCATACCGCCGAGAAAAGCCTCGCATGGGAGGTGCCTGGTCGACCGTACCGCAAACGGACACACGTAGGCGAGGCGAGTAGCCTAAGGTGCTCGAGTGATTCGCGGAGAAGGAACTCGGCAAAATGTCCCCGTAACTTCGGGAGAAGGGGAGCCTGCGGTAGGTGAACCATGATGCGTGGGGAGCCGAAACAGGCCGCAGAGAATCGGCCCAAGCGACTGTTTATTAAAAACACAGGTGTCTGCAAAGTCGGTCAAGACGACGTATAGGCACTGACGCCTGCCCGGTGCCGGAAGGTAAAAGGAAGGGGTTAGGGGTAACCCGAAGCTCTGAACTGAAGCCCCGGTAAACGGCGGCCGTAACTATAACGGTCCTAAGGTAGCGAAATTCCTTGTCGGGTAAGTTCCGACCTGCACGAATGGCGTAACGACTTGGGCGCTGTCTCCTCCGCGAGCTCGGCGAAATTGGAGTATCGGTGAGGATACCGATTACCCGCGACAGGACAAAAAGACCCCGTGCACCTTTACTGCAATCTGTCATTGGGTCTTGACTTTGCATGTGTAGGATAGGTGGGAGACTGCGAACTGCCCTCGCCAGGGGGTAGGGAGTCGTTGGTGAAATACCACCCTTACAATGTTGAGGCTCTAACCCTGGGGAGTGAATCCTCCTCGGGAACAGTGGCAGGTGGGTAGTTTGACTGGGGCGGTCGCCTCCCAAAAGGTAACGGAGGCGCGCAAAGGTTCCCTCAGCGCGGTCGGCAATCGCGCGAAGAGTGCAAAGGCATAAGGGAGCTTGACTGTGAGACCGACGGGTCGAGCAGGAACGAAAGTTGGCCTTAGTGATCCGGCGGTTCCGAATGGAAGGGCCGTCGCTCAACGGATAAAAGGTACGCCGGGGATAACAGGCTTATCGCCCCCGAGAGTTCACATCGACGGGGCGGTTTGGCACCTCGATGTCGGCTTATCGCATCCTGGGGCTGAAGAAGGTCCCAAGGGTCGGGCTGTTCGCCCGTTAAAGCGGTACATGAGCTGGGTTTAGAACGTCGTGAGACAGTTCGGTCTGTATCCGTCGTGGGCGTTGGAGTATTGAGGGGAGCTGCTCCTAGTACGAGAGGACCGGAGTGGACTGACCACTCGTGTACCGGTTGTTCCGCCAGGGGCATTGCCGGGTAGCGACGTCGGGAAGGGATAACCGCTGAAAGCATCTAAGTGGGAAGCCCCCCCCAAGATGAGTACTCCCAGACTTATGGTCTCAGAAGGGCCGTGCGAGACGAGCACGTTGATAGGCGGCAAGTGGAAGCGTGGTAACACGTGTAGCTGAGCCGTACTAATGGCCCGAGAGGCTTGACCAGCACATCCTCTTCCGTATTTCCTGCACGTTCTAAAGGCGCTTTCCTTCCCTCCCTGTTGTCATTTGGTTGGTGGCCACAGCGCAGGGGACACACCCGATCCCATCCCGAACTCGGAAGTTAAGCCCTGCCGCGCGGATGGTACTGCTGGGGCAACCCGGTGGGAGAGTACGTCGCTGCCAGCCATTTTACCCAAACGCCCCGTCCGGACGTGAAAGCGCCGGATGGGGCGTTTTGCGTTCGGGGGGAGGAGGCGCCGGGAGCGCTGGCCAACGGCGGGCGCACGGCTCAGGGGCGGGGCGCGCCACGCTCGGCCGCCCGCAGGAAGCCCGCTACGGCGCGGGCCGGGTCCCTGGCCGCCATGATGGAGCCGATGGCCGCGCATCCCGCTGCTCCGGTGGCGATCACGGCGGGGGCGCGGGCCGGGGTGACGCCGCCGATCCCCACAACGGGCACGCTCACTGCGCGGACCACGCGGCGAAGTCCATCGGTGCCTACGGTCTCGCCGGCCCCGGGCTTGGTGCCGGTCGGGTAGACCGTACCGCAGCCGATATAGTCGGCGCCGTCCCGGACTGCGGCACGTGCGGCGTCCGCCTGGTCCGCCGAATACCCGATCAGGAAACCGGTGGGAGCGATCGCACGCGCGGCGCCGACCGGCAGGTCGTCCGGCCCCAGGTGAACTCCGTCCGCTCGTACGGCCAGGGCGAGGTCGAGCCGGTCGTTCACGAAGAACAACGCCCCGGCCCGTGTCGTGTCCGCCCGGAGCCGGCGCGCGAGCGGAAGGACCTCGCGGGGCGGCAGGGCCTTCTCCCGCAGCTGCACGGCCGGCGCGCCGGCATGAAGGGCCCGCGCAACAACGTCGGCCACGGTTCCGGGGTCGGCCACACCGCGGTCCTCGGCCAGACCGCGGTCCGTGATCACGATCAGGCGCAGGCGCCGCCCCAGCGCGCGGGGCTGTTTCGGCACCGTCGTCACCGGTCGCGATCCGTCGCCGCTGCGTTCAGTGGAGTGTGCTACGGCCGCCCGACGCGTCGGCGGGCCGCGTTGTGCTCGCGCAACGACCGGGTGAAGACGTGGGTGTTGTCCGGCCCGGCGACGAAGTACAGGTAGTCCGTTTCCGCGGGATCCAGCGCCGCGTCGAGAGCGTCGGCGCCGGGCGCACAAATGGGTCCCGGCGGCAGCCCGGGGTGCGCGTAGGTACTGTAGGGATTGTCCGCCACCGAGTCGATTGCGGCGTGCAGAAGGCGGCGCCGGTGGCCACCGAGCGCGTAAAGCACAGTCGGGTCCGACTGCAGCAGCATGCCGATCCGCAACCGGTTGTGATAGACGCTCGAAATCGTGCGCATCTCGGACACGAGCGTCGCCTCCGCCTGGATGATGGAGGCGAGCGTGACCGCTTCCCGTTCGGAGAGGCCAAGGGCTGAGAGACGTTCACGCCGCTCCTGCGTCCAGTAGCGCCGGTAGCGGTCGATCATGGCCGCAACCACCCGCTCCAGGGCCACGCCCTCGGCGAACCTGTAGGTGTCCGGGAAGAGGTAGCCCTCGAGTCCCGGACCGGGCACGTTCCAGGCCTCGTGCAACTCCTGCCCGGCCAGCTCTTCGGCCACCTCCGCCGAATCGGCGCCGGCGGCCATCGCGATACGGCCGGCCATCCCCCTGATCGTGAGCCCCTCCGGGATGGTCATCGGATGGGTCACGACACGACCCCTCGACAGAGCCGAGTGCACCTCGGAGAACCTCGCGCCGCGCGGGAGCCGGTAGGTGCCGGCCCTGACGGAATGGTCCAGCGAACGGAGGCGCGCGTAGATGCCGAACAGCCCGGGCCGGGTGATCACTTGCCCGTCTTCGAGGATGCCGACAACGGCGTGGAATGGCGTACCGGAAGGGATTTCGACCAACACCTCGCCCCTGGCCGCTGCGCGCGGATGCGCGGTGGCCGCCAGCGTGGCGGCGAGGATTGCCAGGAGCAGGACCGCGCCGGCGAGAACGTTACGGTGCTGGCCCTCCACCGAGATCCTCTGGTGTGTCCAGGGCACGGGCGTCGAGCCAGTCCTGGAGGATGATCGCGGCTGCTCCGGCATCGATCCTCGCTTTTTCTTCCCTCTGCGCCCGCTTCAATCCGATGAAGCGGATCCTCGCCTCGGCTTCCGCCGATGAATAGGACTCGTCAATGAAATGGACGGGCAGGCCGCTCCGGTGCCGCAGCCGCCTCCCGAACTCGCGGGTCTCGGCGGTCCATGTATTCTCACCCCCCTGCGGATGCAGGGGAAGTCCCACCACAAACCGCCCTACGTCGTGCTTCGCGGCGAGTTCCAGGATTCTCGCGATGGGCGCCCGCTTTCCGGCGCGCCGCGCGAGCGTGGTCAGCGGCGTCGCGAGCGTGCCGGTCGGGTCGCTCAGGGCAATGCCGATGCGGCGGGTGCCGTAGTCGATGCCCATGGCCCGCGACGGATCGGCGGTGAGCGGATGTTGTATCTTCATTCATGCAACTCGGCGCGTTTTCGATGAGCCTCACCGTCAAGGACCTCGCCGTTTCCCGGTCGTTCTACGAGAGACTCGGATTCTCGGTGACGGGCGGCGACGGGGAGCGGTATTTGATGATGGTCAACGGGACCACGGTTCTCGGTCTTTTTCATGGCCTGTTCGACAAGAACATCCTGACCTTCAATCCGGGTCTCGCACAGGACACCTCGCGGGTCGAGGATTTCACGGATGTGAGGGATATCCGCGCGGCGCTGATTGCGGGCGGGATCGACATCACGACGGACACGGACCCGCAGGGAACCGGCCCGGCCAGCATCGTTCTGGTGGACCCGGACGACAATCCCATTCTTATCGATCAGTTCTTCCCGCGTCCCGGGGACCGGGAGTCCGGTTAGGCGAGCGGGCGTGGGTGCGCAGCGCGTCGGTGTTCGCTGTGAACACGCCGTCCGACTCCAGGAGTAGCCCGGCTTCGACCAGTTCCGCCAGATCGCGCCGGCGCGTCCGCGCGGAAAGCCCGCCGTAGCGATCCGAGAGCTCCGGGTCGAGTCGGGAGAGGTCGGCCATCGCGAACGGCCGGTCCATAGGTATCGCGAGCATCAGGTCGCGGCGGCGCCGGAAAACGGTCTTCTTACGGTAGTTCCGCGCTGTGAACCTGTCCGTCACGAAACTGCGCCACGCGGCCTCGAAGTGGGCCTGCGTGACGGCCTCGAAACACGTCTGCAGATGGTCGCGGAGACCCTCGACCGCGTACGCGATGAAGGAGGTCAGGGAGCGGTCGCGGGACGCAAGTTCGAGCTGGCGAAGATACTCGTCCCGGGTCTGGGCATAGAACTCGGTCAGCAGGTGCGAAGCGACCGCGGGCGTGCCGGCGGCGGCGAGGACATAGGTCTCCAGCAGGCGTGCCGTGCGACCGTTCCCGTCTCCGAATGGCCGGATCCACAGTATGTAGACGTGCGTGACCAGGGCCCGCACGACCGCTCGGCCAAAGGCGCCGCGGCCATCGGGGAACTCCCTTTGAAGCCACGCCAACACGCCGTCCACAAGCCCGTCCACCTCGTCCGCCCGCGGAGCGGTGTACGGCCCGCCCGCGCTCTCCTTGCGGAATTGGCCCGGGGTGGCGGCGAAGCGGTCTCCCAGCCCCTCCCCGACCATGCGGTGCACCCGCCGGAGCAGGTCCGAGTCGACGGTCGGGACGTCGACGGTTCGGGCGTCGACGGTTCGGGCGTCCCCGGCCGCGATGTCGTCGAGCAGTGCAACGGTGGCGTCGACCACGTTCATCACGTCGCGCAAAAGGGGCAGGCGGGCGTCTGGCATGCTCCGATCGGCCATTGCGCGTGCAACCGCGTGTTCGTCGACCGAGATTCCCGCGATGCCGGTCGTGGCCATGGCGCCACGCGCCAGTGCGCGGTCGACGAGGCGGCGGCCGACTCCAGGCCGCGTCGGTACCGCCCGGATCGCCGTGACCAGGGCGGCGCACTGTCCCAGCTGGTAGCGCGTACGGGAAGAAATACCCCAGTGTCGGCGGTATCGAGGTTGGGACGGACGAGGTTCCATCGCGCCAAAAGCCCCTTCCACTGAGTCTTCGTCGCAGGCAGTGACAGATTCAAGCTAGAATCTGTCCACGGTTTTGTCACGGCCTATGGTTCACCAGTCCCGCTGCCCCTTCTAATGCGCCTGTCCAGCCGTCACATTTATCCAATAGCCGGCATCATCCCCCAAAACCTGGAGCCCACGCGTGTCCCAGTACCAGTACGCCTCCGTCCCCTCCAATGGCGAGAGCATCACCGGCTCAACCGGTCAGCCGGTGGTTCCCGACCGGCCGATCATTCCCTTCATCGAGGGCGATGGCATCGGCCCCGACATCTGGGCGGCAACGCGCCACGTCGTCGACTCGGCGGTGGCGAATGCGTACGGTGGACGGCGGGGGATCGCTTGGATGGAGGTGCTTGCGGGGGAGAAGGCGAACGAACGCGCGGGTGAATGGCTTCCGGGCGAGACGCTCGACGCGCTGACCGAGTTCAGGGTCGCCATCAAGGGGCCCCTCACCACGCCGGTGGGCGGCGGCATTCGCTCGCTGAACGTCACGCTGCGCCAGGTGCTGGATCTCTACTCCTGCATCCGGCCCGTGCGCTGGATCCCCGGCGTGCCTTCGCCGGTGCGCGAACCGCACCAGGTCGACATGGTGATCTTCCGCGAGAACACCGAAGACGTCTACGCGGGAATCGAGTGGGCGTCGGGGACGCCGGAAGCGGATCGGGTGCGTGACTTTCTCGGAGAGAGCATGGGCTCGTTCATCCGGGAGGCCAGCGGCATCGGGATCAAGCCGATCAGCCCGTTCGGCACCAAGCGCCACGTCGCCGCGGCCATCCGCTATGCGCTGGCTCGTGGAAGAGACTCCGTGACGCTGATGCACAAGGGCAACATCATGAAGTACACCGAGGGAGCGTTCCGCGACTGGGGGTACGAGGTTGCCGGGGAGCTGTTTCCCGAAGAGACCATTCCCGAAGCGCGGCTCTGGGACGGCGAGAAGGCGGATGGACGGGTGGTGATCAAGGACCGCATTGCGGACTCGATGTTTCAGCAGGTCCTGTTGCGCCCTGCCGAATACTCGGTGGTCGCGACCCCCAACCTCAACGGCGACTACCTGTCGGATGCCTGCGCCGCCCAGGTGGGGGGCCTCGGGATGGCGCCGGGGGCCAACGTGGGCGATTCGGTTGCGCTCTTCGAGGCGACGCATGGTACCGCGCCGAAGTACGCCGGGCTCGACAAGGTCAATCCGGGGTCCCTGATCCTGTCGGCGGCGATGATGCTCGAACACCTGGGGTGGGACGAGGCGGCCAGGGCCATCGACCGCGGGCTGGAAGGGGCCGTGGCCGCCCGGCTCGTGACCTACGACCTGGAGCGCCAGATGGAGGGCGCGACCACGGTGTCCACGTCGCGGTTCGCCGAGACCATCGTCGCCCACATGTAGTGCTGCCCGCCGGGAGTCCCGCGAGATGGAACTGACCCTGTCGTCCACGGCCCCCGAGGCGGTCGCCACGCCGCTGATTGCGGTCCTGGCTGCCTCTGATCGATCCCTCGAGCACTTGGACGCGTTCGATGAACGCTTCGGCGGCGTACTAGGGGCGGCCGCTGCCATTGGGGATTTTCGCGGGCGCAGAGGCGATCGCGTCACGGGCCGCTGCCGCGGTACGGATGGTCCGCTCAGGGTCCTCTATCTCGGTGTTGGCGAATCGGGGTCACTGACCCCCGAGACGGTTCGCTGCGCCGCCGGGGAGGCCGTGCGCTTCGCCGAACGGCTGGAGCTGCCATCGCTCGCGCTGAGCCTCGCGGAGCTCGGCCCGGACATCGAGGCACGACATGTTCAGGCCGCGGCGGAAGGGATGGTGCTGGCCGCCTGGCGATTCGACGAACTGAAGTCGCGTGGCGGGGAGGACACGGGTGCGGAAGCGACGGACGGCGACGGGAGCCGCCCGGTTCGCTCGGCCGTGGTCGCGGGCGCGTCGCGGCACGCGTGGGACGAGGCGGTCCGGTTCGGGCGGGCATTCGCGAACGCGGAGAACCTGGCCCGCACCCTGCAGGCCACCCCCGGCAATCTGGCCACCCCGTCGCACCTGGCGGACGAAGCCGTGCAAATCGCGGATGAGTCGGGGTTGAAGTGCGACGTTCTCGGCCCCGCGGAGATGGAGCGAGAGGGGATGGGCGCACTGCTCTCGGTGGCGAGAGGGTCCGACGAGGAACCGCGCCTCATCGTGCTCGAGCACCAGGGGGGCGACGCGGGTGCCGCACCGCTCGTACTGGTCGGGAAGGGGCTGACGTTCGACGCCGGCGGCATCTCCATCAAACCCGCGAGGGGAATGGAGAAGATGAAGTACGACATGTCCGGCGGCGCGGCCGTTCTGGGTGCGATGAAAGCGATCGGTGAGCTGGATCTTCCCGTGAACGTCAAGGCGGTCGTGCCCAGTTCGGAAAACCTGCTGAACGGGTCGGCGACGAAGCCGGGCGATGTGGTGCGCAGCCGGCGGGGGAAGACGATCGAGGTGATCAACACGGACGCCGAGGGCCGCCTGATCCTCGCCGACGCCCTTGACTATGCCCTGAGCTGGGAGCCGGCGGCGATCGTGGACTGTGCCACGCTGACGGGGGCCTGCGTGGTCGCGCTCGGACACCACCGCGCGGCGCTTCTCGGCAATGACGAAGACCTGCTCGGCGAGTTGCGCGAGGCGGGCGACCTCGCGTCCGAGCCCTGCTGGCCGCTTCCCCTCGACGAGGAATACCGGAAGCAACTGCGCAGCCAGGTTGCCGATCTCAAGAACGTCGGTGGCCGCGCGGCCGGAACGATCACGGCCGCCTGTTTCCTCTCGGAATTCGTCGGACACACACCTTGGGCCCACCTGGACATCGCCGGCACGGCGTACGGCAAAACGAAGAAGCCCTACCTGAGGGATGGACCCGCAGGGCGCCCCTGCCGCCTCCTCCTGGAGTGGGTAAGGGCACGCGCGGGCGTCTGAGGGACGGGGTGTCGGGGCTGTCTTCGCCTGGGCGGGCGGGCGCCACGTCGATGGCGACGATCGCCCCGGTCATGTTTGTGGTGTTTATCGTGCTTTCGGCGTCGGCGACCGCCGGTCAGGAACCCCCGGACACCCTGCAGGTCCCGGACTCGCTGGGGGTGGACTCGGTCCTGGTCGCGGACAGCCTGACCGCCGACTCGCTGGCCCTGGACACGCTGACGGCGGATACCCTGGTCGCGGACTCGCTCGCCGCCGACAGCCTCGAGGTCGACAGCCTGCCGCCGCCCCCGGTCATGCCGACCCTCCCCGACCCGGTTCCGGCCGGTCTGGCCGCGGGCATCTGGGAATGGGACCGCGAACAGCTGCTGGCGGCGCGCGGCCAGACCCTGTGGGAACTGCTCTCGGAAATCCCGGGCCTCCTCGGAGTGCGCGGCGGCGACTTCGGGTCCGCCGTCGCGGTCGTTCCGGTGGGCTACGCCGGGGGAGCATTGCGCCTTTACTACGACGGGGTCGAGCATCTGCCGCTCGAGGGGTCGATCCCGGATCTGGCCCGGGTTTCCCTGGCCGGGATCGAACGGGTCCGAGTCGTACGACGCGCGAGCGGTGTCGATGTGCATCTATTCCGCCTCGAGCACAGCGACCCACGGGCGATGTCGCTCATCGAAGCCGGAACAGGCGATCTGGACACCAACCTGATGCGCGCAACGTTTTCCCTGCCGCGAGCATTCGGCGGCAAGGCGGCGCTCGCGGTCGAGCGGCTGGACACGCAGAGTCAGGACGCGCCGGGCGCCACGATGGGCGGCTGGCTGCGATACAGCCTGCACCGGGGCGACCGCGGTGGGATACGCTTCGAAACACGTCGCATGACGGGCCAGCGAACGGTCCTGACGCCGTCTCCTACAGAGGTCAACCGGTCGGACTGGACGCTGCAGGGAAACTGGTCGCTCGGCGAGGCGGCGGTGGCGGAGGCGTGGGCGATGGGCGCCTCCATCGCGGTGGGCGACAGCACGGAGGTCTTCCCATTCGCACCGGAGTCTCGCGGTCAGTACGGGGCGCGGCTGTCGCTGGGCCGGGATCGCCTGTGGGCGCGCACGACGGCGCGGTTCAACAGTGGCGACGGGGTTGCGGATCGCGAGCTTGCGGTTGAGGCGTCGGCCACCTCGGCGCAGTGGGGCGGGGCAACCGGTCGCGTCTGGCGCGAGTCGTGGGACGCTCGGACGGGGACCGGGTACGACGTGACGGCCTGGCTGACACCCGTGCCGTACCTTTCACTCTTTGTCGAACGGGGCGCCGGCAGCCGGTCAGTCCCGTTCCTGAACCCGCCGGTTCCGGATGAGCCGGTGGACAGCGTCGCCGACCCCGTCCCCGAGCCGGACACGCTTGAAGCCGACCCGCTCCCCGAGAGCCGCTTCACCCACCGCACCGGCACCCGCGTGGGCGCAAGGCTGAGCTGGCGCGCGGTCGAGGTTGCCGGGGCCCGCTTGTCGGCGGAAGCGGATTCGGTGTGGCCCACCCAGCTGCTCTTCGACCGGGATGGATTCGTGCTTCCCCAGCCCCGGCGGCAGGGCTGGGAGCTCACGGGCCGCATTCCGCTTCGTCCGACCGGTCTGTTCTTCGTGGCCGAGGTGCAGTTATGGGAGCCGCAGGACTCCCTGTCGCTCTACTTTCCGGACCACATCTACCGGGGCAGCCTCTCGTTTCATCGGACCTTTCGCGCGAGCGGCAACTTCGAGCTGTGGGTCGATCTGGGGGCGCAGGGGCGCTCCAGCATGTACGTGCCGTTGCCGACCGAGGCGGAACCGTCGGAGGAGGACGAGACAATCGAGCCGGGCACGCTCGTGCCGTCGGTGGTACCCTTCTACCAGAGCTGGTATTTCAGGCTGCAGATGCGCTTCCTGACGCTGAATATCTTTGCGACGATAGACAACCTGACGCTGAGGCGAAACAACCAGGACGTGCCCGGGATACTCCTGCCGGGGACCCGCAGCCTTTACGGGGTCAGGTGGACATTCTGGAACTGACGGGAAGCCGGGGACCCCAATGATCCGCAGCATGACGGGATACGGGACTGCCGAGACCGAATTGTCGGACGGCCGGATACTGCGAGTCGAGGTGCGCACGGTCAATCATCGGCACCTGAGCGTCAGCGTACGGCTTCCCCGCGGCTGGGAGCACCTCGAGTCGGCGACGACTTCGAGAGTGCGTGAAAGGCTGGCCCGCGGACGCGTCGCGCTCGCGGTCGCTTGCGAGACCGTCGACCGGGAAGACCCCCGGGTCCCCGATCTGGACGTGGAGCGGGTCCGGCGGCATGTGACGGCGCTGCGGAAAGCGGCGGAGGAACTCGCGGTGGAGGGATCCCTGGACCTTGGAGCGATTGCGGCCCTGCCGGGTGTGTGGCGGAGCGGGAAATCGCACGACGACCCGCCCGACGAGGACGGACTCCTGGAGTGTGTGACGGTCGCGCTGGACGAGCTGGTCGCCATGCGGGAGGCCGAGGGG
Organism: Longimicrobiales bacterium; assembly: GCA_965116905.1. Lineage (GTDB taxonomy): Bacteria > Gemmatimonadota > Gemmatimonadetes > Longimicrobiales > Gaopeijiaceae > Bin94. Next base: position 3,222,921 of record OZ220732.1, on the reverse strand, counting down.
GCGCGCCTCGAGGAAGAACTCCGCACGGCTCTCGACGCGATTGCCGCCCGACTGGAATCCGTGGAGGCCCTTGCCCCGGCGCGTCTGGTACGGGAGCGCGACCGGCTGCGCGAGCGGGTTCTTGCGCTGTCGGATGCGGTGGAGGTGGACGAGGACCGCCTGGCGCGCGAGATCGCGTACCTCGCCGAGAAGTGGGACATCTCGGAAGAGGTCGTTCGGTTGCGGTCGCACGCGGCGTTCTTCGCAGAGCACCTGCGGAGCGCCGAGGGGCTGTCGGCTGGAAGGGCGGCCGTCGCGGAAGCCGCGTCCGCGGGGCCGGCGGAGACGAACGGTCCCGTCGGCAAGCGCCTCGGGTTCGTGGTGCAGGAGATGAACCGGGAGGCCAACACCCTCGGAGCCAAGGCCAACGATGCGGGCATTTCGGCGGCGGCGGTGGCCATCAAGGAGGAGCTGGAGCGGATTCGCGAGCAGCTGGAGAACATCGAATGAGCCCGCCGAGGCCGCTGGTGCTGGTCGGTCCGTCGGGTGCGGGCAAGACCACGATCGCGGAATGCCTGGTGCGGGAATACCCCGGACGCTTCCGCTTCTCGGTTTCGGCGACCAGCCGGCCCCCGCGTGCTCAGGAGCGCTCCGGACGCGAGTACTCGTTCGTTTCCCGGAAGAAGTTCGAGGAGATGATCGCGGGCGGAGAGCTGGCGGAGTGGGCCTGGGTGCACGGCGAGTACTACGGAACTCCCGTCGAGAATCTGAGCGGGCTGACGGGTGCGGGGCCCGTTCCCGTCCTGGACATCGACGTGCAGGGTGCCCGACAGGTGATGAAGCGCGGCATCGACGCCTTGGTTATCTTCATCCTCCCGCCCGGTGCGGCGCAGTGGATGGCGCGCCTGACCGGCCGCGGCACGGAGTCGCCGGAAGGAATCGTGCGCCGCCTCCGGACAGCGCGCGACGAGCTTCGGAGCGTGTCGACATTTGACGAATTCGTAGTGAATCAGGACCTGGAAGAGGCCGTCCGGCAGGTGCTGGACATCGCTGATGGCGGAGTCGGAACGAGGGCGCACGATTCCCGGATGGAGGAGTTGTGCCGGGAGCTCGAGGCCGGAGCCGCCGTCGAGATTGCACGGATCGGTGGACGTGGGACGGCCGCCGGGATCCGGAAGGAGGGAACATGAGAGTCTTTACCCCAATCGAAATCGCGGAGCACAACCAGAGCAAATACCTCGGCGTCTTTGTGGCCGCGAAGTATGCGCGCGAACTGAACATGCTGCCGCGCGACAACCTCCCCCTGGGAGAGGAAAAGAAACTCTCGACCCGTGCCCTGGAGGCGGTCACATCGGGGCAGGTTGAGTACCGGCTGGTCAGGCGCCGTCGTCTCGAGACGGAATAGCGGCCCGTGTCTCCCGGCGGCCCGGTCCATGAGGCCCCGGAGCCATGCGCGGCCGGAGACCGGGCCCCGGGCGCGCTGGAACCGGCACCCCCCTGGCTGGGCAAGCGCGTCGTTCTCGGCGTGTGCGGTGGGATCGCGGCGTACAAGTCGGTGCAGGTCGCGCGTGACCTTACGCTGCACGGCGCCACCGTGGACGTGGTACTCACGGCCGCCGCCCGGCGGTTCGTCGCTCCCCTTGCGTTCGAGGGGGTGACCGGTCGCGGACCCCTGATCGATCTCTTCGCGGTCGGGGGTGCGGCCCTCCACGTCGCTCTTGGACGCGACGCGGACTGCGTATGCGTGGCGCCCGCGACGGCCGACTTTCTGGCCCGGGCCGCCTCGGGACGCGCCAGCGACCTCCTCGGCACGGTCATGTCGGCCTGCGAATCTCCGGTCGTCTTCGCGCCGGCGATGAACGACAGGATGTTCGCGCACCCGAGAACCCGTGCCAACCTCACGCTGCTCGACGCGGCGCCCGGACACCACCGCGTGGGCCCGGCCACGGGTCGTCTGGCAGCGGGTGAGGGAAGCGGACCGGGACGAATGGCCGATCCGTCCGCGATCGTCGATGCGGTGGGCCGGGCGCTGCACCCCGGAGGCCCTCTCTCGGGCGCCAGGGTGCTCGTCACCTCGGGGCCCACGCGTGAACCGCTGGACGCGGTACGCTTCGTCGGCAACCGTTCGTCCGGCAAGATGGGGCATGCGCTCGCTCGCGCGGCCCGTCTGCGCGGTGCAGACGTCACGCTCGTCACGGGTCCCGTCGGCGGCCCGGCGCCGTACGGGGTCGATGTGGTGCGGGTGGAGACCGCGCTGGAGATGCGCGACGCCGTGCTCGACGCCGTCGGCGCCGTGGATGTTGCCGTGCACGCGGCTGCCGTCGCCGACTATCGTCCCGCCTCCCCGCGTGCCGACAAGCTGAAGCGGGCGTCGGCGGGTGACGAGGTCGCGGTCAGCATGGTGGCGAATCCGGACATCGCCGCCGAGTCCGCCGCGAGGATGAAGCCGGGTGCGGTCTCGGTGGGCTTCGCCCTGGAGACGTCGGGCCTTGTCCAGCGTGCCGCAGGGAAGCTCGCCGCAAAGGGACTCGACATCATCGTGGCGAACCCGGCGGGGAAGCCGGACGCCGGATTCGAGGCGGACACCAACCGGGCGACCATCCTCGATCGCGAAGGCGGGCGCAGGACGCTGCCGCTGATGAGCAAGTCCGCTGTGGCCCGGGAGATCTTCGACGCCGTCGAGGAGCGGTTGAAGGGAGGGGTGCGCGGTTGACGGAGGTCTCGACGCGGCTTGCCGCTTATCTGGACCAGCGCCGGCGGCTGGGTGAGCCCGGCATCGTGCCGGCGGGACTGGAAGCGGGCGAGATACTGCAGTTGCTGAAGACGGGTGCCGTCGGCGGGCCGGCAGAGGTCGCGACGGCCGGACGCCCGGCGGTGGGCGACGGGCCCGGCGACGACTACGCTGCCCTGCGCGCCGCCGCCATGGCCTGCACCCGCTGCCGATTGGCCGACGGCCGAAAGACCGTCGTCTTTGCCGACGGAAACCCCGCGGCCCGCCTCATGGTGGTGGGTGAGGCCCCCGGAGCGCGCGAGGACGCCACGGGACTCCCCTTCGTCGGGCAGGCCGGCCGCCTTCTGGACCTGATGCTCGCGTCGGTGGCGCTTTCGCGGCGCGATTCGGTCTACATATGCAACGTGCTCAAGTGCCGGCCCCCGGGGAACCGGAATCCCCAACCCGATGAGATCGAGTCCTGCGCCCCCCTGTTGAAGCGGCAGATCGAACTGGTGGCCCCCGAAGTGCTCCTGGCCGTGGGTTCCTTCGCGGCGCAGTGGCTGACGGCAACTAGGCAGGCTCTGGGCAAGCTCAGGGGCAGGGTGTACAGTTACCAGGGTGTTCCCCTCGTCGTCACCTACCATCCCGCAGCGCTGCTGCGCAATCCTGGCTGGAGCCGGTTGGCATGGGATGATCTCCAGTTGCTGCGCCAGGTGATGGACGGAAGGTGAGACGCATGATTCGGACTCGAAGCACGTGGAGCGCAGGCGAGGGGGACGCGAAGGTTCCGGGGAAGGAAGATCGCAGTGAGTGAGCCCATCCCGATCCAGACCGTGGCGGATCAGGCATCCGGGTATGATCGTCAGCCGCCGTTTTCCCCGGAGGCGGAGGCATCGGTTCTCGGTGGCATGCTGATCGACGGCGACGCCGTGCCGCGGGTCGTGGAGTTCGTGGACGACTCCATGTTCTATCGCGAGGCGCACCGGCGGCTCTACCGCGCGATGACCCGTCTGTTCGAACGCGGCAGTGTGGTGGACGTCATCACCGTTGCCGAGGAGTTGAACCGGACCGGCGAGCTGGAGAACGCCGGGGGCATGGAGTACCTGGCTTCGCTCACGGATGCGGTGCCCACGGCCGCCAACATCGAGTACCACGGCCGCATCGTGCACGACAAGGCGCTGTTGCGCCGCCTCATCGACGCAGCCCAGACGATCGTGCGCGACGTGCACGACCCGGGCGACAGGATGGTCGACGAGATCCTGGACCAGGCCGAGCAACGGGTCTTCCGTGTCTCGGAATCGCGTGACCGCGATGGCTTCGTCTGGATCAAGGAAGTCCTCTACTCGGCCTTCGAGCAGATTGAGAGGCTGCAGGAGAGCCCCGGGGATGTCTCCGGTCTCCGCACGGGCTTTGCCGACCTCGACCGCATGACGACGGGACTTCAGTCCGGCGACCTGGTGATCGTGGCGGGCCGGCCTTCCATGGGCAAGACGTCGTGGGTCCTCAATGTGGCCCAGACGGCGGCGATCGAACACGGGATCCCGGTTGCCGTCTTCAGCCTGGAGATGTCGAAGGAGCAGTTGGTCCTGCGGTTGATGTGCGCAGAGGGTAGGGTGGATGCGCAGAAGGTGCGGCGGGGAAGGCTCGATGCCGACGAGTACCAGCGGCTGGGCCGGGCGGCCGGCCACCTGAACGCGGCTCCCATCTGGATCGACGACTCCGCCACTTCGAACGTGCTCGAGATGAAGGCAAAGTCCAGGCGGTTGATGGCGGAGGCGAATCTGGGTCTGATCGTCGTCGACTACATCCAGTTGATGACCTCGGCCGGCAGAGCCGAAAGCCGGGTCCAGGAAGTCTCGGAAATCTCCCGGGGGCTGAAGGCGCTCGCCCGCGAACTGGAGGTGCCCGTGATCGCGCTGAGTCAGTTGAGCCGGGCACCGGAGCAGCGCACCGACCGCCGTCCACAGCTTTCGGACCTCAGGGACAGTGGTTCGATCGAGCAGGACGCGGACCTGGTGATGTTCCTGTACCGGCCGGAATACTACATCGGACCCACCGACAAGGACGGCAACTCGGTGGAGGGGAAGGCGGAGCTGATCGTATCCAAGCAGCGCAACGGGCCGACCGGTACCGTGGAGCTCTACTTCCACAAGTCCTACACCCGCTTCGACTCGGTGTCCCGTGACGCGGAGCCGTCCGAAGACATGACGTGAGCGGGGTGGCGGTGATCGTGCCCGCGGCGGGAGCCGGGGCGCGCATGGGTGGCGTGCGCAAGCCGTTCATGGAATTGGGGGGGCGTACGGTCCTCGACTGGGCGCTGGCCCCGTATCTGGTCCGGGACGACATCGTCGAGCTGGTGGTCGCGGTGGGTGGCGGAGCGGCGCGCGGCCGACTTGTTCGGGCCGACCCGAGGATTCGCGTCGTGAGCGGCGGAAAGAGCCGTTTCGAGTCCGTGGCGAACGCTTTCGACGGTCTCGAATCGGCGGCGGATGTCGTGGCGGTTCACGATGGGGCCCGCCCGTTCCCCTCGCCCGAGGTCATCGACGCGTGCATACGGCTGGCGGTCACGGGTTGCGGCGCAGTGGCCGGAGTGCCGGCGGTGGACACGATCAAGAGGACCGACGGGGAACGGGTTGTCGGCACGCCCCGGCGCGATGTCCTCTGGTACGCACAGACGCCGCAGGCGTTTCCCCGGGGAGTGTTCGAGCAAGCTGTGGCGCGCTGCCGCGAATCGGGGCTGTCCCCCACTGACGACGCTTCGATGGTGGAGCAGACGGGCTCGCCGGTGCGGATGGTGCCCTCGTCGGTGATGAACCTCAAGATCACTGCCCCGGAGGATTTGATTGTCGCAGAAGCGTTTATTGCAAAAGGACTTGTCCTATCTCACCTGTGAATACGCTTGAGGAAGCGCTCGTTCACCTGACACGGGGCGAACTCGTGATTCACCCGACCGAGTCGGTCTACGGCATCGGTGGGTTCCTGGACGATGCTCCCCTGGGGCGCCTCGGGCGGATCAAGTGTCGTGCGGGCGGAGGCTTCGTCGTGTTGATCCCGTCAGCGGGATTCGTGCGCGAGCTGCTGGGCACAACCGGCCGGCTGCTTGCGCGGGCGTTCTGGCCCGGCCCCCTCACTCTCGTGCTGGAGGACCCGGAAGACCGTTTTCCGCCGGCCGTGAAAGCGGCTGATGGCTCCGTGGCCGTGCGCGTCCCGGGGCACCCGGTCACGCTGGAACTCCTCATGGCGGCCGGGCGGCCGATCACCTCCACCTCGGCAAACCCGCCCGGCGGTGCCCCGGCGCGGACCGTGGCCGCCGCGCGCGATGCGGGCCTCGCGATGGGGGTGGAGCTGTTCGCGGTGGAGGCAGGACCTCTCCCGGGCGGTGCGCCCTCCACCCTCCTGCGCCTGGCCGGGGACCGGCCCGTGGTGATCCGACAGGGTTCGGTGGACCCCGCGCGGCTGGGTGAGGCCGTGCGGATGGCCCGGTCGCCAGGACGCGCCGTTGCGCCTCGCGGGCTCCATGTGACCTTCGTGTGCACGGGAAACACCTGCCGCTCACCGATGGCGGAAGTCATCGCGCGCAGATGGATTGCCGGACGGGGGTTGTCGCGGGTGACCGTGGAATCCGCGGGCACGGCGGCATTGCCGGGCGGGCCAGCCAGCGAGGGTGCCCGCACGGTAGTGAAGGATGCGGGTCTGGATCTGGATCGGCACCGTAGCGCGGTCCTGACCCCGGAGGTGGTGGCGCGGTCTGACGCGGTGCTGTGCATGGACACGCACCACCTGCTGCGTGCCCGGGAGTTCGGCGGTGCCGACGAATGTCGCCTTCTCTCCGAGATGGCCGGCCGGGAGGGGGCCGTGCAGGATCCGTTCGGCGGAACCGATGACCACTACCGGGCGACCTTTGCCGAACTGGAATACCTGGTGGAGGCGGCGCTGGCGGCATTGACGCCGGGAGCGGAGCGCGGAGAGTGACGGGCGGGGCCCGGGAGCGTCACGCGCTCTACGCGATCCTTGGGGATCCCGTCGCGCACAGCCTTTCCCCGGCAATCCACAACGCGGCGTTCCGCGCGGCGGGTCGGCGCGCGCGATACGTGGCCCGCCGGGTGTCGCCGGACGAATGTGGAGAGGTCATGCGGGCCCTGGCCATGGGCGGTGGGGGCGGCAACGTGACGGTGCCCCACAAGGAGCGCGTGATCCCCTTTCTGGACCGCTGCACCCGCGCCGTCGCCGCGACCGGTGCGTGCAATACGTTCTGGGCGCGGGACGGCGAGGTGTGGGGGGACAACACGGACGTGGAAGGGTTCACGGGGATGTGGCGGGCCGCGGTTTCGTCTCCGGCCGACGCGTCACCCGTGCTCGTGATGGGTGCGGGCGGGGCCGCCCGCGCGGTCCTACATGGCCTGCTGCATGCCTCGACGACCTCGCTCATTCTCGTCTGGAACCGCACGGCAGGCCGGGCGCGGAGGCTTGTGCGCGAGTTGGGGGACGAGAGGTTGCGCCCGGTGTCCGACTGGCGCGCCACGGCCCCCGCAGTGGTGGTCAACACGACGTCCGTGGGGATTCGCGGACGGCACCGGCCGATCGATCTGGAAGCCCTGGCCACGCCGCCGCACGTGGTCATGGACCTGGTATACGGCACGAACCCGACACCGCTCTGCCGTCAGGCGGACACCCTGGGAATCGCGGCCGTGGACGGGCGCGGCATGCTGGTGCTGCAGGCGGAAGCATCCCATGCGCGGTGGTTCGGCGAAGCGCCGCCCAGGGGCGTCATGGCGCGTGCGTTGGAAGCCGCGTGCCGGGGCCGGGGGCCGCAATGAGGGGAATGAGGCGGGCGACGACGATTCTGACGGGAGTGGCCGACTACCTGCTGCCCCCGGCGTGCGCTGGATGCGGAGGGTCGGCAGCGGCCGAAGTCCGGGCCGGTCTGGGGCCCGTTTGCGGGAACTGTCGCCTGGGTCTGCCGCAGGTGCCGCTTCCGGCCTGCTCCCGTTGCGGCGCACCACTGGGTACGGGCGAGGCGCCATCCTGTATGGATTGCAACGAGTGGCCCGACCGGCTGCAGTTGGCCGACGCCGCGTGTCTGCTGGAGTCTCCGGCGCGTGAACTGGTCCACGCCCTGAAGTATCAGGGTTGGCGTGACGTGGGCCGATTCATGGGAACCGAGATGGCGGGAAGGGCCGGCGAGGCCGCGAGACGAGCGGATATGATCGTGCCCGTGCCGACATCGGCCCGCAACATCCGGCGGCGCGGGTACAATCAGTCTGCGGTCATCGCCTCCGCCCTGTCGGCGGCGCTGGACATTCCTCTGCTGGATTGCCTCCGCCGACAGCGCCAGGCGGGTACGCAGACCGCCTTGAATCCGATGCAGCGCCGGGCTAACGTCAGTGGCGCGTTCGTGATGGTGGAGCGTTTGGCGGGGAGGTTGGAGGGCCGACGGCTCCTCCTGGTGGACGATGTCATCACCACGGGGGCCACAGTCCTGGCTGCCACAGGCGTTCTCGCGCTCGGCAACCCCAGGTCCATCGTCGCGTACGCGTTTGCAAGAACCGTCCCGATCTCCCAACAAGCAACCTGAACCGGCGCACGAATCCGTCGCGGGAGCTGACCAACCCATGTCCATCCGAGTCGCCATCAACGGCTTCGGCCGTATCGGCAGGAACGTTCTCAGGGCCGCGAAGCAGTCGGGAGCGAACGATCTCGACTTTGTGGCCGTCAACGACCTGACAGAGAGTTCGACGCTCGCCCACCTGTTCAGGCACGACTCCGTTCATGGAACGTATCGGGGCTCGGTAGAGCTCTCCGACGAGGGGATCGTGGTCGACGGCGACGACATCCGGGTGCTGTCGGAGCGGGATCCGGCGAGGCTGCCCTGGCGCGAACTCGGGATCGACGTGGTTGTCGAATCCACGGGCATCTTCCGCACGCGTGAATTGGCCTCCCGGCACCTGGAGGCCGGTGCCCGCAAGGTCATCATATCGGCTCCGGCCAATGACGAGGACATCACCATCGTCCTCGGAGTCAACCACGATCGCTACGATCCGGCGACGCACCACCTCATCTCCAACGCCAGCTGCACGACCAACTGCCTGGCGCCCGTGGCGAAGGTACTCTCGGAGCGCTTCGGTTTTGTCCGCGGGCTCATGACCACGATTCATGCATATACGAGCGGTCAGGCCGTCCTGGACGGTCCCCATAAGGACCTGCGGCGGGCTCGCGCGGCGGCGGTGAGCATGATACCCACCACCACCGGCGCGGCGCGCGCGATCTCCCTGGTGCTGCCGGAACTGGAGGGGAAGCTGGACGGAATGGCGATTCGGGTGCCCACTCCCGATGTATCGCTGGTCGATCTCGTTGCCGAGCTGAAGACGGATGCGTCCCCCGACGCAGTGAACGGTGCGTTGCGCGCGGCGGCCGAAAGCGAGCTGGCGGGGATCCTGCGGGTGGAGGACGAGCCGCTGGTGTCCGTGGACTTCGTCGGCGAGGCGGCGAGTTCCGTGGTGGATGCCCCCAGCACCGCCGTGATGGGCGATCGCATGGTCAAGGTTCTGGTCTGGTACGACAACGAATGGGGCTATTCGTCACGCGTGGTCGACCTCGTTCGGTTCGTGGGCGACCGCCTCCCCGCTGTGGCCGCATGAGTCCGCGCGGCGCAACGCTCTGCTGGTCCGGATGTCACAACCCGGGCCCGCGAGCGTATGGGGAGACATGATGGGTTCCGATTCCGTGGATGTTCCCCCCATGGCGCGGCCGCTCCCGGGCGTTACCCTGTATCGCCGCACGAAGGCGAGAGGCTCGGGTCCGGCTTTGCCGCCCGATTTCGAGGCATGGTTCAGGGACCATCGGCAAGCCGTGTACAGATTCGTGCGGTTCCGGGTCGCGACGCGCGAGATCGCAGAGGACATCACGTCGGAGGTGTTTCTCAAGGCGCTGCGGTCGCTACCCAGCTACGACAGCCGGCGCTCGGCGCCTCGCACCTGGCTCTTTCGCATCGCTCGCAACGCCGTGACAGACCACCTTCGGGCCCTCGGCCGACGTGGCTCCCGCCAGGTCTCGATCGACAGGGTCCCCAATCTGGCGTCGCGGGCTCCGTCGCCGGAAGAACGGATGCTGGAAGATGAAAGGAAGCAACTCCTGATGACGTCGATCGCTACGCTGAGACAGCCGGACCAGGAGATTCTGTCGCTCCGCTACGCCGCGGATCTGGGGAACCGCGAGATTGCCGAGTCGCTCGGGATCACGGCTAACGCCGTCGCCGTGCGCATCCACAGGGCGCTGGACAGACTCAGAACCGCCGTTGCCGAACAGTCGAACGAGGGCAGCTAGGATGACAAGCGAACATCGAACCGGAATCGGCTCGTTGCCGGACGACCTTGTGCGACTGGACCGTGAACTCCGTGGGATCCAGGTCGAGGAAAGGGCTTCGTTCGGCGAGGAGCTTCGCGTCCGGCTTGTCGACGAGCATCGGCGGCGGTATCGGAAGGGACGTTTTCCCGGGCGTGCCTTCCCTCGCCGGCGCCAGCTGATTCCCGCCGCGGCGGTCGTCGCGCTGTTGACGGTGTCGCTGGGTGTACCCCCTGTCCGTGCCTCGCTGGCCCGGCTGCTGGGCTTGCCCCTCGCGGAGGGGCCGCAGCCTGCCCAGATCGGTCCCGAGAGCGCGATTCCGACGTCATCCGGCGTGGAGGCGGGGCGTTGGGAGGGAACCGCCAACGTGACCCCTCCGCGGCCCACGCGGGGACTCGGCGAGTCGCCGGAGATGGCACTGCCGCTGCCCGCGACACCTCCCCGCCTCGCGGACCCCGACGAAGCCCGGCGCACGGTGGCGGGTCAATACCCGCCGCTCCTGCAGCGGGCAGGCATCGGTGGGACCGTCGGCGTCCTTGTCTGGGTGGACTCCGAGGGCTCGCCCGAGTCCCCACAGGTGGTGGTCTCTTCCGACGTGGGGCAGTTGGATGCGGCGGCGCTCAGCGCGACCCGTGGGCTCCGTTTCGCACCGGCCACGCGGGGAGGCCAGCCGGTCGGAGTATGGGTGGAGTTCTCGATCATCTTCCGACCTGAAGCGGAAGAGCCGGGGTCCGGGTCCGGGCAGCAGGAGTCTCCTGTGCCGCCGACCAGCTGAACCGGGTCCGCCGATGGCGAGCGGATCACCCCGATGACGAAGTCGCTCCGCGACCTGCAGCAGAGTGGGTCGTTGGCTGGCGCCACCGTCGCTTTCAGAGCCGATTTCAACGTTCCCCTCGCGTCCGGCAGGATTGCCGATGCTGCCCGCATCGAGCGGACCGTCCCGAGCATCGCGCAACTCGTGGATGCTCGCGCCAGGGTGGTTCTCCTGTCCCATCTGGGGCGTCCCGGGGGCAGGATCGTGCCCGAACTCTCGCTGGAACCCGTGGCGGGGTGCCTGGCCGGTTGCCTGGAGGCTCCCATTCGGTTCGTACGGCACACGGCCGGCCAGGCGCTGCAGGACGCCGTGGCGTCGATGCCGCCGGGCACGGTGTCCCTGGTCGAAAACACACGCTTCCTGCCCGGCGAGACAAGCAACGATCCCGCCCTGGCTTCCGATTGGGCAAGCTGGGCCGACCATTTTGTGCTGGACGCCTTCGGGACCGCGCACAGGGCCCACGCGTCGACCGACGGACTGCCGCGGGCCGTCATGGCGAAGGGTGGCCAGGCCGTGGCGGGGGGGCTGGTGGAACGGGAGCTGGCGGTGCTGGCCCAGGTGGTCGAGAACCCTCGGCGTCCCCACGTGGCGATCCTCGGCGGCGCCAAGATATCGGGCAAGATCCATGTCATCGAAGCGCTGTTGCCCAGGGTGGACATCCTGCTTGTGGGCGGCGCGATGGCCAATACCTTCTTCCGGGCGATGGGGCTGGAAACGGGCGCTTCGCTGGTCGAGGCGGAGGCAACCGGCGTCGCTGCGCGGCTTCTGGACGAGGCCGGACCCCGCCTCCTGGTTCCGGTCGATTGTGTGGTGGCCCGGTCGGCGGAACCGGAGGCGCAAACCCGCATCGCCGACCGCGGCCGCATCCTCCCGGGCGACATCGTCGTGGACATAGGACCGAAGACGGTCCAGATGTTTGAGGACCAGCTGTCACAGGCGTCGACCGTCGTGTGGAACGGCCCCATGGGGCTCTTCGAGGTCGCCGGTTTCGAGGCGGGGACGTTCGGTGTGGCGCGGGTCGCCGCGGAGGCAGCCGACGCGGGCGCCACCGTCGTCGTCGGAGGCGGCGACTCGGCCGCGGCGGCGCGGGCCGCGGGCGTGGCCGCGCGCCTGACTCACATTTCGACGGGCGGTGGCGCCTGCATGGAGCTTCTGGCCGGCAAGGCGCTGCCGGGCATCGAGGCTCTTGCAAGGCGGCCGGAACGCATCGGACGTACCTGAGACGAACCTGAACACGGAGGCAACGGAGGCATGATGGGCAAAGTGATCGCGGGCAACTGGAAGATGCATCACGGCCCGGCTGCGGCTACGGCGTTCTTTTCGCAATTCCGGCCGCGAGTCTCTTCCGGGGCAGTGGAGCTTCTGTTCTTTCCTCCCGATCTGTCGCTCGCCGCATCGATCGACGCAGTCGGGGTCCCGGCCGGATTCGGGGTCCAGAACATCCATGCGGAAAAGGCGGGGGCCTTCACCGGCGAGACGTCGGCCGAGATGGCCCGAGAAGCGGGAGCCCGGTTTGCCCTGATCGGACACTCGGAGCGCCGTCACATCTTCGGCGAGAGCGACACGGAGGTGAGCGCCAAGGTGGGTGCCGCCGTTCGGGCCGGACTCGTTCCGGTGATATGCGTGGGAGAACTGCTCGGGGAACGGCGCGCCGGGCGGCTGGAGCAGGTCCTGCGCCGTCAGGTCGGCGCGGTCCTCGCCGCCGTAGCGGCTGCGCCCAGGTTCATGGTGGCATACGAGCCGGTTTGGGCGATCGGCACCGGAGAAACGGCGACGCCGCGCGACGCGGCCGAGGCGCATGCCATCGTGCGGTCGGCGCTCGGCGAGCTGGGTGCGGCGCCGATTCTGTACGGGGGCAGCGTCAAGCCCGTGAACGCGCTCTCGCTGATGTCCGCCCCTGATGTGGACGGTGTGCTGGTCGGCGGCGCAAGCCTTGACCCGGACATCTTCGCCCGGATCGCCGAGGCCGGAGCCGCTGCCGCAGAGCCCGTTCAAGGGACCTGAGCCCGCGTTGCGCCGCAGTGCGCCGCGGCACCGCCCCGGTCCCCGGTCGGCGGGTTGACACCGGCCTCCCCCAAGGGCAGCTTCCGGTGCGCCGTGGGCTGTGCGCAGCCCGCCGTGCGCTTTTGTGGAAACGCGGATGGACGTGACATGTACACATTCTTGTTGACCCTTCTGGTTCTTGACGGCGTTTTTCTGGGAGTGGTGATCCTCATCCAGTCCGGGAAGGGCGGCGGTCTGGCGGCCATGGGAGGCGGAGCTGCGGCGACCGACGTCCTCGGCGGCCGCCAGGCGACGACGCTGCTCACCCGCGCCACCTGGATTGCGGGATCGGCTTTCATGGTCCTCGCACTCGTTCTGGCCATCCTCTCTTCGCGGTCCGCGGCACCGACTTCCGTCCTGGAAGGGATCGCCACACCGCCCGCGACGGCTCCGCAGCCGCTGCTGCCCGATGCCAGTACGACACCGATTCTTGTGCCGCCCGACGAAGGCGCCGGGGAAGAGCAGGTACCGCCGGCAGAAGGCGAATCGGGAGACACGGAGGTACCGCCGGGCGAGAGCGAGCAGCCCGCTGGCGCTGGCACGTAGCGCCGGTTTCGGCAGGGAGGTCGCCGAAGACCTGGTGTTTTACGGGTTTCAGGCACGGTTTCTGGAGAACCGGGTACGCGCATTGGCTCGCGCGGGAGAGATCGACCGGAGCCGCGCATCGTTCACGATCGACGTGCGCTCGACGGTCATCGCGCGGGCGATGTACCGCGCCGCCGACGCAACGGGCGACCTTTGCTACCCGGGTGGGCACGCCCCGGGTCCCTCGCTCGCGTTCGGCGCGACGCCGCTGGAGTTCCTGCGTCATCTGGCGTGCAGGAGTACGAGCGCGGGCGGAGCGCGGGAAGGCGGGTTGAGCTGGGCCGACATGCCGCGCGGCCTGATCGGCTGGGGGGGGCCGGCTGGCCACATGACCCAGGTCGTTGCCGGCGCCGCGCTCGCGTTCAGACGGCGCAACGAGAACCGGGCGGCCCTGGTCTTCGAGGGAAGCCGTGCGCCGGATGCCGGCGGATGGCACGAGGGCATGAACCTCGCGGGTGCGTGGCGGGCGCCCCTGATCGTCGTCCTTGACACCCGGGACGACCCCGGGACCGGGCGCGTTCAGAGCACCCGGGCAGTGGCCGACGGATACGGCTTCGCCTTCGAGCGGCTCGACCAGGATTCGTTTGAGACCATCGTACGCAAGGTGACGGCCGCAAGGCGCCGCGCTGTCGACGGCGCGGGTCCGACGCTGCTGGAACTCGGACCGCGTTCCGATTCCGAACCGTGGGCGCTTCATCAACGGTTTCTGGAGACCGCAACCGATCAATGGGAGCTTGCGGGGACTGAACTCGATGCGATCGAGCGGGCGGCCCACGCCGGCGTGGATCATGCCGTGGACCGGGTGGACAAGGAGCCCTCGGCGGATCCGCGCGATGTTCTGGCGCCTGTGCGCACCGACCACGAGCCATCCACGCCATGGACACGACGCGACCCGCCGCTGCCGGGTCCCGTGGAGTCTCGAGCCGGGAATGGCCATGTCCACTGAGGTCCCGGCGCACGTCTCCCGGACCCGTGCCGGTGAACCCGTCACGCTCCTGGAGGCGATCGGCGAAGCGCTATGGGAGGAGATGGAGCGCGACGAACGGGTCTTCCTCATGGGGGAGGACATCGGCGCCTACGGGGGAGCATTCAAGGTGACCCGGGGGTTCCTGGAACACTTCGGACCGGACAGGGTGATCGACACGCCGATCTCGGAAGGCGGCTTTACGGGTGCGGCGGCCGGCGCCGCCCACATGGGACTGCGCCCGGTCGTGGAGATGCAGTTTATGGACTTCATCTCGCCGGCCTACGACGTCCTCACCAACTACATCGCCACGTCGCTGTACAGGGGAGCGGGGCCCATGCCGCTGGTGGTCCGCGGGCCGGTGGGCGGCGGCAACCGGGGTGGCCCGTTCCACTCGCAAAACGTGGAAATGGCCTTCTTCCACACGCCCGGCCTGAAGATCGTGTACCCATCCAACCCGCGCGACGCCAAGGGGCTCCTCAAAGCTGCCATCAGGGACGACAATCCGGTCATCTTCGAGGAGCACAAGGGACTCTACCGCGCGCCCCATTGCCGCCAGGTACTCGCGCCGGAAGACTACGTGGTTCCGCTGGGCAGCGCCCGCACCGCGCTGGAGGGCGACGACCTCACCGTGGTCACCTACGGCCTCATGGTGCATCGCAGTCTTGAAGCCGCGGCCGAGCTTGCGAAGGACGGGATCCGCATCGAGGTCATCGACCTGAGGACGCTCCTTCCACTGGACGAGGAGGCAATGGCGGCCAGCGTGCAAAAGACCGGGAAGCTGCTGATCGTACACGAGGACACCCGCACCGGCGGAATCGCGGGCGAGATCGCGATTCGCATGAACGAACGTGCGTTCGAATGGCTGGACGGGCCGATCCTGCGCGTCACCGCGATCGACTCTCCCGTGCCGTTCAGCGGCGAGTTGGAGGACTACTTTCTTCCTTCGGTTGAGGATATCGGGACCGCGGCACGTTATCTTGTGAATTACTGACCTCGCGACAAGACTTGAACGCCGGGAGCCGGTCGGCCCGTTGCGCAAGGCCGCCGGGAGCCGGCTTTCCGAACAAGCCCATGGAGTAGCGCCCGTGTCCCGAATTGAAGTCCCCATGCCCCAAATGGGCGAATCCATCGCCGAGGGCACCGTTTCCAGGTGGTTGAAGGCGGTCGGCGAGCCGGTGGAGCGCGACGAGCCGATCCTGGAGATCTCGACCGACAAGGTGGATGCCGAAATCCCGGCACCCTCGGCGGGGTCTCTGGTCGAGATCGTGGTCGGCGAGGGCGAGACCGTGGAAGTGGGAACCATCGTCGCCTATATCGATCCGGATGGCGGTGCCCCCGCCGCGACTGCCGCCCCCGCCGCGACTGCCGCGCCCGCCGCCGCCCCTGCGACTGCCGCGCCCCCGGCGACCGCTGCCCCGGAGACGGAACCGGTCGCGACGCCCTCCCAGCCCGCTGCCCCGGCGGCTCCCGCCCCCCCGGCGGCTCCCGCTCCACCGCCTGCCGAAGAAGAGGAGGCGGCCTGTACCGCCACCAGCGCCGAGCGTCTTCGCACCCGTTCGACCCCGGTCGTGCGTCGGATCGCGGCGGAAGCCGGTGTGGACATTTCCCGTGTTCCGGGAACGGGTCACCAGGGACGCGTCACCAAGCAGGACATTCTGACGTTCATCGAGACCCGCGGGGCCGAAGAGGCGCCGGCGGAAGAAGTCGGTGCCGAGCCCGGCGTTGCGGCAGCCGCACCGGCCGCCGAGCCGGCCGCCGCCCCGGTGCGCCCACCCGATCCGGAGCCTCGCCCGCCGAGCGTTCCCGCGGCGCCCGTCTCCGACGACCTCTGGGACCGGTACACGCGCGAGGTCGAGCACCCCGCGTTCCCCGTGCGTGACGGCGACCGCGTCGAAACCATGGACAAGGTCCGCCGCCTGACCGCGGAGCACATGGTCCTCTCGAAGCGGATCCACACGCACGTCCACTCCATCGTCGAGATCGACTTTACGGCCGTGGACCGGATGCGAAGGCAGAACAAGGCCCGGTGGGCGGAGCGCGGCGCCCGCGTTTCCTATACCGCATTCGTAGCCTGGGCGTGCTCCCGGATTCTCCGCGACTTCCCTTCGGTCAATGGCGTCATCTCGGGCAACAACGTCATCTACCGCGGGTCCGTGAACCTGGGGATGGCCGTGGACCTGAATCCCGGATTGATCGTGCCCGTGATCCACAACGCGGACGACCTCAGCCTTGTCGGCACCGCCAGGAAGATCATCGACCTGGCCACGCGGGCCAAGTCACGACAACTGTCGCCGGGCGAGATCCAGGGGGCCACCTTCACGATCACCAACCCGGGGGTGCTCGGAACGATGGTCGGCATGCCGATCATACCCAAGGGCACGTCGGCGATCCTGGGTACCGGGTCGATCGACAAGCGGGTCGTGGTGGTGTCGGACCCGGACACCGGAGATGACTACATGGCGATCCGCAAGCGGTCGTTCTTCTCCCTGGGCTACGATCACAGGCTGGTTGACGGAGCCGACACGGCGCGGTTCCTCTCGCGCCTCAAGGATCTGCTGGAGGACTTCCCCGAGGACGCCTGAGCGGCCCGCGAGCGGGTTGCCGGGTGGCCCGCCGGCGGGAATCGATGATGGCGAACGGTCCGGCAGCCGACAGGCCGGCGGCAGCCGACAGGCCGGCCGAAAGGGCCGGGTGGCAGGACCGCACACTTTCGGTGCGGTATCCCGGCTGCATCGGATACCCCGAAGCGCTCGCACTCCAGGCCGAACTCGTTCGGGGGCGCAGGGCGGGGGACATCCCCGACACGCTCCTCCTCCTGGAGCACCCGCACGTGGTCACGTTCGGGTCCGGAAGCAGCACGGAGCACCTGCTCCTTTCTTCCGACGAACTCCGAGCCAGGCGGATCGGCGTGTACGAGGCGGGACGGGGCGGGGACGTCACCTACCACGGACCCGGGCAGCTTGTGGGATACCCGATCCTGGACCTCAAACCCGACCGACAGGACCTCCACGCGTATCTCAGGAGCCTCGAGGGCGCGCTCGTCGCGGCGCTGCGAACGCTGGGACTCGAGGGACAGCGGGACCCGGCGGGGACCGGTGTCTGGGTGGGCGGAGCAAAGGTCGCGGCGATCGGAATCCGCGTCTCCTCGGGGTGGATCACCTCGCACGGGTTCGCCCTCAATGCGGACCCGGACCTCTCCTACTTCGATGCCATCGTCCCGTGCGGCCTGCATGGTCGGGAGGTCACGAGCATCAGCCGGTTGCTGGGCCGCCCCGTCAGCGCCGAAGAATGCGCCCCGGCGGTCGTGGCTGCGATGGCGCGCGAATTCGGATACGGCGCCGTGGAGGACCCGGGCGTGCGCCAGGATCTCCGGGCCGGGGGCGCGAAACGCTAGGAGCCCCCCGCCGGGGGTGCGAACTCGAAGTAGTCCAGATACCGGTCCTTGTCCTCCCGCTCCCGCTGCAGCCAGTCCTCGAACCCGGACGGCACGGGCTCCGGGGCCGTGGACAGCTCCCGGGCCGCGCGCCGGGCCAAATCGTCGACGTACTCGTTCCGCGGATCCCCGGCGTGTCCCCTGACCCACTCCCAGCGGATGTCGTGCCTCGTGGTGAGACCGTCCAGCCGGCGCCACAGGTCCAGGTTCTCGATCGGCCCCCCTTTTCGCTTCCAACCCCGCTTCTTCCAACCCGGCATCCACTCGGAAGCGCCCTTGACCAGGTACTGCGAGTCCGATGCGAAGCTGACCACGCAGCGTCCCTTCAGCGCCCCCAGCGCAAGGATGGCGCTCACGACCGCCATGCGGTTGTTGGTCGTGGACGGGTCGGAGGTCCACAGGTCGCGCCGCCGCCACTCCCTTCCGTTCCAGTGCTCCAGGAGCGCGGCGGCGCCACCCGGGCGCTCCCGGTCCCTGAACTGGTTGCCGAGGCAGGACTCGTCGGCGTGGATGAACACTTGCTCCATGTCATGGAAGATACCAGCCCGCTTCGTTCGGCGTCGCTCGCCGCGCGAAGGGCGCTGCTGTTCCCCTCTCGTCGCGCGGACTGCTAGATTCACGCAATGTCTGCGCCAACCACGTCCTCACGCGACCACGGCCCGCTGCGGCCCGCCTGCCTCCTGCTCGAGGACGGACGCCGATTCGGCGGCCTTTCACTCGGTGCCCGGGGCAGCGCGATCGGCGAGGTGGTCTTCAATACCTCCATGACCGGCTATCAGGAAGTCCTCACCGACCCGTCCTACGCGGGTCAGCTGGTCACCATGACCTACCCGCTCATCGGCAACTACGGGACCAACGACCAGGACGTGGAGTCCACCCGTCCGCAGGTAGCCGGCTTCATCGTCCGGGAAGCGGCACGGGCGCCCAGCTCCTGGCGCAGCCGCAACACCCTCGAGCACTACCTGCGCAGCCACGGCATCGTGGGAATCCGCGATATCGACACGCGGGCGCTGACACGCCATATCCGCAGCGAGGGAGCCATGCGCGGCGGGATTGCTTCCGGCGAGGTCCCTGACGAGGGCTTCCTGGAACGAATCCTCGCCCACCCCAGGATGGAGGGACTCGATCTGGCGTGCGGCGTCTCGACGGAACGGTCGTACGTCGTGCCGGCGGCCGGGCGCGAAACCTGCCACGTAGCCGCATTCGACTTCGGGGTAAAGGCGAGTTCCCCGCGCCTGCTCGCCGAGCGGGGGTGCCGGGTCACGGTGCTGCCCGCCGGTTCGGGGACCCGCGACGTCCTCGCGCTCGAACCGGACGGCCTCTTTGTCTCCAACGGACCGGGCGATCCGGCCGCCGTGCAGCGCGCGGCCGAAACCATCGTCCAAGTCGCCCGGCGGGACATACCGGTCTTCGGGATCTGTCTCGGGCACCAGCTCATCGCCCGCGCTTTCGGGGGAGACACGTTCAAGCTGCCCTTCGGGCACCACGGCGCGAACCACCCTGTCATGAACCGTGACCGGGGCACCGTCGAGATCACGTCGCAGAACCACGGTTTCGCGGTGACAGGTGGGGAAGGGGACGCGGTGCCCGGCGCCCCGTCCCTCCGGGTCACGCACTGGAACCTCTACGACAACACGGTGGCGGGTATCGCGCATTCGACCCTCCCGGTGATCGCGGTCCAGTACCATCCGGAGGCCGCACCGGGTCCGCATGACAGCAGCTACCTCTTCGACGACTTCGTATCCATGATGTACGCGCGCCGAAGCCGGGGCGCCAGATCCCCGAAACCAGAACAGAACTCTTGACGTTTCGGCCTCCGGTCGGTTACTTACCAACCGTTTCATGTGGTAGACACGAAGCGGCTCCGGACGTCTCGTCGAGCGGCTCCAGAGGAGAATCCAATGACCAAAGCCGATCTCGTAGAGCAGGTGGCGGATGCGATAGGTCCGGGCATTACCAGGAAGGACTGCGCGCTGGTGGTTGACGGATTCCTCAACGCCGTGAAACAGGCGCTCGCCCAGGGCAACGGTATCGAAATCCGTGGTTTCGGCACGTTCAAGGTGCGCAAGCGCAAGGCCCGCATGGCCCGCAACCCGAGGACGGGCGAACCCGTCAGGGTGCCGGCACGGACATCGCCGGTCTTCAAGCCCTCCAAGCACTTCCGTGCTCAGGTCGCCCGGTTGGACGCGGGAGATGGGTCCGGATAGCCAGCGAGCGCCCTCCCGGCTGTCGGACCGGACGCCGGGAAGCGCCACCCGCCGGCGCATTGCGATGAAGGTGACGGTTCTGTTGTTCGCGGCTCACCGCGAGCTGGTCGGTCGGGCGGACACGGTCGCGGTCTTGCCGGAAGGCGCGACCGTCGCGGCGCTGCTGTCGGAGTTGAAGGCGCGTGGAGGCGGCTGGGCGCGTCTGCCCTCGCGGCCCGCGGTGGCGGTGAACCGAAAGTACGCCGGTGGCGACACGATGCTTGCGGACGGGGACGAGGTGGCGCTGATTCCTCCGGTCGCCGGCGGCTAGCCCGGGGAGCAGAGCGGTGATCTGGAGCGACGTGACGACCGCCGCAATCGATCCCGCCGAGGTACTGAAACGGGTGGGCAGTCCCCAGGATGGCGCGGCGGCGCTCTTCGTGGGCACGGTGCGCAATGCGAACGACGGTCGCCCGGTCGGCGGCATGGAGTACGAGGGCTACCGGGACATGGCCCGGGACCAGTTGGCGGCCATCGCGGCGGAGGCCGCGGAACAGGCGGGCAGCGACCGCGTGGCGGTGGTGCACCGTTTGGGAGAGCTGGCGATCGGGGAGGTCAGCGTGGCCATCGCGGTTTCCTCTCCCCACCGGGCGGAGGCGTTCCGCGCGGCGCGCTATGTGATCGAGGAAATCAAGAAGCGTCTTCCCATATGGAAGCGGGAACGCTATCTAGATGGGGAGGAAGCGTGGCTGGAGGGGCATCTTCCGGTGACAGGGATCGAGGGCACACCGTGAACTACAGCGTGCGGTCGCACAGGGCTGCCTCGGGCCAGGAGGCCCGGGCCATGGTGGACGGCTTCGGACGCCGTGTCGAATACCTGCGCATTTCCGTCACGGACAAATGCAACCTGCGGTGCGTCTATTGCATGCCGGAGGAGGGTCTTCCCTGGCTTCGCCGCGCCGAGATCCTGACGTACGAGGAGATCACCCAGGTGGTTCGGGTGATGGCGCGCATGGGTCTCAGGAGACTCCGCCTGACCGGTGGCGAGCCGCTGGTCCGGAAGGACCTGCCGCGCCTCGTCGACCTTCTCGCCGCGGTTCCCGGGATCGAGGACATCGCCCTTTCGACCAACGCCGTGCTTCTCGCTCCCGTCGCCAGGCGTCTCCGGGACGCGGGGGTGAGCCGCGTGAACATCTCGCTGGACTCCCTCCGCCCGGAGCGGGCGGACGCCATCGCGCGCCGCCCCGGAACCCTCGCCCGCGTGCTGGAGGGACTCGACGCGGCGCACGCCGTGGGGTTCGACCCGATCAAGATCAACGTCGTGCTCATGCGCGGCGAGAACGACGACGAGGTGGCCGACTTCGCCGAGTTGTCGCGCACTCGCCCGCTTCACGTCCGATTCATCGAAGTCATGCCGACCGAGTCCAACCTGGAGCTGAGTGCCGCCGGTTTCCTGTCTTGTGACGAAGCGCTGGCCCGCGTGCGCGAGGTGGACGCCCTGGAGCCGGTCCAGGGTCCGCCGGGCAACGGCCCCGCCACGTATTTCAGCTTCCCCGGGGCGCAGGGGACCATCGGCGTCATTACGCCCATGAGCCACAACTTCTGTGACCGGTGCAACCGGATGCGCCTGACAGCGGACGGCCAGCTTCGTCCCTGCCTGTTCGGCACGATCCAGACCCCGCTGCGCGACGCGCTGAGGCGGGGCGAGGCGCTGGAGCCCCTGATCGATGAGACGCTCCGGATCAAGCCCGAGAAGCACCTGCTGGTGCAGGGGTCGTCCGAAGGTTCCGGAGGGCTCATCGCCCTTTCGCAGACGGGCGGATGAAGCGGATCCGACCTCGTTGCAGCACCGATGACGCCGGGGGTGTTCGAATCGCCCCCCACCCACGCCCGGACGCCTCCGGGATGTACGCCGTTTCACACTCAACAACCATGGAGA
The DNA here is from genome assembly GCA_965116905.1 of Longimicrobiales bacterium. Classification (GTDB taxonomy): domain Bacteria; phylum Gemmatimonadota; class Gemmatimonadetes; order Longimicrobiales; family Gaopeijiaceae; genus Bin94. The sequence goes on along the minus strand of OZ220732.1, from coordinate 3,200,921 downwards.
AGCCATAGCATGGCCGGAAAGATCACCGTCGTAGGCGCGGGTCACGTAGGCGAAGTCTGCGCCCAGCGTCTCGCCGAGAAGGAACTGTGCCGGGAAGTCGTCCTGATCGACATCATCGAAGGGATCCCGCAGGGCAAGGGGCTCGACCAGTGGGAGAGCGCGCCCGTCGAGGGGTTCGACACGCGCGTGACCGGTGCGAACGACTACGGCCCCGCCGAAGGGTCCGACCTGTTCATCGTCACCGCCGGGATCGCGCGCAAGCCGGGAATGAGCCGTGACGACCTGCTGCGCACCAACGCGGGGATCGTGCGCTCGGTCGGCGAGCAGATCGCCCGGGTCGCGCCCGACGCGGTTGTGATCGTCGTGTCCAATCCGCTCGACGTGATGGCCTATGTGGCCAAGGAGGCGACGGGGTTTCCGCGCGAGCGCGTGGTGGGCATGGCGGGGGTGCTGGACACGGCCCGCTTCCGCTCGTTCATCGCGCTCGAACTCGACGTGAGCGTCGAGGACGTGCAGGCCATGGTACTCGGCGGTCACGGCGACACGATGGTGCCGCTGGTGTCCTACACGAGCGTGAGCGGCATTCCTGTTTCGCATCTCATTCCCCGGGACCGCCTCGAGGCCCTGATCGAGCGGACGCGCAACGGGGGCGCCGAAATCGTGGGCTACCTGAAGACCGGCAGCGCCTACTATGCGCCGTCGGCGGCGGCGGTTCAGATGGCGGAGGCCGTCGTCAGGAACAAGCGCCGGATCCTGCCCGCGGCAGCGTACCTGGAGGGCGAGTACGGGCACGACGGGATCTACCTGGGGGTCCCGTGCAAGCTGGGCGAGGGCGGGCTGCAGGAGGTGATCGAGGTGCCGCTGAGCGATGCCGAGGCCGCCGCGCTCGCGAAGAGCGCGGACCATGTGCGGGGGACGATGGCGCACCTGTAGGAAGCAACTGGATGCGCCGCAACCTCCCAGCCGGGGGCGGTCGGGGCAGCCGGGGTCAGGGCCGGCTGAAGATGGCCGGATCCACCTCCGGATTGAGCACAAAGTCGGACGTCACCAGCACCTTCCAAATCCGGCCGTCCGCGTTGACGTGCACGCGCCGGCCGGTGAAGACGTAGCCGTCCACTTCCTGGACGTCCTCCCAGTACGTGCGGCTGATGTTCCGGCGGCCCTCTTCCCGGTAGCCGATCGAGACCGGCATCGCGCGGCCGTCCTCGAAGACGTAGTACCAGGTGTCGGTGTGGTCGCCCACGCCCTCCCCGAACGTCACGCGCACCAGATGCCGCCCGTCCTCGTCCGTGCCGTCGTAGTGCAGGAACACGCCGGGGTCCTTGAGCTTGAACGGCAGGCCGATCCAGTAGAAGACATCGCCGGACACGTAGCGCGCCTCGTCGTAGTCCTTGTCGCCGGGCCCCAGGGTCTCGCCGTTCATCACCGCCCACTGCTGCACGCCGTCGAAGCCGTGCTGGATGAAGTCGTTGCCCTCCCAGCGCTCGATCCGCGCGGCCTGGCCGGTCTCGAGGCGCGCAATCGTCACATAGCGCGGCCGGGCGCGCTGCAGCCGTCCACTCGCGGGATCCCGGATCTCGGTGGTGAGGGTATAGGAGGCGCTCCGCAGCTTCCAGTACGTCTCCATGCCCCCGAGCGCGTCGATCCAGGCGTCGACCAGCGCCTCGGCGGTCTCGTCGCTCGCCGTCCGGGGGGGTGCGTGAGCCGTCCCGGCGTCCGGCGGCGACGCCGGTGCCGCCCACGCCACCGCGACCAGTACGGTCGCCGCGAGCGCCAGTGTCCGTTGCAGTTTCGGCATCGTCGAGCTACCTCCTTCCCCGGAGTGCCGCAGCATGTCCGAGGGGGACTTGCCCGGACCGCGGGGCCTGGGCAGTGTACGTCGGTGCAAGCCCCGCCGTGGCGGAGTGCAGGGTCCCTTCGACTTCCGTGAATATGATATGCAATCGCACGCCCTCGCGCGCCTCCCGGCCGGGACCTTGAGGGGCTGGACGGTCGCCCTGGCCGCGGCCGCCGGCGTCTTCGGCTGCGGTGGCGAGGCACCGGTGGAACCCGAACCGCCCGACATCGCGTCGCTGGTCTTCGCGCCCGAGCTGGGCGTCGATCTGGCGCAGATGACGCTGCTCGGGTCCGGGCTGTACATCCGTGACCTGGTCACCGGCGGCGGCGAACGGGCCGGCCAGCAGGTGGGCGTCCGCTTCAACTACCGCGGATGGCTGCATGACGGGACGCCGGTCGACCGAGGCATCTACCCGGCGAACGAATTCTCGCCCGGCGCATTCGAGCATCCCTTCGACGGCGAAGTGTACTACCTGGTCGGCAGCGGCCAGACGATCGCCGCCTGGGATCTGGGCCTCGACGGGATGCGGGTGGGGGGCACGCGCCAGCTCGTGGCCCCGCCCCGTCTGACCTACGGGGCCGTCGGATCGCCGGACGGACGCGTGCCGGGCAACGCGGTGCTGGTCTACGAATTCGACTTGCTGGCGGTGGAGCCGTAGCAGCCCGCGAACAAAAACCGGCCCCGCATTCGCCGCCCCTGCATTCGCCCGCGATTCCACCCGGCCGAACCGCTACAGCTTCGGCAGCGTGACGCCCTCCTGACCCTGGTACTTGCCGCTGCGGTCCGCGTAGGCGACCTCGGGCGGCTCGTCGCCCTGAAAGAACACGAGCTGGGCGATCCCCTCGCCACCGTAGATCCGGGCCGGAAGCGGAGTCGTGTTCGATATCTCCAGCGTCAGAAACCCCTCCCAGGTGGGCTCCAGCGGCGTCACGTTGACGATGATCCCGCAGCGCGCGTAGGTGCTCTTGCCCACGCACAGCACGAGCACGTCGCGCGGGATCCGGAAGTGCTCCACGGTGCGCGCCAGCGCGAAGGAGTTGGGAGGGATGATGCAGTCCTCGCCCTTCACGTCGACGAACGAGCGCTCGTCGAATTCCTTCGGGTCCACGACCAGGTTGTGGACGTTGGTAAAGACCTTGAATTCGGGGGCGACGCGGATGTCGTAGCCGAAGGACGAGAGTCCGTAGGAAATGCTGCCGTTCCTGACCTGTTCGGACTCGAAGGGCTCGATCATGCGGTGTTCGAGGGCCATTCTGCGTATCCAGCGGTCGCTCTTGACGGGCATGGCTCTTCTGCTGACGGGTGGTGTGCCGGGGCCCGCGCGGGGCTGAAGCCGGAGTCGCGGGAACAGGACGGAGTTGTGGATGACGGGAAGATAGAGAGAGGGGCGCGGGGCGCCAAGCCGGGCGGACCGGGTCTCACCGGATCTTCTCCGGGCGGCGCCCGCTTGAATCCCCGGGGCTTCCCCCGTATCTTTCAGCCTTGATCCACGAGTTCGTGAAAAGTTTCACAAGCTCGCGGGTCGCAGGGCACCTGCGGCGGACGGCTCCACCGGGCCGGACACCGCGAAGGCGGGCAACCACGACCGGGGGGCCTTCAGTCAGCATGGCGAAGTCCTACATTCCGCTCCTGATCATCCTGGGCGTTACGGTTCTGAACGCCGTCGGGATGGCTGCCGCCTCCCACATCCTCAACCCGCGTCGCCCAACCCCCCAGAAGGCGATGCCGTACGAGTCGGGAATGATCCCGCTCGGCGATACGCGGACCCGTTTCTCGATCAAGTTCTACATGGTGGCGATCAGTTTCATCGTCTTCGACCTCGAAACGATCTTCCTGGTGCCCTGGGCCGTCAGGGTGCGTGAACTGGGCTGGGGGCCGTTTGTGGCTGTGTTCCTCTTCGTGATCGTCTTGGCGGTCGGACTGGTCTACGAATGGAAGAAAGGCGGTTTGGAATGGGACTAGAAAAGCCTGGCGTGCTGGGCTCGGGAACTCCCACCTTCCTGACCACGCGACTTGACTTCGTGGTTAACTGGGCACGCCGCAATTCGTTGTGGCCCATGCCTTTCGGAACTGCTTGCTGCGCCATCGAAATGATGGCCTCGGCGGCGAGCAACTACGATCTGGCGCGCTTCGGCATGGAGCGCATGTCGTTCAGCCCGCGCCAGGCCGACGTGCTGATCTGCGCCGGACGCGTGCCGTACAAGCTCGCGCCGGTGCTACGGCGCATCTGGGACCAGATGATGCAGCCCAAGTGGTGCATATCGATGGGGGCCTGTGCCTCGTCGGGTGGTGTCTTCGATGTCTACTCGATGGTCCAGGGGATCGACACGATCGTGCCGGTCGACGTCTACATCCCCGGGTGTCCTCCGCGCCCCGAGGGCCTGATCTACGGCCTGATGATGGTGCAGGAGAAGATCCGGGGCGAGAGCCTCGCGAATCACGCGGAGCTGCGGGCCGAGGATCCCCTGGCCGCCGGGCGGCCGCGGGCCGGCGACGAAGAGGTCACCGACCTCACCGGGCCGTTCGGCAATTCGACCGACCAGAACCGGGTGAGCGGACTCGTGGAGACCGACGCCATCGGTCGCGCCGAGGATCGACTTCCCTGAAGATGCTCTCGTCGAACCCCGGTCACCCCCGCCGCGACGGCACGCGATGACGCGCGAATCGGCGCAGGGCTCGCCCCTTTCCGGTTTCGACCTCGTCGCCGCCGGGCCCGGGCATGGGCGCGACGCGGGCGGGGCGGCGACGGCCGACGAGAGTGTGCAGCCCGGCAACCCGTCCGTGACGGCCCTGCGAGAGCACTTTGCCGACGCGGTGTTCCGGAACCGGATCTGCGCCGGCGACGAGGATGTCGTCTACGTCGACCCGGAGCGGATCACCGACATTCTCGGCTGGCTTCACGACGAGCCGGACCAGCACTACGACCATCTCGCCGATGTCACGGCGGTCGACTACGGCGGCGGGAAACCGATCGAGGTCGTGTACCAGCTGTGGTCGATTCCGCATCGGGCCGCGCTCCGCGTCAAGTGCGAACTGCCCCTCGACGGGCTGGCGATCGACAGCGCGACGGGCATCTGGGCCGGCGCCGACTGGCTGGAACGCGAGGTGTACGACCTCTTCGGCGTCCACTTCAACGGGCATCCCGACCTCCGCCGCATCCTCATGCCCGACAACTACGCCGAGGGTCATCCCCTGCGCAAGGACTTCCCGCTGCGCGGTCGATTCTCCCGTGCGGAGCAGACCCGCCGGGCGCTCACGCAGGATCCGGAGGACTACTACGTGCCCGGCGAGATCGCCGAGCGCGTGCCGCAGGTTGTCGAGGGCGCCGGCGCCGGGGAGGAGGCGGGAGGCGACGATGTCTAGCGCGGTCGACTACGCAGTGCGCCGCAATCCGGAAATGGGTCCGGACGGCACGCCGGTTCCCAGCCCGATCGAGCCCTTCGACGCCCCCGAGCCGGAACTCGGTTCGAGCACGATGCTGGTGAACGTCGGACCCCAGCACCCGGCCACGCATGGCGTGCTGCGCCTGGTGGTGGAGCTGGACGGCGAGACGGTGGTCAGCGTGGTGCCTCGGCTGGGCTACCTGCACTCGTCCTTCGAGAAGCTCGGCGAGTACCGCACCTGGAACCAGATCGTCCCGCTCACCGACCGCATGGACTACCTGGCGCCGCTGATCTACAACTGCGCGTACGTCATGGCTGCGGAGAAGCTGATGGGGATCGAGGTGACCGATCGCTGCCGGGTCACCCGCGTCATCTGCATGGAGCTGGATCGCATATTCTCCCACCTCCTCTGGCTGGGCACGTGGTCGATCGACGTGGGCGCCTTCACGCCCTTCCTCTACGCGTTCCAGCAGCGCGAAAAGGTCTACAAGCTGCACGAGGCACTGACGGGCGCAAGGATCACCACGTCCGCCACTCGAATCGGCGGCATGATGGCGGACCTGCCCGAGGGTTGGGCGGGCGGGGTGCGGGAGTTCGCGGACAACCTCCCGGCGACGCTCGACGAGATCGACGCGCTGCTGACCTGCAACGCGATCCACGTGGGGCGCACCCAGGGCATCGGGGCGATTTCAGCCGAGGACGCGGTCAACTACGGCCTTACGGGGGCCAATCTCAGGGCCAGCGGGGTGCCGTACGACGTCCGCAAGGACCGCCCCTACTACGAGTACGAGAGCTACGACTTCGAGGTCCCGATCGGGTGCCACGGCGACTGCTACGACCGCTACCTGGTGCGCATGGAGGAGATGCGCCAGAGCATCCACATTCTCCACCAGGCGCTGGACCGTCTGCCGGACGGTCCCATGGACCTGGAGGATCCGCGCATCAGCTTGCCCTCCAAGACCGACTGCATGTCGGACATGGAGTCGATGATCCATCACTTCAAGCTGATCACCGAGGGGATCCCCGCTCCCGCCGAGGACTGCTGGTTCTCGGTGGAGGGCTCGAAGGGCGAACTCGGGATGTACGTCGTGGGCGACGGAGGGCCCAAGCCGGTGCGCTGGCGGATCCGGCCCCCGTCGTTCGTGAACCTGTCCGCGATTCCGAAGCTGGCCGAGGGGCACCTCATGGCCGACCTGATCGTGATCAACGCGAGCCTCGACATCGTCCTCGGAGAGATCGACCGGTGAGCGAGGTCCGCTTTCGCAACCCGGGCTGGGCGGGGAACACGGGTGAGTTCGAACTGAGTGAGGCGGACGTGCGCGGGACCGAGTACGCGGGCGAGCGTCCGCTGGACGGCGGTCACCCGTCGGTTTCCCCGAGCCTCCCGTTCATGTTCGTGAAGAAGAATCCGGACGCGCCGCTCTTCGAGGGAGCCTACCGGGAGCGCTTCGACAAGATCCGAAGCCGCTATCCGACCGCGCGGGCGGCGCTGCTTCCCGCCCTCAACCTCGCCCAGGAGCTGCGGGGCCACATCTCGCCCGGGACCATGGACGAGGTCGCCGGACTGCTGGGCCTCAGCGACGCCTACGTCCGTGGGGTCGCGACGTTCTACACGATGTACAACAAGCGCCCCGTGGGACGCTTTCTGATACAGGTATGCACCAACATCTCCTGCAACCTGTGCGGCGCTGACGAGGTTGTCGCGGCGTTTCTGGAGCACACGGGCACGGAGTTGGGGCAGACATCGAGCGACGGAAACTTCACGGTCGTCGAGGCCGAGTGCCTGGCGGCGTGTGGCTTCCCGACCTGCGTACAAATCAACTCGCGCTACTTCGAGGACGTGTCGGCGGAAGATGTGCCGGCCGTTCTCGACCGGTTGAAGCGCGAGGTCAACCGGGGCTTCTAGAGGCGGCCCCCCGAGGAAACGGCCTTGGCCTACCCGTACCGACACGAAAAGGAAACCCGCGTCCTGAGCGAGTGCTTCGGGGACCCCGCGGCGCGCACCGTAGCCGGCTGGAAGGCCGTCGGAGGCTACGAGGGCATCGCCCGTGCGCTGGAGATCGGACGCGAGGCGACCATCGAGGACGTCAAGGCGTCGGGGCTCCGCGGCCGTGGCGGGGCGGGCTTTCCCACGGGGCTCAAGTGGTCATTCATGCCGAAGGACACCGGACGTCCGCACTACATGCTGTGCAACGCCGACGAGTCGGAGCCCGGGACGTTCAAGGACCGCGAGATCATCCGCTGGACCCCGCACCAGCTGATCGAGGGTTGCCTGGTCGGCTCGTACGCCATCGGTGCGTCGCACTGCTACATCTACCTGCGCGGCGAGTTCTTCGAGTCCACGCAGGTGCTGGCGCGCGCGCTGGAGGAAGCCTACGCGGAGGGGCTCGTCGGCAGGGACATCCTGGGTTCGGGCGTGGACATCGACGTCACACTTCACGTCGGCGCGGGCGCGTACATCTGCGGAGAGGAGACCGGCCTGATGAACTCGCTCGAGGGGCGGCGGGGAGAGCCTCGAATCAAGCCGCCCTTCCCGGCCGCGGTCGGCGCATTCGGGATGCCGTCGACGATCAACAACGTCGAGACGCTGGCAGCCGCGGCCCACATCGCGCGGCACGGTGGCGAGTGGTACCGCCAGTGGGGCACGGAGAAGAGCCCCGGCACCAAGCTGTTCTGCGTTTCGGGACACGTGAACAAGCCCGGCAACTACGAATTCCCGCTGGGCTTTCCGCTGATGGAACTCATCGAGGACGTGTGCGGGGGCATCCCCGGCGGCAGGGCTCTCAAGGCGGTGATCCCCGGGGGAAGCTCGGTGCCGATCATGGACGCCGACGATTGCCGCGCGTGCACCCTGTGCTACGAGGGCGTCGAGGCCGCGGGCTCGATGCTCGGATGCGCCTCGGTGATCGTCATGGACGAAACCGCCGACATCGTCAAGCAGGTGCGGCGGATGGCCTACTTCTACGCGCACGAAAGCTGCGGCCAGTGCACGCCCTGCCGCGAGGGCACGACATGGGCCACCCGGATTCTCCAGCGGATCGAGGACGGCCGGGGGACGGAGGATGACCTGGATACGCTGGTGGAGATTTCCGAACAGATGACGGGGACCACCATCTGCGTGCTGTCGGACTCGCTGGCGATGCCCGTGATTTCGTCGATCGAGAAGTTCCGCGAGGACTACCTGGCCCTCATCCGCCGCGGCGAACGGGTCGGAGCAGCCTGATGCACCCGGGGGAGCCCCATGCCGGATAACGGTCGCAAAGCCGAGACGGTCACCCTGACCATCGACGGGCAGGAGGTCACCGTCCCCAGGGGGACATCGCTGCTGCACGCCGCCGAGTCGGTGGGCACCGAGGTGCCTCACTACTGCTACCACCCCGGTCTGTCCGCGCCCGCGCAGTGCCGAATCTGCCTGGTCGAGGTGGAGGGGGCGCCGAAGCTGCAGCCGTCGTGCGTGACGATAGCCGACGACGGACAGGTCGTGCACACCGACAGCCCCGCCGCGAAGCGGATGCGGCAGGGCGTGCTGGAGTTCTACCTGGTCAACCACCCGCTCGACTGCCCCATCTGCGACATGTCGGGGGAGTGCAAGCTCCAGGACTACGTCTTCGACGAGGGCAGGGAGCGCGGGCGGGGCCGCGAGCCCAAGCGCGTCTTCGGGCGCGACGACTTCGGCGGCGACGTGCTCTACTACGGCGACCGCTGCGTGATGTGCACGCGCTGTGTGCGCTTCATGGACGAGGTCGCGCGCGACTCGCGGCTGACGGTGGTGGAGCGGGGCAGCCGCGCGGTGATCGACACCTTCTTCGACCGGGGGCTGGAGGGCGCGTCCTTCGCGGGCAACGTGGTGGACATCTGCCCGGTCGGCGCGCTGGTCTCGAAGGACTTTCTGCACAAGGCCCGCGCCTGGGACCTCGACCATACTTCCTCCATCTGCCCCAACTGCAGTCACGGTTGCAATATCGAGCTTCACACCCGCGACAACCTGGTGCAGCGTCTCAAGCCGCGTGAAAACCAGGAGGTCAACGGCCACTGGATGTGCGACTACGGACGCGCGAACTACGAGTGGCTGAACCAGCCCGGCCGCCTGGAGTCGCCGGCGGTCGGCCGCGGATCGGACAGGCGGGTGGTGGACTGGCGGGAAGCGCTGGAACTCCTCTTCGGGCGTCTTGCGGCCGCCGAGGGCGATGTAGCACTGGTGGGATCGGCGCGATGCTCGAACGAGGCGCTGGCGGGCCTGGCCTCGCTGGGGGACGAGCTGCGCGGCGGAAGCGCGGCGCGCGTGTTCCGTTCGCCTCGTGACTCCGACGAGGTTCCCCTGCCGGGCTTCCCGCTGCTGGTGCGCCGCCGGGACCTCGTTCCCAACCCGCACGGTGCCGGCCTGTTCGGTTTCCGGCGCTCCGGCGACGATGGCGGGGAGGGGGGCCTCGAAGAAGTGGCGGAACACGGCGGGGTCGTCATCGTGCTCGGCGACGAACTCGCGGACCAGGGAGAGGACTTCGGCGCGAAGGCCGGCCTGTTCGTCTATCTCGGCACCTTCGGCTCGGCCGCGGCCGCCAACGCCGACTTCGTGCTGCCGATCACGACCTTCGCCGAGGAGGAAGGGACGTTCGTGAACGCGCAGGGGCGGGTCCAGCGCTTCCAGCAGGGCCTGCGGCCACCGGAATCGGCGCGTCCCGCGTGGCTGGTGCTGGGCGCCCTCGTGGCCGCGCTGCGCGGCGAGGAAACTCCGGGGGGCGCGCCGGAAGCATTCGCGCGGCTGGCGGCCGCCCACCCCGCGTTCGAGGGTCTGACCTGGGAAGCGGTCGGAGACGGGGGCGCGGCCCTCGTGGAGGAGGCGGCCCATGGGTGAGATGCAGGAACTCTCAACCTTCTGGTTCGTAACCTTCGGCGCCATCAAGGTCGTTGCCGTCTTCACGGTCGTGATGGCGGTGGTTGCGTACATGACCCTTGCCGAACGCAGGGTGTCGGCCTTCATCCAGGACCGGCTCGGGCCCAACCGCGTCGGCCCCTTCGGGCTGCTTCAGCCCATCGCCGACGGCGTCAAGAACATCATCAAGGAAGAGACGATGCCCGGCACGGCGGCGAAGTTCTACTTCGTCCTGGGCCCGGCGCTCGCAATCATGCCGGCCGTGATCACCTTCGCCGTGATCCCGTTCGCCGCGCCTCTGCCCACCCCGGTCGGAACGGTGGACATGATCGTCGCGGACGTCCCCATCGGCATCCTCTACATCCTGGCGCTCTCGTCGCTCGCCGTGTACGGCATCGTGCTTTCCGGATGGGCGTCGAACAACAAGTACGCGTTCCTCGGCGGGCTGCGCGCCTCGGCTCAGATGATCTCCTACGAGGTTGCGCTGGGCCTCAGCGTGATCGCGGTGCTGCTGCTCGCGGGCAACGTCACCCTGACGGAGATGGTGTGGAAGCAGCAACAGCTGGGACTGTGGTTCGTCTTCCCGCTGTCGCTGGCGTTCATCTTCTTCCTGATTTCCGCGCTTGCCGAGACCAACCGGCTCCCCTTCGACATGCCCGAAGCCGAGTCGGAGCTGATCACGGGGTACCACACCGAGTACTCCGCGATGAAGTTCTCGATGTTCTTCATCGCCGAGTACGCGCACGTGGTCACCGCGTCGGCCCTCATGGCCACGCTCTTCTTCGGCGGGTGGGACATCCCGTTCTGGCCCGGGGACGACATGTACCGCCACGAGGGCGCGTGGATCCGGGGCTTCGACGAGTCGGGTGCGCCGATTCCCACGAGCCCCAGCGTGCTCATCACGCTGCTCACCCTGGCCGCGTTCTCGGCGAAGACGGGCTTCTTCCTCCTGCTCTACATCTGGATCCGGTGGACGCTGCCGAGGTTCCGATACGACCAGGTCATGCACCTCGGCTGGAAGGTGCTTCTGCCGGCGGCGCTCGGGTACATCATGCTGATTGCGGGGACCATGCTCGTGCTCGACCAGCTGGGCGTGGCGTACGGCATGCTCTACGGGCTGGTCCTGACCGCGGTCAGCGGCATCACCACCCTCGCGTTTCTCTTCTTCGTCGACCGCGACCGCGTGATCTCCGGCGCCCACAGGAAGCAAGTCGGGCGCGCCGGACCGCCACGACCCGCAGCCGGCGCCGCCGGGGGCACCACCGGCCGTACCACACCAAGCTGAACGGGAGCGACCAATGGCGATTTCGGTCAAGGTGATGAGACGCCCCGAGGCGGGCCGCACGTCGTACATGCGCGCGACGCTCAAGGGCATGAGCCTGACGTTCAAACACATGGTACGGCCCACGAAGGTGACGCTGGAGTACCCCGAAGAGCAGCCGGAGCTGAGTCCCCGGTGGCGCGGCACGCACCGCATGGAGGTGCACGCCGACGGCCGTCCCAAGTGCGTGGCCTGCGGGCTCTGCCCGACGGTATGCCCGGCGAACTGCATCAGGCTGGTGGGCGGCGAGGACGACCAGGGCAATCGTTACCCGATCGTGTATGAGATCGACGAATTCCGCTGCATTTTCTGCGGCATGTGTCAGGAAGTCTGCCCGGTCGAGGCGATCCACGTCGGGCAGCACTTCGAGAACGCGGAATACGGCCGGGACCGGTTCGTCTACGATCTGGACCGGCTGATGGAACAGGACCATCCCACGACGCTGCTGTGGGACCCGTCGGATCCACGCTCCGAATGACCGATATCCTCTTCATCCTGTTTGCGGTCGTTGCCGTCGGCGGCGCCATCGGCGTGGTGATCGGGCGCAGTCCGGTCGCCAGCCTGCTGTTCATGGTGGCCACGCTGGCGAGCGTCGCGGGGATCTACGTCCTCTTCGAAGCCCATTTCCTTGCGGCGATCCAGGTGCTCGTCTACGCCGGCGCGATCATGGTGCTCTTCCTGTTCGTGATCATGCTCCTGAACCTGGGGCACGACTACCGCGCCGACCTCCGTTACGGTTCCTGGTCGCTGCTTTCCCTTGTAGTTGTGGGTCTTACGGCGGGCGTCCTCATGCAGGGGTTTAGCGGCGACCTCGAGGCGGGCCTGCTGGAGAACGGCGCGGCCGCGGCGGCGGCGATCGACGCGGCGGTCGTCGAGAAGGGGGCCGTGGGCGTGATCGCGGATCCGCTCTTCACCGACTACGTGGTCGCCTTCGAGCTCATGGGTCTGCTGCTGCTGGTGGCCATCGTGGCCGCGGTGGTGCTCGCCAAGCCACGCGAAGCGGGAAAGGACTGAAATGCTGACTTCGGCCCTCCTGCTTAGCGCGGCGCTGTTCGTGATCGGCACCCTGGGCGTCATCGTGCGCAGGAACGCCATCATCATCTTCCTGTGCATCGAACTGCAGCTCAATGCGGTCAACCTCGCCTTCGTGGCGCTGTCCCGCTACACCGGGATCGAGGGCCAGCTCTACGTGTTCTTCGTGATGACGGTGGCGGCGGCCGAGGCGGCCGTGGGGCTGGCGATCATCATCTCGATCTTCCGGCACTACGAGACCGTCAACGTGAACAAGTTCAACGTGTTGAAGTGGTGACCGGCGTGACGACCGTCGAGTTGGCCATCACCTCCGTGGCGGGCACGCTGCCCTTGCCGGTCCCGGCGCTCACCGTGCAGGAGGCTGCACCCTGGGAGCCTGTGCTGCCGGGGCTGATCGTGCTGCTCCCGCTGCTGGGCTTTGCGATCAACGGATTCCTCGCCCTGCGGGCGGCAGCCATCTCCTCCGCGGCGGTCCGGAGCGGGAGGGAGTGGGACCCCTTCGCGGGCGGGGCGACCCCGGCGACGCACCGGCTCCCCACGCTGGTGGGCCCGGGGGTGATGCTGATCGCATTCGTCCTGGCGCTGCTGAACTTCATCGGGATGCCGGACGATCTGCACGAGCCCGTCGTTCGCTCCTACTGGAGCTGGATCGCGACCGGGGACCTGCGGATCGACGCTGCCCTCCAGCTGGACCAGCTCTCCGCCGTGATGATGCTCGTGGTCACCGGAGTCGGCTTCCTGATCCACGTCTTCAGCGTCGGCTACATGAAGGACGACGTCGGGTATCCGAGGTACTTCTCCTACCTGAACCTCTTCGTCTTCTTCATGCTGGTGCTGGTCATGGGTTCCGGATACGCCACCATGTTCGTAGGGTGGGAGGGCGTCGGACTCTGCAGCTATCTCCTGATCGGGTACTGGTTCAGCGATCGCGAGAAATCCGATGCGGGCAAGAAGGCGTTCATCGTAAACCGGATCGGGGATGTCGGCTTCCTGCTGGCCATGTTCCTCATCTACCAGGCCTTCGGAACCTTCGACTTCGGCGGGGTCTTCGCCGGAGCCGAGGGCCAGCTGGCCGCGGGCGGCGCCACGGTGACCGCCATTACGCTGTTGCTCATGGTGGGGGCCGCGGGGAAGAGCGCCCAGGTGCCGCTGCACGTATGGCTGCCCGACGCCATGGCGGGCCCCACGCCGGTGTCCGCCCTCATCCACGCGGCGACCATGGTCACCGCGGGCGTGTACATGGTCGCGCGGTCCTCGGTTCTGTACGCGCTCGCGCCGGTCAGCCAGGCGGTCGTCGCGGGCGTCGGCGTGCTCACCGCGCTCATCGCGGCGACCATCGCCATGCAGCAGTACGACATCAAGAAGGTGCTGGCCTACTCGACCGTATCGCAGCTGGGCTTCATGTTTCTCGCCGCGGGGATCGGCGCCTTCACCGCGGCGATCTTCCACCTGGTCACGCACGCCTTCTTCAAGGCGCTCCTCTTCCTGGGGGCCGGTGCGGTCATCCACTCCATGCACCACGCCGTGCATCACGCGGAGGGGCACCTCGACGAGCAGGACATGCGCAACATGGGGGGGCTGCGCAAATACATGCCCCTCACCTGCGCGCTCATGTGGATCGCGACCCTTGCCATCGCCGGCATCTGGCCGTTCGCGGGCTTCTTTTCCAAGGACGAGATCATCTGGTACACGGCGGCCTGGGCGGGTGCCGCGTCGAATCCGTTCGGCGGCCTTTACGCGGTGTACTGGGGAATCGCGCTGCTCACCGCGCTGATGACCGCCTTTTACATGACCCGCCTGATGGTGATGACGTTCCACGGGACCAATCGCACCGGCGCGGCGGGCGCGGCTCATCTTCACGAGGCGCCGCGGGTGATGACCCTGCCGCTGATCGCCCTCGCCGCGCTTTCGGTATTCGGTGGCTGGATCAACGTTCCCGAAGCGCTGCAGGAGTCCTTCGCGGGGCTGTTCGGCGCTCTCCCGATGAGCGAATGGCTCCATCACTGGCTGGAGCCGGTGACGCATGCGGCAGCCGAGATCCAGGTCGCGGGCTTCGGGGAGGCCGCCCATAGTGCCCCGCTTGGCGGCGGCGAGGTCTTGTGGGCGCTTGCGTCTACGGTCGCGGCCGCTCTCACGGTCGCCGTCAGCGCCCGCCTGCTTGGCTCGCGAAAATACGTCGCCGCGGCCGCCGACCCCGGTCCCCGTGCCGGGCTGCCGAAGGTCCTCCACGACAAGTGGTACTTCGACGAGGCGTACGAGGCCGTGATCGTGCAGCCGCTTCTCAGACTTTCCAGGTGGTGCTGGAGGTTCATCGATGCCGTGATCATCGATGGCTTCGTCAACGCCACCGCACAGGTTACGCGTCTGGCCGGCTGGATCATGAGCCTCTTCCAGACCGGCCAGGTGAACATGTACGCCTTCGTGCTGACCGTCGGGGTTCTGCTGGTTCTGGGCACCACGGTCTTCCTGCGGTAACGCCAATGACGGATCTGCTTGCATCGCTACGGTACGAGGACTGGATCCTCCACGCGCTGATCTGGCTGCCGCTGGTCGGAATGGCGCATGTGGCCGTCTCGTCATCCGAACGGGCCAGGCACCGTGCGTTCGCCTGGTCGGCGCTGGTCTTCCTGCTCAGCCTCGGGCTCTGGTGGGGTTACGAGCCGGGCGGCGGCGGGTTCATGCTCGAGTCCTCCACGCCCTGGATCGAGTCGTGGGGCGTAAGCTACGCGCTCGGCATCGACGGCATCTCGGTCTTCATGGTGATGCTGACGACGTTCACCAGCGCGATCGCGATCCTCGGGTCGTTCGAGTACGTCAAGACGCGCCGCAAGGCGTTCTACGCCCTCATGCTGCTCCTGGAGACGGGGGTGCTGGGGGTGTTTCTCGCCACCGACATCTTCCTCTTCTACGTCTTCTTCGAGCTCACCCTGGTGCCCATGTACTTCATCGTGGGCATCTGGGGCGGGGAACGACGGATCTACGCCGCCGTGAAGTTCTTCCTCTACACCGCGGTCGGCTCGCTCCTCATGCTGGTCGCGATCCTCTACATCTACTTCGGGGGCAATGCAGGATCCTTCGGGTACGAAGCGTTCCTCAACGCGGACCTCGGCCTGCGCGAGCAGCTATGGCTCTTCGCGGCCTTTGCGCTCGCCTTCGGCATCAAGGTGCCCGTGTTCCCCCTGCACACCTGGCTGCCCGATGCCCACGTGGAGGCGCCGACGCCCGGGTCGGTCATCCTGGCGGCGGTACTGCTGAAGATGGGCACGTACGGCTTCATGAGATTCCTCCTGCCGCTCTTCCCCGCGGCGGCCCAACATCCGACGGTCGTGGCGGTGATGCTGGTGCTCGGAGTGGTCGGCATCATCTACGCGGCGTGGGTTGCGGCCGTCCAGCCGGACGCCAAGAAGCTGGTCGCCTACACGTCGGTGGCGCACATGGGGTTCGTGGTGATCGGGATCTTCGCCCTGACGCTGAACGGCCTGCAGGGCGGCATGGTGGTGATGATCAGCCACGGCATTTCGACGGGCGCCCTGTTCCTGCTGCTGGGAATGATGTACGAGCGGCGCCACACGCGGCTGATCGCGGACTTCGGCGGCGTGGGGCGGGCGGCTCCGCTTTTCGCGACGGCCTTCGTAATCACGGCGCTCGCGTCGATCGGTCTGCCGGGGACCAGCGGTTTCGTGGGCGAATTCCTGGCCCTGCTGGGAACCTTCGAGACCCATGCGCTGGCAGCGATCCTGGCTGCCACGGGCGTCGTATTCGCTGCGTACTACATGCTGCCCATGGTGCAGCGCATCCTCTTCAACAAGCTGGACAAGCCCGAGAACCGGAAGTTCCCGGATCTGTCCAGGAGGGAGGTCATGATCCTGGCGCCCATGGTTGCGCTCATGATCGGGATCGGCGTCCACCCCACACCCATCCTCGAGCGCATGGAGCCGAGCGTGCAACGGGTCCTCGAGCGGGTCGAGGGCGCGGGCGCGGCGGTGGGTACGGCTTCCGCGAATTCACAGGATGACGGGCCCGGGGCCGAGGTGCTGCCGGGCACGGACGCCCTTCCGCCAGCCGGAGCCTCCGCCCCGCTTCGCCGGGCCGACACTCCGCCCGCCGGGCTCGGGGCGCCGGACCCGGTTTCCTCCCCCACTCCGGCGCGGGAGGACTGACGCGTGCTGCTCGACTACTCGTCCGGAGCCCACTACCTCCTTGCACTGCTGCCCGAGGTGGTGCTCTCGGTCTGGGGGATGGGGATACTGATCGCGGGGGTGTCCCGGAAACAGCTGGCCGGATCGGGCCTGGAACTCGGCTGGCTCGCGATCGCCGGTCTGGCCTTTGCCGCGCTGGCAAACGGGTGGCTGTACTTCGGGGTTGCCGAAGAGGGCGCCACGGCAATGATCGCCGTCGACCGCTTCCGTCTCTTCGCCAACTGGATCTTTCTCCTCGGAGCCGGCCTCGCGATCGTCGTCTCCCTGCCGTACGTCGCGCGGCAGAAGCTCCAGGCCGGGGAGTACTATTCCCTGATCCTGTTTGCCGCCGTGGGAATGATGTTCATGGCTTCGGCCCGGGACCTGATGGTGATCTTCCTCGGGCTGGAGCTCATGTCGATCGGCGTCTATGCGCTGGCGGGCTTCAATCGCCGCGACCGGCGGTCGGCCGAGGCGGGGCTGAAGTACTTCCTGCTCGGCGCTTTCGCCAGCGGGTTCCTGCTGTTCGGGATTGCCCTCGTGTACGGCGCGACGGGGAGCGCCAACATCGCAGTGGTCGCCGATGTCGTTCGCAACGGCACGGCCGTGGGCACCCTCATGGGCCCGGGAGTGGCGCTGCTGGCGATCGGATTCGCCTTCAAGGTGTCCGCCGTGCCATTCCACATGTGGACGCCCGATGTCTACGAGGGCGCGCCGACCCCGGTCACCGCGTTCATGGCTGCATCCGTCAAGGCGGCCGCGTTCATGGCGTTTCTCCGCGTATTCCTGGTTGGCCTGGACGGCCTGTACGACCAGTGGTGGACCATCCTCTGGTGGATCGCCGCGGTCACGATGGTCCTGGGGAACGTCATCGCCGTCGTGCAGTCCAACGTCAAGCGCATGCTGGCCTACTCGTCGATCGCCCACGGCGGCTATCTGATGGTGGCGCTGGTTGCCGCGAACGACGCGGCTGCGGCGGGACTCCTCTTCTACCTCCTGGTCTACACGATCATGACCATCGGCGCTTTCGCGATCGTGGTCACCGTCGGCAATCAGGGCGAGAGCAACTCCAGGATCGAGGACTACACGGGATTCGGATGGCAGCGGCCCCTGCTCGGGCTCCTGATGACCGTCTTCCTGCTGTCCCTGGCCGGCTTCCCCGGGACTGCCGGCTTCATCGCCAAGTACTACCTGCTGCTGGGCGCCGCCGAGGCAGGGCTGTGGGTGTTGGCGGTGATCCTCGTCCTCACCACGGTCGTCTCCTACTGGTACTACCTGCGCGTCGCCTGGTACATGTGGATGAAGGAGCCGGGTGCGGCGGACGGGCCGGGTGCGGCGGCCGTCACTCCCCTGGCAACCCACATCGTCCTTGTCATCGGTGTGGCACTGATCATTCTGGGCGGACTGTTCCCCGGCGCGGCCCTGGATCTGGCAGCGGGTTCCGTCGACGGCCTCAGGGATGCCGTGGGCGGGACGGCCGCCGCGGCGGGTCCCTGAGCTGAGTTCCGAAAGCGGACGCCGCGCCCCGATGCACCTGGCGGACCACGTCTTCCGGCAGTACGACATTCGGGGCATCGTGGGGACCGATCTGACCCCTGAGCTCGCGGAGGCTGTGGGAAGGGCCTACGGGTCGGAGGTGCGCGCGAAGTTCCCGGGTACCGCGCCGCGTGTCGCCGTGGGTGAGGACAACCGACCTTCGTCACCCGGGTTGCGGGCCGCTCTGGTCCGGGGCCTGCGATCGGCGGGATGCGAAGTCCTCCAGCTCGGCACGGTGCCGACGCCCGTCACCTACTTCAGCGAATACGAGTTCGCGACGATCGGGGCCGTACAAATCACCGGTTCCCACAATCCGGCCGAGTACAACGGCATCAAGATGACCATGGGCAAGGCGTCCATCCACGGCGACGGCATCCAGCGCCTGCGGCGTCGCATTCTGGAGTCGGATCTGACCGAGGGGACCGGGTCGTGCGAGCGTGTGAACCCGCTCCGCGCCTACGTGGCCGATGTGTCCGGCCGCTTCCGGCTCTCACGTCCGCTGAGGGCTGTCGTCGACTGTGGGAACGGGACCGGTTCAGTGGTCGCGCAACAGCTGCTGGAAGCCATCGGCCTGGAGGTGATTCCGCTCTACTGCGAATCGGACGGGACCTTCCCCAATCATCACCCGGATCCGACCGTGGACGAGTACGTCCAGGACCTGGTCACCGAGGTGCGCAAACATCGGGCCGACGTGGGCATCGGCTTCGACGGCGACGCCGACCGCATCGGGGTTGTGGACGACCGGGGGAACATCGTACGGGGCGACATCCTCCTTCTGCTGTTCGGCCTCGACGTGCTGCTGCGCAACGGCATCGGTCAGCGTCTGGTCTTCGACGTGAAGTGCTCGCAGGTCCTTCCCGAGGAGTTCGCGCGTGCCGGAGGCGAGCCCCTGATGTGGAAGACCGGGCACTCGCTGATCAAGGAGAGGATGAAGGAGACGGGGGCGCTGGTGGCGGGGGAGCTTTCCGGACACATCTGCCTTGCCGACGACTACTACGGCTTCGACGACGCCCTCTATGCCGCGTGCCGGCTCGCGGTCATGCTCGCTGACGACGGCCGGCCGCTGTCGCAGATCGTCGAGGGGTTGCCAGCCTACGTCGTGACGCCGGAACTGAGGATCGAGGTCGCGGAGGAAGACAAGTTCCCGCTCGTGGAACGTGCCGTCCGGCACTTCAGCGCCCGCTACGACACGGTTGCCGTGGATGGTGTGCGCGTGCAGTTCGGTGACGGATGGGGGCTGATCCGCGCTTCGAACACGCAGCCCGTGATTGTGGCGCGCTTCGAAGCCGCGAACGCGGAGCGCCTGCGGGATATCCGGGCGACCATGGAGGGCTGGCTGCGCCAGGAGGGGGTACACATCCCGGAGTAGGGGGCCTTTTCCCCCCATCGCCGCCTCCCGAATCGGGCCAGGTGTCCGATTGTCCCATCCAGCTATCCCTGTGTCCCGTTGGTCGGTCGATCTTGGGGTCAAGCCGAAACGAACCCGCCCCGCCACCACCAACGGAGGGAGTGGCACGATGCCGATGCCGGAGAACCGCCGGAACCGCCAGAAGACCCGATCCGGTTGCGCCGCCCGATACATGGGCGAGCCCTATACAATCCCTGGCCAGGTCCCCGGTTTCCTCCTGTTGCTGGCGGCGTTGGCCTGCGACACGGCCGATACCGATCCTCCTCCGCCACCGCCCGATCCTGCCGCGCCTCCGGAGCTGGTCGACATGGCCGCGTTCCACGAGGCATTCGAAGTGGTCTCCGAACTCGAGCTGGAAGAGACCGACGAGGCCATGATGGTGCAGCCGATGGTCAACCTCGGTGGAGACGGCACATTCCTGTTGGCGGAGCCGATGGAGGGCCAGGTCAACGTCTACGGCACCGATGGGCGTCTGCGGCGCGTTGTGGGTAGCAGGGGCGAGGGGCCGGGAGAGTTTCTGTTCCCGCTGACGGCCCACCGAACCCTCGATGGCGGCATCGTGGTCGCGGACCTCCAGCTTGCCCGGCTGACATTCTTCCCGGCTTCCGGTGGGGACCCCGATATCGTCGTGTCGCCGATCACCGCGGTGCAGGGAGCACACGATCTCGGCGAAGATCGGTATCTGCTGACCGGCACGCTGCAGGCTGAAGGGGCACCGAGTCTTCTTCACATCTGGAACCGCCGTACGGGGGACATCGAACGCAGTTTTCTTCCCATGGGGGTGCCGGAGGAATCCCTCGGCTACGCTCTCACGTTTCAGGGCGCCTTCGCTGCGCTGGAAGCGGATACGATCTGGGCCGGGTGGGCGCTGTCGGACACCCTCTACAAGTTCAACCGCCAAGGGGATCGACTGGAGGAGATCCCGCTTCCGGTGGTGAGGCCCATGGGCACCCTGCCCAGGGTCGGGGAGAGCATCCCGGATGCCGACGCCGGCGGGGACGCCCTTGACCGGTTCACTCAGGTGTTCGGGGTGTCCGTTCTTGATGACGGCAGTCTGGTGGTGACGTCCATGCAGTCGCGAGGCATGGATGCCGTGTGGGATGTGCTGATCATCGACCGGGAGGGGCGGCAACTGCTGGGTGCGGCCAACATGCCGCAACTGTTGGCCGTGGAGCAGGATCTGTTCTACTTCGATGATCCCGCCTCGGTACTGCCGAATCGGTGGCTGGTGGCGCGTTGGAAGGGTGGTGTGCAGCCATGACGCGGTCCGTCGTTGTACGCGGAGGCCGCACCTGCGCGGCTGGCCTCGCCACGCATCGGGCTGCCGCCATGCTCCTTTTTGCCAGCATGGTCGCGGCATGTTCGTCGCGGGACGGAGGTGCCCCCGGCATTGGTGACGCTCTGCCTGGGCTGGGGTTCTCTGGACGCGGTCCGGTGCTGGTGTGGGTTTTCGACGCCAGGGAGTGCCTGGGATGCACGCTCACGGACCCCGCGAGAGCGGTGCGTGCGCTCCAGCATCGCCTGGGCGACCGCCTCGAGGTGGTTGCGGTGGCGGTGGGGGAGCGCGGGGATGCGGATCGCGACCTGGTCGCGGGCTTTCTCCGCTCCCAGCGGGTTTCAGCGAGGACCGAAGTGCGTAGTCGATCCGACTATGTCCGAGCGTTCGGACGGGCGGAGACGGGCCTGTTCTACGTCACGAACAGATTTGGCATTGTCGAGGCGGTGCTCCCCACGAGCGAAGCCGAGGATTGGCGTTCGGCCACGGACTCGCTTGGGCTGGAGGGGTTTCTCAAGAGACGCGTGATGGGTGCAATTCGGTGAGTTGACGACGCGGACCGATCCTTGAGTTCGGTCTTTTGACACTCGAAAGAGAAGGAGTTCGACGATGAAGGGAAGCAAGAGACGTGTTGTGCGCCGTGCTTGGTTGGTGCGCGCGGCGATCATGGGAGCAGCGGTCGCGTTCTCCGCGGGCGCACCGGCGGCGAAGGTTCCGGCCGTGGCGGCCGGGGCAGAAGCGGCTGGCGAGCAGATATGGGAACACGTAATCGGGATGGGGAAGCTACGCATCTGTTGGGGGGTTTGCTGGGGTGGCTGGTGTTGCTACGAGAACCCTCACTTCTAACAAAAAGGGAAGAGGAAATGCCAAAGACATTCGGAAGAGTTGCAGGCCGCACGCGGGGGGTACGCGCGGGCGTGAAGGTGTTGGGTATGGTCGCGGCGCTGACAGCAGTCGTGCCGGCGCTACCGGACGGCGGCGTGCCGGTTGAAACCGTAGCGAGCGCCCAGTCGGGGCCCCACAAGCTCGTCGTCTGGTTTGGGGTGCTGAAGATATGCACCCACTACGCGTGTGGCGGTGCCCCGACCTGTTGCGGTCCCGTCCTGTTCTGAGCACGGAGGATAAACGGCGGGATTGTTCCCGCGGAAGGGTGATTGTCATGCAAGTCAAAGTAATGGAGCGCCTGGCGACCACCGCGGCCAGAGCCGCGAAGATCGCGGGCGTTACGGCGGCGCTGTTGGTTTCCGCTCCCGGGACGGGAGCATATGATTCGGCTGCCGCGGCACCGGCCGCCGGCCAGTGGTGGGAGGTGCGAATGGGCACCTGGGTCATCTGTGTGCCGATCCCGTGTATGCCCGGGATGCCCTGGTGCTGTAACGGGTTCTCGCCACCGGGTCCGATCATGTGATCCACCGGGCCGGAAGAAAACGCCGGTCCAGGGTGGCGGCGACGTATCCGGCGGGCTCCTCACCGTGAGGGGCCCGCCGGTGTCACTAGAAGGTGCTGACTCCGAGGTCTCCCAGCGTTTCCGTCTCGACGGTCTCTTCGGTCCAGTAGATTTCGGCGTAGGCGCGACGGATCAATGACCCGTAGGTGGCGTGCACGCTTCGGATCTGCTCGAAGAGAGGACGGTCACCGGCCGGGAACACCTCGCCGATCCCGCTCTTGCCCCGGAACTGTGTGCCGTAGGCCGACAACGCCTCGATCTTGCGGTCCATCTGCTCCGTAATGTCCACGGCGAAGGTCGGCTTGACCGGGTCCTCGCGGAACGAAAGGGCATGGACGATCTTCTCCGGCCTGTGTGGCTCGCCCTCGACGGGAAGGTTGCGCAACCCCGACAGGAAGGCGGCATCCCGGGCAAGATGGGCTGCAGCACGATGATCCGGGTGACGTCCCCGCGTCCAGTGCGTCACGATGACTCGGGGCCGCAGTGCGCGGATCAGTCCTGCGACCGTGTGCCTGGAGTCCAGGTCGTTGCACAGCGCGGCGTCGGGGAGACCGGCACAGCGGCGCACCGCAAGGCCCATGACCTCGGCGGCCCTGGCCGCTTCGGCCGCGCGGGACTCCCGGGTCCCGCTCGACCCCATTTCGCCGGCGGAAAGGTCGAGCACGCCGGTTCGTTGTCCGGCGTCCGCGGACTTGATCAGCGATCCCCCACAGAAGATCTCGGCGTCATCCGGATGCGCCATGACGGCGAGAACATCGAGCGGCGCGCTCACTCGTACCTGAGGGCGTCGACGGGGTCGAGCCTGGAGGCTCGCAAAGCCGGAAGCAGTCCGAAGAGAATACCGGTGAGGGCAGCTACGGAAAGCGCGGCGAACACCGACCAGATCGGGATCCGCGCCGGTAGCGGTGTCAGCGCGGCGAGCAGTTCGGAGGCTCCCCATCCGACCAGGAGCCCGGCCGCTCCGCCGGCAGCGGTGAGCAGCGACGCTTCGATCAGGAATTGCGACTTGATCTCGCGGCCGGTCGCCCCGATCGCCTTGCGGATGCCGATCTCCCGCGTGCGCTCCGTGACCGAAATGAGCATGATCCCGACCACACCGATCCCTCCCACCAGCATGCCGATCGAGGAAAGCGCCACCATCACAATAAAGAACATGGCCGTGAACTGGTTGAACAGGTCGATGATCTGTTCGCTGCGGATGATGGCGAAGTTGTTCTCGTCGGCGGGTCCGAGGCTACGCATCGAGCGGAGCGCCGACACGACCTGATCTTCGACGTCGCTCGATTCGACGCCGCCCCTGGGGGCGACCTGGACCATCATGAAGTTCCACCGCGTACGGGCCTTGAGCCGCTTGTCCGCCGCAGTGAAGGGCACGACCGCGAAGTGATCCGAGACGTCCCCGAAGAGGTTATCGATGGGCCTGAAAACGCCGACGACGGTGAATTGCTCGTTCGCGGCCCTGCGGCCCGCGTTTACGCGCACTCGCTTCCCGATCGGATCCAGCTCGCCGAAGACCGTCTCCGCCAGATCTTCCGACACCACGACTACGCCTCTTGCCTGTGCGACCTCGGCCGGCGTGAAGTCCCGGCCCGCGATGAAATCCCCTCCGGTGAACGTCGCCCATCCGCTCGAATTGCCGACCCACTGGATGCCCCTGATCCAGTCCGACTCATACCGCATCGTGGCGCTGAATTCATACCTGGCGGTCGCTTCCGCGACACCGGGCAGGGTCTGGACCCTCCGTATCTCACGGTTGCTGATCTCGGGCCGGTCCCACCACGGCGGTCTGCCGGAGCCGTCGGCGGAAATCCGGACGTCGGTGAAGTCGAAGGGCATGATCGTGAAACTCCCCGGCTCGGACGCCTCGAAAACCTCCATGACTTCGCTGCGGATCCCACTCACCATCGCAGCCACCGTGACGACGACCCCGACTCCGATCCCCACGCCCAACACCGCCAGCAGCGTACGCATCCAGTTGGCCCGCAGGGCGTCGAAGGCTACGCGAACGCTCTCGCTCAGGACGTGACCGGGCGCTGCCGGCTTTCCCCTTGGCGTACCCGCTCCGCCCCCACCCTGCCGCGTCATTCGTACCTCAGCGCGTCGACGGGGTCGAGCCTGGCCGCGCGAGAGGCCGGATAGACGCCCGAAGCCACACCCACGCCGACGCCGAGGGCGACGCCGAGGGCCATCCACTTGGGGGCCACGGCGGCCGGTAGGGGCGTCATCGCGCCCAGCAGGACGGTCAGAGCGATTCCGATACCGACCCCGATCGCGGCACCGACGGCAGAGAGGGTGGCGCTTTCAATCAGGACCTGAACCAGCACGTCGCCGCGACGGGCGCCAATGGCCTTGCGGATGCCGATTTCCCGCGTTCTCTCCATGACCGATACCAGCATGATGTTCATGATCACGATCCCGCCCACGACAAGCGAGATGCCGACCAGCCCGGGCAGGGCCAGGAACAGGACCTGGCTGATATTGTCCCAGAAGGCCAGGGACGACTCGGTCGTCTCGGCGGCGAAATTGTCCAGGTCCGCGGGTCTGAGCCGGCGTCTCAGGCGCATGGCCTCGACGGTCTCCTGATGGATGGGCAGGACCAGTTCGGGGGCCTCGGCCTTGATGATGATCTCGTCCACGATGCCTTGCGGATTGACGAACCTCTGGACCGGCGAGCGCGCGGGTGCGATGGCCAGATTGTCCAGGGAAACGATCAGGAACGAGCCCTGTTCCTCCAGGACGCCCACGACCCGGAACGGGAAACCGCGAAGCCGCACCGTCCTGCCGATCGGATCGAGACCCTCGAAGAGGACCTCGGCCGTGGACTTGCCCAGAACGACTACGGGCGCTCCCTGATCGGCCTCCTGCCTGGTGTACGCCCGGCCGCGTTCCACATTCCAGTTGCGGATTTCGAAGATCTCCGCCGACGCACCGACGATGTTTACGTTCTCGACCTTCAGCCCGGTGTCCGACTCGAGTTCCCCGCCGGCATCCGATTGTGCCCCGATGGTCGCCGACAAGGTAATCCTGTCGCGAAGGTACTCCAGGTCGTCGAAGGTCAATCTCGGCGCACGGGCCCACGCCCTCCACTGCTCGGGCGAGGGATCGACCGCCTCTCTGGGCATCCTGCCCACACGGACCGTGTTCACGCCCATGACCCGCTCGGTGAGCGTGCCGCGGATGTAGCGGTCCGTTCCCTCCACGATGCTCACCACGAGGATGAGGAACATCACGCCCACGATCACACCCAGCAGCGTGAAGAAACTCTTGAGCTTCTGGGTGCGGATCTGCTCCCACGCCAGACGCACGCCTTCGAGGAAATGCATTCAGACGACTCGGCCGATGCGAGGTGCCACGGTCAGCCCTGTCCGTCCCGCGCGTCGTCGTCGGCGTCGCTCTCGTCCGCCCGCACCTGGTCTCCGTCCTCCAGGGTTCGGACGACCTGATACGGTCCGCTGACGACCGTGTCCCCGAGCGACAACCCGGAAATCACCTCGAAGTACTCCTGGCCGGCGATTCCGACCGCGACCGGCGTGAAGACGACCTCGCCATCCATTACGACAAAGACCCCTTCAATCGGATCGGGCACCGCGCCGTCGTCGCCTTCGGCCTCGTCGTCGTCCTCGTCGTCCGGTTCGCGTAAGGTAAGCGCGATGATCGGAATGCTCAGCTGGTCGACGCGTGTCTCGGTGATCAGTTCGGCGGTGGCGGACAGATCGGGGCGGAGCTCGACCTCCGGACTGTCGAGGGTCACGACCACCTCGAAGTCGATGGTCGGCGTCTGGCCCGTGCTGGCAGCCTGCGACGGTGGACGAATGGCGCTGTTGCCGATCTCGGTGACGACCCCCGGGAAATCCAGATCCGGGAACGCGTCCAGTTCGACGGTCGCGCTGTCGCCCAGTGTGATCTCGGGCACATCGGTTTCGTCCACTTCGAGGACGACCTCCATCACCGACAGATCCGACACGGTCAGCACCAGGCTTCCCGGGTTGTTCATGGTGCCCACGATCACCGTCTCGCCCTCTTCGACGTTGAGACGGGTAACCCGGCCCGCCATCGGCGCGGTGATAATGGTCTTGGCGAGCTGGTCGCTTGCCTCTTCGAGCGCGGCGCGCGCCTGGTTGACCCCGAATTCCGAAGATTCGAGCAGGGACCGCTGGACCTCCAGGTCGGTCTGCGCGTTATCGACCTCCTGGCGGCTCACCAGGAGAGGCTCGCGGGCGTGCAGCGAGTCCAGGCGTTCCGCCTCCCTCTGCGCACGCACAAAGTTGGCCCGTGCCTGCGCCACCTGGGCCTGGGATTGGCTGAGGTTCGCCCGGCTCCGGTTGACCGCCGCCTGGTAGCGCGTGGGGTCGAGTCGCAGCAGGACCTGTCCTTCTTCCACGTCCTCGCCCTCATCCACCAGCAGCTCCGCCACCCGGGCGGAAATGTCCGAACTGATGTCCACCTTCCGGCGCGCGCGGACGTTGCCGCTGGCCGTAACGGTCGCGACCAGGTCGCGCCTGTCGACGGTTTCGATCCGGACTTCGATTCCCTGTTGGCGCCGGCCGTTCATGCTCAGCCCGGCGGCCGAGACGAGCAGGATCGCGATCCCCGTCCCGATCATCACCTTGGTTCTGGTTCTCATGGTGTTCTTTATGGATTCCTTAGAGGCATGCCGACGACCGCCTCGAGGTCGGCGACTGCGTCATGATAGATGAATATCGCCACGATACGCTCGCGGTCGGCTCGTGCTTTCACGGTCTCCGCCTCCACCAGATCGATGAAGTTGGAGAACCCCAGGCGGTATCGTTCCTGTGCCAGGCGCAATTGCTCGTCGGCCAGCGCCTGGTTGCGCTCCTCGATCAGGGCGCTTTCGTACGCGGTGCGAACCAGTGCGACGCTCGCCTCGATATCCGCCCGCAGAGCCAACTCCTGTTCGCGGATGCGGAACCGGTTGTCGTTCAACTGGGCACGAGCGCTCTCCAGCTCCCTCTGCCGGCCAAGCCCCTGGAATATCGGGATCGAGATCTGCAGACCGACGGAGGGCGGCTGGCTGGTGAAATTGAATGGAAACGCCTGGTTTTCGGCCCGGATGGATTCGATCGCGGACTCGGGAGTCGCCAGGACGCTGCAATTCTGGAGCGGCGGAGGGTTCGGGAGGCGTGAGACGAGGTCGTTCAGCGTCAGGCACTGCTGCACCCTGGCCGCCCCGGCGGCGATCGCCTGGGCCTCCTGGCCGGCGGTGCTGCTGGCCTGCCGCGTGAAGCCGCTCCAGCCGGCGGACATGGACACGCTGGGGAAGTAGGAGGAGCGGGCGATGCTCACGTCGTAGCGGGAGGCTTCCTCCTGGGCCCGCATCGCCTGGAGATCCGGGTTGTTTCCCATCGCCGCCTGATAGAGATCCTCGGGCGTCCATTCGGGCTGAGTCACCGAAAACGTCGTCGCGAGCGTCGGGTCGGCGTTCAGGTCCAGGCCGATCTGCTGAAGCAGCCGTATCCGGGAAGTCTGGACGCCGGTGCGCGACTGAATCAGGGTCACTTCCGCCCGGCCCACGTTCACTTCCGCCTGCCTCACATCGATGGCGTTGCCGGACCCCACCTCCTGGCGTCCCTGGGCCAGCCGCAGGTTGATCCGGGCCCGCTCGAGTTCCTGTTCGGCAAGCGTCAGGCCCTCACCCTGGCGGAGCACCTCGAGGTAGGCCTTGGTCACGGCCAGGCGGAGGGCCGCTTCGGTACTCCGGATCTGCGCCTGCGTGGCATCGCGGGACCTGCGGGCCTGGCCCGGGGCCATCAGCTTGCGCCCGTCCATCGAGAAGTTCAAGCCGGCGTTGTACGAACTGAACAGGAACGAGGGTTGATCCTGAAAGCCGAGCTGGTCCGCGGTGATACTCCCGAACCGCTGTTCGCCCGCTCCCTGCCAGGAGACCGAAGAGTTCAGGGACGCCGAGGGGAGCCAGGACCCATAGGCCGAGTTCAGGTTCCAGTTTGCGACCTGCAGGTCGTTCCGGACCGCCTGCACGCCCGGGTTGTTGCGCAGCGCCACGCGGAGCGCCTCCTCCAGCGTCAACGAGGCGGAGAGCCGGTCCTGCGCGCGCAACGGCGGCGCAAGGGCGGTAGCCGCCACGAAAGCAACGAGAATCCACACCGGCCATCGGGCCTGGAACATTATCCGCTTATCCACCACGATCTCCCTCCTCGTCTCTTCGGGACCCCGGATGGGGCCCAGTACGCGCCGAACCCATTACGCGGTCGTCGCGTCTCCAGTTTCGGTCTACGGCCGCGAGGCCGATTTGGTTCAACCCCCGTATTCCCTTTGCGCAACGAAGCCGTCCGTTGGCACCTCCACCCGCACGAGCCTGCCACTCCCGTCGAACCATACGGTCCGGACCTGGTCACCGGACACGATCCGCACCCGGGTCGCCGCCACCTGTTCGCCCTGCAGCGTGATGGTCTCCGATCCGATCTGCAGATCCGCGGCCCAGTCCTCTCTCTCGGACCGTGGCTCGAACGCGTGCAGCGTCATGTCGCCGGTCTCGCGCGCGAGGAAGCCGCCCAGGACGAAGTAGTGGTGGGCGATGCCGGGATCGAAGATCATCGTCCCCGGACTGGCCCTGAATTCCTGTTCCTCCTCGCCCCAGGGCGCGCGCGTCACCCGCCGCAGTCGATTGCCCGCGTGCAGGACTCGAACTTCGAGCGTGTCGGCGCCCCTGACGAAGGCCTGATAGTCCGAGAATGCCATGGACGGACCGACCGTCCTGAGGATCGTGGTAACGACGCGTCCGTCATTCATTCTGACAGCGGCGCGGGCTAGCGTCTCCTGGGCGTCGCCCGCACCGATCCGCTGGATCGTGAAGTCCTCCGTTCCGATCTCCAGGCCGTCCAGGAAAAGGCGAAAGCGTCCCCGGTCGAGCTGCTGTCCCAGGAGGTGCGCGCTCGGAAAAGAGGACGCGAGGACGGATACCGCGGCAACGGTCAGGAGGCTGCCGGCAGACCCGAGCGGCCGGCGCGAGGAAATGTGGCGATCCATTAGATTAACAATAACGGCAAAAGAAGGGGGCTAGGCCAATGTCTGTGTGGGACTCGTGGGGGGCCCGCAGCCAGTGACGGGCCGGGACACCTCCGAGCGTCGGTCCGAATCCGCGGGCCATCTTCTCTGGGCGGGGCTCTTCTGCCTGGTCGTGTGGACGCGCGTCGACACGACGTGGCTCCTTGCGGCCGCGGCTCTCCTCGTATCCTGGGCGGCCGTCCAGAGGCAGGAGGGCTGGCGCCATGGCATTTCGGTCGTCCTGCTCGCCGCGGGCGTAGTCGCCGGTTTTTTTGGGGATGCCGCCGACCGCCGCTTTGCCGAAGGCTGGGACCAATACTGGGAAGAACGGCGGGAAGGGGTTGCGGAACGCCTTGGTGCCGAATTCGACGCGCTGGTGTTGGAGGGAGATGCCGCGGTAGAAAGGCTGGTCCGCACCGCCTCGGTGGAAGGTGGACGCGGGGTTCTGCAGGACTCGTTGCGGACGCTGCTGGAGGACACGGGGTTGTCGGCGGCGGCGGTCATCGGTGCGGACGGCGGACTGGTGGCGTGGGAGGGCCGACACCAGGGCCGCCTCCCGAAGGATACGCTCGCGGAGATGGGACGGTACGCGTACGCGGGCACGCCCCTTTTCTCGTACCTGTATTTTACGAGGGTGCTCCCCGAAGGCGGGGGGGCCGCGGTGGTGGCGGCGCTGATCCGTTCCGACCTGCCGGAGTTCTTCGCCTCGGGCCTGGGTGATTTCGCCTCGCGGTTCCGTGAAGAGACGGGGGAGCGCATCGGGATCTCCCGTTCCGACCGGGCGGCGGGACCGGGCGTGTTCGACTTCGGATGGCCCGACGAGACCCTGCTGAGCATCACGATCGACGAGCCCGCGCAGGAAGTGCGGCGCGCCGAGGAACACGTCCGCTGGGCGAGAATCGTCGCCGCCCTCGCTGCGCTGGTGTGGCTCGCCCTC
Source organism: Longimicrobiales bacterium (assembly GCA_965116905.1). Taxonomy (GTDB): domain Bacteria; phylum Gemmatimonadota; class Gemmatimonadetes; order Longimicrobiales; family Gaopeijiaceae; genus Bin94. Next base: position 3,170,673 of record OZ220732.1, on the reverse strand, counting down.
TCCTTCGGCATATCGAGAGCCAATCTCGTGTACTCGGTGGCGGTGTTGGGAATCGCCGCGGCTCTGCTGCCTCTGGTCGGACTCTTCAGGAGACCGGAACTTGTGGATCCGGCCGCTTTCGGGCTGCTCGGTCCCGTGCCCCTCACGCTGGGCCGCATCGTTCTGTTGTGCGCCGCGATCATGCCGGCGGCCGTCCTGATCCTGCCGCGATGGCGCCCGAGCCTTGGAGCGTGGGCGGCACCGCTGGTGGTGGCTGCGGCGTTTCCGCTCGTCCTCGTCTGGATGGAGGGCAGCGCCTCCGCGGAACTCATGGGGACGACGGACGGTCGCTGGATCGTCTTTCAGGCCACCGTGTCCATGATCCTGGCCGTCGTTACGGCGGTTGCACTCGCCTGGCGTCCGGGTGCCGGCGAACGGGGTGGACCGGGCCTGGTCGCGCTTGGCCTCGCCGCCGCCGGCCTGCTGGGGATCCTGGTGGCGATCGGCGTGCGTACCGGACCCGCGGTCGCTCCGGTGCTGGCGGTGCTGTGGGGCGTGCCCACCGCGGCGGTGGCTCGGGGCCTCGGGGTATTCCGTCCCCGGTCGTATTCCCACTGGTTCTGCTCCTTCTGGCTGTCCACGACCGCGGTCCTGCCGTTCACCTGGTCGATGCGCACGGAGGCGCGCATGATGATCGCCGAAGAGCAGATGGGACGACTGGGCATCGCGTCGGAGCCGAATCTCGAACCCCTTCTGGATCGCTTTGCGGCGCAGATAGACTCGCTGGATCAAGCCGGTGCGGGCGACGTGGAGATGATGTACCAGGCCTGGGTCGGCAGTGACCTTGCCGGCAGGGGGAGGGCCATGTTCCTGACGCTTTGGTCGGCGGACGACGTCCCCGTGCAGGAACTCCGGCTGGGTGTAAAGGGCGACCGCCCGGAATCGGTGGTCGATCTTCTCCCCCAACTCCGGGCGGCGGGCACGGGCGAGTACCACGACCCGAACGACATCGATGTCCACCACCTTGTCGCCGTAGTGCTGGCCGACGGCCGGCTCGTGACGGGCACCGTTCCTCCCAGGCGCACCATCGACGCCCCTTCACCCCTCGGTCCGCTGTTCGCCTCGGTGGAGGAGGAAGGTGACCAGGAATTCCTGACGCTGGTCCAGACACCGCCGGGCGGGGACGTGGAGGGAACGCGCCCGGTCGAATGGAGCCGCAACCAGGAGGGGTGGAGGGCCGAAGGCCTGGCTCAGTACCCCGACGGCCCGTACTCCGTCTTCTATACCATCAGCATTCCCAACCTCTCGGTCATGCTCGCGCGAGCGACACTGCTGATGGCTCTCGGTCTGGCCGTGTTCTCGGCCCTGTGGCTGATCAGCGTCGCGATCCTCGGGTTCCGGCTGCCCGCACGCGTCGACTGGCGTGGATTGCTCACGTCGTTCCGTGCGCGGGTCACCCTCACTCTTTTCGGATTCTTCATCCTGTCCAATGTGCTCTTCGGGACCCTCGCCTATCGCACGCTGGCCGGGGCCTCCGAGCGCACGGCCACCGCGCTGGCCGAGCGGGTGGTCACGCAGATCGCCGAGGCGTACCTGGAGGAGGGTGGGTCGATGGAGTCGCTGGCACGCCGGGTGGGCGCGGACCTGCTTGAATACCGCGGTGGCGAACTGGTTGGCGGCTCGGTCGACGAGTTGATCCAGCTCGGGCTCTACGAAGGCTGGGTGGACCCCGGAATCTACGATGCGCTGGAGACGCGGCAGCGCTTGAGGGCGTCCCAGGTCGAGAACCTCGGGGACTGGCGCTACGTGGTGGCTCACAGACGGCTGCCGGACGGCGACATCGTGGCATCGCCGGTGCCGCTGCGGGCGGGCGCCGCCGCGCTGCGCCGCCGTGACGTGGCCGATCTGCTCGGATTCGCCATCGTGCTCGGCCCCATTCTCTCGCTGGGACTCGCCCTTTTCGTGGGCAGGGCGCTGGCGCGGCCGATCCAGACGCTTCGGGTGGCGTCGGAGCGGGTCGGGAGCGGCAACCTGGCCGTGCACCTGCCGGAGGACCGCGTGGACGAGTTCGGGTCCGTCTTCGCGGCATTCAACCGCATGGTGTTGAGACTGGACGACGCTCGGCAGGAGCTGCTGCGGACGACGCGGCGTACCGAAGCCATCGTGGAGGAAGCGGCCACGGGGGTGATCGCAGTGGATCCCGCGGGAAGTGTTACCGTGGCCAACCCGCGCGCCGAATCCCTGCTCGCCACATCCCTGGTGACCGGCCAGGCGATTCCGAGATCGGGTGCGTACGCGGCCGAGCTGGCGGCCTGGCTGGATGGGCACATGGGGAGCGGCTCGGTCGAAGCGGACGGGGATTTCAAGTGGGGCGGCAAGCGAATCCGGGTGCGGGCCCGGCGCATCGTGCAGGAGGGCCGCTGGGGCGGTGTCGTGGTCAATATCGAGGACGTCACCGACGAACTTCGCAGCGAGAGGATTCTGGCCTGGGGCGAAATGGCGAAGCAGGTTGCCCACGAGGTGAAGAATCCGCTGACGCCGATCAAGCTCTCGGTGCAGCACCTGCGTCGCGCGTGGGAAGACAGGAGAGGCGATTTTGGCAGAATACTGGACAGAAACGTGGGCGCGATCCTCGGGGAGATCGATCGGCTCGCCTCGATCGCGCGCGGCTTCTCCCGGCTGGCCTCGCCAGGGGCGGCCGAGGCGGGTCCGCTGGTCGCCGTCGATCCGGGCGAGGTGATCAGGGAGCTCCTGAACCTCTACCAGGGCGGTGGCAAGACCACGATCCGTCTCGAGAGCGATTTGCCGGCCACCCTGCCCAGGGTGGTTGCGCGTCCCGACGAACTCAAGGAGGTGCTGCTCAACCTGCTGGAGAACGCCAGAGCCGCGATGCCGGGCGGTGGGGTTGTGCGCATCGGCGCCGTCGAGCCCGCGGATGGCTCGCGGAGGGTGGCGGTGGTCGTGGAGGACCAGGGGTCCGGGATCCCCGACGAGCTGCTTCCGCGCATCTTCGAGCCTCAGTTTTCGACGCGCTCCACGGGGACCGGTCTGGGACTCGCGATTGCCAAGCGGCTGGTCGACTCATGGGGCGGCACCGTGGATGTGCGGAGCAAAGTCGGCCGTGGCACCCTCGTGAGAATCGGCCTGCAAGTGTACGAGCCCGCCACTGGGGAACGGCAGGAGGACCTTGGCGGTTCCGACGCGGGCGAGTAGAATGGTCCTGTGCTCCACATGACTCCAGGCAGGCCCGGCCCTTCGGACTCGCGCGCAAGCGGACGGACCCTTGCCGTTCCCGTCGACATGGCAGCGTGGATCGACGAGCGTTCGCCCGGGATCGCCGAGCGCTGGGCGTCGGGCCTGTTGGCGAATGGAGAGTCGTGGGCGGGAGACACGCGGCCCGTCGCGAGGCCGTTCTGCCGAGGGCTGGTCTCCCTGCTGCCGGGTATGCTCGGGGCCTACCGGGCCCAGATCCTGCCGCTCTGGTCGGAGGGCGCCGAGCTCTTCGGTTCGGTGGCCGCCCGGCGCGGCCTGTCCGCCGGCGAAGTGATCGAGGAGTTCCAGCTTCTGCGGGAAGTCATCCTGGTATTGATGTTCGAGCGTCCCCCCGCGACGGCTGAAGGCGGGTTGCCGCTCCGGGAGATCCTTCATCTCAATCGGGCTGTCGATATCGGCGTGACCCAGGCGAGCGTTGGCCACACGGACCTCCTTTTCTTCAGCCTGATCCACGATTCCGGTGTGCCGGCGCCCCTCGGCGGGGACGATCTGCAAGAGATCTGCGACCAGCTCCGCGACCTTCAGGCGGAGGGCCGGCGGATCATGGGGCACCTGTCCCGTCCCGGGCCCCTGTAACGCCCGGGCCGCAGCGACCCCGAATGGCTGTCTCTCCGGGCGGGATGCCTCCTGGCGATTTCCGGGAGTCGGGCCACCGCTTCATCGATTGGGTTGCCGACTACCTCGAGGGGATCGGCGAGTACCCGGTACTTGCCCGGGTGCGGCCAGGTGACGTGCGCGAGGCGCTCGGGCGCGAGGTGCCGCCCGATGGCGAGCCGATGGAGACGTTGCTCAGGGACTTCGAGTCGACGGTGGTGCCCGGGATCACACATTGGAACCACCCCTCGTTCTTCGCCTATTTCGCGATTTCCGGATCGGGCCCGGGGATCCTGGGAGAGTTGCTTGCGGCTGCGCTGAACGTCAACGCGATGGTCTGGAAGAGTTCTCCTGCGGCTACGGAGCTGGAACAGGTCACGCTGGATTGGCTGCGCGCCTTCCTGGGGTTGCCGCCCGGTTTCCTCGGCACGATCAACGATACCGCGTCCACCTCCACCTTTTCGGCACTGGCGGCCGCGCGGGAGAAGCTGCTGCCCGAGGCCCGGGAACGGGGGCTGGCCGGGGCTCCTCCGGGGCGTGTGTACACAACGGCCGAGGCCCATTCGTCGGTGCTGAAGGCGGTGCACGCCCTGGGCCTGGGGCGTGAGGGCGTCCGCGTCGTCCCTACCGGTCCGCTGCGGGGGATGGACCCGGCGGCCCTCGCGGGTGCGGTCGACCATGACGTTACGTCAGGGTTTCGCCCGATTGCCGTGGTGACGACGATCGGCAGCACGTCGATCAACGCGGTCGATCCGGTCGGCGCGATCGCCGATGTCGCGGCACGGTACGGCATATGGCTGCACGTGGACGCGGCGTACGCGGGCGTTGCGGCCGCGCTGCCCGACATGGAGTCGCACTTCGCGGGCTGGGAGCGGGCGGACTCGATCGTGATCAACCCGCACAAGTGGCTGTTTACGCCGGTCGACTGCTCGGTGCTGTACGTCCGCGACCCCGCCGCGCTGCGCGCCGCCTTCTCGTTGACGCCGGCGTACCTGGAGACCGGCGAGCACGGCGTCAGTCACCTGATGGATCACGGCCTGGCACTCGGCCGGCGCTTCCGCGCCCTCAAGCTGTGGTTCGTCATGCGCTATTTCGGACAGCGCGGCCTGCGCGCGCACCTGGCGCGCCACGTCGCCCTGGCGAGGCGGCTCGCCGAGAAGATCGATGCCGAGGAGGACTGGGAGCGCTGGCGTCCGACGCCGTTTTCCCTGGTGGTGCTGCGGCACGCGCCCCCGGGCGTCCGCGGCGAACGGCGCAACGCCGTCAACCTCGCGGTCATGGATCGGGTCAATCGGAGCGGAACCGCCTTTCTGGCACAGACCGAGATCGACGGCGACACCTGGCTGCGCTTCGCGATCGGCAACATCCACACCCGGGCCGAGCACGTCGACGCGACCTGGAACGCGCTCCGCGAAGCCGGCAGGGGGCTGGCGGGCTGAAGCCAGCGGCACGCACACGCCAGGCCGCGGCCGAAAGGGGTCCGTCGACGATCTCCTGGGCCATCTCCTAGGCCTCGCGCACCTCCTTCACCAGCTCCGACATCTGATCCTTGGCGTCCCCGAAGAACATCAGGGTGTTGTCCATGTAGAAGAGGTCGTTGTCGATGCCGGCAAATCCCGGGCTCAGCGAGCGCTTCATCACGATTACGGTGCGGGCCTTGTCCACGTCCAGGATCGGCATACCCGCGATGACCGAGTCCGGGTCGCGGGCCGCCGGGTTCACAACGTCGTTGGCGCCCACGATCAGCACCACATCCGTCGAGTCGAACTCGGCGTTGATGTCGTCCAGGTCGAGAAGCTTGTCGTACGACACGTCCGCCTCGGCCAGCAGGACGTTCATGTGCCCCGGCATTCGGCCCGCGACCGGATGTACGCCGAAACGCACCGTGACGCCGCGATCCTCAAGCAGGTCGCAGACCTTCTTGAGCTCGTGCTGGGCCTGTGCGACGGCCAGACCGTAGCCGGGCACCACAGCGACCGAGCCGGCGTATGCCAGCACCATCGCGGCCTGCTCCGCGTCGACATCGCGTACCGGGCGCTGTCCGGTCTTCACCCTGGCCGTCTGTCCCTCGGTGCCGAACGCGCCGAACGCCACGTTGCCCAGGGAGCGGTTCATGGCCTTGCACATGAGCTGTGTCAGGATCAGGCCCGCCGCCCCGACCAGCGACCCCGCGATGATCAGGATGTAGTTGTTCAGCACGAATCCGGTGGTCGCCGCCGCGATTCCCGAGTAGGAGTTGAGCAGGGATACCACGACCGGCATGTCCGCACCGCCGATCGGGATAACCAGCAGGACGCCGAGGATCAGCGCGCCGACCACGAGCGCCAGGAAGAACGGACCGCTGATCTCCAGCGCGCCCATGCCGAACACCGGGGCGACGCTGCCGGCGTGCGCGAGGCTGGCGCCGATCAGCAGGACGCCGAGGAAAAGGATGGCGTTGAAGGTCTTCTGGAGAGGGAAGGTCACCGGACTTCCGGTCACGACGCCCTGCAGCTTGCCGAAGGCGATGAGGCTGCCCGAGAACGTGACGGCGCCAATCAGCGTGCCGAGCACGATCGTGACGCCGACGCCGAGTTCGAGCGACGGGCCGCTTCCGCCCGCCCGCAGGAATTCGGCAGCCGCGACGGCCGCCGACGCGCCGCCCCCGAAGCCGTTGAAGACGGCGACCAGCTGCGGCATGGCGGTCATCTGTATGTACCTGGCCAGAATGCCGCCGATCGCGGCGCCGGCCACGACCGCGGCCACCACCGTCGTCCAATCGAGGATTTCGTGGTCCAGGAGCGTGACGACGATGGCCAGGAGCATGGCCAGCGATGCCCGGGCGTTCCCGGAGCGGGCTGTGGCCGGAGAAGAGAGTTGCTTGATCCCGGAGACGAACAGGACCGCCGAGATCAGGTAGGCGATCTGGGTGATGGTGTTGGATTCCACGTTAACCTCAGCGTTTCCGGAACATCTGCAACATGCGGTCGGTCACCATGAAGCCGCCGACCACGTTGATCGTCGCCATCACGATTCCCGCGATTCCGAGCACCTTGACCCACGGTTCCTCAGCGGCGCCGGTGACCACCAGCGCGCCGATGATGGCAATGCCCGAGATGGCGTTCGCGCCGGACATCAGCGGCGTGTGCAGGGTCGGTGGGACCTTGGAGATCACTTCCTTCCCGGCAAGGGTGGCGAGTACGAAGATGTACAGCAGGATCAGCAGTTCACCCATGGATTCGCTACTCCGTTGCGGACGCCAGCTGCTCCCTGACGCGTTCGTTTCTGATTTCGCCGCCGTGAGTGACGCAGGTGGCGGCCGTGATCTCGTCGTTGAAATCGATCTCCCCTTCGTCGTCGAACAGATCGTCCACGAAGCTGGCCAGGTTGCGGGAGTACATCTGGCTGGCGTGGAAGGGCAGTTCGGCCGGCAGGTTCGTCGGTCCCATCACCGTCACGCCCCCGTGGTCCACGGAGCGGCCCGCGACCGTGACTTCGCAGTTGCCGCCCGACTCGGAGGCGAGGTCGACGATGGCGCTGCCGGGCCGCATGGTCGCGACCATCTCCTCGGTGATCAGGACGGGGGCCGGCTTGCCCGGAATCTGCGCGGTCGTGATCACCAGGTCCTGGTCCTTGATGTTGGCTGCGATCAATTCCAGTTCGCGCTCGTGCTGTTCCTCGGAAAGCGCCCGGGCGTAGCCCCCCTCGTCCTCCGCCGCGTCGTCCAGCGCTGCCTCGAGGAACTTCGCGCCGAGGCTCTGCACCTGCTCCTTGACCGCGGGCCGGATGTCGAACGCGGAGACCACCGCTCCCAGGCGGCGCGCGGTGGCGATTGCCTGAAGTCCGGCGACCCCCGCCCCGAGAATCAGCGCCTTTGCGGGACGGACGGTGCCGGCCGCGGTCGTCAGCATGGGAAGGAACCGCGTCATGGCGTCCGCCCCCATGAGGACCGCCTTGTAGCCCGCCACGGTCGCCTGTGAGGAGAGGACGTCCATCTTCTGCGCCCGCGTGATCCTCGGGATCAGTTCGACCGCAAACGAGGTCACGCCCCGGTCCGCCAGCGCCTCGATGGCGTCGGTCGGATCCAGCGGGTTCAGGTGGCAAACCAGCACGGACCCCGAGGGCAGGGCGGCCGCCTCGTCCGGGGAAGGAGGCTGCACCTTGAGCACCGTGCGCGCGCCGTCGAGCAGTGCATCACGGTCCGGCGCCACCGTAATCTCGGCCTCGGAGTAGTCCGCGTCCGGGAAGGAGGCGCCGATTCCTGCTCCGGCCTGGATGCGAAGGTTCCAGCCCCGCTTCCGGTACTGTCGCGAGACATCGGGCACAAGGGCGACCCGGCGTTCACCCGGTCGGCTCTCGGCCAGGATAGCGATTGTCATCAGTGTATTCTCCCGGTCAAAAACCCGACCAACTTGCACTCTCGGAGGGCGTTTCGCCAGACCCCCGTCCCCGGACCGGCACCGATATTCCGCAGGGCGGCGTCGAAGACCCGGCGGCGAAGACCCGCTCCAGGTGGCCGATTCAGCCATGCCAGCGCCCCCGTTTGGGGTATACCCTCCATGCGGCCCGGCCGGGGCTCGTGCCGGGACCGCGCGAACGGAGGTGGAGGAACCATGCTGGCAATCGTTCATTCCTTTTGGGTAAACGGCGTCGAGGGACAGCCGGTCAGTGTTGAGGTGAAGGTCGGGAACGGACTGCCGCTCTTCACTGTCGTCGGTCTGCCGGCGGGGGCGGTCCGTGAGGGGAAGGAGCGGGTCTTCGCCGCGATCGCGCAGACCGATGAATTGTCCTCGCCTCCCCGGCGGGTGACGGTCAACCTGGCGCCCGCGGATCTGCCGAAGTCGGGCTCGGGGTTCGACCTCCCGATCGCAGTGGCGCTGCTGGCGGCGGAGGAACATGTGCCGATGGACGCGATTGCGGATGATGCCTTCGTCGGCGAGTTGGGGCTCGACGGATCGGTGCGCCCCGTGCGTGGCGCGATCGCGCTGGCCATGAGCTGCCGGTCCCATGGTACGAGCCGCCTTTTCGTGCCAGCGGCCAACGCCCGTGAGGCATCTGCGGTTCCGGGTGTGGACGTGGTGCCGGTGTCGTCCCTGGAGGAGACCGTTGGGATTCTCCGGGGTGAACGGGATCCGCTGCCGATTCCGGTGGAGCCCGTCGAACCCCCTCCGGACCTGCCCGACCTGGAGGATGTCCGCGGTCAGCATCTGGCGAAGCGGGCGCTGGTGATCGCGGCTGCGGGCGGACACAGTCTCCTCATGGCGGGTCCGCCGGGTGCGGGGAAGACGATGCTCGCAAGGCGGCTTGCTGGACTGCTTCCGCCGTTGCTGGAGTCCGAGTCGCTCGAGGTGACGAGGGTTCACTCGGTTGCCGGACTCCTGGACAGTGACCGGCCGGTGAAGACCCGGCGTCCCTTTCGCGCACCGCATCACACGATCTCGGCGGGAGGCATCATAGGAGGAGGCGTTCCCCCGCGCCCCGGCGAAATCAGTCTGGCGCACCTGGGGGTGCTGTTCCTCGATGAACTGCCGGAATTCAGCCGGCGCGTCCTTGAAACCCTGCGGCAACCGATCGAGTCCGGCCTGGTCCGCATTGCCCGGGTTCGTCACACGGTCACGTTTCCGGCGCGATTCCAGCTGGTGGCGGCCATGAATCCGTGCCCGTGCGGGCTGGAGGGCGAGGACTGCATATGCGCGGACCGGGACGTTGCGCGCTATCGGTCGCGCCTTTCGGGTCCTCTGCTGGACCGAATCGACCTGCAGGTGCGGATGCATCCGGTCACGTGGAGGGAACTCACGGGTGGCGACGGCGTCCCGGCCACGGGGACGGCCGCAGCCCGGGAGCATGTCCTCGAGGCCCGGGCGCGTCAGGCCGCGCGCCACGGCGATCGCCTCGCCTGCAACGCGACGATGCACGCGCGTGACGTCATGAGATTCTGCGAGCTGTCGGACGCCGGGGCGGCGCTCCTGGAGGAGGGCGCGGAGGCCTATCAGCTGTCCGCACGGGCCGTGCATCGTACACTGCGCGTCGCGCGCACGATCGCGGATCTCGGAGGAATGGATCGCATCGATAGCCCGCAGGTCGCGGAGGCGCTCCGTCTGCGGTCGGGGCTGCACGGAACGCCCGCCGGACGCGGCACCTGACAGGCGTGTCGCGGCCGTTGCCAAACGTCCCGAGGGGCGCGTTGCGGAAGGCAGCGACGGAGGTCGCTTTCCGGGCATACCTTGTTCGGGTGCGAGTGCAGGCATTAGCCTGCCATCGTAGCGATTCCTCAGGGATGCACGGCATGATTCACTACATGGACTATGCCGCCACTTCGGCGGTGCGTCCGCCCGAGGTCACGGCAGCGGTCGCGGACTTTCTGCGCGGGAACGGCTGCACCCCCGGACGAGGCGGACATTCCGGCGCCACGGAGGCGGCGCGGATCGCCTTTCGCTGCCGCCGCGCACTCGCCCGGATGCTGGGGTTGCCCGGCGATCCCGGGCGTATCGCCTTCATGCACAACGCGACGCACGCCCTGAACACGGCTCTGTGGGGCCTGCTGGGCGAGGGCGACGTGCTGGTCATCTCTCAGTACGATCACAACGCCGTGTTTCGGCCCGCGCACTTCCTCGCGACCTCGATGGGCGTCGAGGTTCGAATGCTGTCGGGCAGTCCCGACGGCGGCGTCGACATGGATGAGGCGGTCGGGCTCCTGGACGGAGCACGGGTGCTGGTGGTCAATGTCGCGTCGAATGTGCTCGGGACCCGGTTGCCGGTCGAGGCCCTGGCTGCGGCCGCCCGCGACGCCGGAGCGGTCGTCGTTGCCGATGCGGCGCAGTCGGCCGGCCACCTTCCGCCCCCCTCCGACCCTGCGGCGGACGTGATCGCCTTCACGGGACACAAGGGGCTCCTGGGTCCGCAGGGCACGGGCGGGTTGTGGGTGAGGGAAGGCCTGGAGTGCCGGTCGCTGCTTTGCGGCGGCACGGGTGGGGACTCGCGTCGCCGCCGCATGCCGAGCGCCATGCCGGACCGGCTGGAGGCGGGGACGGGGAACTCGCCCGGGATTGCGGGGCTCCTGGCGGCCTGCAGGTTCCTCGCGGAGACCGGCACCGAGGCGGTGCATGCCCGTGAGATGACCCTGAAGGCCAGGCTGTTCGACGGCCTGTCCCGGATTCCGGGCCTGACGGTGCTGTCGCCCCCGGCACCGCATGGCGTGCCCGTCGTGACGGTCAAGGCGGATTCGATGGACGCGGCGACGCTGGCCGGACGGCTGGACAGGGAACACCGGGTGCAGACGAGGGCGGGGCTGCACTGCGCACCGGAGGTTCACAGGATTCTGGGCACCTCCGGCGATGGAGCCGTGCGGTTTTCGCTGGGGTGGGCGTCCACCGGCGAGGACGTCGAGGCCGCGGTCACCGCAGTGGACGCAATCGTGAAGCCGGTGGCCGTGCAGGTCCCTTGAAGACCCGGAGACTCTTCTTCGCCGTGTGGCCCCCGGAGGAGGTGCGGGAGCGCCTGTGGGACTCGCTGGCACCGCTGCGCGACGCCACCACCGGTGTCCGCTGGATACCGCCCCGCCGCTACCATGTCACGCTGCGCTTCATGGGCGACGTCGCTGCCGCGCTGTTCCCCCGACTGGTGCGCGCCGCGGAGGCGCTGTCGCCGGAACCCGCTTTTCGGGCCTGCCTGACTGGCAACGGAACATTCCCCCGGAGAGGCGTCCCGCGCGTCTACTGGGTAGGACTGCAGGCGGATCCGCTGGTGCGCATGCGCAACCTCCTGGATCGCGCACTCGCCCAGGAGGGCATCGCCGCGGAGCGCCGGGTGTTCAAGCCGCATCTTACGGTTGGAAGGACCATGCGCGGTGGTACTCCCGGGTGGCGCAGGCGGAGCGGATCCTGTCAGGGTGAGTTGTCCACCGGAGCCCAATGGTTCGACATCGATGCCGTCCACATCGTTCAGAGCACGCTGTTCCCCGACGGGCCCCGGTACGCCAACGTTCACGGGGTAACACTCGGCGGGACGAAGACCCGGAGCACCATGACCGTGCCGGTCCGCAACTAGCGGGCCGGGAGACAACCTGGAGTCGAAGCCATGGCCAGGATTCTCATCATAGACGACGAAGAGTCGGTCGGCGTCGCGCTGAAGCAGCTGTTCGAGTACGAGGGACACCGGGTGCACCTGTCGCCCAATGGCCCGAGCGGGCTGATCGACTACCCGGATTTTCGGCCCGACGTCGTCTTCCTCGACGTGAAGATGCCCAAGATGGACGGGCTGGAGGTCCTTGAACGGATTCGGGAGGCCGACTCGGGCGCCGTGGTGGTCATGGTGTCGGGGCACGGGACCATCGGCACCGCCGTCGAGGCGACGCGCAAGGGGGCCTTCGACTTCCTTGAGAAACCCCTCGACACCACCCGGCTGCTGGTGACCTTGCGCAACGCGCTCATGGTCCGGGGACTGTCCGACAGCGTGGAGCGCCTGACGAGCGAGATCGAGATCCACCACGGCATCGTGGGTGCATCGCCGGCCATTCGGCAGATCCTGCGCGACATCGAGAAGGTCGGCGCCACGGATGCGCCCGTCCTGATCACGGGCGAAAACGGGACCGGCAAGGAACTGACCGCCAAGGCGCTGCACCGCCGCTCGGCGCGCGTGAAACGGCGGTTCGTCGAGGTGAACTGCGCGGCCATCCCCTCGGAGCTGATCGAATCGGAACTATTCGGCCATGTAAAGGGGTCGTTCACCGGGGCGGTGGCGGACCGGGTCGGCAAGTTCGAGCAGGCCCACCGCGGGACGCTCTTCCTCGATGAGGTGGGGGACATGTCCCTCGCGGCCCAGGCCAAGGTGCTCCGGGCCCTGCAGGGTGGTGACATCACGCCGGTTGGAGGAGCGCGTCCCGCGTCCGTCGACGTTCGCGTGATCGCCGCGACCAACAAGGATCTCTACGACCAGATCGAGAAGGGGGACTTCAGGGAGGACCTCCTGCACCGCCTCAACATGGTGACGATTCGGGTCCCGCCCCTGCGGGAACGCCGCGAGGACATACCCATGCTTGTGGCGCACTTCGCGGATCTCGTTCCCGGAAGCTACGGAGTGCCGTACAAGCAGTTCACCGAGGGTGCGCTGGAGGCGCTGGTCGATTCGGACTGGACCGGCAACGTTCGCCAGCTGAAGAACGCGGTGGCGCGTCTCATGATCCTGAGCGGGGGCGATTCGGTGGAACGCGCGGATGTGGACGCCCTGGTGAGGCCCGACGACGCGGAGCCCGGCGTCCCCGGAGACATGATGGCGCTGGAGACGCTCAGCGAATTCAAGGACGCGGCCGAAAAGGCCTTCATCGCCGGGAAGCTGAGGGATCACGAATGGAATGTCTCGGAGGCCGCCCGCCGGATGGGGATGCCGCGCTCGAACCTCTACAAGAAGATTGAGAGACATGGTCTGCAGCGTGGCTAGCGAGCGCTGCCTGACCCGGGCCTTTCGGACTTGCGGTCGGGGTCTCACATTGCGTGGCACCCCGGAACCGACCCTTCCTGAAGGCATTGACCAGCAGCGGGCCATGGCGGCCGGATGTTCACCGGAGTTCCGTGGTCCCCGAGCCAGAGACGACTCATGAGCCTGACCGGCCGATCCCAACCGTTCGACGATTCCCTGGACCTGTACCTGCAGGAGATCAGCCGGTATCCGCTGATTGATCAGGAGGAGGAAGCCCGGCTCGCACAGGGGATCAGGCGGGGCGAGGAGGAGGCCCTCGTCAAGCTCGTGCGCGCAAACCTGCGGTTCGTGGTGTCCGTTTCGAAGAAGTACCAGAACCAGGGCGTGCCGCTGCACGACCTGATCAGCGAAGGAAACCTGGGATTGATCCGGGCGGCCCACAAATTCGACGAGACCAGGGGCGTCAAGTTCATCAGCTATGCCGTCTGGTGGATACGACAGTCCATCCTGCAGGCCCTCGCGGAGCAAAGCCGCATCGTGCGCGTTCCGCTGAACCGGGTGGCGACACTGCACCGAATCGCGAAATATCGGGCGGCGCGCCTTCAGGAGCTGGGCCGCGAACCCAATGCGATCGAGATCGCGCGGGGCCTGGGACTGACCGAGGCCGAAGTGGAACAGGCCCTCACGCTGTCCCGTTCGCCCGTTTCACTGGACGCGCCCTTCGTACCCGGCGAGGATGGCCGCCTGATCGACTACCTTCCCGACCGGGTGTCGCAGGGGCCCGACGAGGAGACGTACGAAAAGCTGCTGACCGAGGCGCTTTCGGATACCCTGGCAACCCTGGCCGAGCGCGAGGCGAGGGTCCTGCGGCTGTACTTCGGCCTCGGCGGCGAGGAGCCCAGGTCCCTGGAAGAGATCGGAGAGCTGCTCGGGGTGACGCGCGAACGCGTGCGCCAGATCAAGGAGAAGGCCCTGGATCACCTCCGCCACGCTTCCCGAAGGCGGGCGCTGGAGTCCTTCTCCGACTAGTCGCACCATCGGACGAAACGCGCGTTGACACGTCGCGCCAGCACGGATACCTTTCCATGCTGTTGTCTTTTTCGGGTGCCGCGCCCCGCCCGAGCGTTTGGGGGGCGGCTTCGTGTTGCTGGAACGGGAACCGTGACGAAGACCATCACCCCCAAAAAGGAAGACATCCACCGGACCTGGTGGGTCGTCGATGCGGAGGGCAAACCCCTGGGGCGCCTGGCTACCGAGGTGGCGCGGATCCTGCGGGGCAAGCACAAGCCCATATACACGCCTCATCTGGACACCGGCGATCACGTCATCGTCATCAACGCCGCGCGGGTGTTGCTTACAGGCCGCAAGGCGGAGCAGAAGACCTATTTTCGCCACTCCGGCTACATGGGCGGGGACAAGCACATACCGTTTTCCAGGATGATCGAGAGGTTCCCCGATCGAGTCATCGAACTCGCGGTTCGCGGCATGCTCCCGAAGACCAGGCTGGGGCGGGCCATGCGCCGGAAACTCCGGGTCTACCCGGACGCGCAGCATCCACATCAGGGCCAGAGCCCCAGGCCCCTGGAAATCTGATCTCCTACGGAGTCGCAATGGCCAGCAACCAGCCGATACAAGCGGTCGGACGCAGAAAGACCAGTGTCGCCCGCGTGATTCTCCGCCCGGGGCGGGGACTTTGGTCGATCAACGGCCGTGAGCTCGAAGATTATTTCCCGAGACCTGCGCACCGGATGCGGATCGAGGACCCGCTCCGCGTGGCCGGCTCGGAGGGAAGCCTCGACGTGAATGTGCGAGTGCGGGGCGGCGGGCTCACCGGCCAGGCCGACGCGATCCGTCTGGGTGTCGCGCGGGCCCTGGTCGCCCAGGACGAAGAGGTCCGGTCCAGCATGCGGGAAAGTGGCCTGCTGACCCGGGACGCACGTAAGGTCGAGCGCAAAAAGCCGGGCCGGCCCAAGGCCCGCAAGCGCTTCCAGTTCAGCAAGCGATAGGCGGCGCACTCGAATGAACCCTGCTCCGAACCCGGTAGGACTGACCGATCTGCTCGACGCCGGTGTCCATTTCGGCCACCAGACCAGGCGCTGGAACCCCAAGATGCGTCCCTTCATCTTCGGAGAGCGCAACGGGATCCACATCATCGATCTGCGCAAGACGCTGGACCGCCTGACGGAGGCTACGGATGCCGTGCGCCGGGTGGTGCTCAAGGGACAGAAGGTCCTGTTCCTCTCGACCAAGCGCCAGCTGCGGCAGATTATCGAGGAGGAAGCCAACCGCTGCGGTGCGCTGTACGTCACCGAACGCTGGCTCGGGGGCATGCTGACCAACTTCCAGACGATCCGCCGCCAGATTCGGCGAATGAAGGAACTGGAACGGGGCCAGGAAGAGAACGCGTTCGAATTCTATACCAAGAAGGAGCGCCTGCTGCTCGAGCGGGAACGGGCCAAGCTCGAGAAGTACTTCATAGGCGTGCGCGACATGGTGCGCCTGCCCGGCGCCGTTTTCGTCGTGGACGCGAAGCGCGAGATCATCGGTGTGCGCGAGGCCCATCGCCTCGGGATCCCGGTGATCTCCATCGCGGACACCAACGTCGACCCCGAGCTCATCGACTACCCCATCCCCGGAAACGACGACGCGATCCGCTCCGTGAGCCTGATCGCCGGACAGATCGCCGATGCGATCGAAACGGCGCGGCGGGAGGTGCCGGACGAACAGCTGCGGCGGCAGGCGGAGCTCGAAGCGACCACCTATTCGACCGAGACCGGTGAGAAGTCCGCGGACGTGAGGGAAGTCAGGCGCCGGCCTCGCAGACGCCGCCCGCGCCCGGAGGCCATCGCGCAGGTGCGAAAGTCCGGCGACGGTGAGACGGGCTCGAAATCCGGTCCTGCCGGGGACGAGAGCGGCTGAGGTTCTCACAGGCGCCGGGGGCCGCATGTGCCCGGGTGCGACCCAGGAAGACCCGGAAATGACGATTGGTGCGAAACTGGTAAAGGAACTCCGCGACCGGACCGGCGCGGGGATGATGGATTGCAAGCGCGCGCTGCAGGAGACCGGTGGCGATATCGAGGCCGCCATCGATCTGTTGCGGAGCAAGGGGGAGGCCAAGGCGGCCAGGAGGGCCGACCGCGCGGTCAATGAAGGAGTTGTGGCCAGCTACATTCACCACGGCGGCCGCATCGGCGTTCTGGTGGAGCTCAACTGCGAGACCGATTTCGTGGCCAACACGGATGAATTCGGAGCGCTCGCGCGTGACATCGCGATGCATGTCGCGGCCTCGGATCCATTGGCGGTGGGGATCGAAGACGTCGATTCCGCAGTCGTGGAGCGGGAGCGGAAGGTCTTTGCCGATCAGGTTGCCCATGAAGGCAAGCCCGAACACATTCGCGACCGAATCGTAGAGGGCAAGATGGCCAAGTTCTACAAGCAGAGCGTTCTCCTGGAACAGGCCTTCGTGAAGGATCCGGACAAGAGCGTCGGCGATCTGATCACCGAGACGTCCGCGAAAACCGGAGAGAAGGTCAGGGTCGCCCGCTTTGCACGCTTCAGGATCGGAGGATAGGGGTTCGGTGCGGGCGTCGGGGACCGCGTGCGGGCCGGGCTTCCGGCACGCGCAACGGCCGGAAACCACGGCGTGAGCGACCAGAGGAGTTCGGGCTACGGCCGCGTACTCCTTAAGCTCTCCGGCGAGGCTCTCGCCGGGTCGCGCGGCTTCGGCATCGATCCGAAGATCGTAGAGGGCATTACCGACGAGATCAGTGCGATCCACGATCTCGGCGTATCGCTCGGGCTCGTCATCGGGGGCGGCAACATCGTGCGCGGCGCAATCGCCAGTCAGCGTGGAATGGACCGGGTATCCGCCGACTATATGGGGATGCTCGCCACGATCATGAACGCGCTGGCGGTGCAGGACCTCCTTGAGAAGAAGGCGATCGAAACCCGCGTCATGACGGCGATCCGGATGCCGCAACTGGCGGAGCCGTACATTCGGCGCAGGGCCCTTCGCCACATGGAGAAGGGACGGATCGTGATCTTCGCCGGGGGTACGGGGAATCCCTACTTCTCCACGGACACGGCTGCGGTCCTGCGGGCGATCGAGATGGATGCGGACGTGGTCATCAAGGCCACCAAGGTCGAGGGCGTCTACAGCGCGGATCCCGCCCGCGACCCGGCGGCCGAGTTCATCCCGGATATTTCCTACCACGAGGTCGTCAGGCGTGATCTGCGGGTCATGGACGCGGCGGCGGTGTCCCTCTGCCGTGAGAACGACCTCCCCATCATCGTGCTCAACCTCGACGACCACGGAGCGGTTCGCAGGGCGATACAGGGTAGGCGGGTGGGAACGCTGGTATCTTAGTTCACGGAATCATTGTCGGACCGCCTGGGAAGGGAGCACGGCGTGGCACTGGTGGACGAAGCGAAAAGCAGAATGGATGCTGCCGTGGCGGCGATCCACCGCGAATTCGAGACGGTGCGCACCGGCAAGGCCGTCCCGTCCATCCTCGACTCGGTGCGGGTGGAGGCATATGGCAGCCGGATGCCGCTGAACCAGGTGTCGACGGTGAGCGCGCCGGACCCCTCCCTGCTGGTGGTGCAGCCGTTTGACCCCTCCCTGATCGGGCCGATCGAAAAGGCCGTGCTCACCGCCGGGCTGGGACTCAACCCCTCCAACGACGGCAGCATCATCCGGGTGCCGATCCCGCCCCTCAGCGAGGAGCGCCGCAAGCAGTACGTGAGGATTCTGCACAAGATGGCGGAGGAAGGCCGCGTGTCGATACGGCGCGCGAGGCAGGCGGCGAACGAACGCGTAAAGGCGCGATTGCGTGCGAACGAGGTGGGCGAGGACGAAGGGCGCCGCACCATGGCCGAAGTGCAGAAGCTCACGGATGATTACGTCGGCAAGATCGATCACCTTCTTTCCGTCAAGGAGAAGGAGGTGATGGCGATCTGAGGCACTCGACGAGCGCACTCCCGCTGCAACCTGTCCATGGCGGCTGACTCGCTGTCCCTGATCCGGGCGAACGGGCGTGTGCCGCGCCACGTGGCGGTCATCATGGACGGCAATGGCCGCTGGGCCCGCCAACGCGGACTGCCCCGGCACACGGGACACTGGGAGGGAATGAAGGCGGTGCGCGAGGCGGTCGAGGGTGCGTGTGCAGCGGGCATCGAGATCCTGACGCTCTTCGCGTTTTCCACCGAGAACTGGAAGCGGCCACAGTCCGAGATCGACGCGCTCATGCAGCTGCTTTGCGAATACGCCGAGTCCGAGCACGAGGAGCTTGCCGGCCACGGTGTCCAGGTCCGGGTGCTCGGCGAGGTTTCGCGTCTCGATTCCACGACGCGATCGGCTGTGGAGCTGATCGAGGACGCAACCCGGGATGGGGCCGTGCTGCGGCTGAACCTGATGATCTCGTATGGAGGGCGAGAGGAAATCGCTCGCGCGGCCCGTCATCTGGCGGAGCGCGTACGCGGCGGACGGCTCGACCCGGAAGCGATCGACGTGGACACGGTCGAGCGGATGCTGTTCACGCGCGGGCTTCCGGATCCGGACCTCCTCATTCGCACCTCGGGCGAAATGAGGATCAGCAACTTCCTGCTCTGGCAGACGGCCTACACCGAGTTTCACGTCGCCTCCGTGCTCTGGCCCGACTTTGTGCGGGAAGACCTCTTTGCCGCCATCCTCGACTATCAGCGCCGCGACCGCCGTTTCGGACGGGTCACCGCGCGATGATCACCCGGGTACTCCGCGCGTCATGATCGCGGGCGAACTCCGGGCCAGATTCGCGGTCGCCCTCGTCGGCATCCCGGTGGCCCTCCTCGCGATTTACGCCGGTGGCTGGTACTTCGGGGGACTGCTGGCCGTCGTGGCCGGAGCGGCGACCCGGGAGTTCTACGCGCTGGCGTCGTCCACGGGCGCGCGTCCCGTCGGCTGGCTCGGCGTGCCTGCGGCGTCGATCCTTGTACTCGCGGCTGCGTACGAGCCGACGTTCGGGGCCTGGGCGGACCGCGCGCTGTTGTTGCTGTTCGCGTTGCTGCTGGCGACCCTGGCGGTCGCCGTGTCGCGGCGCGGCACCGGCGGCGCGCCCCTCTTCTCCATAACGGCGACGGTCGCGGGTGTGCTCTACGCGGGCGGGACGCTCGCCTTCGCGGTACTGCTGCGGCATCTCCCGGATGCCGTGGGTACGGGTGCCCACGACCCGCTCGAGGGGCGGCTGCTGGTGTTGTTTCCGCTCCTCGTGATCTGGGCCTCGGATACCGCCGCCTACTTCGCGGGCAAGCGCTTCGGCCGCACCAGGATGGCGCCGCGGGTCAGCCCCGGGAAGACGGTGGAGGGCGGTGTGGCCGGGCTCATCGCGGCCGTGGCGGTCGGAAGTCTGGCCGGGCTCGTCATGCGCGACCTCGCCACATTCCCGGTGTCGCCGGTTGCGGGGGCCCTGGTCGGTCTCGTTCTGGGCGTCGGGGGCCAACTGGGCGACCTTGCCGAGTCCCTGCTCAAGCGTGAGGCAGGAGTCAAGGACTCGAGCGGGCTGCTGCCCGGGCATGGAGGCGTGCTCGACCGGTTCGACGCGCTCTTTTTCAGCCTGCCGCTGGCGTACGTTCTGCTCCTGCTGACGGGGCACGCCGGGTGACGGGGCACGCCGGGTGACCGGGGCAAGCCGGGTGACCGGGGCAAGCCGGGTGACGGGGGCAAGCCGGGTGACGGGTTCGTGAAGCGCATCGCCGTACTGGGGGCCACGGGGTCCGTGGGCCGCTCGACGTTCTCGGTGATCCGACGCCATCCGGGACTGTTCAGCGTGGTGGCGCTGTCCGCGCAGCGATCGGTCGCCGCGTTGGAGGGGCTGGCGGCCGAATTCGGGGCGCGGCACGTGGCGCTCGCCGATCCGAGGGCCCTGGAGCAGCGTCCGGATCTTGTTGCGGCGGGTTGGCTCGGCGGCGCCGAGCACGTCGTGGAGCTCGCCCGCCTCGACGGGGTCGACATCGTGGTCAACGCGGTCGTCGGCGCCGCGGGGCTGCGTCCCACTCTCGCCACCCTGGAAGCCGGGAAGCGCTGTGCCCTCGCCAACAAGGAGTCGCTCGTGGCGGCGGGTGAGCTGGTGCTGCGCGCCGCCGAGCGGGGCGGGGGCGAACTGATTCCGGTGGACAGCGAGCATTCCGCCATCCTGCAATGCGTCGGCTCGGCCCGCCCGGACGAGATTCAACGGCTCATCCTGACGGCGAGCGGAGGGCCGTTTCGCCGGATGTCCGCGGAGGAGCTGGAGCGGGCCGACGCGGCGATGGCCCTGCAGCACCCGACCTGGGACATGGGTGCCAAGATCACGATCGACTCCGCCACGCTCGCGAACAAGGCGCTCGAGGTAATCGAGGCGCACTTTCTCTACGGCCTCCCCTATGACCGCATCGACGTGGTCGTGCATCCGACCTCGATCGTCCACTCGTTCGTTGAGTTCGTCGATGGATCGGTGCTCTCGCAGATGGGGAATCCCACCATGGAGCTTCCGGTGCTGCACGCGCTGACGTGGCCGCGGCGGCCGCCGGATCCGGCACTTCGCAGCTTCGATCCGTGCACCGCGTCGCCGCTGGTCTTCGAGCCCGTGGACGAGGCGCGGTTTCCACTCTTCCGGCTGGGCGTCGATGCGGGTCGCGCCGGTGGTGCCGCTCCCGCCGTGTTCAACGCGGCGAACGAGGTGGCCGTTGAGGCTTTTCTGAAGGGAATGGTTACCTTCACCGGTATTGCGATTGTCGTCGAGGCCGCGCTGGAGGCACTGGAAGGGACAGCGGTGGCGACGCTTGACGAGGTGCTCGCGGTGGACCGGGCTGCGCGCAGCCGGGCGGCCGCCGAAGTGGAAAGGATGATTCGCGCATGACGCTGCTGGCCGTTGTGGTGCTGCTCGGCGTGCTGATCTTCGTGCACGAGCTGGGCCATTTCTGGGCCGCGAAGTCGGTAGGCGTCGCGGTTCAGCGTTTTTCGATCGGCCTCGGTCCGCGCGTTTGGGGATTTCACAGGGGAGACACGGAGTACGTGCTCTCGGCCATCCCGCTTGGCGGGTACGTCAAGATGCAGGGGATGGAGGACGAGGTCCTGGAGCACCTGGAGGGCGGCAAAGCCAACCCCCGGAGAAAGCCGGGCCCCGGCGACTTCGACGGCCGGCCGGTCTGGGCGCGTGCCGTCGTGATCTCGGCAGGCGTGATCATGAACATGCTCTTCGCCTTCTTCCTGTACGCGCTGGTGGCGGCCGCCTGGGGGCGCCAGGAGACGGCCGTCACGCGGGTCATGGCCGTGAATGAAGGCACGCTTCCGGCCGGGGCCGAGGCGTTGGCAGGGATCGTCCCGGGGGCCGAGATCACGAGCATCGGAGGGTCCCGCCCCGGTTCATGGAACGAAATCCAGCGGGCCTTCGTGGAGAGTGCGCCGGGTCCGCTCACCGTGGTCACCGAATCCCCGAGGGGCACCTTCGACGTGATCGTGCCGGCGGACGCGGAAGAGCGGCGCGCGCTCGCCGGATCGCTGCAGTACTGGAGCGACCCGGTGGTCGGGAATGTCCAGGCGGGAACACCTGCGGCGGGCGCCGCGATCGAACAGGGTGACCGGGTCACCCATGTAGCGGGCGTGCCGGTCGACAGTTGGGCGGAAATGACGAGGGAACTCGGCGCGCGTCCGGGGGAGCGCGTGGAGATCGGGCTGTTGCGGGACGATGTGAATCTGACCCGCATCGTGGTCCTCGATGATGTCGAGGGCGAGCGGGCCGGAGAGCGGCGCGGCATGCTGGGGGTCCTGCAAACGCCGCCTCCGCTTCGCACCGTTTCCATGGGCCTGGGAGAGGCCATCTCGTTCGGCGCGGCGCGCACGACGGAAGTCACCCTCGCGATCCTCCGCTTCCTGCGCGACCTGGTGACGCTCAACGAGTCGCCGAGGTCGGTGGGCTCCATCGGCACGATCTGGGTGTTTTCCGGGGCGGCCGCCGCCGGGGGACTCAGCACCTTTCTGGGTTTCATGGCGTTCTTCAGCATCAATCTCGCCATCCTCAACATGCTGCCCATTCCGCCCCTCGACGGCGGTCACATGGTCTTCCTCGGCATCGAGTTCGTGCGCGGAGAGAAGCTGGGGGTCAAGCAGCGGTTGCGCTGGGGGCAGATCGGGTTCTACGTGATCGTCGGGATCATGGTGTGGGCGCTGGGCAACGACCTCCTCCGCTTCTTCGGGCTTTAGCAGGCCGGCGACACCTCCCGGGGACGGTCAGAAGAGCGAAAGCTGGCGCGGCCCGACGCGCTCCCGCAGTTCCGCAAGGTCGAACACCGGGGTCGGCCGGTCGGGCAGGGCGACTTCGACCAGGCCCTTGAAGCCCCGTCCCGCCAGCGCGCGGGCCGCGGCCGCCCTTGCCATCCGGGGCGTATTCGACTCCTCGGACAGGTGGGCGAGCACCACCACGGACAGGCGGGGATCGAAGGTCTCCGCCAGGAAGTCGGCAGCGGCCCGATTGGAAAGGTGACCGTGGCTGGATGCGATCCTCGCCTTGACCGCGGGCGGGTATCCGGCGGACCAGAGCATTCCCTCGTCATGGTTGGATTCCACGATCAGGGCGTCGCATCCTCGCAGGGCATGCCGAATCTGCACGGTGGGCTTCCCCAGGTCGGTGGCGATGCCGAGGCGCAGTCCGGTCGCGCAGTCGGTTACCGCAACCGCTACGGGATCGGCGGCATCGTGGACCGTGATGAAGGGATCGATCCTCAGCCGGTCGATGTCGACCGCAAACCCGGCGCGGTAGCTCCGGATCGCCTCGTCTCCGCGAAACAGCTTTCGGCACGCGAGGCGCGTACCTTCGGTCATCAGGAGCGGTGTGCCGTGTCTGCGTGCAAAGACGCCGGCGCCCCGGGTGTGATCGCCATGCTCGTGCGTCAATACGATGGCGGAGATGGCGCCCGGTTCCACACCGACCTTTCCGAGCCGGTGGGCCAGCTCACGTCCACTGAAGCCCGCGTCGACGAGAACGCGCGTGTCGCCGGCGCCCACGAGTACCGAGTTGCCCCGGCTTCCGCTTCCCAGAACGGAGAACCACACGCCGTCAGCGCCCCCGCTCGGGTCGCGACGGGGCGGTGGCCGCGAATACCGTGCGGTAGTGTTTGCGCAGGCCCGCGGTCAGCGCGACCCGCCTGCGGGCCATGACCCTCTCGGCGGTGCCGATGAAGCGCTCGATGTCATGCTCCGTCCATGTGCCCGCGGCACCCCAGGAGAAAGGTGGAATCGCGCCGGACACCACGCCGCCTCCCGACATGCTGGTCCCCGCTCCGATGAGCGTTCCGGTATTGATGAGCGTGCCGATCCCGGTGCGGACGTGGTCGCCTACCAGACACCCCGCTTTAGTCAATCCGGTGTCGACGGCATGTCTCCCGGCACCGGCCCTGACCGGGCTGTAGGTGTTCTTGAGGTCGGAATTGGTGGTCATCGCCCCCAGATTCACCCACCGTCCCACGATCGAATGGCCCAGGTATCCTTCGTGCGCCTTGTTGGAGAAACCCAGCATGACGGTGGCCCGAATCTCGCCGTGAGCTGTGCAGGCGGGTCCTATGCTTGAATGCGCGACGACCCCTCCCGGCAACAGCGAACCGATCCCCAGGTATGCGGGTCCGACGATTCGGCACGGTGCCTGCACACGCGCGCCCGAGTCCACGATGATCGGCCCGGCGGTCGCGTCCAGGATCACGCCCGGGTCGATCTCCGATTCGGGAGAGACCGAGACGCGCCCGGTGCCGAGCCGATGCACCCCCGCCGGGACCCCGTGCTCCGGGAAACGGGATGCGTCGGCGGCGACGCACCGGGCGTTGGCCGCCATCAACTCCCACGGTGAGCCGAGTACCGAGCCCTTGACCGGCCAACGCGGCCAACGCGGCCAGCGGCCGGCCGGCGCCCCGAGCGGGAAGCGTTCGCCGTCGGGCAGCCATGCGCCGACCGGGCCCGTCTCGCCGAGAAGGACGGTCGCCTCCTCGAAGTCCAGCGCGATTGGCTCGTCGGGGACGAACCGGCTCGACAGGCAGACCCGGTCGCCGGAACGCTCGATGGCTTCGGGGCGCGTGCACGGCGGTGCGCCGGGCTCCTCGAAGTGACGCAGCGACTCGCCGGCGACGTGGGCTCCGCACACGAGCCCCAACCGCGTCTCCGCGCGTGCGCGCAACGTCATGGTGCCGAACAGGAGTTCGCCGACGGGACGGGTCGCGGCGAACGGCTGCCATCCGCGGGCGATGTCGTCGTCGTAGAGAAGAAGGCGTGGGGACATCACCGTGGATCCGATCCACCGCCCCCGTCGTCGACCGCGCGCGCGGCTCTCGCCGGCAGGTCCTTGAGGTGTTGCTTCAGGCGGACCAGCTCGGACCTGGGCATCACGAGCGTGACATCGTCCGTCCGCACCACGAGCATGTCGTCTGCGCCGAACAGCACCACGCGGCCCGAGTCCGCGAACACGATATTGCCTTCGCCGCGCGCGACGTGCGCGTCACCGACGCGGACATTGCCGTCGGCGTCCGGTGGACTCAGGCGGGCGACCGCCTCCCAGCTGCCGATGTCGTCCCAATCGAAGGTGGCATCGATGGCGGCGACGCTCGCGCTGCGCTCCAGGAGCGCCTCGTCCACGCTGGCGGCTTGCGTCTGGTCGAAGAACGCGGTGACGTCGCCACGCTCAAGCGCGGGCAGGGCCCGGGCGATCCCGGGCGCGTGGGTCCGCAGTTCGGCGAGGAAAACGGCGGCTCTCCACACGAAAATGCCCGAATTCCAGCGGTAGCCGGCGGCAACGTAGCGCGCCGCGTCGTCGGGACCGGGCTTTTCGACAAAAGCTGCGACCCGGTAGGCCGTGTGCCCCTTCGGCGCGCTCAGCGCCTTGCCCGGCCTGATGTAGCCGTAGGCGGTTTCGGGACGGTCCGGCGGCACCGCCACGGTGACCAGGAGGTCGTCTCGCCGCGCGATCTCGGCGGCGGCCGCGAGGACTTCCCTGAAGCGGGGCGTTGGCGTGACCACGTGGTCGGAATGAAGTGAGATCATGACGGCGTCGGGATCGGTGTTCGCGATCTCCCACGCTGCCCAGGCGAGCGCTGGTCCCGTGCCTCGTGCCCGGGTCTCGATGAGGAGAGATTCGTCGCCGAGACCGGTTGCGCGCTGGATGGGTTCCGCCAGGTGCGCGCCGGTCAGCACCCTGATGTTGCCAGGCGGAACGAATCCCCGCACCCGCGCGACGGTGTCGGCGACAAGGGGTTGCGGCCCCGCCAGGTTCAGGAGCTGTTTGGGCCGTTGGGGTGTGCTGAGGGGCCAGAACCGCGTGCCGGCGCCGCCAGCCAGGACGGTCACCCAGACCGAGGTGTTCGAGGTCACGTGATCCTTCAGGCAACAGGGCCGGGAGTCTCCCGTATTCGGGATCCGTGTTGGGGATGCGCCCAAGGTCGCCGAACCTAGTGTCGCGCCCCCGCGAAGTCAACGCGTCGGCGCACGCATTGGAGTTGACTCCGGAACCTCGCCGGGTAGAATTCACACATGAAGATGCGTAGTCTGGGCCTCGTCGTGCTTGGCGCCACCGGTGTTCTCGCCGCGTGCGACGACAACCCCTTTCTGATTCGATGGGTGGAGGACCCGGACACGGTGCGGCTGTACGCGCTGTCCCTCCCCGAGCCCAACCTGGTCTCCGGGTTCGACTTCCACCTGCGCCGCGCCGTGAGGATCGAGGCGCCGACGACCGGCGACGCTTGGGACCTGGCGGTGGACAGGCGCGATGGGGCGTTGGTGTGGCTGCCCCCGGCCGCGTTGGGGATCCCATCCGAAGCGGCGCTCGCGGTCCTGGAGGGAGAGACCTTCGTTTCGGCGATCGAAGCACCCGAGGACACCGCCAGCTATATGTCGGACGTTCCGGTTCCCATCGTCGCCGGGCGCGTGTACGCGATCCGCACGAGAAGGCACCGGGGCACCTTCGGCACGATCTGCAACTACTACGGCAAGATCGAGCCGCTCAGCACCGATGCCGACGCCGGAACCGTGCGGTTTCAGTTCGACATGAGCCGGATCTGCAACAGCCGCGACCTGATTCCCCCCGACTAGCGGTCCGAATGCTGGACATCAGGCGATTGCGCCGCGATCCCGAGGGCGTAACCATAGCGCTTGCGCGCCGGGGATTGCCGGACGCGCCCGAGACGGTGGCCGGGCTCCTTGAACGCGACCGTGCGAGGCGCGAGGCGCTGGGAGAGGTCAACGAGCTCAAGTCCCTCCGCAACCGGGTCTCGAAACGCATCGGCGAGGTCAGGCGCGAGGGGGGCGATGCCTCCGTCGAGATTGCGCGAATGCGCGAGGTAGGCGCGCGCATCGACGACCTGGACGCGGTCGTGGCCGCGGCCGACGACCGGATCGCCGAGGCCCTGGCGGTCATTCCGAATCTTCCGGATGCCAGGGTGCCGGAGGGCGGCGTGGAGTGCAACCGGATCGTGCGGAGTTGGGGTCAGCCGGCCAGGCTTTCCTTCGATGCGAAGCCGCACTGGGAGCTGGGCTCCTCGCTGGGGATCCTGGATCTCGCCGGGGGAGGGAAGGTCTCGGGGTCCGGCTTCTACGTCCTGCGGGGCCGGGGGGCGGCGTTGCAGCGACGCCTGATCGACTGGATGATCGAGTTGCATGCGGCGGAGCACGGATACCTGGAACTGCGGGTCCCCTACCTGGTCAAGCAGGAGGCGATGACCGGGACGGGACAGCTTCCGAAATTCGCCGAGGAGTCGTATGTGACGCGGAGGGACGGCTTGTGGCTCATTCCCACGGCCGAGGTGCCGGTCACCAATCTGCACAGCGGCGAGATTCTCCGCGGTGATTCTCTGCCAAGGAAATACGTGGCGTATTCGCCGTGCTTCAGGAGGGAGGCCGGGGCGGCCGGAAAGGACACCAGGGGCATGCTCAGGGTCCACCAGTTCGACAAGGTGGAGCTGGTCCGTTTCGAGACTCCTCAGGCGGCGCCTGCGGCACTTGACGAACTTACCGGCGATGCGGCCAGGGTGCTGGAGCTTCTCGGCCTGTCCTACAGGGTCGTGCTGCTCGCGGCCGGAGATCTGGGCTTCTCGGCGTCCCTCACCTACGACCTGGAGGTATGGGCCCCCGGAGTCGGTCAATGGCTGGAGGTTTCGAGCTGCTCCACGTTCAGCGACTTTCAGGCTCGGCGGGCGAACATCAGGTTTCGACGGACACAGGGCGCGGGAACGGAGTTCGCCCATACGCTCAACGGCTCGGCGCTGGCCTTGCCGCGGCTGATGGTCGCGCTGCTCGAGACCTATCAGCAGCCGGACGGTTCGGTCCGTCTCCCGGACGTACTTGCTCCGGTGGTCGGATGCGTCGAGATCCGACCTGGGGGATAGCGCCGGCGGGCGGGGGTCGGCGACAGGAACAGAGATCGAATGATCAGGCGAACAGGTCCCAAAAGGGAATCCGGCGGAGCCAGGGCCCGAACCTGGCCGATCGCGCTGGCCATCCTCTTCGTCACCCTGCTGGCCTGGTACCTGGTGACCACGCTGCAGATCGTGCGATCCCGCCAGGCCGACGCGGAAACGTTCACGCGAATCTATGCCCAGGTCCAACGAGGGCTGACAAGCCAGGAGACCGGGGCCGAACTGGCGGCGCTCACCAATCTTCAGCGGGAACTCGTGGCACTCGGGGTTCCCTTCGTCGTGACCTCCGAGCCCGGCCGCCAGTACAACACCTCGGCCAACCTGCCGTTCGAGGTTGCGGACCCACCCACGGTGGACGAGATCGAGCGCATCCTCCGCTACGCCGACGAACTCGATGCCCGCAACCCTCCCGTGGGAGACCCGGCGAGCCAGCTGGTCCACTACGGCATCACGCCGGAGGCCGCGCGGCTCCAGTGGATGCCCTTCCTGTGGGCGTCGGGCTTGCTGCTCACGGTGCTGCTGGCGGTCGCCGTCTTCCGTTACCAGCGCCGCGCCGCCGCCGAACAGGCGTGGACGGCGATGGCCCGCGAGCTCGCACACCAGCTGGGTACCCCGATCAGTTCGCTGCAGGGATGGGTGGAGGTGCTGGGGCTGTCACCCACCGAACGTCCCGGCGACATGCACCAGCTCGAGATCGCCACCGCCATCGGCGAAGACCTGGTGCGCCTCGAGCGGGTGAGCCGACGCTTCGAACTCATCGGAAGGGATCCGGAACTCAAGCGTGTCTCGCTCCGGGACGTGATCTCGGAATTGCGGGCCTACATGGAGGCGCGGCTGCCTCGGCTGGGGCCCGGTGTCGCCCTGCACGTACAGGTGCCCGACGACCTGCCGGACATTCTCGGCCATGAGGTCCTCCTGGCGTGGGCCCTGGAGAACGTCGTGAAGAACGCCCTCGACGCGATGGCGGGCACCGGAGGCTCGATCACGCTGTCCGCCCGGCCCGCCGAGGACAGCTGGGTCGTGCTTCAGATCCGGGACACGGGTCCGGGAGTGCCGTTCGAGATCCGTGACCGCCTGTTCGACCCCGGAGTCACTACCAAATCCGGTGGATGGGGCGTCGGGCTGACCTTGACGCGGCGAATCGTCGAAGGCGTTCACCGTGGCAAGCTCGAACTCCTGGACCGCGGCGAGCGTGGCGTCACCTTTCAGGCGAGGCTGCCACGAGCGCCGGAGACCCGTGGCCACGGACATCGCGGAGCGGATCCGCGCCGGCGCGGCGGCCCGTGAGCGCGGATTCCAGGCCGCTGGATGCTCGCTCGAGCGAAGGCCGGTTGCAGGAGCCGGCGTTCCTCGCGCCCGATCTCAACCCCGAACAGCAAGAGGCTGTCGAGCACTTTGAAGGCCCCGGCCTGGTGCTGGCCGGCGCGGGATCGGGCAAGACCCGGGTTCTCACCACACGGGTGTGCAACCTGATCCTGAAGCATGGGGTGCCCCCGGACCGCATCATGGCCGTCACCTTTACGAACAAGGCGGCCGGGGAAATGCGGGATAGGGTCGTCGGATTGCTGGGGCGCGAGCCGCGGGGAATCTGGATGGGGACCTTTCACGCCATCGGAGCCCGCCTCCTCCGTCGCCACGCCCCGCGCGTCGGCTGGACGCGGGGCTTCACGATCCGGGACGCCGAGCAATCGCTGCGCGAAGTGAAGAAGGTCCAGAAAAGCGTGGACGTGAACCCGCAGCGGTGGTCGCCGAGATCGGTGCGCGAGCGGATATCGGAGGCCAAGAACCAACTGGTCGGCGCCGAACGTTTCGCGGAGGCCTACGGCGACAGCGGGGATCTGTTCATGAGACGCGTCGCGCTCGTCTATCCCGCGTATCAGGATGCGCTCCGCAAGCAGGATGCCATGGACTTCGACGACCTGTTGGTCCTTCCCGTGCGCCTCCTGGAGCGCGACCCGGAACTCCTGCGGCGCTATCAGGAGCGTTTCGCCTTCATCCTTGTGGACGAATATCAGGACACCAACCATGCGCAGTTCCGATTCCTGGAACTCCTGGCCTCCGAGCACGGGAACCTCATGGTCGTGGGTGACGACGACCAGAGCATCTACGGTTGGCGGGGCGCGGACATCCGCAACATCCTCGACTTCGAGCACAGCTTTCCGAACGCCCGAGTGGTACGCCTGGAGCAGAACTACCGCTCGACCTCCGTGATCCTGCGGGCTGCGAACGCGGTAATCGGCGAGAACTCCGAGCGAAAGCGGAAGACGCTTCGCACGGAGCGCGGCGGAGGCGCACCCGTAATCTGCCTCGAGGCACGGGATGAGGGTGACGAGGCGCGGTGGATCGTGGAAGAGATCGAACGCCTCATGCTCGCCGATCCGGACCGCCATCACCGTGACTTCGCAGTGCTGTACCGCACCAACGCGCAGTCCCGGGCCCTGGAGGATCGATTCAGGCGGCGCGGACTGCCCTACCAGATCGTCGGCGGCGTGCGATTCTACGAACGTCGCGAGATTCAGGACGTCCTGGCCTACCTTCGCCTCGTAGTCAACCCCCTCGACATGGATGCGTTTGATCGCGTGGTGAACTATCCGCGTCGGGGGATCGGCGCGAAGAGCCTGGCGCGCCTGTCCGCTTTCGCAAGCGAGGCCGGGCTTGGCCTGCTCGAGGCGGCCGGCCGGGCCGATGAGATCCGCGATCTGCCTCCGGGTGCCCGTCGTGGCCTCCTCGCGTTTGCGGGATTGATCCGCCGCTATTCGGCGCTGACGGCGGAGCGGACCGCTGGCGAAGTCATGGAGGACCTGATTGAGGAACTGGACATCGTCATGCTCCTGCGTGGCGATGGACCGGACGGGGACGACCGCGCCGAGAATGTGCGGGAACTGATCGCAGCCGCCCATGATTTCGACGCGGTTGCGGTGCTCGATGTCGATGAAGGTGAATACGATGGCTTTGCCGACCTCGACCTGTTTCTACAGCATGTCGCGCTGGTTGCGGACGTGGACCGCCACGATGCGGCCGCCGACGCGGTGACCCTCATGACCATTCACAGCGCCAAGGGACTGGAGTTCCCAGTGGTGTTCATCGGCGGCATGGAGGAGGGGCTCTTCCCGCTGTCGCGGGCGTACGACGACGCCAGGTCGCTCGAGGAGGAACGGCGGCTTCTCTATGTCGGCATGACGCGCGCCCGGGACAGGCTGTATCTGACGCATGCCCGAAGGCGTCGGCGGGCGGGGGAGGTTCTCTACGGGACGCTCTCGTCGTTTCTGGACGTTCTGGCGGACAGTCTCGAGACCAGGGTCACACAGCGGGTACGATGGGACTGGGCCGGTCGGCCACGCCGCGAGCGGACGGCGGATCCGCCTGCGCCCGCGGTCGGCGGCGAAGCGGAGCCGGGCTTCAACCAGGACCGCCCGCGCTACGTGAAGGGTGAACGCGTGCTTCACCAGACATTCGGGTCCGGTACCATCGCCGAGCTGTCGGGCTTCGGCCGGGACCTCAGGGTGACCGTCGATTTCGACAGCGCGGGAAGGAAGAAGCTGCTGGTGCGTTACGCGGCCCTGGAGCGGGACTACTTCTAGTCGGAATCTTCCCGGTTGTCGGGGGACGCTTCGGCGCGGTCTTCCGCCGGCGCGTCCTGGCCCCGCAGCAACGCGGTGCCCTTGCGGAGCATCCTGACCGCGGCCGCGGCGTCCAGCACGGCGTCCTCGGCCTCGGACTGCGCAAGGTCGAGCAGGGCCGAAAGGTCCGCGACGCGTCGCTTGACATCTTCCGCGGCCTTGCCGATGTCATCCGCGACGTCACCGACCGCTCCGTCGAAACGGTCTACCTCGGAGCGTACAACCTCCGTGATCCGCTCCAGGTTCTGCGCGGCGTTGTTGGCGTGCTCCACCAGCGGGATGGACCGCTCGGTCGTCGTGCGCAGGAAGCCGGTCCACGTGCGGGAAAGGAGCCGCAGTTCGGAAAGGACGAGAAGGAGAACGATCAGGATGGCCGCGAACGCGACTCCGATGCCCAGGGTCATCCAGGCCGAGACCACCCCGAGCCCGTCCCTGGCAACCGTGACGACGGTCGTGTCCTGAAGCGCTGGTGCGAGGTGCAGAAGCATGCGTGGCCACCGGATGAAGTCGCTGCTGGTCCCGGCCAAATATGGCCCTTCAGTGGAAACCGATCCAGCGGTATCTTCCACCCATGCCATCCTTCATCGTGACCGGCGGACGGGAACTGAGCGGGACCATCCGGCCTTGCGGAAACAAGAATGCGGCCCTTCCGGTGCTTGCCGCGACCCTCATGTCCACCGAGCCCGTCACCGTTCGCAACGTCCCCCGCATCCGTGACGTCGCCACCCTGCTGCAGATCATGGACTCGCTGGGCGCCGATGTCGCATGGACCGGAGCCAATCAGGTCCGGGTCGACGCCGCCAACGCCGCCGCGGGTGAACTCGACCCCGGGCTGGCTGAACGCATCCGGGCCTCGATTCTGCTGGCCGGCCCCCTTCTGGCCCGCTTCGGCTCGCTCTCACTCCCTCCCCCGGGCGGGGACGTAATCGGCCGCCGCCGCCTGGACACGCATCTTCTCGCCTTCCGAGCGCTCGGGGCCGAAGTCGAGACCTCCTCCGGCCTCGACATCCGCGCACCCTCGCTCGCGGGCACCGACATGTTCCTCGACGAGCCCTCCGTGACCGCGACCGAAAACGCCGTCATGGCGGCCTCCCTGGCCGAGGGCGAGACGGTCATCAGAAACGCCGCGGCCGAACCCCATGTCCAGGACCTGTGCCATCTGCTGAACGCGATGGGGGCACGGATATCGGGCATCGGGACGTCCAATCTGCTCATTCGCGGTGCGCCCTCGCTCGGCGGTGCCGACTACACGATCGGGGCGGATCACGTGGAGACGGGGTCGTTCATCGGCCTCGCCGCGGTCACGAGGAGTCGACTCGTGATCGAGGATGCGCCGTTGGAGCATCTCGACTCCATCCTCATCGGTTTCCGGCGCCTCGGGATCGATTGTGAGCCCCGCGGGCGGGACCTGATCGTCGACGGGCGCGAACAGCCGGTCATCCGGATGGACGCCTACGGGCACGTGCCCAAGGTCGACGACGGCCCGTGGCCCGCGTTTCCGGCGGATCTCACGTCGATTGCGGTGGTCGCGGCCACCCGGGCCCGCGGGACGATCGTGATCCACGAGAAGATGTTCGAATCGCGGATGTTCTTTACGGACAAGCTCGTATCCATGGGCGCGCGCATCATACTGTGCGACCCCCACCGCGTGGTGGTCGTCGGCCCGTCACAGCTGCGGGGCGCCCGGCTGGAGAGCCCCGACATTCGCGCCGGCATGGCGATCCTGATTGCCGCACTGGGCGCAACCGGGCAGAGCCGTATCCGCAATGTGGGCCAGATCGAACGGGGTTACGAGCGGATCGACGAACGTCTCAGGGCCCTTGGCGCGTGCATCGAGCGCCGTGATTGACCGGCGAAGTCCGTCACAGCTATAATACCTTGGTGGCTGACGGGCCGCTGCGGCCTTTCCAGGTGGGGGAGATGGCATCCCCCGCTTTTTTTGTCCGTTTTTTTGTCCGTTGATGAAAGGGTGATCGACGTGAATGCGAGCCGGACCGAGCTTCAGCGGGAGTTCGAGGAGCGACTTTCCCGCCTGGGGTACGATCTGGTGCAGGTCGAGTGGGCGGGTCGCGCTCATCGTCCGGTCATCAGGCTTCGCGTGGAGCGCGCCGCGCTCGACCGGCCCGTCTCCCTAAGTGACTGCACGGCCGTGAGCCGCGGCATGGAGGCCTGGCTCGACTCGGACGCCAGGATACCCGATCGCTACGTGCTCGAGGTGTCTTCGCCCGGGCTCGAGCGCCCGCTGACCCGCGCCCGGGACTTTCGCCGGTTTCGCGGGCGGAAGATCGCCGTACAGGGAACCGCACCGCTGTCGGGTGACGCTTCGCGGATCGAGGGGACCCTCATGGGATTCGCCGCCGGCGACGAGGGGACCGGGTCGATCCTGTTGCGGCTGAGCGGCGGTCACGAAATCGAGGTTCCGCGTTCACGCGTTGCCAAGGCACGCCTGGTCCACGAATGGAGTGCATGATGACGGACTCCTCTCTGATCGGTCAGGCCGTCGGCGCGATCGCCAAGGCCAAGAGCCTCGACGCCGACGAGGTGGACCTGCTGGTCAAGGAAGCCATCCACGCCGGTCTGGCGCGGATATTCGGCGCCAATGTCGACACCGAGATCGATGTGGACCAGCATACCGGCGCGATCGACATGCTGGTGCTGAAGCGGGTGGTCGAGACGGTCGAGGACGAGTCGTCGGAGATTTCAGTCGAGGAGGCCCGCTGGGACGATCCCACCTACGAGGTGGGGGACGTCATGGAGATCCCCGTGGACTTCTCCGAGTTCGGGCGCAACGCCGTGATGGCCGCCAAGCAGCGCATCGTGCAGCTGGTTCGCGAGGGCGAGCGCCAGCGCATCCGGGACGAATACGCCGACCGGGTGGGCGATCTGCTCTCGGGTGAGGTGCAGCAGATCGAGCGCGGCAAGATCGTGCTGCTGCTGAACCGCACCAGGGAGGCCGAGGCGATCATTCCCTGGAAGGAACAGAACCCCCGCGAACGCTTCCGCCAGGGCGAATCCATCCGGGCCGTGCTCAAGAAGGTCGATGAGACCCCGAAGGGCCCCCGGCTGATCTTCTCCCGCTCGGACCCGCTTTTCGTCGCGGCGCTGTTCAACCTCGAGGTCCCCGAGATCCAGCAGGGGATCGTCGAGATCAAGGAGCTCACCCGCGAGGTCGGAGGACGGAGCAAGATCGCCGTGCACAGCCGGGACGATTCCATCGATCCGGTGGGCGCGTGCGTGGGGCTCAAGGGGTCGCGCGTGCAGGCTGTCGTGTCGGAGCTGGGCGGCGAGCGCATCGACATCGTGCCATGGCACCCGGATCCGGAGATCTTCGCGCGGCGGGCGCTTGCCCCGGCCCGGGTGGCGAAGGTCGTCTCGGACTCCGCGCGGCAGGTGGTCACGGCCATCGTCGACGAGGATCAGCTCTCGCTGGCCATCGGCAGGAACGGCCAGAACGTCCGCCTCGCGTCCCAGCTGATCGGATGGCAGATCGATCTGTACGGCTCGCGCGAGTGGCTGGAGCGTGGCGCGGACATGTCCCTGTTCGTGGAGGAAGAGGCGGATTCCTACGAAACGGCCGACTTCCCGCTGAGCGAACTTTCACTGGACGCGTCGACGCTGAACGCGCTGGCTTCGGCCGGCTACGACAGTTTCCTCGACATCATCGACCTCGACCGCGCCGACTTCCTGGCGGTGGACGGGGTGACCGAGGACGCGGCAGCGCAGCTCCTTACCCTGATCGAGGATCTCACCGTGGTCGACTCCGAGTCGGTCCGTGCGGGTCAGGAGTCTGCAAGCGGAGGGGGTGGGCCGGCCTGATGCGGGTGAAGGAACTGGCGACGGACCTCAAGGTCAATGCCGATGTGCTTCTGAGGTTTCTGCGGGAGTCGGGTGTGCGCGTCGGGCACCCCGACGCTCCGATCAGGGACGTCGATGTCGCGCTCATCCGCACGCGCCTGGAGCGTGAACGCAGGGCGGGCCACGGTGAGGCCGCCGATGTGATGCAGGCTGCGGTCAAGGCGCGGAGACCGGTGAGCCGGCGGCGTCGGCGCGCGCCCTCCCGCCGCCGTGCTCCCGTGGAGAGTCAGACGGCCGTGGCGGAGGCTCCGGAGGACGCGGTCGCCGACATCGAGAAGGGCGTCGAAGCGACGGACCCGGCCCTCGGACTGGAAGTTGCGATTGCGCCGGAGATTCCCGGGACCGAGGCCGACGAGCCCCACGAGGCCGAAGCGGTGCCGGCCGCGGAGGAGACGGATTCACCGAAGCCCGACGCGCCTTTGGCCGACGAGCCGGCCGCTGTCGCCGATTCAGCCGCCGGAGACGAGGTTCCGGCGGTGCCCGTCGCCGAAGAGCAGGCCGATGAGGCCGGGCTGGCGGTTTCGGAGGCTCCCGAAGACGGATTCGCGCCGTCGGCGGCGGACGGGACCGAAGATGCCGCCGCCGATGGCGCGGCGCTTGCCCGGCCCGAGCCGCCCCTTGCCGCGCGCACGGGCTTCAAGCCGACCCGCGCAAGGGACAGACCGGGTGCCGGGCCTCCCACGCCGGGCAAGCCGGAGCCGGCGGCAAGCGCGGGTCCCGGAGGCCGCGTGCGGATCCAGGCCGAGGGATACACTTCGGACGGCCGTCGCAAGAGGGCACGGAAGAAGGGTCGCCGCCGCAAGGGCGCGGACCGCGACGTGGCCAGGCAGAACATCCAGCGGGTCATGGCCGAGATCAAGGGCGGCCGCAAGAAGCGCAAGCGGGGGAAGGGCGCAGTGGCCGCGGCCAAGGAGGAGCGGGTTGCGGCGGAGGAACGCGCGGCCGAGGCGAGGTCCGTCGAAGAGCGAACCGTGCGGGTCAACGAATTCCTCACGGTTGCCGAACTGGCGGAACTCGTGGATGTCAGCCCGACCG
Organism: Longimicrobiales bacterium; assembly: GCA_965116905.1. GTDB lineage: Bacteria > Gemmatimonadota > Gemmatimonadetes > Longimicrobiales > Gaopeijiaceae > Bin94. Next base: position 3,134,521 of record OZ220732.1, on the reverse strand, counting down.
AGATCATCGGCTGGGCCTTCAAGAACATGGGTCTGCTGGTCACCATCAATCAGAGGCTGGACTTCGACCAGATCGAGTTGCTCCTCGAGGAGTTCGGCTTCACGGCCGTTCGCGAGACCGACTACCTGCCCCCTTCGGAGGAGCAGGCCGAAGAGGACGATCCCGCGGACCTGCGTCCACGTCCCCCGGTGGTGACCGTGATGGGCCACGTGGACCACGGCAAGACGAAGCTTCTCGACTGGATCCGCGACACCAACGTCGTGGCCGGCGAGGCCGGCGGCATCACCCAGCACATCGGGGCGTATCACGTCGCACTCGACGACGCCCGCACCATTTCGTTCCTCGACACCCCCGGGCACGCTGCCTTCACGGCGATGCGGGCGCGCGGCGCGGATGTCACCGATCTGGTCGTGCTCGTCGTCGCGGCCGATGACGCCGTGATGCCGCAGACCATCGAGGCGATCAGTCATGCGAAGACCGCCGGCGTGCCCATCGTGGTGGCCATCAACAAGATCGACCTTCCCACGGCGAACGCCGACAAGGTCAAGCAGGACCTGCTTCAGCACGAGGTCACGGTCGAGGACTTCGGCGGCGAGACCCTCGTGGCGGAGGTATCGGCCAAGACCGGCGAGGGCATGGACGACCTGCTCGAGAAGGTCCTCCTGCAGGCGGAGATCCTCGAACTGAAGGCGAACCCCGCCCGGGACGCCGTCGGAGCGGTCGTCGAGGCCGAACTGGACATCGGCAAGGGACCCCTGGCGACGATTCTCGTTCAGACCGGGACGCTGCGCGTCGGCGACAGCTTCGTCGTGGGGCTCCACGACGGGCGCGTGCGCGCGCTGCTCGACGAGCGCGGTCAGGGCGTCGACGCCGTGGGCCCCGGGACTCCCGTGCAGATCCTCGGGGTGGCCGGAGTGCCCCAGGCCGGTGACGTGTTCCAGGTCATGGGGGCCGACCAGGCTGCCTCCATCGCCGCCAACCGCCAGCGGCTCGACCGGGAGAAGCAGTTGCGGATCAAGCAGCGGGGCATCAAGCTCGGCGACTTCACGCAGTTGCTGGCGGCAGGCGATGTCGGGACCCTGCGGCTGGTCGTCAAGGGAGATGTGGACGGCTCCGTTCAGGCCCTCTGCGACGCCCTGGAGCAGTTGTCCACCGACGAGGTGCAGGTGGAGATCGTCCATCGCGGCGTCGGGGCGATCAACGAGTCCGACGTCATGCTTGCGCTCGCCGCCGGGGGTGTCATCATCGGCTTCCGGGTCCGCCCCGACGCGCTGGCCCGCCAGGCTTCGTCACGTGAAGCCGTGGACATCCAGGTCTACGACGTCATCTACGAGGCGGTGGACGACGTCAGGGCCGCGCTGGAGGGGCTGCTGGCACCCGAGCGCCGCGAAAGCGTGCTGGGGGCGGCGGAGGCCCGCGTCATCTTCAAGATCCGCGGAGTCGGCACGATCGCCGGAAGCTACATCGTGGAGGGCATGGTCAAGCGCGGTGGGCTGGCCCGCGTCATCCGCGATGGCGTCGTAATCTACGACGGTGAGATCGGGTCGCTCCGGCGCTTCAAGGAGGATGTCCGGGAGGTGAAGGAAGGCTTCGAATGCGGGATCGGCATCGCGAACTTCAACGATCTGAAGGTGGGCGACATCGTGGAGACCTACCAGGTGCAGGAGGTTGCCCGCACCCTGACGGGTACCGAGCGGGGTTGAGCAACGCCCGTCCCGCTGTGCCGCAGCGGCCCGGGGTGGTCGTCACCGTGGCTACCTGGGATCTATCCGTGCCCGGATCGGCCTCGCTGAAGCAAAAGCGATCCGTCCTGCGCTCCCTCAAGGACCGGCTCGCGCGCATGAACGTGTCGGTCGTCGAGTCGGGACTCCAGGACGCGCGCAACCGGGCCCGGATCTCCGTGGCTTTCCTCGCGGCGCACGCCGCCCAGGCCGATTCGATCCTCGAGTCCGTCGATCGCCGTGTGGCCGGTGCGCGCGGGGCGGTGGTGGTCGCCAACTCGACCGAACGGTATTGATGTCCGGGCGGCGACGTTCACGACTGGGCGAGCAGCTGCGCCGGGAACTGTCCACCAGGATCCAGTACCAGCTTCGCGACCCGGACGTGGGCCCCCTGACGGTTACCGGGGTGGATGTGACCGAGGACCTCTGGCTGGCCCGCGTGTACGTGGAGCTGCACGGGTCGCGGGATCAACAGGCCCGCACGCTGGTGGCGCTGGGCCGTGCGGCCCCGTTTCTGCGCTCCGTGCTGGGGCGCGAGCTTCGGATCCGGCGCATGCCCGAACTGCGGTTCCAGCGTGACACGACGATCGAGGACGGCAGGCGGATCGATGCCATACTGCGCGACGTGATGCCGCCCGAAGGCGGAGCGGACGACCCTTGACCGGTGCCTCCGGTGTCATGCGTTTCCTCCTGGTGGACAAGCCGGCCGGGATCACGTCCCACGACGTGGTCGCGGTGGCGCGCCGGGGATTGGGAGTACGCAAGGTGGGTCATGCCGGGACGCTCGACCCCTTTGCCACCGGCCTGCTCGTGCTCGCGACGGGCAAGGCGACCCGCCTGCTGGAGTACCTCGTGGGGTTCGACAAGACGTACCGGGCAACCGCCCGGCTCGGAGTGGCCACGGACTCGCAGGACCGCGACGGAACGCCGATCGCGGAAGACGACCACTGGGTCTCGCTGAAGCGGCAACAACTGGAGGCGGCCGCGGCCGGCATGGTCGGCAGGCTGCGCCAGGTCCCGCCCGCCTACTCGGCCGTGAAGGTCGACGGGGTACCCGCCCATCGGCGCGTGCGGCGCGGTGAGCGCGTTGTCCTCAGTCCCCGGGAGGTGACGCTGACCTGTTTCGAAATACTCGACCATGTGCCGCCGCGGGTGCGTTTTCGGGTCGTGTGCTCCAGTGGCACCTATGTCCGGGCGCTGTCGGTTGAATTCGGCGAGCGGTTGGGAACGTCCTGTCACCTTGTGGAGTTGCGCCGCACGCGCGTCGGGTCCTTCCACGTGCGCGATGCGGCTTCGCTCGCTTCCGTGAGGGCGGGGAAGCCGCCGCACGGGGCCTGGGTCGAGGCGGTGTCCGCGCTGTCGCACCTGCCGCGCGTCGTTGTCGGCACCGACGAGGCGGCGATGCTGGCCGCAGGGAGATGGATTCCCGGGGACGCGCCCGACGGAAGCCCGGCCGTCGTCGTCCTCCCGGATGAACGGCTGGTGGCGATCGGGGCGGTCCGGGACGGGGTGCTCCGGCCCAGCAAGGTGTTCTATGACGACGAGGGCGCCGGGGCGTGACGGTCTTGCGGTCGGGCATCTCCGGGCTGCCCCGCGACGATTGCCCCGTCATCGTCACCGTGGGCACCTTCGACGGAGTCCACCGGGGGCATTGGCGGGTCCTGGAGGAAATCGGCGAGCGGGCGTCGGCGCAGGGTGGGCGAAGTGTTCTGGTCACCTTCGATCCCCATCCGTTGCGCGTGGTCCGGCCCGAGGCCGCGCCGGCGCTGCTGACGACGCCGGACGAAAAGAAGGCGGTCCTCGCGTGCAGCCGGCTCGACTATGCGGTCTTCCTGGCCTTCACCCCCGAGCTTCGCGAATTCTCGCCGCAGCGGTTCGTGGATGAGATTCTGCTTCGGCGCCTGGGGATGAGCCACCTCGTCATCGGCTACGATCACGGGTTCGGGCGCGGACGATCCGGAGACGTCAATACGCTTCGGTCCATCGCCGCCGCCAGGGGGTTTCAGCTCGATGTCGTGGAAGCCGTCCATTCCGGCCCCGGCCCCGCGGCGGTCTCGTCCTCATCGGTTCGCCGTGCCCTACTTGAGGGACGGCTCGCCGACGCCAACCGCGGGCTGGGACGGCCGTACTCGTTGACGGGCACCGTCGTCAGGGGAGAGGGGCGGGGACGGAGCCTCGGATTCCCCACCGCGAACCTGCGCGTGGCGGGGACCGACAAGCTCGTGCCCGCCGAGGGCATCTACGCATGTCATGTCACCATTCGCGCGGGCAGGTTCATGGGCGCGCTGCACATCGGGGAACGCCCGACCTTCCCGGGGGCGAGCGCCTCCGTCGAGGTTCATCTGCTCGATTTCGACGCGGACCTGGGCGGGCAGCGGATTCATCTGGACCTGATCGAATACCTGCGCCCCGTGCTCGCCTTCGAATCGGCTGCGGCGCTGGTCGGGCAGATGCGGGAGGACGTGGCGAGCACCCGGAGGTTGCTGGAGCGACATGCGGTTGTGCGTCAGTCGGCCATAGACTATGGTTAAAGGCTGTCCGCCTGACAGCGTCGTGTCTGGAGAGAGGCGCAATACACGGGAACGAAATGGGTATCGACAAGCAAGCGATCATAGCCAAGTACCAGCCCCACGATAACGGGGCCGGAAGCACCCAGGTCCAGGTTGCCCTTCTCACCGCCAGGATCGATCACCTGCGTGTCCATTTCGACGCCCACAGGCACGACCATCACAGCCGCCGCGGCCTCCTGAAGATGGTGGGACGCCGCCGCCGGCTCCTCGAGTACCTCAAGCGGACCGATCTGGACGGGTACCGCGAATTGATCAAAGACCTCGGGCTGCGCCATTGATCGGCGCGCGCATGAAGGCGTCCTCCGACCGTCCACGCCATGCGGCGGGCGGCGGCGCGTCGGTAGTGCCACGGCCCCTTTTCGCCGCAGGTTCTCTGCGGCAATCCCGGAAGAGAAAATGACAGACAGAATCGAACGACAGTTCGCCGGCCGGCGGCTGGTCCTCGAAGTGGGCCGCATGGCGCGGCTCGCACATGGGGCCTGCCTCGTCCAGTTCGGCGAAACGGTAGTACTGGTGACGGCCACGGTGCAGGACAGGCCGACTCATCTCCCCTTTTTCCCGCTTACGGTGGAATACCGCGAGAAGGCCTACGCGGCCGGAAAGATCCCCGGTGGTTTCTTCAAGCGCGAGGGGGCGCCCCAGGAGAAGGAGGTACTTTCCTCCAGGTTGACGGATCGCACCCTGCGCCCGCTCTTCCCCAACGGGTTCTTTTACGAGACCCAGATCCACGCCCAGGTCCTGAGTGCGGACCAGGAAAACGACGCGGACGTCCTTACGCTGATCGGCGCCTCCGTGGCGCTCAACACGTCGGTCATCCCCTTCCGCACACCCGTGGCATCCGTGCGCATCGGGAGGATCCAGGGGAACTGGGTGGTCAATCCCACCTTCCTGCAACTCGAATACGCCGACGTCGACATCGTCGTGGCCGGCTCGGCAAGCGCGATCGTGATGGTGGAGGGAGGAGCCATTCAGGTCCCCGAAACCGAGATCCTCGAAGGCCTGAGGGTGGCCCACGACGCAATCAGGGAGCTGATCGAGATCCAGGAGGAGCTCATCGCGCCCCGCAGGGTTCCCGCGATGGAGTGGGTGCCCAAGGAGGTGGATCCGGAGCTGCGTGGCCGTGTCGAGGAGGAGGCCGAGGCGCGCGTAGCCGAGGCGGTGAGGATAACCAGCAAGAAGGACCGGTCGGCCGCGCTGAAGGCGGTTGCGCAGGACATTTCGGCGCAACTGGCTGAAGAGAACCCGGAGGGACCGGCTCCCGACGGGGACGTGCAGGATGTCGTCCGGTCGCTGGAGAAGAAGAGCGTGCGCGCCCGCATCCTCGACGAGGGTCTGCGGGCAGACGGCCGGGGCGTCGACGATGTGCGCCAGATCGATTGCGAAGTCGGGCTCCTGCCCAGGACGCACGGGTCCGCGCTGTTCACGCGCGGAGAGACCCAGTCACTGGGGGTCGTGACCCTCGGGACTTCGCGGGACGAGCAGCGCATCGACTCGATCGACAGCGCCGAGCAGATCACCAAGTCGTTCATGCTTCACTACAACTTCCCGCCCTTCTCGGTGGGCGAGGCGCGTCCGATCCGGTCGACTTCGCGGCGTGAGAAGGGCCATGGGGCGCTCGCGGAGCGGGCCATTCAGCCGTTGCTTCCCGACTACGACGACTTTCCGTACACGATCCGGATCGTCTCGGACATCCTGGAGTCGAACGGGTCGTCCTCGATGGCGTCGGTGTGCTCCGCGTCGCTGTCCCTGATGGACGCGGGCGTGCCGGTGCAGGCCGCTTGTGCGGGCGTGGCGATGGGGCTGGTCTCCGAGGGTGACCGTGTGGCCGTCCTTACCGACATTCTTGGCCTCGAGGACGCGCTGGGGGACATGGACTTCAAGGTGGCCGGGACGCGCAAGGGCGTCACGTCCATACAGATGGACATCAAGATCGAGGGGCTGACCTTCGAGCTGCTGAGCGAGGCGCTGGAGCGGGCCCGCCGGGGCCGCATGCACATCCTGGACCGCATGGACGCGGCGATCGGGTCGCCCCGTGAGGACCTCTCGGACTACGCGCCGAGGATCGAATCGATCCGGATCAACCCGGAGAAGATCGGTGACATCATCGGTCCCAAGGGCAAGACCATCCGGGCGATACAGGACGAATCCGGCGCCACCATCGAAGTGGACGACGACGGCGTCGTCAAGATTGCCGCCGTGTCTTCGGAGGCCGGCGCCAGGGCCCGCGAGATGATCGAAGCCATCGTGCAGGAGCCGGAGGTGGGCAGGATCTACGAAGGGCCGGTCAAGAACACCACGACATTCGGCGCATTCGTTGAAATCATGCCCGGCGTCGAGGGGCTGTGCCACATATCGGAGCTGGCGGACTACAGGGTCGGCAAGACCGAGGACGTGGTGAACCGCGGAGACATCATACGCGTCAAGCTCCTGTCCATCGACGAGAAGGGCCGCATGCGCCTCTCCAAGAAGGCCGCGGCCGCGGAGGAGAGGACTCCGGTCGCCGAGAAGGCCGGGGCCGGCAGCTAGGCGAACGACCGGGATCGGGCGCGAAGGCCGGATGGGGCGCGATCCCCGCACGCAGAGCTTTGGGTGCGACCGGTTGGGAAACGGGGTGCATGTCCTGACCGAGCGCATGCCGGGTGTGCGCTCGGTGGCCGTGGGTGCGTGGGTGCGGCAGGGCGCGGCCCACGATAGTCCCGGCCAGACCGGTGCCAGCCACCTGCTGGAACACCTGGTCTTTCGCGGTACCGGATCGCGCTCACGCCGCCAGATCGCACGCTCGCTGGAAAGCGTGGGCGGCTCGCTGAACGCGTACACCTCGCGGGAACATACCGGCTACGAGGCACGCGTGCTGGCGGAGCATCTGCCCCGGGCGGTGGACGTGATCTCGGACCTGGTGCGGGACCCGCGCCTCGCCGAGCGCGACCTCGACCAGGAGAGGATGGTGGTCGGCGAGGAGATCGCCGCGGTGGAGGACACGCCCGACGACCTCGTGTTCGAACTCCACGGTGAGCGCCTGTGGCGGGGGCATCCCTACGGCAGGTCGATCCTGGGAACCCGTGATTCGGTGGCCGCCGTCTCGCGCGATGACCTGGTTCGGCTGCACCGGGAAGGCTACGTCGGGTCGAACCTGGTCTTGGCGGCGGCGGGCGCGGTGGAGCACGACGAGTTCCTCGGGCTGGCCGACGAGTGGTTCGGTGAGATCGAACCCGGGCGCGAGGCTGGCGGCGTTCCCGCGCCTCCGGCCCCCGAAGAAGGCGTGGACAGGGTGGCACGCGAGGCATCGCAGGTGCATATCGTGCTGGGCCGCACGACGCCTGGCCACTCGCACCCGGATCGGCACGCGCTGAACCTGCTGGCGACGGCGCTCGGCGGAGGAATGAGCTCCAGGCTCTTCCAGAGGGTCCGGGAGGAGCTGGCCCTGGCCTACGCGGTGTTCTCCTTCCAGTCGTTCTACACCCTCGGCGGCGTCTCCGGCGTGTACGCGGGAACCCGTCCCGGAAAGGAATCGGAGGCGCTGGATGCGATTCGTGACGTCTATCGCCGCATCGCGGCCGAGGGTCTTGCCAGCGGCGAACTGGACACGATCAAGGAGCAGGTGAAGGGCCAGATCATGCTCTCGCAGGAGTCCCCCGGTGCCCGGCTGCACCGCCTTGCGGGCTTTGCGCTGTACCGCGAGCCCTTTGTCACCCTGGACGAGCTGGCCGGCCGGATAGATTCCGTGACCGATGGCGACATTGTGAGAGTGGCGGCGGAGGTCTGCGAGCCGGAGCGCCAGTACACCCTGTGCCTCGGCCCGCATTGACGGAACGCGAATCTCCGGGAACACGAGACAACCAGAACGGATCCCGAAAATGGTCGTTGGCATTCCATCCGAGATCAAGCAGAACGAATACAGGGTCGCGCTGACACCGGCCGGCGCCGAGGCCATGAGCAAGGCCGGCCACGAGGTTCTCGTGCAGGCCGGGGCCGGCGGGGACAGCGGTTTCACCGACGACTTCTATGCGAGCGCGGGCGCGGAGGTTGTCGATACCGCCGCGGAGGTGTGGGAGCGCGCCGCGATGATCATGAAGGTGAAGGAGCCGGTCGCCTCCGAATGGCCCCTGATGCGCGAGGGACAGATCGTCTTCGCGTACTTCCACTTTGCGGCATCCGAGAAGCTGACTCGTGCCGTGATCGACAGCGGCGCGATCGCGATTGCATACGAGACGGTGGGCCCGGAGGACGGCGACCTGCCGCTCCTCACGCCGATGAGCGAGGTGGCGGGGCGCATGGCGGTGCAGGAAGGCGCGAAGTACCTCGGCCGTCCCTCGGGCGGATCGGGGATTCTCCTGGGCGGCGTCCCCGGGGTTCTGCCCGCCAAGGTGCTGGTGCTGGGCGGGGGCGTCGTGGGAACCCACGCGGCCAGGATGGCGGCGGGCCTGGGCGCCCGGGTGTCGATCATGGACGTGTCCCTTCCGCGGCTGCGGCAGCTCGCCGACATCATGCCGGCCAACGTGAACCTCCTCTTCAGCACGCGTTACGCCGTTCGGAAGCAGCTCGGCGGCTCCGACCTCGTGATCGGCGCCGTGCTCGTACCGGGTGGGAAGGCTCCGGGTCTGGTCAAGCGGGAGGACCTCGCAACGATGCGGCCCGGATCCGTGATCGTCGATGTCGCGGTCGACCAGGGGGGATGTGTCGAGACCATACGGCCGACGACACACGAGGACCCGGTTTACGAGGTCGATGGAGTGATCCACTACGGGGTGTCGAACATCCCCGGCGCGGTGCCGCGCACCTCGACGCTGGCGCTGACCAACGCGACGCTGCCGTTCGCGATGCATCTGGCGCGGTGCGGATGGCGCCAGGCGTGCGCCGAAGATCCCGACCTTGCCAGGGGGATCAACGTCGCGCGGGGCAGGGTCGTTCATCGGGCGGTCGCCGAGGCGTTCGGGATGAGCATGGAGCCCCTTCGCCGGCAGGAGGCGGTGCACCGGCACGATGGGCCCGAGGTACGCTTCAAGCGCCTGGCCACCAACCCGGATCTTCCCCTGCCTGCGCGTGCGTCGGCCGAGGCGGCGGGCTTCGACATTCGCAGTTGTGAGAGCTTTCAGCTGGCTCCGGGCCAGATCCACGCGGCGTCGACGGGGCTGATCATGGAGATGCCTGCGGGACTCGAGTGTCAGGTCCGGCCCCGCTCGGGGTTGGCGGCGCGGTTTGGGATCACGCTGCCGAACAGCCCCGGCACGATCGATTCGGACTACCGGGGGGAACTCAAGGTCCTGATGCAGAATTCGGGCGCCGAGGCGGTTACGATCAACCGCGGTGACCGTGTCGCGCAGCTCGTGTTCAGCCGATGCCTGTCGCCGCGGGTGCACGAGGTGCCGGGGCTGACCGAAACGGAGCGCGGCTCCGGCGGTTTCGGCAGTACGGGCGTGAAATAAGCGCGGAATTTCGATAGTTTTAGATCAGGTCCCACTCTCTGCGGAGGCAAACTCCCCAATACCGGAGCCGCTTCGGCCGCCTTGACCTTTGCCCCCAATCTCCAGTTGGTTCAGTTCGAAGCGGTTGGTCCCGACGAGCGATATCGGTGTGGACCTGGGGACGGCCAATACGCTCGTGTGCGTCCGCGGGGAAGGCGTCGTGCTGAGCGAGCCCTCGGTCGTTGCCGTGGAACGCGGGACCAAGCGGATCATGAGCGTGGGTCTCGAGGCCAAGCGAATGCTCGGTCGCACGCCCGAAGGGATCGAGGCCGTCCGGCCGCTGAAGGATGGCGTCATCGCCGATGTGGACGTGACGGAACTCATGCTTCGCCATTTCCTGAAGCAGGTCATGTCGAAGCGGATCTTCCGAATCAAGCCCCGGGTCGTGGTGGGCGTGCCGTCGGGAATCACCGAGCTCGAACGCAGGGCGGTGCGTTCCTCCGCTCAGGCGGCCGGGGCGAACGAAGTGTACATGGTGGCGGAGCCCATGGCCGCGGCCATCGGCGTCGGACTCCCGATCGAGACCCCGCGGGGGAACATGGTGATCGATATCGGGGGCGGGACGACCGAGATCGCGGTAATCGCGCTTTCAGGGATTGTCGCCGATACATCGATTCGGATCGGTGGCGACGAGCTGGATCAGTCGATCGTCGCCTTCCTCCGGAAGAACTACAACCTGTTGATCGGTGAACCGACCGCCGAGGCGATCAAGATGCAGATCGGTTCGGCGATCGAGACGGACGGCGAGCGGGAGATGGAGGTCAAGGGGAGGGATCTCGTGTCGGGCATCCCGAAGATGGTGCTCATCCACTCCCAGGAGATCCGGGAGTGCATTCAGGAGCCGCTGCGCTCGATCGTCGAGGCGGTCCGGTCGGCGCTGGAGATCACGCCGCCCGAACTGGCATCCGACATTGTGGACTACGGGATCGTCATGACCGGCGGCGGGGCTCTCATCCGCGGCCTCGACAGGCTGATCGCCCTGGAGACCAACCTCCCGATCCACGTCGACGAGGAGCCCATGACGTGCGTGGTGCGGGGTTCCGGCAGGATCCTCGACGAATTCTCCAAGTACCGGTCCGTCCTCACAACCTAGAACCTCCGGCGGGACGTAAGGCGGGCGATCCGCCGATGGGAGGAAAGAACGAGCGTTGGCTGGTCAGTCGAACAGGAGCCGGGCAGGGAGCAAGCGCGACTTCCCCGTGATCATCGGGCTCGTACTGACCTCCCTGATCCTGCTCAACCTGCCCGAGGCCGCGCAGCGGTCCCTTGCGCACTCCGTTCGGCAGATGCTCCTGAGCCCGTTCATCGCGGTCAACGGCATGATCACGCGGGCGGAGGCGCGCGCACGCGACTTCGATGTGTTGCGGGCCCAGATGGACTCGTCGATGGCGCTGATTGCCCGTCAGCGCACCCTCGCGGAAGAGAACAGGCAGCTGCGCGGCGTGCTGTCGCTGCGGGCGCGGATGCCGAGTCGCTTCGTGGCGGTCACGGTCGTCCGCACCGGCACCTCCGGCTCGGAGAGCGTTTTTCACATCGACGCCGGCGAGGACCTGGGCATCCGCCCCTTCAACGCGGTGGTCACCGAAGGCGGACTGCTCGGTCAGGTCCAGGAGGTGTTCCCCGGCTACGCCCTGGCCTACGACTGGTCGCACCCGGATTTTCGCGTTTCGGCCATGACGGTTGACGGTCAGGAGCATGGCATCATCGAGGCGGCCCGCGGGGAGTTCAGAGCCCAGGATCGGCTGGTGTTGCGGGGTGCGTCCTTTCTGTCGGACCTGCCCGACGGTGCCGAGCTGGTCACCTCCGGGCGGGGCGGAGCGTTTCCCAGGGGCATTCGGATCGGCCGTCTGTCCGGGGTTGCCGAAACTTCGGCGGGCTGGAGCAAGAGCTACTACGTGATCCCCTCCGTGTACCCGGGCGAGGCGACGCACGCTGTCGTCGACATGGGGATGGACAGGAGCCTGATCGCGGTCGACGTGGACACCCCCGTTGCCGCGCCACCGGATCGCGTCAATTGACCATTCGGATCGTGGTCCTGACGGTGGGCCTGATCCTGCTGCACCTCATGCTCCATGTGGCCCTGGGCTTCGGCAAGACAGCCCCCGACTTCTTCGTCGTGGCGCTTCTGCTGGCCAGCCGGTCGATGAATGTCCGCTCGGCCGGTGCGCTCGGCATGCTGCTGGGACTGGTTGAGGACGCCTATTCGATGACTACATTCGGATCGAATGTCCTGACCATGACGATGCTCGGCATCGCGGGAGCGAAGTCCCGCGACCTGTTCGTCGGCGATTCGAAGAGCTTTCTGGTCACCTTCTTCCTTCTGGGCGCCTGGGTTCGGCAGGCGCTGGTGTGGGCGGTGACGGACTCGGCCGTGCGGCCGGACCTCGACCAGCGCTTCGTTGTGGAATCCGGGCTCCTTTCCCTGTACGCCGCGTCGGTCGGGATCGTGCTGTGGCTGTTGTTCATGCGCGGCGGAACGAGGTCATGAGTCGCCCCCGTCACCGTCACTCCGCCCTGGCGAACCGCGCGCGCATCGGGGTCGTGGTCCTCCTGGGAATCCTTGCCGGCGTCCTCTTCCGGGCCCAGGTCCTGCGCGCCACGGACTGGCTCCTGCAGTCCGAGCGGAATCGATTGCGGCCGCTGACCGTTCCAGCCCCCCGCGGGATCATCCGCGATCGCGACGGGAGGGTGCTGGCGGAGAACATCCCCGGGTACTCCGTCTCCATCGTCCCGGATCAGCCGGATTCGATGTTCTCGACATTGCGGCGGCTGCGGGAGCATCTGGACGTCCGCGCCGAACGTTTTGAATCTCTGTCCCAACAGATCCAGGCCGGGAGTCCGCGGCCGCTGCTGGTCACGGGCGACGCACGATTCGACGCCGTGGCCGCGCTCGAGGAGCGGCGCTCGGGCTTTCCGCGTCTGCTGATCGAACCTCGTCCCAAGCGGCGCTATCCCGCGGGGCAACTGGGGGCGCATGTGGTCGGGTACGTCGGGGAGATCAACGAGACGGAACTGGGAAGCCCCGGGTTCGAGGATGCCGAGCCTGGATGGATCGTGGGCCGGTCGGGCGTCGAGTCGCACTATGAGTCGCTGCTTCGGGGTCGGGCGGGGACACGCTACGTGGAGGTGGACGCAGCGGGGAGGATTGTCGGATCGTTTGGTGGCGTGCGGGGTGTGGCCGAAGTACCGGGCGAGGATATCGACCTCAATCTCGACCTGGAACTCATGGAGTGGATTCACCGGACGTTCCCCGAGGGCATGAACGGCGCCGTCGTGGCCCTCGACGTCGAGACGGGCGGAGTCCTGGCGCTCTACTCGGCACCGGCCTTCGATCCCAACGTTTTTGCGGGGGTGGTCGATGCCGACGAGTGGAGCCGGCTCGTCGGCAACCGCGAGAGCCCGCTCTATCACCGGGCCGTGATGGGGACCTACGCCCCGGGGTCGCCCTGGAAGCTTGTCACCGCCGCGATCGCGCTCGACCTCGGGGTGGTGACCCCGGACGAGCACATGCCGGTTCCGTGTCGGGGATCATACGTGTACGGCAACCGCGTGGCCCGCTGCTGGGACTCCGAGGGACACGGGTCCCTCGATCTGTCCGGCGCCATCCAGCACTCGTGCAATGTCTATTTCTATCAGCTGGGGCTCCGAATCGGTCTCACGAGGATGCTCGGAGTGGGCAACCGCATGGGCTTCGGCAACCAGTGCGGTATCGACCTGCCGCAAGAGGCGGGGGGGATCTTTCCGGAGAGCGTCGATTTCTGGGAGCGGCGCTTCGGCTATCGGGCGCAGGAGGGCGAGGTGCTGAGCCTCGCCATCGGACAGGGACCCAACGATCAGACCCCCCTCAAGATGGCCCAGTTCCTGCTTGCGATCGCGAGGGACGGGTCGGCGCCGGCTCCCGCTCTCTACCGGGAAGCCGCGCCGGCAGAGGGATGGCGCCTCGACATCCGGCCGGAGCATCTGGAGGAAATCCGTGAGGGGATGCGCAGGGTCATGCAGCCCGGGGGCACGGCGCACCTGTCTTCCCTCGAACACTTCGACCTCCTGGGCAAGACGGGCACGGTCGAACACGGCGGAGAGGAGCCGGAGCACGCCTGGTTTACCGGCATCGCCGGGCGATTCGGCGGTCCGCCCGAGATCGTGCTCGTGGCGATGGTCGAATTCGGGGGCAGCGGGTCGGCCGTCGCCGCGCCCCTGGTCGCCAAGGCGGCCGATTTCTACCTGCGCGGCCAGCATGGCATACCGCGCGATACCGTCCAGACGCTGAGGGACTACCTGGTCGCAGGACGCAATGCGGCGTGGGCGGCCCGGCGGGGACCGGGATGACCGGGGCGAAGCCGGCGTGGCTGCGGCAACTCCCGTTTACCGCCGCGGTCCTCGTCCTCTCGCTGTTCGGCGTGGCCATGATCTATTCCGCCGGTGTGCTGGAGGTTGCCAGTCCGGCCACACAAGGCCTCTGGCTGCGCCAGGCAGTCATCCTCGCCGCGTCGGTCGTCGGGCTGCTGATCCTGTCGCGAGTGCCCCTGCGGTGGTTCGAGTGGTTCGCGATGCCCGTGTACATCGTCGGCGTCGCCGTCCTTGCGGTCACGCTGGTCGCGGGCACGGGCGCGGGCACCGCAGAGGGCGTCAACAGCTTCCTGTCGATTGCAGGGTTCCGCTTCCAGCCGGCCGAGGCGGCGAAGGTGACCACGGCGCTGGCCCTCGCCCTGTTGCTGGCCCGCCGCGAAGAACCGCCGAGGTACCTGCGAGACCTCCTTACGCCCGCGCTGCTCGTTGCCGTGCCGCTGGTACTCGTTCTCCTTCAGCCGGACCTGGGTACCGCGCTGGCGTTCGTCGGGATGTTCTTTGCGATCATCTACTGGGCCGGGACGCCCTGGCCCCTGATCCTGTTTGCCGCGTCTCCCGGGCTCGGCCTCCTTCTGGCGTTCAGCGCCGGCGTCTGGTCGGTGTACATCATACTGCTCGCGGCCGCGCTCTATCTCTACAGGTTCCGTCTCTATCTGGTGGAGTCGGTGACGGTGATTCTGGGCAATGTCGCCGCGGGCGCGGTGGCGCAGCCGCTGTGGAATTCGCTGGCTCAGTATCAGCGCAACCGCCTGCTAGTCTTCCTCGACCCCAGTCTCGACCCGCGCAACGCCGGCTGGCAGCTCATCCAGTCGAAGGTGGCAGTGGGGAGCGGCGGACTGATGGGAAAGGGCTTCACCGCGGGTACGCAGAAGCGACTGGCCTTTCTCCCGGAGCAGCACACCGATTTCATTTTCAGCGTCGTCGGCGAGGAATTGGGCTTCGTGGGCACGTCGCTCACGCTCCTGCTGTTCTGCCATCTCTTCCTTCGCATGATCCGGATGGCGGAAACCGCCAGCGCCCCCTTTGCCGGACTGTTCATCTTCGGTATTATGGGCATCTGGCTTACACATGTGTTTGTCAACGTGGGGATGACCATTGGCGTCGTCCCCATCACCGGGATTCCTCTTCCGTTCATCAGCTACGGAGGATCGTTCCTGTTGATGTCGTGGACGGCTGCGGCGATTGCCGTGGCCCTTGCGAGCGAAGATCCCTGACCCAGGAAACGCCCCACCGACGCGAGGCCTCCAGCTTTGGCCTGGTTCCAGAAGAAGAAGAAACCGCTCACCGCGGAGGACCGCCGCGATCTGCCGTCCGACGTGTTCGAGAAGTGCGACGGCTGCGGGGAAATCCTCTACGGTGAGCGCCTCGCTCGGAACCTTGGCGTGTGTCCCGAATGCGGCAATCACTTCCGCATCTCCGCGGGCCGCTACCTCGAGGTCCTGACGGATCCCGGTTCCTTCGAGGAGGCGAACGAGGGGATGACGAGCGGCGATCCTCTTGGATTCTCCGATCTCAAGCCGTATCCGGGCCGGCTGGAGGCCGCCCGGCGGAAGACGGGACGCAACGAAGCCGTGATCACCGGCCGGGGTCGCATCGAGGGAATCCCGGTCGTGCTGGCGGTGATGGACTTCAGCTTCATCGGGGGATCGATGGGGTCCGTCGTCGGGGAGAAGATCGCCCGTGCGGGCAGGGACGCGCTGGAAGGAGATCTTCCGCTGGTCGTCGTCAGCGCATCCGGTGGCGCGCGCATGATGGAAGGGATCTTCTCGCTCATGCAAATGGCGAAGACCTCCGCGGTGCTCGCGCGGCTCCACGAGCGCGGCCTCCCGTACATCTCGGTCCTCACCGACCCGACGACAGGAGGCGTGACCGCGTCGTACGCCATGCTCGGCGACGTCAACCTGGCCGAACCCGGCGCCCTCATCGGCTTCGCGGGGCCCCGCGTCATCGGCGAGACCATCAAGCAGGCGCTGCCCCCCGGATTCCAGAGCGCCGAGTTCCTGGAGGAGCACGGGATGGTGGACCGCGTGGTCGACCGGCGGGAACTCAAGGGCGCGGTCGCCCAACTGCTCCGCCATATGCGCGAAGGGTGGCGGCCCTGGGGCTGAACCACCGCGATCCAACGCTGGACTCGCTCTTCCCCGGGGTCTCGAGCGCGGTCGAGTGGGGGCTCGCCCGCATGGAGGCCGCGCTCGCGGAGGTGGGCAACCCGCATCGCCGCTACCGCTGCATGCATGTCGGCGGCACCAACGGCAAGGGTTCCGTGGCATCGACCTGGGCCTCCGTGTTACAGGAAAGCGGGGCGCGGGTCGGACTCTACACGTCTCCGCACCTGCGCTCGTTTCGGGAACGCATCATGGTCGACGGCGTCCCCCTCGGCGCTGCTCGCCTTGAGGAGGGCGCCCACCGCGTGAGGCCTCTCGTGCGAGAGCTGGGCATGTCCCTGTTCGAGGCCTGCACCCTTCTTGCGCTGGTCATGTTCGCCGAGGACGAAGTGGAATACGCCAGCATCGAGGTAGGCCTCGGCGGACGCCTGGACGCGACCAACGTGATCACACCCGAGGTCACCGCCATCACCAACGTCGCACTGGACCACCAGGAATACCTCGGGGATTCGCTTGTGGACATCGCCCGCGAGAAGGCGGGAATCATCAAGCCCGGCGTGCCTGTGGTGACCGCCGAAGGACGTCCCGGCGTGGTGGGCGTGCTCAGCGAGCGGGCGCGCGTAGTCGGGGCGCCATTCCACGCGGTCGAGCCATGGAGGGACGTGTCCGCTCTGCGGCTCGGGCGCGGCGGTACGCGTTTCAGGCTGCGCACCCGCAGCTGGGGTGACCTGGAGCTCGAGACCCCGCTGCCTGGAGCGCATCAGGCCACCAACGCCGCCCTTGCCATTCGGGCCCTGGAACTCGTCGAGCGGCCGCCTGCGTCCGACACCGTCCGCAAGGGCGTTGCCGGAGTGCGGTGGCCCGGCCGGGGCCAGATTCACCGGATCGGCGAACGGCTCTTCGTATTCGACGTCGCACATAACCGGGCTGCCGTCGCCGCCCTCGTGCGCACGCTGGCGGACCTCGCGCCCCCCCGTCCCCTGGTGGTCCTGGCGGGAATACTCGGGGACAAGGACTGGTCGCGCATGCTGCCGCCCCTGGTCGACCTGGCGGATCGCGTCGTCTTCACGATCCCCGGCTCGGCGCCCCGGAACAGGCTCTGGAACCCGCGCGCGGTGGCGAAGCTGGTGCGGGGCGGCGTGCCCATCGAGGTCGAGGAGGACCTGGCCCGCGCGGTCGGGCGGGCGGAGACGCTTTCGCGCGGCGGCACGGTGGTGGTCACCGGCTCGTGTCATACCGTGGGCGACGTTCTCGAGGTACTCGGGGTCGATCCGTTCGCCGGGGGAAACGACCCCGCCGAACCCCTGTCGCCGGGCGTTCAGGATTGAATTCCCGACCTTGCCGATTAGATTCGCAACCCATGCCCCCCCAGTCCTTCTCCCGGCTCCCCGGCTTCCGTGATTTCGCACCCGGAGAGCTCGCGCTCCGCAATCATGTCTTCGAGACGTGGCGCCGGGTTGCCACGCGCTACGGCTTTCGCGAGTACGACGGGCCGCCGCTGGAGCCGCTGGGCCTCTATGTCGAAAAGAGCGGCGAGGAGATCGTGGGGCAGCTCTACAACTTCGATGACAAGGGGGGGCGCCGGGTGGCGCTCCGGCCCGAAATGACGCCGACGCTGGCCAGGATCCTGGCCGAACGCAGCCGCGGGATGCCCAAGCCGATCCGCTGGTTTTCGCTGCCCCAGCTGTTCCGGTACGAGAGGAGCCAGCGCGGCCGCCTGAGAGAACACTTCCAGCTCAACGTGGACATCGTGGGCGAGAGCGGGGTGGCCGCCGACGCCGAGGTCCTGGCCGTCGCCGTGGACGCGGTGCGGGGTCTCGGACTGCAGGAGGACGACTTCGTCGCCCGGGTAAACGACAGGCGGCTCGTCGCCCGCGTGCTGACTGCGGTCGGGATCGATGCAGACCGGCACGCGGATTGCCTCGCGGTCATCGACAAGGCGGGACGGGCAGGGGCGAAGGCGACGCACGCGAACTTGCGGGCCCTCGGCCTCGACCGGAGTGCGGTGGAAGCGCTGGGCGGCCTGATCGCGGACGGTACGTGGGAATCCATGGAGGAGCGGTTCGCGGGCGCGCCCGAGGTGCTCGAGGCCATGCGGCCGCTGGACGAGTACCGGGCCATCCTCGACGCGATGGGGCTGGGCGGATACGTGCAGTTCGACTTCACGGTCGTGCGGGGTCTGGCCTACTACACAGGGATCGTTTTCGAACTGTTCGACCGCGCAGGGGAGCTTCGCGCGATCTGCGGCGGCGGGCGCTACGATCGGCTCCTGGAGCTGGTCGGGGGCGAGCCGCTGCCGGCGGTGGGATTCGGGATGGGCGACGTGGTGCTCGCCGAACTTCTGCGCGACCGCGGCCTGGTGCCGGCGCCGGCACGGACCTGTGACTGCTACATCGTGTGGGTCGGTGACGAGGCTCGCGCCCTGGGCATGTCCGTTGGCCACCGGCTGAGGGAATCCGGGCACCGCGTGATGTACTCGCTCCGGTCCCGGGGACTGGGCAAGCAGCTGAGGGAGGCCAATCGGGCCGGTGCCGCGTACGCGGTGATCATCGGTCCGGACGAGGCGGCATCCGCGTCGGCGACGGTGCGCGATCTCGAGACCGGCGCCCAGGACACGCGGTCGCTCGAGTCGCTGTTCGAGCACGGCATCGGGCTGGGGGAGACGTGAAACCCCGGAACAAGCGGCCACGGGGCAAGCGGCCACGGGGCAAGCGGCGGCAAGCCTCCCAGGAGGACATGCGCGTGGTGCGGCAGGTGATGAGCCGTGCGATTCGCCGCCTCAACCTTCTCGAGGCGATCCTGCTGGGAGCCGCGGCGGTTGCGGCAGTTCTGGGAGGCTGGCTCGCCGCGTATCTGGGTCGCGGCGCATTCGGATGGCCGTTTCGGACCACGTGGCTGACCGCGTCCATCCTGCTCTTCGGAGTGCCGGGAGTGGTGGCGTGGGCCATGGACCGGCGCCAGCGTTCGAACGGACACAAACAGGGGGAACCCGGCGACGACGCGCCCGGAGGGGGCGGAGGCAGATGACAAAACGACAGAGGGGGAAGGGGCTCACTCCAAGGGCCGAGGACTTCAGCGCCTGGTACAACGAAGTCGTTCAGCAGGCCGAACTGGCGGACTACTCCCCGGTGCGCGGGAGCATGGTGATCCGGCCCTGGGGCTATGGCATCTGGGAGAACATGCAGCGGGCCCTGGACGACATGTTCAAGGCGACCGGACACCAGAACGCCTACTTCCCGCTCCTCATTCCCATGAGCTTCATCGAACGCGAGAAGGAGCACGTCGAAGGGTTCAAGCCCGAATTGGCGGTGGTGACCCACGCGGGCGGCAAGGAGCTGGAAGAACCCTACGTGATCCGTCCGACGTCCGAGACGATCATCTACTCGATGTACGCGAAATGGGTCCAGAGCTACCGGGACCTGCCGGTCCTGCTCAACCAGTGGGCCAACGTGATGCGGTGGGAACTCCGGACCCGGCTCTTCCTGAGAACCGCCGAGTTCCTGTGGCAGGAGGGCCACACCGCCCATGCGACCGAACCCGAGGCCGAAGAGGAGGCCCGCACCATTCTCGAGGTCTACCGGACCTTCATGGAGGAGTGGATGGCCATGCCCGCGATCACCGGACTCAAGTCGGAGGCCGAGAAGTTTGCGGGCGCCGTGCGCAGCTACGCGTGCGAGGCGCTGATGCAGGACGGCAAGGCGCTCCAGGCCGGGACGTCGCACATGCTTGGACAGAACTTCTCGCGTCAGTTCGGACTCACCTTCCAGAGCGAAGAGGGCAGGGAGGAGTATGCCTGGAACACCTCCTGGGGCGTATCCACGCGGCTCGTCGGCGGCCTGGTGATGACCCACGGCGACGACGTCGGCGTGGTGCTCCCTCCGAAGCTGGCTCCCACCCAGGTGGTGGTGCTGCCCATCGGCAGAAGCGACGAGCAGTGGGCGGTCGTGGCCGAGAAGGCCCGCGGGATCGCGGCGGCGCTGAACGGCAAGGGGGTTCGGGCGGTGGCCGACGAGCGGCGGCACCTGTCCCCGGGCGCCAAGTTCTTCGGGTGGGAGCGCAAGGGCGTTCCCCTCCGGATCGAAATCGGTCCGCGCGACGTGGAGAAGGAGGAGGTGGTCGTCGTCCGCCGCGTGTCGGCCGATGGCGAGGCGCGCAAGGAGCCTCTGCCCGAGGCGGTTGCGGTCGGCGGCATCGAGGACCGTCTCGAGGACCTGCAGCGGCAGCTCCTGGCCGCGGCGCGCGCCCGCCGCGACGCGGCGACCTACCGGGGCGAGGTCTCGTCGGTGGGTGAACTGGGGGACCTGCTGGACGAGGGCGCGGGATTCGTCTACTCGGGTTGGAGCGGCGACTCCGGCGTCGAGGACAGGGTCAAGGACGAGACGAAGGCGACGATCCGCGTCATCCCATCGCGGGAATTCCGGTCCGATACGGCCCCGACGAGGTGTGTCGGCGGCGGCGCTGCGTCCATGGAGGTGGTGTGGGCACGGGCCTATTGAAGGCCATGCGGGCGAAGCCGGCGTCCCCGGACGGGGCGTCTGCCGACGCGGCCTTCCCGCGCCGCGACGGCGTGCTGCGCTGCGGCCATTTGTCGCTGGATGGCCTCGCGCAGGAATTCGGAACGCCGCTCTACGTATACAACGGCGACCGCATCCTGGAATGCTTCCACGCGGTGCGGGACGCCTTCGCCGGCGTGGATCTGCTGATCGCATACTCGGTCAAGGCGAATCCGAATCTGGCGGTGCTGCGGCTGCTCGCGCAGGCGGGCGCCGGAGCCGACATCGTCAGCGGCGGAGAGCTGTACCGTACCCGGCGCGCAGGCATCGACCCGGCGCGCGTCGTCTTCGCCGGGGTGGGGAAGACCCGGGACGAGATGCGCTACGCGCTCGAACAGGGCATCATGGCGTTCCACGTCGAGAGCGCACAGGAACTCGCCGCGCTCGGCGATGTGGCGCGGGAGGCCGGCGTCACCGCCCCGGTCGCCGTCCGGGTCAATCCGGACGTGCACAGCCCCACGCACGAGTTCACCCGCACCGGCCACGCGTCCGCCAAGTTCGGCGTGTCTGCCGACGAGGCCGTGGATCTGTACGGAGCCATCGCGGAGCAACCGGGGTTGAGTCCGGTCGGCGTCAATGTCCACATCGGCTCCCAGATTCGCGAACCGGGTCCCTTTCTGGCCGCGCTCGATGTGGTGCTCGAGGTTGCCGACAGGGTGCGCGCGGATTGCGGGGTGCGCCTCCGCTACGTCGACCTCGGCGGCGGCTTCGGAATCGCCGATGGCGAAGCCGGGGCACTCGACGTACACGTGCTTGCCGAGGGCGTGGCCGCCCGCCTCGAGGGCCGTACACTCAAACTGATCCTGGAACCGGGGCGCTTCCTGGTCGGCGACGCGGGGGCGCTGCTCACGCGGGTCCTGTACCTCAAACGAAGCGGAGGCAAGACGTTCGTGATCACGGACGCGGGGATGACCGAGCTGATACGCCCGAGCCACTACGGCGGCGTCCATGCGATCTCGGTGGTGCGCGACGGCGACAAGGGCGTCGTCGAGCGCGTGGACATCGTGGGGCCCGTGTGTGAACAGGGCGACTTCCTCGCACGGGACCGGCGCCTGCCCGTGCCGCCCCCCGGCGCGCTCATCTGCGTGCGCCAGGCAGGCGCCTACGGCTTCACCATGGCATCCAACTACAACTCGCGGCCCCGTCCTGCCGAAGTCCTCGTGCAGGGCAGGCGCGCCACGCTGGCACGGCGGCGCGAGGAGTACGGCGACCTCGTCCGGGGCGAATACGATGACTGATCCACCGGGTCCCCGCTCCCCCGCAGCCGGCTCCGGCGCGGCCTCGGCGGCCACCAACCCCGCCGTTCCACACCACGACCGCATCCTGGTCGTCGACTACGGCTCCCAGTTCACGCAGCTCATCGCGCGCCGCATCCGCGAGTCGGGGGTCTACTGCGAGATCCACCCCCCCACGCGGTCCATCGACTGGGTACGGGCGTGGGCGCCCCGGGGCATCATTCTCTCGGGCGGCCCGTCGTCGGTGTACGGGGACGACGTTCCCGGCCTCGACCCCGGCCTGCTCCGCCTCGGGGTGCCGCTCCTGGGCATCTGCTACGGCATGCAGCTGATCGCCGACCACGAGGGCGGCACGGTCGTGCCCGGCAAGCGCGAATACGGCCGTGCCAGCCTGCGCGTCACGGGCAGCGGCGGCTTGGCTGCGGGCCACGACGGCACGGCGGCGCAGCGCGGAACCGAGGCCACGGGCCACGACGGCGATCTCTTCCACGGCTTCAACCCGGACGACGACGTCACGGTCTGGTGCTCGCACGGCGACCACGTCGACGAGCCCCCTCCCGGCTTCGTGACCCTGGCGGCGACCGCCGATCTGCCCGTCGCGGCCTTCCGCGCGCGCTCGCGCCCGCTGTACGGCGTCCAGTTCCACCCCGAGGTCGCGCACACGCCGCGAGGGCAGGAGATCGTCGACAACTTCCTCTTCCGGATCTGCGGGTGCTCGGGCGACTGGACGGCCGGCGCGTTCGTCACCGAGTCGGTGGAGCGCATCCGTGCGCTGGCGGGCGCCGAGCAGGTGGTGTGCGGGCTCTCCGGAGGCGTGGACTCGTCGGTTGCGGCCGCGCTGGTGCACCGGGCCGTGGGCGACCGGCTGACCTGCATTTTCGTCGACACCGGCATGATGCGCCTCGGCGAGCGCCGGAGCGTGGAGCGAACCTTCCGCGAACACATGGGGATCCGGCTGGTGGTGGTCGAGGCCGCGCGGGAGTTCCTGGACCCCCTGGATGGCGTGACCGAGCCCGAGCGCAAGCGCAGGATCATCGGCGAGACGTTCATCCGCGTCTTTGAGCGCACGGCGCGCGAGATCGGGTCGAACGCGCGTTTCCTGGTGCAGGGGACTCTGTACCCCGACGTGATCGAGTCGCTGGCCGTGCGAGGCCCCTCCGACACGATCAAGACGCACCACAACGTCGGGGGGCTGCCCGAGGACATGCCCTTCGAGCTCATCGAGCCCCTCCGTGAGCTCTTCAAGGACGAGGTGCGCCGCGTGGGCCGCACGCTGGGACTCGACGAGGCGTTCATCCGCCGCCATCCGTTTCCGGGTCCCGGCCTTGCGATCAGGGTGATCGGAGCCGTGAACGAGGAGCGGCTCGACGTCCTGCGGCGCACCGACGCGATCTACCTCGAGGAAATCGAGGCCGCGGGCATCTACGACGACATCTGGCAGGCCTTCGCGGTGCTTTTGCCCGTGCGCTCGGTAGGCGTCATGGGGGACAGCCGCACCTACGAAAACGTCGTGGCGTTGCGCGCGGTCACGTCACGGGACGGCATGACCGCGGACTGGTATCCGTTCGAGCCCGACTTCCTCGGCCGGGTGTCGACCCGGATCATCAACGAGGTCACGGGGGTCAACCGCGTGACCTACGACATCAGCTCGAAGCCGCCCGCGACCATCGAGTGGGAGTAGGGGCGCCGGGCCGGCCGCGCTCCCACCGAGGCCGCCAGGGAGCCGGCCGCCGGGGAGCCGCCCAACGCCCGCCCGCGAGGGAGCTGGCCGCCGCCCGTTAGCCCGGCCGCGGTGGCGCTACCCCACGGAGTCGGGACGGCTGCTCAGCTCCACCATCCGGTTCTCGACGGCGTTCCACACCCCCTCCATGAAGGTGACGTTGTCGCCGTAGCGCTCCGCGAAGGCCAGCAGGTCCTCCTCGGTCACGCCGTGAGCCGCCAGCACCGAGTCCCGCGTTGCCTCCGCGATGACCAGGTCGGAAGCGCGCAGTTCGGCCGTGCGCAGACCGACGTAGACATCGACGAACTCCGGCCACGTCATGACCTCCTCGGGCGCCGTCCCGCAGCCGGCCGCAAGCACCAGGGCGGCGGATTTGAGACACGTGCGCAACCACGCACGCACTCCCGCGCACCGCCGCCCGCCGCGCCGCCGCCGCCCACGCTGTCGCCGCCGCCCGCCGCGCAGCCGCCGCCCACGCTGTCGCCGCTGCCCGCCGCGGCTCTCCGCTTGCGCCCGCGTCACGCCGCGTCCCTCCGGTTCGCGACGCGCCACAACATCCAGCACAGTCCCGCGAACACCAGCGTCCCGACCAGTGCGGAGCTGCCCGTGAACCAGTCGGACCATGCGTGTCCCACGTGCCAGATCGATGCTGGATCGGCGTGGCCGGTACGGTTGGCCACCGCGAAGATCACGGCGCCGATCAGCACGCCCACCAGCGCCGCGCCGGCGATCAGCCCGGAGGCGAAGAGCACGCCGCGCTCGCGGTGCTCGGCCAGGACGCTTTCGCCCTCCTCCGTTTCGCCCGCGTCCCGGTACTTGCGGTTGAGCGCCCAGCGCATCAGGCCGCCGACGAAGATCGGGGTCATCAGCGAGACCGGCAGGTAGACCCCCACGGCCAGGGCGAGCGAGGGCAGCTTGAAGACGAACTCGGCGACCGCCGCGATCAGGATGCCCAGCAGCACGAAGCCCCAGGGCAGGGATGCGTTCAGCACGCCGTCGATCACCAGGCTCATCAGCGTGGCCTGCGGAGCCGGCAGGCCGTCGACCGTGCCGATCCCGTAGGACTCGTTGAGCACGACCAGCACGCCGCCCATCACGGCCGCGCTGGCGAGGACGCCCATCATCTCGCCCACCTGCATGCGCTTCGGCGTGGCGCCGACCAGGAAGCCCGTCTTGAGGTCCTGCGAGGTGTCGCCCGCCACCGCCGCCGAGATGCACACCACCGCGCCCACGGCCAGAACCGCCACCTTGGCCGCGCCGCTGCCGTCATTCAGCCCCAGGGCCACGAAGATCAGCGACGTGAGGATCAGCGCGGCGATCGTCATTCCCGACACCGGGTTCGACGACGAGCCGATGAGTCCCACGATCCGGCTCGACACGGTCACGAAGAAGAAGCTGAAGAGCACGATCAGCACCGCGCCCGTCAGTCCCACAGGCACGCCCGGCCAGAGCCACAGCGTCACCGCCAGCAGAGCGGCGACGCCCAGGACCATCTTCAGCGGGAGGTCCTGCTGCGTGCGCGGCAGGTCGCTCCCCCCGCCCGCACCCACCTGGCCCAGGCCCAGGCGGAAGGACTCGACGATGGTGGGCAGCGACTTGAGAAGGGTGACGATTCCGGCGAACCCCACCGCCCCGGCGCCGACGTAGCGGATGTAGTTGTTCCAGATGTCCCCGGACATCAGCGACGCCATGGGATCGGTCGCCGGGTAGACGACGCTGTTGCCGCCCCAGAGGTTGATCGCCGGGATCAGAATGAGCCATGCGAGCGCGCTTCCCCCGAACATGATCGCCGCGATGCGCGGCCCGATGATGAACCCCACGCCGAGCAGCTCCGGCGTGAAGTCCCCCCCGATCTCGGCCTTCCCCGGGAGCGGCTGGCTCGGGGACTCGTTCCAGAGGGCGAGACCGCTGCGGTTCGCGAGCGCCTGGTAGAGCGCCCCGACCCCCAGGCCGGAGAACAGCAGCCGGGCCTTGCCGCCGCCCGACGCCCCCGCCACCTGCACCTCGGCGCATGCGGTGCCTTCGGGGTAGGGCAGCTTGCCGTGCTCGCGCGAGATCAGGTAGCGCCTGAGCGGAATCATGAAGAGCACGCCGAGCAGCCCCCCGATCGCGGCGATCACGGTGATCTGGACAAGATCCACCACGATCGTCGGGTCCGACCGCTGCCATATGAAGAGCGCCGGAAGCGTGAAGATCACGCCGGCGGCCACCGATTCGCCCGCCGAGCCTATGGTCTGGACCAGGTTGGTCTCCAGGATCGTCCCGCGCCTCAGCGCGCGGAAGATGGCCACGGCCATGACCGCCGCGGGGATCGACGCGCTGACCGTCAGCCCGACCCTCAGTCCCAGGTACGCGTTGGCGGCGCCGAAGACGACGGCCAGGACGAGCCCGATGAGCACCGCCTTGACGGTGAGTTCGGTGAGGGACCGCTCCGGCGGCACATACGGGCGGTATTCGTCGCCGGGAACGACTTCGTACGCCTCGGGCGGCAGGCCCTTGCGCGAGGGAGGGTCGACCGATGCCATGACGGATCCTCGGGTCTCGGGTTGTCGGTGCGCCGGCTCAGGCCCGGCGATGCGCCGCGGCTTTGGCCCGGATCTTCCTTGTAGTAGAGGGGGAGGCGGGCCCCGCCGGACTCAGCCCCTGCCATTTTGGCAGGACAGTCTGCCAATTTGGCCGACCCTGGCGGGTTCGCCTGCCCGAACGCTGCCAAATTGGCCACGTTGCCGACCGATATGCAACAGGAGTTTGCCACAATGCTGAACGCGGACCGCATGACACTGAAGGCCGCCGAAGCCATTTCTTCCGCGGCCCGCGAGGCCCGTCGTAGGGAGCATCCGCAGATCGAGGGCGTCCACCTGCTCAAGTCGCTGCTCGAGCAGGAGGACGGCATCGTGGCGCCGGTGCTGCGTAAGATGGAGGTCTCGCCCGAGAAGGTTGCACAGGACATCGACGCCGAACTGGAACGGCGCGCACGCGTGAGCGGCGGGTCGGTTCCGGGCCCGTCCCGCTACCTGCGCGCGGCGCTGGACGACGCCGAGGAGGCGGCCCGGAAGCTCGGCGACGCGTACGTCTCCACCGAGCACCTGCTGGTGGGCCTTGCCGGAGGGAAGAGCGACGCGGGAAGGATCCTCAGGGACAACGGCGTCACCGGCAAGGGGCTTGAAGCCGCGCTGGAGGCGATCCGCGGCTCCCACCGCGTCACCGATCAGAACCCGGAGGACAAGTTCCAGGCGCTGAAGCGGTATTCCCATGACCTCACCGAACGCGCCCGCGAGGGCAGGCTCGATCCGGTGATCGGGCGCAACGACGAGATCCGCCGGGTGATGAAGGTGCTTGCCCGCCGCACCAAGAACAATCCGGTGCTGATCGGCGAGCCCGGCGTGGGGAAGACCGCCATCGCGGAGGGCCTGGCGCAGCGGATCGTGGCGGGGGACGTGCCGGCGTCGCTGAACGGCAAGAAGCTGGTGTCGCTGGACATCTCGGCCATGCTGGCGGGCGCGAAATACCGCGGCGACTTCGAGGAGCGCATGAAGGCGGTGCTCAAGGAGGTGACCGACGCGGACGGCCGCTACGTGCTGTTCATCGACGAGATCCACACGATCGTCGGGGCGGGGGCGGCGGAGGGTGCCGTGGACGCGGGGAACATGCTCAAGCCCGCCCTGGCGCGCGGAGACCTGCGCGTCGTGGGCGCCACGACCCTCGGCGAGTACCGCAAGCACGTGGAGAAGGACCCCGCGCTGGAGCGGCGCTTCCAGCCGGTCTACGTGGCTCCGCCGTCGGTCACGGACACGATCGCGATCCTCCGCGGCCTCAAGGAGCGGTACGAGGTCCACCACGGTGTGCGCATCACTGATGACGCGCTGATCACGGCCGCCAGATTGTCTGACCGGTACGTGGGAGGGCGCTTTCTTCCCGACAAGGCCATCGACCTGATGGACGAGGCGGGGAGCCGGCTGCGCATCGAGATCGATTCCCTCCCTCAGGAGATCGACGAAGTGGAGCGGCGCATCATACAGCTGGAGATCGAACGGAAGGCGATGGCCCAGGAGAACGACGCGGGCGCGCGGGAGCGGCTGGGCGGCATCGAGGCCGAGCTGTCCGAGCTCCGCGAATCGAGCCAGACGATGAAGGCCGCGTGGCAGGCCGAAAAGATCCAGATCGCGCGGATTCAGGAGCTCAAGGAGCGCGTGGACCGTCTGCGCACGGAAGCCGAGCAGGCGACCCGCCGCGGGGAGCTGGAGCGCGCGGCCGAGATCCAGTACGCCGAAATGCCCCGGGCCCAGGCGGACATCGGGACGGCGGAGGAGCGGCTCGCCGGTCTCCAGTCAGGGGGGAAGTTCCTCAGGGAGGAGGTGACCCCGGACGACATCGCCGAGGTCGTGGCCGAGTGGACGGGGATTCCCGTGACCAGACTGCTGGCCTCGGAACGGAGGCGGCTGGCCCGGCTGGAGGAGCTCCTGGCGAAGCGGGTCGTGGGCCAGGACCGGGCCTTGGGGGCCGTGTCGCGTGCCGTTCGGCGGGCCCGTGCCGGCGTGCAGGATCCGAACCGGCCGATCGGCTCCTTCCTGTTCCTGGGGCCGACGGGGGTGGGCAAGACCGAGACCGCGCGCGCCCTGGCCGAGTTCCTCTTCGACGACGAGCGCGCGATGGTGCGGCTCGACATGTCCGAGTACATGGAGTCGCACTCCGTGTCGCGTCTGGTCGGCGCGCCGCCGGGGTATGTCGGCTACGACGAGGGGGGACAGCTCACGGAAGCGGTTCGCCGGCGCCCGCACGCGGTCGTGCTGTTCGACGAGGTCGAAAAGGCGCATCCCAAGGTCTTCAACGCCTTCCTGCAGATTCTGGACGACGGCCGCCTGACCGACGGCCAGGGCCGCACGGTGGATTTCCGCAATACGGTCATCATCATGACCTCCAACATTGCGGGCGCCCGGATACTGGCGCATTCGGAGCGCGGGGAATGGAGCGGGGTGGAGGAAATGGTGAGAGGGCGCCTGGGAGAGCATTTCCGTCCGGAGTTTCTTAACAGGATAGATGACGTTGTGGTATTCAAGCCACTGTCACAAAATGATTTAACATCAATTGTCCAAATCCAGCTCGAACGCGTTGCGGCGTTGGCGGAGCAACAGGACGTCACGCTGACTTTCGGCGAAGGCGCGAAGGAGGTCATCGCTGGCGAGGGCTACGATCCGGCGTTCGGGGCGCGGCCGCTCAAAAGGGCGATTCAGCGCCTCGTGCAGGATCCGCTAGCGATGGCGATTCTGGAGGGCGATGTGGTGCCGGGAAGCGCCGTGCGGCTGGAGCGGGGCGCGGACGGCGGCCTGATGTTCGCGGCGGCGGAAGGGGCGGCGAAACGGGTGGCGGAAGGGGCGGCGGCCCAGGGGGCGGAGAGGTGAGCCGGAGGACCGGGGGGCGTCGTTCGCGGGGCAGGCGGGCCGTACACGCCATGATCCTGCCCCGGTTCCTGTTGGCGACGGTGGCCGGGTGCGGGGGTGGCGGCGGACAGGCCGGGCCGGCGCCCCCTCCGGAGCCCGTGCGGACGGTGGAGATGTTCCTGGAGGCCGCGGGCCGCAGGGATCACGCGGCGATGGCCCGCCTCTTCGGGACCGCGGACGGGCCGATCGGCGACCGCGGCGGCACCCTCGGTTGCGCCTTCCGCAAGGCCGGGTCTTGGATCCGGCTGGGCGAGCGGTGTCTCGAAGAAGCGGAGGTCGAACTGCGCATGGACGTGATCGCCGCCATCCTGCGGCACGACTCGTACCGCGTGCGGTTCGAGGAGGCCGTGGCGGGGCGGGGGCGGGCGGCGATGCGCGTGGGCGTGGACCTCGAGCAGGAGGGACGGGGTTCGGTCGAGGTGCCGTTCGTGGTGATCCGGAGCCACGGCGGAGGATGGCTCGTCGAGGAGGTGGAGCTGGACCGCGTGGTGGGATGAGGCCGGGGCCTTCGGGGCCGGGTGGTGACACCGCCGCCCGGGGCTGCGCCGGGGAGGTCCCGGATGGCGCGCCCCTACCCGCGCTCCACGAGTTCCACCAGCAGCCCGCCCGTCGACCTGGGGTGCATGAAGGCGATACGATGCCCTCCGGCACCGGTCATGGGGCGTGTGGAGGTGAACTCGCAGCCTTCGCCCAGCAGCGCCTTCATGGCCGTGCCGACGTCGTCGACCCGGTACGCGATGTGGTGCAGACCCGGGCCCCGCCGGTCGATGAAGCGCGCGACCCCGTTGTTCCGGTCCAGCGGCCGGATCAACTCGACGCTTCCCACGAAACACACCTCGACCCCCTGTGTCTCGACGCGCTCGGGGGGGCTGGCTGCGGCACCCGTCAATCGCTCGAGCAGGGGGAGCGTGTCCTCGAAGGAGCGCACGGCGATCGCCACGTGGTCGAGCGGAAGACCGGCAAGGTGGCTGTCCATCGAAACATCATGTCTGCTCGGTGCCGGGAGGGGCAAGCACCCCGGGGGCTGACGCGTGCGGGCGTGGTGGGGCCATATTCCCAGTATGATCGTTCGTCTCGTCCGCCTCGTCCGTCTCGTCCGCCTCGTCCGTCTCGTCTGCCTCGCGATCCTGTCCACCGCCGTGTCCGGGCCCGTCCTCGCCCAGGACGGCGCGGGGCCGCCCGCGGCGCTGCCGGAGGACGGGGCCGTCTTCCGGGACTGTGACGCGTGCCCCGTAATGGTGAGGGTGCCGGCCGGGGGATACCTGATGGGATCGCCGGAGTCGGAACCCGGCCGCTACCAGGACGAGGGGCCCCAAAGAGTCGTGCTGGTCGCGGCGTTCGCGGCCGGCGTCCACGAAGTCACCTTCGCCGAGTGGGAGGCGTGCGTGCAGGACGGCGGGTGCCTGGAGCACCTGCCCGACGACGAGGGCTGGGGGCGCGGAAGCCGTCCCGTGATCAACGTGAACTGGACCGATGCCCAGGCGTACACGCAGTGGCTGTCCGAGGTGACCGGGCATTCGTACCGGCTGCTGAGCGAAGCGGAGTGGGAGTACGCCGCGCGCGCGGGGACGTCGACGGCGCGCCCCTGGGGCCGCACCGTCACGGATGCCTGCCTCTACGCGAATGGCGACTACTCCGCGCTGCCCTGCGGCGACGGGCATGAGAACACGGCGCCGGCGGGGTCCTTCAAACCGAACGCTTTCGGTCTTTACGACCTCCTGGGCAATGTCTGGGAGTGGACCCAGGACTGCTGGAACGAGGGCTACGCGGGCGCGCCGGGCGACGGCAGGGCGTGGGAGTCGGGGGACTGTTCCGCGCGGGTGGCGCGCGGGGGCTCCTGGTACCATGGGGTCCGGGACCTGCGCGCGGCCTACCGGCTGCGCAGTCCCTTCCTCGATCGGAGCCTCATCGTGGGCTTTCGGGTCGCCCGCTCGCTGGACTGAACCCGCGGGTCCGCAGGCGTCGGGGGCGGCGGCCGCGAGGGCGGATCAAGGGGGAGCGGTTTTTGGTTAGAGTTAACGGTAGCGATCACACAGGCGGCCGATCCCGCGGAGCGGACCACCCCGCAGGGTCGGCGGCCGATCATGACGACTTTACCGGGGACTCCGAGAATGGCAGACAACTCCAACCTCGTCACCATCACCGACGACAACTTCGCGGACGAGATCGAAGCTCACGAGGGACTCGCGATGGTCGATTTCTGGGCCGAGTGGTGCGGACCCTGCAGGATCATCGCGCCGTTCGTCGGGGAACTGGCCGACGAGTACGCGGGACGTGTCCGCGTCGGCAAGCTCGACGTGGACACGAACATGTCCACCTCGATGCGGTTCGGGGTGCGATCGATACCGAGCATCCTCTTCTTCCGTGACGGCAAGCACGTGGACACGATCGTGGGAGCCGTGCCGAAGGCCCAGCTGGAGCAGAAGATCACGCAGCACTTGTAGGGCGCGCCGAGGGTGTCGGACGCCGCGCGGGCCGGTATGGAGGGCGAGTCGCTCCCGGGCCCGTCCACGGTGCCGGGACGGCTCTTCATCGTGGCGACGCCCATCGGCAACCTCGCCGACCTGACCGCCCGGGCGCGCGACGCTCTTGCCGCGGCCGATCACATCCTGGCCGAGGATACGCGGCGGGCACGGACGCTGCTCGGCCATATCGGGGTGACCAGGCATCCGGTCTCGCTTCACGCGCACAACGAGGCGAGCCGCATCGCCCGGGTGGAGCGCTGGCTGGCGCGCGGCGACGATGTCGCGCTGGTTTCGGACGCGGGTACGCCGCTGCTCTCGGACCCCGGCGAGCGCCTGCTGGGCGCGGTCGTCGAGGGTGGGCACGAGGTGGTTGCGGTTCCGGGGCCTTCGGCGGTCCTCGCGGCACTGGTGGCTTCGGGACTACCTTGTGTCCCGTTCACGTTTGTGGGGTTCCTGCCACGCAAGGCGGGCAGGCGAGCCCGTGCCCTGGAGCGGATCATTGGCGCCGAAGACACCACCGTGCTGTTCGAGTCGCCCGCGCGGCTCCTCCGGCTTCTGGAGGAGCTGGCCGGGCTCGTGGGCGCCGGCCGGCGACGGATCGCGGTGTGCCGTGAGATGACCAAGGTGCACGAGGAGATCTTCCGGGGCACCCCCGCCGAGGCCGTTCGCCACTACGGCCGGCACCCGCCGCGCGGAGAGGTGACGGTCGTGGTCGGGGGGCGATCGGGCGAGCGCGTCCTGGACGCGGCCGAGGTGGACGCGCTGGCCGTCGAGGCCCTGGCCGAGGGGCTGCCCCCCGGCGCCGCCGCGCGGACGGTGGCCGCGCGGGGTGGCATCCCGCGGGGCGCGGCGTACGAAGCCGTGGTGAGGGCCAGGAAGGGCCGGTGATGGTGTGCGGCGCGCCCGCCCGGTTGCGGCGGTGCCTGGTCGGGACCGGGGCGGTGGTCGTGGCGCTCGCCGGGCAGGCCGGCAATGCCGGTGCACAGGGTGCCGGCCCTGTAACCATCGGGCGCCTCCAGTACGAGGGTGGGGGGGACTGGTACGCGAACCCGTCCTCGCTGCCGAACCTGCTGGCCGCGGTGCGGGAGCGGACCGGGATCGCCACGGCCGAGCGCGAAGTCGCGGTTCGCCCCACCGATCCGTTGCTGCGGGACTTCCCCTTCCTCTACATGACGGGCCACGGGAACGTCCGCTTCTCGGACGAGGAGCGTCTCGCCCTGCGCGGCTACCTGCTCGCCGGGGGTTTCCTGCACGCGGACGACAACTACGGACTGGACGAGTCCTTCCGTCGCGAGATGGCGCGGATCTTCCCCGAGAAGGAGCTCATCGAACTCCCCCCGGATCACCCCGTCTTCCACTCCCCCTACGAATTCCCGGAGGGATTGCCCAAGATTCATGAGCACGATGGCGCGCCTCCACAGGCCTTCGGGATATTCCATCAGGGCCGGCTCGTCGTCATGTATACGTACGAGACCGATCTGGGGGACGGCTGGGAGGATCCGGACGTCCACGAGGATCCGCCCGGGATCAGGGAGGACGCCCTGCGCATGGGAGTGAACATCTTCGTCTTCGCGATGGCGCAGGGGGTGCGCACTTCATGACGGCTCGGGAACGCAAGGCCATGCGCGCTGCAGCGGCGGGGATCGGGGCGGCCGTGGAAGGGGTCCGGGCCTACCTGTCCCGGTCGCTCGGACTCACGGTGGCGGGGTGGTGCGGTGCCTTGATGCTTGCGGTGCTGGTCCTGGCGGCGGGGTTGGCCGGAGACGGCGGCTGGAGCGCGGGCAGTCCGGTTCCGCTGCTGCTCGCTCTGCTCGTGCTCGCGGTGATCCCGGGAGGCGTGTGGCGTTGGCGCCGGCTTGGGCGGCACTGGTGCGCCGAGCATAGGATCACGCGTTCGATGGACAGCATCGCGGGACTCGAGGAGGGCGCGGTCCTGGGCGGCCTGGAGCTGTCACGCAAGGCGCCCCCCGGCACCTCGCCCGGTCTCCGGGCACTGGCTCTGTGGAGGGTCGGCGGGAGGCTTTCCGGGGACCCGAAGACACTCTCGGGCAAGCTTGGCGACCAGGTCCGGGGGCGGGCACGCCGGGGCATGACGGCGCTGGGGCTCGCGCTGCCGGCGGCGCTCCTGGTCATGGGCGCGGCGCCGTCGCGCACCTTCAGCGCCTGGGACGGGCTTCTGAATCCCCTGACAGTGCTGGCCGCGCCCGTCCTTCCCCCGGTCACACTGGAACCCGGCACGGCCGAGGTCTCCCGGGGTGCCGTCGTCGAAATCACCGCGCACGCGCCGCTGCGGGACAGTGTCATGCTGCGCTGGGACGTGACGGGGCAGGTCACGCGGTCCCGGCCGATCGCGCTCGTCGAGGGGACCGGCAACACGTCCCTCCCCCCCGTGAACGCCGAGGTGCGGTATTGGATCGAAGCGCCGGACGGCGCCCGCACCGGCGTGCACGTCCTCACCCCCGTCGACCCGCTCTTCGTGAGCAACTTCTCGCTGGAAGTCACCTATCCGCCGCACACGAGCCTGCCTCCCGGCGAGTACCGCAACGAGATGCCGCCGCTCTCGGTGCCCGCGGGAACGCATCTGCGGATGCGCGGCGAGGGCAGTCGGGCGCTCGGCACCGGGACGCTCAGGGACGACCGGCAGCGCGCCGTGGTGTCGCTCGACGTCAGCGGCACGCGCTTCGAGGCCGGATGGTTCCCCCAGCGCACGGGCACGTACACCTGGCACTTCACCGACGCGGTGGGCGGGGAGGCGGCAGTGGCCCCCGAACCGCTGGTACTCGAGGTGGTCCCCGACCGGCCTCCCGAAGTCGCGATCGTCTTTCCCGGGCGTGACACGATCATGCCCGTGGACCTGAGGCAGCCCCTGGTCGTACACGCCCAGGACGACCACGGCGTGGAGCGGGTGGAGATCGTGGTGCGGCGCATCAGTTCCTTCGGCGAGGCGGGCGAGCCGGTGGTGCACGCGGTCCAGCTGGGTGGATCGGCGGGCGCGATCGTGCGGCCGGTGCTCGAGCTCTCGGGCTGGACGCTCACCCCCGGCGACACGATCCGTTATCGGGCGAGAGTGATCGACAACCATCCGTCGCGTCAGGTGAGCGAGAGCGCCGAGTACAGTCTCTGGATGGGTGGCATCGCCGAACTGGAACGCGCTGCCCAGGAGGAGCTGGAGAGGACGGCCGAAGGAGTGGAGGAACTGGCCGAGGAGGCGCGGCAGGCCGAGGAGGAGGCCCGCGAGCTGCAACAGCGAAACGAGCGCGAATCCGAGGCCGGCAGCCGCAGGAACGGCCAATCGGACTTCGCGGAGCGGGAAGAGGTCGCCCAGGCACTCGAGCGGCAGGACGACATGATGCAGGCGGTCGACTCGCTGCAGCGCGAACTCGCGGAGCTGCGCGAGGCCCTGATGGATGCCGGTCTGGCCGACCCGGAACTCGACGATGGGCTCGAGGAGCTCCAGGAACTGCTGGAGGGTGCGACCCCGGAGGACCGCGAGGAAGCGGACGAATTGCGCGATCAGCTCGCCGGAATGGACCCGGAGGAGCTGCAGGCGGCCCTGGAAGAGATGACTCGGAACCAGGAACGGCTGCGCGAGAGGCTCGAAGAGTCGCTGCAGCGGTTCCGCGAGGCCGCCATCGAGCAGGACTTCCGCGCCACGACACGTGAGGCGCAGGAGCTGGCCGAAGAACAGCAGATCCTCGCGGACGCGTTGATGGAGGGCGGCGAGGAGTCGCTGCGGGCCGGTCAGCAGGAGGTGCTGGAGGCCGAGGCCGAGGAGCTTCAGCGCCAGTTGGAAGGGCTGGAGCAGCGCCTCCAGGAGGCGGGCGAGCAGGGGGCCGTAGCGGGCGTACAGGAGGCCCGGCACCAGTTGAGCCAGGCCAGGGAGCAGATGAGCCAGGCGGCTCAGCTGGCAAGCCAGGGGCAGCAGCAGCAAGCCGGCCAGCAGGCGGGTCAGGCGGCTGGCGACCTGTCGGAGGTCTCCCAGCAGTTGGGTGAGGCGCAGATGCAGATGCAGCAGGAGCTGATGAACGCCATTCGGGCAGCCCTGGGGCAGACCGCCGCCGACGCCCTGGCCCTGGCACGGACGCAGTCCGACCTTCGTGGCCGGATGCAGGGGGCGAATGCCGCCGAGCTGGCGGCGCTCCGGGCCGACGAGGCGGCCGTCGCGCAGGGGATCCGCAACCTCGCGGA
The DNA here is from genome assembly GCA_965116905.1 of Longimicrobiales bacterium. GTDB lineage: Bacteria > Gemmatimonadota > Gemmatimonadetes > Longimicrobiales > Gaopeijiaceae > Bin94. Next base: position 3,098,717 of record OZ220732.1, on the reverse strand, counting down.
GAACTACGCCGAGGGTACGGAGATGGCGGCGCCGGGGGCGCGGGACCTGCTCGCCGCCGTCGGCCAGGCGATGGAGCACCTCGACGGTACGATCGGGGCCATGGAGAACCCGCGCGCCCGCGGTCCGTCGCCGGCGGCCGAGGCCGAGGCCGTGGTGCGCAGCCTCAACGAGGTCGCGCGCCTCGCGATGACGTCGGGCCAGCAGCAGGGGCAGGCGCAGGCCTCGGCGTCCGGGTCGGAGCAGATGATGCAGCAGATGCAGCAGCTCGCGCAGCAGCAGGGCGAGATCATCCAGGACGCCTCCGCGCTGACCCCGATGCGTCTTGGCCAGGAGACGATGGCCGAGCGGATGGAGGAGATGGCGGGGCGCCAGGAGGAGGTGGCCGAAGGGCTCGACGAGATGACGGAGGAAGGGCCCGAGGAGGGCGACCCGCTCGGCGACTTGTCCGCTTTTGCCGAAGAGGCCAGGCGGCTTGCCGAGGCTCTGGCCCAGGGCCGCCTGGATCCCGAGGTGCTGCGCCGACAGGAGCGGCTGTTCCACCGCCTGCTCGACGCCGGACGGACGCTGGAGCGCGATGAGGAGTCGGAGGAGCGGGAATCCGACGAGCCCGGGGCGTTCGAGCGGGCGGGCGTGAGCGCACTGAGCAGCGACGACATGGATGCACTGCGCTTCGCGTTGCCCGACGCCGCCGCGCTGCGGGCGCTCCCGCCGGCCCAGCGCGCACTGGTGATCCGTTACTTCGAGAGGATCAACCGCCGATGAGGCGATGGGCCGTGCTCCTGTGTCTCGCCGCCGCGTCGGCGCCTTGTGCGGCGGACGCGCTGGCGGCCCAGGCGCGGTACGACCCGCGCGTGGAGAACCGCATGCTCCGGCGCGCGACCACACAGGAGGCGAGGGGAGAGCTGGCCGCGGCCGAGGCGACGCTTCGAGAGTTGCTGCGGCTTCATCCCGGGTCGTCGGCCGGGGTGTTCGCGCTGGAACGGGTCCTGAGAAACGATGATCGGCTCGACGAGGTCCTTCCCGTCGTGGACGGCTTTCTCGCGGTCGAGCCCGGTACGGCCACGGTGTGGGCGCTCAAGTTGAGCATCCTGGCCGAGACGGAGGCGGAGCGGGCCGTCGACGAGGCCGTCCGGGACTGGATCCGGGCCGTTCCGGGGTCACCCGACCCGTACCAGGAGGGCGCGCTCGCATACCTCGATCTGCATGGGGCGGGCAGGGCGGTGGCGTTGATCGAGGAGGGGCTGGACGTGCTCGGTGACCTGCCGGTTCTGCTGATCGAACTGGGTGACGCGCAGGTCGCCGCGGGGCGCGTTGAAGACGCGGCCGCGGCCTGGGCGCGGGCGCTCGGGCGTGACCGTGCGCGGAACGGCGATGTGTTCCGGCGTGTTGCGGACCTGGAGACCGGACGCGACGAGGCGGTCGCGGTGATCGTGGCGGCAATCGGGGCCGGCCCCGCCACGGTCGCCCGGCTCGAGGCCGGAGCCGAGCTGGCGCTGCGGGAAGGCCGCGAGGACGCTGCGCGTGAATTCACGGCCGCCGCCCGGGAGCAGCTCGACGGACGCGAGGCTCGCGGCTTCCTCAACGGGTTCGCGCGCAAGGCGGAGGACCTGGACCGGCCCGCCAGCGCGCTTTGGGCCTATCGTCTGCTTCACGCCATGGCCGACGACGCCGGAGAGGCCCGCGCGACCGACGAAAGGATGGCGGCCGCCGCGCTCGCCGCCGGCGACACCACGGCCGCCGTGGAGGCGCGGCGCAGGATCACCGGGTCGCTGGCGGCCGGCTCGTCCGCGCGGCGCACCGCCTGGACCGAGCAGCTGGAGCTGGAGATCGCCGCGCACACGACCGAAGCGGCCGTGGAGGGCCTTGCCGCGTTCCGGGAGGAGTTCCCCGAGGCCACCGAGCTGGACGCGCTGTCGGCGAACCTCGCGTCGCGGCTGCTCGCCGGCGGAATGCGCGCCGAGGCGCTCGAGGTGCTCGAAGGCATCGACGGACCCGGGGCGGCCCTGGAGCGTGCCTTCTTGCTCCTCGAAGGCGGCGCGGTGCCCGAGGGCATCGTGGCGCTGCAGGCATCCATCCCCGACCTGGAGCCGGCGCGCGCGACCGAGGTGCTGGAGCTGTCGCTCGCCCTGAGCGAACTTACGCCTGCAGGCGCCGCGCTGGCGGCGCGGGTCGCGATTTCCGGCCACCGTGGCCGGCCCGCCGACGGGCTGGAGGCCGTCGCGGCCGGGATCGAGGCGGTGCCGCCCTCGGACCGCCCCGCGATTCTCGCGATGGCGGCGCACGCTGCCGACCGCTTCGAACGGGGCGACCTCGCCGTGCGCTTCCGCCGCCGCCTTGTTGCCGAGCACTCGGACGCGCGGGAGTTCCCGGACGCTGCGGTGCGCCTGGCGCGCGCGATCGCCGATGATCCAGGCGGACGGGACGAGGCGGTCCGCATCCTGGAGACCCTGATTGTCAGCCGCCCGGACAGCCCGGTCGTGCCCGGCGCGCGTCGGGAGCTGCGCCGCTTACAGAACGGAGGATCCCGATGATCATGCGAACCGCGATGGCCGGCACTGCCCGGCCCGCTCGCCCGACGTGGCCGCAGGTGCCCGCCCGGTGGCGCCGTGCCCTTTGCATTGCCGGCATGGCGACGATCGCCGCCGTCGAGCCGGGCGCGCTGTCGGCCCAGATGCTCCTTGTCCCCATGGACCGGGGGCAGGCGGATCACCTCAAGGCCTACGGCCTCGCCTATTCGGTCCTGGACAGCGATGGCCGCGCCGAGTGGCTCCTCAACTTCCAGGGCGGCTCCTTCCTGCTGCCCGACACCGAGACCGTCCGGCGGCGGGCCGCGCTCATGGGCGTGACCATCCAACCCGTCGGCGTCGCGGAAGAGGCGCGGATCCGGGGGATCGTGGCCAATTCCAACATGGAGTCGGTCGTTCTGGAAAAGGCGACCAGGATCGCCATCTACACACCGCCGAACAGCGCCCCGTGGGACGACGCGGTGACCATGGCCCTCGACTACGCCGAGATTCCCTACGACAAGGTCTGGGACTACGAAGTCATCCAGGATGGCCTGGAGGACTATGAGTGGCTCCACCTCCACCACGAGGACTTCACGGGGCAGTACTCCAAGTTCTACATCACCTACGCGGGCGCTCCATGGCTGGAGGACGAGGTCGCGCGCAACGAGGAAGCGGCGCGCACGCTCGGCTTCCCCAACGTCCCCGCGCTGAAGAAGGCCGTCAGCCGCGGCATCCGCGACTATGTGCACGGCGGTGGCTTCCTCTTCGCCATGTGCTCCGCTCCGGAGACGCTGGAGCTGGCCCTGGCCGCGACTTCGGTGGACATCGCGGCGGCGTATTCGGACGGGACGCCGCCGGATCCCAACGCCAGTGCGAACGTCGACTGGGGGCATGCGATGGCCTTCCACGACGCCATGGTCCAGGTGGCTCCGTCGGTCAACGCCTTCTCGGACATCGACGGGCACCAGGTCAACACCCCGTGGAAGAAGGAGCTCGGCGCCTTCACGCTGTTCGACTTCTCGGCCAAGTTCGATCCGGTCCCGGCAATGCTGACGCAGAGCCACGAGTCCGTGCTCCGCGACTTCTACGGCCTGACCACCTCGTTCGCCATCGACCGCCTGAAGCCGGGCGTGGTGCAGCTGGCCGTCGAGGGTGTCTGGGCCAAGTACATCCATGGCAATCTGGGTGAGGGAACCTGGACCTACTATGGCGGGCACGACCCGGAGGACCCGGAGCACCAGATCGGGGATCCTCCCACCGACCTCGCGCTCCACCCCAACTCGCCGGGCTACCGGCTGATCCTCAACAACGTCCTGTTCCCCGCCGCGAAGAAGAAGAAGCTCAAGACGTGACGGCCCTTCCCCTTCGGCTCTCGCCGGAGGCCGCCGGGGTGATCCGCGAGGAGGTCGCCCGCGCCGGAGGGCGGGAGGTTTCCTTCCTCGCCGAGGTGACGCGCGATCGGGTCGTTGCCAGTCCCCGGTGCGTCGCCCGGGGCAATCGTTCGGCGGTCCTGGCGGTCGCCCGCGATGCGCCGGAGGGCGGGGTGATGATCCACAATCATCCGTCCGGCGTTCTGGAGCCCTCCGATGCCGACCTGGCCGTGGCCGCGCGCATCTACGAGGACGGGCTGGGAACGGCGATCGTCACGAACGAGGCCGACCGCATGTACGTGGTCGTGGAGCCGCCGGAGCCCCGCCGCATCGTGCCCCTGGACGTGGACTCGCTCGCCGGGATGCTGGCTCCGGACGGTCCGCTTTCGGCGCTCGCCGGGTACGAGGACCGGCGCGCGCAGCGTGACATGTTGCGCTTTGTCGCCAGCCGCTTCAACGAGGGGGGGACCGGGCTGGTCGAGGCGGGGACGGGCACGGGGAAGTCGCTCGCCTACCTGGTTCCGGCCGTGCGCTGGGCCATGCGCAACGGTGAACGGACGATCGTGTCCACCAACACGATCAACCTGCAGGAGCAGCTGGTCGGCAAGGACCTCGACATCGTCGGCGGGATGATGGACGAGAAGATCCGTTGGGCGCTGGTGAAGGGCAGGGGCAACTACATTTCGATCCGGCGCGCGCGCCTGGCGGCCGAATCCGCGCCGAATCTCTTTCCGGACGACCGTGCCGCCGAGCTCGCGGCGCTGCTCGACTGGGTCGACCGGACGCAGGACGGATCCCGCAGCGACCTGCCGCTGGCTCCCAGCCCGGAGGTGTGGGACGAGGTCAAGAGCGAAACGGACGCGTGCCTGCGGGCGAAGTGCCCCCATTTCCAGCAGTGCCACTATCAGCGGGCCCGCCGGGCGGGCGCGAGCGCGGACCTCGTCGTCGTCAATCACGCGCTCTTCTTCTCGGACCTCGCGGTGCGCATCGCCACCGACAACTTCCGCGAAGCGGCGGTGCTTCCCTCCTACCGGCGCGTCATCTTCGACGAGGCGCATCACCTGGAGGACGCGGCGACCGCCCGTCTCGGCGTCGAGGCCACGCGGACGGGCATGTACCGGGCCCTGTCCCGTCTGGAGCGGCGGGGGAAGGGGATCCTGGCCTCCATCGCCGCGGCCCTGGCGGCGGCGCCCGCCTCGATCCCCGCGCGCCACCTGAGCGCGCGCATCCGCGAACGCACCAGCCCCCGCGTGCGCGCGGCCCGCGCCGCCTTCAACGCCTTCTTCCGCGCAATCGAGCCCTGGGCGGAGGCGCGGGCGGACAGGGGGAGCTTCCGCCTGGGCCGGCCCGGCGGGCGCGGCGAGGCCGCGGGACCCGAGCCCACGGCGGATCCCGAGATCGGCGAGGCGCTCGACCGGACCCTGATTGCGCTGGGCGACCTCGACCGCGAAATCGACGCCCTGGCCGGTCACCTGGATGGACACGACGAGCTGCAGGACGCGCTGGCAGGGCGCATTCTCGACCTGCGCGGCTCGCGGACCCGCCTCGGGAACATCGACCGCGCGTTGCGGCTGTGCCTCATGCCGGGCGACGGGGACGGCAACATGGTGCGCTGGCTGGAAGTCCGGCGCTCAGGCGTCCGGCGCATCCCCAACATCTGCTTTTCGGCGGCGCCGGTCGAGCTGGGGCCGCTCCTCGCCGAACACCTCTTCGACAGGACGGAGACGGCGGTGCTCACCTCCGCGACCATGGCGGCGGCCGGCGACTTCGGCTACCTGAAGCGGCGGCTCGGCCTGGCCGGCCCTTCAGAACGGGCCCTCTCGGACATCGAACCCGCCGATGCCCGCGTGGTGGAGACGGCGTTTCCGTCCCCCTTCGACCACGCCGCGCAGAGCCTGCTCGCCATTCCCACCGATCTGCCCGGCCGCGTGGGTGCGCAACGCGCCCCGGCTCACCACGAGGCCACGGCGGACATCGTGCACGATGTCGCGACCATCACCGGGGGAGGACTCTTCGTCCTCTTCACCTCGTACGCCGCGTTGCGGGCGGTGGCCGAGCACCTCCGCGCAGGCGGCGCCGACGCCCGCTGGCCGCTCCTGGTACAGGGCGAAGCGGACCGCACCGCAATGCTCAGGGAGTTTGCCCGGTCGGGCGAGGCGATTCTCCTCGGCACCGCGTCCTTCTGGGAGGGCGTGGACGTGCCGGGACGGCCGCTGAGGGCCCTGGTGATACACAAGCTGCCGTTCCGCGTGCCCTCCGAACCCATGACCGAGGCGCGGATCGAAGCCATGGAGGCGCGGGGCGAGAACTCGTTCTGGAACCTCATGGTGCCGGATGCCGCGATGCGGTTGAAACAGGGCGTGGGACGGCTGATCCGGACGCGCACCGACCGGGGCGCCGTACTGATCCTCGATGATCGCCTGCTGACGAGGCGCTATGGACGCTCGCTGCTCGAGGCCCTTCCACCGATGCCGCTGGTCAAGGGACCGTGGGACGAAGTGAAGAAGCGCGTAGCGGACTTCTACGCTCCCCGGTAGATTCAAGAGGGCGGGGCGGTACCGCGCGGATTCCGCACGCCCGGAGTGACCGGATTCCCCAACCCTGGTGCGTTTGCAAATGAAGAAGGCGCTTGGATTCCTTGCCGGATTGTTCCTCCTGACCCTTGCCGCCGGTGCGGCCCGCACCGCGTCGATCGGCTGGGGAGGAGGCGACACCGATGTCGGTTTCTGGTGGACGGTGATCGCCAGTTTCCTCACGATTGCCGCGCTCGGAGCGCTCGTGGGGACGGCCATACACTCGCGCCGGGCCGACTAGCCGGCGCTTGGAGATCGTGACCGTGAGGCCCGGCAAGATCGTATGCGTGGGGCGCAACTACGCGGACCACGCCGCCGAACTGGGCAGCTCGGTGCCCGCCGAGCCCCTCATCTTCCTCAAGCCGCCGTCGTCCGTGATCGGCAACGGCGACCCGGTCCACATGCCGCCGGACGTGGGGCGCGTGGACTACGAGGGCGAGATCGGGCTGGTGGTGGGCCGTCGCTGCCGGCGCGTCCCCGAGGAATCGGCCTGGGACTGCGTGAGCGGCGTGGTCGCGGTCAACGACGTGACCGCCAGGACCCTGCAGCGTACGGACAGCCAGTGGACCCGGGCCAAGGGGCTGGACACGTTCTGTCCGCTGGGCGACATGATCGGGATCGCATCCGTCGATCGCGAGAACATTTCGGTGACCACGCGGGTAAACGGAGAAGTCCGCCAGCACGGGACAACCGCCGACATGGTGTTCGCCATCCCACGGTTGGTGAGTTACATCTCGCACGTCATGACGCTGGAGCCCGGGGACCTGATCGCCACCGGCACGCCGGAAGGGGTCGGGCCGCTCTCGCCAGGCGACGTTGTCGAGATCGCGCTGTCATGCGGCGCGTCGGTGCGCAACCCCGTCGTCGAGGGCGTGCCCCTGGGACCCGAAACCGTACACGAAGGACCGGACTAGCAGACCCATGACCAGAGAGGCCGGAGACCAGCCTATCCCGCCGTCGCGCGCCGCGCTGCGACGACGGGCGGGACGCCGTCCGCTCCTGACCGGCCTGCTGCTTTCTGCCCTCGCGCACGTTGTGGCCATCGTGCTCTATCCCTTCTTTTCGGCGATTCAGCCCGAATCCGGGGTGTTTCCGCTGCTTCCCGACCCGCCACCGGCCCCCGGGATGCAGGTGCTGGACATCGTGGAGCTCGCCGGACCCGAGGTGGGCGATCCGAGCGATCCGACCGAGATCGAGGATCCCTCGGAGCCCGAGGCCGCGCCGGAAGCGCCGAGCCTCGAGGATCAGACCATCTACATGCCCGAGCGGTACCGGAGCGCGGCCGAGCGGCTGCGCGTCGGGCAGGGGGATCCCCGGCTGTGGGCGCCGCTGGACCCCTCGCTCGTGGAGCCTACTCCGCAGCAGCTGCTCGAGCTTCGGATCCTCGCCGCGGTCGAATCGTCGAACGACTCGGCCGCCGCGGAGGCCGAGCGGCTGGCTGAGGCGATGGACTGGACCTATACCGATGCGGACGGCAAGCGGTGGGGTGTTTCTCCGGGCCGCGTGCACCTCGGCGACGTCGAGATCCCCCTTGGCAACTTCGGCTTCGGACCACCCCCGGACTACAACGGCGACCAGGCCGAATGGGCTTTTCGCATGACCGACATCGAGCGCGCATACGGCAGCCTCGCGGCGCGGCGGAGCTGGCGCGAGCGGTTGGAGATCATGCAGCGCAGGCGCGAGGAGCAGCGCGCGCAGCAGGAAGAGGAAAGGGCGAACGCGGCGGTCAGGCCCGACACCACGTCCGGCGCCACGAGGCGGCGATAGGTTGAAGGCCCCCGTGCTTGCCAAGACCTTCGATCCCCGGGCGGTCGAACCCCGGATCCTGCGCATGTGGGACGAGGGCGGCCATTTCGCGGCGTCGGCGGGTGCCGTCGAGGAAGGCGGCGATCCGTACGTGATCGTGATTCCGCCGCCCAACGTCACGGCCGTGCTTCACATGGGGCACGGTCTCAACAACACGATCCAGGACGTGCTCATCCGCTGGCGCAGGATGCAGGGACGCGCCACGCTCTGGGTGCCGGGCACGGACCACGCCGGGATCGCGACCCAGAACGTCGTCGAGCGGCGTCTGGCCGCCGAGGGCAAGACCCGGCACGACCTGGGTCGCGAAGCGTTCGTGCAAAAGGTGTGGGAGCACGTCGATCTGACCGGGGACCGCATTCTCGGCCAGCTCAAGGCCATCGGATGCAGCTGTGACTGGACGCGGGCCCGCTTCACGCTCGACGAGGGCCTGTCGCGGGCGGTGAGAGAGATCTTCGTCGCGCTGTACGAAGACGGGCTCATCTACCGCGGCGAATACATCATCAACTGGTGTCCGCGCTGTCTGACGGCACTGTCCAACGAAGAGGCCGAAGGGGCCGAGGCGCGGGGCTCGCTCTGGCACCTGCGCTACCCGCTGGCCGCGGGTCACGAGGATGCGGCCGCCGCGGCGCGGGCCGGGGGTGCGGATGCGCTGGGGCGGCTGTCCGACGGGCGCTGGTACCTGACCGTCTCCACTACCCGGCCGGAGACCATGCTCGGCGATACGGGCGTGGCCGTCAGTCCCGACGATCCCCGGTACGGTGCGCTCGTGGGCGCGGCCGTGGAGCTGCCGCTGACCGGCCGCGCCATCCCCATCGTCGCCGACACGCACGTCGCCGCGGATTTCGGGACCGGCATGGTGAAGGTCACGCCCGCCCACGACCCCAACGACTTCCAGATCGCGCAGCGGACCGGCCTCGAAGTCCTCAACGTCATGACCGAGCGCGCGACGATGAACGAGAACGCGCCGGGAGCCTTCCGCGGCCTTGATCGCTTCGATGCCCGCAAGGCGGTGGTCGCGGCGCTGAAGGAACAGGAGCTCCTGGCCGGACGCGACGACCACGACCACGCCGTTCCGCGCTGCTACCGCTGCGACACCGTGGTCGAACCCCGGCTCAGCGAGCAGTGGTTCGTGCGCATGAAGCCGCTTGCCGAGCCCGCGCTGGAGGCGTCCCGGACCGGTGCCGTCACCTTCGCCCCGGGGCGCTGGACGCGGGTCTACGAGCAATGGATGGAGAACATCCGCGACTGGTGCATTTCGCGCCAGCTGTGGTGGGGCCATCGGATCCCGGTCTGGTATTGCGACGACTGCGGTGCGGTGATCTGCGTGCGGGAAGACCCCGACGCGTGCGGCGATTGCGGCAGCACCTCGCTGGAGCAGGACCCCGATGTGCTCGACACCTGGTTTTCGTCGTGGCTGTGGCCGTTCTCTGTCTTCGGATGGCCCGAGGAGACCCGCGACCTGAGGGCGTTCTACCCCGGCCACACGCTTTCCACCGCGCCCGAGATCCTCTTCTTCTGGGTCGCCCGCATGATCATGTCGGGGTATCACGCCATGGGGGAGGCGCCGTTCCAGCGGGTCTACCTGCACGGCACGGTGCGCGACATCCAGGGCCGCAAGATGTCGAAATCCCTCGGCAACGGGGTGGATCCGCTCGAGGTCGTGCAGCTCCACGGAGCCGATGCACTCCGGTTCACGGTGCTCGCGAGCGCGGGCGTCGGCGCCGACATCCGCCTGGACCACGAGAACCTCGAGGCGGCCTTCGCGCCCGGACGCAACTTCGTCAACAAGCTCTGGAACGCGGGCCGCTTCGCGCTCATGAGCCTGGGCGACGACCCGATCCTGCCGCTCGCCGACGTGCGGGACGATCTGACCCTCGAGGACCGCTGGATCCTGTCGCGACGGCAGGAGGCGGTGCGGCGCATGAACGAGGAGCTGGAGCAGTTCCGGATGCAGGGCGCCGCCGAGACGATGCGCGACTTCTTCCGCGGTGAGTTCGCGGACTGGTACCTGGAGGCCGTGAAGCATCGGCTGCCCGCCGGCGGAGCGGGACGGGAAGCCGCGCGCACGGTGCTGGCCCACGTCCTGGACGCGATCTGCCGGCTGCTGCACCCCCTGGTCCCGTTCGTGACCGAGGAGTTGTGGGGCCTGCTTCCGGTCTCCGGTGAGCGCGCCGGGCCGCTGATCGTCGCGCGCTGGCCACGGGTTGCTCCGGAGTTCGTCGACGCGCGGGCCGAACGCGACTTCGACTGGCTGCGCGAGTTCATCGTGCGGGTGCGCGCCATGCGCAAGGAATACCGCGTCGGCGAAGGGCGAGAGGTCGCGGTGCACGCAGTGGGCGGCGAGCACGCGCATCTGCTGGAGGGGCGCGAGGAACTGCTCCGCCGGCTGGCCCGGATCGGGAGCGTGCCGCGTTCGGTTCCGCCGGAAAGCACGGTGTGCGCCAGCGCCGTCCTGCGGGACGGTACCGAGCTGTTCCTGCCCCTCGCCGGGGTCATCGACCTGGATCGGGAGCGGACGCGTACGCTGGCCGAGGTCGAGCGGCTCGCAGGGCAGCTCAAGGGAATCGAGGGCAAGCTCGCCAATCCGAACTTCGTCACGCGTGCGCCGGAGGCCGTGGTGGAGCGCGAGCGCCAGAAGCTGGAGTCATGTCAACTGCAGTTGACTAAATGGAAAGCAAAGTTGACAGCGTTGGGTGGCGAACGCCCGTGAAGCGGGGGTTGGTCTGCCTTGTCGTGCTCGGTGCGGCCGCCTGTGCGCGGCCGGAGGCCCCCCCAGGCGGGCCGGAGGACCTCTTCCCGCCGTACGTGATCGAGACGACACCGGATACCTTTGCGGTCGTTGAGCCTGGCGTCGACGAGGTCCACTTCCGCTTCAGCGAGCGCATCAGCGAGCGCCCCGCGACCGGCAACCTGAACGACGCCGTGGTCGTATCGCCGTCGACGGGGCTTGTGCGGGTGCGTCACGGCCGGGACGGGATCACCGTCGAGATGCAGGAGGGATTCGAGGCCGGAAGACTGTATCGCGTGACGGTGTTGCCGGTGATCAACGACATGTTCCAGAACCGGTTGCGCGACCCCTTCGACCTGGTCGTCTCGACGGGCGACGACTTCGTGCCCAACGTCCTCGCGGGCATGGTGGAGGACCGCGTGACGGGCGAAGCGGTTCCTGACGTGCGCGTCGAGGCCCGCTTTCAGGTGGACACCGACACGATCACCCACTGGAACCTCACCGACCGGGACGGGGTCTTCTCGCTCCGCTACGTCCCGGACGGTCCCTACGAGGTGCGGGCGTGGATGGACCGCAACCGCGACCGTGAGATTGGCGAGTCCGAGCCGCAAACCCGGTTTGTCGGCGGGCAGCTGGACCTGACCCCGGACACGAGCTTCACGGTGCTGTCGCTGATCGAGCCCGACACGACTCCGGCACGACTTGCAAGCGTGACGGTGGAGGACTCGCTGACGCTGCGGTTCGAGTTCGACGACTACCTCGATCCGGAGATTCCAGGAGCGCTGATCGCGGCGCGTTTGGTGGTGGCGGACATGACCGACAGCACGGAGGTGGATGCGGAGGCAGGAGGCGATTCACTCGACGTGACCGAGCCGACGGATACGACCCCGCCACCCGACACGACCGCGGTGGCCGACACGGTCCCGCCCGCCGACACGACCGAGGTGGCCGACACGGTTCCGCCACCCGACGCGCCCGCGGTGGCCGACACGGTTCCGCCACCCGACGCGCCCGCGGTGGCCGACACGGTTCCGCCCGCCGACGCGCCCGGCGACGTGGAGGCGGGTGATTCCGCCGCCGTGGCCGAGGTCGTCGACACGCTGCCGCTGCCCCAGCCTGGCGATACCGTGCGGGTCCGGATCCTCACGGAACGCGAATACGAGGGGTTGCTGGCCGAGCGGGCGGACTCCGCGGCGCGGGCGGTCGCGGACTCGCTGGCCCGGGTGGCCGCGGACACCACCGCCGGAGCGGAGGCGGCGCGCGCCGCGCTGGCCGACCTCGCAGCCGGGGCGGAGGAAGAGGAGTCGGACGCGGAAGACACGGAGCCCGGCCGGGTGACGCTCTCGGGGCTTCCGCTGCCGGAGCAGACGCTCGTGGGCGTGCTGTTCGAGCCTCTGCGGGCCGGCGTGCCGTACGAGGCGTCGATATCGCGGGTCATGAACATCGCCGGGACGGGACGGGGGCAGGGGACCACCGTGGTCGTCCTCGAACTCCCCCCCGAGGAGCCGGAGGATCTGGACGAGCAGGGCGAGCTGGAGGAGCCTGTGGACACGACGGAACTGGCGGATACGGCCGCGGCCGACACGGCTGACGTGGTGCCCGATACCGTGGTGGTTCCGGATACCGTGGTGGTTCCGGATACCGTGGTGGTTCCCGACACTGTGGTAGTTCCGGACACCATGGTAGTACCGGACACTGTGGTGGTTCCTGATACCGTGGCAGGTCCTGACACCGTCCCGGTGCCCGACACGGCCCGCTCGGCCGGACCGGCCCGGAGGTCCGCTCGCGTGCCCATTCTCCGCCCTCGGCAGCGGCCGATGCTCCGCCCGCGCCGGGGCAAGGGGCGACCGTGATCGCCAGGAAAGATCCCCGCCGCTCGATCCCGGGCGTCGACCGGCTCCTCGCGCAACCGTGGTGCCAGCTCCTGATCGGGTCGCGCGGCCGGGTATGGATCACCGACCGGGTCCGGGCCGTGCTGGACGCGGTGCGCGCCGGCAGGATCCCCGTGCCCGACTCCGTGGACGACTACGAAGAGCTGGTGGAGATGGAGGTTGCCAGGGCCGGGACGCTGTCGCTGCGCGGCGTGGTCAACGGCACCGGGGTCATCCTGCACACGAACCTGGGCCGCGCTCCCCTCGCGCCCGAGGCAAGCAGCGCGATGAACTCGGCGGACGGGTACGCGAACGTCGAGTTCGATCTTGAGACCGGTGAGAGGGGGTCGCGCTACACCCACTGTGCCGGCCTCGTGACCGAGCTGCTCGGCGCCGAGGATGCTCTGGTCGTCAACAATGGGGCCGGTGCGGTCGCGGTCGCCCTGACGGCCCACGCGGCGGGCAAGGGGGTCGCGGTGTCACACGGCGAACTCGTGGAGATCGGGGGTGGGTTCCGCATCCCGGAGGTGGTGGAGGCCGCGGGGGCGCGCCTCGTGACCGTGGGGACCACGAACCGCACGCGGCTCGACGACTACGCCCGTGCGGTGGCCGCCGGGGGGGTGGGCGCGATCCTCAAGGTCCATCGCTCGAACTTCTCGATGTCGGGCTTCACGGAAGAGACCGCGCTGACGGAGCTGGTTCGCCTGGGGGCGGAGAGCGGGGTTCCCGTGATCCACGACCTGGGGTCGGGGTTGATGGTCGACAGCGAGCGACTGGGGTTGCCGTACGAACCCACGCCGGCCGAGAGCGTGACGGCGGGGGTGGATCTGGTCGCTTTCTCGGGGGACAAGCTGCTCGGCGGGCCGCAGGCCGGGATCCTGGCCGGGAAGCGCGAAGGCGTCGCGCGGGCCAGGACGCACCCGCTGTGCCGCGCGCTCCGCTGCGACAAGGTCACCCTGGCGGGGCTCGAGGCCACGCTCACGCTGTACCGCAATCCGGACCGGGCGATCGAGCGGGTGCCGGTGCTCAAGATGATCACCGCGCGTGTGGAGGATCTGGAGCGAAAGGCGCGTAGCGTGGCGAGGGTGGTGACCCGGTTGCGCGCGGAGCGGGGGGCCGAACCCCTGCGGTTGGAGGCCGTGCGGGGACGGTCGCTGGTCGGCGGGGGAACCTTCCCGGACGCGCGCTTGCCGAGCGCAATCCTGACCCTCGAGGCCGGGGCAGCGACCGAACGGTGGATGGCGGCGCTCCGCGCGAACGCGCCGCCCATCGTCGCGCGCAGCCGGCAGGGCCGGATCCTGTTCGACTTTCGCACACTCGGGACCGGCGGCGACACCATCATCGCGCACGCGCTGGTGCAACTGGACGTGGACGTGCAGGGCGGCGAATGACGGGATCCGGTCCTGGAGGAAGCGGTTTCGCCGGCAAGCGGCGCGCCGTCTTTGCGGACCGCGACGGCACGATCATCGAAGACCACCAGTACGTGGCCGATCCGGGCGACGTCACCCTCCTTCCGGGGGCGGTCGAGGCGCTTCACCGCCTGCGGGCGCTGGGGCTCGCGCTCGTGACGGTCACCAACCAGTCGGGCATCGGGCGCGGCTATTACACGCTCGGCGACTATCATCGCGTGGCGGCCGAGGTGGACCGGCAGCTCCTCGCCGCCGGCATCGTCATGGACGGAACCTACTTCTGCCCCGATGCGCCCGGCGGAGATCCCCAAACGACGTGCCGAAAGCCGAGCACGGTCATGCACGAGAGCGCCGCTGGCGACCTGGGACTCGCGACGGCGGGCTCCTATTTCGTGGGCGACAAGCTGAGCGACGTGCTCCCCGCGCAGGCGCTGGACGGCACCGGGATTCTCGTGCTGACGGGGCATGGAGTCGCCGAGCAGGCCGCGGTGGGACCGGAGTTTCGAGTCACGGACGACCTCCTGTCGGCGGCCGCGCTCGTGGAGCGCCTGGAAGCCGGGACCGGCGCCGGCCGTACGGGTCGGCGGGCGAATCGCGGGACGGGTCGACGGACGGGTCGGCGTAGTGACGGCCGTACGGGTCGGCGGGCGGATCGCGGGGCGGGTCGTTGACCCCCTCTTGCCCCATTGGGTAGCTTCTTGGGACCGGTGTCCCGCGGCGGCGCACGCCCTCCGGCCCCGGTGATGGCACAGCCAGGAAGATGGAGCATGAAATTGTGATGGATCTTACCCTTACGCCCAATGCGGTCAGGATGGTGCAGGGGTTCCTGAAAGAGCACGGCGACACCGGCGAAGCCGGACTCCGCGTCGCGGTTCTCCCCGGGGGCTGCTCGGGGTTTCAGTACGGCGTCGACATCGACAACGGCCCCGACGGAGACGACGAGATCCTCATACGCGACGGTATCCGGATCTTTGTCGACCCCTTCAGCGCCCAATACCTCGAGGGGATCGAGATCGACTACATCACGTCGCTGATGGGTTCCGGGTTCACGTTCAAGAACCCGCAGGCCACGGGCGGATGTGGCTGCGGCAGTTCGTTCACGGTGTAGCCCGCCGTTGTTGGAAGTCCTGACCTTCGCCGGCGGGCCCGTTATGCAGAACACGCTGCTGGTGGTCTGCGAGGACGGCCGGACGGGCCTCCTGATCGACCCCGGCGCGACCACCGCCGAGGCGCTCGCCGAAGCACGCGCCCGGGACCTGGATATCGCGGCCATCCTGCTGACGCACGCGCACTTCGACCACATCGAGGGAGTCCGCCTGGCCAGGGAGGAGACGGGAGCTCCCATCCACCTCCACCCCCTCGACCGCGTCATCTACGACAACGTCGTGCAACACGCGCTGTTCTTCGGAGTCGAGTGCGAGCCGCAGCCGCCCCCCGACATCGATCTCGTGCCCGGCAGGAACCTCACCTTCGGGGGCTCGGAGTTCGAGGTGGTCTTCGCGCCCGGCCACGCCCCCGGCCACGTGATGTTCGTCTCGACGTCGGAGCCCGTGGCGCTCGTCGGCGACGTCGTCTTCGCGGGGTCGATCGGCCGCACGGACCTGCCCCTGGCCGACTTCGACACGCTCATGGACTCGATTCACACGCAGGTGCTCACCCTGCCCGACGAGACGCGGCTGTACACGGGACACGGACCCGACACCACGGTCGGCCGGGAGCGCCGGACGAACCCCTTCCTCGTCCCCGTCTACGGCGGGGAATTCGCATGAGCGGCACCCGGACGCGGCCAGGCAGCTTCGAGTTCCCGTGAGCGTTCCCTTCGCGGTGCTCGCCTCGGGGTCCGGGACCAACATGCAGGCACTGCTCGATCACGAGGCCCGGGGCGCGGCGTACCGGATCGAACTCCTCATCGTGGACCGCCCGTGCGAGGCGGAACAGCGGGCCCGGAGGTGCGGCAGGGCGGTGTACCGGGTCGACTTCGGTGAGCGGACCGGGAAGGGCGATCCCGGTGGTCCCCGCAGGCGCGACGGTACCGATGCCGGCGACGGAAGCGCCGAGGTCCCGGCCGGAGCCGCAGTCCTCGCCCTCCTCCAAAAACACCAGGCACGGGCGATTCTCCTGGCCGGCTTTCTGAAGCTCCTCCCCGCGAGCGTCTGCCGCGAGTTCGAGGGGCGGATTCTGAATATCCACCCCGCGCTGCTGCCGTCCTTCGGCGGCAAGGGGATGTACGGGGGCCGCGTTCACGAGGCGGTTCTGCGGTCGGGCGCGAGCCTGTCGGGCCCCACCATTCACTTCGTCAACGAGCGCTACGACGAAGGGCGGATCCTGGCGCAGTGGCCGGTGCCGGTACTTCCGGGCGACACGGCGTCGAGTCTCGGGGCGCGGGTGCTGGAGGTTGAGCACGTCCTGTATCCGGCCGCGGCCGACGCACTGGCCAGGGGGCTGGAGGCCGGGCGGGCACCACGTTTCTCCTGGCCGGGCGCGGGGGGCGGGACGCTCGGCGGCGAGGGTGCCGGTGCCGGGCTCAGAAAGTCGATCGAGAAAGCCTTTGGAGGTGCCGGTGGCCAGGCGTAGAGCGTTGCTCAGCGTGTCGGACAAGACGGGGATCACCGCGTTTGCGGGGGCGCTGGTGGAGTGCGGCTGGGAGGTGCTTTCCACCGGTGGCACCGCGCGGACGCTCCGCGGAGCGGGCGTGGACGTGACCGACGTCTCGGAGGTGACCGACCACCCGGAGATGATGGACGGCCGGGTCAAGACGCTGCACCCGGCGATTCACGCGGGGCTGCTCGCGAGGCGGGCGCTGCCCGGCGACATGGCCGCGCTCGGCGAGCAGGGGTATCGAACCATCGACCTGGTGGCGGTCAACCTGTACCCGTTCCGCCGAGCCATCGCGGAGCCGGGGGTGACGCTGGCCGACGCGATGGAGAACGTCGATATCGGCGGGCCCACGCTCATCCGCGCCGCCGCCAAGAACCACAGGGATGTGTGGGTCGTGGTGGATCCCGCCGACTACGATGCCGTGCTGGCGTCGGTTCCCACGGATTCGGACGCTTCCACGGCGCCGGACCCGGCCCCGCCGGCGGCAGTGTCCGCGTTGCGGCGGAGGCTCGCGGCCAAGGTCTTCCGCCACATTTCGGCCTACGACGAGGCGATCGCGGGGTATTTGGAGGGGTTGGAGGAGAGCGGCCATCCGGACGCGGGACCGGAAGAACCGATGGCTGGGCGGGTCACGCTGGAACTGGAGAGACGCGAACTCCTGCGGTACGGCGAAAACCCGGACCAGGGGGCCGCATTCTACGCGGCCACGACCGGCGATCATGGTATTGCGAAACTTGAGCAAATACACGGCAAGGCTCTTTCCTACAACAATATACTCGACCTGGACGGTGCCCTTCTCAGCCTGGCCCCGTTCGCGTTCTCACCCGATCCCGCGGTGTGTATCGTCAAGCACACGACGCCGTGCGGGCTGGCGGTGAGCTCGACGCTGGCCGACGCGTTCGCGCGGGCCCGCCGAACGGACCCCGTATCGGCCTTCGGGTCGGTGATCGCGGTCAACCGGCCTGTCGACCGCGACACGGCCGCGGGAATCGGCTCCATGTTCGTGGAGTGCGTGGTGGCTCCCGGGTTCACCCCCGGGGCGCTGGAGGTGCTCACGGCCAAGAAGAACATCCGCTTGCTGGCGTTGCCCGATGGCGAGGCGGGCGGTTCCGGCGAGGTGGGAGGCTCCGACGGGGCGGGCGGTTCCGGCGAGGCCGATGCGCACGCGGGCACCAGGTCCCGGTTCCTCGCCCGGGCGGCGGGCCACGACGGTGCGATCTCATTCCGCTCCGTGTACGGCGGCGTCCTATTCCAGTCACTGCCCGACCCGCCCTCCCACGGCCGCGAAGACCCGGGCTGGAGGGTCGTCACGGCGCGTCGCCCCACCGCGCTCGAACAGGCGGACCTCTCGTTCGCCTGGTCGGCGGTCGCGAGCGTCAAGTCGAATGCGATCCTGCTGGCCAGGAACGGCGCGACGGTGGGGATCGGCGCGGGACAGACCAGCCGCGTCGATTCGTCCAGACTGGCCGTGCGAAAGGCCCGCGAAGCCGGCCTGGAGGAGGAGCTCGACGGCTGCGTCCTCGCCTCCGATGCGTTCTTCCCGTTCCGCGACGGCGTCGACGCGGCCGCGGACGCCGGAGCAGGGGCGATCATCCAGCCGGGCGGCTCGGTCCGCGACGAAGAGGTGATCGCGGCCGCGGACGAGCACGGCATGGCCATGGTGTTCACGGGACGGAGGCTGTTCCGCCACTAGCAGTCTGTGGATAAAGCCGCCCGAGCACCGAGAGCGGCGAGGCGCCGGGCCGGCCCCACGCTTGAATGCCGCCCGGTGCGCGCCCATCTTTCGCGGGCCCGGAGGGGTGGCAGAGCGGTTCAATGCACCGGTCTTGAAAACCGGCGTCCGAAAGGACACGTGGGTTCGAATCCCACCCCCTCCGTTGAGCGACAGCGATACGGAGCCGCCCGGAGGCCAATCCCACCCCCTCCGCTATGGCGACAGCAAGGGAGTCCGCATTCGGATGATCCGCCGCATTCAGGCCCTCAACTACCGGTGTTTCCGGCATCTGGACATCGATCTGGACCGGTTTCACCTGTTGATCGGCCCCAATGGCGGCGGAAAGCGCACGCTCATCGATACCGTGCTGTTTCTCGGAGACCTGGTGCGCTTGGGTCCGGAGGCAGCCGTCGACGCGCGGGCCGGGGACTTTCGCGATCTCGTCCGGGGCCGGCCCGAACGCGGCGGGCGATTCGAGATCGCTGTCGAGTTCGTGATTCCCGAACGCTGTGTCTCCCGTTTGCCGGCGGACAGGGACTTCGGGACCTACCGGTATGAGATCGCCATGGGGCGTGACGCCGACGGGGTGCGCATCGAGGCGGAACGGGGTGTGCTCATGCCCCCGCCGGGCCCGGCTCCCGCCCAGGAGACGCTGTTCCCCTATCCCCTGGAACCACCGTCCACAATCCTTTCGAGCGCCCGGCCCGGGGCCAGCACCGTGCTCAGCAAGGCGAGCGGCAACGACTGGTTCTATGCGGAGACCACCGGCGGCAAGGGGTGGACCAAGATCGGCATCAACTTCGGCCCGCGCCGTTCCACCCTGGGCAGCCTGCCGGAGTCCGTGGACACCATGCCGGCAACGACCGAATTCAAGGACTTTCTGGAGCGAAGGGTCCGGCGGTTGACCCTGGACGGACGCGCGCTCGGCGGCCACAGCCCCGCGGATGCTCTCGACGACGTGCCCGCCGCCGACGGCTCCAATCTACCGGCGCTGGTGCGGCGGATGCGCCGCGACCGGCGGAAGGGCTTCGAGGAATGGCTGACCGAGGTCCGAACCGCGATCCCGGGGCTGGCGGACATTCGGGTTTCGGAGCGCGAAACGGATCGCGCGGAGTACCTGGTGCTGGTCTACGACGACGGACGCGAATCCCCGGCCTGGCTCGAGTCCGAGGGGACGCTCAGGCTCCTGGCGCTGACGCTGCTCCCCGCGCTGCCGCCGATGGAGGGCCTGTGCTGGGTCGTCGAACCCGAGCGGAGCCTGCACCCATCCGCTCTGGGCGCAGTTCATCGCGCGCTGTCCACGGTTCCCGGCGCGCAGGTGCTGGCGTCGACGCATTCGCGCGCGCTTGTCGACCGGGTTCAGCCGCAGCAGGTGCTTTGCCTGGACAGGAACCCGGCCGGGGAAGCCCGGGTGGTGCGGGGGAGCGAGCACCCACCGGCCAATGATCGCCCCGCCCACGGGAATCCGGCGCACGGGGATCCGGCGCACGGCGATCCGGGTTCGTAGGCGCCGGAGCGAGGCCGGGGGCCGCGAAGGCCCGTGGCCGCTACCCCCTGAGGGCGGCGGTGGGCATGTAGCGGGCGCCCCGCCCGCGACCTTCCGGACGCAGAAAGCCCAGTTCCACCAACTGCGCGATTTCCGGTCCGGCGTCGCGCACGCCGATCTCGAACAGCGTTCGGTAGTCGCCGCTCCGCAGCCACGGGTCCTTGCGAAAGTGGGCCCGCAGTTTGGGTACCCGATCCTCGAGGAACCAGCGGGCCTCGTCGAGTTCGGCGGTCAGATAGCACCTGGTGACGTCTTCGCCCGTGTCGAAGTCGCGACACACGATGTCCTGCTCCACCAGTTCCTGGACGCGCTTCTTCGCCTCGTCCTCGTGTACCGAGTTCAGGTGCTGGTAGTCGACGTGGCTGAATCCATCGGGACGGGCGATGAGGATTCGCTTCTGATCTCCGGAGATGGGGAGCTGCCGTACCAGGTAGCTCCACCCGGGGCCCGCCGTCTCGAATGTCGGCTCCTTGAAGAGCTTGACGGAAAAGACCACCCCCTTCTCCTCGAACCTGGGCCTCCGTAGGAAGCTGGCCGCCATGCTCGCGCGCATGCGGCCGATCCCGCTCCCCGCTGCCCGCATGTGTCCGGCGTCGGCGAGCACGCGCGCCATCAGGGGGTTGCGGGCGGCGGCCTCGGCATTGCCTTCCCCCAGCGCCTCCACCGTAACGGGCTCCGGCACCTCGCCCGGGCTCGACACCTCCATGCGGTCGTCGAAGAACCAGACCTCCACGCGCCGGTTCTGCACGCTGTAGTCCCTGTGGGCGATCGCGTTGATCAGCGCTTCCTGCCAGGCCTCGTCCGGGTACTCCGGGAGATCCCGGTAGAAGATGTCGCGCAGGGCATCGGAACGGCGGATTTGCGTCCGTGTAACTCGACGGATCTCGTCGACCGCACGCGCCAGGGGCGGGTCGGCCCGACCGACCCTGTTCACGTTGCCCGTCCGTCCGGGCAGGCGCCGGGTGCCCGTGACGCGAAAAACGTGGATGCCCGCGTCCGGGTGCCAGCGGTCGGCCGGCTCCCGCCCGAAGAGCAGGAGTGCAGCGTTCGTGACCAGCCCGCCCTCGCCGGACCGCGCAATCAGGCCATACCGTTCGAGCACCTCCACAGCGGATCCGGCCTGGCCGTCCGGCGTTCCGGCCAGGAACGATGCCGCCAGATCGATGTCGAGGTCGTCGACGGTCGCCTCCGGCCTGACCTGCTGCTCGTAGCTTTGTTTGCGGTCGTCCATTTGTGCAGGGTATCAGGGCCGCATCATCAAACGATCATCGCGGGTCAGCTGATCCGCCGCTTCTTCCGGGCCAAACCGTCCTTCTGTTCGAGATACGGGAGTCCCTTCGTGATCCAGTCCGGCGCCGGCTCGCCCTTCAGGTAGTGCGCGAACCACTGCATGATCCGGTCGCGGTAGTCCTTCTGGTTGGCCTCGTTGCGCAACCCGTGATTCTCGCCCTCGTACACGAGAAGCACCATGTCCTTGCCCGTGCGACGGGCCGCGTTGTAGAACTCGACGCCCTGGTTGAATTCGACCGCGCCGTCCTCGGTGCCGAACATCATCAGGAGCGGCGTGTTCAGGTTCTCGATGTGATGAATGGGCGAGTTGGCGTGGTACGAATCCCAGTCCTCCCACCACGGCACCTGCATGCGTCCCTGGCTGATCTCGAAGATGCGCGCGTCGGTGCCCCCGCTGTTCCAGTAGAACGACAGGTACATGCTCATGAGGTTGGTCAGGGGCGCGCCCGCGACGGCACTGGCGAAGAGGTCGTCCTGGGTCACGAAGAAGGTGGTCTGGTAGCCGCCCCACGAGTGTCCGATCAATCCGACCCTGTCCGGATCGATCATTCCGGTCTCGATCGCGGCCGCCACGGCCGGGCGTAGCGTCTCCACGTTCGACTGTCCCGGGCGGCGGTCGCGGTAGACGATGTCGGGCATCAGGACGAAGTACCCATCCTGGCTCCACGCCTGGACGTTGTAGTAGTTCGTGGCGTCGGGGACCACGTACCTGTGGAGGCTCTGTGACAGCATCTCGTAGTGGTACACGATCATCGGGTACTGCGTCCCGGATTCGTAGTCTGCCGGGTATATGAGCGCCCCCTGCAGCGGACGGCCCCACTCGTTCTCGTAGTCGATCAGCTCCGAGCGGCCCCAGGCGTAGTCGTCGTGGAAGGGGTTGGTGCGCGTGATCTGGCGCGCGTCGTCGAGGTCCTCGCCCGCCACGAAGTAGTCGGGCGAATCGTCGAAGCGCTCCCCCCGGAAGGCGTAGACGTCGGCGTCCTTGGCCTTGAGCAGGCCGCCGAAGAAGCCGCCGTAGGCCGCGTCGTCCCAGACGAGGCGTTCGGGGGCGTCGCCGGGACGCGCGCGCGAGAATCCCGCCTTCTTCGTCCACTCGCCGTAGGTCGAATAGTAGAAGGGCTCGTCCGGGTCGTGCGCGTCCGCCTCGCGGTCGAGGCGCAGCAGGCGGTGGCGGACCTGCTCCTCCGCGCCCTCGGTCAGGCGCCGCCCGCCCGAGCCGTCGGCCTGGACCTCCCAGACATCCCAGCGGTCGTTGATCAGCACGGCCTCGTCGTCCTCCGTCCAGCCCGCGACGCCGAAGGGCGGCATCTGCTCGCGGGTGGGCGTGAGGTCGAGGTTGACGAACACGCCGTCAAGTCCCCCGGTGAGGTTGTGCGTCTGTCCGCTCTCCAGGTCGTAGCTCCAGTAATCCTCGCCCTCGAACCACAGGACGTAGCGGCCGCCTGGGCTGCCGCCGAGCGTGATGGTTACGCGCTCGCGGACGAGCTGGCGCTGCGCGGTCCGTGCATCGACGGCGTAAATGTCGTGGAACTGCTGGCGGAACATGGCGTCCACGTCGTACGGGGTCTCGTCGCGTCCCACCACGTGGCGTCCGCCCGCGACGACCTGGGCCTGGTCCGCGTGGTCGCCGCCGAGCTGGAGGAAGCGGTCGTCGTCCAGGCGCCATGTGCCGATGTGGTTGACCCGCCTGAGCTGCTGCTCCCGCACGCGTTGTTGCGGCACGGGATCCACGTCGCGGGAATGCCAGATTTCGACGCCGGGGGGGTCTTCCTCCTCTCCGGCGTCCGCGGCGTCGCCTTCCGTGCCGTCCCCCTCGCCATCGCCGTCACCTTCGCCCTCTTCCCCCTCTTCCTCCTCGTTCTCGCCGTCCTCCGCGGCGTCCTCCTCCTCTTCCTCCGGCTCTTCGACCGGCCGGCGGTCCTGAAGGCCGAGGAACAGCGCATCTCCGTCCTCCGACCACGACGGCGTGCGGTGCTCCACCAGGCGGGTGCCCTCGGGCAGCATGGATCCTTCGCGCGGGTCCAGCACGAACGCCCGGCCTTCGCCCTCGTCCAGGGAGCGCCACGCGAGCGCCACGTGGGCCGTGTCCTCGTGGGCGTCGTCGGTGTACGTCTTGAGGACCGCCAGGTCCATGGCTTCGTCGCGCCAGGAAAGACCCCTGTAGGTGGCGTCATCCGTGTCCAGCGACCGGAGGCGGCCGGACGCGGGGTCGTAGACCTTCACGCCGTTGCCGATGCGATCGTCGGCGTCCACGGTCATCGCCAGGAGGTGGCCTTCGTCGCTCCACGCGGTTTGCGACACGTTGCCGAAGCTGAGGGTCGCGCCCGAGGACAGGTCACGCACGACCACGTCGACCCCGGCGCTCTCCTTGCCTTCGGGCTTGTAGCGGCTGAACGCCAGGTACCGCCCGTCGTCGGACAGCGAGAAGGACTCGACCTCGTCGATGCGCTCCGTCTCGCCGGTGCTCAGGTTCAACAGGCCGAGCGCGTTGCGCGGGGGCTCCTGCCGCGCCTCCGCCTGGTCCCGCTCGGAGGGCGAAACCCCGATCGAGTAGGCCAGCCAGCGGCTGTCCCGGCTGAAGGCGGGGCGGGTGGCGAAGGGGACCGCCACGACCGAGTCGGAGTCAGTGGCGTGGACCCGCAGTTCGTCCTCGTCATCGACGCGTCCGATGGCCACCGCCATCCAGCGGCCGTCGGGCGACAGCGTCGCGGTCCCGAGCGACTCCCACTGCCCGTAGTCGTCGGTGGTGAGCGTGGGCTTCTCCTGCGCTCCCGCGCCGGTAGCGAAGACGGCGGCCAGGAGCAGGGCGGCTGCGTGGCGAGGTGCGAGCGGATTCTTCATGGGATCTTCGTCCTGACGTTGGATTCCGGTAGGTTTCATTCAACCGCGTCGCTGCGGGAGGCGGCAGGGACATCGATCCGAACGTAAGCGAGGAGCCCTTGGCCAGAAAGACTGCGCGCGTCGATATCGGCGGGGTCAAGGTGGGGGGCGGCGGTCCGGTCGTCGTGCAATCGATGACGAATACGGACACCGCCGATCCGGCCTCGACCGCCGCACAGGTCAAGGCGCTGGCGGACGCGGGGAGCGAGTTGGTGCGGGTGACGGTGAACAACAAGCACGCCGCGGCCGCCGTCCCGGAGCTGTTCGACCGGCTGGCCGACCTGGGCTGCACCGTGCCGATCGTGGGGGACTTCCACTACAACGGCCACATCCTGCTGCGCGACTTCCCGCGCGCGGCCGCGCTCCTGTCCAAGTACCGGATCAACCCGGGCAACGTGGGCACGAGCCGCCGCGACGAGAATTTCCAGTCCATCGTCCGGATCGCGATGGAGAACGGGAAGGCCATCCGCATCGGCGTCAACTGGGGGTCTCTCGACCAGCGCCTGCTGACGCAGATGATGGACGAGAACGGCCGGCGCGAGAATCCGAAGGACGCGGGCGACGTGTTGCGCGACTGCATCGTCGAGAGCGCGACGCGTTCGGCCGACCTGGCGGAGGAGACGGGGCTGGGCGCGGACCGCATCGTGCTGAGCGCCAAGGTGTCGGGAGTCCGCGACCTGATCCTGGTGTACCGCCAGCTGGCCCCGCGCACGGAGTACCCGCTGCACCTGGGGCTCACCGAGGCGGGCATGGGCTCCAAGGGCATCGTGGCCACCGCCGCCGCGCTCTCGCCGCTCCTGCTCGACGGGATCGGCGACACCATTCGCGTGTCGCTTACGCCGCGGCCCGGAGGCGACCGCACCGAGGAAGTGCGGGTGGCGCAGCAGATTCTCCAGTCGCTCGAGATCCGCAGCTTCGAGCCGCAGGTGACCGCGTGCCCGGGTTGCGGCCGCACGACGAGCACCTTCTTCCAGGAGATGACCGAGGACATCCAGGGCCATATCCGGAAGAGGATGCCCGAGTGGCGCCGGATCTACCCGGGGGTCGAGGACCTCAAGGTGGCGGTGATGGGGTGCGTGGTGAACGGCCCGGGCGAGTCCAAGCACGCCGACCTGGGGATCTCCCTGCCGGGCACCTTCGAGGAGCCCAAGGCGCCGGTGTACGTCGACGGTGCCCACTACCGCACCCTGAAGGGAGACGGGATCGTGGAGGAGTTCAAGGAGATCCTGGGCGACTACGTGGCCCGCAGGTATTCGGTCGCCGTGTCGGCGGGGGCGGGATCCGGCGGCGACTGAGGGCACCGCCGCGGCCGCCCGGGATTGCACGGTTCGCGGGGCTCGCGCGTCTGGAACGATAGAATCCGCGCAGTGTGTAATAGATGGGATGTTGTCGCCGTGACCGGGTGTAAGGACAACGTGACCCGCGGCAACCTCCTCACGACAGGATGGTGTCAGAGTGGTAGGGTGTCGGACGGCACCCGCGTCTCCGACCCCACGTCTTCCAAAGAGAGATGTGAGCGATGGCACAATCACGATCCACCCTTGGCGTACTCACGGTCCTGATCATCCTGGCGCTGCTGGCCGGCGGCGTCTGGTGGCGCCTCCGCCCGGAGCCGGAAGAGGAAAGCGATTCGGCCGAACTCTCCGAAGAGGCCGGCGAGGTGGTCGAGTCGGTACAGCAGCAGTTCAGCACCGAGCTTCCCCAGCCAGTCACCGGCGTGGCGGCGGTGAAGGACACGCTGTGGATCTCCGTGACCGCGAAAGGCCGCGCCGAGGCGATCCGCGAAGCGAAGCTCACGGCCCGCGCCTCGGGAATCGTGGCTTCCGTGCCGGTGCGGGAGAACCGCGCCGTGGGGGCGGGCCAGCTGATGGTCCAGATCGACACCACCGAGTACGCGCTCGAGGTGGCGGCGCGGTTCGCGGCGCTGCAGAAGGCCCGCGTGGACTATCAGACCCGGGTCATCGGCGACGACCAGCTGGACGATCCCGAGGTCAGGGCCCGGAGGGACCAGCTCGCTCGCGCGGTGACCGGGCTGGACGAGGCGGAGGTCGCGCACCGCAAGGCGGTTCTCGAACTGGAGAAGGCCGCGGTGCGCGCACCCTTCGGTGGCCGCGTGGCCGACGTGATGGTCGTGCCGGGACAGTTCGTCCGCGAAGGCGACGAGCTTCTCACGATCGTCGACCTGGACCCGATCAAGGTGGCTGTGCAGGTCCTGGGCACCGAGGTGGTGTACCTCGACGAGGGGCGGGTGGCCACGCTGGATTTCACGGCCTTCCCGGACCGGCCCTTTCAAGGCGTGATCGAGACGATCAATCCGGTGATCGACCCGGAGACGAACACGGCGCGCGTGACCGTTCACATCGACAACGCGGACGGAAGGATCAAGCCGGGAATGTACGCCGAGGCCGATCTCGAGGCCCAGCAGTTCCCGGACCGCATTCTGGTGCCGCGCACCGCGATCCTGGAGACCGCGGACCGCCGCACCCACCTCTTCGTGCTCGAGGACGGCAGGGCCAAGTGGCGATACGTGACGCCGGGGCTGGAAAACGAACGGCTCGTCGAACTCATCGAGGGGGACGAAGACTGGGTCGCTCCCGGCGAAATCGTGCTGGTGGACGGACACTACTACCTGCCACACGACGCCGCGGTCGAGCTTGTAGCGGACCCGGAGGAAGCGGGCGGGAGGCCGACCCGATGATGGGGCGAGGGGTTTGCCCGACACGGGCCGCGACGATTCGCCAGGTGCTGATTGTTGTTGCCGCCGGGGTCGTTTTTGCTGGCGGGCAGCGGGCTGGCGCGCAGGAGATGGGGGCGGACGAAGAGGTCACGGTCCTTACGCTGCAGGAAGCGCTTCGCCGCGCGGCCGAGCACAACCCTCGGTATCGGCAGGAGGTCAACCGGATGGATCTGGCCGAGCCGCAGCGGCGGGAGGCGCTGGGGAGGTTTCTGCCGGATCTGTCATTGTCCTATCGCACGGGCCAGAACTTCCGGAGAGAGAGCACGGCGCTCGATTTCTTTGGCAACCCGCTCGAAAACCCGGAAGTGAGAACCATCACCTCGTCCTCTACCAATCAGAGCGCGTCGTTGGGGGTTCAGCTCTTCAGCGGAGGGAGCCGGTTTCACCAACTCGGACAGGCCCGCGCGCAGGCGCACGCCGACCGGCTCACGGCAAGCAGAGAACTGAATTCGATTCTCGCGGAGGTTCAGCGGCAGTTCCTGGTCGCCCAACGCCAGAAGGCCCGCCTCGAAGTGGAGATGGAACTGCTGGCGGCCCGCCAGCGCGATTTGGAGTTGTCCACCAGCCTCTTCGAGCTCGCATCGATCGGGCGATCCGACTTGCTGGCGACCGAGTTGGAACTCGAGACTCAGCGCCTGTCCCTCAACACGGCGCAGGCGAACTACCGAAAGGGTTTGCTCGCCCTCCGGAAAGCCATCGGCGATCCCGCGCTCGCGGCGCTCGACGTCGAGCAACGGCAGCCCGAGTCCTTTGATCCGGCTGACCTGGATGTCGATGGCCTGGTTGATCTCGCTTTGCGGGAGAGCCCAACCGTCGGTGCGGCCAACGCCACGCTGGAAGTCCGCCGGGCCGCTCTCAGTGGCCAGAGATCCGACCGCTGGCCGACGTTGTCGCTGAACACGAGCATCAGTCGCGGCTCGTTCGGACCCGACGGGACAGAGTTGTTCGCCTTTGATCCCGAAGACTTCAACGGCGGTCTGAGCCTCAGCGTGTCCATTCCGGTCTTCAGCCGCTTCACCACGTCGCGTGCGATCGCTGCGGCCGATGTCGACCTGAGGAACGCGGGTGAGACCCTCCGCCAGGCCGAACTCGAACTCGAGGAGCAGATTCGCGCCCGGTACGTGGACCTCGAAGCCGCATGGGCGAGTCTTCGCGAACGCACCAGGCGGCTGGAGATCGCTACCGAGCGGCTTGGCATCGTCCAGGAGGAGTACCGCCTGGCCACCAAGTCCATCGAGGACCTGAGAGCGGCGATCCGCGAAGAGGCCTCGGCACTCCGGGACGCCCTGGATCAGCGCTTCGAGTTCGCGGGCGCGCTGCTGGGGCTCTACGAAGCCGCCGGTATCGTCGGCCAGGAGGCCGGGATCGATACCTCGCTGGATCGGAACTGACCGATGTCGGTGCCGAGAACCTCTACACGGCGTCCCGTCGCCGTCGCGATGCTCGTGATGGCTGTCGTCCTCCTGGGCGGCATATCGTTTACACGGTTGCCGATCGACCTGCTACCCGATGTGAGCTTTCCGCGTCTTGTTGTCTACACCGGGTATCCGAACGTGGCACCCGCCGAGGTCGAACGCCTCGTGACGGAGCGTGTCGAGCAGCAAGCGGCCGCGGTGCCCGGGGTCGAGAAGGTGACCTCGGTGTCCCAGGAGGGCGTCAGCCTCGTTACCCTGCGCTTCGCGTGGGGCACGGACATGGACTTCGCGGCGCTCAATGTGCGCGAGCGTCTCGACAACATCCGCGACCAGTTTCCCGAGACCGCCGACCGGCCGACCATTCTGCGCGTCGACCCCCAGGCCGAGCCGATCCTCACGATTTCACTCACGGGTGGGGGCGACCTCCTGGAGAACAAGGAGGTGGCCGAGGACGTCTTCCGGCGCCGGCTCGAGCAGCTCGAGGGCGTCGCCCAGGCATCGGTGACGGGCGGGCTCGACCGCGAGATTCACATCGAAGTGGACCCGCCGCGACTCGAGGCGAACGGCATCACGCTCGCCGAGGTGTCCCGGGCGCTCGAACAGGCCAACTACTCGGCCCGCGGCGGCACGATCCTGCGGGGGCGGTATCGGTATCCGCTCCGCACCCTGGGCGAATTCCAGACGGTCGAGGAGATCGCTGACGTCGTCGTGGGAAGGCAGCAGCTGGGCGGTCAGGGGGAATCGGGCCAGCAGAGCGGGGAGGAGGAGACCGCGTTTCGACTGGTCCGGCTCGGCGACATCGCCACGGTGGTGGACGGCTTCGCGGAACGCGAGGAGATCGCGCGCTACAACGGGTTCGAGTCGGTGGGGCTCCTGGTCTTCAAGGAGGCGGGCGCCAATACGGTGGCCGTGTCCGAAGATGTGCAGGAGACCCTGGACCTGCTGAAGGAACAGTACCCCGATTTCACGGCCGAGATCGCGTACAACCAGGCCACGTTCATCGACGAATCGATCAGCAACGTGGTGCAGGCGCTGATCCTCGGGGGCCTGCTCGCGTTCGTCGTGCTCTTCTTCTTCCTCCGCGATCCCCGCTACCCCGTAGCCATCGCGCTTGCCATTCCCATCTCGGTGGTCGGGACCTTCGCGCTGATGGACGCGTTCGGGGTCTCGCTGAACATCATGAGCCTGGGGGGACTGGCGCTCGGGGTAGGGATGCTGGTCGACAACTCGATCATCGTCCTGGAGAACATCTTCAGGCACCGGCAGCTGGGTGCCGGCCCCCTCGAAGCCGCCGCGCGCGGGGCCGAGGAGGTGCAGGGAGCGATCACGGCATCGACCCTGACCACGATCTCGGTCTTCGGTCCCATCATATACGTGCAGGGCGTGGCGGGGGAGCTGTTCGGAGCCCTCTCGCTGGCGGTCGCGTTTTCGTTGCTCGCAAGCCTCGCCGTCGCGCTCACGCTGCTTCCCTCGATGGCTGCCCACTTCAAGGGCGGGGGACAGGCAGCCGAAGAGTACGCCGAACCTTCGGCACCTGCGCGCCCGCGCCCCTCGACCCTGCTGGGCAGGATCGGCTGGCTGGTGGTGGGGTTGCTGCGGCTCCCGATTCGGGCCGTCGCCGGAGTCGCGTCCCTGGTCCCTCAGCTCGTCAGGTTCTGGCTGGAGCTGGGAAACCGCGTTCTGTCGACCGTCTTCGGACCCTTCTTCCGGGTCTTCGATCGGCTTTTCCGGGCCTTCGCGGCCTGGTATCACGGGGTCCTCGCGCGTTCTCTGGACCGTCGCGGCACGGTGCTTACCGTGGCTGCGGGGGCCCTCGGCGGTTGCCTCCTTCTGGCCGTGGGACTGGACCGGGATCTTCTTCCCAACGTCGACCAGGGCGCCTTCGACGTGCGCGTCGAGCTGGCCGAAGGGACGCAGCTGCAGGCGACGGCCGAGTCGGTCGAGTCGCTGGAGCGCCGCATGATCGACGACGCGCAGGTGGCCGCGGTATTCAGCCACATCGGGCGCGACGTGCAGGCAAGGGGGGACGAGGGTCAGGCCTCGGGGCTTCACACCGCGACGATACAGGTGAGGCTCGACGACGCCGCGCTTACGGAGGAGGTCGTCGCGAGGGCACAGAACGTGGCGAGCGAGTTCCCGGCGGGGACGCTGTCCTTCGAGACCGGTCAGGCCACCGCGCTGGGCCATATCCTGGGGGGTGGAGAGGCGGACATCGCCGTGCGCGTGCGCGGGGAGAACCTCGTCGACGCCTACCGTTTCGCGCAGGACGTGCGCCAGGGGCTCTCGGGACTGCCCGAGGTCCGCAACGTCCGGATCGGGTCGGAGCGGGGGCAGCCCCAGTTCCAGGTGTCGATCGATGCCGAAGCCGCCGCCAACTACAACATCGACCCGCGCGTCGTGGCGGAAACGATCGAATCGGCGATGCGCGGTGACCGGGCCACGGAGTTCGTGGACTTCGACCGCAAGATCGCGGTCATGGTGCGGCTGCCCGACTTCCTGCGCCACGACGCGTCGACGCTCGACATGCTCCGGGTCGAAGGCGTGCCGCTGCGCGAGCTGGTGACCATTCGCGAGACCGTGGGGCCTGCCGAGATCCGCCGGGAGGACCAGGGCAGGGTGGTGACCGTGTACGCCGACGTTGCGTCGGGCGGGCTCGGGGACGCGATCGTCGCCATCGAGGGCACGCTCGCCGGCATGCAGCCGCCACGTGATATCCGGGTGGATGTGGGCGGCGAGAACGAGGAAATGCGCCGTTCGTTCCGCGACCTCGCGTTCGCGTTCGGGCTGGCCCTGCTGCTGGTGTACATGATCCTGGCGGCGCAGTTCGAATCCTTCGTCCACCCATTTACGATCCTGATGGCCGTGCCTCTCGCGCTCGTGGGCGCTATCCTTGCACTCGTGCTCACGGGTGAGGGCCTCAACACGATGAGCCTGATCGGAATTGTGATTCTCGTTGGAATTGTGGTGAACGACGCGATCGTCAAGGTGGACTTCATAAACCAGGGAATCGCTCGCGGCCTGAGTCTCAGGGACGCGATCCTGGAGGCGGGTGAGGTGCGGCTGCGACCCATCGTGATGACGACCGTGACGACGGTACTGGGCCTCCTGCCCATGGCGCTGGGAATCGGCCGCGGCGCCGATCTCAGGGCTCCCATGGCGATCTCGGTCATCGGTGGCCTCCTGGTCGCCACCGCTCTCACGCTGATCGTCGTACCCGTGGTCTATTCCGTGATCGAGGACGCGCGCCGCGGGTGGAGGAGCCGGCGGCCATGATCAAGCTGAGCATGCGCCGGCCGGTGGCGGTCGCGATGGCGTACGTCGCGGTCGCGCTTCTCGGGGTGCGGGCGTGGCAGGACATTCCGGTCGAACTGATGCCCGACACCCGGCTGCCCCAGTTGACGGTCCAGGGGACCTGGCGAGGCGCCTCTCCGGAGACGGTGGAGGCGTTCCTCACCTCGCCCCTGGAAGCGGCGATTCAGCTGGTGGAGGGCGTCGAAAAGGTCGTTTCCGAATCCTCCGAAGGCAGTACGCGCATCGACATCGAGTTCTCCCGCGACGTCGACATGGATTTCGCGCGTCTCGATCTGTCCGAGCGGCTTGCGACGCTGGAAGAGAACGAACTCCCCCCCGGGGTCGACCGGGTGATGGTCTCTCCCTATATCCCGGACGAGTTCAGGGAGACGCAGGGGCGGGGGCTCCTGAGCTACACCTTCACGGGTGCGCGGACGCTGGAATCGCTTCGGCAACACCTCGACGATGTCGTGATTCCCGAATTGAGCCGTGTCGAGGGGGTTGCGCTGGTCACCGCACGCGGGGGCCGCGAGCGGCTGATCGAAATCGAGCTGGACCGCGAGCTGATGGCGGCGATGGGCGTGAGCTCGTACGACGTGGACCGGAGGCTGGGCAATCTCGATCTCGTGCGCGAGGCAGGCGCGGTCCGGTCCGGTGACCGCCAGTGGACGGTGACGATCCGCAACCGGCCCGTATCCGCCCAGGACATCCGCACCGCGATCGTCAAGTCCGACGGCGGGCGTGTCATCCGGGTCTCGGACATCGCGGTCGTGCGCGACACCTACGAGGACATTCGTAATCACTACCGCGTCAACTCGCGGCCAGCCGTGGAAATGAGGGTCCAGAAGGAGATCGGCGCCAATTCGGTGCGGGTCGCGGACAACGTGAAGGAGCGCCTGGCGGCCGTCGAACTTCGAAACCCGCCCAACACGCGCTTTATCCTGGACTGGGACGAGAGCAGACAGATCCGGCGGCAGATGTCCGACCTGCGCAGCCGGGCGCTCATATCGGTCATCGTGATCTTCGGGGTGCTCTTCCTGTTCCTGGGATCGCTGCGCTCCGCGGTCGTGGTGTTCGCCACGATCGCGTTCTCGATCCTCATTTCGCTCAACCTGATCTATTTCGCGGGATTCTCCCTGAACGTCCTGACGCTCATGGGGCTGGCGATGGCGTTCGGCCTCATCGTGGACAACTCCATCGTGGTGCTGGAGAACATCTACCGACGATGGCAATCCGGACGATCGCGGAACAGCGCGATCCAGGAGGGGGCGACACATGTGGTGCTGCCCATCCTGGCCGCGACCGCAACCACCCTGATCGTCTTCGCTCCCTTCGTCTATCTGCAGGGCGAGTTGCGGATCTACTACCTGCCGCTGGCCATCGTGGTCGTGCTGAGTCTCCTGGCGTCGCTCCTGGTGGCGTTCAGCTTCATCCCCGGGCTCGTCGGCAGGATCCTGCCACCACGAGAGCAGGCGACTCCATCCCCCACCGGCCGCTCGGCGGCGCGCCCGCCGCTCTACCTGCGCTTCTACCAGGGGCTCGTGGGGTTTACGCTGCGTCGGCCGTGGGTGGTGGTGGTCGCGTGTCTCGCGATGCTCGGCGGGTCCGGATACCTGTTCGACCAGTACGTCAACAAGGGCAGGATCTGGGGTGGAGGCTGGGGCCAGCAGACCTACATCGACATCTCCATCCGCCTCCCGCGGGGTTCCGACATCGAGCGCACCGACCAGTTGACCCGGTACTTCGAGGAACGTCTGCGCCAGATGCCGGAAGTCGAGCGTTTCACGACGAATGTCTATCCCGAGTCGAGCCGGACCACGGTCACCTTCCCCGAGGCTCTCGAGCTTACCGACGTGCCAGTGCGCATCAAGGAACAACTCTTCGCCTTCTCGCTGGGGTTTTCACGCGCCGAGGTGCGTGTATACGGCTACGGTCCCTCCTTCTACGGCGGTGGAGGATCGCCGCCCAACTACACGATCCAGGTCCTCGGGTACAACTACGAGAAGGTGCGCGACATCGCCGAGGACCTCGGAGGCCGGCTGGAGCGGTTTCCACGCATTCGCGACGTGAACACGAACGCATCCTTCGGGTTCCGCACGCGTGACCGCGCATCGGAATTCGCCGTGGACATCCGCCGCGATGTCGTTGCCCGCCACGATCTCACGGTCGATTTCCTGGTGATGCAGATATCGGATGCCGTGCGCGGTCAGGTGAGCCAGGATCTGCTGAAGATCGGAGGCGACGAAGTCCGCTACGACGTGAAGCTGGAGGGGAACCGGGAGGTCGATCTCGTCGAACTGCAGCAAACGCTCGTCCTGACTCCGACCGGCAATCCGGTCCGGCTGGGCGAGCTCGTGACCATCCGCCCGCGCGAGGTGCTGGCCACCATCCGCCGCGAAGACCAGCAGTACGAGCGTTCCGTAGCGTACGAGTTCCGGGGGCCCTACAAGCTCGGCGACCTCTACCACAACAGCGTGATCGATATGACCGAGGTGCCGCCCGGGTACACGGTCAAGAAGGCCGACCGGTGGCGCTGGTCG
The DNA here is from genome assembly GCA_965116905.1 of Longimicrobiales bacterium. Classification (GTDB taxonomy): domain Bacteria; phylum Gemmatimonadota; class Gemmatimonadetes; order Longimicrobiales; family Gaopeijiaceae; genus Bin94. The sequence goes on along the minus strand of OZ220732.1, from coordinate 3,064,441 downwards.
CTGGAGGAGCAGTCGCAGATGGCGCTGCTGCTCATCGTGTCCATCCTTCTCATCTACATGGTGACGGCCGCGCTCTTCGAGTCGTTGCTGTTGCCGTTGTGCGTCCTCCTCACGGTGCCCATGGCCCTGATCGGGGTGTTTCTCCTCTTCTTCTACCTGGACGCGCACTTCACCCGCGAGGCGTACATCGGCGTCATCATGATGGGAGGAATCGTGGTGAACAACGCGATTCTCCTTGTCGACCATATCAACCGCGTGCGGCGAGAGACGCCGCTTGCGCTGGAAGCCGCCATCCAGAAGGGGACCCTGGAGCGCGTCAGACCGATTCTCATGACAACCACGACGACCATTCTGGGGCTGGCGCCGCTCGTCATCTTCAGCGAGACGGCGAACTCGAACATCTGGAACGCGCTGGCCTACGCCCTGATCGGCGGACTGGCGTCGTCGACCTTCCTGGTCCTGACTGCCACGCCGGCGCTCTACCTGCTCTTCGAGCGCCCGAAGGCGCGCCGCGCGGCGGCCGCGGGAGCGGGTGCCGGCTGATCTCGCCATGAGACTTCGCTTCGCTCCGTCGCCCACGGGGTACCTTCACGTGGGAGGAGCCCGCACGGCGCTCTTCAACTGGCTGCTGGCACGCCGGAACGGGGGCGCCTTCCTGTTGCGAATCGAGGACACCGACCGCAATCGGAGCCGGCCCGAGCACGTGGAGGCCATCCTGGACGGCCTTCGCTGGCTGGGCATGGACTGGGACGAAGAGCCCGTCTTCCAGGCCGACGGGCTCGAGCGGCACCGTGCCGACGCGCTTCTTCTCCTGGAGCGGGGCCGCGCCTACCGGGACTTCACCCCACAGGAGGAGTTCGAGCGCGCCCGGGACGCGGCCGTCGCAGCCGGGAGCGGTGCGGTGACCCGGCTCTCGCGGGAACTCGCCGCGCGCGTGCCGGCGGCCGAGGCGGAGCGGCGGGCCGCGGCCGGCGAGCCCTTCGCGGTGCGGTTCCGGGTTCCCGGCGGAAGCACCTCGTGGCGGGACATGGTGCACGGCGAGACGCGCTTCGCCAACGGAGAGATCGAGGACTTCGTCATCCTGAGGGGCGACGGCACGCCGACCTACAATCACGCCGTGGTGTCGGACGACGCCCACATGGGAATCAGCCACGTCATCCGCGGCGACGATCACATCTCCAACACGCCCAAACAGATCCTGCTGTACGAAGCGCTGGGGCGCGAAGTCCCCGCTTTCGGACACCTGCCCATGATCCTGGGTCCGGACGGCAAGAGGCTGTCCAAGCGGCACGGCGCCCAGGCGGTGAACAGCTACGAAGAGGAAGGCGTGTTGCCCGAGGCGATGGTCAACTTCCTCGCGCTGCTGGGCTGGTCGCCCGGAACCGACGAGGAGTTGATGTCACGGGACGAACTGGTGGCGCGGTTTGCCATGGACCGGGTCCTGAAGAAGGGCTCCGTCTTCGATCCCGCCAAGCTCTACTGGATGAACGGCAAGTACATGGCTCGGCTGGGCACCCGGAAACTCTCGGAGCGGCTGCGGCGGACCCTGGCTTCGCGGCTCTCCGCGGCCGAAGGCCCGTCCGCTCTCTCCGACGACGCCTTCCTGCGGATGACCGCGGCCCTGGCTCCCCGGAGCCGCTCCCTTTCCGAGATGGCGGCGTTGGCAGCCCCCTACGTCGGTCCCGTCACCAGCTACGACGCGAAGGCGGCGCGCAAGAGCTGGTACAGGGATCCCGGGGGTGCGGCCGAGATCCTGACAAGGGTGGCGGAGGCACTGGCGGTGGCCGCGTGGGAAGAGGAGGCCCTCGAGCAGTCGCTTCGGGGCCTCGCGGGGGACCTCGGGGTGGGCGCCGGCAAGGTGTTTCAGCCGCTGCGCCTTGCGCTGACCGGCCTTCCGGCGTCGCCCGGGATCTTCGATGTCCTTCTGATTCTGGGCCGGGAACGGTCTCTGGGGCGGATTGGGCGCGCGGTCGACGCGATCACCTCGCACGCCGAGCCCGCCTGACCGGTTTCCGCCGCGTCCAGCCGGAGGCCACTTTCGACGGTCCACTCGACGGTCCGCGGGTTGCGAATCGAGTGGCGCGCGCCTAACATTGCGTCCTTCCCGATCGGCCATCCTCTCACCCGGAAGCGCATGCGAACCGGACAGAAATCCGCCATTTCTCCAGGTCAGATATCCGGTGCCGCCGCGGCGCCGGCGCTGAGCGAGATCGAGCGGGGCATCCTCGACTTCATCGTCGTTTTCCTTCGGACCAACACCTACCAGCCGTCGATCCGGGAAATCGGAAAGCGTTTCGGCATCAAGAGCACCAAGACGGTCTCCGAACATCTCCAGGCGCTGGCCGACAAGGGTTACATCGAGCGGGATCCCTCCCGTTCGAGGGGCGTGCGGATCCTGGGAATCGACCTCAACGCGGAATCGGTTTCGCTGCCGTGCTTCGAAGACCTGCGCGATGCCATGCCCGGCGTACGCTCCCGGCAGGCGGAGGCCCACATCACGCTCGACCGCCAGCTGGCCGGAGGGAAGGGGGGCTTCATGGTGCGGGCTCCGCGGGGAGTGCTCCCCAACGGGTCGGTTGCCGAGGGCGATCTGCTCGTCGTTGCTCCCGTGGTGGCGGACGAATTAGCCGACGGTGAAGTGATCGTGGCGCGCGTGGGGGGGATCCCCGACTACTTTCGCGTCCACCGAAGCAGGTCGCAGGTGCTTCTTCACCCGTTGGGACGGGAGGGGGTGCCCGCCCGCGTGGACGAGCCCGCTTCCCTGGTTCTGGTCGGCCGCGTGACGGGTCTCTACCGCCAGGTCGGCCCCGCTTCGTTCACGAAGACCGCCATCGCGCACTGAGCAGCGTCCCCGACGTCCCGCCCGGCCCGGACATCGATCGTGTCTGGATGGCGCGGGCGCTGGAGCTTGCTCGGGCCGGAGCGCTTCGCGGCGAGGTGCCGGTCGGCGCAGTGATCGTACGCGACGGCGAGGTCATTGCCGAGGCCCACAACCGAACCGTCGAGGACTGCGATCCCACGGCCCACGCCGAGACCGTGGCCATTCGGAGCGCTTCGCGGCGGCTGGGCGACTGGCGCCTGGAGGGCTGCACCCTGTACACCACGCTGGAGCCGTGCGCGCTATGTGCCGGCGCCGCGGTTCTGGCCCGGATCCCGCGGCTCGTGTTCGGTGCGGCGGACCCCAAGGCCGGCATGGCCGGGAGCCTGGAGAACGTTGTGCAGGATCCACGGCTCAACCATCGCGTGGAGCTCCGCGGCGGGGTCCTCGCCGAAGAGTCCGCCGAGCTGCTGCGCGGCTTCTTTCGGGCACGTCGGGGCTGACTTCGTTTCCGCTAACCCTCACGTTACGTCAGGGTGTATTCTCCGCCGCGGCACCGCTGCCGATCTCCGGAACGGGCGTGCCGAACACGCGCAGCAGGATGGCCAGAATGGCCACCCCGGCCGGCAGCGCGATCCAGGTGGGCAGCCCGAGGGCGGTCCCCACGCTCCCCAGCGCCAGGCCGACGCCACCGACCAGCAGGGCGTACGGCAACTGGGTGCGGACATGGTCGACGTGGTCGCACGCGGCCGCGGTCGACGACAGTACCGTGGTGTCCGAGATGGGTGAGCAATGGTCGCCCCAGATGGCACCCGCGAGCACCGAACTCGTGGTGCCGAGGAGGATGCCGTAGACGGAGCCGTCGGCGAAGCCCGTGCCGCCCGCGAGCGATACCGTCAGGGGGATCACCAGGGGGATCAGGATCGCCATGGTGGTCCACGATGTCCCGGTGGCGAACGCCATCGCGCCGGAGGTCACGAACACGAGCGCCGGGAGCAGGTACAGCGGCAGGTTGCCGCCCAGCAGCTGCGACAGGTAGCCCGCCGTGCCGACGTCCTGGGTGACCGCGCCGAGCGACCACGCCAGTGTCAGGATCGCCATCGCGATCATCATGGCCTTGACGCCGCCCAGCCACGCGTCAACGCACTCGTGCACCGACAGCACGCGCTGACCCAGCGACAGTGCCGCCGCGACGAGGCATCCCGCTAGCGATCCCCAGAGAAGAGGATTGAACGGGTCGGCCGCTCCGAAGGTATCGCGCAGGTGATGGAAGATCCCGGTCGCGTCCGGCGACAGGCCGCCGCCGGCCGGGTCCGCCGCGCCCACCGCCGCGCGTCCCGACACGTACAGTCCGCCGAGCACGACAGTGACCACGGTGAACACCGGGAGGCCGGCGTTCCACCAGCGCTCCGGGGCTCCCTCCTTGGCGTTCACGAAGCTCGCGGATGTGTCGGTGGCCGGCCGCGCACCCTCGCGGAAGAGCCCCCGGCCCGCCGCTGCCCGCTTCTCGGCCCTGGCCATGGGCCCGAAGTCCCGGTTCATGTAGGAGGTGAGGAACACGAAGGCCATCGCGAGTATGGGGTAGAAGAGGTAGGGGATCGTCTGGATGAAGACCGTGTACGGGCTGAGACCCCCCAGGAAGGCCGCCTCGGCGCCCGTCGTGGTGCCGGCGGCCGCAGTCAGGCCGCTGCCGATCAGGGAGATTTCGTACCCGACCCAGGTCGAGACCGGAACCAGGGCGGCGACCGGCGCCGCAGTCGAGTCCACGAGGTAGGCGAGCTTCTCGCGCGACACCTTGAGGCGATCCGTGATCGGGCGCATGGTGTTGCCGACGACGAGCGTGTTGGCGTAGTCGTCGAAGAAGATCGCGAGCCCGGCGGCGGCCGTGGCCAGCTTGCCCCGGCGCCGGTTTCTGGCCAGGGGCGCGACGGCGCGCACCACGCCCAGGGTACCGCCGTTCTTGCTGATCATTCCAACCATCCCGCCCAGCAGCAGACTGAAGACGACGATCTGCGTGTGACCGCCGTCGGTGTCGCCGAGGGCCGGGACGACGTACTGGTCGATCACTCGCCAGGTCGCCTGCACGGGGTTGTAGCCGGCCACCGCCAGTGCGCCCAGCCAGATCCCGGCGAGGAGCGCGGTGATCACCTCCTTGAAGACCAGGGCCAGCACGATCGCGACGAGCGGCGGAAGAATCGAGAACCACGCCGGCGCGTAGGGGCTGGTGACCGTGTGAACCGTGCCGCCCACCCGCACCTCCAGCGGAAGCTCGGTCTGCGAGTGCACGACGACGTTCCTGAATTCGCGGATCTGGCGTGCACCCACGGTTCCCGATGCGATCAGGGTCCCGTCGGCGCTGCGCACCTCGACCATCGAGGAAAGATCGTCCGCGCCGTGCACCGTGAGCGTGAACGGTACCGAGCCGAGCACGACCTTCGGGCCTTCGACGGCTGTCTGCCCGCTCGCGCCGGCGGGAGTCACCAGGAAAGCGCCCATGAGGAGGAGGCCGCATGCCCTCAGGACGGTCCGGGCCGGACCCGTCCCCGCGGCGGGGCGCCGCCAGCGTCGGCCCGTGGGAAGCGCGCGGTGGAAGCGGGTGGTTCGAAGGGACATGAGGGCTCCCCGTGGGCGGTGGGAACGTGCAGGGCCGGGAGTCGCCGAACCCGGAACCCCACCATGATGTTGGCCGACGGCTTCCCGTGCAATTACCTTTGGGCCGCCCGGAACGCTGTCCGCCGCGATGATCGCGGCCTCTTGGAGGAGTGCGAAACCGAAAGGTGACCCCCACGAACCCAACGGTGCTCATGGACGGCGCGGATGTCCGGCGTGCCGTCGACCGCATGGCGCACGAGGTTGTGGAGAAGCTGGGAGGCACCCGTCGTCTCGTGCTCATCGGCATCCAGCGGCGCGGGGTCGATCTCGCCGGCATGATCTCCGGCGCCATCGCCGCCGCCGGGGGGATCGAAGTCGCCACCGGTACACTGGACATCACCCTCTACCGGGACGATCTGATGACCGTCGGACCGCGTCCGGTGGTCGGCGAGACGAAGCTCCCGCCCGGTGGTCTGGACGACATGGCGGTCGTGCTGGTGGACGATGTGCTGTACACCGGGCGCACGGCACGCGCCGCCCTGAACGAACTCATGGATTGGGGGCGTCCCGCGCGCATTCTCCTCTGCGTGCTCGTGGACCGCGGCGACCGTGAACTGCCGATCCAGCCGGACATCGTGGGCCGCGCGTTTCAGGTGCTGGCGAATCAGCGGGTGGATGTGCTCGTGCCGGAGACCGACGGGCGGCTGGCGGTGGTACTGAGCGCCGTGGAGAGCGGATGACCGGATCCACGGCGGCTCTGGGCAAGGACCTGATCGGGCTGGAGCCCCTGTCGCCGGATCAGATTCGAGTCATCCTGGATACCGCCGAGCCCTTCAAGGAGATCACCGGACGGCGCATCAAGAAGCTCCCGGTGCTGCGCGGCAAAACCATCGTCAACCTCTTCTTCGAGCCCTCCACCCGGACCCGGATATCCTTTGAATTCGCCGAAAAGCGGCTCTCTGCCGACACGGTGAACGTCGGCGCCTCCGGGTCGTCGGTTTCGAAGGGGGAGACCCTTGTGGACACGGCGCGCAACCTCGAGGCGATGAGCATCGACATGGTGGTGATCCGCCACTGGTCGGCCGGCGCCGCGTCCTTCCTGGCGGCGCGCATCCCCTCCAACGTGATCAACGCGGGCGACGGCGCGCACGAGCATCCCACCCAGGGATTGCTGGACATCCTCACGCTCCGCGACCACTTCGGAAGCCTTGAAGGCCTCCGGGTGTGCATCGTGGGGGACGTGCTGCACTCGCGCGTGGCGCGGTCCAACATCTACGGTCTGGTCAAGCTGGGCGCGAGGGTCGGCGTGTGCGGGCCGCGCACCCTGCTGCCGGCGCGGATCGAGCGGCTCGGCGTGCGGGTCTTCGCGCGGGTCGACGACGCGATCCGGTGGGCGGACGCTCTGAACGTGCTGCGCCTGCAGCTGGAGCGGATGCAGGACGGCTTCGTGCCATCGCTCAGGGAGTACAACCGCGTGTTCGGGATCACGCGCCAACGGCTGGACCGCGCGCCGAAGGAGTTGCTGATCATGCACCCCGGACCGATGAATCGTGGCGTCGAGATCGATTCGGATGTGGCGGACGGGCCTCACTCCGTGATCCTCCAGCAGGTGACCAACGGAGTGGCCGTGCGCATGGCGGTCCTCTACCTGCTGGCGGGCGGTGCGCCGCACCTCGCCGAGGCGGCGCGGGACTGGACGGGCGCATGAGCCGGGTTCTCATCAGCGGGGGACGCGTGATCGATCCGGCCACCGGGCTCGACGCGGACAACTCGGACGTACTTGTCGTGGACGGCCGCATCGAAGCGGTGGCCGCCGGGCTCGACGCGGACGACGTGGACGACGCGGATGTGGTGGACGCGCGCGGCCTCGTCGTGGCGCCGGGGTTCGTGGATCCGCACGTGCACCTCTGCGAGCCGGGATGGGAGCACCGCGAGACGATCCGCACGGGAACGATGGCGGCTGCGGCCGGTGGCTATACGAGCGTCTGCGCGATGCCCGACACGGATCCGGTCGTGGACGATCCCGCGTCGGTGGGCTTCATCGTTGCCGAGGGACGGCGCGCACGCGGCGCCAGGGTTTACCCGGTCGCGGCGCTGTCCGCAGGCTGCAAGGGGGAGCGCCTCACCGAGTTCGGCGAGATCGTGGATGCCGGCGCCGTTGCCGTCTGCGACGCGGGCAGGCCCGTCGCCTCCTCCACCCTGATGCGGCTCGCGCTCGAGTACGCCAGGTCGTTCGGCGTGCCGGTGCTGTCCCATGGCGAGGACCGCGATCTTGCGCTGCGCGGCGTCATGCACGAAGGCGTCATGTCGACACGGCTGGGGTTGCGCGGGAAGCCGGCCGTCGCGGAAGAGATCGGCGTTGCGCGCGACCTCGCACTTGCCCGCGCGACCGGCGGACGGCTTCATCTGCAGCGGGTCTCAACGGGCGCGGCGGCCGAACTGATCCGCTCGGCGAAGGCCGCCGGCGTGCACGTTACCGCAGAAGCCACGCCGCACCATCTGTTGCTGTCCCACAAGCTGCTCGAGGGCTACGGCACGGAATACAAGGTCGACCCACCGCTGCGGACGGCGCGCGACGTGGAGTTGCTGGCCGCGGCGCTGGCCGACGGGACCATCGACTGCATTGCGACGGACCACGCGCCGCGCCACTACGACGAAAAGGAGCAGGCCTTCGACGACGCGCCTCACGGTGCGGTGGGCCTGGAGACCGCGTTCGCCGTGCTGCACACGGGTCTGGTGCGTAAGGACCTGCTTCCGCTGAGCGACTTGCTGCACCGGATGTCGACCGGTCCCGCGCGGGCTCTCGGCTTGCCCGGAGGCAGTCTGGAACCCGGTCAGCCGGCCGACATCGTGCTCATCGACGCCGGGACGGATTGGACGGTCGCGTCCGAAGACTTCCTCTCCAAGGGCCGGAATACGCCCTTCGAAGGGGCGGGCGTGGTGGGAAGGGTCGTCAGGACACTGGTGGGCGGCGAGACGGTCTGGAGCCTGGGGCCCGCTACTCGTGCCCGCGGACCAGGCGGTCCAGCTGGGACTTGATGCGGCCGGCCTTGTTCGGGTGAAGTACCCGGCGGTTCGCGGCCCTGTCGATCAGCGCAACCGCGTCGCGGCGCTGTTCTTCCGCGTTCTCATGCGTATCGGCTTCGCGTACCCTGCGAACCGCGGTGCGGATGCGGGAACGGGTTACGCGGTTGCGGCTCCGCGCCTCCCGGCTCAGTTCCATCCGCTTCTTCGCACTCTTGATGTTGGGCATCTCGGTATGGTTTCCCCGCAGTGGGTCGTGCGCTCTGCTGCCGGCCTCCGAAAGGAGGGCCGGTTCGAAAGGTAGAACCGGGGGCCAATCCGATCAACCGCCGCCCGCAAGGCGCCCGCCCGCCACCGCGACCGGGCTGGCAGCCGCCGGGGGACCTTTCTACAATTCCGGTTATGGAAATCCTTCTGATCTTGCCCGTTCTGCTGTTTTCGGTCGTCGTCCACGAGGTGGCTCACGCGTGGCAGGCGCTGAGGGAAGGGGACACCACGGCCCGCGACCTCGGCCGCCTGACGCTCAACCCGATTCCCCATCTGGACCCGATGGGCTCGGTCCTGGTGCCCCTGGTGCTGTACCTGCTTCCCGGCGATTTCCTGTTCGGGTGGGCCAAACCGGTTCCGGTGAACCCGCGCAATTACCGCAGCTACCCGGCGGGCGACATCCGCGTTTCGCTTGCCGGCATCGTCTCGAACCTCGGCCTAGTGGTCGTGTGCGCCCTGGGGCTGGTCGCCGTCGTGCTCCTCCAGGACCTGCCGCTGGTTGACGGGCGAGTCGGAATAAGTCTCGCGCAAATGCTAACCTATGGTGTTTTCATAAACCTGATTCTAGCCTATTTCAACCTGATTCCGATTCCGCCGCTCGATGGCTCCCATGTGTTGTATCATCTCCTACCCCCTGCGGTTGGAGCCCGCTACCGCCAGCTGGGACGCTACGGGGTGACCCTGCTGTTCCTGACCGTCCTGGTGTTCCCCGGTGCGTTCGGCGTATTGCTCTCTCCGGTGTTCGTCGCGTTTGAGTGGGTGCTCGGATTGGCGCCGGTGCCATGACCGAGGCATTCATGGTCGTCGAGACCGACCGCTTCCGCGGTCCGCTCGACCTTCTTCTTCACCTGATCCGCGCGCAGGACATCGACATCTTCGACATCCCGATCGCACGGATCACGCATCAGTTCCTGCAGGCCACCGAGGACCTCGGCGCAACCGGCGTGGACGAGGCGGGCGAATTCCTGGAGATGGCGGCCACGCTGATACGGATCAAGGCCCGCATGCTCCTGCCCAGCCCCACGGACGAGGAAGACGACGACCCGCGCGCGGAACTGGTGCGAAGGCTGCTCGAGTACGAACTGGTCCGGGAGGTCGCGACCCGGATGCGCGCTGCGGAGAGCGACCGCGGCCGGCGTTTCGCAAAAGGCTACGTGGCGCCGAGGCCCAGACCGGCGCTGGCCGATGCTCCACTGAGCGCAACCTGGGACCAGCTCTACGCGGCGGCGCTGGGAGTGGAATCTCCGGTGCAGCGCCGGATCGAGCACCGGGTTGCGGTGCGCCCGGTGGCCATGCGGGAAAAGGTCGGGTTGATCGTGGGGGCGGTGAAGAGAGCGAGCCGGATCGAGTTTTCCAGCCTGGTTGCGCCCTGGAAGCAGCGCATGCACGGTGTCATGACGCTGCTGGCCGGACTCGAGTTGGGCCGGCGCCGCGTGGTGGCGCTCAGGCAGCGCGAGCCCTTCTCGCCACTCTGGTTCTACAAGGGCCGCAACCTCGACGTGGAGCTCGACGACACGACATGAACGACGCCAGCATTGTAGAGGCCATCCTCTTTGCGAGCGATGCCCCGCTGTCGCCGGGCGAGATCGCGCGCGCGGACGAGGTTCTCGACGAGGACCGCGTGGAGGAGGCGCTGGCCGCATTGCGTGCGGAATACGACAACTCGGGGCGCGCGTTCGAGCTGCGGGAGGTCGCGGATGGCGTGCAACTGATGACGCGGCCCGAGTTCGCTCCGTACCTCGAGCGCTTCGACACGGTGCCGAAGTCGTCGCGGCTGTCCGGTCCCGCCCTGGAGGCGCTGGCGATCGTGGCCTACAGGCAGCCCATCAGCCGGATCGAGGTCGAATACGTGCGCGGCGTCAATTCGACGGGTGTGATACGCACCCTTCTGGACCGCGAACTGATCGAGGCGGTGGGCCGTGGAGAAGGGGTCGGGCGGCCCATGCTCTACGGCACCACGGCGCGGTTCCTGGAGCACTTCGGGTTCCCCTCGATGGAGCACCTGCCGAGGCCGGAAGAACTCCCCGTGGTTCTCCGGGACAGGGCACCCCTGGACGATGCGTCGGCCGACTCGGCAGAGGACGAGGCGGGGGGCGAGGACGATGCGGACGAGTCCCCGAGCGCAGAGGACGCGGTGGAGGCGGTGCTTGCCCACGCCGACGGCATCACGGATCCGCAGAGTGAAGCCTGAGGCTCCCTCGCGGGTGCGTGTGCAGAAGCGGGTGCGTGTGCAGAAGTACATGTCTCAGGCAGGGGCCGCGTCGCGTCGCCAGGCCGAAGTGATGATCAGGGAAGGCCGCGTCGCCATCAACGGTGAGCCCGTCACCCGGATGGGAGCCCGTGTGCTCCCCGGGACCGACGTGGTTTCCCTGGATGGCCGGGTCGTGGAGCCCGCGCCTCGCCGCTGGATCGTCTTCCACAAGCCGGTCGGCGTCCTCTGTACCAGGAGCGACCCTCACGGGGGCAAGACGGTGTACGACCTTCTGCCACCCTGGGCCAGCGGGCTGCGCTACGTGGGACGGCTGGACCGCGATACTTCCGGCCTGTTGCTCCTGACCAACGAAGGCGACCTCGCCGCCGCTCTGGCGCACCCCCGCGGGAGGATCGAGCGCGAGTACCAGGCGCGCATTGCGGCGCGACTCAGCTCCCGCACGCTGAAACGCCTCAAGGGAGGGGTGGAGCTGGAGGACGGCTTTGCCCGCCCGGCAAGGGTGCGCAGGATCGAGTGGGAAGGCGACGAGCCGGGTGTCCGGATCGTGCTCACCGAGGGCAGAAAACGGGAGGTTCGCCGGCTCCTCAGGGCGGTGGGCCATCCCCCGCGCTCCCTGGCGCGGACCCGGTTCGGCCCGTTTCGGCTGGGGGGCCTGAAGCCGGGAGCCTGGAGGCCTGCCCGCCGCTCCGAGTTGGCCGAGGCCAGGAGCCTCGTGGGGCACCGGGATCGCCGGGGCCGCCGGGACGACCGGGGTCGCCGGGGTTGAAAGGAGATACGCGTGTCTGATTCGACGCTGGAAGTGGTCCGTCATCCACTGATCGAGCACAAGCTGTCCTTCCTGAGGGACAAGCGCACCCGGTCGCCGGAGTTCAAGGAGCTTCTCGATCAGATCACACTGCTGATGACATTTCATGTAACGCGGGCGTTGGAGGGCGACGAGGTGAGCGTTGAGACTCCGCTCGAAACCACCCGCTTGCGCCGCATCCGCGAAGACCGCCTGGTGGCCGTCCCCATCCTGAGGGCGGGACTGGGAATGTTGGAGGGCGTCCGAAAGCTGATTCCCGGGGTGAAGGTGGGACATCTGGGATTCTACAGGAACGAGGAGACGCTCGAGCCCGTGAGGTACTACGGGAAGCTGCCTTCGCCGAGCGGGCGCTCGACCTGCCTGCTGCTCGACCCGATGCTGGGCACGGGCGGGACGGCGGCAGCGGCGGCCTCCGAACTGAAATCGCAAGGCGCCACCGACATTCGCCTGATGTGCGTGGTGGCTGCTCCCGAGGGCGCGGCGCACATGACGGCCCGGCATCCGGATGTCCCCGTATACGCCGCCGCCCTGGACCGCCAGCTGAACGATGTGGGGTACATCGTGCCCGGCCTCGGCGACGCCGGAGACCGGCTGTTCGGGACCTCCTGAGCGTGGTGGCCGGGGATCGGTGGATTCGTTAGCCTTATCCGGGCCCATAGCTCAGGCGGTCAGAGCAGCGGACTCATAATCCGACGGTCGGGGGTTCAAGTCCCTCTGGGCCCATGTGCTGAGTCTTGACGACCAGCCAGTGCACCCGGCATCAGCAAGGCGACGACTTTGTTCCTACGGCAATCCAGCAGGCGCGGGTGGCGGCGAGTCGCCGTTTCGTGCATCGCTGCGGCCCAGGTGGCCGTTGCAACGTTGCTGGTTCCTGCGGATGCCGTTCTGGACAAGGCCCAATTCGGGTCGCCGGTGCACATCGAAACACCGGAGAGCACCGAGTGCCTGGGTCATCACGGGCACCTCTTCTGTCAGATCGTGCGGTCGCTGTGGGCGACGGGCGCCACACCCGGGATTTCGATACCCGGCGGTAGCGCTGCGCCCATCCACATTGCGCAGCGGTGCCCGGATTGGCCGCTGCCGGCCGACGCGTCGATCTGGTCCGCACCGGGAATACCAAGGGCTCCGCCACACGCCTGATCCTCCACGGCGACCCCCCCTGGAAACCCGCGAGGCCGTCCGGCCGTTACGGATGGCTCGCATCAGATGTGGATGCAGAAATCGAGCGGCACCCTTGAAACCGACGCTTTTCAGATCGTACCACATCGTCGCAATGACGATGTTCGTCGGACTCGTCCTGCTCCGGACCACGGCAAAAGCCCAGGAACCGGAGCACGAGGGCGAGATCGAGGGTGTCGTGCGCGATGCCGAGACGGGCGAACCGCTCGCGGGCGCCTTCGTCGCGGTGGTCGGGACGGGAACGAGAGCGGTGACCCACGGGGACGGGACCTTCCACCTCACGGGAATCGCCCGGGGGAACTACACTCTGCGGATAGAGCGCCTGGGCTATCGGAGCCTGAACACCGAGGTCGCGGCGGGCGACGAGTCCCCGGTGGTCGTCGTCGAGCTGACGACATCGCCGATCGCGTTGCAGGGCATGGTGGTCACGGCGACGCTGACCGAGCGAGGGGCCGCGGAGGCACTCCGGCCGGTTGGCGTCATGGCCGGCGACGCGTTGCAGCTCAGGAGCGAGGGGACCGTCGCGGCGACCCTCGCTTCGATGCCGGGAATGGCCGCCATCAGCATGGGGCCGATGGTCTCACAGCCCGTGGTCAGGGGGCTGAGTGGCGATCGGGTGCTGATGCTGGAGGACGGCACTCCGGTCGGAGACGCCTCCAACTCGGGCAACGACCACGCCACCGGCCTGGATCCGTCGTCCGCGCGGCGAATCGAAGTCGTGCGCGGCCCGGGGGCACTGCTGTATGGAGGCAATGCGCTGGGAGGAGTCATCAACGTCATACGTGACGAGATTCCCTCGTCGGTCCCACACCACGTAACGGGGTCGACCACGCTTCAGAGTCAGAGTGCAACAGGTGCCGTCGGTGGCAGCACGACCGTCGTCTTTCCGATGGCGGAGCGGGTGCCGCTGCGCGTGGAGGTGGCTGCGCGGACGGCGGGGGACCTAAAGACGCCCGTGGGCACCCTGTTCAACACCGACGGTCGACTATGGAGCGGCGGGGTGGGATCTGCCTACGTAGCGGATTGGGGACATCTCGGTGCGTCCTTCCGTGGGTACTGGAACGACTACGGCATACCGGGAGGGTTCGTCGGGGGGCACGACGAGGGCGTTCGCATCGAGATGAACCGCTTTGCCTCGAAATTCCAGACCGTAGTGGAAGAATCGGGCGTCTTCTTTCGGGATATCCGTATCGCCGCGACCCACACCTGGTACGAGCATCGGGAGATCGAGCCCCCGGACATTCTGGGCACCCTCTACCAACAACAGGCCGTGAGCGGAGATATCCTGGGCCGCCATGCGGAATGGGGGCCGTTTGCGGCGGGTGCAGTGGGGGCCCGGGTTTCGTGGGAGGACTTTGCGTACGGCGGAAGCCTGTTCACGCCGGACACACGTCGCCTCAGGGCGGCGATGTACCTGCTGGAAGAAGTCGACCTGGGCCCCGCCAGGATCGAGGGGGGACTGCGCTATGACTGGACCAGGGCCGATCCGCTGGCTGCGAATCGCGATTCTGACATCGGTGAGATCCGTGAGCGCAGCTTCCACGCCCTGTCGGGATCCATGGGCGTCCTGTTCAACCCGGTTTCAGGCCTGACGCTCGGCGCAAGCGTTGTGCGGGCATTTCGATCGCCCGACATCGACGAGCTGTACTCGGAGGGACCCCACCTTGCGGCATACGCCTTCGAAGTCGGGAACCCGTCTCTTGAGAGCGAGATCGGAAGGGGGTTGGACATCTTCCTGCGCTTCGAGTCCGACAGGGTGAGGGGCGAGGTGACCGGCTTCTACAACGACATCAGGGGCTACGTCTACGGCGAGGACACCGATCGCCTGAGCCGGGTGCTGCTTCCGGTATACCAGTTCCAGGGCAACGACGCCGTGTTCAGCGGCTTCGAGGCGGGGCTGGATGTGGACGTCGGTAGCGGATTCGCCCTCGAGGCCGTGGTGTCATCGGTGCAGGGGACCCTCAAGGACTCCGATCAGCCCCTGCCCCTCGTGCCTCCGCTCAGGGGGCACACGGCTTTGAAGTATGAGCGCCCGCTGTGGTTCATGCGCGGTGAGGCCGAGATGGCGGCCAGGCAGGACCGGATCGGCGAGTTCGAGACGCCGACCGACGGGTACACGGTGCTGAGCCTCTCCACCGGCGCCCGGATCACTCTGGGAGGCCGCCTTAATGTCCTGACCGTGAGCCTCAACAACGTCACGGACACGGAATACCGCAATCACCTCTCCCGGGTCAAGGCGATCATGCCCGAGGCCGGGAGGGGCCTGACAGCAACCTACCGGGTCGTGTTCTAGGGAAGTGCCCGGGCACGACTGTTCCAATCAGAACGAACACAGGAGAAACACAAATGAAGACACGGAGCTACAGAAACGCACCGCTTGCCGTTCTCGCCGCTCTCGCCCTGGTCCTCGCGGCCTGCGAGTCGATGACCGAACACGAGGAAGAGCACTACGAACCCGAGGGTCTGGAACTCGTGATGAGCGGCCAGGTTATCGCGTCCTACGACGGAGAAACCCAGACCTGGACCGGCGAGCTCGAGGTTGACGTGGGCGAGGAAACGCCGCACATCACCGTCCGTTTCGTGGATCACGACGGCGATCCGATCCCGTTGGAAGACGACACGTACCTGGAAGTCGACATCGAAGACGAGTCGATCGCCGAGTGGGAACAGGACAGCCCCGGTGAGTTCGGCGGCCATCTGCACGGCCACATGGAGGGCGAGACCGATGTGACGTTCATGCTCATGCACGGCGCCATAGGGTCGGGACACGCCGATTTCGTGACGACGCCGGTGCACGCGCACGTGCACGACGACCACAGCTGACCGCGAGTCCCGGAACCGGCAACCGGCCGTTCGCAGTGGGGCCATCGTTGGCGTCATTGCGGGCGGCCGGTTCTCTTTCCGGTGGACACAATTGCTCTCCGGTGGGCACAATTGCTCTCCGGTGCGCATAATTGCTTTCCGGTACACACATTTAATCAGGTCCTACGCTTTTGCTAACCGCCATCGGGAGAATGTTCACGATGTCATCCTTCGTGCCACGTGCTTCTTTTGCCCTTGTTCTGACGCTGGCGTCGGTCACTGCGACGTCCATGCGCCCGTCGCCGGGGAGCGCCCAGCAAGTCCCCACATCCTCCTTCGCCCCGATGCAGTACCGCCACATCGGCCCGCTGGGGAACCGGATCACATCGGTGACCGGCGTGCCGGGGGACCGCTTTACCTATTACGCGGGAGCGGCTTCGGGTGGCCTGTGGAAGACCGAGGACGGAGGCGTCAACTGGCGGCCCGTCTTCGACGACCAGCCGGTACATTCGGTGGGCGAAGTGGAGGTCGCACCCTCCGACCCGAATATCGTGTGGGCGGGCACCGGAGAGCCCTTCATCCGCTCCAACGTGTCGATCGGCAACGGCGTGTGGAAGTCGACCGATGCCGGAGAGACCTGGACGCACATGGGGCTGGAGGGCACGGGGCGCATCAGCCGCATCATCGTGCATCCGACCGACCCGGACATCGTCTATGCGGCGGCCATCGGGCACGGCTACGCGCCCCAGCCTGAACGGGGCATCTACCGCACCATGGACGGCGGCGCGTCCTGGGAGCACGTGCTCTTCGTGGACGAGGAGACCGGCGCGAGCGACCTCGTCATGGATCCGAACAATCCCCGCATCCTCTTTGCGGGCACCTGGCAGATCGCGATCCGGACCTGGACCCGCACATCCGGCGGCCCCGGCAGCGCCATCCACGTCTCGCGCGACGGCGGCACCACCTGGACCCGGCTCGCCGGCAACGGCCTTCCCACCCGCGAGATCGGGAAGATCGCGCTGTGCATGAGCCGCGCCGATTCCCGCCGCGTCTACGCCCTCATCGAGACCGGAGACGGCGTTCCCTGGGAGGGCGGCGACACCGACGGCGGCGAACTCTGGCGGTCAGACGACGGCGGCCACAACTGGTCGCTTGTCAGCTACGACCGCGATCTCGCCGGCCGCACGGCCTACTACACCCGCTGCGAGGCCAATCCCGACGACGCGGACGAGGCGTACTTCCTGGCAGCGATCTACAGCACCACGCTGGACGGCGGTGTGACCTCAACCGCGGCGGGGTTCATGGAAGGCCCGACCTGGGACAATCACGACATGTGGATCGACCCGTACGACGGCGACCGCCAGATCGTGGGTGGCGACGGCGGCCTTGCGATCTCCGGCAACCGCGGCAGGACCTGGTTCCGCGCGCAGCTGCCGGTCGCCCAGATGTATCACGTCACCGTCGACAATGCGATTCCCTACAACGTCATGGGCAACCGGCAGGACGGGCCCTCAACCCGCGGCCCGAGCAATAGCCGCATGGGCGGCGGGATCTTCGGGGTGGGGATTCCCCGTGGCGTCTGGCACTCGGTCGGCGGAGGAGAATCGGGCTTCGCGACGCCGGACCCCACCGATCCGAACATCGTCTGGTCCAGTGCATCCGGCGTGGGAGCGGGCGGCGGCATCGTGTCGCGCTGGGACGCGCGCACCGGCCAATACCGCGAGGTCGAGGTCTGGCCGGAATCGACCACCGGCCACCCTGCCGATTCGCTCAGGTACCGCTTCCAGTGGACCTTCCCGCTCCTCATTTCGCCGCACGACAACAACACCGTCTACGTAACGAGCCAGCACGTCCATCGGACGACCAACCGCGGGCAGAGCTGGGAGGTGATCAGCCCGGACCTCAGCACGAACAATCGCAGCCGCATGGGGATCAGCGGCGGGCTGACGCCGGACAACATCGGGGTGGAGTACTGCTGCGTGATCTACGCCTTCGACGAGTCCCCGCTCGAGCCCGGAGTACTCTGGGCCGGAACCAACGACGGGCTGATGCACATGAGCCGTGACGGCGGCGCCAGCTGGACGAACGTGACGGCGAACATCCCGGACCTGCCGCCGGACGGGGTGGTGCGGGGGATCGACGCCTCACGGCACACGGCGGGCAAGGCGTACATGGTGATCGAGCACCACCAGGTGGGCGACTTCGAGGCCCGTGCCTACAGGACCGACGACTACGGCGAGAGCTGGACGCCCATCACCGAAGGCATCGACGACGGCGTGCTCAGCTACACCCGCGCGATCCACGAGGATCCCGAGCGTCCCGGCCTCCTGTACCTGGGCACCGAGGCGTCGGTGTACGTCTCCTTCGACGACGGCGACCGCTGGCAGAAGTTCCACACCAACCTGCCGCCCGCACCCATGTATGGGCTCGTCGTGCAGGAGCACTTCAACGACCTGGTCGTCGGCACCTACGGACGCGGCTACTGGATCCTGGACGACGTTACGCCCCTCCAGCAGCTCACCCCCGAGGTGGCGGCGAGTGCGGCCCACCTCTTCGCCCCGCGTCCCGCCTACCGATTCCAGCCGATCTCGGCGCCCTTCACGATGTTCGACGACCAGTCCGACGGAGAGAACCCGCCGTACGGCGCCTCCCTGAACTACTGGCTCGCCGAGGCGACCGACGACAGCGTGGTGATCGAGATCGCGAACGCCGACGGCGAGGTCGTCCGCACCCTGGAGGGCACGGCCAGCGCGGGCGTCAACCGGATCTGGTGGGACCTGATGAACGATCCGGTCGAGGAGGTCCGGCTGCGCACGAAGCCGCTCCATGGCGAGGACGTCCCGTTGGGCGAGGAGCGGTGGCGGCCGCTGCCCGGGGGGCCGCTGGGAGGCCCCGGGGCGGGAACCTATCTTCAGGCGCCCGGCACGTACACGGTGACCCTCAGGGTCGGCGGCGAAGTCCTGACCCAGCAGCTGGAGGTGCGCAAGGATCCGCACTCCGAGGGGACCCTCGCCGACATCGAGGTCCAGCTGGCGGCGCTGGCCGACATCCGGGCCGATCTGGAGGAGACGGGCGAGCTGATCAACCGCGTCGAATGGGTGAGGCGGCAGCTGCTGGACGTGCGCGCGGTCCTGGAGGACAGGGGTGACACGCCCGAACTCGTGGCCGCGGCCGATGCCCTCAACCAGCGCCTGATCGCGGCCGAGGACGGGCTCTTCCAGATGCGCGCGACCGGCACCGGACAGGACGCCATCCGCTACCCCACCCGGCTGATCGAACGGCTGGGATACCTCTTCACGACCGTGTCGATCGGCGATTTCCCGCCGACGGACCAGCAGGGCGAGGTGCACGACATCCTCGAACAACGCCTGCTGCGGATCCGGGAAGCGGTCGAAGACGTGCTGGGGGACGAACTCGCCGACTTCAACCGCCGCATCCAGGCGCTGGGCATGGGCGTGATTTCCTGATGAAGGAGGGTCGCCCGAACCGCGCCGCTCCGTCCGTCGCGCTATGCGTCGCGGCCTGTCTCGCGGCCGTGCCGGCGGAATGCGGGAGCAGCGGGACCGGCGAGCCCCTGGGGCCCGTGGTGGGGCCCGACACGACCACAGTCGCACCGCCGCAGACGCTGTACGGCGACGTCACAGCCACGCATCTGCCCAGCGGTCTGCTGAACGGCCTCAGCATGGACGCGGGCGTCGCCGACCTCGATGGCGACGGCGACCTGGACATCGTGATCGCGAACGAGTTCCGCCCCAACATCCTGCTCCTCAATGACGGCGCGGGCCGCTTCCGCGACGGCAGCTCCCGGCTTCCCGCCGTCAACCGCGACTCCGAGGACGTAGGCATCGCCGACTTCGACGGCGACGGCGACCTCGACATCGTCGTCGTCAGCGAGGACGACCGCGTCAACGAACTGTACTTCAACGACGGGACGGGCCGATTCACCGACGAGGGCGCGCGGCTTCCCGTCGAAGGCACCACCAACGGGGTGGTGGTGGCCGACGTGAACGGCGACGGCTTCCCGGACATCCTGTTTGCCAACAACGGCCAGGACGCGGTCGTCATCAACGACGGCACCGGCAACTTCGTCGACGAAACGGCCGAGCGGCTCCCGCGTTCGGTGGATGTCACCCAGGATCTGGAACTCGGCGACGTGGACGGCGACGGCGACCTGGATCTGATCGTGGCCAACGAGGGGGCCAACGCGCTCTACATGAACGACGGCACCGGGCACTTCAGCGACGAGAGCGCGGTCAGGATTCCGCAGCGCGAAGGGGGAGAGGAAACCCGCGAAGCCGACTTCGGGGACATCGACGGCGACGGTGACCTCGACCTTCTCTTCGCCAACGTGGGCGCGTTCGTGGCGGGGGCGGATCCGCGCAACCGCCTCCTGATCAACGACGGGGACGGCTTCTTTGGCGACGAGACCTCGTCGCGGCTGCCGGCAGCCGGGGTGTCGTCGTTCGACGGCGATTTCGCGGACATCGACGGGGATGGGGACCTGGACATCGTCACCGCCAACGCCGATGTCGACCTCAGCGTCGGGCGCATTGCCGACAGCCGCTATCGGGCCTACCTGAACGACGGCAGCGGCGTCTTCACCGACGCCTCCGGCGATGTGTTCGGAGCGGGAGCCACCGGGACCGGCCTCGACCTGGAGTTCGCGGACTTCGACGGCGACGGCCGGCCGGACTTCTACCTGGCCAGTCGGGGGACCGCGGATCGGCTGCTGCTGCGGCGCTGACGATCCGGGTGCAGCGGGCCTGTGCCCTGGCCTCGGCTCAGTTCCCGACGACGTTCACCCGCATGTACCAGATCCGCCCCGCGACGCCGTACGGCGATTCGGAAGGGTATTCCATCGTCCAGAGCTGTGCCACGGAGTCGTCCGGGAGCCGGTTTGGCAGCTTGTCCAGCAGGTTGTTGACGCCCAGTCCGAGGCGGATCCGGTCGGCGATCCGCACCGTGACCTCAAGATCGGCGATGGCCGCGGCGTCGATCGCGATGTTCTCCTCGAAGATGAACGGCGTGGTCACCGCTCCGATGTGGTTCACGCTGAGCCGGGCGCCGAAGCCGCGGGCGGACCGGACATCGGCGCTCACGCCGATCCGGCGCCCCGGCTGCGCCTGCTCGATCAGGGTCTGCTGAGTGGCGCCAATGAAGTTGTCATTCCGGTTGGCGGTGATCTCGGTGCTGTTCCGGTGCAGGCTGGCCGAAAGATCGGCGGCCCCCCACGCCATCCCGCGGAATCGCCAGCTCGCGACCAGATCGAATCCCTGGGTACGCGTGTCGATCGCATTGGTCCAGAATGCGACGGCGTCCACCGGCCGGCCCTGAAACCGGGCGCCCGGACGAAGCCCGTGGCTCGAGTTGAGGCTCTGCGTCAGTGCGATGGCGTCAGCGACCGCAACTCGATAGTAGTCGGCGGTCACGAGGAGACCATTGTCGCCGGAATACACGAACCCGCCGGTGAAACTGAGCGATGTCTCATGGGACAGAGAGCAGGCCCCGAAGTCGTCGCAGGCGATCTGATCACCCTCGGGCAGGAATCCGGCGCTCACCAGCCCCTCGCTGCCGCCGACGAAGCCGATCGTGTTGAAGCCCCGTTGAGGCAGGCGCGGCGCGCGGAAGCCGGTGGAGACGGCGGCCCGCAGCGCGGCTCCGGACTCGCCGAGTTCGACGCGGCCCGCCACCTTGCCCGTGAGCGAACTGCCAGCGTCGGTGTACTGCTCGAAGCGCAAGGCGCCGCTCAGCGTTGCGGCGTCGGACGGTTGCAACTCCATGTCCGCGTACGCTCCGAAGCTGTTCCGATCCCGCTCGCTCAGCGAAGCCGAGGAAGTGCTGTAGCCGGGATAGCCCTGGATCCCGCAGCTCGCGAACACGGACCCGTCGTTCTGGTGATGGGCGGCCGGAAAGCTGCCAGGGGTATCGCTCGGGCCGCATGCCCACGAGCCTCGATCGCCGGCCTCCATCCAGTACGCGTCTCTCCGGAAGGCACCGCCCAAGGCCAGGAATGCCTGGGTCGAGCCGACGTCGAGTTCCCGTGTCGCATCGACGTTCAGCGTCCACTGGCGTACGTTCAGTCCCCCGCTGAACGTGTTGCGCGGGCCCGCGTTGGCCGCGATGGACGCTCCATCCGCGCCGGGGTTCCTGGCCAGGTACTCGGCCGCATAGACGGATTGATTGAGTTCGCGGCACCGAAGGCGAACCGGCCCTGCCCGAAGCCGAGGCTGAGGTCGCCCGACCATCTGCCCACATCGCCCCGCAGCCCCGCCACGGCCGACTTGTCCGTGAGATCCGACTCCTCGACGGGGAAGAAGCCGTCCGGATACACGTAGCTGACCGAGCGCGGCACCCAGTCGGCCTTCCGGTACAGGCCGTCCGAGACCGCTTCGCGGCCGGAGTAGCCCCCAAAGGCATAGAATTCGGCAGACTCTCCGACGGGGAACGCCGCATTGGCCATGAAGCCCGCGCCCCTGTAGTCGGGCTCGCCGTTTCGCTGCAGCCGTATGACCTTGCCGCCATCCGCACAGGGGCCGTAGGACGGGTCGGGACCGAAGCAGGTGGGTGCGGCGCCAGCCCGGTTCGTCACCTCCTGTCTGGCCACCTCCATGGTGACATTGAGGAACCCGTCGCCGAGGGACACACCGGCGTTGGCCGACGTGATCAGCCTCGTTCCGTCGCCGCGGGACGTTCGCCCGAGAAAGGTTGCCGCGTTGATCCCGCTCGCGTCGTCCTTGAGCACGATATTGATCACGCCGGCGATCGCGTCCGAGCCGTACTGCGAGGCCGCACCCTCGCGCAGCACCTCGATGCGCTTGATCGCCTGCACGGGAATCGCGCGCAAGTCGGTGCCGGTCGTGCCTTGTCCCGACACCGCGAGCACCTTGGCGAACGCTACGCCGTGACGCCGCTTGCCGTTGACCAGCACGAGCACCTGGTCGCCGTTCATTCCGCGCAGCGTGGCCACGTGGAGGGCTGCGCCGTCCCCGGCGGAGAGACGGGTGGAGTTGAAGGAGGGGGCGATCCGTCCCAGGACTTCGGCGAGATCGACTTCTCCCAGACGCGCGATCTCCTCGGCACCGTAGATGTCGACCGGGACCGGGAGCGTCGCCGGGTCCGCCACACCGGCACGCGAACCGACGACCACTTCGAGCGCCTCCACCTCGAAGACGGTGTCGGGAGGCTCCTGTGCCAGCGCCGGACCGCCCGTCACGCCGGTGGCCGCGAAGACGCCCATGGCCGCGACGCAACGCAGTGTCGCGTGCAGGCCGAATGCCCGTGCGCTGCCCGAGGTTATCTTCATGACGATGTCCTCTCCGGACCCTTCAACGCGACCCGCCGATCAGCTGTCCATTGTAATTGGGTTCGACCGTCTGTCCCCAATTCTGTCCCCAGCCACCACCGGTACCGTAAGTGACGCAATCACTCATCGCAACGACGCATGCTCTCTCTCCACACAGGGTCCTGATCGCCGTGGCTGCCGGCCTCCTGGCAGCCGTTGCGCCCGGTCCCACCGGCGGCCCGCCTGGTGCGCACGCCCAGCAGGCCCCGGCGAACGGCAACGGCGGGGCCTCCGACGCTCCCGCGACCGGAGTTGCCATTGCCGCCCGCGCCGACGCCCCGCCCGTCATCGATGGCGTCCCCGACGACGCGGTCTGGGCAACCGCCGCGCCCCTCGCCGACTTCACCCAGCGCGAGCCGGCCGACGGCCAGCCCGCTACCGAACCCACCGAACTCCGCATCCTCTTCGACCAGGATGCCGTCTACGTCGCCGTGTGGGCCTACGACTCCCAGGCGGACGCCATCGTCCCGGGTGAGTCCATCCGCGACTACGAAGTCACCGATGCCGATGCCGTGATCATGGTCTTCGACACCTACAACGACCAGCAGAACGGCTTCGTCTTCGGCACCACGCCCGCCGGGATCGAGTACGACGGCCAGGTCGCCTCCCAGGGCAGCGGCGGCGGGTTCTTCCTCGGCGGGGGCATGACCGGGCAGCGCCGTTTCCAGCGGGGTGCCGGGGGCGGCTTCAACAAGAACTGGGACGGCAGCTGGACGGTCGCCACATCCCGCGACGCCGAGGGCTGGTACGCCGAATTCCGCATCCCGTTCAGCACGCTGCGCTACGGGTCCGAAACCGACGCGTGGGGCTTCAACGTCTCGCGCAGGATCCGCCGCCTCAACGAAGAGGACTTCTGGGCGGCCGTTCCCCGCGAGTTCGGGCTCTACCGGCTCGACTTCGCGGGCCAGCTGACGGGGGTCGAACCGCCGTTCCGCCGATCCGCCACCGTCACGCCCTACGTGCTGGGAGCCTCGACCCGGGACTACACCGACGCGTCGCAGACCGGGTTCGGACGACAGGCCGAGTTCGGGGGCGAGGCCAAGGTGCAGGTCACCCAGGGCCTCACCCTGGACATGACGGTGAACACCGACTTCGCGCAGGTCGAGGTCGACGACCAGCAGGTCAACCTGACCCGCTTCTCGCTGCTGTTTCCCGAGAAGCGCCCGTTCTTCCTCGAGAACGCGGGCTTCTTCACCGTCGGGGCAGGGGGCGCCGACCTCTTCTTCAGCCGCCGCATCGGCATCTCCGGCGGCCAGCCGGTCCCCATCACGGGCGGCGGCAGGCTCTCCGGGCGCGTGGCAGGCCTGAATCTGGGCCTGCTGCACATCGAGACCGGCGCCAACGAGGTGGGGGATCCCGAGAACGCGTACTCGGTCGCGCGCGTCGCGAAGGAACTCCCCAACCGTTCCCGTGTCGGCGGCCTCTTCGTGAACCGCGCCGGCAGTCTCGCCGGCGACCACAACCGGACCTACGCCATCGACGGCAGCGTCGGCATCGGCGACCAGCTGACGCTGACTTCCTTCGTGGCCAGAACCGACACCCCTGAGCTGGAGGGGGCCGACGCCGCCTGGAACGTCACCGCCGCGTGGAGCAGCCGGCGCTTCACGGCCAACGCCACCGTGCGCGATATCGGCGAGCACTTCAACCCCGAGGTCGGCTTCCTGCCCCGCAACGGCCATCGCTACTACCAGGTCTTCGGCATGTGGACGGCTCGTCCTGCCAGCATGTTCCGCGAAATCCGTCCCCACGTCTCCTATTTCACCTACCGGACCATGCGCAAGGGAGTGGAGAACGGCTTCAACGAGTCCGCCCGCTGGCACATCGACAGCCACTGGCAGTGGCACTCCGGGATGGAGCTTCACACCGGGGCGAACTACGTGACCGAGGGGCTCTACGAATCCTTCGCGATCCCCGGCACCGAAGTCGTGGTGCCCACGGGAACCTATGCGGGCTGGGAGTCGCAGATCGTCTTCTTCACCGACCAGTCCCGGCCCGTCTCCATCAACACGCGTTTCAACTGGGGCGCGTTCCTGTCGGGCAGCAAGCGCACCACCACCGCCGACCTGACGCTGCGCCGCGGCGCCCGCACCAGTGCCGGGGTGCGCGTCGTGTACAACGACGTGATGCTCCCCCAGGGCGAATTCACCGCCACCCTGGCCGGTATCAACCTGGGGTACTTCTTCACGCCCCGGGTCTACGTCCAGGTACTCCGACCAGTCGATAGGTCCCTCCGCTTCGGCTGGCTCAACACCGCCGGCACGGGCCTGTTCATCGTCTACAACGAGGTGCAGGGGATCGAGACGCTGACGATACCTGGTCCGCCAACATCCGCTTCGGCTGGCTCAACACCGCCGGCACGGGCCTGTTCATCGTCTACAACGAGGTGCAGGGGATCGAGACGCTGCCGGACCGCTCGGACGCTCGGTCTATCTCAAGTTTACCCGGCAGCTCAACGTGTTGGGAGGGTAGCAGCCCCTCCGCATGACCGACACCGTCCGCCAGGTCCTGGGGCGCGTCTTCGGCTACCCCGACTTCATCGGCCAGCAGGAGGCCGTGATCGAGCACACGGTGGCCGGCGGCGACAGCCTGGTGCTGATGCCGACCGGGGGCGGGAAGTCGCTGTGCTACCAGATCCCCGCGATCGTGCGCGACGGCGTGGGCGTGGTCGTGTCCCCCCTCATCGCCCTCATGCGCGACCAGGTCGAGGGCCTCCGCCAGACCGGCGTGCGGGCCGCCTGCCTCAACTCGACCCTCACCTACCGCGAGGTGCGGGAGACGGAAGCCGCGGTCCAGGCGGGCCGGCTCGATCTGCTTTACGTCGCCCCGGAGCGCCTTCTCGGCGAACGCACGCTGGGGCTCCTGGCGCGCACCCGGCTGGCCCTTCTGGCCATTGACGAAGCCCACTGCGTTTCCCAGTGGGGCCACGATTTCCGCCCCGAGTACCTCCAGCTCTCGGCCCTGCCCGAGTTGTTTCCTGATGTACCAAGGATCGCGCTCACCGCGACGGCGGACGAGCCTACCCGCCGTGAGATCATCGATCGGCTGAGCCTGCGGGATGCCCCCCTGTTCGTCAGCGGCTTCGATCGTCCGAACATCCGCTACCAGGTCGTCCCGAAGAACAACGCTCGGGCCCAACTGCGCGCATTTCTGGAGCGTCACGGCGGCGACGCGGGGATCGTGTACTGCCTGTCGCGGCGCAAGGTCGACCAGACCGCCGAATGGCTCCAGGGGATCGGCGTGGGCGCGTTGCCGTACCACGCCGGCCTCGACGGGGCGACCCGGCAGCGCCACCAGGACCGCTTCGTCCGCGAGGACGGCGTCGTCATCGTCGCCACGGTCGCCTTCGGCATGGGCATCGACAAGCCCGACGTGCGCTTCGTGGCCCACCTCGACCTCCCGAAGAGCATCGAGGCCTACTACCAGGAGACGGGCCGCGCGGGACGGGACGGCGAGCCCGCCGACGCGTGGATGGTGCATGGACTGCAGGAGGTCGTCACCCTGCGCAGCATGGTCGAGAACTCCGAGGCGGGCGAGGCGCGCAAGCGGCTCGAAGTACGCAAGCTCGACGCCATGCTCGGCTACTGCGAACTCGCGACCTGCCGGCGCCGCACGCTGCTCGGGTATTTTGGCGAGACTCTCTCCGAGGACTGCGGCAACTGCGACAACTGCCTGGCGCCCGTGGAGGTCTGGGACGCGACCGAGGCCTCACAGAAGGCGATGTCGTGCGTCTCCCGTACGGGACAGCGCTTTGGCGCGGCATACCTCACCGACGTGCTGCGGGGGCGCGACACCGAACGCGTCCGGCGCTTCGGACACGACCGCCTGCCGACCTTCGGCGTCGGCGCGGATCTCGACGCGTGGCAGTGGCGCTCGGTCTTCCGGCAACTTGTCGCCCGGGGCCTGCTCAGCGTAGAGATGGAGCGGTACGGATCCATCCGGCTGACCGATGCGAGCCGGCCGGTCCTGCGGGGCGAAGCCGAGGTGCACATGCGCCTCGACGCACGGCCAGCGGGAGCAAGGCGGAAGCGCAAGCCGCGCGAGGCCGCGGCGCCCCCAGATCCGGCCACATGGGACGAAGCGCTGTGGGAGGCCCTGCGCAAGCGCCGCACCGAACTCGCACAGACCCAGGGCGTCCCTCCCTACGTGATCTTCCACGACGCGACGCTCCGGGAGATGGTGGCGCTGCGCCCGCGCACCCCGGAGGAATTCGCGGGACTTGCCGGGGTCGGAGAGACGAAGCTGCGCCGCTACGCCTACGACTTCCTGGCGGTGATTGCGGCGCACCCGGTCAGCGGCGACCGACCGGACGCGAACCGACCGGACGCGAATTTAGGGTCCTGCTAGTCCGAGCCCTAGCCCGAGCCTTCCTCCTCGGCATTGGCTGCCGCAAACGCGTCGGCGAAGACGGCCAGCCTGGCCTGCAGTTCGGCACCGAGCGCGTCGGGGACGGTCCCCGCCTCGGCGACGCCGACGCCCGTCGTCCACCACGTGACGGCTTCCGACAGGGTGATCTGGTTGTCGCGGATCATCTGGGTCGCCTGCTGCACCCGGATCGACACCGAGTAGCCCACGACGCCCGCCACGCCCCCGCCACACTCCAGCGTGACCCTGAGTTCGGGGATTCCCGGACTCTCGAGCATCTCGCGCTCGGTCAGGAGCGGCACCTCCGCCGCCTCCAGCGCGGCCACCGCGTCCGTCCGGATGGACTCGGCCGAGAGGCCCGCCCCCTCGCACCCCTGGTTGGTCTCGGCGCGCACATGCACGCCGACGAGGTCTTCGAGCGTGTAGCGGTTCCACTCGGTGTCCTGGGCGGCGCCGGGCGCCGGCAGAGACAGCATCGCAGCCGCGGCGGCGACCAGCGAGGCCGCGCCGCGCCGCGCCGACGCGGGTCCGTCGGGCGCTCTCCCCTCCATCAGTCGTTCCCCCCGCAGGAACGGCACTGGTGGTTGTTGCGCGAGCCGAGTTTCTCGAGCAGCGCGACGGTGGCCGGGTGGGGCTGTGCACGCTGCTCCGGGCTGTTCGCCAGGTCCGCCGTGGTCTGGCCGCGACGGCTGATGGCATGGATGTCCGTGCCGCGGCTGACCAGGAAGAGGATGGTTTCGTTGTCGCCCCGGGCCGCGGAGTGATGGATGGCGTTGTAGCCGTCCTTGTCGCGCAGGTTGGGGTCGATCCCGAGTTCGTCGACCAGATAGCGCACCGCAGGGAGCCATCCGTCAGGGACGGCGCGGTGCTGCTGAGCCACCCTGGAAGTGCCGAAGCCAACGCCCGACGCCGCGTGCAGAGGGTGCACGGCGGGCCCGCCGACCGGAACGGGCGGCAACCCGGATGGGTCGGCCGGCGTGTCCTCGGGACGGGTGTCCGGGAAGTTCGGGTCGAAGAAGCGGCGGCGGTCCGGCAGTCTGGTGGTCCAGATGTTGGGGTCCGCCCCGTAGTCGACCAGAAGGCGCATGGCCTCCACGTCCGTGGCGTATGCCGCCCGCCAGAAGGGAGTCGCGCCTGTGAAGTCGACACCCATGCGGCCGGCGTTGTAGGCGGCGTACCAGATGTGTGTGGTCGTCCGCTGGTTGGGATCCGCGCCCGCGTCGAGGAGCAGTCTCATGAATTCGAGGTAGTCCGTCTCCTGCTGGCGGAAGGCCTGCGGCTGCGGGTACCAGGTGCGCAGCGACCACTCGATGTTGAGTGTCGCGAAGAGCGGCCCGGCGCCGTCGTCGCTGACGATGTTGGGGTCGGCTCCGCGCTCGAGCAGGTCGCGCCCGAGGTCGTAGTTGCCGTTGACGACGGCCACCAGGAGCGGAGAGGACTGGTCGCCCGCGGTGGGCTGGTCGACGCCCGCGCCCGAGTCGAGAAGCAGAGCCGCCGTCGAGCGGTTGCCCTCCCGAGCCGCGTAGTGCAGCGCGTTGAAGCCGCCCTGTTTCCCGATCTGCTGCGCCGAGGTCAGAGCCTTGACCGGTGGCTCCTCCGGCTCCTCCGGTGCCTTGGCCGGTTCTTCGGGTTCGGGCTGGCCCGGTGCCGCCGCGGGCGCGGCCGGGTTGCCGGGCTGCCGGGCCTGAGGCGCCCGTGCGGGTACCGGCGATGCCGACGCCTCGCTGACTTCCTCTTCCTCTTCGGGCTCCTCGGCCGCGGCCCTCACCCGGGCCCGCTGGCGCTGCTCGGCGCGCAGACTCTGGTCGATCGTCTCGTAGTCCTTCACGCGGGTCACCAGCGTGACATCGGCCCCCGCGTCAAGCAGGGCCCGTACCGCGGCATCGGCGCCGCGCGCCGCGGCGAACATCAGAGGTGTGCGCTCGGCGAAGTCGTCCCGCGCATTCACATTGCCGCCGTGCGCCGCCAGGGCCTCGACCACGCCGCCCGCGTCGGCGTCCGCCGCGAAGTGCATGGCGGTGACACCGGTCGTGGTGAAGGCATCCGGGTCCGCACCGGCCTCCAGGACCAGCCGCGCAACCTCGGTATGGCCGCTCCGGCTGGCGAGGTGCAACGGCGTGTATCCGCCGAGCCGCGTCGTTGCCCGCACCGTCGCCCCCGCGTACAGCAGGGCCTTCGCGATTTCCACGTCGTTGGTGTTCGCTGCCCAGTGAAGCGCGGTCATCCCGTCGCTCTGGGCGGTATTGACGTCCGCGCCCTGCCTGAGCAGAGCCCGCACCGCTTCCAGGTCGCCGCGCTCCGCCGCGTCCGCGACGGGCGATTCAACGGGTGCGACCGCCCCCGCGGCGGCAATGACCGACGCGAGTGCGAGGATCCGGACAAACGTGCGCTTCGAGCGCGATCTACCGGCCGGCGACCGGTCAGAACGGCTTGCCGTCATCATCCCACCTCCTAGATCGCGAAGTGGCCCGTGCTGTTCCCGAACTTCCTGATATCGTCGGCGCCCAGCTTGTGCAGGAGGCTCAGCATCACGTTGGCCATCGGCGTGCCGGGTTGCGCCCGGATGTGCTGTTCGCCCTCGAGGAGGCCGTTGGCGCCTCCCGCCAGGAAGAGCGGGCAGCGGGTGTGGTTGTGGAGGTTGCTGTCGGCCATCGCGGAGCCGTACATGAGGAGCGTCTTGTCGAGGAGCGTGGCGTCGCCCTCGGTCACCGCCTGCAGCTTCTCCAGGAAGTACGGCACCATCGACACGTGGTACTCGTTGATCTTGCCGAACTGGCGAACCCGGTCCTCGCGGCCCCCGTGGTGGGACGACGCGTGGAAGGGTGCGTCCACGCCCGACTCGGGATAGACCCGCGGCGAGGCGTCGCGGCCCAGCTTGAACGAGAACACGCGCGTCGTGTCCGACTGGAAGGCGAGCACCTGCAGGTCGAACATCAGCTTTACGTGCTCCTCGAACGAATCAGGGACGCCTACCGGGGCTTCTGGAATCGCCCGCTCCTCGCCGCTCGAGTTCTGCGCCTCGATCCGCTGGATCCGCTGTTCAAGCTCCCGGATGTTGTTCGCGTACTGGTCCAGTCTGTGGACGTCGGCCGGGTCGAGCTTGCGGCGCATCATCGACATCTCGCCCCTGACCCAATCGAGGATGCTCCGGTCGGTGCTCAGGCGCTCCGCGCGCTGTTCGGGCGTTCCCCCGGCCCCGAAGAGCTGTTCGAAGACGGCTCTCGGGTCGCGGATCATCGGCAGAGGCTCGGTTGGCGAGGCCCAGCTGATCGTATCCGTGTACACGCACGCGTAGCCGTAGGCGCATCCCCCGGCCTGATCGACGTTCTCGATGGACAGCTGCAGGGACGGGATCGGCGTATCCTGGCCGAAGCGCTGCACGTACAGCTGATCGAACGAGGTCCCCACGCGCACGTCGGAACCCTCGGTCTGCTTGGGATGAGCCTGCGTGAGGAAGACGGCGCTGGTCCGGAAGTGGTCCCCGCCGATCTCCGCGGGAGCGTAGGCGTCGGCCATCCTCGCGTCGGTGTCGCTAATGATCGTCAGGTACTTCCTGAACGACTCCATTGGCCGCAGGCTGCTGGACGTCAGGTCGAAGTCGCGTCCCGTCTCCGCGGGTGACCACAGGTTCTGGGACCTGCCCCAGTCGTTGCAACCGGCGGCGCCATGCACCTGCTCGATGCACACCACCCGGGTTCGGCTGGCCGCCTTTCCGGCTTCCGTGGCCGCCCACAACCGCCCGGCCGGGATCATGGCATCCAGAAGGGGCAGGCCGACAGCCGCCCCGGCGCCCTTGAGCATTGCGCGCCGCGAAATGTGCTTGCCGGTCAGGTATCGCATTTGTTTCGAACCTCCCTCGTCGGGGGTGTGGAACGGATCTGCGTCAGAATTCGGCTTCTTCCTCGGCGAT
This sequence comes from Longimicrobiales bacterium, assembly GCA_965116905.1. Classification (GTDB taxonomy): domain Bacteria; phylum Gemmatimonadota; class Gemmatimonadetes; order Longimicrobiales; family Gaopeijiaceae; genus Bin94. Next base: position 3,033,128 of record OZ220732.1, on the reverse strand, counting down.
GGTGCCCATGCTCGCCATCCGGAAGGCGGGGCTGTTCACGACGCCCAGGATGAACGCCGATACGCGATAGTCGTCTTCCGACGCGTCCCGGATGATCTGCCGGATCGTGGGCATGTCATAGTACTCGACTCGCCGGCCCAGTGCGTACGCCATCAGGTTCTCGGCAAAGGTGCTGACGACGACGTCGGAAACGGACAGAAGCGCGCTGCGCAGGTCGGCGGGTCCCGCCAGCTCGGTGCCATCGTACATCGTGCCCACGGGATCGACCGGGTTGCCTTCGTCCCGGATCCGCCAGGCGCCGGTTACATCGAAGTTCTCGAGCGCGAGCCCGAGCGGGTCGATGACGTTGTGGCACGAACTGCAGGCCGGGTTCGCGCGGTGCTCCTCCATGCGCTCCCTCACCGTAAGAAAGCGTCCCTCTTCGGCCGCGGCGGTCTCCTCGAAGGCGGGGATGTCCGGCGGAGGCGGGGGAGGGGGGGCGCCCAGCAGGACCTCGAGCACCCACTTGCCGCGCAAAACCGGAGATGTGCGGTCGGGGTGGGAGGTCAGGGTGAGGACGCTGCCGTGGCCCAGGAGCCCGCGGCGATTGTCGGTGGGATAGGAAACCCTGCCGAAATCGGGGCCCACGACACCGGTGATCCCGTAGTGTCGTGCCAACCGCTCGTTCACGAAGGTGTAGTCCGCCGTCAGCAGCTCCAGGACGGGCCGGTCTTCCTCGACCAGGTGAGAGAAGAAGAGCTCGGTCTCCCGCACCATCGCGTCGGCCAGCGTCTGGTCGAAGTAGGGGAAGGTGAGCGCGTCCGGGTGGATGTCCTCGATGTCCTGCAGCCTCAGCCACTGCGCGGCGAAACGTGTCGCCAGCGCCCCGGAGCGGGGATCGGCGAGCATGCGTCGCGCGTGACCGTCCAGCTGCACGGCATCGGAGAGCGCACCGGTCCGGGCCGCCTCCAGGAGGTCCTCGTCCGGGGGCGCGCCCCAGAGGAAGAACGAGAGCCGGGACGCGAGGTCCAGGTCGTCGATCGCGTACACGCCGCCGGGCCCGACCTCGGAAGGCAGCCGTTCGAGGCGGAAGATGAAGTGGGGGCTCGCCAGGATGGCCTGCAGGGCCGTGCGGACACCCTTCTCGAAGCCGCCGTCGCCCGCGCCCTGTTCGTAGAAGCTCATGAGGCCGTCGACGTCGCGGTCGATCGCGGGGCGCCGATAGGCCCTCGTGGCGAGGTGCGCGAGGATCTGCCGGGCGCAGGGCCCTTCCTCTTCGGGCGACGTGGGCCGGCAGGTGAAGACCGCGCGCCGCGCCGGCGTGTCCGATACGCCGGTGACGCCGAAGGGCCCGAGAACGGTGACGCGCTGCAGGTGCTGCTGGGTTGTCACCCCCAGGCCGATCCCGATCTGTCCGTCGGCGAGGGTGTGGTCGATCGGCCTGATCAGGTCGTCCACCGCGCCCTCGAACTGGCGGATGAAGGCCACCGAAACGCGCTTCTGTCCCGCCGTGACGTAGATGGAATCCGTCCGGATGTTGAGCCCGGTGGGCTCCGATTCCGACATCCAGCGGTCGATGGTGAGCAGCGACACCCGGGCGCCGTCGATGGATACCTCGAGCTGCTCGGTCCCGAACGTCCGTCCGAAGACCTCTCCCTCGACGGCGGCGTAGGGCATGATGTGGAACACGTACTTCCCGTCGGCGGGGAAGTTGTGCATGACCGAAAGCCCGCCCCGGGTACCGATGGGTGCGCCCTCTACGCGGTCCTTCTGCGACGCTACCCGCGGGATCCGGTAGATGGCCGACGACACCTCCGCCTCGGGGTCGCCGAGCGCGAGCCTGCTGATCTGCCCGGCGGCGCGCAGGTAGCCTTCCATCACGGTCGCGGAGGGCATCTGGACGTCGGCGATGTTGTCGAAGTTGGCGCTCTTGGTGTCGAGCGGCAGAAACGAGCTCACATCGATGTCGACCCCGAGGAGATCCCTGACGGCCGCCGCGTACTCGGCGCGGTTGAGCCGCTGGAAGGTCCGCCGTCCCGGGTTCGGGTCCCGCGCGGCGAGCTCGTCCATCGCGGTCTCGAGTTCGCTCGCCATGGCGGTGATCACTTCCGGCTCGGGACGCCGCACCCCCTGAGGAGGCATCATCCCCGCTCGCAGCTTGCGGATCATCTTCTCGATCGTCGGACCGCGCTCGGAGGCCTCCGCGATATCGAATCCCTCGAGCACGAGGTCGCCAACCCTTCGGCGCTCGCTGTGGCATCGGACGCAGTACTGTGCAACGACCTCGTTCGCCACTTCCGTCGGCGACTCGTCGGCGGTTGCCAGGGGGCCGCGCGCGGCCGATGCATCATGGCCCGGAGGGGCGTCCTCAAGAACGTACGACGGCGTCCCGGCGGACCCGGCCAGGCCGAGGCTCAGAGCGCCCGCCGCCAGCAACGCAATGGCGTATTTGCTCATAGCCATAATTATAGACCGGAACGGTACCTCTTCGCCAGTGAACACGCGCTCGCCAGCGAGTGCGCGGGCCGCGCGCGAGGGCTGGGGGGTGACGGGTCCCGTCGGGGTCCCTGCCGCCGGCGGTGTTCGGCCGGTGAGCCGTCCTCCGCTTGTCACCGCCGACGCGAATGGTACTATACATGTGGAAAGGGGCCCAAGCGGGAGGGTAGCCGATGCATGCCATGGCGCCGAAACCAACGTTGTCGGTCAAGCTCGCTGCGCCGGGCTGCATTCGCGGACTCCGGGTCGCTGCCGCCCTCGTGGCGCTCCCCCTTGCGGGCGCCGTCCTCCCTGGCGCCGCGCACGCCCAGAGCGAGAATGAGCCGGACGTCGTGCGCATTACCGCGCGGATCCAGGATGTCGACACGAGCGCCGACCTGCTTGGTGCCGTCCTGGAGCTCTCCGGCCTCGCCAACCGCTATGTGACGGGCGAGGACGGACGCGTTTCCTTCGATGCGCCGGTCGGGGACTACATGCTGACCGTCCGAAAGGGCGGTTACGCGACGTTGCGCGGCGACTTCCAGGTCATCAGGCCCGGGGACTTCGTGCTGCGCATGAGCCAGGCGGACGAAGGCGAACCGGGCGCTCCGTCACGACTGGTGGTCAAGGTCGTCGAGGCCTACGGGGCACGTCCGATCGAAGGCGCGACGGTAACCCTCGCGGACGGCGCCATGGCGGTGACCAACGCTGACGGGCGCGCCGAGTTCAGGGACCTTGGATCCCAGGCGGTACAGCTCCAGGTGGAGATGATCGGCTATGCCTCGCGCACCGAGCCCGTCACGCTTCATCCGGATCACACGACGGCTGTCGAAGTGGAGATGACGATCGAGGCGGTGCCGCTGCGCCCCCTCCGGGTCGAGGTCCGTTCCCAGTTTCTGGAGGCGAACGGCGTGTATCGGCGCATGGATCAGGGACGGGTGATGCACCTGCTCACGAAGCGTGCCATCGAGGAAAGGGGTTCTCCTCGCATCTCGGACGCGTTCTCTCACATTCCGGGCCTCAAGATCAGTCGCGAGTCGACCTACCGGTCCGTGCTGATGGCCCCGAGCAACTGTCAGCTTTCGGTGTACGTCGACGGGATTCCCTTCGGGGTCGACATCGAGGGATCGGTGAACATCGACCAGATTCCCCCGGACTGGGTGGAGCTCGCGGAGGTGTACTGGGGGAGCCGGGCCCCGGTCGAATACCGTGGCAACGCGTGCGGGGTGGTGCTGATATGGACGAGGCACAGCAGCAGGCCGGGGTCGGTTTCCGACGGCGGATGACGGCCTGTTACCTTGGAGGACACACCAATGTTGGAGGACACACCAATGCATGAAAAGGACAGGTAGCGCGTGAGTGAGTTATCCGTTGGACAGCAGGCGCCTGATTTCACCCTGCACGAAGTCTTCGGGCGCGACCCGGTGACGCTGAGCGAGCACCGCGGTCAGCCGGTCGTGCTGATGTTCGTGCCTCTCGCCTTCAGCGGCGTCTGCACCGAGGAGTTCTGCCACGTTGGCGAGCACTGGGACGTGTGGGGTGGTCTGGGCGCCCGAATCTACGGCATCAGCATCGACTCTCCGTTCGTGAACCAGAAGTGGAAGAGCGACATGGGGGTGCCGTTCCCCATTCTGTCCGACTTCAACAAGACGGCCGCCGAGGCCTACGGGGTGCTCGAGCAGGATTTCTTCGGGCTCCAGGGGGTGGCCAAGAGGTCCGTGTTCGTGGTGGACGCAGAGGGCAGCGTCGGGTTCGCATGGGTCAGTGACGATCCCGGGGTGCTGCCGCCGTTCGCCGAGATCGTCGACGCTGTGCGCAGCGTGAGCTGACCTCCATGGCCGGGGTGCGTCCGAGCGCGGTGCCCGCCGGGCGCCGGCCCATGTCGGCGCTGCCTTGTGCGGGAGCGGTCGCGGGGATCGTTGCGGCCGCCTTCGGGGGCGTCCCGCCGGCGACCGCCCAGGCGGGCTCGACCTCGCCCGTCACCTTTGCCGGCGAGGTCGTCGATACCTATCGGGGCGAGCCGGTCGAGGGGGCGGTCGTGCGCCTCGAGGGAACCCGGCGTCTCGATGGCTCGATCATTCTGGGCGTCACGGGGGAAAACGGACGGTTCAGCATTTCGGACGTGCCACCGGGACCGAGCCCGGTCCTCGTGTCCCGCATCGGGTACGCGGACCTGATACAGGTGCTCGACATCCGGGAGGGGCAGTTCATCGAGATCGCGGTCATTCCGAAGCCGATCGTACTCGAGGGCATCGAGGTCTTTGTGGACCGTCTGACGACGAGGCTGCGCGAGCTTCCGTACCTGACCAACGCCTACGGGGAGGAAGCCCTGCGGTTCGCGCCGGACTTCAACGTGGCCCAGTTTCTCCACAGTCAGCCGGCATTCGAATTCGTTCCCTGCTTCGAAGACCTCTCTACGACCAGTCCCTTCACGCAGCGGCGCGACTGCATACGCACCCGCGGCACCACGCCCCAGCGCCCGCGGGTCTTCGTGGACGACGCGCCCGCCTTCGGGGGAGTGCAGGAACTGGCGACGCTGCCCACGAGCGAGGTGTACCGGGTCGAAGTCATCCGCGGGTGCGGCCAGATCCGCGTCTACACGGTGACGTACGTTGAAGGGATCGCTGTCCGGCCACAGCCGCTGATTCCGATCGTCTGCTGATCGGGCGCCCAGGGTCGGACGCCCGGGGTCGGAGGACAGCCCGATGCGCGCTCAGGGATTGTCGGGATCCGGTTTCCGGCGCAGGCGCTTGAGCCGCGATCGTTTCAGCTTTTCCTCGCGGCGGCGCCGCTTCTCGCGCTTCGGCACGGCGGTGGGGATTCGTGGAGGCGGCTCCCGGAAGTGATCGGCCAGCTTGCCTTCCAGCGTGCGGAGAGCCTCTTCCAGGTTGCGGTGCCGTGAGCGGTGCCGTCGCGAAGTCGCCACGATCCCGGTGGGTTCGTGTGTGAGGCGCACGCCCGTCTCGACCTTGTTCTGATGCTGTCCGCCCTTCCCTCCGGAGCGGAAGGTATCCACGCGGCAGGCGGACAGCAGCGCCCGCGCTCCAGCTCTTCGATCCGGTTCGGCTGGGGGGTCGGAACGCGGTGCCGGGTATTTCGCTGATATCGGCTTGCCCATTAGACTTCACCTACCTTGAGGAGCCTCATTCAAAGCTAACGTGATGGTCTTCGACCAACTGGATCAAAACCCCGGGCTGCGCTTCCTCTTCACACTCGCGGTAGCGGTAATCGTGATCCAGGGCCTGCGCTTCGCCCAGCCGGTTCTGCTGCCCACCGCGGTGGCGCTGTTCCTTGCCGTAATCTTTCTCCCCCTTGTCTTCTGGCTGAAGAACAGGCGCGTGCCCCAGTTCCTGGCGATCCTGGTGACGGTTCTGGCGGTGGCGTCCCTGCTCGGCCTCCTGATCCTGATCGCCAGCCTTCAGCTCCCGGACCTGGTGGCGCGCGTTCAGATTCAGATCGACGCGCTGCAGGTGCCGCTCGAGGGAATGCTGCAGGGGTTCACGGCCTGGTGGCCCTTCGTTGAGGAGGGCGAGATCATGGACGCGTTCCAGGGGCTGTTTGATCTTCCTCTGCTGGCGGCTCTGGCCACTGGTGCGACCACCTGGGCCTTCTCGTTCCTGTCGACCGTCTTCCTCGTCTTTCTGATCCTGGCGTTCGCGCTCGGCGAGGCGGCGGTCCTTCCCCACAAGCTGCGCGCGATCGCGGGCGACGGAATCGCTTCGGACGAGCGCATGCGGAAGGTCGTGGACGAGGTTCAGGGGTATCTTGTGATCAAGACGCTCGTGAGCATCGCCACGGGCGTGCTCCTGGGAACGTGGACCTGGATCATGGGGATCGAGCTGCCCGTCCTCCTGGGGCTGATCGCTTTCGCCTTGAACTACGTGCCCACCATCGGTTCGGTGATCGCATCGGTGCCCGCGGTGCTCCTGGCGCTCATTGAGGTGGATCCGCAGACCGCTGCCTTCGTGGGACTGGATCTGCAATCGACGCTGATCGTGGGCGCCGGCTACCTGGCGGTGAACATCGTGTTCGGGAACTGGCTCGAACCGACGCTGATGGGTCGGCGGCTCGGCCTGTCCACCCTCGTCGTGATCCTCTCGCTTGTGTTCTGGGGCTGGCTCTGGGGGCCCCTGGGCGCGCTGCTGTCCGTCCCCCTTACCATGATTGTCAAGATCATGCTCGAGAATACGAAGGATCTGAAATGGATCGCGGTCCTCCTGGACAAGAATGCTCCCGGTCCGCCGCTGGCAGGCAGCGAGGCGGCGTCGTGAACATCGCGGCCCTGGACGCCTTCCCCGACAGTGCTCGCGTCTGGGTGTTCGGCTCGGATCGCGAGCTGGGCGGTGCCGAGGCCGGGTCGGTGCTCGACGCGGTGGATGGGTTCCTGGCGCAGTGGACGGCCCACGGCGTACCGTTGCGCGCGGCCCGGTCCTGGTGCTACGAGCGATTCCTGGTGGTCGCGGTGGACATCGAGTCGGCACCTCCGTCAGGGTGTTCCATAGACGCACTGGTGACGGTGTTGAGAGGATTCGAAGACAGGCTGGGGGTGCGGTTCCTGGGCAACGAAGCGATCTGGTACCGCGATGCGCGCGGAAGCATCCGGCGAGCCTCCCGCCCCCGGTTCCGGGCGCTGGCGGCCGATGGGGAGGTGCTGCCGGAATCGGTCGTCTTTGACAACTCGATCACCGCGCTGGCCGAATTGCGCGGGGGCCGTTGGGAGGGTCCCGCCCGGGAACGCTGGCATGCAGCCTTCTTCGAGTAGGAAAAAACGAGGCCGACGGTCGGTTCCCCGTCGGCCTCGTTCCTTGCCCGATCCGTTCAGAATGGGTTGCCTGTCAGGACATCTCCCCGACGCGGCTGACGTTTTCCGCGGCCGGTCCCTTCGGGCCGTTCACCAAATCGAATTCGACCTGGTCGCCCTCGGCAAGACTCTTGAAGCCATCGCCCTCGATCGCGGAATAGTGGACAAAACAGTCCCTCTCGCCTGCCTCCGGGCTGATGAATCCGAATCCCTTCGCGTCGTTGAACCACTTCACGGTTCCCGTGGTCCGCATCCTGTGCTCCTTGATGGTGAACTGTACACTTCCGTCGGCCTCGCACCGTGCGGGACCGTCCGGCCAGCCGGCTCCGCGGCTTCGTCCGCGCCGCCGAAAACACGTTGATGACCCCGTGGGGTTTGCGCAAGACCAGTCAAGGACTTTGGCCTTCGCAACGTAAGAGACCGGGAACGTGTCATTTCGGCTGGCGCCCCGGCGGACCTTGACGAACAGAAGATGAAGAGCGCCCGAGAGATTACCAAAGAGAGATTGACTGACGATATGGATCGATTTGACAGACATCACCGGCCCGTGGGCCGGCGTGATTCCAGTCGAGCGGCTCGGCGACTGGCCGGCAGGACGATCATGGCCCTGGCCCTCACAGCCCTGGCCCTCACAACCCCGGTCGGCACTGCGCGTGCGGGAGGGCAGGAGCCGGGATGGACCGGTGACGGAGCGCCGGCACTGCTGAGCGAAGTGGTGCGGACCGCGCTCGACCGCAATCGCGACGTCCTGGACGCGGAATACCAGCTTGCGGTCGCGGGGGAGCAGGTGTCGGAGGCCTGGAGCGAGGTGTATCCGAACGTCAACCTGTCGACGTCGTTCACCCGCAACGTGGCGCCGCAGGTGAGCTTCCTGCCCGCCCAGATCTTCGATCCGAGCGCGGCCGAGGGGGAGTTCATTCCAGTCCAGTTCGGGGCGGACAACATCTGGAGCCTTTCCGTCAATGCCGAGCAGACCCTCTTCGATCCCCGCATCTTCGTGGGCGTGGGGGCGGCGGCACGCTTCGAGGGCCTTCAGCGGGAGGCGCTCCGCGGAAGGACGCAACAGACCGTGACGAGGGTGCGGCTGGCGTTCTACGACGTGCTCCTGGGCCAGGAGGAGGTCCGCCTTACCGAGAACTCGCTGCGCCGTGTGCGCGAATCGCTCCGCGAGACCACGGCGATGCGCGAGGCCGGAATGACGTCGGACTACGAAGTGCTGCGGCTGGAAGTGGAACTTGCCAACCTCGAGCCCAACCTCAGGCGGGCGCGCAACCGCCGCGACGCGGCCAGGCGGACGCTCGCCGTCGAAATGGCTCTGGATCCGGACACCGAGCTGAATGTCGCCGGTGAACTGGCCCGGATCGACCTCGAGAGCTTCGACGCCAACACCAGTGCCAACCGGGATATCCTGGCGTTCATGGGGGTGGGGGCACCCGACGCGGCGTCGCTGCAGCAGTCTCTCACGGAGGATGCCGGTGACCGGTCGGACATTCGTCAGTTGGCGATTACCGAGGGACTCAGGCGCACCGAGCTGAGGATCGAACAGGTGGACTACCTGCCCAAGGTGTTCGCGTTCGGCACCTATGGCCTTGCGGCCCAGCAGAACGGCCCGCCGGACTTCTTCGGTACCGATGCCCAGCGGGGCTCGTCCAAACAGGTGGGGTTGCGCGTCACCTTTCCCATCTTCTCGGGGTTCAGCCGGGACGCGCGCATCGACCAGAGGCAAGCGGCGCTCCGGCAGGCGGAGACACAGACCCGCTTTGCGACCGACCGGGCCGTTGCCGAGCTCCGCAACCTCACGGACAACGTCCTGGAGGCTCGCGAGCGTGCCGTGGGACAGCGGCTCGCCGTCGCCCAGGCCGAGCGGGGTTACGAGATCGCGAGCGCGCAGTACCGGGAGGGACTGGGCAGCCAGCTGGAGCTGACCGATGCCGAAGTGGCCTTGCGCCAGAGTGAATTCAACTACGCCCAGGCGGTGTATGACTACCTTGCAACAAGGGCCAGACTCGACGAGGCGGCGGGAAGAGTGCCGATGGTCGACATCGATCCCGGAGCGGGTGACGGGGGGACAGGGGGCTGATGAGTACTGAAGACAGAGTGACGTCCGATATGATGGAGCAGGCGCGTGTCCGCCGGGTGCTGGCGGTGTTGTTGGTCTGCGGTGCCGTTTCGAGTGGTTGCGGCGGGGCGCAGCGGGAGGGTTCCGCACAGGGAGAGGACGGGGTCGAGGAGTTCTCGCGGGTTGTGAATGTGGAGGTGATGCCCGTGGAGCCCCGGCCATTCACACGGGTGATCCGCCTGACCGGGGTGGCGACCGCGATGCGCGATGTCGTGGTTTCGGCGCAGGAGAGCGGCGTGGTCAGACGCATCGTTCGTGACAAGGGCGCGCGGATCCGCGCGGGGCAGGCGATCGTCCGTCTGGACGACGCGATTCTGAGTGCGCAGGTCCAGGCCGCCACGGCTCAGGCCACCTACGCCGAAGAGGTGTGGGAGCGCAGGAAGAAGCTGTGGGAGGAAGACGGCGTGGGTTCGGAATTGGCCTATCATGAGGCGCAGTACGCAGCCGAGGAGAGTCGGGGGAACCTCGCGGCGCTTCGCGAGCGGCTGGCGCGCACCGTCGTCACGGCGCCGATCAGCGGCGTGCTGGACGCGCGCCTGGTCGAGCTGGGCGCCATGGTGTCCCCGGGCACTGCGGTGGCCCGGATCGTACAGGCGGACTCGGTGAGGATCATGGCGGGGGTCCCTGAACGGTATGCCCTCGACCTCTCCGCGGGCGCGTCGGCCTCGGTGGCCTTTGATGTCCTGCCGGGCGAGGCGTTCGATGGGTCGATCGTCTACGCGGGAGTCACCGTCGATCCCGAGAACCGCACCTTCCCGATCGAGGTGACGATTGCGAACCCGGGCGGATCGATAAAGCCGGGAATGGTGGCGTCGATCACGGTCGTGCAGGAGGAGTTGACCGCCGCGATCGTGGCGCCGCGGCAGGCGCTCGTGTCGCTGGAGGACGGGCACATGGTGTTCGTGGTCGAGGAATCGGGTGGAGAGGCCCGGGCCGCCGGAAGACGGGTGCGGGTCTCGCTGAGCCAGGGCAACGACGCGGTGGTCGCGTCCGGTCTGGCGGCGGGAGACCGCCTGATCGTGGTGGGCCAGCAGGGACTGACCGACGGTGACCGGGTCCGGATCGTGCCGGGGGCCGGCGGGGAGGGGGCGGCACGGTGAAGACGGGCGAAAAGGACCGGTCGGGTGCTGCCCGTGACCGGCGAACGTTCAAGGAATTCGGGCTTACTTCCCTGGCGGTAGACAGCGCGACGTCGGTCGTCGTGCTCTTCGCCTTCATCGCCGTCGCCGGGCTGGTCTCCTACCGCGCGATACCCAAGGAGTCGTTCCCGGAGACGGAAATCCCGTTCGTCGTGGTCAACACGATGTATCCGGGTGTCTCCCCGGCCGACATCGAGAGCCTCGTGACGCGCAAGATCGAGGACGAGCTGAAGGCCATACCGGACATCAAGGAGCTCACCTCCACTTCGGTCGAGGGCTACTCGTCGGTTACGGCCGAGTTCGAGACCTCGATGAACATGGAGGAAGCGCTGCAGCAGGTGCGGGAGAAGGTCGACCTTGCCCGTCCCGAGCTTCCGTCGGACGCCGAGGATCCGTTCGTCATGGAGCTCTCGATGAGCGACGCGCCGATCATGCAGGTGAATGTCGCCGGGGGCTATGGTCTGGTGCGCCTCAAGGAACTCGGGGAAGAACTGCAGGACCGTATCGAGTCCATCCCGGCCGTGTTGCGCGTCGATCTGCGGGGTGGCTTGGAGCGTGAAGTAAAAGTTGATGTTGACCTGGCTAAACTACAGTATTACAACGTCTCCATAGGCGACATCCTCAGTGCGATCCGCCAGGAAAACGTGAATGTGCCGGGAGGGACGATCAACGTCAACGGCATCAAGTACCTGGTGCGTGTGGACGGCGAGTTCGACGACCCCGCCGTCGTGGGCGACCTCGTGGTGGCCACCGTGGACGGTCGTCCGGTCTACGTGCGCGACGTGGCCACGGTCGAGTTCGGGTTCGCGGAGCGGGACAGCTATGCACGCCTCGGCGAGGAACCGGTCGTCACGCTCGACGTGGTGAAGCGGTCGGGCGAGAACATTATCGCCACGGCCGAAGCGGTGCGGGCCGAGATCCAGGCCATGCGCAGCGTCTTTCCGCCGTCGACCGTGGTGTCGGTCACCTCCGACATGTCCGCCGACATCGGCGACATGGTGAGCAGCCTGCAAAACAACATCATCTCGGGGCTGGTGCTCATCGTCGGTGTCCTTCTCTTCGTGCTGGGGCTGCGCACCTCGGTGTTCGTGGCGCTTTCAATCCCCACGTCGATGTTCCTTTCCTTCGTGGTGCTCTGGCTGCTCGGAGTCTCCATGAACATGGTGGTGCTCTTCTCGCTCATCCTGGCGCTGGGAATGCTGGTGGACAACGCCATCGTGATCGTCGAGAACATCCATCGCTTCATCGAGGAGGGGTGGGATCGCAGGGCCGCCGCGAAGAAGGCCACGGGCGAGGTTGCGATACCCGTGATTGCCGCAACCGCCACGACGCTGGCCGCCTTTACCCCTCTGCTGTTCTGGCCGGGTATGGCGGGCCAGTTCATGAGATACCTGCCCATCACCCTGATCGTCACCCTGTCCAGTTCGCTGTTCGTGGCGCTGGTGATCGTGCCCACGCTCTGTTCGCTCTTCCTTCGTCCGGAAACCGCTTCGCACCGGGCGATAAACCGAAACGCGAGGGTGGGGCTGCTCGGACTCGGGGGACTCGTCCTGTTCGTCGTAGCGATGGCCAATCCGCTCACCGCGATCCTCCTGGTGATTACCGCGCTTGCGCTCTGGATCCTGCATGCCAAGCTCCTGGAGCGCTGGGGACGGGCCTTCATGTCCGGCGGCATGCCCCGCCTGGTGAAGTGGTACGAACGGCGGCTCAGGTGGTCGCTCGATCACCGCATCGTGGTTCTTTCGCTCTCGGTAGCCGCGCTGTTGGCCACCATCGTGGTGTATCGGCAGTTCGCGGCTCCGGTGGAGTATTTTCCCGAGGACATCCCGCCTTCCACGCTCTTCGTGGCCGTGGAGGCACCGGTGGGGACGGCCGCCGGCGTGACCGACGGCTATGCCCGGCGCCTCAAGGGCGAACTCGTCGCGATCGGTGGCATGGAGGATGTCGAGACCGTGGTCACGACCGTGGGCAGCGGGGGCGGCGGAGGCGGTCCGATGGGCGACGGCGGCCCCTCCGGTCCGGAAGCGGGCCGAATCACGCTGGGCATGACGGACTATGAGGACCGTAGCCACGATGTCTTCGCGACGCTCGCGGAGATGCAGGAGCGGATCGGCAGGGACCTGGCCGGAGCCGAGGTCAGGGTGGACAAGATCACGGAAGGACCTCCGTCGGGTCCGCCCGTCAACATTGAGATCAGCGGGGAAGACCCCGAGCTGCTCAAGGAGCTGGCGGCCCGGGCGGTCAACCTGATCGAAGACGCCGAGGTTTACCGCCGTCTCGTGGGGCTGGAGAGCGACATGGAAGAAGGCCGGCCCGAATTGAGAGTCGAGGTGGACCGCGAAAAGGCGAGCCTGTACGGCCTTTCGACGAACCAGGTGGGCCTTGCAGTGCGCGGGGCCATCAACGGGATCGAGGCCGCGAAGTACAGGACCGGCAACGACGAGTTCGATATCATCGTGCGGTTGCGCGAGGAGGACCGCAGGGAACTCACCGCCCTCGAGGATCTTACCGCGTTCGCGGACGGTGGCCAGATCCCCCTCCTCTCGGTCGCCGACTGGAGCGTGGGCGAGGGCTACGGTTCCATCCGGCGCAAGGATCTCGATCGTGTGGCCACGATCAGCGCGGAGGTGGCATCGGGCTACAACAGCAACGATGTTCGCGCCGAGGTGGAGACCGTCTTGCAGGACTTCGCCGCTGGTCTTCCGCCCGGGTATGCACTCGTGTTCACGGGCGAGCAGGAGGACCAGCAGGAGGCCATGCAGTTCCTGGGCACCGCGTTCATGGCCGCGCTGATGCTCATCGCGCTCATTCTCGTATCGCAGTTCAATTCGGTGGTCAAGCCCCTGATCATTCTTTCGTCGGTCATCATGTCCACGATCGGCGTGCTGATCGGGCTGCTGGTCTTCCAGATGCCCTTCGTGATCATCATGACCGGGGTGGGCGTGATCTCGCTGGCGGGCATCGTGGTCAACAACGCGATCGTGCTGATCGACTACATCGATGTGCTGCGGGAGCGCGACGGAATGGACCGGAGGGAGGCGCTGGTGCAGGGAGGCAAGACCCGGCTGAGGCCGGTTCTGCTGACCGCACTGACCACGGCCCTTGGACTGATCCCCCTCGCGGTCGGCCTCAATTTCGACTTCTTCGGGCTCTTCGCCAGCTTGGCGCCGGAACTCTTCTGGGGCGGTGAACAGGCCGCCTGGTGGGGACCGATGGCCGTGGCCGTCATCGTCGGCATCATCTTCGCCACCTTCCTGACTCTGATACTGGTGCCCGTCCTGTACAGCATCGTGGACGACCTGGCGCGGCTCTTCAGGCGCAGGGAGGTAGCGGAGCCGGAAGAAGGCGGCGCAACGGCCGACACGCGACAGTCGGTCCTCGTGCCGCCGCTCCCCTCACCGGAGCGGGAATCCGAAGTGGCGGCGGCCGTGCGGAGTTAGCAGATTAGGCGGACTCAGCACCTGGACGATGTCGGCCGGCGGCCCGCGCGGGCAGCCCGGCGCGTGTTTCGCGCAGACATGGAGGAATCATGAACCGGAGCCTCGGTGCCCGTCTTCTGATGGCCGGCGGTGCCATGGCAGTCCTGGCGGCGGCCGGATGCGCCGTGAGCGCTGCGGATCCGCCCGAACTGAGGGTCGAACGCGCGGTCCTCGAATCGGGCAACGGCATGGTGGTATCGGCCTATCCGGAGGCGAGCCGGGCGGGGGCCGAAACGCTGCGCGCCGGCGGAAACGCCGTCGATGCCGCGATCGCCACCGGACTCGCCCTGGCCGTGACCCATCCGGCCGCGGGCAACATCGGCGGGGGCGGATTCATGGTCATCCGGTTCCCCGACGGAAGCTCCACGGTCATCGATTTTCGCGAGAAGGCGCCCCTCAGGGCACATCCGGAGATGTTCGTCGGAGAAGACGGCGAGTACTCCTACCAGATTCATCACCGAAGCCATCTTGCGGTCGGCGTCCCCGGCACGGTGGCGGGCTTCGAGCTCGCCCACGAGCGGTATGGGCGTGCCTCGTGGCGTGACCTCGTCGATCCCGCGGTGATCCTGGCGCGCGACGGGTTCGAGGTGAGCGAGCGTCTGGCGAGGTCGCTGGAGGGGCGCCTCGAGGCGTTCGAGGACTATCCGGCGACGCACGCCCAGTTCTCAAGGGGCGGTGAGCCGTACCGGGCGGGGGAGATGCTCGTGCAGTCCGATCTGGCCGGCACGCTGGAGAGGATTCGAGACGAGGGACGCGACGGGTTCTACGCGGGCACCACGGCCCGGCTTCTGGCCGAGGAGATGGTGCGGGGCGGGGGCTGGATCACCGAGGAGGACCTTGCCCGTTACGAGGCCATCGAACGGGAGCCCGTGACCGGCACCTATCGCGGGTACGACATCATCAGCATGGCACCGCCGTCCTCGGGCGGAACGGCACTGGTGGCAATGCTGAATGTGCTGGAGGGGTTCGATGTGGCCGCGATGGGGGCGGGCAGCCCCGAGCTCGCCCACCACCTCATCGAAGCCATGAGGCGGGCGTTTCGCGATCGCGCGATGTTCCTGGCCGACCCGGGCTTTGCGGATGTGCCGGTCGAGCGTCTCACGAGCAAGGCCTACGCCGACGAACTGCGGGCTACGATCCAGGCCGAAGCGGCAAGCACGTCCGCTCCTGCCGACCTGGCCGGCGATCCCGGGTGGGAGAGTTCGGAGACGACGCACTATTCGGTGGTCGATGGCGACGGTATGGCCGTGTCCGTGACGTACACGCTGGAGGGCGGGTATGGATCGTACATCACGGTGCCCGGCGCGGGATTCCTGTTGAACAACGAGATGGGCGACTTCAACGGCCGTCCCGGCCTGACCGACGAGCGAGGACTGATCGGCACCGTGCCCAACCTGGCGCGTCCCGAACAGCGCATGCTGTCCTCGATGACCCCGACGATTCTCGCGCGCGACGGCGAGTTGGTCGCCGTGATCGGCAGCCCTGGCGGACGCACGATCATCAACACGGTGCTCCAGATCGTGGTCAACCTGGTCGACTTCGGGCAATCGCCCGCTGAAGCCGTCGCCTCACGGCGGCTCCACCACCAGTGGCTTCCCGACGTGGCGCGGATGGAGGACGGCTACATGACCGAGTCCGACGCGGCGCGGCTTGCCGCGATGGGACACGAGATCTCGTGGGGAAGGGGACAGGGGATCGCGCACTGCGTGTTCGTGGATCCCGGGTCGGGAATGCTGGTAGGGGTTCCCGATCCGCGCGACTCCGATGGCACGGCGGCGGGGTACTGAAGCCGGGCACGTGCGTTTCCGCTTTCGCCAGACTGAGCTTAGTCAAGCCAGGCGAAGACGCTGACCCCCAGGAAATTGCCGACGACGTAGCCGAAGACCCCGGTCAGGATGCCGGGCGTCACCAATCCGTGCCAGCCCCGCCCGGCGGCGAGCGCGGCTGCCGTCGGTGGTCCCAGCACGCACGCGTTGGACGCGATCAGCATCTCCGCGTAGCTGAAGCGGAACACCTTGGCGCCCGCAGCCGAGACCACGGCCTGGACCAGGATCACGACGAACGCGTACGACAGCATCAGGGCCGCGGCCCCGAGGAGCGACCGGATATCCGCCCCCGCCGCGTAGACCACGAAGAACACGTAGAGCAGCAGCATTCCGAGCTGTTGGTCGCCCTTGAGCCGCGCCATGCTGCGGGGCGCCACGTTGGCGAGCACGACCGCCAGGGTGGTGACGGCCAGCACGACGAATCGCGGCCGTCCGAACGCCCCGGCCAGCCAAACGCCGGCCGCGCACACGATCAGGCTCATTCCCAGCGCGACCGCGACGTGCGCGATCCAATCGGGTCCCGGCCCCTTCGGCTCCTTCGGCTCCTTCGCTGCGTCGTCCCCGGCCCCGGCGCTCGCTCCGGCCGATCGGTCCACGGGATCGGTCTCGGGACCACGCAGCGGCAGCCACCGGCGAACTGCGGCGATGGTCGGCAGTGCCGCCAGGACGAACAGGTACGAGATGCCGGCGAGGCTCTCCGCAGCGAGCGCGGCCGTTCCCAGCGCGGGATCGTCCATGCCGACCGCCTGAGAGACGGCGACGAAGTTCAGGCTCCCCCCCGTGTAGCCGCCCACGAGCATGCCCGCGTACCGGGCGGATTCGGGCACCTCGATCAGGGCGAACGCGATGCCGGCTCCCGCCACGACTCCCACCGCGGAGACGATGAAGCCGGCCAGCACCCTGCCGCCCTGCTTCAGTATGACTCTCAGGTCGGCCTTGAAGAGGAGCAGGGGAATGGCCACCAGGATGAAATGGTCGTTGACGAAGTCGTACGCCGGCGAGGCGAACGGCAGAATCCCGCTGTTGGAGAGAACCAGACCTCCCACCAGGGCAATCAGTGCGGCCGACAGGGTGCGCGCCCACGCGAACCTGCCTTCGAGATAAAGGGCAACCCACACCACGATGAACAGCACCCCGGTGATCGCCAGGACGCTGTCCGCGGGCACGAGTGAATTCACGCGCGAGACTCCGGATTCGGATACCGGTTCACGTCTGTCCGAACATGGCTCTGGCCAGCTCGTTGGCCTTGCGGGGATCGGCCTTTCCTTCGCTGCGCCGCATGACCTGGCCGACGAAGAAGCCCAGGAGGCCGTGCTGGCCCCGCTGGTACGCAGCCACCTTCTCCGGGTACTCGTCCGCCACCTGTCGGAGCATCGCCGACAGCATCGCTTCGTCGTCGATCTCCGTGAGGTCGAGGCTGGTCCGCGCCTCGTCGAAGGAAATCCCCCGCTTCACCAGGGCCTCCACGATCCGGCGCCCCTGACGATGTGAGATGTCCCCATCGTCGACGGCGCGAGCCAGGCGGGACAGAGCCGCCGCCTCCAATCGCTCCAGGTCGGCCCCTTCGGTGGCCGCCAGGACCCTGGAAACATCGTTGACCAGCCAGTCCGCGATCGAGCCGGCTCCCTCCGGGTAGTCGACCTGCGCGGCGTGGAACAGCTTCAGCGCGGAGGAGGAGCGCACGAGGCTCGCCGCGGCGGCCTCGGATACGCCGAGAGCCAAGACCTCGCGGAAGTTCAGCCGCTGTCCCGGGGACCGCAGCGAGTCCATCGGCGAGACCCGGGGAGCAGCCGAGGCGGCACGGTCCGTCCCGTTGCGTCCGGGTGCCGCGGCGCTGTGCCGGGGCGAGCCCGATCCGGTCGGCCGAACCCGGTCCGCCCAGCTGTCCCGCAGCGTGACGGTGCGGTTGAACACGAGGCGTCCCTCGCTCGAATCGACAGGGTCCGAGAAGAAGTATCCGTGGCGTTCGAACTGGTAGTGCGTGCCGGGCGGGGTTCCCGCAACGCCCGGTTCGGCGAGCGCCTTCGCGATGACCCGCTCTGAGTCCGGATTCATGGCTGCGACGATGTCATCCGTGGAGGGCTCCTCCACCGTGAACATCCGGTCCAGAAGGCGCACCTCCACCGGCACCGCGCTATCCGCCCGGACCCAGTGAATCGTGCCGCGGACGCGCGGCCCCAGGGCCTTCTCGCCACCCGGCGCATCGCGGTCCAGGACGCTGCAGCGCAGCTCGATCACCGTGCCTGCATCGTCCTTGATCACCCGGTCGCACCGGATCACGCAAGCATACTTGAGGCGAACCGTGCCCCCCGGGGTGAGCCGGTGGAACCCGGGTGGCGGGTCCTCCCGGAAATCCGCGCGATCGATATGGAGCACCCGGCCGAACGGAAGATCGCGGGTTCCGGGCCTGTCTGCGTCGCCCGGCAGGAGGGGCGCGGTGAAGATCTCCTCGCGCTCCGGCGGGTAGTTGGTCAGCACCACCTTGAGCGGATCCAGGACACAAAAGGCCCGGGGCGCCTTGTGGTTCAGATCGTCCCGCACGGCGAATTCGAGCTTGTCCATCCCGACGCGCGAGTGCGCGCGTGCCACTCCCACCATGTCGCACAGCGTCCGGATGGCGTCCGGGGTCACGCCCCGCCGCCTCAGGCCGGCCAGCGTGGGCATGCGCGGATCGTCCCATCCCCGCACCTTGCCCGCCTCCACAAGCCTTCTCAGCAGCCGTTTGCTGGTGATTACGTAGTCCAGCACCAGCGGCGCGAATTCGGTCTGCTCGGGACGCGGGCGCGGGGCGTCCACATGTTCCAGGAGCCAGTCGTAGATTTCGCGGTTGTTCTCGAACTCCAGTGTGCACAGCGAGTGGGTGACCCGCTCGACGGAGTCGGACAGGCAGTGGGCGAAGTCGTACATCGGGTAGATGGGCCAGCGGTCTCCCTGCCGATAGTGGCTTGCGTGGCGTATCCGGTAGAGGAGGGGATCGCGCATCACCATGTTCGCATGCGCCATGTCGATCCTCGCCCGGAGGACGTGGCCGCCGTCGGGGAACTCGCCGGCCCGCATGCGCTCGAAGAGGTCGCGGTTCTCCTCGCGCGAGCGTTCCCGGTACGGACTGTCGACCCCGGGCCGGGTGACGGAGCCGCGCCGCTCGCGGATCTCCGCTTCGGATGACGAGTCGACGTATGCGAGCCCCTTGTCGATCAGGACCAGGGCGTACCGGTAGAGTTGCCCGAAATAGTCCGACGCGTGGTAGAGGTGTTCTCCCCAATCGAAGCCGAGCCAGCGGATGTCCCGCTTCATGGCTTCGACGTACTCGGCGCGCTCGGTATCGGGGTTCGTGTCGTCGAGGCGGAGGTGGCAGCGGCCGCCCGGGTGTTCGGCCGCGATACCGAAATTCAGGCAGATCGCCTTCGCGTGCCCGATGTGCAGGAAACCGTTGGGCTCGGGTGGGAATCGCGTGACGACGCGGCCGCCGTATTTGCCGGTCTTGAGGTCCCTCGCGATCACGGTTCGGATGAAATCCATGCGGCCCCTCTTCCCCACTGGACGCTCGGCGCGGGCCCGTCCCGCGCGTCATCCGTTTCAAGCCTCTCCTCCCGGCCGTTCTCCGTCAACCGTGTACTGGCGCACGCGGGTTCGCGCTGGTAGCCTTGCATTTCCCCCGAGACCCCTACGCAGGAGTTGGACGATGTCGCCTCGCATGCGCTCCAGACACGCTCTCGTCGCCGCCGTGGGCCTCCTGGCCGCCACGGGCGCGGAAGCCCAGCGGACCCAGAAGCCGGTCCTTCATGGAAAGGACTGGATGGCCATTACCGGCAAGCCCCTGGGGGCCACCGCCGGCGCCATGATGTTCCTGAAGGGCGGCAACGCCGTGGACGCGGCAGCGGCCATGCTGGGCGCAACGGCCACCATGTGGGACGTTCTCGGCTGGGGCGGCGAGACCCAGGCGCTCATCTACAATCCCGGGACCGGCAAGGTCATCGGGATCAACGCACTCGGCGCCGCCCCCACCGGGGCCACACCCGAGTACTTCCGTGAACAGGGCATGGAGATTCCCCCCGCCTACGGCCCCCTCGCCGCCGTCACCCCCGGAACCCCCGGCGGGCTCATGGTCATGATGGCGGAATACGGACGCCTCAGTCTGGCCGATGTCCTCGCGCCGTCCATCGACATGGCACGCGGCTACCCGATTGAGGCCCAGGCGGCGAACTCCATCGAGGGTCAGAAGGAGCGCCTGGCGGAGTGGCCGTATTCCAGGGACGTCTTCCTGCCCCACTACGGAGAGGACCGCGCCGCCCCCGAGGCCGGCGAACTCTTCGTCCAGGAGGATCTCGCCACCACCCTCGAAATGCTCGTCGAAGCGGAGGCCGAGGCGCTGGCCGCGGGCGCGTCCCGCAAGGATGCCATCATGGCCGCCTACGACCGCTTCTACCGCGGCGACATCGCCGAGGAGTTCGTGCGCGGGTCGCAGGAGCAGGGCGGGCTCCACACGCTCGCCGATCTGGCCGACTGGCAGGTCTACCTGGAAGAGCCCGTCAGCACGTCCTACAAGGGCATCGACGTGTACAAGCTGACCACGTGGGTTCAGGGCCCCGTCCTGCTGCAGGCCCTGAACATCCTCGAGGGGCTCGACGTGGCCGATATGGGCTACAACTCCACCCGCTACATCCACGCCCTCTACCAGGCCATGAACCTGGCGTTTGCCGACCGCGACTTCTACTACGGCGATCCCTACTACCCGCCGGAAGAGCCGATCGACGGTCTGCTCTCCAAGGACTACGCCGCCGCGCGCGCCGCCCAGATCGACTGGGACAGGAACGACCCCGAGGTCCTGCCCGGCGACCCCTACCCGTTCCAGGACGGCACCAACCCCTTCCTCCACCTCATCGACTCCTGGAACACCGTGCCGGTCGCCACCCCCGACGACTCCGGCATGGACCTCGACGAAGCCTTCTACGCCGGCACCACGTCCATCCAGGCCGCCGACGCCGACGGCTGGGTCGTGTCGATCACGCCGTCCGGCGGCTGGATCCCTGCGGTCATCGCGGGCCGCACGGGCATCGGCATGAGCCAGCGCATGCAGAGCTTCGTCCTCGACGAGCGCGCCGGCCCCTACAACGTCGTCGAGCCGGGCAAGCGTCCGCGTGCGACCCTCACCCCCTCGCTGGCACTGAAGGACGGCGAGCCCTACCTCTCGTTCGCGGTTCAGGGGGGTGACGGACAGGACCAGAACCTGCTCCAGTTCTTCCTCAACGTCGTCGAGTTCGGCATGAACGTTCAGCAGGCCGCCGAAGCCGCCAACTTCAACAGCTACCAGATGCGGAGCTCCTTCGGCGCGCACGAATCGCAACCCGGGCGCATCCTCCTCAACGACGGTGTCCCCGCCTGGGTCCGCGCCGATCTGAGCGACATGGGCTATGACCTGACCTTCTCCGCGCGCACCTCCGGCCCGATCAACGCGATCTTCTTCGATGCCGCCACCGGAACGATGTGGGGCGGTTCCAGCAACCACGGCGAAGACTACGGAATCGCCTGGTGACGAAGGGGGTGGGGAAGGGCGGCGTTGGCGGGACCGGCCACCGCCTCACCATCGAGGGTGAGGGGCATCCGCCCGTCTCGGGAGTGATGGTGGAGGCACCGGATCCGGCGGGGCTTCTGGTGCTTGGCCACGGCGCCGGCGCGCCCATGACCCACCCGTTCATGGAGGCCCTGGCCCAGGCGCTGTCGGCAGAGGGCGTCTCCACGTTGCGCTACAACTTCGCGTACACCGAAGCCGGACGAAGGCGGCCGGACCCCCTGCGCCGCCTCCTGGCGGTGGTGTCGTCGGCTCTGCAGGCCGGGCGCAAGCGCGCCGAAGGGCTGCCGCTCTTCGCCGGGGGCAAGTCGATGGGCGGCAGGATGACCTCCATGCTCGTCGCCGACCGGGCGGCTGACGGCTCGGGAGACCCCACGCCAGCGCTCTCGGGTCTCGTCTTCTTCGGGTTCCCGCTCCACGCCCCCGGGCGGCGGGGTACCGAGCGGGCCGAGCACCTCGCGGACGTGCCGTGCCCCATGCTCTTCCACCAGGGCACGCGCGACCGCCTCGCCGACCTCGACCTGTTGCGTCCCGTGCTGGAGCAGGTCGGCCCCCGCGCCACCCTGCACGTTCTCGTGGGCGGCGACCACTCGCTCGGAATGCTCAAGCGCTCGGGACGGACGCTCGACGATGTCCTCGCCGAGGTCGCCACCGTGACCGCGCGCTGGGCGGGACGGGCGGCCGTGGCAGGCGCGGCGACGCGGTGAACCCGCGCGAAGACCGTTGGCGCCGTTGTCCCCCGCAACACACGGCCACATGCTGATCACACCGTGAGCACGCACGGCAATCCGCTCCTCGACCGGGCGTTCCCGACCCCGTTCGACCGCATCGAGCCCGGCGACGTCGCGCCGGCCATCGGCGAAGTGCTCGCCCGGGCCGGCGAGCGCATCGAGGCCCTGGGACAGGGCACGGGAGGAGGCTGGGACGACGTCATGGGCGAACTCGATGGCCTGGCCGAGGACGTGGCCCGTACCTGGGCGCCCGTCTCGCACCTTCACAACGTCGACGCCACGCCCGCGCTTCGCGAGGCCTATGCGGCTTCGCTGCCCGACTTGACGCGCTTCTCGAGCCGCCTGCACCACCACGAGGGGCTCTTCCGGCGCCTGTGCGACTTCGCGGCGTCGTCCGTGGGCGGAACCCTCACCGGACTGCGCCGCCGCCACCTGGAGAAGACGCTCAGGGACTTCAGACGCGCCGGGGCGGAGCTGGCCCCCGGCGACAAGCAGTCGCTGGAGGAGTTGCGAATCGAACTCTCCGAGCTGGGCCGACGCTTCGAGGAGAACCTGCTCGAGGAGACCGCGGCGTACGGCAAGGTCGTGGCCCGCCGGGAGCGGTTGGCCGGGATGCCCGACAGCGCGCTGGAGCGTGCCGCCCAGCTCGCCGCCGAACGCGGCGAGGACGGATGGGTCCTCACCCTGGACATGCCGGCGGTCCAGGCCGTGCTCCAGCACGCCGACGACCGGGCGCTGCGCCGTGAGATCCACACCGCCTTCATGGACCGTTGCACGGCTGGGGACAGGGACAACCGCCCCCTCGTAGCCCGCATCCTCGAGCTGCGACGCCGTCTCGCGGACCTTCTCGGCTACGGGGATTTCCCCGACTATCGCCTCGAGACCCTCATGGCCGGCTCGGGCGGGCGCGTCCGCGGCTTCCTGGACGAGCTCATCGACGGCACCCGCCCGTTCCACGAGCGCGACACGGAAGAGCTGGAAGCGAACGCCCGCAACCGCGGCCTGGGCGCGCTGGAGCCCTGGGACGTCTCCTGGCTCATGGAGCGGATGCGCAGGGAACGCTTCGACATCGACGACGAAAAGCTGCGCCCCTGGTTCCCCCTCGACGAAGTCCAGGCCGGGCTCTTCGAGATCGCCGAGCGTCTCTTCGGGCTCACCATAGCACGCGTGGACAATTCGGCGGTGTGGCACCCCGACGTCTCCCTCTTCGAGGTGCGGGACGGCACCGGGCTCCACGTCGGCTCGTTCTACACCGACTGGTTTCCGCGCGACACCAAGCGGCAGGGCGCCTGGATGGACGACCTCGTCTCCGGCGGCCCGAGGCCCGACGGCGCCTTCCAGCCCCACCTGGCCTTCATCGGCGGCAACTTCACCCCACCCACCGGCGCGCGGCCGGCGCTGCTGACCCACCGGGAGGTGCAGGTCCTCTTCCACGAATTCGGCCACCTCCTCCACCACACCGCCTCACGCGTCGAGATCGCCGCGCGCGGGGGGATCAACGTCGCGTGGGACTGGGTCGAGGTTCCCTCGCAGATCATGGAAAACTGGTGCTGGAAAGGCGAGGCGCTCGACCTCTTCGCGCGCCATTTCGAGACCGGCGAAACGCTGCCCGACCAGGTTCTGGAACGCCTCCTCGCGGCCCGGCGCTTCATGGGCGGCTGGCTCCAGATGCGGCAACTGTCGTTCGCCAACCTCGACCTGGAGCTGCACCGCCGCTACGCGGGCGACGTGCCGGTCATGGATTTCGCCGCCCGCACACTCCGCCCCTTCGTCCCCTCGGAGCGCTTCGTGGAGCGCCATATCCTGCCCTCGTTCTCGCACCTCTTTGGAGGAGGCTACGCATCGGCGTACTACTCCTACATCTGGTCCGAAACCCTTGAAGCGGACGCGTTTTCCAGGTTCGAGAGGGAAGGGGTGCTCAACGAACGCACCGGACGCGCGTTCCTGGAGGGCGTGCTCGCACAGGGCGACCGCCGGGACCCCGAGGACCTGTTCCGCGACTTCATGGGACGCGATCCGGACCCCGGCGCGCTGATCCGCAGGAACCTGGGCCCCCTAACGTAACGTCAGGGTGCGCCTCACCGACCCGCGAACATCGCCTGCAGCCGCTCCAGACTGTGCCCCAGATCGGGTCTGAGGCGCAGCACATCCCGCATCGGATCGTCGCGGGCGGCCATGCGTCCAGGGACCGTCGCGATCGTGTGATCGCCGATGGCGAGGCCCTCGTCCACCTCGCTCCAGTCGAGCGGCGTCGAGACGGGCGCGCCGGGATTCGGCCGCACGCAGAACGGGGCCACGATCAGACGGCCGTGGCCGTTCTGGACGTAGTCCACATAGACCTTGCCCTCACGCTGCGACGGCAGCCGGGCCACGGTCGCGATCCCTTCCAGCTCACGCACCACCATCAGGGCCAGCAGCTCGCCGACGGTCCGCGACTGCTCGTACGTCACCTGCCGCCCGAGCGGGATCAGCACGTGGAGCCCCGTCGACCCGCTGGTCTTGACGAATGCCGGCAGCGCGATCTCGTCGCAGAGGCCCCGCAGGAAGAGGGCGATTTTCACCACGTCCGTGAAGGGCGCATCCTTCGGATCCAGGTCGAGCACGCAGAAGTCGGGCCGCGAAATGTCGGAGACCCGGCTCAGCCAGATATGGAGCGGGATGCTCGCGCTGTTGGCGACGTAGAGGAGCGATTCCAGGTCTTCCGCCACGAAGTAGTCCAGGTCGCGTTCGGACCCCTCGCTGTACAAGCGGATCCTGCGGATCCACGCCGGCGCGAAATCGGGGGCGTTCTTCTGGAAGAAGGACTTGCCGTGGATTCCGTCCGGGTAGCGCGTCAGCACCACCGGACGGTCGGCGAGATAGGGCAGGATCCAGGGTGACACGGCGCGGTAGTACTCGATCAGGTCCCCCTTGACGTAACCGTCCTCCGGCCAGAAGGGCTTGTCCAGGTTTGTGAAGTGTACGACCCGGCTCGGCGGCGCCTGTGGTGGCGGGACCGGGTCCTCGAGCCGGCGGCCGGCGGCGGTGGCGACGCACTCCTCGGGCGGCTTGTCGTCGCGCAGCCGCAGGAAGGAAGGGTGCCGCAGCACGCCCGCGTCGGTGGTTTCCTTGTACCGCACCTCCGCGACCAGTTCGGGAGCGACCCAGCGGTGGTTGCCGCTGCCCGCCGCCCCGGCGCCCGTTGGCGGAGGCGCCTCCGGAAGCTCCCTCAGCGCCTCGCCGAGTTCCCGAAGCAATTCGGCCGAAAACCCCGTCCCCACGCGCCCGGCATAGACGAAGCCATCCTCTTCCCGCCACGCCAGGTGCAGGGCTCCGAAGCCGGTTCTCCCCTCGTCCGGCTCGGTGAAGCCATGAATGACGAAGTCGGCGGTGTGCGTGGCCCGCACCTTCAGCCACGAGCGGCTGCGTCCGCCGACGTAGATCGAGTCGGCCCTCTTGGCCACCACACCCTCCAGCCCGAGGTCCACGACGTGGTTGTACATCGCTTCGCCCTGCTCGGGGATGTGGTCCGAGTAGCGCAGCGGACCGGTGGACGGCAGGACCTCCCGCAGGATCGCCTTGCGCTCGAGCAGTGGCAGTCCCCGCAGGTCGTATCCCTCGAAGGCCAGCAGGTCGAACGCGTAGTACGTCGCGGGCAGCGTGACGCAGGCCACCGCGATGTCGCGCGAGCGCTGCAGCCGGCCGCGCTTCTGAATCAGCTGAAAGCTCGGGATCCCGTCGGGCCCGTTCACCACGACCTCTCCGTCGATCAGCGTGGCGGCGTAGGGCAGCTTTGCCAGCACCTGCGCGACCTCCGGAAAGACCGGGGTGAGGTCGTTGCCGTTCCGTGAGATCAGCTTCGCCTCGCCGTCGCCGCTGTCGCCGAGCAGCCTGTATCCGTCGTACTTGATCTCGAAGACCCAGCCCGGGCGCGAGAAGGGCCTGTCGCGCGCCTCCGCATTCATGACGCGCACGGAATCCGCGGCCACCTTGCCGGCCGTGGCTCCAGCGTCCGCGCACCGCTCCCGGATGCGTGCTCCGAAGTCCCCGCCGGCACCGAGTTCGTCCACCGTCAGCCCCGACAGGATGGAATCGTCCGCGTAGCCTCCGGTGCTCCCGTCCGGGTCCTCGTAGGCGTCGCGTTCCTTGATCAGCAGCCAGTGATTGTCCGCTCCGCCCTTGGTCTTCACCAGGGTCCAGCGGCCGCGCAGCTTGTACCCCTTCAGGTCGAAGAGCAGCTTGCCCTTCCTCATTCCCTCTCGCGGATTCTCGACCGGCGTCCACACCCCCCTGTCCCACACGATCGAAGGTCCCGCGCCGTAGTTCCCCTCCGGTATCACGCCCTCGAAATCGGCGTATTCCAGGGGATGGTCCTCGACGTGGACCGCCAGCCGCTTGTCGGACTGATTGGGTGAAGGTCCCCGGGGCACCGCCCAGGACACGAGTACGCCGTCCATCTCCAGGCGGAGGTCCCAGTGCAGCGACGATGCCCGGTGCTTCTGCACCACGAAACGGCTGCTGCCCCCCTCGGTCGCCCCGCCGAACGGCTCACTCGTTCCCGACGCCGAACGCTTGGCCCGGTAGTCCTCGAGCCGCTCGGGGCCCGGCTTCCCCCGGCCGACAGGCGGCTCGGCGGGACCGTCAGACATCGTTGGACCTGGGGATCATATGTTTGTACGTTATCGGCATGAGCGCCCGCCCGATCTCCGCCTCGACCGTCTCGTTCGGTCTCGTCTCGCTCCCGGTCAAGCTCTATTCGACCGGCCAGTCCTCCGCCAAGGTGCGCTTCAACTGGATCAATCGCGAGACGGGCTCGCGCGTCAAGTACCAGTACGTGGACGGACAAAGCGGAGAACCGGTGGAGCGCGACCAGCTGGTCAAGGGGTTCGAGTTCGCCAAGAACCAATATGTCACCTTCGAGCCGGACGAACTCAAGGCGATCGAGGCCCAGTCCACCGAGATGATCGAGATCACGGAATTCGTTCCCGCGCGCGACATCGACAGAGTCTACCTGGAGCGCGCCTACTATCTGGGCCCCGCCCGGGGCGGCGCCCGGGCCTACCGCCTCCTGTCGGTCGCGCTCAGGGAGATGGAAAGGGTGGCGATCGCACGCTATTCGGCGCGGGGCAAGCAGCGGCTGGTCATGATCCGCCCGCTGGACGACGGACTGATCCTGGAGCAGCTCTACTACCCCGACGAGGTGCGGTCGTTCGACGAGGTGCCCGTCGAGAAGGGCGACGTGAGCGACGCGGAGCTGGCTCTGGCCAGGCAGTTCATCGAGCAGGCCGCGAGCGAGGCGTTCGATCCCGGCCGCTACCGGGACGAGGTCAAGGAACGGGTGCAGGCGCTGATCGACCGCAAGATCGAGGGCGAGCAGATCACGCTCGCGCCGCAGGACGAACCCGAGACCAAGATCATCGATCTCATGGAAGCGTTGAAGGCCAGCCTGGGACCGGCGGGCGAGGCAAAGGGCGAAAAGGGCGAGGCCAGGGTGGCGGCGGCGAGCGGCTAGCGGTCCATCGGGAGCGACTGGCGGCCGATGACGCGACGGCCACGGCCAGGCTCACTTTCCTCCTTCTCGGAAGATCCAGACGCGGATCAACACTGCACCCCATACCAGGCCCACGCCGCCCCACACCAGTCTTGCGTAGACCTGCGGCAGTTCCAGCCCGGCCTGGATGACGAGCCCCCCGCCCGCGGTGAGCAGGAGCGTGCCGGTGAAGAATGCCGTGTCTTCCCACTGGGACCTGGGTTTTCTCATCGCCTCCCCCAATCTGCCTCCTCCAAATCTGACGTTCTTTGCCCCCGGCCACCAGCACCCCGCGGCACTGGAGTGACCGGGGGGCGGGCGTTAGCTTCCGACGGAAGTGGCCGCGCCGCTTCTTTTCTGCGCCCGTAGCTCAGCTGGATAGAGCATCGGCCTTCTAAGCCGAGGGTCCCAGGTTCGAGTCCTGGCGGGCGTGTTTTGGCACCTTTGCCCAGTCGGCCGGCGGGCTGCGGTCAGCGCTCGGGAACCGCCTCCATCAGAAGCTCCAGGGCCCGGCGCAGTGCCTGACCCCCCTCGCCGGCGCCGCTGTAGTGGCCCAGACGTGCCACCACCATGTCGTGCGACGGGATGACAAGCGTGGTCTGGCCCCCCGCTCCCGCCATGTAGAAGGCGCTGGAGGGCACCGGGTACTGCCCGTCCTGGTTCACCCAGAAGAACGAACCGCCGTACCGGTGACGGCCGTCGGCCTCCCACGCCGGAGCCAGGGTCGACGCGTACTCGACGTACCCCTCCGGCAACAGTCGCTCGCCGTTCGGAGCCACGCCGTCGGTCAGGTAGAGGTTGCCCAGACGCGCCCAGTCACGGCCGCTGCCGAATTCATAGCCCTGCAGGAGGAAGTTGCCGTAGGGATCGGTCTCGGGGATGAGGTTGCGGATCCCGAGCTTGTCGAACAGGTGGCGCTGCGGGAACTGATGGTAGTTTTCGTCGAGCTGCTCGACGCCCAGACGCACCAGGTAGTTGGTGATGACCGGGTCCGAGTTGCGGTAGCGTCCGACCGTGTTGGGTTGCCACTGCTGGTCCTTGCTTGCGGCCCACTCGAAGGAATTGACCGTCCCCGTATACACGTAGATGTGGTCCGCGTAGCCGACTTCAGGGTCGAAGTCCGGGTCCTGGGGTGCCCGGAAGCGCAGGCCCGACGACATCCGCATGATGTCGCCGATCCGGATCGCCTGGCGCGGGTCGCCGTCGGACTGCCACTCGGGGATGGGCGCGGACTGCCAGAGCTCGTAGACGCCCTTCTGGATCAGGACCCCCATCAGGGTGCCCGTCAGGCTCTTGCCCATCGACCAGCTTTCCAGCGGTGTGGTGTGGTCGATTCCATCCCTGTACCCTTCGGCCAGCAGACGGCCGCGGTGCGTGACCACGAACGCGGCGGTCAGTCCCTCGGGAGGATCGAACGCGGCGTCGACCGCGGCGGCCACCTTCTCCATGTCGACGTCGGCGGGGAAGGGCTCGTCGGGCAGCAGATCCCCCATCGGCCAGGGGGTGGTCGCGGCGTCGGGCAGGTTCGGTGTCACGTCCACGGGCTCGTAGTAGGGCTCCGACTCGCCCATCGGCAACGCGAGACAGCCCTGGCCCCCGTGGACCTTCGCGGACCGCACCGTGCCGTCCGGCAGGGTCAGGTGAACGCGACGATTCTCGTGGTCCACGACCGTGTCCGTCACCGCCCCGCGCATCTCTCGTGGAGCACTGAAGAAACCGGTGTTGGCCGCGGCGAAATCCGGGTCCAGCCCAGACAGAAAGACGTTGGAGCAGAGAATCTTGGCGAAGCCGGCGGTGGCGTGGTGAAGAGGGTCTCCCGGTGGAATCGCCCACTCTCCGGGGATCTCCAGGGATTGACCGCGGGCGACCAGCGCCGAAGCCGCGTCCTGCTGATCCGCTTCGGGGTTCGGTGCATCGTCGGGGGCACAGCCGGCGAGCAACAGGATCGTGGCAGCTGCCAGAACGGGTGTGCATGGGGATCGGTCGGTCATGCGGAATGCTCCCGAAATCGTGGACGGGTTGGATCGGACCCGGGAAGGATACGGGACGGGGCGGCGCAGGGCAAAGAACGTCGGCCGGCCCCGGTTTGCGCTCCCCGCCGTTTGCTGTACCTTTGCAATTCGCAGTGACCCCCGCGCCGGTCGCAACCGTCCGGACGGGAGCCTCCGCCGCGAGGCCGCTGGTGGGCGTAGCTCAGTCGGTTAGAGCGCCGGATTGTGGTTCCGGAGGTCGCCGGTTCGAATCCGGTCGCCCACCCTGGGAGTCGACGGCGAACCGTCGGTCGGTCCGGACGACCCGTTGACACCACGTTGGGATTCCCCTACGATGATGGTCTACCAACGATCCTCGGTCGCGGTTTTTCGGGCCGGGTTCGCGAAACGAGTCCGGCCGCGAGCCGGTCGCTTCCGATTTGGTTTCAGGAGGTTCGGGGCACCTTTCACGGGTTCCCGATCCCCGATGGTTTTTGACAATCGAGGTCATGAGAAGCGGGCGGGCCCTTCACCGGTGGGCAACTGTGTCCCACCGATTCTCGTCCGTCCGGGCATTCGCGCCCGGCGGATGAAGGGGTCAATAACGCAGATTCCGAACACGGGATCCAACCGGATCCAATGTTCAGTCGAGCTATCTCAAGCTATCTATCATGGAGAGTTTGATCCTGGCTCAGGACGAACGCTGGCGGCGTGCTTTATACATGCAAGTCGGACGAGGACCAGGTGCTTGCACCTGGAGCCGAGTGGCGAACGGGTGAGTAACACGTGACCAATCTGCCTTTGGGAGAGGGACAACCTGGGGAAACCCGGGCTAATACCACATGATGTGCGGCCATCGCATGTTGGCGGCACCAAAGAGGGCCTCTACTTGTAAGCTCTCGCCCAGGGAGGAGGTCGCGGCGTATCAGCTTGTTGGTGGGGTAACGGCCTACCAAGGCGACGACGCGTAGCGGGTCTGAGAGGACGATCCGTCACATTGGGACTGAGATACGGCCCAGACTCCTACGGGA